>NZ_JOEY01000024.1 GCF_000718165.1 Streptomyces fulvoviolaceus | reverse complement strand
GTCGATCCCACTCCGCGTTCGTCAGGTCACCACGTCCCATGCAGCCAGCCTGACCCCAACACCCCACCCACGTAAGGGGATCCGAGAAACAGCGCCTAGCACCAATGCCGGGACTCTGCTGGTGATGTTGGGCAGGTCATGCGGTGGCTGAGCACAGAGTGCGGAAGTGCGTGGCCCGGCGTCGTGTTCTGGGTGCACCGTCCGCACAGCAGCCCCGGCTACCGCAGTCCTGCCGAATACGAGACCGCACTCGCAGCCTTACCACCACACCAAACGGTGTCCGTCAAAGCGGAACACGCTCAGAGGTGCTGCGTGCTCAGGTACAGATGCGCCGGGTGACGGAGACCGGTGAGCCGACCGTCGGCTGTGAGCATATGGGCCGTACGCGGTCGGATCCGTACCGGGACCGCCCGCACCCGATGTCGTTCGTGCGCTTCGACGACGGCCTCGTCGAGCGCTGCGGGTGCTACTTGGTGGCTACGACGCGGCAGTCCGGTGGATCGGGCCGTCCGTGATGCGTAGCGGACGTCCCGGCGCGCAGGTGCGGGCGGCGATGGAGATGACGGTCTCCTCCGGGGTGGTCGCGCCGATGTCGAGACCGATGGGCGAGTGCAGCCGGGCCAGTTGGGCGTCCGTCAGGCCGGTCGCCCGGAGGGCCTCCCGGCGCTGGGCGTGGGTGCGGTGTGAGCCCATGGCGCCGACGTAGGCGGGGGGCAGTTTCAGGGCCAGTTCCAGCAGGGGCAGGTCGAACTTGGCGTCGTGGGTGAGGACGCACACGACGGTACGTTCGTCCGCGGCGCCGGTGTCGGCCAGGGCGGCCAGGTGTCGGTATGGCCAGTCGACGATCACCTCGTCGGCGTCGGGGAAGCGTTCCCGGGTGGTGAAGATCACCAACAACTTCGCGCAGGCCCGCCTGATCAACCAGCACCTGGCGTTCGCCGGGAACACCGAGGGCGGCCTAGTGCGGCTCGGCGAGGACGGCACGGTCTTCGCGGTCACCGGCGGCGTCGCCTTCGGGCAGGGCCACGAGACGACGGTCGCCCAGGTCGTGGCCGATCTGCTGGGCCTCAGATACGAGGACATCACCGTGCACCGGGGCAGCGACTCCGCGCTGTCGGCGCAGACCGGCTTCTCCGGCTCGTATGCCTACGCCTGGGTGAGCAACTCCGTCGCCCACTTCGCCGGACACCGCACAACCTGACACACAGGCGGGTGGGGACCGGTTGCGCCGCTCCACCAGGGACCGCCGCAACCGGGCCCCACCCGCCCTCTCACCCGACCAGCACAGACGGCCTCACCACCCAAGAGTCACCTGCCACTACCAGGCCACCCGCTGCACTGACGGCGGTGGCACAGCCGTGCATCGGATAAGCCGCCACAACGCTGTTGGGATCCCGTCCGGCTGGACCCGCTCACCCGGGCACCAATTTCAGACACGTTTTCCGACAGATCCCCCTCGCCCACATGACCCTGGTGGCGTACGTGACGGGCTATGTCGCCTACTTCACCGACGCCAACCGCGATCCGGGCGCCTGGGGCACCCCACCACTGATCGTCGGCGCAAACCTTGCCATCACGCTCTTCTGCGCCCCTGTCACGTGCCGGGCCTGCCGGTCCTGTGGTTCGCCCCGCTCGTTCCCATGGTGGGCAACATCGCCAGCGGCGTCCTGTACAGCCATGCTGTACACGCCGATGCCGGCTCCATGGGCGCTGCGGCGACGTGACGCTCGGTGTTCGTACCCGGCGGGATCGCTTTGGTCCTCGCCACCCGAACCTGGTTCGGGCACAACCGCCTCGCGCCCTCGCTCCGCTGGCTGACCAGCCCGTACGGCAGGGTGCGAGCGGGGCGCACCTCCGTATGAGCGTGGGTCTGAGGCCGGAGGTCTGAGGCCGGAACGAGTCTGCGGACTCCCTGGCCGTGTCCCATTCGGACGACATCTACAGGGATAATCGACGCCATGTTCGAGATCGGCCCCGACTCCGACACAGCGGCGGTGTACCGGGCGAGATTCGCCCGGCGCTTGCCCGTCAGTCTCAGTGAACTGACCGGGCCCGAGCACGGCCTGGTCGAGTTGCCCCTGCACGTGGCCTGGTCAGGGCTGCGCGTCTTGGACCTGGACCGGCCCCGTCAGCGCATGAGCCTGTACCGGACCGTGCTCACCGAAGGCATGCGCGACGACCTGTGCCGCTTCCTCAGCCGCGATGTACTCCTGGACCTGTGGCCGACCATGTACCCCCTCATCGGACGTGCTGTCAGGGAGGTCTGGGAGGAGGCATTTCCCGAACTCCGGGCCGCCAGGGCGTCCGTATAGGGATACACGTTCTGGTTACCGAGCGCCGCTAAAGGCCGCCAACGCACTGTGCTGCTTGGGTCCATCGCAGATCTCCGGAGTCCGGACACACGTTCCAGGACGCAAGGAGGCCTGCCGTCGTCAGCTGGTCGAGTACGTCGGGCAGAGCAGACGGGTCCAGACCGCAGTCGCGAGCCATCCGGTCCGCCTCGGTGAGCCCGTTGCCGGCCCCGTGGGGCGTGTACGCCGCAAGGCATACGGCGGCCAGTTGCGGGAGCGGTCCGCCTGCGGCGACGCGGGTAGGTCGAGCCGCGCGCAGGACCCAGTCAGCGGCACGCCTGCGGTCGGGGCGGGCCGGGGACTGGGTGAGCAGCGCGGCGTCGAACAGCCGGGCAGCTACTGTCGCGGTGTCGCCCTCCGGCGTTGCTGGGATTCTGCTCAGCCACCGCACCCGCTCCAGCTCCTGCCACGGCTCTGAGCAGTGGCCCAGACGAAGTCCGCGCAGGATCCCTGTCGGAAGTTGAACGTTCGCTGCGGCGTCCATCCGCAAGGCGCACTGCAGCGCGACGAGCCGGGCGGCGGCTCCCGTGTCGGCCGGCAAGGCAGCGGCGAGATAGCTGAGCATCTCCCGCACCCGGGTCTGTTCGCCCGGCCCACGAGGCTGCCGTCCGCGTCTACGGCGCGAAGCTGCGGATGGCCACGGCGTAGCCGCCGACAGGATCGTGTCGGGTACGACGGCGGACTGATCCGTGGCCGCGGCGCAGGCGGTGCAGGAATCGGCGAGCCGCCAGACCCGTCCTCCTCGTTCACGGGCCAGGAGCAGCCGGATGGGGCCGGCACAGCCGCGGTGGCGGGGATGCCAGCAGCAGCCGCGTTCGTGGCATTGGCAGGTACGCATGTGTACCGGGAGCACATCGCAGCGAGCGTGCCGGGCAAGGTGAGCCAAGGCCGCCGAGCGTGCGGACGCAGCGGCGAGGGGGCTGCCGTTCTGGGGGCAGTGCTGGCATACGAGTACCGGCCCGCCGGCCTGCGGACGCAGTTCCACGATCCAGGTGCGCCGCACCGCGGGACACCTTGTGCGCACCCTCATCAGGCCCGTACTCCTCCCATCGCGTGTTTCGCGCCGACACCCGCCAAAGGGTGGGGCGACGGCACACGGTAGTGCAGACATCTGCCCTTCCGCTCTGACCTCCACCTGCAGAAATAGGGCAGAGGTCTGCACTGACAGGGCAGGGGTCTGCACCGTCGGATGGTGGGGTGACGATCTTGCCGCCCGACCCGGACCTCGACGCGCTGCGCCTGGAGCTCGCGCGCCTGCGGGCGGCACGGGGGTGGACGTACGACGAGCTCGCCGCCCGCACCGGCCTGGCGAGACGCACACTCATCGAGATCGAGCAGGGCCGCACGGTCGGCACCCTGAAGACCTGGCACGCTCTCGCCCATGCGCTGAACACCCCACTCGACGTGCTCTTCGCCAACCTGTGCCGCGGACATGAGCCGCCCGGGCAGACCAACGACTGACCTCCCGCCGGAGCGCTCTTCGTCGACCACCCGAAACGGGGACGACGATGCGAACGCGTGAGCGTCTGTTCGTACGTCAGTCGCCCTCAATGCGGCCGGCCGAGGGACATCACGGCGCCGACGCATCGGGTACGGCGTGTTGGCTGGCAGGTTCGCCCGCATGCGCTCCACACCCCCACCTCCCGGACGCCGCTGGGACGGCAGCCTCACCGCCGGCCATCCACGGCGCTCCCTGCGCGTCGCCCCCAATGGCGTCAGCCGGCTGCTGCGCTGCGGCCAGACCGGCCGATGCCGCGACTGCGGCAACCGGATCGAGTGGTATCACCGGACCGACCGTCAGCCCGTCCGCCTTCATCCCCACGAGCTGCCGACCGCGCGCGTGCCCGCCGCCTGTCGCTGGCACGTCAGCTCCGGCGTCGCCTATCCGGCAGCCGACGGCACAAGCTGGTGCCGCCTGCCGCACGCGGCGGTGTGCCCTGCCCGCGACGCCTCGCCAGTAATGCCCGAACTGGTCGCGCTCCGCCGCGCCCTGGCCCTCAACACCCGCCGTCTGCTCGACACCGGTGCCTTCACCCCGCCCGGTGCGCCCTCCGGTGCCGAGGCAGCGGCTTCGACCGTCTGCCGCCCTGCCCGCCCCATCGTGCAGCTCCTCTACATCCGCTACCTCGCCGCCCGTCCCATCGACGAGATCCAGTGCGTCGCTCAGGCCCGACGGCGCCATCGCTGCAGCAACCCGCTGCTCACTCCCGATGCCCCCAGCGGCACCTGGGCCCTGGTGCCCGCCACGCGGGCGCACGGCCAACTCGCCCTCCCCACCGAGGTCATGGCCGTGTACGACCTTTCCGGCCTGCCGTACGCGGAGCAGTTGCGCTGGCGGGCCCAGCGCTGCCCGCAGCACTCGGTAACGCCTTCGGCCGCGGACATGGCGGTCCCCGACTGGGAACCCTTCGACCCACTCGTTCACCACGAACACATCCACACCCGGCTGCCGACACGCGTCCTACGCCCCGGTCCTACCGCTCGATCCCGCAAAGAGGCCTGGAGATGACAGCGCACCACGCGATCGAGATCGTCCTGACGCGACCCGCCACCATGGACGAACTCCGCCGTGCCCACAGCGCCGCACGGCTGGCCGCCAACGCCGACCGCACCCGGCTGCTGGCACTGCAGCGGGCCAAGAGTCCAGGCCGTGCACTGCGGGCGCTTCGCCGCCAGCTTGACGCCCTTTTGCCCATCGACGTCCTGACCAGCCACTACCCGGACCAGTACGGTCAGGTCCTGCTGAACCTCACCCTCAGCAACACAGCCCGCACCGCCATCCGCCGGGCCGCAGCCACCCGAGGCCAACGCCCCCAGGACTTCCTCAGCAACAGCGTGGCCGCGGCCGTCGCCCGTCACGAACAACAACGCCGTCGACATCTGACGGCTCAACTCGAAGGACTACTCGCTCACCACTCCCCTGAAGAAGTGCTGACGTGCGCGGCCGGCGCCCTTCTCGGCCGACGCCACTACCGCGAACCACCGAAGCGATAGCCCTCCGCAGAGGCTCCCCCGCGGAGTCACCGTGAACGCCAAGCCACTCATCAACCCTTCCGCGGAGCCCTTGTTGCCCACTCCAACTGATGAACAGGTCGAGGCCGCCGACGTTTTCCACGCAGGTCATCATCTTGTCCTGCAAGCCGGCGCCGGCACCGGCAAGACCACGACCCTCGTCCAGCTCGCCGAAGGAACCAAGCGACGCGGCCGCTACCTCGCCTTCAACAAGGACATCGCCTCCGACGCCTCTACCCGCTTCCCCCGTGCCGTGCTGTGCAAGACCGCCCACGCGACGGCATACGCCGCTGTCGGCCACCGCTACGTCCGCCGCCTGAACAGCCCACGCCAACCCGGCTGGAAGATCGGCCAGGCCCTGGGCATCACCCGGGCCATTCGGATCGGCGACCGCGAAGTCGGGCACAGGACGCTGTCCAACACAGCGCTTCGCACGGTCTCCCGTTTCTGCCACTCCGCCGACCGCACGCTGGCCCGACACCACGTACCACCGCTACGCGGCCTGGGAACAACGGCCCAGCATGCCCAACTCGCCGAAGAGGTACTGCCGTTCGCCGTCAAAGCCTGGGCCGACCTGCACAACCCCGATGACGGCATCGTCCGCTTCGAACACGACCACTATCTGAAGATGTGGGCCCTGACGAAACCGAGGATCGACACGGACTTCCTCTTCCTCGACGAAGCTCAGGACACGAACCCGGTCCTGGAGCAGGTCTTCGCCGGGCAGCGCGATCACGCCCAGCTCGTCATGGTCGGCGACTCTGCCCAGGCCATCTACGGCTGGCGCGGTGCACGCGACGTGATGACCGGTTTCGACGCCACGCACCTCACGCTGACCCAATCATTCCGCTTCGGCCCTCTCCTCGCCGAGCAGGCCAACCGTTGGCTCGAACTCGCGGATGCCCCCATCCGTCTGACCGGCAGCCAGACCATCCCCACCACAGTCGGCGACATCGCCCACCCGGACGCGGTCCTCTGCCGCACGAACATCGGCGCCATGACCGAGGTCATGAACCTGCTCGCCGGAGGTCACCGCGTCGCCCTGACCCGTGGAGGACACACATTGCAGGCGCTGGCGCTCGCAGCCCGCCACCTCAAGGAAGGCCGCCGTACCAGCCACCCAGAACTGGTCTTGTTCTCTTCGTGGGGCGAACTGCAGGACTACGCCGCTTACGATCCCGCCGGCGGCGACCTCCAGCCCTTCGTCGACCTCGTCGACACTCATGGACCCGACGCCATCCTCTCCGCGGTCGACGAACTCACCGACGAAGAGCACGCCGACGTCACCGTCTCCACCGCCCATAAGGCCAAAGGCCGCGAATGGTCCGCTGTCAAAATCGCCGACGACTTTCCCCCGCCCAAGGACACCGACCAACACGACGCCAAGGGCCGCCCGATCCCAGAACCGATCAGCGACACGGACGCCCGCCTCGCCTACGTCGCCGTCACCCGCGCCCGTCACCAGCTCGACCTCGGCGGCTTGTCGTGGATCGACACGTACCCCGTCACGTTGGCAACGACATGACCTCATGCGTTAGAGACCACCCTGCTTCGGACGGCTCAAGTCCCGCAAGAAGTGTCGAAAGGCGCCGCCCACATCCCTGTCCAGGCGGCCCCGGCGAGGCGGGGTTGCAGCGGCGCAAAAACGCATGGACCACAAGGTTTTTCTGGGCGCGGCGGCATGTCGCGTCGGCGGCAGTGACTGAGCGAAAAATCACTTTTGCAGAGGACGGCGTCCGCACGGTCGCCGGGAGACGCCCTCACGTTCCAGGATGTTGCGCACCGTGGCGCGGCACATGCCTGTTGCGCCCGCGATGTCCTGGAGCGACTCCTCAAGGTGGGTATAGCGGTGGATGACTTCCTGGGTCAGGCGCTCATATTGCCGTTTCGGCGCCCTTGAGCGAATCTCAACCCCCATCTGCCGCAGCTCTTTGGCGATGGCTGGGTGGCTTCCTCCGACCATCCGACCGATATCGCTGATCGAGTGACCGGCCAGATACAACTGGCGCCATTTCTCATTACGGTCTTCTAAGATCTCCCGTCGACTGAGCGGGTGCCTGTCTATGATGCAGCGAATGTGTGCCGCGCTGGTGTTCAGCACGTTCGCGACTGCTGAGGCACTGAGACCGCCGGCCAAGATGACGTCATGGACCTTCGAATGGTGGATGCTCTCGAGCAGGACGCCTGGGAGATTTACTGGGGCCGGCATCTCCACCGGAAAGGCGGGTTCCCATGACAGAGGTTCTACAATCGATTCTTCGGACAGTAACTGTCGGCAGCGCCGGGTAAGTTCATCGACCTCGAATGGGTGCAAATCAAATGTGAACTGAGGGTACTTCTTAGGCTTGTCGTCCCGATTCCGGATAGGTGCTACTCGCATCAAACGCACAGGGTTGCCGGTGAGGCGTTGGTAGATCCAACGGTTGGCATGATGCACGTGCGATGGTGGTACCGGGTACGTGCGGCCCGACCTCCGTTCGATCTCTAGCCAGTCTTCTGGGGTGACGAACTCGGCTCGCTGCCCGAACACTTTTCGACGTCGTGCATAGTTGATCGGGGAGCCTTCGTGATCGAGCAGGTTCGCCAACAGAGTCAGGGCACGGAGGATTTCCACCCCGGCCTCGTGTGTGTGCAGCGTCTCCAGCGTGCGGGACAGGGTCTTCGGGGGAAGGTTGTTGCCGAGCAGTTTCTGTGCTTGTGACAGGTTGATCCATGCTCCGACCTGCAACGTGCTTACTGCGAGAGCCTGTTGGACCGTGCTCCAGCGCAGATTCCCACGGCAGGTGCTCGGCATGAGCCGCAGCGTCCAGGTGTCCCACAAGCTCACCGGTGTCTTCTGGGCCCGGGCTAGCGGCAGTTGCAGCCCCTTGGCCGGGCGCTGGGGGCGTCCTGTGGTGGTGCGGTAGTGCAGTCGCACAGCTCGACGTCCTTGGCTGCGGTGTACGGCGCTCAGAACCATGGCGACAAGGTCGGGGGACGCCTCCGCGCTCCACTTCTCAATGTCACAGTGCGCGACACCCCCTCCTTTCGCTTCCAGCCGGTCGGTGAGCCACGCGATGCGGTCGACGACATCTTGCGGGTCTGTACGACTCAGGCCGTCCAAGGCCGCTGCCAAGGCGATCCCAGTTGCTGCAGCGTCGGTCGGGGCCACCCACGCCCCTCGGGTGTGCGCTTCTCGGCGTCCGCGGTAGGTGGTGAGTGGCGCTTGGCGATACGCGTTGCAGCGGTGCACAAGGTCGTCGGCTCCCCAGCGTGCGAGGTCGTCGTCGTGCGCGAGCGCCAACACACGTGAAGCGAAAGTCCTCAGGTCCGCCAGAACCTGCGAGATAGCGACAGATGTGCTGCCATAGAGGCCCTCGAAGTCCGTCGTCGTCAAAGGATCATTTTCGATCAGTTCGGTCAGCTGTTGCTGCGCAAGCAGAATGGGGCTGTCGACAGCCAGCGGCACAGCTACTGCTTCACAGAGGTCTTGTTGGCAACGGTCTAGGGGAAAATCCTTGGATTTTGTGGGACAGACCCCTAAAACAGGCGTGGTTCCGGTGTAGTTGCCCCGGCTACGAGGAATCTCTCCGCACGAGGGACAGGTATCCGCCAGGAGCATGCGATGGCGTGTGCACGCGAAGGTGAAGGCTAAGCGCCACGACAGCTGCCAACGTCCGCCGGATTCCTTCAGGCACGCAGGGCAGAAGCGGGAACCACATGCCCGTCCCCACATTCGCCGTCGGTCGACGCGACGACGGTGTGAGTCGATAAACAGCGCCTTTCCGTGCCATCGGGCCAGCGTCATGCGCCGCAACGTTCCGGAATCGGTACCAGTGACCAAAGCGAGGTGCGCACACTCCGCAGGAGTCAGGGCGATGGTCCATGGCGGGTTCATCAGAGGATTTTGAGGGGCTACACCGCTCAGTCCCAAGGCTTCGGCGACCTGAGTGAGCGGAGCCCTGTTGCGGCAGGCCATAGCCTCGAGCCAGCTGTCCAGCCCTTCGCCTTCCACCGGTTCGATCCGCAGTGGGAGTGTGCGCGCCAAGCTCATCCGCCGCCGTCTTTCCCGGTGGCTACGGTGTGGGCCTCGCTCCTCTTCGAGGTCCAGCGCCGAGCCCGCAGGGAAGCCTCAAGCTGTACGCGTGCCTTCTCGGAGGCAGCGTCGATTTTGACGCTGTCCAGGAGCTCTTGGTCGAGCCGTTCGGTCCCCGTCCGCATAGCCCGCTGGCAGCCACGATTGACCAGTGTCATGAGCGAGCCGATGTGTCCGGTGGTACGGGCATAGAAATAGTCCGACAACTCGTTGGCCAGCATGCCAGGGAACTTCTCAGCCAGCACAATGCGCTTCTCCAGCCACAGCATCAGCCTCCGCCACTCAATCCGACCTTTTTCGTCGTTCACCAGGAACGGATCCATCGACAGGGGCGTGGTGCGTCGGGCGGTCTGGGCGAGTGTGACGTCCCCGCACTGGTCCGTCTCGGAGTACAGGCCGCGGCTCGCCAGCTCGACACCCACGAAGATCAAGGTGACGGGAAACTCATTAGCGATGTGCTTGAAGTGGTTGCTGACTTCCCTGCCGTTACGGTCCGACCACCTCAGAAAGTGCAGATCGTCGACGATCAGGATTTTCGTCTCACAGTCGAGGATGCAGTCCAACGCCCGCTGCAGGAACTCCGCGGAAGTCCCCCTGAAACGAGCCGGGTGAGCGAAGAACTCCAAAATGGCACGATTGAAGTCCTTCATGCCGATGTTACTGGTGAGCCCCACACGGCATACCGGCCACCGTTCCTGGCCTGCCTGCGTAAATTCGCCTTCTTCCGAGATCTCCCTGCGATGGAACTTCTGCGCGAAGTGAAGCACTGCCGTGGTCTTCCCCAGGCCCGGGAAAGCGTCCACCGCGACTGCCCCTTTGGCCTTGTCGCCGTCCTGAAGGTTACTGTCGACGATGTCCCATAGGTCTTCTTGCAGTGCGATGAGCTGCGGCGTCTTGATCGGCCCGAGATTGGCGTGCCAGTCCCGCCGCTGCCGGTCGTAGACCGCGCGTGCCGGGTTGCTCAGCGCGGTGAGTTCTTCAACCGTTAGCCTGTCAGGCTGAATACGTCCTGGCGTCTCGGCCAGTTGGCGAAAGCCTTCCTTGCGCGAGAGTGTCAGATTGTCGAGCGGTGGGCGTTCTGGTTGCGGCGTCCCGTCGGTCATGCGTCCTCCAGAGCATCCGCGTAGAAGTCGTCGTCATCATCGTCATCGGGACCCTCGAGGCTGTGGCCAGGGCCGCCGAGTTCGTCGTCGTCATCGTCATCACCTGGCTGTTGGCCCTCGTACGGCTCAGGCTCGGGATCCTCATCGCCCTCTGCCAGCACCACGGAATCAGCTGTCAGCACCCGCGCCACAGACGGCAACGCGGCAGCCTCGTCGGCAGCATCGGTGGACGGCAGCTCGATGGCCGACTGTTCGCGCGCCATCCGCAAGGCCATACGCCGCTCGGCCCTCGTCATACCCAGACCGAGGTTCCAGCGCTCCAGCAGGTCGGCCATCGCACTCTCGTCGTCGGGGTAGGGGTACTTTTTCGCGGCCAGTTGCCTGGCCAGTTCCAATGCTTCTTCACTGACCGGGAACTTCATGGCTGGCGCATGCTCCCAAGTCAGCGTGTGCCACTTCCGGGTTTCAGGGCGGCGGAAGTAGACGCGCGTAATGTCGTCGGGATCGACCTGGATGGGCCAACCCCCCTTGGCGCGCGGTCCGGTGTAGGGACTCGTCTGATTGCGCAGACCGTTCAGGCCTGGTCCGTTGTAGCGGCATCGACGGGTCTCGACACCGTAGGAGTGGATCGGCTTCCATTCGGTCTTGAGGAACTCGAATCCCAGGTCTGGATCGCGGGGAACCTCGATGTAGCCGGCGCGGGCGATGCCGTGGTCGAACATGGCAGCTGGAGACAGCCTCAGTCCCGGAACTCGCGGATCGACCAGGCCATCATGGGGACGGTGGTGGTAGACCACTGCGACCCATTCCCGGATGATCGCCTCAAGTTCGTTCAGGAAGAAGTAGGCCTCACCCTCCGGGTTCACCCCACGTGCATAGATGTCCGGCCCCTTGTATCCGGGGAGCGTCTCCAGTAACCCTTTGCGCAGCGTGAGAAAGAATCTTTCGATGGGCCCCTTGTCACGCCCCGTACGCAGACGGGCCGGCTGAATCGACAGTCCCAACCGCTGGCACACGCTGGTGATGTGCTCGGAGACGTAGACCTTGCCGTGGTCGACCACAAGAGTCTCCGGGACAAGCGCCGGCCCTGCTGCTCCCTGGCCAGTGACCCGGGCTGCAGCGTCCGCCATCGGGCCCTCAATCGCGTCCCGATCCAACAAGACCGCGCGAGGAACGCCATGGTCAGGCCAGACCGCATGGCTCGGCCAGTCCTTCCCCGCCTGGCGGGGGCGGTAGGCCTGAAACAGTGTCGCCGCAACATCGACGGACTTGGTGGATACCGGAGTGAGCCGCAGCCCCGCGATACAGCGGTCGTACCAATCCATGGCGACGGTCAACTCCGGCTGCACCCACCGCAGTGTCATCGGGTCCAGAGCGAAGACATCCAGTCGATTGGTGTCCATCAGCAAGTATTCGCCCGGCCTTGTCGGACGCAACTTCCCGTACACGCCGGTCGGACGGGCAGCAATGTCCCGGTTCCTCTTCGCGCTCAGCCTGAACGTCGGCCGACGCTTCTCCAGCTCACGCAGCCACCGATACGCCGTGGGCCTCGAAGGAACCCGCACCTCGCCCTTGCCATAGCGGGCATCCAAGCGAGGTCGCATACTGCGGATGACCAACGCCTGACTCGGCGTCGAATCATCTTCGTACTCCGCCATGATCTCCAAGGCCATCTCCACCCACCGCGGATCAGCCCGCCCCACACCCCCCGCATCGACTGCCCGCTCCGGCCGGTCACGCGTCAACGCAGCTTCCCGCTCAAGCTGGAAAGCACTCACCCACCTAGTGAGCGTGCGCAGGCCGACCCCCAGCTCGTCCGCCTTGGCCTGGTAGCGAGCCATCTTCGGTGTTCCCGGCGCATACTGCAGGCGTGGTTCCCCTGGAGCTGCCAACTCCGGTGATCCGGACCGAAAGCCACAGATCACTTCATTGAGGTGAGCGGCTCGTTCACGAACCTTCTCAAGCTCGTCGTCGTCGAGCTGAGCCAGAACCACTGAAGCGGTCTCACCCGGGTCGCCAGACGAAGGTCCGGGCTTGGCGGCAATGACGCGGGCCCGGCCCGAGGCCAGAACTTCCCTCAAGGACAGCCGGAACCTGCGGCCCCGCCCGTCCTTGACCAGGATTTCATTTCCGGCTGCAGATCCGAACATTTCCTCGACGGTGACAACTTCACCATCGTAATGGAACCGCGTCCCCACACCCACGCGTACCGCGCCGTCTCCGCTCATCCGTCCTCCCGTACCCCCATTTCCGGCGCGCTGCGGCGGGATAACCTCCGTGTCGCCGTACTCGTAATCCTCGATTGGGTCTGGCAGTGTGTTCATCCCAGCCCCCACGACCGTGGCTGGCTCCTGGCGCAACACATGCTGCTCGGACAGAATCTCGCTCAAGTTGGTGGACAGATCCTGATTCCACAGCAGATGCAGGACAGCGGCGCGAACGAGCTCATCTGGCCAGCGAGGGAAGGCGTGGAACGCCTCTCCCAAAGTCGCTCCATGAAGGTCATGACCGCGCATTTCTTCCAGCATCTCCGCCTCGAAGAGCCAGTCACGCCTGTAACCAGCCAAGAATCGGAGATTGGCCATCTCCTCCTCTGGAGGTTCACACCACGCCTGGAATTCCCAGCCGCAAGACTCCATCACTTTACGAGCCCAGCCGAGCGAGAAAGCGATCTTCGGCCGCGTCAGCAAATGGCGGGGCTTGACATCCACCACCAAAGGAACCATGCCGTCTCGAAGAATCAAGAAGTCGGGGACATGCCTCCTTAACGTCCCATCGATTTCTGCTGTAATCAAAAACGGCTGAGCAAATATCGCTCTGCCGTCTCGTGTAAAATCAGCATAAATCAAACGCGTGAGTTCCAGTCGTGATTCATAGATCACATGGGAGCGCATAGTTGAGGACCAGTAGAATCCCGAGTAGTGCTTCTGCCCGTAATACCAACGGAACGTACGCCACGGGGTGGAGAACTCCAGGAGGTCATCAACACTCGCGTGCGGCCAGGTCCTCACTGCGATCTCGCCGTCACTTCTGCGCAACTTCACCGAGACGGAATCGATAGACCTCGCCATGCGACCTCCCGAGGAAGCGGAGCGATGACCTCAAAGCAGTAGCTACGAGTCCCATCACCTTGAAGGTCACACGGGAGCGGCGAACCGTACAGAGGGCACCGCAAACTTCCACATACACGAGCGACGGTTCGAACGTCTATCCGTCTCACTTCGGTGACCGATTGGTCGGACACTGGCCAACTAGAATGAGAATTGGTCACTCATTTTGAGAACCTACACTCGCGCCACCCCTCAGCCGGTCCGCCGGATGAGCGCCAGATACATCGCGTCGGTCCCGTGCACATGCGGCCACAGCTGTACGTCGGGACCCTCACCGAGGTCCGGTACGCCCGGCAACAGGGGCCGCGCGTCGAGGAGTTCGGCCTCGGGGTGCTGCTTGAGCAGGTCGTCCACGACGGCCCGGGTCTCGGCGAGATGCGGCGAGCAGGTGGCGTAGCCGACGACCCCGCCGACCCGCACGGAGTCGAGCGCGGTGCGCAGCAGTCCGCGCTGCAGCGGCCCGAACCCGTCGAGGTCCTCGGGCCTGCGCCGCCACCGCGCCTCGGGCCGCCGCCGCAGCGCGCCCAGCCCGGTACACGGCACGTCCATCAGCACCCGGTCGAAGCTGCCGGGCAGCCACGGCGGCCGGGTCCCGTCGGCGGCGATGACCTGATACGGCCCCGGATTGCCGGCCAGCGCCTTGGCGACCAGCCCGGCCCGGTGCGGCTGCTTCTCGGAGGCCAGCAGCATCGCCCCGCGCTCCGCGGCGAGTGCGGCGAGCAGCGCGGCCTTGCCGCCGGGCCCGGCACACCCGTCGAGCCACTTCTCGTCCCGACCCTCCAGGGGCGCGTTCGCGAGGGCCAGCGCCACGAGCTGGCTCCCCTCGTCCTGCACACCGGCCCGGCCTTCCCGCACGGCGTCGACGGCACCGGGCTCTCCGCCCTCGGCCAGCCGCACGGCGTACGGCGACCAGCGCCCCGGCACCGCGGACTCCTCCCGCAGCAGCTCCTCGGCAGTGGACCGCCCGGGCCGGGCGACCAGGGTCACCTCGGGCCGCTCGTTGTCGGCCGCCAGCAGCTCCTCGATACCCGCCCGTCCGCCGCCCAGGGAGTCCCACAGCGCGGAGACGACCCAGCGCGGGTGCGAGTGCACGACAGCGAGGTTGTCCTCGGGGTCGTCGTCATAGGGAGGGGCGACCTTGGCGATCCACCCGTCGAGATCGTCCTGCGCGACCTTCCTGAGGACCGCGTTGACGAACTTGGCCCGCCCGTCGCCGAGGACGACCCGGGCGAGCTCGACGGACGCGGACACGGCGGCGTGCGTCGGGATACGCGTCCCGAGCAGCTGGTGCACCCCGAGACTGAGCACATCGAGCACGGGCGGGTCGACTTCCCGCAGCGGCCGGTCGACACACGAGGCGATGACGGCGTCGTACGTCCCCTGCCGCCGCAGCGTGCCGTACACCAGCTCGGTGGCGAGGGCCGCGTCCCGCCCGTCGAAGTCACCCTTCTCCCGCGCCTTCCGCAGCAGGGGCGGGAGCACGAGGTTGGCGTACGCGTCCCGCTCGTCCACGGCGCGCAGCGCCTCGAAGGCGAGGATGCGGACGGGGTCCTTCTGGGGCCGACGGTAGGGCTTGCCGGGCTTGCGGGGCCCACGGGGCTGGTCGCTCACGAAAAAGGTGCTCCGGATTTCAGGATGGGATACCTGCCAAGCGTACGTCCCACCCGTCCGCCCGCTACTCCCCGAGGGTCTCGCCGTCGGCGATACGCACGCCACGCGCCCAGTCCGCCGCCTTCATCGGCTTCTTGCCCTGGGCCTGCACCCACAGCAGCTCGACGCCGTACGAACCGGTGCCGACGTGGACGCTGTTCTTGCCGACGGACAGCGTGCCGGGCGCCAGATCGGTCCGGTCGGGCACCGAATGGACCTGGATGAGCTTGAGCCGCTCGCCCCGGAAGGTCGTCCAGGCACCGGGGGACGGATGGCATCCCCGCACGACGCGGTCCACCCGCAGCGCCGGGGCGGCCCAGTCGACCCGGGCGTCCTCGACGGAGATCTTCGGCGCGACGGTGATCCCCTCGGACGGCTGCGGCAGGGCCTTCAGCGTGCCGTCCTCGATCCCGTCCATGGTCGCCGCGAGCAGCCCGGCGCCGGCGAAGGCGAGCCGGGTCAGCAGGTCGCCGCTGGTGTCGGTGGACCGGATCTCCTCGGTGACCGTGCCGTAGACGGGACCGGAGTCGAGCCCTTCTTCGATGAGGAACGTCGAGGCGCCCGTGATCTCGTCCCCCGCCATGATGGAGTGCTGCACGGGAGCGGCCCCGCGCCAGGCGGGCAGCAGCGAGAAGTGCAGGTTGACCCAGCCCTGGGCGGGGATGTCGAGGGCGACCCGCGGGAGCAGCGCGCCGTAGGCGACGACGGGGCAGCAGTCGGGGGCGATCTCCCGGAGCCGCTCCAGGAACTCCGGATCCCGCGGCTTCAGGGGCTTCAGCACCTCGATGCCGGCCTCCTCGGCCCGCTCGGCGACGGGGCTCGCGACCAGCCTGCGCCCCCGCCCGGCCGGAGCGTCGGGCCGCGTGACGACGGCGGCCACCTCGTGCCGCCCGGAGGCGATCAGAGCGTCCAGAGCGGGAACAGCGACCTCGGGGGTACCGGCGAAGACGAGCTTCATGGGTGGGCAGGGCCTCTCGGGCGGGGTGGGTACGGGCAACGCACAAGTTTATGGGGGGAGGACGCGGAAGTGCCCGCCGCCCACGAGGAGAGAGCCGCAGGCGGCGACAAGCCCCCACAGGAGAGTCCGGCCTCCTGGCCGACTGGAAACAGGTGGTGCGCGGGTGGGAGAACGCCAAAGGCCGAAGGCCGAGGCGCAAACGATCCCCCACAGGCGCACGCATATGCCGGTACGCCCCCTCTGCGTGACCAGCGGAGCGTAAACGCGTTGGTCAAGAAAGAGTTGACCACAACGGGCCGCAATCGCGCGGCCCCATCCTTTTCATCGCCGGTTCGAGAGGCTTGTTCATGGCCGACCACGCAACCCACGACGCCCAGGCTCGGGCCAGCCTGCACTTGCTGGTGCGGGACATCGAGCGGGTCCGCCGGCAGGTGGACGCACTGCGCACGCTCACCGCCCAGCTGGGCAACGTCTACCGCCCGCGCCGCTCCGGCCCCTCCACGGGCTTCGTCGTCTACGGACGCGCCCCCGCCCCGACGGTCCGTCTCGCCCAGGAGCTGCGGGACAGTGTCGAGACCCTCGTGACGGCCGCGGTCGACTTCGACCGCTCGCTGGGCTTCTCGTGGGACGCGGTGGGCTCCGCCCTCGGGGTCACCAAGCAGGCGGTCCACCGCCGCTACGGCGCCCGCCGCGCCGCGACCCAGGCGGCCGCCGACACCGAGCGCACCACGGACCCGTCGGCCACGCGCACTGTCAGCGTCAACACCGGCATTCCCTCGGTGCCCGCGGTCCCCACGGTCCCCGCGGCCCGTTCCATGCCGACCCAGCCCACGGCAGGCAGCCCGGCACTCCGCGAGGAGGCCAGGCCGACCGCCTTCCCCGGCCCCCGCAACGGCTGACCGATCCCGCGCCACATCTGCCCTCCCGGAGCTCTCCGGGAGGGCAAACACATTCCTCACCGCCCAGCCGCCGACGGTGCTCAGCCCCCACAGGGGCCACCCGCACCCGACCACGATTCCCGCACGGCTGGTGCGGGTGGGAACACAAACCCGGCCGAAGGCCGGGTGCCCCCCACGCACCCGCACCAGACCACACACCGTCACCCGATATCAGGCGGATCGATCCGCACCCGCACCACGGCCTCGCCACCCCCACGCGCCATCCGCGAGGCCTGCGCAGCCTTCAGCGCGGAGGCCAACGCCGCCCCACTCCCCGGCGGCACCCGCACAAGCACCCTCTCCCACCGCTCACCCACAGGCGGCGCCCCAACCCGCCGCGGCCCCCCCGCCGCCGTAACAGCCACCGGCACGGGCCCCAACACCTGCGCCTCGCGAGGCAGTTCCACCGCCCCCAGAAACTCGGCAAGCGCCTCCGCGGCCCCCGACACCGCCGCCATCCGCGACACCGGCGGAAACCCCAGCTCGGCCCGCTCGGCAAGCTCCCGCACCGCATGACCGACGGGGTCCCACCGCACCAGCGCCTGCACAGGCCGCAGGGTCGGCTCGGCGACGACCACCACGGTCCCCCCGGCACCCTGCGGCCGTACGAGAGCCGCGGCCGCGATCCACCGCCGCAGCGCGTCCTCACCGGCCCGCAGATCAGGTCTCCCGAGCATGGCCCAGCCGTCCAGCAACAGGGCCGCCGCATACCCACCCTCGGCAACGGGCTCGGCCCCCGGCGTACTCACCACCAGCGCAGGCGCCCCCGGCACGGTGTCCAGCACATGCTCACGCCCCGAGGTCCGCACCGGAACCGCCGGAAACGCCCTCCCCAGCTCCTCGGCGGTACGCCGCGCCCCCACTACCTGCGCCCGCAGCCGGAAAGACCCGCACTCCGGGCAGTGCCAGGCCGCTTCCTCCTGCCCGCACCACCCGCACCGCAGGGCCCCCGCGTCCTGCCCCTCCAGGGGCCCGACGCAGTGCCGGCACCGGGCGGGCGCACGGCAGTTGGCACACGCCATCCGCGGGACGTACCCCCGCCGGGGCACCTGCACGAGCACCGGCCCGTGCCGCAGCCCCTCCCTGACGGCCTGCCAGGCGAGAGTGGGCAGCCGGGCGGCCCGCGCGGCCTCGTCACGCGCGAGATCGTGGTCCCCCACGGTCCGCACAAGCGGGGCGGCAGCCCGCACCTGCTCCCGCGCGGCGACCAGCGGCCGCGCCCACCCGCTCTCCACGAGCTGCGCGGCCTCCACGGTGCAGCTCCAGCTGCCCAGCAGGAAGCCGCACTTGTCCTGGGCGGCACGCAGCAACAGCACCTCGCGCGCGTGGGGCTGCGGGGCGTGCTGCTCACTGTGGCTGTCGTCGCCGTCGTCCCAGAGCGCGACGAGCCCAAGATCCCGCACC
The DNA here is from genome assembly GCF_000718165.1 of Streptomyces fulvoviolaceus. Classification (GTDB taxonomy): domain Bacteria; phylum Actinomycetota; class Actinomycetes; order Streptomycetales; family Streptomycetaceae; genus Streptomyces; species Streptomyces fulvoviolaceus. Next base: position 278,727 of record NZ_JOEY01000024.1, on the reverse strand, counting down.
GGAGCGAACATGGCGGCCCGAGTCCCCACCACGGCCCGCACCGCCCCCCGCCGCACGGCAAGCCACTCCCGGTACCGCTTCTCCGGCCCGGCATCGGCAGTGAGGACAGCATGCCGCCCCTCCCCCAACAGCTGGGTCAGCGCGGCGTCGACCCGGGCGACCGCCCGCCCGTCCGGCAGGACGACGAGCGCACCGCGCCCGGAGGCCAGCGTCGCCGCCACGGCCCGCGCCAGCTCCTCGCTCCACTCCGGCCCGGGCAACGCGTTCCACACGGCACGCGGCGCGCCTCCCGTGGCCAGCGACTCCAGGAAGGCGGCCCCCTGTTCGTACCGCCCCCAGGACCCGGTCTCGGGCACTCCCGGCGGCGGCAGCGGCGCGGGCGAGGGCCGCTGCTCGGCCCGGGCGTTCCGGGGCGGCACGGCAAGCTGCAGCACATCGGCAAGGCTCCCCGCGTACCGATCGGCAACGGCCCGGGCAAGCCCCAACAGCTCCTCACTCAACACCCGCTCGGGCGAGACGACCTGGGCGAGCGCGGCCAGCGGCCCGGAGTAGTCGGACTCGGCCAGCCGCTCGACGAGAAACCCGTCGATCAGCCCGCCGCCCTCACGCCGCCCTTCCCGCACCCGATGCCGCCCGGCCCCGAACCGCACCCGCACCCGCACCCCGGGCTGCGCGTCGGCGTCGAGCTCCTCGGGCACGGCATAGTCGAAGTACCGATCAAGATGCAGCACCCCCTTGTCGACCAGCACCCGGGCAACCGGCAGCTCCTTGGCCAGCGCCGCCCCCCGCCAGGTCCGCGGCTTGGCCCGCGGCACCGCCGCCTTCCGCACGCTCTCCCGAATGAGCGCGAGCTGCTCGGGCGGCGCACCCTCCACGCCGTCCCGCGTCGGTCCGTCCTCGCTGCTCACACTTGCATTCTTACCAAACCCCACTGACAACCGACGTCGGCGGAGCTCCCCACCGGCGACGGCACGCACGCAGCCAGGCCCACCGATCCAACCCGACGGTTCACGACGCGAACGCGCCGAGGCCCGGCTCCCCCCAAAGGGAACCGGGCCTCGCAGCGAGCCGTGGGACCTACAGCCCCGCTGCCTTACGCAGCGCGTCCACGCGGTCCGTCTTCTCCCAGGTGAACTCGGGCAGCTCACGGCCGAAGTGGCCGTACGCCGCCGTCTGGGCGTAGATCGGGCGGAGCAGGTCGAGGTCGCGGATGATCGCGGCCGGGCGGAGGTCGAAGACCTCGTCGATGGCCTTCTCGATCTTGTCGGTGTCGACCTTGGCGGTGCCGAAGGTCTCGACGAAGAGGCCGACGGGCTCGGCCTTGCCGATCGCGTACGCGACCTGGACCTCGCAGCGGGAGGCGAGGCCCGCCGCGACGACGTTCTTGGCGACCCAGCGCATGGCGTAGGCGGCCGAACGGTCCACCTTGGACGGGTCCTTGCCGGAGAACGCGCCGCCGCCGTGGCGGGCCATGCCGCCGTACGTGTCGATGATGATCTTGCGGCCGGTCAGGCCGGCGTCGCCCATCGGGCCGCCGATCTCGAAGCGGCCGGTCGGGTTGACCAGCAGGCGGTAGCCCTCGGTGTCCAGCTTGATGCCCTCGTCGAGGAGCGCCTTCAGCTCGGCCTCGACGACGAACTCGCGGATGTCGGGAGCCAGGAGCGACTCGAGGTCGATGTCGCTGGCGTGCTGGGAGGAGACGACGACGGTGTCCAGGCGGACCGCCTTGTCGCCGTCGTACTCGATGGTGACCTGCGTCTTGCCGTCCGGGCGCAGGTAGGGGATGGTGCCGTTCTTGCGAACCTCGGACAGCCGCTTCGCCAGGCGGTGCGCCAGGAAGATCGGCAGCGGCATCAGGGTCGGGGTCTCGTCGGTCGCGTAACCGAACATCAGGCCCTGGTCGCCGGCGCCCTGCTTGTCCAGCTCGTCCTCGTCGCCCTCGACCCGGTTCTCGTAGGCCGTGTCGACACCCTGTGCGATGTCCGGGGACTGCGCGCCGATCGACACCGACACGCCGCAGGAGGCGCCGTCGAAGCCCTTCTTCGAGGAGTCGTAACCGATCTCCAGGATCTTGTCGCGCACCAGCTGGGCGATGGGCGCGTAGGTCTTGGTGGTGACCTCACCGGCCACGTGCACCAGACCGGTTGTGATCAGCGTCTCGACGGCGACCCGGGACGTCGGGTCCTCCTTCAGAAGCGCGTCGAGAATGGTGTCGCTGATCTGGTCAGCGATCTTGTCGGGGTGACCCTCGGTCACGGACTCCGAGGTGAACAGGCGACGGGACACAACGCTCCCTGGGGTTGCAGCGGCTGCTGGCTGATCATGGGCGGACGGGCTCGGGGGCTGCGCCCGGCACCGTCCGAGAACAGTTTATCGGTCGCGCTCGGCCACCGGCCCCCCTGTCTCGCCTCTCGGGAGGGCTGTGACCTGCGGCACGGGCATTCTGCCCAATCGGCTGCCCACTTGGCCAGGGGCGCCACACCCGATTGAGCGAGGTTTGAGGGACCTGCGAAGCGAATGCAACATTCAGTTCAGGCGTTCGGCCACCAGGTCCCACACGGTTTCGGCCAGGGCTTCCTTCGGGCCGTGCGACACCGGAGTCTCGCTGCCGTCGGCGCCCAGTACCACAGCTTCGTTCTCCTCGGCCCCGAAAGTCTTACGCTCCCCCACCTCGTTGACGACCAGGAGGTCGCAGCCCTTGCGCGCCAGCTTCGCGCGGCCGTTGGCCAAGACGTCGTCCGTCTCGGCGGCGAAGCCGACGACCACCTGTCCGGGGCGGGCCCGGTCCGCCGAGATCTCCGCGAGGATGTCCGGATTCCGTACCAGGACGATGGGCTCGGGATCCTGGCCGTCCTTCTTCTTGATCTTCCCGGCCGCGTAGGCCGCCGGCCGGAAGTCCGCGACCGCCGCGGCCATGACGACCGCGTCGGCGTCCGCGGCCGCCTTCAGGACCGCTTCGCGCAGCTGCACGGCCGTCCCGACCTGTACGACGTCCACGCCGGCCGGGTCCGGCAGGCCGGTGTTCGCGGCGATGAGCGTGACCCGGGCGCCGCGCGCGGCGGCAGTGCGGGCGAGGGCGTACCCCTGCTTGCCGGAGGAGCGGTTGCCGAGGAAGCGGACCGGGTCGAGGGGCTCGCGGGTGCCCCCGGCGCTGACGACGACGTGCCGGCCCTTGAGGTCGGGCTCGGTGACGCCCCGGGACAGGACGCGGCGGCAGACGCCGTAGATCTCCGTCGGGTCGGGCAGGCGGCCCTTGCCGGTGTCGACGCCGGTCAGACGGCCGACGGCCGGCTCGATCACGATCGCGCCGCGCCTGCGCAGCGTCGCCACGTTCTCCTGGGTGGCCGGGTGCTCCCACATCTCCGTGTGCATGGCGGGCGCGAAGACGACCGGACAGCGGGCGGTGAGGAGGGTGTTGGTGAGGAGGTCGTCGGCGATGCCGTGGGCCGCCTTCGCGAGGATGTCCGCGGTGGCGGGTGCGACGACCACCAGGTCGGCGTGCTGGCCGATGCGGACGTGCGGGACCTCGTGGACGTCGTCCCAGACCTCCGTGGAAACGGGGTTGCCGGAGAGGGCGGACCAGGTCGCGGCACCCACGAAGTGCAGCGCGGAGGCGGTGGGTACCACGCGCACCTCATGCCCCGACTCCGTCAGCCTGCGCAGCAGCTCACAGGCCTTGTACGCGGCGATGCCACCGCTGACGCCCAGAACGACCTTCGGCTTGTCCACCAGGTCTCCCATTCGTTGAACCTACGACTCCATGCTGCATCACAGCGGGGGACGACCCCCGCGCCCCCGGACACACCACAGGCCCGGCAGTCGCGCCGCCGGGCCTGTCATGCGAAACGAACGATTACTGCGCCGGGCCCTCAACGGCCTCGGACGTCAGGAGACCCGCGTTGATCTCGCGCAGGGCGATCGAGAGCGGCTTCTCGTGCACGTGGGTGTCGACGAGCGGACCGACGTACTCGAGGAGGCCCTCGCCGAGCTGCGAGTAGTACGCGTTGATCTGGCGGGCCCGCTTGGCCGCGTAGATCACGAGGCTGTACTTCGAGTCGGTGGCCTCGAGGAGCTCGTCGATCGGCGGGTTGATGATGCCCTCGGGCGCGGAGATGGAAGAGGACACGCTCTACCTTCCGATGGATGGGAAAAGATCGGTCGTGATCACAGCACCAGTGGTCACTGCACTAGCCGTCACGGCACTAGTGATCACACAACATCCATCAAGGCTAGCAGCTCACGAGCCACGTCCTCGACGGAGGTGTTTACCAAGGTCACGTCGAACTCCGGCTCGGCCGCGAGTTCGACCTTCGCCGCCTCCAGGCGACGTGCGATCACCTCGGGCGGCTCGGTGCCCCGTCCGGTGAGCCGGCGCACGAGCTCCTCCCAGGAGGGAGGAGCCAGGAACACCAGCTGGGCCTCCGGCATGGCCGCACGGACCTGCCGGGCGCCCTGGAGGTCGATCTCCAGGAGGACGGGCTCGCCCGCCTCCAGCCGCTCCAGCACGGCCGCACGCGGCGTGCCGTAGCGGTTGCCGGCGAACTCGGCCCACTCCAGCAGCTCGCCGTTGGCGATCAGCTTGTCCATCTCCTCGTCGGTGACGAAGAAGTACTGGACACCGTGCTTCTCGCCGGGGCGGGGCCTGCGGGTCGTCGCCGACACCGAGAGCCAGACCTCGGGATGTTCCTTGCGCATATGGGCGACGACCGTGCTCTTGCCGACCCCTGAGGGGCCGGAGAGCACGGTCAGCCGCGGACGTACGTCCGGGGGCTCGGGGGTCGTCCCCCGGAATGTTGCAGCCATGCAGCGATTATTCCAGCAATCCCGGAGTGCCCGGGACTCCCCCGTCCGGAGCGCCCGGGATCAGGATCCGGTGCTGCCGAACTCACGCTCCAGGGACGCGATCTGGTTGGAACCGAGACCCCGCACGCGGCGGCTCTCGGAGATACCGAGTCGCTCCATGATCTGCTTGGCGCGGACCTTGCCCACGCCCGGCAGGGACTCGAGCAGGGCGGAGACCTTCATCTTGCCGATGACGTCGTTTTCCTGGCCCTGCTTGATGACCTCATGCAGGGAGGCGCCGGAGTGCTTGAGTCGATTCTTGACCTCGGCCCGCTCCCGGCGAGCCGCGGCGGCCTTTTCGAGCGCGGCTGCGCGCTGTTCAGGGGTAAGGGGCGGAAGAGCCACGCCTACGTCACCTCGGATGTCGAACTGTCGGATACGGACCGGTGAGGAACCTAGTCGCCCCACACCTGGGGAGCCACGAGCAACACGCTTGCCCGTTGACTCTCGTCGGAGACTAGCGGCCAAGTCCGCCAGAGTCAGCGAGAACAGCGGAAAAGTCCTGGTCAGCCTCCGCCAGGTCGGATATTTCAGACATACTGCCCCGGATTTGAGAATGTATTCAGCCTCAAGCCGACCTCGACACCCTCGACGGAGCACTCATCGGAGGACTCGATCGAGCGATTCGAACACCTCGGCCGACCACGGCGAACGTCTCAGGCCGCATCCACAGCGGACCTGATCTCCTCCGCGAAGCGGTCCGCGGACACCCGCAGCGCCACGACATCGGGACCGTGCCTCAGCACCCCGCGGCTGACGTTCGGGACGACATTGCGCACCGCGGAGCCGAAGACGCCGGGCAGGTCGGCCGGAGTGGCCCCCTGGGCGCCGATGCCGGGCGCGAGGAGCGGGCCGTTGATGGCGAGGTCGTACGAGGACAGGTCGCCGAGCGTGGCACCGACCACCGCGCCGAAGGAGCCCAGGGGCTCCTCCCCCGTGTTCTCGGCGGCGAGGTGGGCCAGGATCGTCTCCCCGACGTTCCGGCCGTCCGCACGGACGGCGTGCTGGACCTCGCCGCCCTCCGGGTTGGAGGTGAGCGCGAGCACGAACAGGCCCGTGCCGCTCTCCCGGGCCAGCGCGATCGCCGGCGAGAGCGATCCGTAGCCGAGATACGGCGAGACGGTCAGCGCGTCCGAGAACAGCGGGGAGTCCTTGTGCAGGAAGGCCTCGGCGTACCCGGCCATGGTCGAGCCGATGTCGCCGCGCTTGGCATCCATCACGACCAGCGCACCGGCCGCGCGAGCCTCCTCGACCGTCTTCTCCAGGACGGCGATGCCGCGCGACCCGAAGCGCTCGAAGAAGGCGCTCTGCGGCTTCAGGACGGCGACCCGGTCAGCCATGGCCTCGACGACCGTACGGCTGAACCGCTCCAGGCCGGCGACGTCGTCGTTCAGGCCCCACTCGGAGAGCAGGGACGCGTGCGGGTCGATGCCGACACAGAGCGGGCCACGCTCGTCCATCGCCCGGCGGAGGCGCGCGCCGAAGGGCTCGAGAGTCATGCCGTCTTCCTCACGTCGGCGCCGACCGCGTCGGCGAGGGTGGCGTGCGGGCTCGTGCGCAGGCGCGCGGCGAGGCCCTTGTGGATGGCGCGGCCCCAGAAGGGACCTTCGTAGATGAACGCGCTGTAGCCCTGGACCAGCGTGGCGCCCGCCAGGATGCGCTGCCAGGCGTCCTCGGCGTTCTCGACGCCCCCGACGCCCACGAGGGTGATCCGGTCGCCCACGCGCGCGTACAGGCGGCGCAGGACCTCCAGGGAGCGCGCCTTGAGCGGCGCCCCGGAGAGCCCACCGGCCTCCTTCACCAGCGAGGGTTCGGACTTCAAACCGAGTCCGTCGCGCGCGATGGTCGTGTTGGTCGCGATGATCCCGTCCAGGCCGAGCTCGACGGCCAGGTCGGCGACCGCGTCGACGTCCTCGTCGGCGAGGTCCGGCGCGATCTTCACCAGGAGCGGGACGCGGCGGGCGGTCACCGTGCGGTCGGCGGCCTCGCGGACGGCCCTCAGGAGCGGGCGCAGCGCCTCCGTGGCCTGGAGGTTGCGCAGGCCGGGCGTGTTCGGGGAGGAGACGTTGACGACCAGGTAGTCGGCGTACGGCGCGAGCCGCTCGGTCGACTTCACGTAGTCGCCGACCGCCTCGCCCTCCGGAACGACCTTCGTCTTGCCGATGTTGACGCCCACGACGGTCCTGAAGACCGGCTCACGGGACGCCAGGCGGGCCGCCACGGCCAGCGAGCCCTCGTTGTTGAAGCCCATGCGGTTGATGAGCGCGCGGTCCGGCACGAGCCGGAACAGCCGCTTCTTGGGGTTGCCCGGCTGCGGCTCCCCCGTGACCGTGCCGATCTCGACGTGGTCGAAGCCGAGCATCGACATGCCGTCGATGGCGATCGCGTTCTTGTCGAACCCGGCCGCGAGGCCGAACGGGCCGTGCATCCGCAGCCCGAACGCCTCGGTCCGCAGCTCCTTGTGACGGGGAGCGAGGGCGGCCGCGACGAAGGTGCGCAGCACGGGGACGCGAACGGCCAGCCGGATCCAGCGGAAGGCCAGGTAGTGGGCCTGCTCCGGGTCCATCCGTTGGAAAACCAGACGGAAGAAAAGCTTGTACATCTGTGTGTCCTCACGAAGAGGGGGACACCTTCCGGTGTCCCCCTCAAGGCTGCTAGTCGCGGGCCGCGGTCAGGTGTTCGGCGTGTTCCTGGAGTGAACGGACGCCCACGTCACCGTGGTTGAGTGCGTCGATGCCCTGGACGGCGGCGGCGAGCGCCTGGACCGTCGTCAGACACGGCACCGACCGCGCCACGGCCGCCGTACGGATCTCGTAGCCGTCGAGGCGGCCACCGGTGCCGTACGGCGTGTTGACGATGAGGTCGACCTCGCCGTCGTGGATGAGCTGGACGATGGTCTTCTCGCCGTTCGGGCCGATGCCCTCGGACTGCTTGCGCACGACGATGGCGTTGATGCCGTTGCGCTTGAGGACCTCGGCGGTGCCGGACGTGGCGAGCAGCTCGAAGCCGTGGGCGACCAGTTCGCGCGCCGGGAAGATCATCGAGCGCTTGTCCCGGTTGGCGACCGAGATGAAGGCGCGGCCCTTGGTGGGCAGCGGGCCGTAGGCGCCGGCCTGCGACTTGGCGTACGCCGTGCCGAAGACGGAGTCGATGCCCATGACCTCGCCGGTGGAACGCATCTCCGGGCCGAGGACCGTGTCGACGCCGCGCCCGTGGATGTCGCGGAAGCGCGACCACGGCATGACGGCCTCCTTGACGGAGATCGGCGCGTCGAGCGGGAGCTCACCGCCGTCGCCGTTCGCCGGAAGCAGCCCCTCCGCGCGCAGTTCGGCGACGGTCGCGCCCAGGGAGATCCGGGCGGCGGCCTTGGCCAGCGGCACCGCGGTCGCCTTCGAGGTGAAGGGGACCGTACGGGACGCGCGCGGGTTGGCCTCGAGGACGTAGAGGATGTCCCCGGCCATCGCGAACTGGATGTTGATCAGGCCGCGGACGCCGACGCCCTTGGCGATGGCCTCCGTCGAGGCCCGCAGGCGCTTGATGTCGAAGCCCCCCAGGGTGATCGGGGGCAGCGCGCAGGCCGAGTCGCCGGAGTGGATGCCGGCCTCCTCGATGTGCTCCATGACGCCGCCGAGGTAGAGCTCCTCGCCGTCGTAGAGCGCGTCCACGTCGATCTCGATCGCGTCGTCGAGGAAGCGGTCGACCAGGACCGGCCGGGAGGGGCTGATCTCGGTCGACTCGGCGATGTAGGAGGCCAGCCGGGTCTCGTCGTAGACGATCTCCATGCCGCGCCCGCCGAGGACGTACGACGGCCGCACCAGGACCGGGTAGCCGATCTCGTCGGCGATGGCCTTGGCGCCGGCGAAGGTGGTGGCGGTGCCGTGCTTGGGCGCCGGCAGGCCCGCCTCCGCGAGGACCCGGCCGAAGGCGCCGCGGTCCTCGGCGGCGTGGATGGCCTCGGGGGGCGTGCCGACGATGGGCACGCCGTTGTCCTTGAGCGCCTGCGCCAGACCCAGCGGGGTCTGCCCGCCGAGCTGCACGATCACGCCCGCGATCGGGCCGGCCAGCGACTCCGCGTGGACGATCTCCAACACGTCTTCCAGCGTGAGCGGCTCGAAGTACAGGCGGTCGGAGGTGTCGTAGTCCGTGGAGACGGTCTCCGGGTTGCAGTTGACCATCACGGTCTCGTACCCGGCGTCGGACAGCGCGAAGGAGGCGTGGACGCAGGAGTAGTCGAACTCGATGCCCTGGCCGATGCGGTTGGGGCCGGAGCCCAGGATGATCACCGCGGGCTTCTCGCGCGGGGCGACCTCGGTCTCCTCGTCGTAGGAGGAGTAGAAGTACGGCGTCTTCGCGGCGAACTCGGCGGCGCAGGTGTCGACCGTCTTGTAGACCGGGCGGATGCCCAGCGCGTGCCGCACCTCGCGCACGACGTCCTCGCGCAGCCCCCGGATCTCACCGATCTGCTGGTCGGAGAAGCCGTGCCGCTTGGCCTCGGCGAGCAGCTCGCGGGTCAGCTCCGGCGCCTCGGCGAGCTCGTCGGCGATCTCCTTGATGAGGAAGAGCTGGTCGACGAACCAGGGGTCGATCTTCGTGAACTCGAAGACCTCCTCCTGCGTGGCGCCCGCGCGGATGGCCTGCATGACGGTGTTGATCCGGCCGTCGGTGGGACGGACGGCCTCCGCCAGCAGTTCGGCCTTGTCGCCGGGCTCGCCGACGAACGTGAACTGGCTGCCCTTCTTCTCCAGCGAGCGCAGTGCCTTCTGGAAGGCCTCGGTGAAGTTGCGGCCGATCGCCATGGCCTCGCCGACCGACTTCATGGTCGTGGTCAGCGTGGAGTCGGCGGACGGGAACTTCTCGAAGGCGAAACGCGGGGCCTTCACGACCACGTAGTCGAGAGTCGGCTCGAAGGACGCCGGGGTCTTCTCGGTGATGTCGTTCGGGATCTCGTCCAGCGTGTAGCCGACGGCCAGCTTCGCGGCGATCTTGGCGATCGGGAAGCCGGTCGCCTTGGAGGCGAGCGCCGAGGAGCGCGACACGCGCGGGTTCATCTCGATGACGATGACGCGGCCGTCGACCGGGTCGATCGCGAACTGGATGTTGCAGCCGCCGGTGTCGACGCCGACCTCGCGGATGATCGCGATACCGACGTCACGAAGGCGCTGGTACTCGCGGTCGGTCAGCGTCATCGCCGGAGCGACGGTGATGGAGTCGCCGGTGTGCACGCCCATCGGGTCGAAGTTCTCGATGGAGCAGACGACCACGACGTTGTCGTTCTTGTCGCGCATCAGCTCCAGTTCGTACTCCTTCCAGCCGAGGATGGACTCCTCGAGGAGCACCTCGGTGGTCGGCGAGAGCGTGAGGCCCTGGCCGGCGATGCGGCGCAGCTCCTCCTCGTCGTGGGCGAAGCCGGAGCCGGCGCCTCCCATGGTGAAGGACGGGCGGACGACGACGGGATAGCCGCCGAGCGTCTCGACGCCCTGCAGCACGTCGTCCATGGAGTGGCAGATCACGGACCGGGCGGACTCGCCGTGCCCGATCTTCTTGTTGACCTCTTCCACGACGTCCTTGAAGAGGTCGCGGTCCTCGCCCTTGTTGATCGCCTCGACGTTGGCGCCGATGAGCTCGACGCCGTACTTCTCGAGCGTCCCCGCCTCGTGCAGCGAGATGGCCGTGTTGAGGGCCGTCTGGCCGCCCAGGGTGGGCAGCAGCGCGTCCGGACGCTCCTTGGCGATGATCTTCTCGACGAACTCCGGGGTGATCGGCTCGACGTACGTGGCGTCGGCGATCTCCGGGTCGGTCATGATCGTCGCCGGGTTGGAATTGACCAGGATGACCCTGAGGCCCTCGGCGCGCAGGATGCGGCACGCCTGGGTCCCGGAGTAGTCGAACTCGGCGGCCTGGCCGATGACGATCGGGCCGGAGCCGATGACCAGGACGGACTGGATATCGGTGCGCTTAGGCACGCTGGCCCTCCATCAGGGATACGAAGCGGTCGAACAGGTAGGCGGCGTCGTGCGGGCCGGCTGCCGCTTCGGGGTGGTACTGGACGCTGAAGGCCGGCTGGTCGAGCAGCTGCAGACCCTCCACCACGTCGTCGTTGAGGCAGACGTGGGAGACCTGGGCGCGGCCGTAGGGCGTGTCGGACACCTTGTCGAGCGGGGCGTCGACGGCGAAGCCGTGGTTGTGCGCGGTGACCTCGACCTTGCCGGTCGTGCGGTCCTGCACCGGCTGGTTGATGCCGCGGTGGCCGTACTTCAGCTTGTAGGTGCCGAAGCCGAGCGCCCGGCCCAGGATCTGGTTGCCGAAGCAGATGCCGAACAGGGGCGTCCTGCGCTCCAGGACGGCCTGCATCACGGAGACCGGGTGATCGGCCTTCTCCGGGTCACCGGGGCCGTTGGAGAAGAACACGCCGTCGGGGTTGACCGCGTAGATGTCCTCGGCGGTCGCGGTGGCGGGCAGCACGTGCACCTCGATGCCGCGCTCGGCCATGCGGTGCGGGGTCATGCCCTTGATGCCGAGGTCGACCGCGGCGACGGTGAACTTCTTCTCACCGATGGCGGGGACGACGTACGCCTCCTTGGTGGCCACCTCCTCGTAGAGGCTGGCGCCCTTCATCTCGGGCGCCTGGCGCACCTCGGCGAGCATGGTGCCCTCGTCGGGCAGCGCGTTGCCGGAGAAGATGCCGACGCGCATGGCGCCGCTCTCCCGCAGGTGGCGCGTCAACGCGCGCGTGTCGATGCCGGAGATACCGACGACGCCCTGCTTGACCAGCTCCTCGTCGAGGGAGCGGCGGGAGCGCCAGTTGGACGGCACGCGCGCGGGGTCGCGCACGACGTATCCGGCGACCCAGATCTGCTTCGACTCGGGGTCCTCGTCGTTGACGCCGGTGTTGCCCACGTGCGGGGCGGTCATCACGACGACCTGGCGGTGGTACGACGGGTCGGTGAGGGTCTCCTGGTAGCCGGTCATGCCGGTGGAGAACACGGCCTCGCCGAAGGTCACCCCCACGGCCCCGTAGGCACGGCCGCGGAACATCCGGCCGTCCTCCAGGACGAGTACCGCGGGAGACACCTCTTTCCTCTTCGAGGCGTTCCCCTTTGTGGAGGTCGTCATCGTTCGGCGCCTTCCGTGCTGGTTGATTTGATCATGGAGTTAATGACGTCGACCCATTCGTTGTGCTCGGCCGCGCGGTCGGAGCGGAACCCGGAGTCGATCAGCCGGTCGCCGTGCGCCCAGGTCACGACGAGCAGGCCGCCCTCGGTCAGGACCTTGCCGGCGATGCCCTTGTCGAGCCGGGCCTCGCGCAGCGCGGCGGCCGGCACGAAGAAGTCGGCCGCTCCGGGGCGTACGACGTCCAGTCCCGCGTCCGTCAGCGTGAGCTCGACCCGGCTGCGGGTGCCGAGGCCGTGGGCCACGATGCGGTCCAGCCACTGCCCGGCGGTGGTGGAGCCGTGGTAGCGGCCGCTCAAGCTCAGTTTCGCCGGGCCGGGCTCGACCGGCGCGGTGGGCAGCTCGGGCAGGTCGCCCTGGAGCGTGCCGCGCCACTTCCAGCCCTCGCGCATCAGCCAGTAGACGAGCGCGACGAAGAGGGCGAGTCCGACGAGCCAGCCGATGCGTGCGGCCCAGTCGGTGACCTCGGCCGACTTCTTCTCGGCTGCGAGACCGGTGGCCAGCAGAATTACAGGTGTCACGTGAGCTTCCCGTCGACGAGCGTGGCCTTGCCCCGGAGCCACGTGTGCGTCACACGGCCCGGCAGCTCACGCCCCTCGTACGGGGTGTTCCGGCTGCGCGAGGCGAAGCCCGCGGGGTCCACGGACCCACGGTATTCCGTGTCGACGAGCGTGAGGTTGGCGGGCTCACCAGCCGAGACGGGACGCCCGTGCCCCTTGGCCTGCCCGATCCCGGCGGGCTTGAAGGACATGCGCTCGGCGACTCCGGCCCAGGTGAGGAGCCCGGTGTCCACCATGGTCTCCTGCACCACTGACAACGCGGTCTCCAGGCCCACCATCCCCATGGCGGCCGCGGCCCACTCGCAGTCCTTGTCCTCGTGCGGGTGCGGGGCGTGGTCGGTGGCGACGATGTCGATCGTGCCGTCGGCGAGCGCCTCGCGCAGGGCGAGCACGTCGCGCTCGGTGCGCAGCGGCGGGTTCACCTTGTAGACCGGGTTGTACGACCGCACCAGCTCGTCGGTGAGGAGCAGGTGGTGCGGGGTGACCTCGGCGGTGACGTCGATGCCGCGGGACTTGGCCCAGCGGACGATCTCCACCGAGCCGGCGGTCGACAGGTGGCAGATGTGGACGCGGGAACCGACGTGCTCGGCGAGCAGGACATCCCGGGCGATGATCGATTCTTCGGCCACCGCGGGCCAGCCGCCGAGGCCCAGCTCTGCGGAGACGACGCCCTCGTTCATCTGGGCGCCCTCGGTCAGCCGCGGCTCCTGCGCGTGCTGGGCGACGACCCCGCCGAAGGCCTTCACGTACTCCAGCGCCCGCCGCATGATCACGGCGTCGTCGACGCACTTGCCGTCGTCGGAGAAGACGGTGACACCGGCCGCCGACTCGTGCATGGCACCCAGCTCGGCGAGCTTCCTGCCCTCCAGGCCGACGGTGACGGCTCCGATGGGCTGCACATCGCAGTAGCCGTGCTCCTGGCCGAGCCGGTAGACCTGCTCGACGACGCCGGCGGTGTCGGCGACCGGGAAGGTGTTGGCCATGGCGAACACGGCGGTGTAGCCACCGGAGGCCGCCGCGCGCGTGCCGGTCAGCACGGTCTCGGAGTCCTCGCGGCCCGGCTCGCGCAGATGGGTGTGCAGGTCGACCAGGCCCGGCAGCAGCACCTTGCCGCCGGCCCCGACGACCTCGGCACCGTCGGCGGACAGTCCGGTACCGACCGCCTCAATGAGCGAACCGTCGATCAGGACGTCCTGCGGTTCGCCGCCGAGCACCTTCGCACCACGGATCAGGATCTTGCTCATGTGACTTACTTCTCCTCGATACGGGTGTGGGAGACGGCGGGCTCGTTGCCACCGAGCAGCAGGTACAGAACGGCCATCCGGATGGAGACTCCGTTTGCGACCTGCTCGACGGCGGTGCAGCGGTCGGAGTCGGCGACCTCGGCGGTGATCTCCATGCCACGGACCATCGGGCCGGGGTGCATCACGATGGCGTGCTCGGGCATCTTGGCCATGCGGTCGCCGTCGAGGCCGTAGCGCCGCGAGTACTCGCGCTCGGTCGGGAAGAACGCGGCGTTCATGCGCTCGCGCTGCACACGCAGCAGCATCACGGCGTCGGACTTGGAGAGCGTGCTGTCCAGGTCGTACGAGACCTCACAGGGCCAGGACTCGACGCCGACCGGCACCAGGGTCGGCGGGGCGACGAGCGTGACCTCGGCGCCGAGGGTGTGCAGCAGGTCGACGTTGGAGCGGGCGACCCGGCTGTGCAGGATGTCGCCGACGAGCGTGATGCGCTTGCCGGACAGGTCCTGGCCGAGCCCGGCGTCCCGCCCGACGAGGCGGCGGCGCATGGTGAACGCGTCCAGCAGGGCCTGGGTCGGGTGCTGGTGGGTGCCGTCTCCGGCGTTGATGACGGCGGCGTCGATCCAGCCGGAGGTGGCCAGGCGGTAGGGGGCTCCGGAGGCGCCGTGCCGGATGACCACGGCGTCGACGCCCATGGCTTCGAGGGTCTGGGCGGTGTCCTTGAGGGACTCGCCCTTGGACACCGAGGAGCCCTTGGCGGTGAAGTTGATGACGTCCGCGGAGAGGCGCTTCTCGGCGGCTTCGAAGGAGATACGCGTGCGCGTGGAGTCCTCGAAGAAGAGGTTGACGACGGTGCGGCCGCGCAGGGTCGGCAGCTTCTTGATCGGCCGGTCGGCGACCCGGGCCATCTCCTCGGCGGTGTCGAGGATCAGGACGGCGTCGTCGCGGGTGAGGTCGGCGGCCGAGATGAGATGACGCTGCATCTTTCAGGCTCCGTAAGGCAGTTCAGGTCGGGAGAATTCGGGCAGGCCGGGGCTCCGAGGAGCAGGCGTACGACAGCGACGTACGCCTTCCGCCTGCTACTGGGTCTGCTTCGCGCCGAGCAGCACGGTGTCGCGACCGTCCTCCTCGGCGAGCTGGACCTTGACCGTCTCCCGCAGCGACGTGGGGAGGTTCTTGCCGACATAGTCGGCGCGGATGGGCAGTTCGCGATGGCCTCGGTCGACCAGGACCGCGAGCTGCACGGCGCGAGGACGCCCGATGTCGTTCAGGGCATCGAGGGCGGCGCGGATGGTGCGGCCGGAGAAGAGCACGTCGTCGACGAGGACGACCAGGCGGCCGTCGATGCCGTCACCGGGGATGTCGGTACGGGCCAGCGCACGCGGTGGGTGCATGCGCAGGTCGTCGCGGTACATGGTGATGTCGAGGGAGCCGACCGGGATCTTGCGATCGGTGATCTCCTCGAGCTTGACGGCGAGCCGCTGGGCGAGGAACACGCCCCGGGTCGGAATGCCGAGGAGCACCACGTCGTCGGCGCCCTTGGCGCGCTCGACGATCTCGTGGGCGATGCGGGTCAGTACCCGCGCGATGTCAGGGCCTTCGAGTACCGGCCTTGCATCGGACGCTTGAGTGTCCATAAGAAACGGACCTCCTTCTCCGCCTCACGGGACGGACCTTAAAGGACGTCGGATTTGCGCCATCCACGGTAGCAGGCCGGGACGACGTCCCTGATCACCCCCTTGGCGTAATCGGCCACGGCTGCCACGGAAGAGTCGGTGTGGACCATTCGGCTTGACGCACAAGAGTCACGCTGCGTAACCTCACAGTGAGTTACCAGACGCGCGGCGCGGAAACACTGCAGCCGCGTCGACACAGTGTCCGGGGAGCTATATGTCCAGCGAATACGCCAAACAGCTCGGGGCGAAGCTCCGGGCCATCCGCACCCAGCAAGGCCTTTCCCTCCACGGTGTCGAGGAAAAGTCCCAGGGACGCTGGAAGGCGGTCGTGGTCGGATCGTACGAGCGCGGCGACCGCGCCGTGACCGTACAGCGCCTTGCCGAGCTGGCGGATTTCTATGGGGTCCCCGTGCAGGAGCTGCTGCCGGGCACCACGCCGGGCGGGGCCGCCGAGCCGCCGCCGAAGCTGGTTCTGGACCTGGAGCGGCTGGCCCACGTGCCGGCCGAGAAGGCGGGCCCGCTCCAGCGCTATGCCGCGACGATCCAGTCCCAGCGCGGTGACTACAACGGCAAGGTGCTCTCGATCCGCCAGGACGACCTGCGCACACTCGCCGTCATCTACGACCAGTCGCCCTCGGTCCTCACCGAGCAGCTGATCAGCTGGGGCGTGCTGGACGCGGACGCGCGTCGCGCGGTCGCCCACGAGGAGAGCTGAGCCGCTCCCAGCCTCAGCAGAAACGTGCCGCCGGGGTGGCCGGAACTTCATGGTTCCGGCCACCCCGGCGGCTTTCTGCGGCCTTCGGAGGCCTCGGTGGTCCCGGGATGCCGGAGGGCCCGCAGCGTGACTGCTGCGGGCCCTCCGGCTGTCGTGGCTCTTTCGGCCTCTTACGCCTCGTCGCGGCGCAGGGACGGCTTCAGGTCCTTGAGACGGCCGAGCAGTCCGTTGACGAAGGCGGGCGAGTCGTCCGTGGAGAACTCCTTCGCCAGCTGCACCATCTCGTCCAGCACGACGGCGTCCGGGATCTCGTCGGCCCAGATCAGCTCGTAGGCGCCGAGGCGCAGGATGTTGCGGTCGACGACCGGCATGCGGTCGAGCGTCCAGCCGACCGAGTACTGCGAGATGAGCTCGTCGATGCGCTTCGCGTGTTCCGCGTAGCCCTCGACCAACTGCATCGTGTACTCGCTCACCGGCGGCTGCCGGGTGTCGTCCCGGGAGAGCCGGATCCAGTCCGCGAGGACGGTCAGCACGCCGACGTCGCGCTGGTCGCCCTCGAAGAGGATCTGGAAGGCACGCTTGCGGGCCGTGTTGCGGGCAGCCACGGTTAGCTGTTCACCCGGCCGAGGTAGTCGCTCGTGCGGGTGTCGACCTTGATCTTCTCACCGGTGGTGATGAAGAGCGGCACGTTGATCTGGTGGCCGGTCTCCAGGATGGCGGGCTTGGTGCCACCGGTGGAGCGGTCGCCCTGGACGCCCGGCTCGGTCTCCTGGATGACGAGCTCGACGGCGGCCGGCAGCTCGACGAAGAGCACCTCGCCCTCGTGCTGCGCGACGGTGGCGGTGAAGCCCTCGATCAGGAAGTTGGCGGCGTCGCCGACGGCCTTGCGGTCGACCATGAGCTGGTCGTAGGTCTCCATGTCCATGAAGACGAAGTACTCACCGTCCATGTACGAGAACTGCATGTCGCGCTTGTCGACAGTGGCCGTCTCGACCTTGACGCCGGCGTTGAAGGTCTTGTCGACGACCTTGCCGGAGAGCACGTTCTTGAGCTTGGTGCGCACGAAGGCCGGGCCCTTGCCGGGCTTGACGTGCTGGAACTCGACGACGGACCAGAGCTGGCCGCCTTCGAGCTTGAGCACAAGGCCGTTCTTGAGGTCGTTCGTGGAAGCCACGGTTGCGGAATCTCCTGGACTGACGTGGACGACCCCGGCGCACGCACCTGCCTAGAGTGCGAGCAGCTCCTTGGTCGTGATGGTGAGTAGCTCGGGTCCGCCGTCCGCCTCGGGGCGTACGACGAGCGTGTCATCGATCCGGACGCCGCCCCGTCCCGGGAGGTGAACCCCCGGTTCGACGGTGACCGGCACGCAAGCGTCCAGTTTACCCATGGCCGCGGGGGCCAGCTGCGGGTCCTCGTCGATTTCGAGTCCCACCCCGTGCCCCGTCAGCGCCGCGAGGCCTTCCGCGTACCCCGCGGAGTCCAGCACCTGCCGTGCCGCACGGTCCACGTCGCGGTAGGCGGCACCGGGTGCGAGCATCTCCCGGCCGGCGCGCTGAGCGGCGAAGACGAGGTCGTACAGCTCGATCTGCCAGTCGGCCGGGGACGTACCGATGACGAACGTACGGCCGATCTCACAGCGGTAGCCGCGGTACGTGGCGCCCAGGCAGACGGAAAGGAAGTCGCCTTCCTCCACCCGCCGATCGGTGGGGCGGTGGCCGCGTCGGCCGGAGTTCGGGCCGGTGCCGACGGAGGTCGGGAAGGCCGCGCCGTCGGCGCCGTGATCGACGAGGCGGCGCTCCAGCTCGAGGGCGAGGTGGCGTTCGGTGCGGCCGACGAGGATGGACTCGAGGAGCTCACCGAGTGCCTGGTCGGCGATTTCGGCGCCGATGCGGAGACAGGAGATCTCTTCCTCGTCCTTGATCACCCTGAGCTGCTCCACGGCTCCGCCGAGCTCTGCGAGGCGCAGGCGGGGCACGACGGAGCGGATGGCTCTGTGCCGGGCGACGGTGAGGTGGTGTTCTTCCACGGCGAGAGAGTCGCCGCCCTGTGCCGCGGCGAGGTCGGCCGCCGCGACCGCGGGGTCGCCTCCGGCGCCGGGGAGCGTGTGGACTCGCAGTGCTTCGTCCGGGCGGCCCTCGGTGGGTCGGTTGTCCGGCGGGCCGGTGGACACCAGCAGGTCCTCGGTCTTGCCGAGGAGCAGGACGGCGCCGTGCGGGGCTGCGCCCGCGAGGTAGCGCACGTTGGCGGGGCGGGAAATTAGGGCCGACGTGCTGCCGACCGCGTTGCAGCGTTCCCTCAGCCTTGTGCGGCGGGCCGCGTAGACCTCTGACATGACACGAGCGTAGGAGCTCCGCAGGTTGGACGCCGTTCGAGAGAGGCCGAGTGGGGCAGGGGTCCGTTGTCGTCTGCGGGACTGTGGGGGCTGGTCGCGCCCACGCGGCGGAGCCGCATATCGATTCGGCCCCGCGCCCCTCGGGCACAACCACTCATCCCCGATTACCAGCTCGGGGGGCTTGCGATCGACCTCGCCAGTACGTCGTCCAGGATCTGTGCCGTCTGGGGGACGTCCAGCTGGGAGTTGTCGATGATCGGGAGGCCCGAGCCGTACCAGCCCGCCATGCGGCCGTGGATGCGGGCGACCTCCTCGTCGGTGAGGCGGCGGTTGCCGGAGCGTTCGGCGTTGCGTTCCAGGACGATTTCCAGGCCGGGGAGGAGGACCACCGGGAGGAGGCCGGGGCCGACGTGCCGCTTCCAGCCTCCGAGGCCGACGACCGGGCGGTCGGGGAAGACGGCGTCGTCGAGGATGCAGGAGATGCCGTTGGCGAGGAAGTTGCGGGCGGCGAAGCCGCAGGTGCGGCGGGCGAGGCGGTACTGGGCCTCGGAGTGGTCGTTCCACCCGGACTGCGGGTCGGCGAAGCCGGAGCGGACCCATTCGCGCACGTCGTCGAGGCTGATGTGGGCGGTGGGCACCCGGCGGTGGTCGGCCCAGTACTTGGCGACGCTCGTCTTTCCGGCGCCGGCGGGGCCGATGAGCAGCACGGCGAGGCACGTGGCGGCCGTGTCGGGGGCGGCCGTGACGGGCGGGGCGCTGGGCATCGCGACGGGGCCACCGGGCGGCAACGGCACATGGCCGGTGGTGTCCGGGGCGGGCGGCACCGGGGCGTGCTGCGGCGCGTGCGGGACCGGTGCCGGGGGCGGCGGGGTGAAGCCCGGTGCCGGGGGCGGCGGAGGCACCGGGGCCGGGCCCTGATGCGGACCCGGGTGGTGTGCGGCCGGCGACCAGCCGGCGGCCGGTCCGTGCCCCGGCTGATGGGGCGGCGGCAGCGGAGAACCCACTGCGTGCTGCATCCGGTGCCACTCCGTCTCGTACAGGCAATTGGCGCTGACAGGGGGGTGTATACCCCGCTCGCTACCGAACGGTACCGCCCCCTGCCGTCCTTTGGTGAAACGGCCGGGGGCGGTCCGAAGTGCCCGTTGCCACAAGGCGAATCGGGCAGAAGACGATCCGGAGGACTTACTGTCCCACTTCGCCGTACGCGGCGAGCAGCACAGCCGGGTCCGGGCCCTCCAGGACGGTCGGCTTGGCCAGGCCGTCCAGGACGATGAAGCGCAGCAGATCGCCGCGGGACTTCTTGTCGACCTTCATCGTCTCCAGCAGCTTGGGCCACTGGTCGTAGCGGTAGTGCAGCGGCAGCCCGACCGCCTCCAGGACGGCACGGTGGCGGTCGGCCGTCGCGTCGTCCAACCGGCCCGCGAGGCGGCCGAGTTCGGCTGCGAAGTGCATGCCCACGGCGACGGCGGCGCCGTGCCGCCACTTGTACCGCTCGTTCTTCTCGATGGCGTGGGCGAGCGTGTGGCCGTAGTTGAGGATCTCCCTGAGGCCCGACTCCTTCAGGTCGGAGGAGACGACCTCGGCCTTGACCCGGATGGAGCGCTCGATGAGCTCGGCGGTGTGCGGGCCGGCCGGGGTGCGGGCGGCCTCCGGGTCGGACTCGATGAGCTCCAGGATCGCCGGGTCGGCGATGAAGCCGGCCTTGATGATCTCGGCGAGCCCGGAGACGTAGTCGTTGACCGGGAGGGAGTCCAGCGCGGCCAGATCGCACAGGACGCCGGCGGGCGGGTGGAAGGAGCCCACGAGGTTCTTGCCCTCGGCGGTGTTGATGCCGGTCTTGCCGCCGACGGCCGCGTCCACCATGGCGAGCACGGTGGTCGGGATGGCGATCCAGCGCACTCCGCGCAGCCAGGTCGCGGCCACGAACCCGGCGAGGTCCGTGGTCGAACCGCCGCCGACTCCGACGACGACGTCCGTACGCGTGAACCCGGACTGGCCGAGCGCCTTCCAGCAGTAGGCGGCGACCTCGGCGGTCTTGGCCTCCTCCGCGTTCGGCACCTGGATGGCGATCGCGTCGTAGCCGTGTTCGGCCAGTTCGGCCCGCAGGGCGTCACCCGTCTCGGCGAGCGCCTCGGGGTGGACGACCGCGACCCGCTTGGCCTTGTCGCCGACCAACCCGGGGAGCTCGCCCAGGAGTTGACGGCCCACCAGGACCTCGTACGGCTCACTGCCCGCGGTGCCGCCGACCTGGATCCGGGTGACTGCCTCGCTCATGCTTCCTTCAACTCCAGTGCGTCCAGGGCGACTTGGGTGACCTCTTCGGGCGTACGGCCGTCGGTGGCCACGACCGCCGTGGCGATCGACTCGTACAGGTGCCGGCGCGCCTCCATCAGCTCGCGCCACTGCTTGCGCGGGTTGACCGCGAGCAGCGGGCGGGCGGCGTTGAGGCCGGTGCGCTTGACCGCCTCCTCGACGTCCATCGAGAGGTAGACGACGCGCAGTCCGGCCAGCAGCGCGCGGGTGTCCGCGTCCAGGATCGAGCCGCCGCCCAGCGCGAGGACGCCGTCGTGCCCGGCGAGCGCCCGCTGCACCGCCTGCTTCTCGATCGCGCGGAAGGCCGTCTCGCCCTCGTCGACGAAGATCTCGGCGATGGTGCGGCCCTGCTCGGCGACGATGTCGTCATCGGTGTCCCGGTAGCCGACCCCGAGTCGCTCGGCCAGCAGCCGGCCCACGGTGGACTTGCCGACCCCCATCGGGCCGACCAGTACGACGACGGGCGCCACGGTCACCGGATCGCCAGGTTCTCGAGGTACGACTGGACATTGCGACGAGTCTCGGTCACCGAGTCGCCGCCGAACTTCTCCGCCACCGCGTCCGCGAGGACCAGCGCGACCATCGCCTCGGCGACGATGCCTGCGGCCGGGACCGCGGACACGTCCGAACGCTGGTGGTGTGCCTGGGTCGCCTCGCCGGTGGTCACGTCCACCGTCTGAAGGGCGCGCGGCACGGTCGCGATCGGCTTCATCGCGGCGCGTACGCGCAGCAGCTCACCCGTGGTCAGGCCGCCCTCGGTGCCGCCGGAACGGCCGGAGACGCGCCGGATGCCCTCGGGCGTGTTGACGATCTCGTCGTGCGCCTTGGAGCCGGGCACCCGTGCCAGTTCGAAGCCGTCGCCGATCTCCACGCCCTTGATCGCCTGGATGCCCATCAGCGCACCGGCCAGGCGGGCGTCCAGCTTGCGGTCCCAGTGCACGTGCGAGCCCAGGCCCACCGGCACGCCGTAGGCCAGGATCTCGACCACGCCGCCGAGGGTGTCGCCGTCCTTGTGGGCCTGGTCGATCTCCGCGACCATCGCCTTCGACGCGTCCGCGTCCAGGCAGCGCACCGGGTCGGCGTCCAGCCGCTCGACGTCCGCCGGCGTCGGGTACACGCCCTGGGGCGCCTTGGCGGAGGCCAGCTCGACGACGTGCGACACGATCTCGATGCCGGCCGTCTCCTTCAGGTACGACCGGGCCACCGCGCCCAGCGCCACCCGGGCCGCCGTCTCCCGGGCGGAGGCCCGCTCCAGGATCGGCCGGGCCTCGTCGAAGCCGTACTTCTGCATCCCGGCGAGGTCGGCGTGACCGGGACGGGGGCGGGTCAGCGGCGCGTTGCGGGCGAGGCCCGCGAGGATCTCCGGGTCGACCGGGTCGGCCGCCATGACCTGTTCCCACTTGGGCCACTCCGTGTTGCCCACCATCACCGCGACCGGCGAGCCCATGGTCAGACCGTGCCGCACGCCACCGAGGAAGGTGACCTCGTCCCGTTCGAACTTCATCCGGGCACCGCGCCCATAGCCCAGCCGCCGCCGCGCGAGATGGTCCGCCACCATCTCCGTGGTGATCGGCACACCGGCGGGAAGGCCCTCCAGCGTCGCCACGAGTGCGGGACCGTGGGACTCCCCCGCGGTCAGCCAGCGCAACCTGCTCAACGGTGCTCCTCAGTGCTCGCGCCCTGCGTACTGCCTTGCGTACGCGCGTCCTCGCGTACGGCGACGGCGCGACCAGGTGCGCGGCCCTGGCCCGCCACCCCCGATCCTCCCACGTCCGGGCGCTGCGTCCGGCCCAAGGTCCAGCAGGCGGACGGAGAGAGCGGGAACCGGAGGCTGAGGGCCCGCCAAGGGGCGCGAGGAACTGCGCGACCAGCCACGACGGCGCCGCAACAGAACGACGGGGCATCGCGGCACTTCCTGGCGGCACTCCCTAGCGGAGCGCCAACGCGTGCTCGCCCGCCTTGCGCATCGCGAGCACCGGGGCCGGCGCGTGGCCCGTCATCTGCTCGACCTGCAGCACCGCCTGGTGCACCAGCAGGTCGAGACCGCTGACGACGGCCCCGCCGACCATGGACCAGCGGGCGGCGAGCTCGGTCGGCCACGGGTCGTAGAGCACGTCGAAGAGGGCGGCGGGCCGCTCGGGCACGGCGGCGGCGAGCGCGTCCGTCGTACCGGCCGGGGTGGTTGCGATCACCAGCGGGCTGTGCAGCGCCTCGGCCGCGTCCGCCCAATCCGCCGTACGGACGTCGATGTCGAGCCGCTTGCCCCACTGGCGCATCTCGGCGGCGCGGGCCTCGCTGCGGACGTAGGCGACGACCTCGCCGGTGCAGATCCGGGCCAGCGCGGCCAGTGCCGAGGAGGCGGTGGCGCCGGCGCCGAGGATCGCCGCGGTCTCGACCTGTTCGATTCCGCGCTCACGCAGGGCGGCGACCATTCCGGGGATGTCGGTGTTGTCGCCGACCCGGCGGCCGTCCTCGGTGAAGACGACGGTGTTGACCGCCTCGACCGAGGCTGCCGTCTCGCTGATCTCGTCGAGCAACGGGATCACGGCCCGCTTGAGCGGCATGGTCAGCGACAGCCCGGCCCACTCCGGCCCGAGCTGCCCGAAGAACCCGGGCAGAGCGGCCTCGTCGAGCTCGAACCGGTCGTACGACCAGCCCGTGAGCCCCAGTTCCTCGTAGGCGGCGCGGTGCAGCACCGGGGAGAGGGAGTGGGCGATGGGCGAACCGAGCACGGCGGCCCGGCGGGCGTCAGCTGCCCGTGCTTTCATTGAACTTTTCCTTGAGCTTCTGGAATTCCTCGTGCGTCTTGGCGAATTCGGTCTTGCTCACGCCGTCGGTCGCCACGAAGTAGTACCAGCCGTCGTCGGTCGGATTGAGCGTCGCCTTCAGCGCGACGGCGCCCGGGTTTCCGATCGGACCTGGCGGCAGACCCTTGTTGGTGTACGTGTTGTACGGGTCCTTGTTGCTGTTGATCTCCGACTCGCTGATCTCGATGTTGCTCTCGTTCTTCACGTAATTGAAGGTCGAGTCGAACTGCAGAGAGCCGTAGGTCTCGGGGTTCGCGGGATCGAGGCGGTTGTAGACCACTTCCGCCATCTTGCGGAAGTCTTCGCTGGTCTTGCCCTCGGCCTGGACGAGGCTCGCGACCGTGACGACCTGCAGCGGACTGTCCAGCTTGAGCGCCTTGGCCTTGGCCTCCAGGTCATAGTCCGCGTACACCTTCGCGGCCTGGGTGACCATGCCCTTCAGGATCGTCTCGGGCTTCATGCCCTTGGCGGCGGGATAGGTGCCCGGGGCGAGGAAGCCCTCCAGCGGGTCCTTGATCTCGCTGTTGTCGTTCGCCCAGTCCGGAAGTCCGAGGCTCTTGTACTTCGCCTCGGCAATCTTCCTGGTGGCGCCCGACTTCAGGTCGAGTTTCTCGTCGATCGCCTTGTAGACGGAGATGTTCCGCTGCCCCGGAGTGACCATGATGTTGTTCTGGCTCTTGGGGTCGAGCATCATCGCGACGGCGCTCTCGGCGGACATCTCCTTCTTCAGCAGATAGGCGCCGGCCTGAATCGAGTCGCCCTTGGAATTCTGCTGCTGAGCGGCCACGAACGCGTCGACGCTCTTGACGACGCCCGCTTCCTTCAGCTTCTGGCCGATCTGGGACCCGAGAGCGCCCTTGGGGATCTGGACGGTCACGGTCTCGCTCGTACCGTCCCCGGCAAAGTCCGGAGCCGAGCCGAAACGGTTCTCGTAGAACTTGTAGCCGAAGTATCCGACGCCGCCGATGCCACCGCCGAACACCAGCAGGACCACCAGGCAGGCGCATCCGCTGCGGCGCTTCTTGCCCCCCTTGCCGCCGCGACCGCGCCGGTCGCCACGGCCGCCTCCCGGGTCGTCGTCCTCGTCATCGTCGTCGCCGCCGGCGAAGAAGGCGTGCTCGCCCTGGTCCGGGCCCGGGTCCCAGTCGGGCCGCGGCTCGGGTTCGGCACGGCGTCGGCCGGGCGGCTCCGGCGGCGGGTACGCGTCAGGGGTGCCGTAGTAGTCGGGCTGCTGCCCGCCGTACGCGGCGGCCTGCTGGCCGTACGGGTCCGACGGATCGGCCGGGTACGCGGCCTGCGCGTGCGTGCCGGTGGCCCAGCCGTTGTTGTCGTACGACTGCTGCGGCTGGCCCGCGTAGGTCTGCTGGTCGTACTGCTGGTGCTGCGGCTGCTGGTGCTGCTGGCCGTACTGGCCGTCGTACTGCTGCGGGTACTGCTGCTGCGCCTGACCGTATGCGGCCTGCTGGCCGCCGTCGCCCCAGCCGCCGTTGTCGTACTGCGGCTGCTGCGGCTGCTCTGGATAGTGCTGCGGCTGGCCGCCGTAGGGGGACTGCTGGCCCGCATGGGCCTGCTGTCCACCCCATCCGTCGTCCCCGTACAACGGGTCCTCCGGATGCCACGGTTCGGAGCCTTGGCCCCGGCCATACTCAGTCATCGATCCCCTAGAGCCGCGAGGCGGCGGTCACGCGGCTTACGGCTCCGCTTCCGTTCCGCCTCATCTCTGTGCGGCACTTGTTCGAACAGCGCCGCAGTCGCGCGGAACGTTACCGTATCGCGATCAGATGACCACTTCGACGCCCTCGCCGGGTGCTTTACCTGACACCCGTTCGGATTCCAGCGCCTGCTGAAGGATGATCACGGCGGCTGCCTGGTCAATGACCGATCTGCCCTTTTTTGACTTCACACCCGAGGCGCGCAGTCCCTGACTGGCCGTCACCGTCGTCATCCGCTCGTCCACGAGCCGCACGGGGACGGGGGCGATGCCCTTGGCGAGCTCCTGGGCGAAGCCGCGGACCTTGACCGCGGCCGGGCCCTCGCCCCCCTTGAGGGAGCGAGGGAGACCGACGACGACCTCGATCGGCTCGTACTCCTCGACCAGCTGCTTCAACCGGCGGTGAGCCGCGGAGACGTCCCGCCCGGGGACCGTCTCCACCGGAGTGGCGAGGATCCCGTCGGGGTCGCACGAGGCGACCCCGATGCGGGCGTCCCCGACGTCGATCGCGAGTCGACGGCCCCTTCTCATGCCTGCACTCACTTGGCCGTTTCCGCCACGAGTCGCTCCACCGCGTCCACGGCGTCGCCGACCGCGGCCGGGTTCTGCCCGCCGCCCTGGGCGACGTCCGGCTTGCCGCCACCGCCACCGCCGAGGGTCTTGGCGGCCGTGCGGACCAGGTCGCCGGCCTTGAGACCGCGCTCGCGGGCGGCCTCGTTGGTGGCGATGACGGTGAGCGGCTTGCCGTTCGCCACGGTGAACAGGGCGACCACGGCGGCCCGGCCGCCCTGGATGCGGCCGCGCACGTCGAGGACCAGCTTGCGCAGGTCGTCGGCGGTCGTGCCGTCCGGGACCTGGCCGGTCACCAGAGCAACGCCGCGAACGTCCTTGGCGGACTCGGCAAGACCGGCGGCGGCCTGCAGCACCTTCTCGGCGCGGAACTTCTCGATCTCCTTCTCGGCGTCCTTCAGCTTGCCGAGCATGGCGGAGACCTTCTCCGGGAGCTCCTCCGGGCGGCCCTTGATCAGCTCCTGGAGCTGGGCGACGACGGTGTGCTCACGGGCGAGGAAGTTGTAGGCGTCGACACCGACGAGGGCTTCGATACGGCGGACTCCCGAGCCGATCGACGACTCGCCGAGCAGCTTCACCAGGCCCAGCTGGGAGGTGTTGTGGACGTGTGTGCCGCCGCACAGCTCCTTGGAGAAGTCGCCGATGGTCACCACACGGACCCGCTCGCCGTACTTCTCGCCGAACTCGGCGATGGCGCCCTGCTTCTTGGCCTCGTCGAGGCTCAGGATCTCGGCGCGCACGTCCAGGTCGCGGGCGAGCACCTCGTTGATCTTCTGCTCGACGTCGGTCATCACGGCCGTGGGCACGGCGGACGGGGAGCCGAAGTCGAAGCGGAAGCGGCCGGGCTGGTTCTCGGAACCGGCCTGTGCGGCCGTCGGGCCGAGGGCGTCGCGCAGGGCCTGGTGGGTGAGGTGCGTGGCCGAGTGGGCGCGGGCGATGGCCGTGCGGCGGCGGGCGTCGATCGAGGCCTGCGCCTTGGCGCCGACGGTGACCTCGCCGAACTGGACGACGCCCTTGTGGACGTACACACCCGGGACCGGCTTCTGGCAGTCGCGGATCTCGATGACGGCACCCGTGTCGACCTTGATGCGGCCGGTGTCGCCGATCTGGCCGCCGCCCTCGGCGTAGAAGGGGGTGCGGTCGAGGACGATCTCGACCTCGTCACCCTCGGTGGCGGCCGGGGAGGAGGCGCCGTCGACGAGGATGCCGACGATCGTGGACTCGGCGTCCGTGTCCGAGTAGCCGATGAACTCGGTCTCGCCGGCCTTGTCGGCGATCTCGCGATAGGCGCCGGTGCCGGCGTGGCCGGTCTTCTTGGCCTGGGCGTCGGCCTTGGCGCGCTCCCGCTGCTCCTTCATCAGGCGGCGGAAGCCGTCCTCGTCCACGGAGAGGCCCTGTTCGGCGGCCATCTCGAGGGTGAGGTCGATCGGGAAGCCCCAGGTGTCGTGGAGCAGGAACGCCTTGTCGCCGGCGAGGACCTTGCCGCCGGACTGCTTGGTCTCGGTGACGGCGGTGTCGAGGATGTTGGTGCCGGCCTTCAGCGTCTTGACGAAGGCGTTCTCCTCGGCTAGGGCGACCTTCTCGATGCGCTCGCGGTCCGTGACGAGCTCGGGGTACTGCTGGCCCATCATCGCGATGACGGTGTCGATCAGGTCCTTGACGACCAGACCCGTGGCACCGAGCAGCCGCATGTTGCGGATGGCGCGGCGCATGATGCGGCGCAGGACGTAGCCACGGCCTTCGTTGCCGGGGGTCACGCCGTCGCCGATGAGCATCACGGACGTCCGCATGTGGTCGGTGACGACGCGCAGGGAGACGTCCGAGTCGTGGGCCTGGCCGTACTCGACACCGGTCAGCTCGGTGGCCTTCTTGATGACGGCCATGGAGGTGTCGATCTCGTACATGTTCTGCACACCCTGCAGAATCATGGCGAGGCGCTCCAGGCCGAGGCCCGTGTCGATGTTCTTGCTCGGCAGCTCGCCGAGGATCTCGAAGTTGTCCTTGCCGATGCCCTCGCCGCGCTCGTACTGCATGAAGACGAGGTTCCAGATCTCCACGTACCGCTCGTCGTTGACGGCGGGGCCGCCCTCGACGCCGAACTCGGGGCCACGGTCGTAGTTGATCTCGGAGCAGGGGCCGCAGGGACCGGGGACGCCCATGGACCAGTAGTTGTCCTTCATACCGAGGCGCTGGATGCGCTCCTTCGGCACACCGACGACCTCGTGCCAGATGCGCTCGGCCTCATCGTCCTCCAGGTACACGGTGATCCAGAGCTTCTCCGGCTCCAGGCCGTAACCACCCTTGTCCTGGGGGCTGGTGAGCAGCTCCCAGGCGTACTTGATGGCGCCTTCCTTGAAGTAGTCGCCGAAGGAGAAGTTGCCGCACATCTGGAAGAAGGTGCCGTGGCGGGTGGTCTTGCCGACCTCTTCGATGTCGGGCGTGCGGACGCACTTCTGCACGCTGGTGGCGCGCGACCACGGCGGCTTGACCTCACCGAGGAAGTACGGCTTGAAGGGCACCATGCCCGCGGGAACGAGGAGCAGAGTCGGGTCGTCCGCGATGAGCGACGCCGAAGGGACGACGGTGTGACCGCGCTCCTCGTAGAAGCTCAGCCAGCGGCGGCGGATTTCAGCCGACTCCATCAGTGGTCCTCATTCCGGTTGTACGAGTACGTCTGGTACGTCGAGCCCTCGACGTACTTCGGGTTGTTGCGGTTCTCGATGGCGGCGTACTGCCGGGGCGCGGGGAGTTCGGGGTTCGCGTTGATGCCGAGGGCCTCCCCCAGCTCTTCCTCCCGCTGGGCCATGTTGTCCCGGACGTCCAGCGCGAAGCCGACCGCGCGGTCCTTGATGCGGTGACCGGCCTCGATCGCCTTGTTCGCGGCACTCGCGGCAAGGTTTTCGGGGGTCAGCTGCTTCAGCTTGCGGTTGACCTTGGTGGTGGCCCACACGCCGGCTGCGACGCCCGTGGTGAACCAGAAGGTACGGCGGAACATCGCTGGTCTCAGTCCTTACTTTCCACGGAGGTTTCGCTTGTCCCGCCGGGAGACCGTACGCCCCACGATCACGGTACGCCGGGGCGCCTTGGCGGGCACGTCGTCCTTGCGGCCGCTGATGGCCCGGCGCACGCCGTAGCCGAAGGCCGCGACCTTGACCAGGGGGCCGCCGAAGGTGGAGGCGACGGTGGTCGACAGCGCGGACGCGTTCGACGTGACTTCCTGGACGTCCGAGGCGATCGCGTCGACGCGGTCGATCTGGGTCTGTGCGGAGCGCACCGCCGAGGAGGCGTCGGCGAGCAGTGGGACGGCCTGGTCGGTCACGTCCGCCACGAGCTTGGTGGTCGCCTTGAGCGTCTGGGCCAGCCTCACCAGCGCGACGGCGAGGAAGGAGACCAGGATCGCCCAGAACACGGCCACCAGGATCCCGGCAACCTCACCACCGGACACTGTGTGCACCCGCTCCCTGAAACGTGCCTGCATATGGAAAAAGTCTCCGCCGAGCCTATCGCGCCGGGGATGCCGCTCCGCACCGGATTACCGTCCGCGCGCACCCGGGTTTACGTCCGGCGCTTGTACGGACTGAATACGGTTCAGTACGCTCCGTGTTCCATGCGCAGTCATCAGCCCGGCGGCACCTCGGTGAACCACAATCTCCCCCTGGAGCTCGACGCGTTCGTGGGTCGCTGTGCCGAACTCGACGGGCTGACAAGGGCGCTCGGCGCCTCGCGGCTGGTGACCGTGACGGGGCCCGGCGGGGTCGGCAAGTCGCGGCTGGCGGCGCGGGCGGCCGCGCGGACCGTGCCGGACGACGGGGTGTGGCGGGTCGAGCTGGCCGCGGTGCGCGATCCGGAGTTCGTCGACTACGCCGTCGTAGAGGCTCTGGGGCTGACGGACCACACCACGCGGCTGCCGCGCGAGACGCTGCTCGCGCACCTTGCCGAGCGTCAACTGCTGCTTGTTCTGGACGGGTTCGAGCATCTGGTGGACGCGTGCGCCGAGCTGGTGGCCGATCTGCTGCAGCGGGCGCCGGGCCTGCGGGTGCTGGCCGTGGGACGCAGGCCGCTGGCCGTGGCGGGTGAGCGGCTGTTCGTGCTGGGGCCGCTGGGCAAGGACGAGGCGGTGGAACTGTTCGCCGACCGGGCCGCGGGGCAGGGTCTGGCGCTCGGGGGCGATCCGGATGTACGGGAGCTCTGCCGGCGTCTGGACGGCATCCCGCTGGCGATCGAGCTGGCCGCGGGGCGGCTGCGGGCACTGTCGCCCGGGCAGTTGCTGGAGCGGCTCGACGACCGGTTCCGGTTGCTGACGGGCGGGGGCCGGGACGCACTCCCCCGCCATCGGACGCTGCGTACGGCGATCGGCTGGAGCCATGAACTGTGCACGCCCGAGGAGCGGTTGCTGTGGTCGCGCCTCTCGGTGTTCGCCGGGCGGTTCGACCTGGAGGCCGCCGAGTACGTGTGCAGCGGCGGCGGCCTGCACACCGACGACGTCCTCGAGGTGCTGACCGCGCTGCTCGCCCAGTCCGTGGTCGCCCGCGAGGAGACCGCTACGGGCGTGCGCTACCGGATGCTGGACACGGTCCGGGCGTACGGCGCCGACTGGCTGGAGGCGACGGGCGACGCGGTGCGGCTGCGGCGGCGGCACCGCGACTGGTACGTGGGACTCGCGACCTGGTGCGAGCTGGACTGGTTCTCGCCCCGGCAGAACGAGGTGGCCGCGCGGGTCGAGGCGGAGCTGCCGAACCTGCGCTGCGCCCTGGAGTACTGCCTGACCGTGCCGGGCGAGGCACATCTGGGCCAGTACCTCGCGGGCGCCCTCTGGTTCTGCTGGGTCGGCTGCGGGCGACTGTCGGAGGGGCGGCACTGGCTGGAGCGCAGTGTCGAGCTGGAGTCGGAGAACGAGCAGTCCCGGCTGAAGGCCCTGTGGGTGCTCGGTTACGTGGCGATCCTGCAGGGCGATCCGGTGCCCGCGCTGGGGGCGCTGCACGAGTGCCGGGAGGCGGCGGAGCGGACCGCGAACCCGACGGCGGTGGCGTACGCCGAGCACCGCACCGGCTGTCTGGCCCTGGTCACGGACGACATGGCCCGCGCGGAGACGCTGCTGCGCTCGGCGCTCGCGCGCTATCAGGAGATCGGCGAACTCAACAGCAATGTGCTGATGGGCCAGGTCGAGCTGGCGATGGCGCGTGCCTTTCAGGGCGATCTGCCGGACGCGGTGCGGCTGTGCGAGGACGTGCGGCAGGTGTGCGAGGACCACGGCGAGCGGTGGGCGCGCTCGTACGCGCTGTACGTCCTGGCGTACGCCGCCTGGAGCGAGGGCGATCCGGCACGCGCCCGCGAGCTGCTCACGGACTGCCTGGCCTGCGCGCACACCTTCCGCGACCTGCTCGGCTCGGTGCTGACGATCGAGTTGCTGGCCCTGGTCACGGCGGCGGAGGGCGACCCGGCGGAGGCCGCGGTGCTGCAGGGCGCGGCGGCCACGATGTGGCCGTCGGTGGGCCTGCCCCTGTTCGGCTCGGCCTACTACAACGCCCCGCACGAACTGTGCGAGGCAATGGCCCGGGAGCGGCTCGGCGACGAGCGGTACGAGGAGTGCGTACGGCAGGGCGGGGCGCTCGGGCGTGAGGCCGCGGTGGCCCGGGCCCTGGGGCGGCAGAAACTACTGGAGGCGCTGCCGATGCCACGCGGGCCCGTGCGTCATACGACGGTGGCCCTCGACATGCACGAACCCGCCGCCTCGCCCACCCGGAAGGGCGGGGAGACGGCGGGCTGAGGTGGTGCGTGGTGCTACGTCCGGCTGATGATCAGCGGGCGTAGTACTCGACGACGAGCTGCTCGTCGCAGATCACCGGGATCTCCTTGCGGTTCGGCTCACGGTCCAGGCGGAACGCCAGGGCCTTGAGGTTCACCTGGAGGTAGCGCGGGGTCTCGCCCTCGGGGGCGAAGCCGCCCTCGCGGGAGATCGAGAAGAGGGTCTTCTCGCGGCTGCGCTCGCGGACCATCACGACGTCGTCGGGACGGACGCGGAACGACGGCTTGTCGACCTTGCCACCGTTGACCTCGATGTGGCCGTGGACGACCATCTGGCGGGCCTGGTAGATCGTGCGGGCGATGCCCGAACGCAGGACCAGCGCGTCGAGACGGCGCTCGAGCTCGATGATCAGGGCCTCACCGGTCTTGCCCTGAACCTTGGAGGCACGCTCGTAGGCGCGGACGAGCTGACGCTCGGACACGTCGTACTGCGCACGCAGACGCTGCTTCTCGAGCAGACGGACCTTGTAGTCCGAGTTCTGCTTGCGGCCACGGCCGTGCTCACCCGGCGGGTAGGGGCGGGCCTCGAAGTACTTGACGGCCTTCGGGGTCAGCGCGATGCCGAGGGCACGCGACTTCTTGACCTTGGGGCGGGGCTGGTTCGCCACAATCTCTCATTTCTCAGCGTTCGGCTTGTCAGGGTTGAGGGAGGTCGCATCCGCAGCCGGGGAAACCCGCCTCGTCCTTGCGGACGGGGTGGGCAGCCGCTCCCCTGGTCTGGGCACATACGTGCAGCACACGAGTGGCCCACCGACCGGTCCCGTCGTACGACGAGTGGTGGTGGGCTGCCCGCGACACCATTCGAACGGTGCGCGACGCTCCTGGAGACCGGTCCGAGGACCGGGACTCCGGCTGACTGTCCTGTTCTGACTGCACAGGACGCAGCACTTCGAGGGATTCTACAGGGCGCTCAGGACCGCTTGCGACCGAGGTGCTTCCTCGTCCACTCCACCGCGTCCGCGTACCGCGCCTCGGCGCCGTGCCGGGTGGGCGTGTAGTACTCGCGCTCCTTGATGGCGTCCGGGGCGTACTGCTGGGAGGCGATGCCCTCGGGCAGGTCGTGCGGATACACATAGCCCTGCGCGTGCCCGAGCTTGGCCGCGCCCTTGTAGTGCCCGTCGCGCAGGTGCGGCGGCACCGGGCCCGCCAGACCTTTTCGTACGTCCTCCATGGCGGCGCCGATCGCCGTGGTCGCGGCGTTGGACTTGGGGGCGAGGGCGAGGGCGATGGTGGCGTGGCTGAGGGTGAGGGCGGCCTCGGGGAAGCCGATCATGGCGACGGCCTGGGCGGCGGCGACGGCTATCGGCAGGGCGTTGGGATCGGCGAGGCCGATGTCCTCGCTGGCGGAGATCATCAGGCGGCGGGCGATGAAGCGGGGGTCCTCGCCGGCCTCGATCATGCGGGCCAGATAGTGCAGGGCGGCGTCGACGTCGGAGCCGCGGATGGACTTGATCAGGGCGCTGGCGACGTCGTAGTGCTGGTCGCCGTCGCGGTCGTACTTCACGGCGGCCCGGTCGACCGTCTCCTCCAGGGTCTGGAGGCCGATCTCCGCGTCGCCCTTGTCGAGCGCGGCCCCGGCTGAGGCCTCCAGGGCGGTGAGCGCGCGGCGGGCGTCGCCGCCGGCGATCCGCAGGAGGTGGTCCTCGGTGTCCTCGGGGAGGGTGACGGTGCCCTTGAGGCCGCGGTCGTCGATGAGAGCGCGCCGGACGAGACCGCGCAGGTCGTCGTCGGTGAGGGGTTCGAGGGTGAGGAGGAGGGAGCGGGAGAGGAGGGGCGAGATCACCGAGAAGTACGGGTTCTCGGTGGTCGCCGCGATCAGTGTCACCCAGCGGTTCTCGACGGCCGGGAGCAGGGAGTCCTGCTGGGCCTTGCTGAAGCGGTGGATCTCGTCGAGGAAGAGGACGGTCTCCTTGCCGTAGCCTCCGATGGCGCGGCGGGCGCCGTCGATGACGGTGCGGACCTCCTTGACGCCGGCGGTGATCGCCGAGAGCTCCACGAAGCGCTTGTTGGTGGCCTTCGAGACGACGTACGCCAGGGTGGTCTTGCCGGTGCCGGGCGGGCCCCAGAGGATCACCGAGGAGGGGCCGGCGGGGCCGCCACTGCCCTCGCCGACCAGTCGGCGCAGCGGTGAGCCCGGCTTCAGCAGGTGCTGCTGGCCCACCACCTCGTCGAGGACGCGCGGGCGCATCCGGACCGCCAGGGGGCTCCCGGCGGGGTCCTTCTCCTGGCGGTCTTCCGCTGCGGCGGTGAACAGGTCGGGCTCCACGGTCAAAACCCTATGTCACCGCACTGACAACGCCGTCGGCCTGCCCTCACGACCGTCGGTTCAGGCCCAGAGCCGGTCGCCCCAGCGGGTCAGGATCATCATCGCGATGATGCCGACGTGCGTGACCGGCAGCACCCAGGTGAACTCGGCGAGGAAGCGCTTGAGCCAGCCCGGGGACGGCAGGAAGTCGTTGCGGACGTTGAACGAGGTGACGTACCAGAACATGGTGATCGTCGCGACCCAGGCCAGCGAGCACCACAGGCACAGGGCGTTGATCCGGTACAGCGACTGGAACATCAGCCAGGTGCAGAAGGCCACACCGAAGAGCGTGCCGAAGTTGAAGGTGAGCCAGTACCAGCGCGGGAAGCGGGCGCGGGCGAGCAGGCTCATGCCGACGCAGATGACGATGCCGTAGGCCACCAGACCCAGCATCGGGTTGGGGAACCCGAAGGCGGCGGCCTGCTTGCTCTCCATGACGCTGCCGCAGGAGATGATCGGGTTGAGGCTGCAGCTGGGCGTGAAGGTCTTGCCGTCGACCTTGGCCTCGAGGATCTTGAACTTGTCGATCGTGATGACCCACGCGGCGAGCAGACCGGCCGCGCCGGTGATCACCAGCAGCAGGGCGAAGGCACGACTGCCGCCCACCGTCCGGGGCACGGCGTCGGCGCCCGCCGACGAGGACTCGGGTTCGGTGGAGACGTCTTTGACAGTGGTCTTGCTCATCACGCCGATCCGTCTGCTTGAGAGTTGGACCTTCTTCGGGCACGGGCCATTGTGCCGCACGCACGCGCGTGTCCACCGTTCGGTGGACATAAGGAAGTACGTGCGGTCGTCCCTGAGCGTTCGGTTCCGGCCGACGCTCGATGCATGACCACACACGGATACGAACTCGCGGTGGACGTTCGGGGACTGCGCAAGCAGTACGGCGACGTGACCGCGGTCGACGGCATCGATCTCGGCATCCGCAGGGGCGAGGTGTTCGGCCTGCTGGGACCCAACGGCGCGGGCAAGAGCACCACGGTGGAGATCCTCCAGGGCAACCGCGGCCGGGACGCGGGCGAGGTGTCCGTGCTCGGCTCGGACCCCGCGCACGGCACACGCGCGTGGCGATCCCGCGTCGGCATCGTCTGGCAGGACGAATCCGCACCCGCGGAGTTGACGGTCCGCGAGACGGTGCGGCACTTCGCCCGCTACTACCCGCGGCCCCGTGACCCCGAGGAGGTCATGGGTCTGGTGGGTCTTCAGGAGCAGGCGGGCAGCCGGATCAAGGCGCTCTCGGGCGGCCAGCGACGGCGGCTCGACGTTGCGCTCGGGGTGATCGGCGGTCCCGAGCTGCTGCTCCTGGACGAGCCGACGACCGGCTTCGACCCGGCAGCCCGGCGCCAGTTCTGGCAGCTGATCCGCAAGCTGTCCGACGAGGGCACGACGATCCTGCTGACCACGCACTACCTGGAGGAGGCGGAGGCGCTCGCCGACCGGCTCGCCGTCATCGCCCAGGGCCAGGTCGTCGCCGAGGGCGAGCCGACCGGCCTGCGGGAGCGGTACGGCACCGGGGCCACCGTCGAGTGGACCGAGCAGGACGGCGCCCCGCGCGCGGAACGCACGGACACCCCGACCAGGACGGTCGCCGAGCTGATGCGCCGCTTCGACGGCGAGATCCCCGGGCTCCAGGTACGCCGACCCACGCTGGAGGACGTCTACCTCCGGCTGACCGGACAGGAGGACGCACGATGACCACGACCGCCGTACGGAAAGCGCGCGGTGAAGTCGCGGTACGGCTTCCGGGCGCGTGGGGGCTCGGACTGCAGCACGGCGCCCTGGAGATCAAGCAGTTCTTCCGGCAGCGCGACCAGGTCGTGTTCACCTTCGCCTTCCCCGTCGTCTTCCTGTTCCTGTTCGCGTCGATCTTCAGCGACGACGTGCAGGGCGCCGGCATCACCGCCTCGCAGCTGTACGTCCCGGCGATGATGGCCGCCGGCATCATGTCGACGAGTTTCCAGTCGCTCGGCATCTCGATCGCGATCGAGCGGGACGAGAAGGTGCTGCGGCGGCTGCGCGGGACGCCGATGCCGCCGGCGTCGTACTTCCTCGGCAAGATCTGGCTGGTTCTCGTCACGGGGCTGCTGGAGACGGCGATCCTGCTGCTCGTCGGCACGACCCTGTACGACGTCGATCTGCCCTCGGACGTGGGCCGTTGGTTCGACTTCGCCTGGATCTTCGTGCTCGGTCTGACGGCGTGCGCGCTGCTCGGCATCGCGATCAGCTCGGTACCGAAGTCCGGGAAGAGCGCGACCTCCGTGGTCGTACTCCCCTTCCTCGTCCTGCAGTTCATCTCCGGGGTGTACATCGCGATCGACACCATCCCGGACTGGATGCTGAACATCGGCGCCCTGTTCCCGCTGAAGTGGATGTGCCAAGGACTGCGCGGGGTGTTCCTGCCGGAGTCGGCGCAGGTCCTGGAACAGGCCGGAAGCTGGGAGTTCGGACGGGCCGCCCTGGTGCTGGGGGCGTGGTGCGTCGGAGGATTGGTGCTGTGTCTGCTGACCTTCCGGTGGAAGAACCGGCGCGACGGATGAACGGTCCGGCAGGCGTCGGGAGTGCGTACACCTGGGACCGCTCCTTCCGGCTCTGGGACTTCTACTTCGCACTGATGTGGCTGGCGACCCTGGTCTTCGTGCTCGGCACGGGGTATCCGGGGTGGCCGGTCCGCGGCGTCGCGGCGGGGCTGCTCGTCCCGTTGATCCCGCTCTACGTGTGGGTCGGGCGCCCCATCCTGCGGGGCGACCCGCCCGACGAGCGGCGGGCCCTGCGCTACCTCGGCACGGCGCTGGCCCTGTTCCTGTCGTCGGCGGTCCTGGTCGGCGAGACGCGGCTGATGGCCTTCGCGCTCGTGCCCCAGTGCTTCATGACGCTGCGGATGCGATGGGCGCTGGTGACCGTGGGCGTCATCAACCTCGCGCCCGTGATCGGCTGGGCGCTGCTGTGGTCGCCCGGTGACGAGGCCGTCTTCTTCAACAGTGTGTTCGCGGTCGTCACCTTCGTCTTCTCCATGGCCATCGGCAGCTGGATCATCCGGGTCATCGAGCAGAGCCAGGAGCGGGCCGACCTCATCGCCGAGCTGGACGCGAGCCGGCACGAGGTCTCGCGGCTGTCGACGGCGCACGGGGCGCTCGCCGAACGGGAGCGGATGGCCCGCGAGATCCACGACACCCTCGCCCAGGGCTTCACCAGCCTGCTGATGCTGATCCAGGCCGTCGAGGCGGAGTTGGACGACGACGTGCCGCAGGCCCGCCGCCATCTTGCGCTGATGGACGAGACGGCCCGGCAGAACCTCGCCGAGGCCCGTGCCCTGGTCGCCGACGGGACACCCGCCGACCTCGACGGCGCCTCGCTGCCGGACGCCCTGCGCCGGCTGGCGGCCCGGCACTCCGCGTCCCTCGACGTGAGCGGCCCGGTGCGTCCGCTGCCCGCAGGTCCCGAGGTGGTGGTCCTGCGTTCCTGCCAGGAGGCGCTCACGAACTGCCGCAAGCACGCGGGGAGTTCGGCGACGGCGGGCATCGAGCTGACGTACACCGACGACGCCCTCACCGTGTCCGTACGGGACGACGGCCGCGGCTTCGACCCGGGCGCGCTCTGTGACGGCTACGGTCTGGCGGGGCTGCGCGCCCGGGCCGCCGAGGTGGGCGGGACGGCCCGGATCCGCAGCGCCCCGGGCGACGGCACGACGGTGACCGTGCGCCTGCCGGTACCACCCTTCAGGAGCTCGCCATGATCCGGATCATCCTGGCCGACGACCATCCCGTCGTACGGGAGGGCCTGCGGGCGATGTTGAGCGCGGAGCCGGACCTGGACGTGATCGCCGACGCGGTCAACGGCCCACAGGCCGAGGCACTGGCGGCGGAACTCCGCCCCGACATCGTGCTGATGGATCTGCGGATGCCGGGCGGCGGGGGCGTGGACTCGATCGTGCGGATGTCCGAGGCCGGGCTGGCCTGCCGGGTGATCGTCCTGACGACGTACGAGACGGACCGGGACATCCTGCGGGCGGTCGAGGCGGGGGCCGCGGGGTACCTGCTGAAGGATCTGCCGCGGGGTGCACTGGCCGAAGCGGTGCGGGCCGCTGCGCGGGGCGAGACGGTGCTGGCTCCGTCGGTGGCGGCGCGGCTGGTGGACCAGCTGCGGACGAGGCCGGAACGGCCGCGGCTGTCTCAGCGGGAGACGGCTGTGCTGCGGTTGGTGGCGGAGGGGTGTACGAACGCGGAGATCGGGCGGCGGTTGTACATCGGGGAGTCGACCGTGAAGACCCATCTGCTGCGGGTCTTCGGCAAGTTGGGGGTGGACGACCGGACGGCGGCGGTGACGAGTGCGATGCGGTTCGGGTTGCTGGACTGAGGTTTTTCGCCCCCGCCGCCCCTACCCGTCCCATCCCGTCCCAGGGGGCTCCGCTCCTCAAACGCCGGAGGGGCTGATTTCAGCCCGTCCGGCGTTTGAGGACGAGGCCCGTTCAGGGCCGACAGCGGGGGTCTGGGGGCGGCAGCCCCCAGGGACGGGAATGGGAAGGGGCGGCGGGGGCGAAAAAGACCTCCGCCGCCCGCGCCCTCAGCCCAGCCTCGACTCCAGCTCCGCCACGATCTCGTTCACCCCGACCGCCGTCTGCTCGCCGGACTCCATGTCCTTGAGCTGGACGACGCCCTCGGCGAGGTCGCGCTCGCCGGCGACGATCGTGAAGCGCGCACCGCTGCGGTTGGCGTTCTTCATCGCGCCCTTGAGCCCCTTGGCGCCGTAGGAGAAGTCGGCGGCGATACCGACCTTGCGGAGCTCGGTGACCTTGGCGAAGAGAACGCGGCGGGCCTCCTCCCCCAGCGGCACCGCGAACACACTGGTCGTGGAGGGGAGTTCGAGCTCGACACCCTCCGCCTCCAGAGCCAGCACCGTACGGTCCACGCCCAGCGCCCAGCCCACCGACGGCAGCGCCGGGCCGCCGATCATCTCGGACAGACCGTCGTAGCGACCGCCGCCGCCCACCGCGGACTGGGAGCCCAGACCGTCGTGGACGAACTCGAAGGTCGTACGGGTGTAGTAGTCCAGCCCGCGGACCAGCCTCGGGTCGTCCTCGAAGACGACACCGGCCGCCGTGATCAGGTCACGGACCTCCTCGTGGTACGCCTTGCAGGCGTCGCAGAGGTAGTCGCGGAGCAGCGGCGCGTCCGTCAGCTGCTTCTGGACGTCCGGGCGCTTGTCGTCCAGGACCCGCAGCGGGTTGATGTCCGCACGGCGCAGCGTCTCCTCGTCCAGGTCCAGGCCCCGCAGGAAGTCCTGCAGCGCGGCCCGGTACACCGGCCGGCACTCCTTGTCGCCCAGGCTGTTGAGCAGGATGCGGAAGTTGCGCAGCCCCAGCGAGCGGTACGCCTGGTCGGCCAGGATGATCAACTCGGCGTCCAGCGCCGGGTCCTCGGCACCGATCGCCTCGGCACCCACCTGGGAGAAGTGCCTGTAACGGCCCTTCTGCGGGCGCTCGTAGCGGTAGTACGAGCCGGAGTACCAGAGCTTGACCGGGAGGTTGCCCGCCTTGTGCAGGTTGGCCTCAAGAGCCGCGCGCAGTACGGAAGCGGTGCCTTCGGGGCGCAGGGCCAGCTTGTCGCCGCCCTTGGTCTCGAAGGCGTACATCTCCTTGGTCACGATGTCCGTCGACTCGCCCACACCGCGCGCGAAGAGCTCCACGCTCTCGAAGCCCGGCGTCTCGATGTAGCCGTAGCCCGAATTGCGCAGGGGCGCGGCGATCGCCTCACGGACCGCCAGAAACTTGGCGCTGTCCGGCGGGATCAGGTCGTACGTGCCCTTGGGGGCCTGAAAGGTGCTCACGAAAGTCTCTCGTCACATTCCTCGTCGGGGAGGGGTGTTGACACCCTCACCGCGATCTTGGCGGCCTGCGGCCACTTGCCGCAGATACGGGTTGGTGGCGCGCTCCTGGCCGATGGTCGTCTGGGGGCCGTGCCCCGACAGCACCACGGTCGAGTCGTCGAGCGGCAGGCACACGCGGGCCAGCGAGTCGAGCATCTCGTCCATGTCACCGCCGGGCAGGTCGGTGCGTCCGATGGAGCCGGCGAAGAGCAGGTCACCCGAGAAGAAGACCGACGGGATGTCGGACGTCTCGGGCATCCTGAAGGCCACCGACCCCTTGGTATGACCGGGCGCGTGCGCCACGGACAGCTCCAGGCCCGCGAGCTCCAGCCGCGCGCCGTCGGTCAGCTCCTTGACGTCGTCCGGCTCCCCCACGGTCAGCTCGCCCATGAGCGGCATCCCGATGGAACGGCCGAGCCCCATCGACGGGTCGCTCATCATGTACCGGTCCTCGGGGTGGATCCACGCCGGTACGCCGTGCGCGCCGCACACCGGGACGACCGAGGCCACGTGGTCGATGTGGCCGTGCGTGAGGACGACCGCGACGGGCTTGAGCCGATGCTTCTTCAGCGCCTCTTCGACTCCCT
This sequence comes from Streptomyces fulvoviolaceus, assembly GCF_000718165.1. GTDB lineage: Bacteria > Actinomycetota > Actinomycetes > Streptomycetales > Streptomycetaceae > Streptomyces > Streptomyces fulvoviolaceus. Next base: position 238,228 of record NZ_JOEY01000024.1, on the reverse strand, counting down.
CGGCGGCCTGATGGCCCGGGTCGATGATCACGCACTCCTCACCGGCGGCGGGGGCGACGAGATAACAGTTCGTCCCCCAGGCCCCGGCGGGGAACCCGGCAATGAGCACGATCGTCCTTCGTTTGTGTCGATACGCGTGGGCTTCTGGGCGGCTGCGCCAGTGGTCAGAGCCTACCGGCGCTGCCGATTCCTCAGCGAACCCATATACGGTACGGGGCACACGCAGGCGGTCGGCTCACAAGACGCACGCGTCCCAGCAGGCGTACGAGACGCATGAGGAGAGAACCCGGTGGTCACCCAGGAACAGCGGAAGCGGCAGCTCGCGCGAGAGAAGTTCTTGCGGCAGCAGCAGCGGCGCACGGCCGCACGGCGCAAGGCGCGCGCACGCAACTCGGTGATCGCGTCGGTGCTCGGCGTGATCCTGATCGGCAGCGTGGCGCTCTACACGACCGGTGTCCTCAAGGACGACGACAAGGCCAGTGCGAGCACCGAGGCGAGCACCGCGGCGAGCCCGAGCGCATCGGCGACCAGCAAGGCGCCGGACCCGTGCGAGAAGGCCGCCGCGGGCAAGGTCAAGACGGCGACCTGGAAGAAGGAGCCGACGATGACCATCGACAAGTCGGCGAAGTACACCCTGAAGCTCGCGACGACCTGCGGCGAGATAGACGTCGCGCTGAAGACGTCGGCGGCGCCGCACACCGTGAACTCGTTCAACTTCCTCGCCGGCAAGGGCTTCTTCGACCACAGCTCGTGCCACCGGCTCACCACCAGCGGCATCTACGTGCTGCAGTGCGGCGACCCGACGGCCTCCGGCAGCGGCGGGCCCGGCTACACGATTCCGGACGAGAATCTGAAGGACAAGAGCCTCAAGGACAACATCTACCCGGCGGGCACGGTCGCGATGGCGAACACCGGCCAGGCGGACACCGGCGGCAGCCAGTTCTTCCTGGTCTACCAGGACAGCCAGTTGCCGCCCAGCTACACACCGTTCGGCACCATTTCCGAATCCGGTATGAAGGTCCTGAAGAAGATCGCCGCCGCCGGAGAGAACACCGGAGCGGGCGACGGGACGCCGAACGCAACGGTCGTGATCAACAAGGCAACCGTCACGAAATCCTGACCCCCAGCAGCGAAACTTCGGTCGCGCGGGATGCGGACAGGCAACCCGCCGGTCGCCTATGTTGGCCGTGACGAAACTGTGGACGATGCCCGGGGGCGCCGAAGCCCTCTGCAGGCATCATGTGGAGGAGGCGCTGTGAGCAGCGACCCGTGGGGCCGCGTCGACGAGACGGGGACCGTGTACGTGCGTACGGCCGACGGCGAGCAGGTCGTCGGTTCCTGGCAGGCCGGCTCCCCCGAGGAGGCGTTGGCCTACTTCGAGCGCAAGTACGAGGGCCTGGTTGTCGAGATCGGCCTCCTCGAGAAGCGCGTGAAGACCACCGACCTGTCGGCGAAGGACGCGCAGACGGCCATCGACCATATTCGGGAGCAGGTCGACGCACACCACGCGGTCGGTGACCTCGCCGCGCTGAAGACCCGGCTGGACAAGCTCGTCGAGACGGTCCACGCGCGCCGCGAGGAGCGCAAGCAGCAGCGGGCGAAGCAGTCCGACGAGGCGCGCCACGCCAAGGAGGCGCTGGTCGCCGAGGCGGAGGAGCTGGCGCAGTCCGACCAGTGGCGGGCGGCCGGTGAGCGGCTGCGGTCGCTGGTGGACACCTGGAAGGGTCTGCCGCGCCTGGACCGCAAGTCGGACGACGAGCTGTGGCACCGCTTCTCGCACGCGCGCTCGGCGTTCTCCAAGCGGCGCAAGGCGCACTTCGCGTCGCTGGACGCGCAGCGCGAGGAGGCCCGCAAGACCAAGGAGCGGCTGGTCTCCGAGGCCGAGGCGCTGTCCGGGTCGACGGACTGGGGTCCCACGGCCGCGCGCTACCGCGACCTCATGACCGAGTGGAAGGCCGCGGGCCGCGCCCAGCGCGAGCACGAGGACGACCTGTGGAACCGCTTCCGCGGCGCCCAGGACGTGTTCTTCGCCGCCCGCAGCTCGGTCTTCGCCGAGCGGGACGCCGAGCAGACCGAGAACCTGAAGCTCAAGGAGGAGCTGGCCGAGGAGGCCGAGAAGCTCCTGCCGATCGGTGATCTGAAGGCGACACGGGCCGCCTTCCGTACGATCAACGAGCGCTGGGAGGCCATCGGCCACGTGCCGCGTGACGCGCGGCCGAAGGTCGAGGGCCGGATGCACACGGTCGAGCGGGCCCTCCAGGAGGCAGAGGAGACCGAGTGGCGCCGGACGAACCCGGAGGCACGCGCGCGTGCCGCGGGTCTCACCGGTCAGCTCCAGGCCGCCGTGGACAAGCTGAAGGGCCAGATCGAGCAGGCGCGCGCCCAGGGCAACAACGCGAAGGCCGACAAGCTGGAGCGTGAGCTGGAAGGCCGTCAGGCGCTGCTGGACCAGGCGCTGAAGGGTCTGCAGGAGTTCGGCGGCTAAAGCCAAAGCCACACAGAGCCATAGGAGAAGGGCCCCGCACCGAGGTGCGGGGCCCTTCTCCTATGCCCTACTACGACCGGCTGCGCGCCGACGTCACCCGGTACACGTCGTACACGCCCTCGACGCCCCTGACCGCCTTCAGGACGTGCCCGAGGTGCTTCGGGTCGCCCATCTCGAAGGTGAAGCGGGAGGTGGCGACGCGGTCGCGGGAGGTCTGGACGGCCGCGGAGAGGATGTTGACGTGCTGGTCGGACAGGACGCGCGTGACGTCCGACAGGAGCCGGGAGCGGTCCAGCGCCTCGACCTGGATGGCGACCAGGAAGACCGAGGACTGGGTGGGCGCCCACTCGACCTCGAGGATGCGCTCGGGCTCGCGGGAGAGTGAGTCCACGTTCACGCAGTCGCTGCGGTGAACCGATACGCCACTACCGCGGGTGACGAAGCCGATGATCGGGTCGCCGGGGACGGGCGTACAACAGCGGGCCAGCTTGACCCACACGTCGTCGACGCCCTTGACCACGACACCCGGGTCGTTGCTGCTGCGCCGCTTGCGGCCACGGCCGCGGGACGGCGGGACCGACTCGTCGATCTCCTCGGTGGCCGCCTCCTCGCCGCCGAGCGCCTGGACCAGCTTCTGTACGACGTTCTGCGCGGAGACGTGGCCCTCGCCGATCGCCGCGTACAGCGCGGAGATGTCCGGGTAGCGCATCTCGTGCGCGAGCGTCACCAGCGAGTCGCCGGTCAGGATGCGCTGGATCGGCAGGTTCTGCTTGCGCATCGCGCGGACGATGGCGTCCTTGCCCTGCTCGATCGCCTCGTCGCGGCGCTCCTTGGAGAACCAGGCCCGGATCTTGTTGCGGGCGCGCGGCGACTTGACGAAGTTCAGCCAGTCCCGGGACGGTCCGGCACCGGCCGCCTTGGAGGTGAAGACCTCGACCAGGTCGCCGTTGTCCAGGGTCGATTCCAGCGGTACGAGGCGTCCGTTGACGCGGGCTCCTATGGTGCGGTGGCCCACCTCGGTGTGCACCGCGTACGAGAAGTCCACGGGCGTGGCGCCGGCCGGCAGCGCTATCACGTCGCCCTTGGGCGTGAAGACGAAGACCTCGTTGCGCGAGAGGTCGAAGCGCAGGGACTCCAGGAACTCGCCCGGGTCCTCGGTCTCCTTCTGCCAGTCGAGGAGCTGGCGCAGCCACGCCATGTCGTTGAGGTGGTCGTCCTTGCCGGTGGTCCTCGGCTGGTCCGAACGCACCTTGGAGGTGCCGGCGACGGCCTCCTGCTTGTACTTCCAGTGTGCGGCGATGCCGTACTCGGCGCGGCGGTGCATGTCGAACGTGCGGATCTGGAGTTCGACCGGCTTGCCGTTGGGCCCGATGACCGTCGTGTGCAACGACTGGTACATGTTGAACTTGGGCATCGCGATGTAGTCCTTGAACCGCCCCGGAACCGGGTTCCAGCGGGCGTGGACGGTGCCCAGGGCCGCGTAGCAGTCGCGGACGGTGTCCACCAGGACGCGGATGCCCACCAGGTCGTAGATCTCCGCGAAGTCGCGACCGCGGACGATCATCTTCTGGTAGACGCTGTAGTAGTGCTTCGGGCGCCCCGTGACGGTCGCCTTGATGCGGGCCGCGCGCAGGTCCTGCTGGACCTCGTCGGTCACTATGGCCAGGTACTCGTCACGCTTCGGTGCGCGCTCGGCCACCAGCCGTACGATCTCGTCGTACATCTTGGGGTAGAGGATCGCGAAGGCGAGGTCCTCCAGTTCCCACTTGATGGTGTTCATGCCCAGGCGGTGGGCGAGCGGCGCGTAGATCTCGAGGGTCTCGCGCGCCTTCTTCTCCTGCTTCTCGCGCTTGAGGTAGCGCATGGTGCGCATGTTGTGCAGGCGGTCGGCGAGCTTGATGACCAGGACCCGCGGGTCCTTGGCCATCGCCACGACCATCTTGCGCACGGTCTCGGCCTGGGCGGCCTCGCCGAACTTGACCTTGTCCAGCTTGGTGACGCCGTCGACGAGGAGGGCGACGGAGTCGCCGAAGTCGCGGCGGAGCTGGTCGAGGCCGTACTCGGTGTCCTCGACGGTGTCGTGCAGCAGGCCTGCCATGAGGGTGGCCGGGTCCATGCCGAGCTCGGAAAGGATGGTGGTCACCGCGAGCGGGTGGGTGATGTACGGGTCGCCGCTCTTGCGCTTCTGGCCGCGGTGCCAGCGCTCGGCGACCTGGTAGGCCTTCTCGATCTGGCGCAGCGTCGCCGTCTCGATCTTCGGGTCGTTGCTGCGCACTATCCGCAGCAGCGGCTCCAGGACCGGGTTGTACGGGTTGGAGCGCTGGACACCGAGGCGGGCGAGGCGGGCGCGGACGCGGTTGGAGGAGCCGGAGCGGGCGGGCTGGCCGGCGGCGGGACGGGGCGGCTGCGCGGCGGATGCGGGGCCCTCGGCTGATGGGGGTCCCCCCGCTTGAGCGGAGTCGAGAGCGGCGGAGGGCTTGGGGCGAGGCGGCTCGGCCGGCTTGTCGGCGGGCACGGACTGGGCGTGCTCGACCGGCCCGCGCGCATCGTTCGCTGCGTCCTTCGCGGGCGACGCGTTCGGCGCGGGCTTTGCCGCGGGCGCCGAGCCGGGCTCGGGCTTGGCGGCGGTGAGTGGCTGGGCCTCGTCTGGCAAGAGGACTCCTCGTGCGCGATCCGGGTCCCCCGATCAGGCTCCGGAGACCCCATGGTAGCGATCCTGCGCTCCAGGATCGCCTTCAGGCCAATGTGAGGACCGTCTACCCGAGAAACACGAGGGGCTGCTGCGTGATTCCTGAGAGCGGCCTGGGAGCGTGCGGTGGGTGTCCTGCGGGTGGCGGGAGGCTTGCGCGGGAGCCCCGCGTCGAGGCGCCGAGCGCGGGCGGTGCCGCCTTGGGAGAGCCCTCTGCCCGACTATGCGCGAACGGCCGTTCCGGAGGGATCGGAACGACCGTTCAGCAGGGGTTCTCTGTGGGCTCAGACCCTGAGCAGGGCCTCCAGCGGCGCCCCCGCGAGCGCCGGTTCCAGGCGGGTGCGCCCGCCGAGGAAACCCAGCTCCATGAGGACTGCGAGGCCGGCGACCTCGGCGCCCGCCCGGCGGATGAGCTGGAGGGACGCCTCGGCGGTGCCGCCGGTGGCGAGGACGTCGTCGATGACCAGGACGCGGTCGTCCGCGCTGAGGTCCTCGGCGTGCACCTCGATCTCGGCGGAGCCGTACTCCAGGTCGTAGGCCTGGCCGAGGGTCGCTCCGGGGAGCTTGCCCGCCTTGCGTACGGGGATGAAGCCGAGGCCCGCGCGGACGGCGACCGGGGCGCCGAGGATGAAGCCCCGGGCCTCCAGGCCGACGACCTTGGTGGCGCGGGTGCGCTCGGCGATCTCGGCGAGCGCGTCGGTGAGCGCCGTGAAGGCCGCCGGGTCCGCCAGGAGCGGGGTGATGTCCTTGAACATCACGCCCGGCTCCGGGTAGTCGGCCACGTCACGGATCCTGCTGAGCAGCAGCTCCTGGATGCCGGTCATCGGCGCTTCCCCGAGGGTCGGCCACGGCCCCGGTTGCGGGACGCGGGCTGGTTGCGCGGGCCGACGACCGCGTGCGCGGCGTCGTCGTCCTCGGGCTCGTCGGCGAGCGGCTGAGCGGTGACCGGGGCATCCGGGGACTCGCCCGCCGCGGCGGCCTGGGCCCGCTTGGCGAGGACGCGCTTCCTGAGCGCCTTCATCTGCGGCTCGTGCTCCTTGAGGTCGGCGACGAGCGGCGTGGCGATGAAGATCGAGGAGTACGCACCGGCCGCGAGGCCGACGAACAGCGACAGCGAGATGTCGTTCAGCATGCCGGCGCCGAGCACGCCGCCACCGATGAACAGCAGGCCCGCCACCGGCAGCAGCGCCACCACGGTGGTGTTGATGGAGCGGACCAGGGTGCTGTTGATCGAGCGGTTGGCGACGTCGCTGTAGGTCCAGCGGGTCTGCTTGGTGAGGTCCTTCGTCTGCTCCTTGAGGCTGTCGAAGACGACGACCGTGTCGTAGAGCGAGTAACCGAGGATCGTCAGCAGACCGATCACCGTGCCCGGGGTGACCTCGAAGCCCACCAGGGCGTAGATGCCGACGGTGATGGTGATGTCGTGGATCAGGGCGACGAGAGCGGCCAGAGCCATGCGCCACTCGAACGCGATCGCCAGGTAGATCGCGACGAGGACCATGAAGATCGCCAGGCCCTGCCAGGCCTTGTTGGCGACCTGGTCACCCCAACTGGGGCCGACCAGGTCGGCGTTGATGCTCTCGGCGTCGACCTTCAGGTCCTTGGCGAGTTCTGCCTTGATCTCGTTGGACTTGTCGGTGTCGATGCCGGCGATCTGGATGCGGAGGCTGCCGTTCCCCAGCCCCTGCACGATCGCGTCGTGACCGGAGGCCTCTTCCGCGTACGTCTCCGCCTGGGAGACCGAGACGGCCGTGTTCTTCGGGGTGGTGAAGACGGCGCCGCCCTGGAACTCGATGCCCATGGTCAGGCCGCGCACCGCCAGGCCGACGATGGCCGTGATGGTGATCAGGATCGAGATGCCGTACCAGATCTTGCGGTTGCCGACGAAGTCGTAACCGACTTCGCCACGGTGCAGTCGGGCGCCGAGGTTGCCGAGCTTCGACATCTCACGCCTCCTTGGTCTCGACGGGGGCGGAGGGACGGCGCGTGCGGCGCAGCGGGGGCTTGGCGCCCAGTGCCGTCGGGTCGAGGCCCGACCACTTGTGGCCGTTCGCGAAGAACTTCCTGCGGGCGAGGATCGTCATCAGCGGCTTGGTGAAGAAGAAGACCACGACCACGTCGAGGACGGTGGTCAGGCCGAGGGTGAACGCGAAGCCCTGGACCTTGCCGACGGTGACGATGAACAGCACGGCGGCGGCGAGGAACGTCACGAAGTCGGAGACCAGGATGGTGCGCCGGGCGCGCGGCCAGGCGCGCTCCACGGCGGGACGCAGTGTGCGGCCCTCGCGGATCTCGTCCCGGATGCGCTCGAAGAACACGATGAACGAGTCGGCTGTGATACCGATCGCGACGATCGCTCCGCAGACGGCCGGCAGGTTCAGCGCGAAGCCGATGGCCGGGCCGAGCAGCGCCATGATCACGTACGTGAGGATCGCGGAGACCAGCAGCGAGGGGACCGCGATGACCGACAGACCGCGGTAGAAGATCAGCAGGTAGAGCATGACCAGCGCCAGGCCGATCGCGCCCGCGATCAGACCGGCCTGCAGCTGCTCACCGCCCAGCGCGGCGGTCACCGTGGTGACGCTGTCCTCCTTGAAGGTCAGCGGCAGGGCGCCGTACGACAGCATGTTGGCGAGGCTCTGGGCCGAATCCTGGTTGAAGTTGCCGGAGATCTCCGCGCTGCCGCCGGTCAGCGCCTGGTCGACGGACGGGTCGGAGACGACGTCGCCGTCCAGGACGATCGCGAACTGGTTCTGCGGGGACTGGTTCTTGGCCAGCTGGCCGGTGATGTCCCCGAACTTCTTGGTGCCCTTGGACGTGAAGTCCATGGTGACGGTCCAGCCGGCGCCGGTCGTCGTGTTGAGGACGGCCTTTGCCTCGTCCACGTCGGTACCGTCGACCTCGGCGGGGCCGAGGACGTACTTCTGCCACTGGCCCGACGAGTTCTGGCCGCAGGCGACGGTCGAGTCGGTGGGCTTGGCACCCTTGCCGGCCGTCGCGCGGACCGAGGCCTTGGTGCAGTCCAGTGCGGCGTACTCGGCCTGCAGCTTGGTGGCGTCGGCGGTGTCCGAGCCGCTGCTCGCCGACGGGGAGGCGCTCGCGGAGGCCGAGGCGCTCGTGGACGGCGTGGCGTCGGCCTTCAGGGCGTCGGTGACGGCACGGCCCTGCGAGGTGGAGGTCGCCGAGGGGCTGGCGGAGCTGGAGGGAGAGGACGACGAGGTCGCCTTCTCGGAGCTCGACGCGCTGCTCGAGGCACTGCTGGAGGCGCTCGGCGAGGGGCTGGCCGTCGCGGCGGCGCCGGAGATCTCGGTGGCGAGGACCGGCCGGAAGTAGAGCTTGGCGGTGGTGCCGACCTGCTCCTGGGCTTCCTTGGAGTTCGTGCCCTTGGGGATGTTGACGATGATGTTCGCGTCGCCCTGGGTCTGAACCTCGGCCTCCGAGACACCAAGACCATTGACACGGCGGTTCATGATGTCGACCGCGGTGTCCATGTTGGTCTTGTTGATCGCGGATTCCTGGCCCTTCTCCGGGACCGCACGGAGCGTGATGCTCGTTCCACCGGCAAGGTCGATGCCGAGACGCGGCGTGGTGTGCCCGGAGGCGAACATTCCGCCGGTGAGCGCCACGATCGCGATCAGGATGAGGGCCAGCGAGCGCCCTGGCTTGCTCTGGGCGCTCGAGCTCCGGCCCTTCTTAGGTGCTGCCACCTTCTCGTACTCCCTCTCGGGCCGCCTCGCGCCGGATCTGCGGGGCGGGCGGCCGTGACATGGTTCGGGATCCCGTGCGAGCTGCGCGGATTCCGGGGTGCGCGGAGCTGGTCCACGCGCCCCGGAGTGCGACTACTTCGCGTCCGAGTCGCCGTCGGTCTTCTTCGGCTCGTCGTCCGACTTCGCCTCGGCGGCCTCGGCAGGCTCGTCGGCCTCGGCCTCGGCGTCAGCCTTGGCGTCGGCAGGCTCCTCGGCCGTGTCCTTCTTACCGAGGTCGACGGACTTCTCGTCGGAGGCGGCGGCAGCTTCGTCGGCGGACTCGTCGGTCTCGGTGAGGGAGGAGGCGTCGTCCGGGACGACGTCGGAGTCGGACTTCAGGTCGTGCTCGATGCCGTGCACGATGCGGTTGTACTCGTCGTCGGTGAGGACGGCACCGATGGCGTTCTTCGCGAAGAGAAGCTCGACGCCGGGAGCGGCGTCGACGAGGACCGTGTCCTCGTTGACCTCCTTGACCGTGGCGTACATGCCCCCGATGGTGCGGATACCGCTGCCGGGCTGCATTTCGTTACGCATGTTCGCGGCCTGCTGCTGCTTCTTCTTGGCCGAGCGGGTCATCAGGAACATGGCCCCGATGAGCACGATGAACGGGAGGAGGGTCACGAGACTCACGGGTCGGTACTTCCTTCACGTGACCGCGATGGTGAGCGGCCTGATGGTTGGGGGTATGTACACCGCCGACAAAGGCGGCATCGGCGGAGTCTAAGCGAGTCCGCGCGCATGGAACAACGCTCAGCATGGCACCGGGGTTCCTGGTCCGGCCAATGCGCGTGCCGTCACGGAGTCGTCACGTCCCGAACAGGTCCTGTTGTCCGTTTCCTGTGGCCGCCGAGCGGGGCGGGGTGAGGCCGAGATGCGCCCATGCGGCGGGGGTGGCAACCCGGCCGCGCGGTGTACGGGCGAGCAGGCCCTCCCGGACGAGGAACGGCTCGGCGACCTCCTCCACGGTCTCACGCTCCTCCCCCACGGCGACCGCGAGCGTGGACAGGCCGACCGGCCCGCCGCCGAACAGCTTGAGCAACGCCTCCAGGACCCCGCGGTCGAGGCGGTCGAGCCCACGGGCGTCGACCTCGTAGACCTTCAGCGCGGCCGCCGCGATGTCGCGCGTGATGATCCCGTCGGCCTTGACCTGGGCGTAGTCGCGGACGCGGCGCAGCAGGCGGTTGGCGATACGGGGTGTACCGCGGGAGCGGCCGGCGATCTCGGCGGCGCCGTCGGTGTCGATCTCGACGTCGAGCAGGTTCGCCGAGCGGTGGATGACGCGCTCCAGCTCGGCGGGCTCGTAGAACTCCATGTGCGCGGTGAAGCCGAAGCGGTCGCGCAGCGGGGGCGGCAGCAGGCCCGCGCGCGTGGTGGCGCCGACCAGCGTGAACGGGGGAAGTTCGAGCGGGATCGCGGTGGCGCCCGGGCCCTTGCCGACGATGACGTCGACGCGGAAGTCCTCCATCGCCATGTAGAGCATCTCCTCGGCGGGCCTCGACATACGGTGGATCTCGTCGAGGAAGAGGACCTCGCCCTCCTGGAGGGAGGAGAGGATCGCCGCGAGGTCGCCGGCGTGCTGGATGGCGGGGCCGCTGGTGATGCGGATCGGGGCGTTCATCTCGGCCGCGATGATCATCGACAGGGTGGTCTTGCCGAGGCCGGGGGCGCCGGAGAGCAGCACGTGGTCGGCAGTGGCGCCACGCGCGCGTGCGGCACGCAGGACCAGGTCGAGCTGTTCGCGGACCTTCTCCTGACCGATGAACTCGTCCAGGTCCTTGGGGCGCAGGGCGGCCTCGACGGCCTGGTCCTCACCGTCGGCGACAGAGCCCACCAGCCGGTCCTCGGCGGGGCCGACGAGCCGCTCGGAGGCGGTCTCTTCGGACGTGTCGTCCCAGTTCACTGACGTTCTCCTAGCGGGCGCGGTTCAGGGTCTGCAGGGCGGCCTTCAACAGGTGGCCCACCTGGGGCGTGCCCTCGGCGGCCTCGGCCTGCGGTGCTACGGCGGACACCGCCTCGTCGGCCTCGCGGGTGGCGTAGCCGAGCCCGATCAGGGCGGCGTGCAGCTGGTCGCGCCAGCCGCTGCTGACCGGGGCACCGACGGCCGGAGCACCGATCGGCTCGCCCAGCCGGTCCCTGAGCTCGAGCAACAGCTTCTGTGCGCCCTTCTTACCGATGCCCGGAACCTGGATGAGCGCCTTCTCGTCACCCGTGGCCACCGCTCGGCGCAGGGCGTCCGGTGTGTGGACCCCCAGCATGGCCTGGGCGAGCCGCGGGCCGACGCCGCTCGCGGTCTGCAGCAGCTCGAAGACCTGGCGTTCGTCGTCGTCCACGAAGCCGTACAGGGTCAGCGAGTCCTCGCGGACGACGAGAGAGGTGGCGAGCTTGGCCGGCTTGCCGAGCCGGAGCGTGGACAGCGTGTTCGGCGTGCACTGGACGGCCATGCCGACGCCGCCCACCTCGAGCACCGCGGTGTCGGGAGCGAGTGCGGCGACCGTGCCGCTGACGAAGGCGATCATGCGAGGCGGCCTTTCGGTGCTTGGGCTGGGTGCGTTTTGGCTGTGTGCAGGGCGACGGCCTGCTGGAGTCGGTTCTGGGCGGGGGCGCGCCAGATGTGGCAGATGGCGAGCGCGAGGGCGTCGGCGGCGTCGGCCGGCTTGGGCGGCGCGTCGAGCCGGAGCAGGCGGGTGACCATGGCACCGACCTGGGCCTTGTCGGCGCGGCCGCTGCCGGTGACGGCGGCCTTGACCTCGCTGGGCGTGTGCAGGGCGACGGGGATGCCGCGACGGGCGGCACACAGCATGGCGACGGCGCTGGCCTGGGCGGTGCCCATCACGGTCCGTACGTTGTGCTGGCTGAACACCCGCTCCACGGCGACGAATTCGGGCCGGTACTCGTCCAGCCACTGCTCGATGCCCTGCTCGATGGCGACGAGGCGCTGCCCCAACTCGGCGTCCGCGGGCGTGCGTACGACGCCGACGCCGACCATGGTGAGCGGTCGGCCCGCGACGCCCTCGACGACACCGACACCGCACCGCGTCAGTCCGGGGTCCACCCCGAGTACACGCAACGCGCCCCTCCCTTCGATCGCCTGTTTGTGCAGGCTATCGGGTGCCACCGACAACGACTCGCAGCAACGCCCGGCAACGCGACGGGCCGACGGGTGTGTCCCGTCGGCCCGTTCGAGCGTGAGCGTCGGCTCAGGCGTCTACCTTCTCCATGACCTCGTCGCTGACGTCGAAGTTGGCGAACACGTTCTGCACGTCGTCGCTGTCCTCGAGGGCGTCGATCAGCTTGAAGATCTTCCGGGCACCTTCCTCGTCGAGCTCGACCTGCATGGTCGGGACGAAGTTGGCGTCGGCGGAGTCGTAGTCGATCCCGGCGTCTTGAAGGGCGGTGCGGACCGCGACCAGGTCGGTGGCCTCGGAGAGGACCTCGAAGGACTCACCGAGGTCGTTGACCTCCTCGGCACCCGCGTCCAGGACGGCACCGAGGACGTCGTCCTCGCCCAGCTCGCCCTTGGGGACGATCACGACGCCCTTGCGGTTGAAGAGGTACGAGACCGAACCCGGGTCGGCCATCGAGCCGCCGTTGCGGGTCATGGCGACGCGCACGTCGGAGGCGGCGCGGTTGCGGTTGTCGGTGAGGCACTCGATGAGCACCGCGACGCCGTTCGGGCCGTAGCCCTCGTACATGATCGTCTCGTAGTCGGCGCCACCGGCCTCGAGACCGGCACCGCGCTTGACCGCGGAGTCGATGTTCTTGTTCGGGACCGAGCTCTTCTTGGCCTTCTGGATGGCGTCGAACAGCGTCGGGTTACCGGACACATCGGCGCCACCGGTACGGGCCGCGACCTCGATGTTCTTGATCATCTTCGCGAAGAGCTTGCCGCGCTTGGCGTCGATCACGGCCTTCTTGTGCTTCGTCGTAGCCCATTTAGAGTGGCCGGACATCTGCCTGTCTCCTTCGCGTAACCCAACTCTTTACGAACGCCAGAGATCCTACTAGGACCCCGGCGCCCGGTTCGCGCGCACCATGTCGACGAACAGAGAGTGCACGCGGTGGTCGCCGGTCAGTTCCGGGTGGAACGACGTGGCGAGAGCGTTGCCCTGGCGGACCGCGACGATGTGACCCTCATGCTCGGCGAGCACCTCGGTCTCGGCGCCCACGGACTCGACCCAGGGGGCACGGATGAAGACGCCCTCTACAGGATCGCCCTCGACGCCCGTCACGTCGACCGCCGCTTCGAAGGACTCGTTCTGCCGTCCGAAGGCGTTGCGGCGCACGATCATGTCGATGCCGCCGATGGTCTCCTGGCCCGAGCGGGGGTCGAGGATCTTGTCGGCGAGCATGATCATGCCGGCGCAGGTGCCGTAGACGGGCATGCCGGCCTGCACGCGCGCGCGTAGGGGCTCCATCACGCCGAAGAGCACGGCCAGCTTGGAGATGGTGGTGGACTCGCCGCCGGGGATGACCAGGCCGTCCACCTCGGCGAGTTCCTCGGGGCGCCGAACCGCCCTGGCCACGGCGTCGGCCGCGGCCAGGGCGATCAGGTGCTCCCGTACGTCGCCCTGGAGGGCCAGGACGCCTATGACAGGGGCTTCAGCGCTCATGGGGGTGTTACCAGCCCCGGTTCGCGTAGCGCTCGGCCTCGGGGAGGGTGTCGCAGTTGATGCCGACCATGGCCTCGCCGAGGTTGCGGGACGCGTCCGCGATGATCTTCGGGTCGTCGTAGAAGGTGGTCGCCTTGACGATGGCGGCGGCGCGCTTGGCCGGGTCGCCGGACTTGAAGATGCCGGAGCCGACGAAGACGCCCTCGGCGCCGAGCTGGCGCATCAGCGCGGCATCGGCGGGGGTGGCGACGCCACCGGCGGAGAACAGGACGACCGGCAGCTTGCCGAGCTCGGCGACCTCGCGCACGATCTCGTACGGGGCGCGCAGCTCCTTGGCGGCGGCGTACAGCTCGTTGTTGTCGTAGCCGCGGAGTCGGGCGATCTCGTTCTTGATCTGGCGCAGGTGACGGACGGCCTCGACGACGTTGCCGGTGCCGGCCTCGCCCTTGGAGCGGATCATGGCCGCGCCCTCGGCGATGCGGCGCAGGGCCTCGCCCAGGTTGGTGGCACCGCAGACGAAGGGGGTCGTGAAGGCCCACTTGTCGGAGTGGTTGACCTCGTCGGCCGGGGTGAGGACCTCGGACTCGTCGATGTAGTCGACGCCGAGGGACTGCAGGACCTGGGCCTCGACGAAGTGGCCGATGCGGGACTTGGCCATCACGGGGATGGAGACCGCCTCGATGATCTCCTCGATCATGTTCGGGTCCGACATCCGGGCCACGCCGCCGTCCTTGCGGATGTCGGCGGGGACCCGCTCCAGGGCCATGACGGCCACGGCGCCGGCGTCCTCGGCGATCTTCGCCTGCTCGGCGTTGACCACGTCCATGATCACGCCGCCCTTGAGCTGCTCGGCCATGCCGCGCTTCACACGGGCGGTGCCGGTCTCGGGACCCTGGTTTTCGGAGAGCGTGCTGGACACGGATTGACCTCACTGGAGTGAAAAGAGGATTTCTGCATCACTGAGGAAACGCGAGAGAACCAGTCCACAGCAAGGGCCAATAGGGAGGCGGTGGATCGTTTTGAGGCCGCTGGGCCCGTCAGGCGGCCCGGTCCACCAGTGCCGCGGGCGGCTCGTCGTCCATCTCGAAGGCCATCGGGAACGGCGCGTGTCCCGCCAGCCGGAACCAGCGCACCTTGCGATGCCGGCGCAGGGCGCGTGCCGCGCGTACGGCGTCGTTGTGGAAGCGGCGGGCCATGGGCACCTTGCGGACCGCCTCGGTGAGTTCGCGGGCCGCTGCCTCTCCCCCGGGCGCCCTGCGCACCCCCTCCACCTGCGGGGCCTCGGCGAACACGGCCCGCAGCGCCTGGCTCAGCTCGCTCTCGGCGACCTCCCGCTGCTCCTCCTCGGCCTGGCGGGCGGCGTGGGCCGCCTCGTACAGGACGATCGACGCGGCCGGATCGAGCACTGCGGAGGTGGCCAGTTCCTGGGCCACGGAGGCCCGGCGCAGCAGTTGGGCGTCGAGGGCGGCGCGGGCGGCGTCGATCCGGGCGTGCAGCCGGTCCAGCCGTCCCGCCGTCCAGCTCAGATACAGGCCGATCGCAACGAGCGCGACGAGGATCCAGATGAGGGTTGCGGTCACGGGCGGCAACGTTACCGGGGCGCTCCGCCCGGTCAGCCGGGTGCCGTGCGGGGAGTTGGTGTGGGCCTGCCCGGGGGCTGCCGCCCCCAGACCCCCGCTGTCGGCCCTGAACGGGCCTCGTCCTCAAACGCCGGACGGGCTGGGTGGCCTCAGTCCCGCGCCAACCCCAGCCGCGCCATGAACCCCGTTCCCGTCGTCCGGTCCTCGTCCGCCGCGGCGACCGCCGCCGCTCCCGCCGTCACGGTCTCGTACACGGACAGGATGTCCGCGCCGACCGTCGACCAGTCGAACCGCCGCACGTGCGCGCTGCCGCGCTCCCGCAGTTCGGCCAGCCGTGCCGGATCACCGAGCAGCCGCAGTGCCGCCTCGGCCAACGCGTCCGCGTCCTCGTTGGCGAACAGCTCGCCCGCCGCGCCCTGGTCGAGGACCTGGGCGAAGGCGTCCAGGTCCGAGGCGAGCACCGGGGCGCCCGCCGACATGGCCTCGACCAGGATGATCCCGAAGCTCTCGCCGCCGGTGTTGGGCGCGACGTACAGGTCGACGCTGCGCAGGAAGCGGGCCTTGTCCTCGTCACTGACCATCCCGAGGAACTCCACGCGCGGGCGCAGCTCCTCGGGCAGGGACTCGACGGCCTCCTCCTCGTCGCCGCGGCCGGCCACGAGCAGCCGGGTCTGCGGGCGCCCGGCGAGGATCTTCGGCAGGGCCTTCATCAGCACCGGCAGTCCCTTGCGGGGCTCGTCGATCCGGCCGATGAAGCCGATCGTGTCGCCCTGCCACTCGGGCTTGGGCTTGGCCTTGGCGAAGAAGTCGACGTCCACGCCGTTCGGGATGACCACCGCGTCGCCGCCGAGGTGCTCGACGAGAGTGCGGCGGGCGTACTCGCTCACGGCGATCCGGGCGCTGATCTTCTCCAGGGCGGCCTGGAGGATCGAGTACGCGGCGATCATGGCCTTGGAGCGCGGGTTCGAGGTGTGGAAGGTCGCGACGAGCGGGCCCTGCGCTGCCCAGCAGGCCAGCAGGCCGAGGGACGGCGAGGACGGCTCATGGATGTGTACGACGTCGAACTCGCCGTCGTGCAGCCAGCGGCGCACGCGCGCGGCGCTCAGGAAGCCGAAGTTCAGCCGGGCCACCGAGCCGTTGTAGGGCACCGGCACCGCGCGGCCGGCCGAGACGACGTAGGGCGGCAGCGGGGTGTCGTCGTCGGCGGGGGCGAGGACGGAGACCTCGTGGCCGAGGCGGATGAAGTACTCGGCGAGATCGCGGATGTGGAACTGGACGCCACCCGGCACATCCCAGGAGTACGGGCAGACGATGCCGATCCTCACGCGGTCCCCCCGGTGGGAGAACGCGCGGGGTCAAGATCCTTGAGCCACAAGCGCTGCAGCATGTGCCAGTCCTCCGGGTGGTCGGCGATACCGGTGGCGAAGGCATCGGCCAGCGCCTGTGTCATGACAGACGTCCTTTCCGCCCTGGTGCCTGTCTCGGGTACGTCGATCGGTGGATGCACGCGCCCCCGCATGACCGGCGAGTCGTCGTACCAGAGCGTCACGGGCAGCAGCAGGGCGCCGGTCTGCTGGGCGAGCAGGGCCGGGCCCGCGGGCATCCGGGTGGCCTCGCCGAAGAACTTCACCTCGACGCCGGAGGACGACAGGTCGCGCTCGGCGACCAGGCAGATCAGGCCGCCGTCGCGCAGCCGCCGGGCCAGGGTGCCGAAGGCGGTGCCGCCGCTGTGCGGCAGGACCTCCATGCCGAGGCCCTCGCGGTAGGCGACGAAACGGTCGTAGAGCGTCTCCGGCTTGAGGCGTTCGGCGACCGTGGTGAACGGCGTCTCCAGCTTAGTGGTGACCCAGGCGCCGGCGAGGTCCCAGTTGGCCATGTGCGGCAGGGCGAGGATGACACCACGGTCGGAGGCGATTCCGTCGGTCAGGTAGTGCACGTCCTTGGCGTCGAAGCCCTCCTTGACGCGCTCGGGGCTCCAGGCGGGCAGCCGGAAGGACTCCATCCAGTAGCGCAGGTACGAGCGCATGCCCGCGCGGGACAGTTCGGCGAGGCGCTCGGGGCTCGCGTCGGGCACCACGCGCGCGTAGTTGCTCTCCAGGCGCTGGACGCCCTTGCCACGCTGTTTCCAGGCGAGGTCGGCGATGCTCCGGCCCAGACGCACGGCGACCGGCTCGGGGAGCTTCTTGACCACGCCCCAGCCGAGGCCGTAAAGCGAGTCCGTCAGCCGGTCCTGGGCGCTCACTTCGCCGCCTCGCTCCCCTGGGTCTCCTGGGTCTCCTGGGTCTCCTGTTCCTGGGCGGTCGCCGCCTCCGCCTCCGCGGACTCCCGGCGGACCGTGACGACCCGCTGGATCAGCGTGACCAGGCTGCCGACGGCGACGATCCACAGCGCCACGGGCAGCAGGTACTGGATGCCCGGCACGCCGAACGCGTGCATCCCTGCAAGACCGGCCGCGACCAGGGAGATCACCAGGCGCTCGGCGCGCTCGACAAGTCCGTTGACGGCGACCGGCAGGCCGATCGACTCTCCCCGGGCCTTGGTGTACGACACCACCTGGCCGCTGGCCAGGCAGAAGATCGAGACGGCGCACAGGACGTTGTCGTCGCCGCCACCGGCGTACCAGAGGGCGAAGCCGCCGAAGATGGCGCTGTCGGCGACCCGGTCGAGGGTGGAGTCCAGGAAGGCGCCCCAGCGGCTGGTGCGGCCCAGCTGGCGGGCCATGTTGCCGTCGACGAGGTCGGAGAACACGAACAGCGTGATCACGATCGTGCCCCAGAAGAGCTCGCCCCGGGGGTAGAAGACCAGCGCGCCCGCGACCACCCCGGCGGTGCCGAGCAGTGTGACCGTGTCGGGGCTGACCCCCCGCCGGATGAGAAACGCGGCGAACGGTGTGAGAACACGCGTGAAGAATGCACGCGCGTACTTGTTCAGCATGGCCTTCCCGAGGGTCGGTGTGGCCGCGCGGCCCCTGCTGGCCACCGGCTGGCCCATCGTAGCCACGCGCGCGCGTGGGCGACGTCCGGGCACCCGGGCCCCGTGTCACGGCCTGACTGCATACGGGTCACGGCGCGATCGCGTCCGCTGTATGGACGCACCGTGACGAGAGTGGAAAGCTCGAAGAACCGCGGGCGTCATCGGAGCCGCCACCGCACGCGGCCCGGCATGTCCGCGCCCACAGTGACCTCACCGTGCACGGGAGGCAAGGCCATGGGCGACAAGGCGAACGCACACCCCGGAGCCGCCGGCAGGGCAACAGCGGCCGACCACCCCGCGTCCGTACGGAATGTGGTGCTGGTCGGCCACTCCGGTTCGGGCAAGACGACATTGGTGGAAGCTCTCGCGCTGACGGCGGGAGCAGTGAACCGGGCGGGCCGCGTGGAGGACGGCGGCACCGTCTCCGACTACGACGAGATCGAGCACCGGCAGCAGCGCTCGGTGCAGCTCTCCCTGGTGCCCGTCGAATGGGGCGGGTACAAGATCAATATTCTGGACACCCCCGGATACGCCGACTTCGTCGGGGAACTCAGGGCCGGTCTGCGAGCGGCGGACGCGGCCCTTTTCGTCGTCTCCGCCTCGGACGGCGTGGACGGCTCGACCCGCATGGTGTGGGAGGAGTGCGCGGCCGTCGGCATGCCGCGGGCGATCGTCGTCACGCATCTGGAGGCCGCCCGCGCGGACTTCGACGAGATGACGCGGACCTGCGCCGAGGCCTTCGGCGGCGACGACCCCGACGCCGTACTGCCGCTGTACCTGCCACTGCACGGCCCGCAGGGATCCGACGGGCACGCGCCCGTGACCGGACTGACCGGGCTGCTGACGCAGAAGCTGTTCGACTACGCATCCGGAGAGCGCAAGGAGTCCGAGCCGGACGAGGAGCAGCTGCCGGACATCGAGGAGGCCCGCAACCGGCTGATCGAGGGGATCATCTCGGAGAGCGAGGACGAGACCCTCATGGACCGGTATCTCGGCGGCGAGCCGATCGACGTCAAGACGCTGGTGGACGACCTGGAGCGGGCCGTCGCGCGCGGGGTCTTCTTCCCCGTCCTGGCCGCCGCCCCCGCGGCCGAGGGCGCCCGGCAGGGCATCGGCACGGTCGAGCTCCTGGAGCTGATCACGGGCGGTTTCCCGACGCCGCTGGAGCGCGAGGCGCCCCGGGTCACCACGGTGGACGGCAGGTCGCGCGAGCTGAAGCTGTGCGATCCGGACGGGCCGCTGGTCGCGGAGGTCGTGAAGACCTCGTCCGACCCGTACGTCGGCCGCGTCTCGCTGGTCCGGGTCTTCTCCGGGACGCTGCGCTCCGACGACACCGTGCACGTCTCCGGGCACGGGCTCGCCGACCGCGGGCACGAGGACCACGACGTCGACGAGCGGATCGGCGCGCTGTCGGCGCCGTTCGGCAAGCAGCAGCGATCGCTCACACACTGCATCGCGGGCGATCTCGCGTGTGTGGCGAAGCTGAGCCGCGCGGAGACCGGCGACACGCTCTCGGCCAAGGACGACCCGCTGCTCATGGAGCCGTGGGAGATGCCCGACCCGCTGCTGCCGCTCGCCATTCAGGCGCACAGCAAGCCGGACGAGGACAAGCTCTCGCAGGGCCTGTCCCGGCTGGTCGCCGAGGACCCGACGATGCGGCTCGAACAGAACCAGGACACCCACCAGGTGGTCCTGTGGTGCCTCGGCGAGGCGCACGCGGACGTCGCGCTGGAGCGGCTGCGCAACCGCTACGGCGTGCAGGTCGACGTCGTGCCGTACAAGGTCTCCCTACGGGAGACGTTCGCGGACAGGTCCGCCGGCCGGGGCCGCCATGTGAAGCAGTCGGGCGGGCACGGGCAGTACGCCATCTGCGAGATCGAGGTGGAGCCGCTGCCGGGCGGCTCGGGCATCGAGTTCGTGGACAAGGTCATCGGCGGCGCGGTCCCGCGCCAGTTCATCCCGTCCGTCGAGAAGGGCGTACGCGCCCAGGCGGCCAAGGGAATCGCCACCGGGCACCCGCTCATCGACGTCCGGGTCACGCTGCTGGACGGCAAGGCGCACTCCGTGGACTCCTCCGACGCCGCGTTCCAGACGGCCGGCGCGCTCGCGCTGCGGGAGGCGGCGGGCGACGCGAGGATCCATCTCCTGGAACCGGTGGCCGAGGTGACCGTCCTGGTGGGCGACGACTACGTGGGGGCCGTGATGAGCGACCTGTCGGGGCGGCGCGGCCGGGTGGTCGGCACGGAACAGACCAACGGCGGCCGCACGTTGGTGCGGGCCGAGGTACCCGAGATCGAGATCGGCCGGTACGCGGTCGACCTCCGGTCCCTGTCGCACGGCACCGCCCGCTTCAGCCGCTCCTACGCCCGGCACGAACCCATGCCGCCGCAGATCGCCGAGAGGATCCGTGAAGAGGCGGGCGACGCCTCCTAGTTGGCACCGGGCGCCGCGCAAGTGCTGCTCGCGGCCGCACAAGTGGCGTTCGGCGCCCCACAAGTGACGTTTGTGGAACGCTCCCCTCCGTGTCGGCGGGCGGCTTCGGCCGTCCGCCGACGAATGTCGGTGCCTGCGGATACGCTGATGACCTGATCAACAGGTGTGCGAAGCACGGAAGTCGGGAAGGCCGCAGGAGCGAGACCAGCGGCGATCGGGGGCGGGAATGACCGTTGACAGCGGTTACGGCGACATCTTCGGTCCGCAGGTGCCACGCACGGGCGACGAGGGCCAGACGTCGACGTTCGCGCTGGCCTCGGCGGCCTATCGGGACAACCCGGTGGAGGACATCCTCAAGGCCAACAACGAATGGCACGAGTCGGTCGTCAAGGGCGGCCGCAGCTGGGCCAAGATCTTCCGGCCCAACCTGGGCGAGGCCTTCTCCACGGCCGTGATCGGCCGCATGGTGGGCGCCGGCCGCAAGCCGCTCATCCAGTCCTTCGGCGCCGAGCCGCAGGTCGTGGTCGAGCACTGCCTCGCGGCGAACAACATCCGCAGGGAGCGCGACAACTGGCTGGCCGCGGTGACGGTGCTGTGCGGGGTGCTCTTCCTGCCGGGCCTCCTCGTCTGGCTGCTGGTCTTCACCCTGCGCACCAACATCGCCAAGCGCGAGGACAAGCAGGCCGGCGCGCTCGCCACCGCGCTGCTCGTCGCGATGGGCGCACTCGCCGTGCTCTTCCTGATCAAGATGCCGTTCACGGGATTCTGGGCCTGGTACGCGCGTGCGTGTGTCGTCCTTCCCGTGGTCGGCTGGTTCTGGGCCAAGCAGATCTGCGAGCGCACGGCGACCGATCTGCGGGGGCGCTGGAGCAGCCTGCTGGCCGGCAGCAGCGTCGGCGCGAAGGTCCCCGAAGCGGTGCCGAGCAGCCCCGGCGAGACCGCGGCCGAGCAGCTGCGCCAGTCCCTCGCCAAGCTCAGCGCCGAGCAGCAGTCCAACGCCGTCTTCTACGCGGGCCCCAAGGGCATACTCGGCATGGGCACGCGCTGGGGCAGCTGGCAGCTCGCCGAGGACCTGATCGCGGCCGACCGCACCAGGGAGATCCACCCCTTCCGCAGCTGGGACGTCATACGTTCCATCCACGACCAGTTGCGCATGCTGGAGCGGAACACCCTGAACACCGGCGGCTTCCCCAAGGCGTCCATACGCCACTGGGTCGTCACGCCGATCGCGGAGAACGCGAAGGCGGTGACCCGGCCCGAGGGCACGGACGTGGACGCGTACCAGGTCAAGACGCACGCGATACAGGACATCTGCAACAAGCAGCAGTTCGGCGGCGGTGACCGGCACTACCTGGGCGTCCAGTGGACGCTCTGGGAAGGCCAGTTGGTGATCACCATGCTGATCACGGTGACCGTGCTGCACGAGACGCTGCGCATCGAGGTGACCGGGCATGCGCTGGGGCCGGTGCACGGGCTGTTCACCTCGAAGCCGGAGGCCAAGGAGAAGGAAGTCCAGAAGTCCCTCAAGTTCTGGGAGACCCGGAAGGTGAAGCTTCCGCTGGTCGACGCGGACGAGGTCGTACGACTGGCCGCGCGGGCGCCCCTGACCTGGTATCCGCCGCTGCTGAACTGGCTCGGCGGCTCCCTGACGCTGCCCGAGCCGTTCGGTCTGCGGCACGCCTGGGCGGACAAGCCGTGGCGGCACCGCTTCATGGCCGACGACGCGCTGCGCGCCGCCACGCCGGTCCTGCGCGTGGTGCACTCCGCGGCGATCCGGGTCCTTGAGGAGAACGGCGTGGACATCGAGAAGTTCGGATCGCGATCGGCGTTCCTGAGCACGGCCGTGCAGGACCCGATGCCGCGGAAGGCCGACCTGTATGACGCTTAGGCCTCCGGCGGTTCAGCCGGGTGAGGTGGGTTTGGGTTACCGTCCCTGGGGGCTACGCCCCCAGACCCCCCTTCGGCCTGGACGGCCTCGTCCTCAAGCGCTGGACGGGCTGTTCCCGTACTGCCCAGCCTGAGAATCAGGCTGTCGGCCAGGCGTCCGCCAGCATCTTCCGGGTGTCGGCCAGCAGCTGCGGCAGCACCCTCGTGTGGCCGACGACCGGCATGAAGTTCGTGTCGCCGCCCCAGCGCGGGACGATGTGCTGGTGGAGGTGGGCGGCGATGCCGGCGCCGGCGACCGAGCCCTGGTTCATGCCGATGTTGAAGCCGTGCGCACCGGAGGCCGTGCGCAGGGCCGTCATCGCCTGCTTGGTCAGCGCGGCGAGCTCGGCGGTCTCCGGGTCGGTGAGGTCCGTGTAGTCGGCGACATGCCGGTAGGGCACGACCATCAGGTGGCCGCCGTTGTACGGGTACAGGTTGAGCACCGCGTACACCTGCTCGCCGCGCCGGACGATCAGACCGTCCTCGTCGGACTTGGCCGGAATCGAGCAGAAGGGGCAGCCGTCGTCGGCACCCGGGCCGGTCGGCTTGTTCTCGCCCTGGATGTAGGCCATCCGGTGGGGCGTCCACAGACGCTGGAACGCGTCCTGAGTCCCCACTCCCAGCTGCTGCTCCGGCTCACTCGTCATGCAGTGCAGCATATGGCTTCGCCCGTTCGCGCCGTGTCGGCGGGGTTGTGCGAAAAGCGGCCCGGGCCAAGCTGGGCCAGTGGACGATGACAGTCGCAAGATCCGATGGGAGGCGCGCACGGAGGTCCCGCTCGCCGTGGCGTCACTGGTCTTTCTCACCTCGTACGCGATCCGCGTACTGGCCCCTGGTCTGCCCGACGGTGTGCTGGCCCTCTGCCTGGCACTGATGCTGGCCTCGTGGGCGCTGTTCGCCGTCGACTACGCGGTGCGCTGGCGGCTGAGCGGACAGCGGCTGCGCTTCGTACGGACGCACTGGCTGGACACTCTGGTGCTGGTCCTGCCACTGCTCAGGCCGTTGCGGGTCGTGAAGGTCTACGAGGCCGTGCAGCGACGGCATGGGCGGCCCCGGCTCGCGCTGCACGCGCGCGTGATGCTCTACGCAGGGCTGTCGGCCGTGCTGCTGGGCTTCGCGGGCGCGCTCGCCGTGTACCAGCAGGAGCGCGGGGCCCCTCAGGCGTCCATGCGGACCTTCGGCGACGCCGTGTGGTGGACCTGCGCCACCTTCGCCACCGTCGGCTACGGCGACGTCTCCCCCGTCACACCCGTCGGACGCCTGATCGCGGTCGGGATGATGGCCATCGGGATGGCCCTCCTCGGCGCCGTGACCGGGACGTTCGCCTCGTGGCTGCTCCAGGTGTTCGCGCGGGAGGACGACGAAAGGCCCCCGGGGAGCTGAACTCCCCGGGGGCCCCACGTCACGTACGCGTCAGACCTGCACCCGCTCCTCCACGACCTTCGCGATCTTCGCGATGGCCTCGTCGAACGGGATGCCGTTCTCCTGCGAGCCGTCGCGGTAGCGGAAGGACACGGATCCACCGGACATGTCCTCGTCGCCCGCGATGACCATGAAGGGCACCTTCTGCTTCTGGGCGTTGCGGATCTTCTTCTGCATACGGTCCGAGGAGGAGTCGACCTCGACTCGCAGCCCCTGCTTCTTGGCCGCGGCGGCGAACTTCTCCAGGTACTCGACGTGCGCGTCCCCGATCGGGATGCCGACCGCCTGGACCGGGGCCAGCCACGCCGGGAAGGCGCCCGCGTAGTGCTCCAGGAGCACCGCGAAGAACCGCTCGATGGAGCCGAACAGGGCCCGGTGGATCATGACCGGACGCTGCTTGGAACCGTCGGGCGAGGTGTACTCGAGCTCGAAGCGCTCCGGCAGGTTGAAGTCGAGCTGGATCGTCGACATCTGCCAGGTGCGGCCGATGGCGTCCTTGGTCTGGACGGAGATCTTCGGGCCGTAGAAGGCGGCGCCCCCCGGGTCGGGAACGAGCGGAAGTCCCTGCTTCTCGGCCACCTGGCGAAGGGTCTCCGTCGCCTCCTCCCAGGCCTCGTCGGAGCCGACGAACTTCTCCGGGTCCTTGGTGGACAGCTCCAGGTAGAAGTCGGTCAGACCGTAGTCGCGCAGCAGGCCGAGGACGAAGGTGAGCGTCTTGTCGAGCTCCTCCGACATCTGCTCACGGGTGCAGTAGATGTGCGCGTCGTCCTGCGTGAAGCCACGCGCACGCGTGAGGCCGTGCACGACGCCCGACTTCTCGTACCGGTACACGGTCCCGAACTCGAAGAGGCGCAGCGGCAGTTCGCGGTAGGAGCGGCCGCGCGCATCGAAGATCAGGTTGTGCATCGGGCAGTTCATGGGCTTGAGGTAGTAGTCCACGCCCTCGTCGAGCTGCATGGGCGGGTACATGCCCTCGGCGTACCAGTCCAGGTGGCCCGAGGTCTCGAAGAGCTTCCCCTTCGTCGCGTGCGGGGTGTAGACGAACTCGTAGCCCTCCTCCTCGTGACGGCGGCGCGAGTAGTCCTCCATCACGCGGCGGATGATGCCGCCCTTGGGGTGGAAGACGGCGAGGCCGGAACCGATCTGCTCCGGGATGGAGAACAGGTCCAGCTCGGAGCCCAGCTTGCGGTGGTCTCGCTTCTCCGCCTCGGCGAGGAAGTCGAGGTGCGCCTTCAGCTCGTCCTTGGTCGGCCAAGCGGTGCCGTAGATGCGCTGGAGCATCGGGTTCTTCTCGCTGCCGCGCCAGTAGGCGGCCGCGTTGCGCATCAGCTTGAACGCCGGGATGTTCCGGGTGGAGGGCAGGTGGGGACCGCGGCAGAGGTCCTTCCAGCACAGGTCACCGGTCTTGGCGTCCAGGTTGTCGTAGATCGTCAGCTCACCGGCGCCGACCTCGACGTCCGCGCCGTCGTCCGAGGACGCAGAGCCCTTGAGACCGATCAGCTCCAGCTTGTACGGCTCGTCGGCCAGCTCCTCGCGGGCGGCCTCGTCGGTGATCACCCGGCGGGAGAACTTCTGCCCCCGCTTCTGGATCTCCTGCATCTTCTTCTCGACGGCCTTGAGGTCCTCGGGCGTGAACGGCTTCTCGACGTCGAAGTCGTAGTAGAAGCCGTCCTTGACCGGCGGGCCGATGCCCAGCTTGGCGTCGGGGAAGAGCTCCTGCACGGCCTGGGCCATGACGTGCGCGGTGGAGTGGCGCAGGATGTTGAGGCCGTCCTGGGAGGAGATCTCGACGCCCTCGACCTCGTCGCCCTCGGACAGGGCGTACGACAGGTCCTTGAGCTCGCCGCCCACGCGCGCGGCGATGATCGAGCGCTCGCCGGCGAAGAGCTCGGCGGCCGTAGTGCCCGTCGTCACCACGCGTTCTTCCCGCTCGGAATCGCGTTGGATGATCACACGGACGTCTGACACCGGTCTCTCCTGACTGAAGGTGGGTGCGGCGCCATACCGAGAGCGCGCGCAATAGGGGATCGTACCGACCCGGCACCCACCTCTGCGAAATCAGTCCCCTCCGCAGGCTTCCTCGAAGAAGTCGAGATTCTCCTGCAGGGACTTCATCAGCCGGTCGCGCTCGGCCTCGTCCACCTGCACGGGTACGACTCCGGAGACCCCGGTGAGCCGGCGGAAGCCGCCGCGGCTCTCCAGCCTGCCGTGGACCCGGACCGGCAGCCCGACGAGGTGCGCGTGCCCGGCGATCCGGTACGCCTCCTCGTCCAGGGCCAGCCGTACGTACGGAACCTCGGCGCCCGCGATCACCCGCAGCCGCACCGACCCCTCCCCGCGCGGTCCCGATCTGCGCATCCGGACCACAGCACCGGTGACCCGCACCGAGACCGAGGGCTCCTCGCGCAGGAAGCGGGCCCCCGCCTCGCGCAGCACGGGCAGGTCGCCGGGCGAGAACTCGACGGCCTCGGCGGGCGCCGCGCACCCTTCGGGGACACCGGCCGCCGGCGCCCACTCCACGGCGATGCGGGCGCCTTCCGTACCGCGCACGAGGGCGATCAGCGCCTCGGTGAGCTCGCGGCTGACGCCCGCCTCGACGGCGCCGTCGAAGGCGTCCATGCCGCCGGTGGCCCGCTGGTAGTCGATGGCCTCGCGGGCGGCGTAGAGGGCCTGGTGAAGGCGTACGGCGAGGGGCCGGCCGGTGCCGACGGGCACGAAGGCGGTGAGGTGGCGGCCGCCGGCCGCGGAGCCGACGAGGACGTTGTCCAGGGAAGCGGCGGCGGTACGGCGGTAGCGGACGCCGTAGTAGCCCGCACGCGCGCGTGTGGCCAGCGCGCCGGCGAGCAGCGTCTGGCGGGCGGCGCTGCGCAGTTGTTCCTCGACCGTCCAGGGCGTGGCGTCGGCGGGGCCGGGCGGGACGTCCCGCCACCAGCGGATCTCGTCGCTGGGCACGGCAAGCCCGACCAGCACCTCGCGCGCCGACGGCGTACCGCTGCGTGTCAGGGCGACCAGGGCCTCGCCGAGCAGGTCCTCGCTGTCGGGGAAGGCGAGGCTCTCGGGCACGAGCAGGCTCGTCCCGCCGCCGCCCGGTCCCGGCGGGGTCCAGCGGCCGTAGCGTCCGGCGGCCCCGCCGCGCCGCTGCCAGCCGTGCCGGTGCAGCAGGGCGCTGAGCACGGCGGGGTCGACCTGGCCGGGTTCGGGGGCGCGGTGCCAGGCCTCGTCAGGGTGCGGCCTGACCGGCCGCAGGGGCTCGTCGAGCGGACGGTGCGTCATGGTCTGCCTCCCGTCCCGACCCGCGTCATGATCTCGCACAGCGCCCGGTCGTCGAAGATGCGTGAGGTCGGTATCCGCACGGTGGTCCGGGTCCGGCCGGTGATCGGGTGGCCGGCGAGGTTGACCCAGTAACAGCAGTGTCTGAGGTCCAGCCGGTCGTGGCTGGCGCGCAGCCAGTCGTCCTGGGTTCTCGGCACGAGCATGACCACCAGGATCTTGTGCACCGACACCGGAGTGCGGGCGAGCTTGCGCAGGTGGTCGTTGTCGAGCGTGAAGGAGAAGAACCGGCCGGGAGGGTTCGGCGCGATCTGGTAGGTGCACTTGAGCTGCACCTTGATGGTGACCTCGTCGTCGACGGTGTGCCCGGGCGAGCCATGACTGACGTGCCAGTCGATGCCGTTGTCCGGAAAGGGTTGCGACAGCGAGCAGCCGGCCGCGGCGGCGACGGCGTGCAGATAGCCCACCTGCAAGGTCTCCATGCAGGCGGTGGTGGCGAGTGTGCCGCGATGGGGGCCCGTGCGTTGTTCGGGCAGCAGCCCGCCCCGCTCGGGCTGCGCTATCGCCATGACCAACAGCCTTCCACGTTCAGTGAATCCGCAGTGCGGGCCCCTGAACTGCAAAGACCCGTACTCCTGTTGTGTCCTTCCGGCGTACGGCGCAAACAGCCCGGGTATCACCAAACTGGCAGAAGACGGTGCGTCAGCTGCCGTGGGTGAACGAGGGGTTGTGTAGGTATGACGTGCTGGTACGAAGGGCCCCTGGCCGCTTTCGACACAGAGACCACGGGCGTTGACGTCGAGACCGATCGCATCGTGTCGGCCGCCGTCGTCGTCCAGGACGCCCCGGGAACCCGGCCCCGGGTGAGCCGGTGGCTGGTGAACCCGGGCGTGCCGGTGCCCGCCGGGGCGACGGAGGTGCACGGGCTGACGGACGAACATCTGCAGCGCAACGGCCGCTGGCCCGCGCCGGTGATGTACGAGATAGCGGAAGCGCTGGCCGAGCAGGCCGCGGCGGGCCGCCCGCTGGTGATCATGAACGCGCCGTTCGATCTGACGCTCCTGGACCGCGAGTTGCGCCGCCATCGCGCCTCGTCCCTGGACCGCTGGTTCGAGTCGTCGCCGCTGCTGGTGCTGGACCCACGGGTCCTGGACAAGCATCTGGACCGCTACCGCAAGGGCCGCCGCACCCTCACCGACCTGTGTGCGCACTACGGCGTCACGCTGGACGGCGCGCACGACGCGGCGGCCGACGCACAGGCCTCGCTGGACGTCGTACGGGCGGTCGGTCGCCGGTTCGCGGCCCGGCTGGAGCGGCTGGCCCCCTCCGAGCTGCACACGCTGCAGGCGGTGTGGCACGCGGCCCAGGCGCGGGGCCTGCAGGCGTGGTTCGCGCGCAGCGGCAGCGAGGAGGCGGTGGATCCGGCGTGGCCGCTGCGTCCGGACCTGCCGGCGGCGGCCGCGTAGTCGCTCCAGGCGCTCCAGGCGCGCAAAAAAAGCCGGTCCGCTGCTGCGGACCGGCCTTTCCCGGTGGGCGATACTGGGTTCGAACCAGTGACCCCTTCGGTGTGAACGAAGTGCTCTCCCACTGAGCTAATCGCCCGGGAACGCACCGAACAATACAGGTCCCCGCGGGTTTCCTTCAAACCGCTTCCAAGTACGCGGCCAGGCCCCGCCGTCCGGCCCGCATCATCAGCCAGTGATTGGCACGGAAGACCGGCCGTCCCGGCACGGCGAAGCGCCTGAGCAGCGGCTTGTTCACGACGACCACCTGGTCGTAGCGGGCGAGGCAGCCGGCGCCGTCCCCGGTGACCGTCCAGCGCGCCCACCCCTCCAGGTCCCCGGTCATGGCGATCTCCAGCACCCCGGCCACCGGATCGCGCCGCACCTCGCGCGCGGTGAAGGTCAGGTCGTACGGCAGGACGGCGCGGATCCTGATGACGCCGGTGGTGTCGTCGAGGCGGTTCACCTCGCGCACCGCGGGCCACCAGCGGGGGTAGTCCTCGGCCTGTTCCAGCACGTCGTAGACGGTGGCGGGCGACGCGTGCAGGGCCCACGAGCTGCGGAAACGGTAACGGGTCCAGTCCATGCACAGAGTGTGCCCGGACGGATCTGAGTACGTTCTGAGTACGCGCACTCATGCCGTGCGACGTGACTCAGACCACACTTCAAGACATGACGCATGTTCCGCCCCCGGCGGAGGAGTTGCGACTCCTCGACGCCGAGCTGTGGCAACTCGACCGCCGCCGGGCCCAGTTGCTGGCGCGCCGGGCCTGGCTGATCGCCACGCTGCAGCCGCCGAAGTCGGCCCCGGCCGCCGCCCCGCCTCGCCCGGAGACGAGCGCGCCCGGCGTACAGAACCTTCTCCTGCTGCTGGGCGGCGTCCTGCTGACCATCGCGGCGATGGTGTTCACGCTGGTCAGCTGGGGGCACCTGGGGATCGCCGGGCGGGCCCTGGTGCTCGGCGCGGTCACGGTCGCCGCGCTCGGCACGCCGATGCTCCTGCTGAAGCGCGGACTGCGTTCGACGGCCGAGTCGGTGGCGGGCCTGGGGCTGGCGCTGACGGTGCTGGACGCGTACGCGCTGTACCGGGTCGCCTTCCCGGGGGCGGGCGGTGCCGGATACACGGCGAGCGCGTCGGCGCTGCTGGCGGTGCTCTGGACGGCGTACGGCCTGCTGCCGCGCACGGCCGAGCTGCGGCTCCCGCTCCCCTCCGCGCTGGTCGCGGCCCAACTCCCGCTGTTCTTCTGGGCGATCGAAACCGACACAGGTTCCTACGGCATCACGGCCGCGCTTCTCGCGACGGCCGCGTTCGACACAGCTGTGGCGCTCCGGGTGACCGCCAAGTCCGTACGCGTCGTCGCCGTCGTCGGCGCGTACGGACTTGGCTCCTCGGGCGTACTGGCGGCCGGCTGGCTGTCCTGGACGGCCTCCGGTCCGAGCGCCGCCGCCCGTGCGGCGGCGCTCCTCCTCCTTGCCGCGGCGATCGCGCTGGGCGCCGCATGGCTGGGGGCGGGCGAGAAGCACGCCCTCGGCCTCTCGCTCGCCTCCGGCCTGCTCACGGTCACCGCGCTCGGCGGCATGGCGCGCTCCGTGCTGCCGGAGCTGTGGACGGTTCCGGCCCATCTGGTGTGCGGAATGGCCCTGTTGGCGACGATCCGGGTCGAGCGGCTGCCGGAGGCGGTACGGCGTGGGGCGGCCTGGGCCTCCGGGGTCGTACAGGCGCTGGCCGTGCTGTGGGCGCTGCCCGTCGTCGGCGTGGTGGCGCTGGCGCCGGTCGGCTGGGCCGCGCGGGCCTGGACCGGCACGCCGCCGGACGCCCGCGCCGCGCTGACGGTCGACGCGCCCTGGCCCCCGCACGCGGCGGCGGTCCCGGTCGTCCTGGCGGCCGTCGCGGCCGTACTCGTCCTGGTGGTGTGGGGCGAGGTCTGGCGTCCGCGAGCTCTGACCGGCGCGCTGGGCCTCACCTGGGCGACGGTATTCACGCTTCCGGCGGTGCTGGAACTCCCCTACCCCGTAGGCCTGTTGATCCAGGGAGCCACAACAGCCGGAGTCATCGCGGCAGCGGCATTCCTACGGCAGTCCACGCACGAAGGCACTCGTCTCACGGCGCTCATCCTGGCGCCCGCCACCTCCGTGAGCCTCGCGTTCCTCTCCCTGGCCTCGCAGACCGCGACTCTCACCGTGCTCTCCACTCTGGTCGCGCTGTTCGCGGTGGCCTCGTGGCAGTCGCGGCTCGCGCCCTTCACGGCCCCGACCGCGCTCGTGTACGCCGCCGCACTGGCCTGTGCGGTCGGTGCCGCCGTGGACTGGCAGCCCTCGCACACCGCTCTGCTCGTCCTTGCGGTCCCCGTGGCCGCGGCCCTGATCGCACCCCGAGCGGATTCCCGGGCCACCGTGCCCATCGAGGCGACCGGAGCCGCCGCAGGCCTGCTCGCCGTCGGACTCGCCGCCACCGACCTGCCCCTGCTCGCCCTGGTCCTGGCCCTGTGCGGCGTGATCACCGCGGGCACGGCTATCCGCCCGGACCGCCGCCCCGTCGGCTACGCGGCCGCGGCCCTGTTCGTCCTGGCCACCTGGGTGCGCCTGGCGGCCTGGGACGTCGGCACCCCCGAGGCGTATACCCTCCCGGTGACCGTCCCGGCGCTGATCGTCGGCCACCTGCGCAGGCGCCGCGACCCGCAGACCTCGTCCTGGACGGCGTACGCCCCCGGCCTCGCCGCCACCCTCCTGCCGAGCCTCCTCGCGGCCTGGGGCGACCCGCACTGGACGCGCCCGCTGCTGCTCGGCCTGGCCGCGCTGTCGCTCACGCTGCTGGGCGGCGGATACAACCTCCAGGCCCCGCTTCTGCTGGGCGGCTCCGTGCTGACCCTGGACGCGCTGCACGAACTCGCCCCGTACATCGCCCAGGTGACAGACGCGCTGCCCCGCTGGGTGCCGCCTGCCCTGGCCGGCCTCCTGCTGCTCGCACTAGGAGCGACGTACGAGCAACGCATCAGGGACATAAGAAGGGTGCGAGGAATCCTGGGCAAGATGGACTGACCCAGGGGCGCGGGGAACTGCGCGACCAGCCACAACGGACCCGCAGTTCCCCACCGGCCGCTACGGCATCTTGTCCCCCAGCAGCGCCAGGTTCTCAATGGCGGCAAGCCCGTACAGCGCGGTGTCGTTCGTGGACACCCAAGCGGCCTCACTACCCGCCACCAACGCCACCGGCCCGCTCAACTCCTCCGTCTTCCAGGGCGCCGACTCCTTGTACCCATCGGAGTTGTAGAACTTCTCCCACGCCCGCGTGGCCAACTTCGCGTCCCCGTTCTGCACAGCCGCATACGCATCGAGCCGCGAGTGCCCCTGGAACAGCAGCAACGTGCCGAAGTTGGAGCCGTAGCGCGCCGCCTGCTCGGCCTTGGTCGCGTTGAAGTACCGGCAGTAGTCGAAGTACGCCTCGTTGAACGCGGGAATGTCGACGAGGTCGATCAACTCAGCACACAGCTCGTTGAGCCCGAAGACCGCAGACAGGTGCGAAACCCCGACGACCGGCGCCGAAGCGACCGCGAACTTGCCCGTGTCGAGGTCGTACAGGCCACTCCCCTGCACGAAGCCGTTGGGCTGGGCGGCGATGGTCTCCATCGTCGACAGCACCCGCGCCTTGGCCTTCTCCCACTTCGGGCCCTTGCGCTCCCACTCCGTCAGCCAGGCCGACACCAGCCCGCTCCAGTCCGTGCCGAACCCGATCGACAGGGCGTGCCGGTCCGGCGTGTACGGCTCGGTGCGGATCTTGCGGATCGGGTCGAGGACGAGGAAGGTCTCGTCGGAGTCGACGTTGGCGTGCATGAGGTCGCCGACCCGTTCGTCGGCGGTGAGGAAGTAGTAGTAGCGGCGATACGTCGTGTTGGCGATGCGCTGCTGCTTGGCGCTGTCGGCGTAGTGCTGAACGCCGTGGCGCGTGCCGAGGCCGGCCCACTCCCCCAGGTGATAGACGTCGACCTCGCCGGTGTGCCGGGTCATCGCCTCGGCGAACCGGAAGATGTCCGCGCGGCCGCTTCTCAGATACGCGAACCACAGCCAGAGGTCCGGCGAGAGCTCGGAGTTGTCCCAGGCGTACCCGCCGATGTCGTACCGCCACTGGTGCCGCACCGTGTCATAGGTGTGCATGATGTCGCCGTAGTCCCAGAAGCCGTACCAACGGCGTTGCTCCACCTGGTCCTTGTAGTAGGTGAAGAGGAAGTCGAGGTGGTCCTCGATCTTCGCCTTGGCATCGGTGGAACGGTCGGGCTCGGCGTAGAGGCCCGGCCCGAAGACCCCGGCCTTGATGAGCTGCTTGGGCGGGGCGGCTAGCTGCGGCAACACCCGTACCGCCTCGACCTGTTGAGCCAGGGCGTCTGCCGACGGCGTCGACTCGTTGGCCCAGAAGAGGAGTTCGGAGGTGCGGGCGATGCCGTACGGGGTGCCGAACTCCGGCTCGTAGTCCTCGTAGGTGATGTTGAGGCCTTCGAGCTGCTCGGCGTAGGTGTCCTGGCCCATGCCGTCGTGGTAGAAGCGCAGGTCCATCGGCTGCGCCTCGGGCGACCAGAGCCAGAGGGTGACCTCGGCCTCGTCGGTGTGGGCGTCGCGGATGTCGAGCTGGGAGGGGTGCTTCTCCCAGAAGTCCCGCAGGCCGAAGGAGAATCCGCCGCTCACGCCACCGACGTAACCGAACCCGGAGGCCCGCCTGCCGCCGCCGGCGCCGATCCAGCCATAGCCCTTCTTCGTGCGCTTGCGCAGGGTGAAGCCGTCGGCCGAGAGCTGGGAGAGCGTGTAGTCGCCCCACTCGGGGATGTACTGCAGCCGCGTCGTGACCCGCTGGTCCCAGGTGGACGGGTCGGGCAGCTTCTCGCCCGCGTACTGGGCCGCCTGCACGGCCGCGCCGGGGTCGCGGCGCAGCCCGGTGATGCCCTTGACGGCCTCCCGCAGCAGACCGGTGCCCTCGCCGCCGATGCGGATGTGGCGGTCGTACGACTGGTCCCGCATCGGCACGGTGAAGCGGACGCCGAGCCCGCGGATGAAGTCACCGCTGGCCTTGCCCGGCTCCTGTGTGCCGTCGTAGGTGATGGTGTGCACCATGCGGAAGGAGTCGGCGCCCGCGTAGAAGTAGAGGCGGATGGAGAACGGCAGCCAACTCCGGCTGCCCTTGCGGTGCTTGCCGTCGATGCGGACGACCGCGCGGACCGGGCCCTCCTGCTCGACGGTGACCTCGGAGATGGCGCCCTCGAAGCGCTCGGTCTTGACCGTGCCCTGGTCCTCGTCCTCGATCTCCGGCTGGCGGATGAGCACGAGCCGCCCGTTCTTGGCGATCTCGGTGGAGCCGCGGGTCACCGACTTGATGAGGGTCGCACCCGACTTGCCGATCTTCGCCGTGATGACCCCGGTCGAGACGTCGATGGTGCCGCCGCTCTTGTCGACGGTGACCTTCTTGTCCGGTACGGCGGCCTCGCCCGCGGCGAGGGTGAGCTTGCCGGAGCCCGAACTCACCGCGTGGGCCGTCCACTTGAGGGAGCCGTCGGGCCAGTAGGCGATCGGCCAGGACTGCACCGGCACGGACTTGCCGTCGGCGTCCGTCAGCGCGAAGACCTGGTCCTCCTGGTAGGTGCCCTTGGGCCAGGGCACACCGAGAGTGGAGCCGGGTGCGGCACCCTGGCCGCCGTCCTCCAGCCAGTCCAGGGTCACGGGATCGGCGTCGGCCTCGGCGGCTCTGGGCGCAGCCTGCGCGTCCTTGGCTCCTAGCGCCCAGCTGAACTGCGCGGCGGCTCCGGCTACGGCGGCTGCCTTGAGGATGGACCTGCGAGGGATGGGAGACATGAGAGACCAGCCTTTCCTTTCCGTGCGGATGCAGGGGTGGTCAGGGGCATGACAGAGAGAGGTGCGACGCCGAGGCGCCGACCTTGTGTGAGGGCACCGCCCGTCAGCGGTGCCGGTACCGCTCCTCCACTGCGACGGCCGCCGCCGCGACGGCCCCGAGGACGGGGACCGCGAGCGGCGGAAGGAACCCTGCGGACAGGGCCACGACGGCCAGCCCGCAGACGACGAGGAAGGACCCGGCGGGATCGCGCACGGTCCGCCGCCCGGCGTCGGCGAGCAACGCCCGCCAGGCGGCACCCGGCGTCCAGACGGCCGCCGCCCGCAGCAGGGCCACGGCCAGCCCGATCAGCGCGAACAGACCGACGGCCCCGACGAACGGCCCGCCGGGAAGCCCGGCCCGCGCGGCCAGGACGTCCACCCAGACCGCGGCGGCCGCCGCCCAGCCGGCGAGCCCGACGGCCCACCCGCCGCGCACGGCCGCCCGGAAGTCCGCGACGAACTCCCGCCAGCCGCCGACCTCATGGGCCGTACGACGCCGCAGATGCCGTGCGCCGGCGGCGAAGGCCGCGGGGTAGGTGACGACCCCGAGACAGGCCACGGCGATCCACACTCCGGTGAGCAGGCACTCCGCGAAGACCGCGAAGCGCTCGCCGAACACGGACTCCCTGCGGGGCTTGACGCGCGCTCGGGCCATGGTGACCACCTCAGCCCTTC
This sequence comes from Streptomyces fulvoviolaceus, assembly GCF_000718165.1. Classification (GTDB taxonomy): domain Bacteria; phylum Actinomycetota; class Actinomycetes; order Streptomycetales; family Streptomycetaceae; genus Streptomyces; species Streptomyces fulvoviolaceus. The sequence goes on along the minus strand of NZ_JOEY01000024.1, from coordinate 203,043 downwards.
AGACCCGACGTCGCCATACCGTCGATCAGGTGGCGCTGGAAGGCCATGAAGAAGGCGATGACGGGCACCAGCGCCACCAGCGACATCGCGATCATGCTGCCGTAGTTGGAGATGCCCTCCTGGTCGCGGAACATCATCAGGCCGAGCGAAACGGTGTATTTGGAGGGGGTGTTGAGGTAGATCAACGGCCCCATGAAGTCGTTCCACGCGTTGATGAAGGTGAAGATGGCGCTGGTGATGAGGGCGGGCCGGCTCAGCGGCAGCACGATGGACCAGTAGGTCCTCAGGTGCCCGCAGCCGTCGAGCTTGGCGGCCTCGTCCAGCTCGCGCGGCAGGCCGCGCATGAACTGCACCATCAGGAAGACGAAGAACGCCTCCGTGGCCAGGAACTTGCCCGCGACGAGCGGCACCAGTGTGTCGATGAACTCGAGCTTGCGGAACATCACGTACTGCGGGATGAGCAGTACGTGATACGGCAGCAGCAGCGTACCGATCATCAGCGTGAACAGCAGGTTCCGCCCGGCGAACCGGATCTTGGCGAAGGCGTACGCGGTCAGCGAGCTGGAGAGCACCACACCGACCACGGCCAGGCCCGCGTACATCAGCGAGTTGGTGAAGAAGCTGGTGATGGAGATGCCGGAGATGCCGTCGGCGAGCCCGGAGAAGTTCGCCCAGACCGGCTTGGTGGGCAGCAGGTCGAGGCTGGCGATGATGTCCTTGCTCGGCTTGAACGAGGCGCCGAGCACCCAGATCACCGGGTAGAGGACGACCGCGAGCACGAGGAGCGCGCCCACGTGCCAGGCGAGGGAGCCGATGCGCCGCCGCTCGTTCGTGGCGTGCACAACAGGGCTGGTGACACTGGTCACTTGGCTGCCTCCTCGTAGTGCACCCACTTCTTCTGCGACCAGAACAGGACCGCCGTGACGAGCGCCACCGCGATCACCAGCGTCCAGGCCATCGCGGAGGCGAAGCCCATCTGGGCCTCCTTGAAGCCCTTCTGGTAGAGGTAACAGGTGTAGACGAGCGTGGCGTCGGCGGGCCCGCACCGGGTGTCGGAGACGACGTAGGCGGAGCCGAACACCTGGAACGCGTGGATGGACTCCAGCAGCACGTTGAAGAAGAGCACCGGGGAGATCATCGGCAACGTGATGTTCCAGAACCGCCGGAAGGGACCGGCCCCGTCCACCTCGGCGGCCTCGTACAACTCCTGTGGGACCTGCTTGAGGCCGGCCAGGAAGATGACCATCGGCGCACCGAACTGCCAGATGCTCAGAGCCACCAGGGAGTACAGGACATAGTCCGGATTGCCGATCCAGCCGCCGACGTCGACCCCGAAGATCTTCTGCGTACGGTCCACGACGGCGTCGTCGGAGAACAGTGCCCGCCACACGAAGCCCACGGAGACACTGGCACCGATGAGGGACGGCATGTAGAACGCGGCCCGGTACAGGGCCTGTCCGCGCCGCTTCTGCGCGAGCAGCAGCGCCACCCCGAGCGCGAGGAGCAGCTTCAGCGGTGTGGCCACGACGACGTACTTCAGCGTGACCTCGACCGACTTCTGCCAGCGCGGGTCCTGGAACATCGTCGTGAAGTTGTCCAGCCCCACCCACTGGGGCGGCGTGAACAGGTTGTAGCTGGTGAACGCGTAGTACAGCGACGCGATCATCGGCCCCGCCGTGAGCAGCAGGAATCCCGCGATCCACGGCGACATGAAGAGATAGCCGGCGAGGTTCTCGCGGCGCCGCCCGCGCCGCCCGGCTGCAGGAGCGGCGGGCCGCTTCTTCGCCGGGCGCGCGGGCGCTTCCTTGACGAGCGTCATGGTGGTACGTCCCCTCAGCCCGCGAACGCGGCCTTGGCCTCGCTGAACAGCGCCTTCGCGGCGTCGGCCGGCTTGGTCTTGCCCTGGGCGACCTCACCGCCGAGGCGCAGGAACGCCGCCTCGATGACGTCGGCGCCGGACGGGTGCGGGGTGATCTTCCCGAGCACGCCCGCCTTGGCGACCTCGTCCTCGTAGGCCGCGACGCCCTTGTTGTTGGCGTCGGTGGGCTTGAACGCGTCGTACTGCTCGGTCGTGGCGAGGATGCCGCGGTCATAGCCCATGATCTTGCCGACCTCGGGGTCGTGGACCATGAAGTCGATGAACTGGGCTGCCTCCTTGGGGTGCTTGGTCCCGGAGAAGGCGCTGAGCATCAGCGAGCCGAGGTACTGGCCGGTGTCCTTGCCGTCCGTGGTGGGAATCGGCGCGAGCCCGTAGTCCGACTCGCCCTCGCCCTCGTAGCGGATGGAGAAGTTGTCCCAGGTGAACTCGGACGCGGCGAGCCCCGCCGACAGACCGGACTTCGGCTTGACCTGCTCGATCTTCTTCGGGTCGGCGACGAGCCCGGACTTCACGCGCTTGTAGCCGTCCGCCCACCACTGCGTCACATCGTCCTCGGTGAAGCCGAGATCGGAGTCGGTGAAGAAGGCCTTGCCGTTCTGACGCAGGTACAGGTCGTAGAGGTACATGATGGCGAAGTAGCCGGTGTCACCGGCGATCTTCAGCTTGTCCTGGATCGTCTGGAGCGCGTCGAAGTACTCGTCCCAGGTCCAGCCGAACTTCGCCTCCACGCCCGCCTTCTCGAAGGCCTTGAGGTCGATGACGAGCGCCATCGTGTTGGCGCCGACGGGTATGCCGATCTGCTTGCCGTCGACCTGACCGTTCGCCAGAACGCCGTTGCGGAAGTCCTCCAGGCTCAGATTCCCCGCGTCCGCCTGCGTCTTGAGATCCAGCAGAACACCGCGCTTGTCGTACTTGCGCAGGAAACCGACCGCATTCTGGAAAACGTCCGGCGGATTCCCGCCGGAGGCCTGGGTCTGGAACTTCTCCCAGAACGCCTCGTAGTCGGTGAATTCAGGCTTGATTTTGATCTTCGGGTACTTCTTCTCGAAGAGCGCGATCGTCTTCTTGATGGCGATGGTGCGCGGCTCGCCGCCCCACCACGCATAACGGAGCGTCACATTCCCATTCCCCGAACCGCTGTCGCCACCGCAGCCCGTCGTCGCGGCCAGCCCCAGCGTGGCCGCCGAGGCCCCGGCCACCTTCAGGATCGTTCGCCTCTCAACATTCCTGCTGGTTCCCATGGTTGGGCCCCCTCCCCGCAGCGTCATTGCCGCCTGCATGAATCGTTTCAAGTAAGCGCTTGCTGGCACAAGCTACGGAGGGCCTCGGGGTGCGTCAATGATTCGGACAGGAATTTCTTGTGAGCCGACGCGGCGATCCGGCGGCGCTCAAGAGCCGTACGGCGCTTCGGACTTGACGATGCCCCAGGTGAGAGGCGTCGGGTCGGCCGGCCGAACAGGAAGCAGGTCGCCGCACGAGAACGTCGCGCGGCCGAAAAAGGTCTGGGCCGTGGGGACTTGAGGCTGCGGACGGTCACGCCACAGAGGGGCGATCCCACGACCGCCGTTCCCACCCGCCGGGGGCTCACGACGACGGCCGTCCCACCTGCCGGGGGCTCACGACGACGGCCCGTCCGCACTGTCTGCGGACGGGCCGTCGTATCCGGGTGGTGGGCGATACTGGGTTCGAACCAGTGACCTCTTCGGTGTGAACGAAGCGCTCTCCCACTGAGCTAATCGCCCGGACGCAGGAAGAAGATTACCCCATGTCAGGGGGTGCGTGTGACCAGCGCCGACCGGCCCCCGCACCCCCGTCCCGGCTCACTGGTCCTTGATGTTCCAGGGCATCTCGAAGCCGAACCTGTAGAGGTAGACCCCGACGATCACGGCCACGATCACCAGGCCGATCGACGTCAGGATGATGTTGCGCCGCCGGACTTCGGGGTCGAGCGCCTTCTGGGCCGCCTCGGTGACCTTGCGCTTGGTCCAGCGGAGCACCAGCTGGGCCCAGACGAACTCGGTCGCCCAGATCGCCATGCCGCCGAAGATCACGACCCACCCGGGCCCGGGCAGCGGCAGCATGACGATGCCGGCGCCCACGACCGCGAGCCCGATGATGAAGACGCCGACCTGCCAGCTCAGGTGCAGCATGCGGCGCGCCTTGATGAATGCGGGCGCCTTCGAGCCGAGCCCCTGCTCGCTCTGCGCCCCGCTCGTTTCCGTCTTGTCCGACGCCACGGCAACCTCGCCCGGCTCGTCACTCCCCGTGTTCATACAGCCAAACCCTACCCGAGAGAAACCAGTCACCGGAATGGTCGTACCTCGCGAACGGGTTCTCGGCCGGAAGAGTTACGTAAAGGCACGCAAAACACTCAGAGGGGTTTACAACGGCACCGTAGGTGGCATGTCGATTTCGCCGACGTGCGAATCCCCGAGCGCACACTGAGCGAAAGGCCCTGGCGCTTATGAACACCACGGTCAGCTGCGAGCTGCACCTGCGCCTCGTTGTGTCGAGCGAGTCCTCCCTGCCTGTCCCCGCAGGCCTGCGGTACGACACGGCCGACCCCTACGCCGTGCACGCCACCTTCCACACCGGAGCCGAGGAAACCGTCGAGTGGGTGTTCGCCCGCGACCTCCTCGCGGAGGGCCTCCATCGGCCCACCGGAACCGGCGACGTCCGTGTCTGGCCGTCGCGCAGTCACGGTCAGGGCGTCGTGTGCATCGCCCTGAGCTCTCCGGAGGGCGAAGCCCTGCTGGAGGCCCCGGCGCGAGCCCTGGAGTCGTACCTGAAGCGGACGGACGCCGCCGTGCCTCCCGGCACGGAGCACCGCCACTTCGATCTCGATCAGGAGCTCTCGCACATCCTGGCGGAAAGCTAACCGCGAGGCCGAACAGAGCCGCCCGGCGCCGTCCACTCGGGGAGACGGCTCGGGCCAAGACAACTGCATACAGGCAACACACCGGCGCCGTCGCCGCGGATCACTCCGTGGGGGCGGCGCCGGTGCGCGTGCGGTGTGTGCGCTGCCTGACCGACGGTCCAGGGCCTCTGCGGCGGATCAGGTCGGCTGCAAACGACGGTGCCTCGCAGCGAGCCGAGCGGGGGCTGGTGCGTGCAGCTGCAAGACGGGGGTGCCGGAGGGCGGGCGGAGTCGGCGAGTGACGACTACGCGGCAGATTCGCGTGCCGGACCCCGCGACGCCGAGCTGATCCGCCGGACAGGCCCCAGGGCTCCCTGCGCACAGGTGTCCGCCACCAGTGCGGCCTGAGCCACTACCATCGGCCAGCATCGGCGGGCGTCCGCCCGACCCCCAGGCCAGGGAGCGAAACGTGCTGATCACCCACGACACCAGGTGCTCCCTCGACGCCGTGGTGGATCTGGTGAACACCGCGCCGGAGGACGACGCGACGCCGGACGCGCTGCCGGACGTAGCGGCCCTCGAGGATTTCGTACGAAAGCACGAAATCAGCGATGTCGGCGTGCTCTCGGAGTTCGACCTCTCGGCGGTGCGGAAGGTCCGCGCACGCTTCGCCTCGGTCTTCGCCGCCCCGGACGCCCGGACCGCCGCCGGACTGATCAACGATTTGGTCGCCGCCGCGGGCACCACTCCCCGCCTGACCGACCACGACGGCTACGACTGGCACGTGCACTACTTCGCACCCGGCGCCTCCGTCGCCGATCACCTGGCGGCCGACTGCGGGATGGCGCTGGCGTTCTTCGTGGTGGCCGGTGAGGAGGAGCGGCTGCGGCGCTGCGAGGCTCCCGACTGCCGGCGGGCCTTCGTCGACCTCTCCCGCAACCGGTCGCGGCGGTACTGCGACAGTCGTACCTGCGGAAACCGCCTGCATGTGGCCGCCTACCGGGCGCGGCGCAAGGAAGCGGCGGGCTGACACCCGGGCCGGACGGTGGTGTCGACGTGGCCCCCGGCGGGTGACGCCGGGGAACCACGGGGTACGGCTCAGAGCAGCAGCAGGTCGTGCAGCGCAGCCATGAGCAGCAGACACCCGATCACCGCAAGGAAGATCATCAGCGGTGGCTGGGAAAGGGCGAAGAGGCATCCACGCGGCTCGTCCTGCGGCGGCGCGGTATCGCTCTGTTTCGTGTCCAGCATCTCGCGGCGATGATGGCGCAATCGACACACCTGGCGCGTTCAACACGCCCGGAACGAGCGGTAGTTCGCCGGATCCCGTGACGCCGACGTCAGGTCGTCGACGCCGGTGGCCGGGCGCGGGGACTCACTGTGTCGTTTCAGTCGTCATGCGAGGGTCATATGCCGTGCTTCTTCAGGATCGCCTCGATGTCGCTGAAGTCGTCCCCGCCGGACTCGGTACGGGGCCGGCTCGCCGGCCGGGCCGTCGTGCGCGTCCCCGGGCCGAGGGAGGGTGCGGACGCCGCGGGCGCGACCGCCTCGCTCTGTGCTCCCCGGGCCGCCGCCTTGCGCTCCTTGCGGGTGCCGCCGCGCCTGCGTTCCACGGCCCGTGTGGTCGAGAACAGCGCCCAGGAGACGCCGAGCACGGCGAAGCCCGCCCAGGCCGTGGGACTGAACGCGGTGTCCGCCAGCCAATCGACGACCCCGGTCATCACCAGGCCGAGCGGGACGAGGGAGTAGGCGGCGATGCGGGTGGCCGCGAGGAAGCGCTTGCGGTAGGCCGTGACCACCGCGATGCCCAGGCCGGCCGCGGCGCCGGCGGAACAGACGGTCTCGGCAATCATCCGGTCCTCCAGGCAGGGCTCGATCGGGAAGGGACCACTTCGTCCCCTTCCATCCTGCACCTCTCGGACCCCGGCGGGCCATGCCCCGGCGGGACATCAGGGACATCTCCGGGTCGGCTCCTCCGGAGGTGCCGGATCGGTGTCGTACCGGCGAAGGTGCCCGGCGGCGCCCGAGGTCCGATTGGGTCGTCCCGGCCCGGGCTGGGAGACTGTGACCATGAGCGACTCCTCCCCCGTGCGTCCCGCCGCCCCCGTGCTCGACGTCTGGTGCGAACTCCAGTGCCCGGACTGCCGGAGCGCCCTGGACGACCTGCGGGCCCTGCGCGCCCGGTACGGCGACCGTCTGGAGCTGCGGCTGCGGCACTTCCCGCTGGAGAAGCACAAGCACGCCTTCGCCGCCGCGCAGGCCGCCGAGGAGGCCGTGGAGCAGGGGCAGGGGTGGCCGTACGTCGAGGCCGTGCTCGGGCGGGTCGAGGAGCTGGGCCGTGAGGGGGAGCCCTTCCTGGTCGAGATGGCCGGTGAACTGGGGCTGGACGCCGAGGAGTTCGACACCGCGCTGATCGACGGCCGGCACATCCTGATCGTCGACGCCGACCAGGCCGAGGGCAAGGCGATCGGCGTGACCGGCACCCCGACCTACGTCATCGGCGGCGAGCGCCTGGACGGCGGCAAGAGCCAGGAGGGACTGCGCGAGCGCATCGAGGAGATCGCGGACCGGCTGCTGGCCGAGCAGGCGTGAGCCGGCCTCAGAGCAGGCTCTTGTACAGCGAGTAGCCCACCGGCTCGTATCCCAGTGACTCGTACAGCCGCTCGGCCGGAGTGTTGCCCGCGAAGACGTTGAGACCGAGCACGCGTCTGCCCGCGGCGATCGCCTGGCCCTCGGCCAGCAGCATCAGGGAGCGGCCGTGCCCCTGGCCGCGGAAGGCCTCGTCGGTCTCGACGTCGAAGACGAACGCCTTGTCGCCGATCAACGCCACCCACAGGATTCCGACCCTGATGCCCTCGTGCTCCAGCACGCTGAACAGCATGTTCTCCGTCGCCCGGCCCTGCGGCAGCCCCTCGGCGTTGTCCCGCTTCACCTTGGCCCAGGCCTCGTCCTCAGGCACGCCGCGGTCGATCCAGTCCTGGGCGTACTCCGCGAGGCCGCGCTCGTTCCACGGCTCGAACTCGGCCTCCGTCATGGGTCTGCCCCGGCTGCCCTCGGGCAGTTCGGGGGCGGTGGTGCCGAGCTGCTTCTCCATGCCGCGGTTGCGGTGGACGTAGCCGAGCGCCGTGGCGAGCCGCAGCGCGGTCTCCGCGTCGGCCGGAACCCTGATCTCCAGCCGCTTGCAGCCCCAGCCCCGCGCCACCTCCTCGGCGGCGAGCGCGGCGACCGTGCCCCGGCCGCGCCTGCGGTCCGGTTCCTCGATCCGCAGATCCTGGATCTGAGCGACGGTCGGCCCGAAGGCGGGGTGCGTCGAGAGGTGTACCGCTCCGACGGGACGGCTGTTCACGCACACCTGGTAGTGGCGGGACAGCGCCCCGTCGGCGGCACGCTGGAGCGGCTCGGTCGGCCGCAGGGTCGTGGTCATCACCGGAGTTCTACCCGCTGCGACGCTCCGGGTCAGCCGAATATCTACGGCCTTCTTGCGGCTTCCTTGCGGCTTTCCTGTGGCTTTCTACGGATCCAGATCGTTCCCGGACCGCTCGTCGAAGATCCGCATCGCCTTGGCGGTCACCGGGCCCGGTGTGCCCGGCAGTTCGCGGTCGTCGACGCGGTGCACGGCCTGGACGTCCCGCAGGGTGGAGGTGAGGAAGACCTCGTCCGCCCGCTCCAGGACGTCCAGAGGAAGGTCGCTCTCCTTGGCGCCGGTCCACTCGACGGCCAACGCGCGCGTGATGCCCGCCAGGCACCCGGAGGCGACCGGCGGGGTGCGGATCTCGCCGTCCAGGACGACGAAGACGTTCGACCCCGTGCCCTCGCAGAGCTGTCCGACCGTGTTGGCGAACAGCGCTTCGGAGGCGCCGTGTTGGCGGGCGCGGGCGAGCGCGACGACGTTCTCGGCGTAGGAGGTCGTCTTGAGGCCGGTGAGGGCGCCGCGTTCATTGCGGGTCCACGGGACCGTGATCACGGCCGTGGAGTCGGGGCGGCGGGTGGTCTCGCCCAGGGCGACCACGAGGGTCGGGCCGTGCTCGCCACGGTCGGAGCCGAGAGGGCCGTGGCCGCCGGTGTACGTGATGCGCAGCCGGCCGAGCGGCATGGGGTTGGCCTCGAGGACGGCGGCGCAGGCGCGGCGGACCTCGTCGTGGTCGGGGTCGGGCAGGCCGAGACCGCGCGCGGAGCGGGTCAGCCGGTCGAGGTGCCGGGTGAGCGCGAACGGCTTCCCGTCGGTCGCCTTCACCGTCTCGAAGATGCCGTCGCCCACGGTCAGCCCGTGGTCGAAGACGGAAACGCGGGCGGCCTCGATGTCCTGCAGCCCGCCGTCGAGCCAAAGCTTCACTGGTCTCTTCCTCGCTGGTCCGCACCGGGGGCGTCGTGTCGGCCGGGGGTCCGGCCCGCGGCGGAGTCGCTATCGGATGCTGCGTCCCCCGGGCCGGCACAGCACGTCGTCAGTCCTTCTCCGCTCACCTCGTACGTCCCCGACGCTACCGCGAGCAGTCGGGACGCCTTGAGTTCGGTCTCCTGCCACTCCCCCTCGGGATCCGAGCCCCAGGTGATCCCGGCGCCGGTGCCGAAGCGCAGGACCCCTTCCGCGCGGTCGATCCAGAAGGTGCGGATGCCCACGGCCAGCTCGCCCTCGCCCCGGTCGGCGTCGACCCAGCCGATGCCTCCGCAGTACGGGCCGCGGGGTGCCGTCTCCAGCGCGTCGATGATCCGCAGGGCACTCGACTTGGGTGCGCCGGTGACCGAGCCGGGCGGGAAGGCGGCGTCGAGCAGCTCCGGCCAGCCGGCGTCGGCGCGCAGCTCGCCGCGGACCGTCGACACGAGGTGCACGAGCCCCGGGTGCTTCTCCACGGCGCACAGGTCGGGCACGCTCACGCTGCCGGTGGCGCAGACCCGCCCGATGTCGTTGCGGACCAGGTCCACGATCATGACGTTCTCGGCGTAGTCCTTCTCCAGGAGGTCGGCCTCGGTGCGTCCGGTGCCCTTGATGGGGCCGGACTCGACGACCCGGCCGTCGCGGTGGAGGAACAGTTCGGGCGAGGCGGTGGCTATCTCCACGCCGTGTTCCGGCAGCCGGATCGTTCCTGCGTACGGTGCCGGGTTGCCGCGTGCCAACAGGGCCGTCAGCGCGTCCACGTCGGCGTCCGGGGGGATCGGCGCGGACAGCACCCGGCAGAGGTTGGCCTGGTAGACCTCGCCGGTCGCGATGTGCTCGCGGATGCGGCGCACCCCGGCCGTGTACGCGGCGCGGTCGAGGGAGGACGTCCAGGCATCGGCCGCCGGCCCCCGCCACGCCCCCGGCACCGGGGCGGGCACCTGTTCCGCCCGCACGTCCCGGAACCGGGCGCAGGTCAGCCCACCCTCGAAATCCGCGGCCACGGCCCAGAAGCCGGTGGAGTCCAGGGCCGCGGGATCGCTGGTGACGTCCAGGAGGCCGGTGGCGAGACGGTCGCCGAAACGGGCGAGAGGAGGCAGGTCGAGCACGCAGTCGAGTCTATGGCGGGTGACCTGCGAGTGACCTGGTCATGTCCCCTCGGGTGCCCTGACCACGTCTGTCGCCATGCGCAGCGCAGCACGCTGCGCAAACGCGTTTTTGTACTGGCTCCGGAATCCGCTAGAGTTCAACACGTCACCGGGACGCGCGAGCGGGCCGGAAACGACAAGCGGACGTAGCTCAGTTGGTAGAGCGCAACCTTGCCAAGGTTGAGGTCGCCAGTTCGAACCTGGTCGTCCGCTCGCAGGAAGTGGGGGATCTTCCCGAACCCCTACGCTCCTGGTGGAGTGGCCGAGAGGCGAGGCAACGGCCTGCAAAGCCGTCTACACGGGTTCAAATCCCGTCTCCACCTCCAAGGACGATTAGCTCAGCGGGAGAGCGCTTCCCTGACACGGAAGAGGTCACTGGTTCAATCCCAGTATCGTCCACTGGATCTTCGACAGATCATCGAAGGTCTGTCCCGCGCGATTAGCTCAGCGGGAGAGCGCTTCCCTGACACGGAAGAGGTCACTGGTTCAATCCCAGTATCGCGCACGCAGTAGATGCAGTTCCCGAGGACGATTAGCTCAGCGGGAGAGCGCTTCCCTGACACGGAAGAGGTCACTGGTTCAATCCCAGTATCGTCCACACACCGAAGCCCCCGGCCCTGCGGCCGGGGGCTTCCTCGTCTCTCGGTCAGCTGGAGAACAGCATGCGGCCGAAGCCCTTGTTGCGGTGGTGGCCTCCGTGGTGACCGCCGTAGTGGCCGCCGCCATGCTGCGCGCCCCAGGCGGGAGCGACGGGCTGGGCCGGGTACTGCGGGGCGGCCGGGGGCGGCGGGACGGCTTGACCGGCTCCCCACTGGGACTCCATGCGGGTCAGTGCCTCCAGCTCGCCGTAGTCGAGAAATATCCCGCGGCAGCCGCTGCACTGCTCGATCTGGACACCATTGCGGTTGTACGTGTGCATCGGTGCGTGACACTTCGGACACTGCATCGTCGGCTCAACTCCTCGCCGGTCGGTCCTGCTTCGCGTTACGCCAGGACAGACTCTGTCCGGCTGCGGTCGGTTGCACCCTACTTTGGGAAACCGTGTGCCAACTGCGGCGGGGTGGAACCCATTCGGCCACAGGCGTCGACCACCGCCTGCTCCACCTCGTCCAGGGGCCGGTCCGCCGCGACCGCCTTCGCGATCGCGCGGGCCGCGGTCTGCACGGTGAGCGCACGGGCGGGGATGTCCAGGGCCGGCCAGGGGTCACCGTCCGCCGGGACGGCCGGTCCGCCCGCCGCGCGATAGGCGGCGAGGAAGCGGGCCCAGTCCTCGGGCGAGAGCAGGCCGCAGGCGTACCAGGCCGCCGGGCGGGCCAGGTCCCAAGCCGGGACGCCGACGCCGAGGTCGTCGACGTCGATGAGCCGCCAGGGGCCGTCGGGGGCCGGGTGGCGTACGAGCTGGCCGAGGTGGAGGTCGCCGTGGCACAGGGTGGTGGTGTCCGGCATGGGGGCCTCCGCGCGCGCCCAGGCGGGGAGGGCGGACCAGGCGTGCAGGACGTCGGCGACGGCCGGGTGCGAGGTGGCGTCCCGTAGGCGGGCGACGGCGAGCGCGGCTTTGGCGGGGCCGCGCATCGGGGGCAGGTGGGTCGGGGCGGGGGTTCGGTGGAGGCGGGCGAGGAGGGTGGCGGCGGGTTCCCAGGGGGCCGCGTCCGGGTTCTCCGGGTCCACGGGGGTGCCGTACGGCCAGAACGTGACGAGTCTGCCGTGCAGGTCGACGGGCGTCGGGCTGAGCGGGGGGAGGAGGAGGTCGGGGAGGTGGGTGGCGGTGGTGAGGCGGGGTGTCAGCTCGGTTTGGTCGGTGTCGGGGGCGTGGGCCTTGGCGACCGTGTCGGCGTGACGGACGACTGTGGCGTCGGGGCGATCGGCGAGGGTGGTGGTCGCTCCGCAGGGGCAGGTCGAGGGTGTACGGCGGCGTGCGTGGGCCTCCGTGCCGGCTCGGAGGGTGAGCTCGGTGAGCAGGGGGGTGGTGGTCACGGGGCTCCCTGGGGGCGTGCGGGTCTGTTCGCGAGGGTACGCAGGTTGTTCGGGCGGGTTGTCAGGTGCCCGGCGGTGGTGTGCATCACCAGGGGCTCCGCCCCTTCGACCCCGCTGGGGGCTGCGCCCCCAGACCCCCCTTCGGCCTGAACGGCCTCGTCCTCAAACGCCGGACGGGCTGACAGATGCCGTGAACGGCGTTGGGAAGCGAGCGCCGGACCGGCTGGAAGGTGCCGTGAACAGCGTTGGGAAGCGAGCGCCGGACAGGCTGATAGATGCCGGACGGCGATCAAAGGGCGCGCCCTCTGCGGGTGGGTGGGGGTCCGCCGGACGGAGTGGGTTCACTGGCCGGTGTCGCGCCGTGAACATGTGTCGGCGCACAGCAATGCCGGCGCAGCTCCCCAGCTGCGCCGGCATTTGTGCCGTCCGCCGCACCCCCGTCCCCACGGGGTTTCATGGGTGGATGTCCCCGCCCGGACCGCTCTTCCGGGCCTGGGGTCGCCGCTCAGCGCCCCAGCATCACTCCCACGGACGACGCTTGTGTGGCCACTGTCTCCCAGCCGTCGAAGACGACGAGGAGCAGGACCGCCAGGGGAAGGGCCATGAGCGTCGCCACCAAGGGGTGGCGACGACCCGTGCGGCGCTTTTGTGTGCGGATCATCGTCCGCGGTGCCGTGTGGGCCATGGTCCCTCTCCTGACCGTTCTCCATTGTGGTTGGCAGCGGCGGGTGTCTGACCTCGGGGGACGAGTGCTGCACCCGCCGCTTGACCTCAAATCTAGGCGTCCGGCGCCTGCCGCACGTCATGCCCTCGTACCGATTGCCGGGCCTCCCGGAGGATGAGCCATGACCTGCGGAGTACTCCCATGGGTGGAGACGAGGACCTAGGTCTCGGGGTCCTCCCGGAGGGGTCGCCCGGTGTGTCCGTCTTTCTCCGAGCTGTCCTCTCGCGGCACCGGCTGCTCGACCAGTGCCAGGACCCGGGTCGCCATGAAGCGGGCCGTGCGGACGACGGAGCCACTGCGGGTGACTTCGCTCACTTCCACGACACCTCGGCGTACCGCCGTCTCCACCCGGCGGCCCGCCCTGCTCGCCACCACCTCGTACGTACGCGTCGTGTCCCCTGCGTCCACGACTATCTCCACGCGATCACCCTTCACGCGTCCAATCCCCCTTCTGCGACGGGTGGTTGGGATCACAGGCAGGTCGAAGTCGGCCTGTTCGCGGGCTCCCTGACCACCCCTCAAGTCTCCCACCCGGCACTGACAATCGATCGGTCCGAGAGGGCGCGGCCTCTGCGCGCGGCGGGCCATGGAAACGTAAGCTGTGGCACGTCACACGGACCGGGCAGCGGGGATGAACATGGCGATGATGCGCCTGAGGCGCGAGGACCCGCGCGTCGTCGGCTCGTTCAGGCTTCACAGACGGCTCGGCGCGGGCGGGATGGGTGTCGTCTACCTGGGCTCCGACCGCAAGGGGCAACGGGTCGCCCTGAAGGTCATCCGGCCTGACCTGGCGGAGGATCAGGAGTTCCGGTCGCGCTTCGCACGTGAGGTGTCGGCGGCGCGGCGGATTCGCGGCGGGTGTACGGCACGGCTCGTCGCCGCCGACCTCGACGCCGACCGCCCGTGGTTCGCCACCCAGTACGTGCCCGGGCCCTCCCTGCACGACAAGGTCGCCGACGCGGGCTCGCTGGTCGCGGCCGAGGTCGCCGCCATCGGGGCCGCCCTGTCGGAGGGGCTGGTCGCCGTGCACGAGGCGGGCGTCGTGCACCGGGACCTGAAGCCGTCCAACATTCTGCTGTCCCCCAAGGGGCCGCGGATCATCGACTTCGGCATCGCCTGGGCGACCGGGGCCTCCACGCTCACTCATGTCGGTACGGCCGTGGGCTCCCCCGGCTTCCTCGCGCCGGAGCAGGTGCGTGGCGCCGCGGTGACGCCGGCCACGGACGTCTTCTCCCTCGGCGCGACCCTGGCGTACGCATCGATGGGCGACTCGCCCTTCGGGCACGGCAGTTCCGAGGTGATGCTGTACCGCGTGGTGCACGAGGAGGCGCAGCTGCACGGCGTACCGGACGCCCTGGCTCCGCTCGTCCGGGCGTGTCTGGCCAAGGATCCCGAGGAGCGGCCCAGCACGCTTCAGCTGTCGCTGCGCCTCAAGGAGATCGCGGCCCGTGAGGCACAGGGACTCGCGGACCTGCGTCCGCCCGCGCCGCGCGGCGGGGAGGCGGACCGGCCCACCGGGCGGCTCTCGGACACCTATCCGGAGCGGACGGCCCAGCGGCGACCGCAGGGGCAGCAGGGCCCGCAGGGCGGCCAAGGCACTCAGGGGACTCCCGCACCTCGGGGCAGCGGCGCGGCTCGCGGTTCCGGGCCGGTGCGGGGCGGAACCCCGTCACGTGGTGGCGGGCCCTCGCGCGGCAACGGTACGCCGGCGTCGTCGTCCCGGTCCGGGGCGCGGCCCACACCGGCCTCGCGGAACACGCCCCGTTCCGGCAGCGGGAGTCGTACCGCGCCGCGCAGTGGTACGGGGCGGCCGGGCCCCAGGACCACCGGGACAGGCCGGCGGCCCGCGAATCCCCGGCTGCTGCGTCAGCGGCTGTTCGTGTTCGTCGTCGTCACGCTGCTCGTGGCGCTCGGCATCGCGGCGGCCCAGGGCTGCCAGGGACCGCCGCGTGGCCTCGGCGACGACCGTGACGTCGTACGACAGCAGGAGCAGGTCCATGTGCCGCCGGACTACGCGCCTCTGAAGGGGCAGTTGATGTCCGAGCGGTACGAGTCGACGCTCAGTCGCAACGACTAGCTAGGCCTGCGGGCGGCCCGTCGCCACCGCGTAGAAGGCGACCGCGGCCGCCGCGCCCACGTTGAGGGAGTCGACGCCGTGGGCCATGGGGATGCGCACCCATTCGTCGGCGGCGACCAGGGCCTGGGTGGAGAGGCCGTCGCCCTCGGCGCCGAGCATCAGGGACACCCGGTCCATCTTGTGGGGAGCGGCCTCGTCGAGGGTCCTGGCCTTGGGGTCCGGGGTGAGGGCGAGGAGGGTGAAGCCGGCCTCGCGGACCGACTCCAGGCCCTTGGGCCAGGTGTCGAGGCGGGCGTAGGGGACCGAGAAGACCGCGCCCATGGAGACCTTGACGCTGCGGCGGTACAACGGGTCCGCGCAGTCCGGGGACAGCAGGACCGCGTCCATGCCGAGGGCGGCCGCCGAGCGGAAGATCGCGCCGATGTTGGTGTGGTCGTTGACCGACTCCATGACCACGACCCGGCGGGCCGTCTGGAGGAGGTCGGCGGCCGTGGGCAGCGGCTTGCGCTGCATCGAGGCGAGCGCGCCGCGGTGCACGTGGTAGCCGGTGACCTGTTCGGCGAGCTCCGGGCTGACCGCGTACACCGGGGCCGGGAGCTCGTCTATGACGTCGCGCATGACGTCGACCCACTTGGCGGACAGCAGCATCGAACGCATCTCGTACCCGGCGTCCTTGGCCCGGCGGATGACCTTCTCGCCCTCGGCGATGAACAGGCCCTCGGCCGGTTCGCGCTTGCGGCGCAGTTCGACGTCGGTCAGGCCCGTGTAGTCGTGCAGGCGCGGGTCGTCGGGGTCCTCGACGGTGATGAGATCGGCCACAGGGTGATACTGCCTTGTCCTGGGTGTGGTGCCAACGGCTGGGAGCGGGTTGTGTTACCCGCGGTTACGCGGAGGGGTCCGGGCCGACCTTCACGACCTCGCCGATGACGATGACGGCCGGGGGCTTCACGTCCTCGTTCACCACCGTCTCGGCGACCGTCGCCAGGGTCGCGTCGACCCGGCGCTGGGCGGCCGTCGTGCCCTCCTGGACGAGGGCGACCGGGGTGTCCGGGGACTTGCCGTGGGCCACCAGCGTCTCGGCGATCCGGCCGATCTTGTCGACGCCCATGAGGATCACGAGCGTGCCGGTCAGCTTGGCCAGCGACGGCCAGTCGACCAGGGAGCGCTCGTCGTCGGGGGCGACATGGCCGCTGACCACCGTGAACTCGTGGGCGACACCGCGGTGGGTGACCGGGATGCCGACCGCGCCCGGGACCGAGATCGAGCTGGAGATACCGGGGACGACGGTGCACGGGATGCCGGCCTCGGCGAGCGCCTGGAGCTCCTCCATGCCACGGCCGAAGACGTACGGGTCCCCGCCCTTGAGGCGTACGACCGACTTGCCCTGCTTGGCGTGCTCGATCAGGGCGTTGTTGATGGCCTCCTGGGCCATGAAGCGGCCGTACGGGATCTTCGCCGCGTCGATCACCTCGACGTGCGGCGGGAGTTCGGCGAGGAGGTCGCGCGGGCCGAGGCGGTCCGCGATGACGACGTCGGCCGCGGCGAGGAGGCGGCGGCCGCGGACCGTGATCAGGTCCGGGTCGCCGGGGCCACCGCCGACGAGGGCGACGCCGGTCGTTCGGGTGCGGTGGTGGGGCGCCACCAGGGTGCCGTCGCGGAGGCCTTCCACCACCGCGTCACGGATCGCGGCGGTGTGGCGCGGGTCGCGGCCGCGCGCGTTCGTGGTGAGGACGGCGATCGTCACGCCCTCGCTGTGGCCGGTGGCCGGGGTCCAGGCCGTCGCCGCGTCGGCGTCGTCCGAGCGGACGCACCAGACCCGGTGCCGCTCCGCCTCCGCGGAGGCGGCGGCGGACGCGTCCTTGTCACCGGTGGCGATCAGGGCGTACCAGGCGTCGGCGAGGTCGCCTTCCGCGTAGGGGCGCTTCTCCCAGGTGATCTCGCCCGCGTCCGCCATCGCCTCGACCGAGGGGGTCGCCTCGGGGGACACGAGGAGGATGTCCGCGCCGGCTGCGATGAGCGCCGGCAGCCGGCGCTGGGCGACCTGGCCGCCGCCGAGGACCACGACCTTGCGGCCGGTGAGGCGGAGGCCTACGGGGTAGGCGGGGTGTTCGGCCATGGAGGTGCGGCTCCTCGTACAGGCGGTGCGACGGGTGCTACGGCGCTGGAGCAGCCCTGACGTGCGGATTCTGGATGTGGGTTCAGCGTACGGCGGGGGCGGGAGCGTTGCTCGTCCCCGCCCCCGCCGTCATGGGTCTACTTCTCGGTGACGCCGGCCGAGTCGAACGTCGCCACCTCGTGCATGGCCCGCGCCGTGCTCTGCACCAGCGGCAGCGCCAGCAGCGCGCCCGTGCCCTCGCCGAGGCGCAGGTCCAGGTCGACCAGGGGGCGCAGGCCGAGCTTGTTCAGGGCGGCCACGTGGCCGGGCTCGGCGCTGCGGTGCCCTGCGATGCAGGCGGCGAGGACCTCGGGGGCGATCGCGCGGGCCACCAGGGCGGCGGCGCCGGCGCTGACGCCGTCCAGGATCACCGGCGTACGCAGGGAGGCGCCGCCGAGGAGGAGGCCGACGATGGCGGCGTGTTCGAAGCCGCCGATCGCGGCGAGGACGCCGATCGGGTCGGCCGGGTCCGGCTGGTGGAGTTCGATGGCGCGGCGGACGACCTCGGTCTTGCGGGCGAGGGTCTCGTCGTTGATGCCGGTGCCGCGGCCCGTCACCTCGGCCGGGTCGGCGTCCGTGTAGACCGAGATCAGGGCGGCGGACGCGGTGGTGTTCGCGATGCCCATCTCGCCGGTGAGCAGGGCCTTGTTGCCTGCCGCGACCAGGTCGCGGGCGGTCTCGATGCCCACCTCGATGGCCTGCTTGGCCTCCTCGCGGGTCATCGCGGGGCCGGTCGTCATGTCGGACGTGCCCGCGCGGACCTTGCGGGGCAGCAGACCGGGGGTCGCCGGGAGGTCGGCGGCCACGCCCACGTCCACGACGCAGACCTCGGCGCCCACCTGGCCGGCGAAGGCGTTGCAGACCGCTCCCCCGCCGAGGAAGTTGGCCACCATCTGGGCGGTGACCTCCTGCGGCCAGGGGGTGACGCCCTGGGCGTGCACACCATGGTCGCCGGCGAAGATCGCGACGGCCGCGGGCTCCGGGATCGGCGGCGGGCACTGGCGGGACAGGCCGGACAGCTGGGCGGAGATGATCTCCAGCATGCCGAGCGAGCCGGGCGGCTTGGTCATCCGCTTCTGGCGCTCCCAGGCCTCGCCGAGCGCCTTGGCGTCCAGCGGGCGGATCTGGGAGACGGTCTCGGAGAGCAGGTCGTGCGGCTCCTCGCCGGGCAGCGCGCGACGGCCGTACGTCTCCTCGTGCACGACCCAGGACAGCGGGCGGCGCTTGGACCAGCCGGCCTGCATCAGCTCGGGCTCGTCCGGGAACTCGTCGACGTAGCCCACGCAGAGGTAGGCGATGACCTCGAGGTGCTCGGGCAGGCCGAGGGCGCGGACCATCTCGCGCTCGTCGAAGAAGCTGACCCAGCCGACGCCGAGGCCCTCGGCGCGGGCGGCGAGCCAGAGGTTCTCGACGGCGAGCGCGGCGGAGTAGGGCGCCATCTGCGGCTGGGTGTGCCGGCCGAGGGTGTGGCGGCCGCCGCGGGTCGGGTCGGCCGTGACGACGATGTTCACCGGGGTGTCGAGGATGGCCTCGATCTTCAGTTCCTTGAACTGCTTCGCGCGGCCCTTGGGGAGGGACTTGGCGTAGGCGTCGCGCTGGCGCATGGCCAGTTCGTGCATGCCGCTGCGGGTCTCCGCCGAGCGGATGACGACGAAGTCCCAGGGCTGCGAGTGGCCGACGGACGGGGCGGTGTGGGCCGCCTCCAGGACGCGGAGCAACACCTCGTGCGGGATCGGGTCGCTGCGGAAGCCGTTGCGGATGTCGCGGCGCTCGCGCATGACCTTGAGGACGGCCTCGCGCTCGACGTCCTCGTAGGCGGGCGCGGCCGGGCCCGTGGACACGCGTACTTCTTCCACTACGGCCGTGCTCTCTTCCGGGTCTTCCTGGTCGGCGGCCCTGGTGTCCAGGTCCTCCGCGTGCTGTACGAGTTCTTCTTCCACCTCGGCCTCGCGCGGGGCGGGGACCGCGGCGACGGGCTCCGGGGCGCCCTGCTGCTCGTCCACGGGGAGTGTCAGCGGGTGGGGCGGTGTCGGCGCGAGGTGCGGGGTGGTCGGCACCGAGCCCTCGACCGGGACGAACTGGCCGAGTGGCTGGTCCTGCTGGGGCTCCAGCGGGACGGTGGCCGGGAGGACCGCGGCGGGGGCCTCGGCGTGGTCGTGCACCGGGGTGCCGGGGTGCGCGAACTGGCCCTGTGTGTCGGCGGGTTCGGCGGCGAGCGGCTGGAGGACGGGGGCCACCGGGGCGGCGGGCGCCTGATCCTGGGGGGCGGGCTCGATGCCCTCGGCCGGCTCCACGGGGGGTGACGGCTGGGCCTCCTCCGCCGGAGCCGGGACGGCCGCGTCCGTGAACTGGGCTTCGGCGTCGGGGATCTGGGGTGCTTCCGGGATGTCGACGGGCTGGTCCGGGGCGGGGGCGGCCGTGTCCGCGGGCTGGGCGAAGGCGTCCGGCGGGGCGGGCTGCGCGAGGCTCGGGTCCGGGACGAGCTGGGCGGGCAGCTCCTCCGGGTGGGGCTCCTGGGCCTGCTCCGACACTGCCTGCTCAGGGAGCACGGTTGCGTCTTCCGCGGGTGCCGGCTGCGGGATCTGCTCGACGTCCGGAGCCACCGGGAAGGCCACGGCGTCCGAGGCGTCCGGTGCCTGCGCGGCGACGGGAATCTCCTCGGGAGCCTGCTCGGCGTCAAGGGCAGCGCCTGCTGCAGGAGCCTCGTCGGCCTCCGGGGCCGGGACGGCTGCGGGAATCGGCCCGGCGTCCACGGCGGAGGGAGCCTCAGGGACCTCGGGCGCGGCGGCCTCGGCAACCGGCGCGGGCGCCTCGAAGACGGGATCGGGCGCGGGGACCTCGGCCTCGGAGACAGGGTCGGGCACGGGTACGACCGGCTCGGCCTCGAAGACGGGGTCGGCCGCGGGTACGACCGGTTCGGCCTCCGGCAAGGGCTCGGGAACGATTTCCGACGGGAGCACGGCCTCCGGAACCGGCCCGGCGTCCGGGACGGAGACGGGCTCCTGTCCGGCTTGCACGACAGGGTCAACTCCCGGAACCTGCGCCCCTTCCGAGGCCGGCCCGTACACCGGGCCCTGCCCCGCGTCCCAGGCCACCTCGGCCGGTGGACCCTGCCCGGAGTCCGGAGCGTATGCGCCCTCCGCCGGGTTCCCGGCGTCGAATGCGTGCGCTTCCGCGGAAACCTGCTCGACGCCGCCCTGCGGAGCGGCCTGAGCGGCGTACTCGTTCTCCGGCCCCTGCAGCGCGTGACCGGCCTCCGCCGGGTGCGGAACAGCCGCCGCGACGGCCTCGGTCGCGAGGCGCGCCATGGTCGCCTGGGCCGCGCCCACCGGCTCGGCGACGGGCGCGGCCGACGGGACAACCGTTTCCGCAGCCGGTGCCCCGGTGGCGACCGGCGCCTGCACCGTGCCCGGCGCCGGAGCGCCCCAGGGCATCGCACCCTGCGGGGGCATCTCCTGCAGCGGCGGGACGTCGAAGTACTCGGGGCCGGTCGTGGCCGGGCCGGGGTGCCGCACGGGCGCGCCCGCGGGGCCGCGGTCGGCGAGGGAGCGGACCGGGCTCGCGGAGGCGTCGGGAATCGCCGGGCCCAGGTGCAGGGGGCGGCGCGGCGCGGCCACGGCGGACGGAGCCGTCGAGGTGGGCAGGCGGACGCCGCCGAGGTCGACCGAACCGCTGTCGCGGCCGGACATCTCGTGCGGGCCCGGCTCGTGCACGGTCTCGACGACGGGCTCCGGCAGGGGCGGGGCGACCTCGTTGCCCCAGGCGCCCTGGGCGCCCGGCAGCAGCAACAGGTCTTCGTCCTCGGCGGTGGTCTCGGAGAGGTAGGTGTACGCGCCGTGCGCAGGGACGCCCGGCTGTTCCACCATGCCTGCGCTCTCCGGCAGTCCCTCGCCCGGGACCTGGCCGGTGTCGGTCATGCGTACCCCTCGCCCATCGGTTAGTGCTCCTACGACCAGCTCTCACCGGGAACGGCGCACCGACCGCCCCGCAGTGAAGAACGAGCGTGCGTGCCCAGCGGCACGAACGACCGCCGAAAAAGACGACAAAGCCATTAACTGGCATTGTCCCGGCCGTCCGACCCTCGCGACAGCTTGATCCGCGACGGTCCGCTGTGGACTGCGCCACGTTGCGCGTCCTCCGGTTCCGCCGTACCACACCCACCCCAAAACGGGCGCGTTTTCCGGACATTGACCTACGAAGCGCCGGGTGTCCGAGTGCGGTACAACGATCGGCCAGCCTACCGCGCGCAGTACGACAACAGGATCACGGGGACGGGATCCGAGACGGTATCGACGTCAGGCCGTGCGGTCGGGCAGCAGGCCGCTGAGCAGGAACGCGACGC
Organism: Streptomyces fulvoviolaceus; assembly: GCF_000718165.1. GTDB lineage: Bacteria > Actinomycetota > Actinomycetes > Streptomycetales > Streptomycetaceae > Streptomyces > Streptomyces fulvoviolaceus. Next base: position 181,515 of record NZ_JOEY01000024.1, on the reverse strand, counting down.
TCCGCTCCGTCTCCGTCCAGGCCCGGGTGTCGAGTTCGACGGACTGCAGCAGGGCGCACTCGACCCGGTAGCCGTGCTCGGTCAGGTCCCGGCCGATGAGTTCGGCCTCGTCGCGGGTGGCCGCATGGGTGACGATGCGCTGCGGGCGGCGATCAACGACCGCGGAGACCACGGCCGCTCCCCCGCCGCCGACACGGACGACGTCCGGCTCGGGGAGGTTCTCCAGGACGTGCGGGGCGGTGCCGTGCACGATCTGGAGCTGGACCCCGAAATCGCGTGCGGCTGCCTCGGTGCGGACGCAGGACGCCAGGTCCCGGTCGACGGCGAGGACGGCGGCCCCGGCCAGGGCGGCCTCGGTGGCGAAGGCGCCGCTGCCGCAGCCGATGTCCCACACGAGGTCGCCGACGCGCGGGCCGAGCCGGGCGAGTTGGGCCGCGCGGAGCAGTTCCGTCTCACCCTCGCCCAGGGGTCCGCCGTACGCCTCTGAGGGCTGCGTCCAGCCGCGCGGGCCGGTGCCCGGGTCGCGTCCGGCGATCCAGCCGTCGCCGCCGCTGCCGGGGCCGGCCGGGCCGCCGATGACGATGACGACGTTCGGGTCGCGCCAGGTGTGGTCGGCGGCCTTGTCGGAGGTGACGACGGTGACCTGTTCGCGTTCGGTGCCGAGTTCCTCGCAGATCACGAAGGTGCGGTGGACGCCCTCCATGAGGAGACCGAGTTCGGCGGGGCCGGCGCCCGGTGAGGTGAGGACGGCGACCTTGGTGTGGGCTCGGCACACATTCACCGCGCGTCGCAGGGTGCGACGGTGTGCGACGACCACCTGTGCGTCGTCCCAGGGCATACCGGCCCGGGCGAAGGCGGCGGCGACCGCGGAGACGGCGGGCACGACCTCGACCTCCAGGCCGAACTCGGGCGCGCGCAGGGTCCGTACGACTCCGAAGAAGCCCGGATCCCCGTCGGCGAACACGACCGCGCTGCCGCGATGGCCGGCGATACGGCGGGCGGCGAGGGCGACGCTGCCGAGGCGGATGCGCTCGGCGGCGGGCGGCACCTCGGGGAGCGCGAGATGGTGCGCGGCACCGGCCACCAGCGTGGCGGCGCCGAGCGCGGCGCGTGCCGCGGCGGTCAGCGGCGAGCCGTCCCAGCCGATCACCGTGACGCGGTCGGCCATCGTGTCTCAGTCTCCAGGGGTTTTCGCAGGTGGTCAGAGCCGGCCCGGAGGGCGGGCACCGTGAGGGTACCTGGTGGAGTCGGCCGGGTCGGTGGCTCCCTGGTTCAGTTCCAGTCCGAGTACGACGTGAAACCGTTGCTGTCCGCCAGCTGCTCCCCCGCGCCGTCGAGGTCCTCCGGCAGCAGGCTCCACACGATGTAGTCGGTGCGGACGTCGCTCCAGGTGCCGTCCTCTGCACGGACGTGCGCTATGCAGGCGCCCCGCAGGACGCCCTCGCTGATGCAGCCGATCTTCTGGGCGACCTGCTGGGAGGCGGTGTTGTCGGCGGCCGTGCGCAGTTCGATGCGTTCGAGCTTCTGGTCGGTGAGGAGCCACTGGGCAGTGGCGAGCGTGGCTTCGGAGGCATAGCCCTCGCCGCGGGCCCAGGGGGCGATGACGTACGACAGCTCGGTGGAGCGGATGTGCCAGTTGGTCTTGGCGAGCTGGACGACGCCGACCAGGCGCTGGGTGAGGAACTCGGTGACCGCGAGGTCGAGACCGCGGCCCGACTCCCGCTCGCTGGGCGCGTGTTCGGTGATCCAGGTGCGGGCCTGCTCCTCGGAGTAGGGCTGCGGCACATCGGTCCAGGCCCCGACCTGCTCGTCGTTCATCATCTCGGCCAGCGCGGGCACGTCGTCCTCGTCGAGGGGACGCAGCACCAACCGCTCCGTGCTGATGGAGATGTTGGGGAAGGTGCCAGTCATGCGCCGCTCCGTTAACTTCGGGAAACCTGCGGAAACCGTCAGGGCCTGCTGAACTGCCCAGCATGCAGCATGAAACCAGTGAACCGCACTACGGGGTCCACTCCCGGTGAGGGAGCGGACCCCGTGCGTGGCGATAAGCCGTATACGCCCCGTCAGCCGGAACTGACCGGCAGGACGGACCCCTTGTATTTGTCCTCGATGAACTTCCTCACGTCGGACGAGACGAGGAGCTTCGCGAGCTTCTCGACCCGCGGGTCGTCCTCGTCGCCCTTCCTGACAGCCAGGAGGTTGGCGTAGGGGTTGCCCTTCGCCGACTCCAGGAGGATGGCGTCCTTCGTGGGGCTGAGGCCCGCGTCCTGGGCGTAGTTGTTGTTGATGACCGCCGCGTCCACGTCGTCGAGCGAGCGCGGCAGCTGGGCGGGCTCCAGCTCCTTGAACACCAGGTGCTTGGGGTTGGCCGTGATGTCCGCCGGGGAGGCGTCGGTAGCCGCCCCTTCCTTGAGCGTGATGACGCCCTCGGCGGCGAGGAGCTTGAGGGCGCGGCCCTCGTTGGTGGTCTCGTTGGGCACGGCGACGGTGGCTCCGTCGGCTAGCTTCGTGACGTCGGTGACCTTCTTCGAGTACACGCCCATGGGCGGCAGGTAGGCCTTCACGACCGACACCAGGTCGGTTCCCTGCGTCTTGTTGAACTCGTCCAGGTACGGCTGGTTCTGGTACAGGTTCGCGTCCAGCGAGCCTTCCTGGAGAGCGGTGTTCGGCAGGACGTAGTCCGTGAACTCCTTGATCTCCAGGTTCAGGCCCGCCTTCTCGGCGAGGTCGTCCTTGATGTACGTCAGGACCTCGCCGGCCGGGACGGCGGTGGCGCCGACGACCAGGGCGTCGTCGTCACCACCACCGCTGTCTCCCGAGCCGCAGGCGGTGAGGCCGAGGGCCAGTGCCACCGCGGCCGCGGGTATGACGGACTTGCGCATGAGTTCAGTCCCCCAGTTGTTCAGTGCGCTCAGAAGGACGCGATGACGGAGCCGTCGTACTTGTCCTCGATGAACTTCTTGACCTCGTCGGAGGTGAGGAGCTTGGCGAGCTTCTTCACGCGCGGGTCGTCCTCGTTGCCGTCCTTGACCGCGAGGAAGTTGCCGTAGGGGTTGTCCTTCGCGGACTCCAGGACGAGGGCGTCCTCGGCGGGCTTCAGGTCGGCCTCGATGGCGTAGTTGCCGTTGATGACGGCCGCGTCCACGTCGTCCAGGGAGCGCGGGGTCTGGGCCGCCTCCAGCTCCTTGAACTTGAGGTTCTTGGGGTTCTTGGTGATGTCGGAGGGGGTCGCTTCGTTGCCCACGCCGTCCTTGAGGGTGATCAGCCCGTTCGCGGCGAGCAGCTTGAGGGCGCGCGCCTCGTTCACGCTGTCGTTCGGGACGGCGATCGTCGCACCGCTCTTCAGGGCGTCGGCGCTCTTGACCTTGTGGGAGTAGAGGCCGAGGGGCTCCAGGTGGACCGTGACGACGGGCACGATGTGGGTGCCGTTCTTCTTGTTGAAGTCGTCGAGGTACGGCTGGTTCTGGAAGTAGTTGGCGTCCACCGAACCGTCTTCGGTCGCCGTGTTCGGCGTCACGTAGTCGGTGAACTCCTTGACCTCCAGGTCGAGGCCCGCCTTCTTCGCCAGGTTGTCCTTGATGTAGTTCAGGATCTCGGCGTGCGGGGTGGGGCTCGCGGCGACGACCAGCGGTCCGCTGGAGTCGGAGGAGGAAGAGGAGCCGTTGTCCGAGCCGCAGGCGGTGAGCCCGAAGGTGAGGGCTCCGGCGGCGAGGACGGCGGCGGTGATCTTTGCGGTGTTACGCACGAAAAGTGCCTTTCCTGATGGGTGCAGCGACCCCGCTAATTGGGTGGGCGGGGAGTCTGGGGGGGGAGGGTTACGCGACCTTGCCGACGTCGGCCGTCGCGGGCTCCTTGGCCTTGAGGAGGCGGAGCTTCGGCGCGGAGCCGGAGCGGCCGCCGCGGCCGTGCAGGGAGCGGGCCGCGTAGTCACCGGCGAACTGGATGAGGGAGATGACGACGGCGAGGATCGCCACGATCACCCACATCAGCTCGCTTTCGAAGCGCTGGTAGCCGTAGCGGATGGCGAGGTCGCCCAAACCGCCGGCGCCCACGGTGCCGGCCATCGCGGAGTAACCGATGAGGGCGACGACCGTTGTGGTCGCAGAGGCGATCAGCGACGGCAGGGCTTCCGGCACGAGGACCTTGCGCACGATGGTCCAGGTATTGCCACCCATCGACTGGACGGCTTCTACGAGACCGCCGTCCACTTCGCGGACAGCCGTCTCGACGAGGCGGGCGAAGAAGGGAATGGCACCGACAGCCAGCGGCACAATGGCGGCGTCACGACCGATGGTCGTTCCGGTGACCCAGCGGGTGAAGGTCATCAGCGCAACCATCAGGATGATGAACGGCATCGAGCGGGCGATGTTCACGATCTGGCCGATGACCCTGTTCGCCACAACGTTCTGCAGCAGTCCGCCACGATCAGTCAGAACCAGCAGGATGCCGAGCGGCAGTCCGCCGACAATGGCGATGAGTGTGGACCAGCCGACCATGTACAGCGTGTTCCAACACTCGGGCTCCAGCAGCGCCCACATCTCGGACCAGGTCACTTCGCACCTTCCTTCAGCAGTACGGGCTCCTGGCCCAACACGTCGATCTGCAGGCCCTGTTCGCGCAGGAAGCCGATCGGCACGACGTTGTCCTCGTAGCGGCCGGGCAGTTCGATGCGCATACGGCCGACCTGGAGGCCGCCGACGGTGTCGATGGCGGCGCCGAGGATCGAGATGTCGATGTTGTAGGTGCGCGAGAGCTGGGAGATGACGGGCTGGGTGGCGGCCTCGCCGTGGAAGGTGACGTCGACGACGGTCCGGTCGTCGCCGGTGGCCTCGCCGCCGACCGGGAAGAGGGCGGCGGCGAGCTCGGAACCGGGGGTCGCGAGCAGCTCGCTCACCGTCCCGGACTCGACGATGCGGCCGTTCTCCATGAGGGCGGCGGAGTCGCAGACGTTCTTGACGACGTCCATCTCGTGGGTGATGAGCAGGACGGTCAGGCCCAGCTGCCGGTTCAGGTCGCGCAGCAGCTGGAGGATGGAGCGGGTGGTCTCCGGGTCGAGGGCGCTGGTGGCCTCGTCGGACAGGAGGACCTTGGGGTCGCCGGCCAGGGCGCGGGCGATGCCGACGCGCTGCTTCTGACCGCCGGAGAGCTGGGCGGGGTAGGCCTTCGCCTTGTCGGCGAGCCCTACGAGGTCGAGCAGCTCCAGCGCCTTCCGCGACCGCTCCTTGCCGGACGTGCCGAGGATTTCGAGCGGCAGCTCGACGTTGTCCTGCACGGTGCGCGTGGACAGCAGGTTGAAGTGCTGGAAGACCATGCCGATACGGCTGCGCGCCTGCCGGAGTTCCCTGCCGGCGCGCGGTCCGCGCCCGGAGAGGGCGGTGAGGTCCTGCCCGGCGACGGTCACGGTGCCGGCGGTGGGCTTCTCCAGCAGGTTGACGCAGCGGATCAGCGAGGACTTGCCGGCGCCGGACTGGCCGATGACGCCGTACACCTCTCCTTCGCGGACATGGAGATCGACGCCGTCCAAGGCGGTGACCTCACGGCCGCGTGAGCGGTAGACCTTGGTCAGGCCTGTGGTGGTGATCACGTGGGTTTCCGTCACTGTCGGGTGCAGGGCGTGGGTGTGCCCTGGCGGGGTGCATTCGGTCTGGAACGCAACACGGTTCTCGTGCGGTGGCATGGGGAACCGGGGAGAACATGTGCGCGATGGGGGTCCCCCCACACCGTTCAGGCAGTGGGGGAGGCGTCAGTCACATACGGCGTTCACGGTGTACGGACATGCCACGGCGTCTCGCTTCGGGGCGCGAGGCTCGGGGTGGTGCAGGGGCCCTCTAGAAGGCGCACATTCGACACATACAACGAGCACCGGGCGTCATGGTCGCCTCGGTCGCAAGGGTGCGGCTGCTCGTAGTGGTCATGAGATCAGTAAAGCAGACGTACGGTCCTGACAAAGTGCCGCTGTCCGGATACTGGACAGCGGCGGACGCGTCTCAGCCGCGGAGCGAGATCTCCACTCCCCCGGTGGTGACCAGTGCCGACAGGGCCGACAGGTCCTTCACCACGAGGTCGGCGTCGAGCTCGTGGGCCTGGTGGGTTGTGGCCAATGCCACGGTGGTCATACCGGCGGCGCGGCCGGCCGCCAGGCCCGCGGGGGCGTCCTCGAAGACGACGCAGTGGGCGGGGTCGACGCCGAGTTCACGGGCGGCGAGCAGGTAGGGCTCGGGGTCGGGCTTGCCGCGGGTGACGTCGTCGGCGGCGATCAGCATCTTGGGCAGGATGCCGACGGCGTCGAGGCGGGCCTCGGCGAGGCGCCGGGTGGCGGAGGTGACGACGGCCCAGCGGTCGGCGGGCAGCGCGTCGAGGAAGTCCTTGGTGCCGGGCAGCAGGTGCACGCCGCCATCGGACACGTCCTCCACCTCCAGCTTCTCGATCCGCGCGACGGCCGCCGGTACGACGTCCGCGGGCAGGAGGTCGGCGGCTATCTCCGCGGCCGTTCGCCCGTGCAGTTCGACGCGTCCGAAATCCTCGGCGGTGAGGCCGTACTCCACGGCCCAGCGCGTCCAGCAGCGCTGCACGGATTCGAGGGAGGAGACGAGGGTTCCGTCGTTGTCGAAGAGGAGGGCCTGTGCATGGATCGTCATGGTCTAGACCCTACGGTCTCCGCCGGGGTCGACCGCATCAGGTCTTTTGGCCCGTAATAGGGTCGCCGCATGCTTGATGCCCTGACGCTCGCGACCGGCGTCGCCGCACTTCTGCTCGCCGCCTGGTGCGGCTGGGCCGCCTACCGTGATCAGCCGACGAAGGACTGGCACTTCATCGGGATGGGTGTGGTGTCGCTGCTGGCCGTGGTCCAGCTGGTGATCGGGATCGTGCAGCTGGCGCGGGGCGAGAAGCCGGAGCAGGGTACGACGATCTTCGTCGCGTATCTGCTGGGCGCGTTCGCGTGTGTGCCGGCGGCGGGGTTCATGTCGCTGGCGGAGCGGACGCGGTGGGGTTCGGTGACGGTCGCCGCCGGCGGGGTGGTGCTGGCTGTGCTGGAGGTGCGGCTCTATGACATCTGGGGAGGCTGAGGTGAGCCGACGGCGGCTGACCAGTGGGCCGGGCACGCTGCTCGTGTGGCTTTACGGCGTGATGGTCGTCGGGGCGGTGTCGAGGTCGGCCGTGCAGATCTCCACCGAGTTCGACCATGCCCCGCTCGCCTACTCGCTGTCGGCCGTTGCCGGGGTGGTGTACGGGTTCATCACGTACTCGCTGGTGCGGGGTGGGGAGACGGCGCGTAAAGCTGCACTCGCGTGCTGTGTTCTGGAGCTGCTGGGTGTGCTGACCGTCGGTACCTGGACGTTGGTGGAGCCGTCCGCGTTCCCTGACGCGACCGTGTGGTCGGACTTCGGGATCGGGTACATCTTCATCCCCGTGCTGCTTCCCCTTTCGGCCATCTACTGGCTTCGGAAGGGTGCGCCGACCGGGGATGCCGCCTGAGGTCGTGTGGCGGCATCCGGCCGTCAGTGGCTGATCGCGCCCACGCGGCGGAGCCACATATCGACACAGCCCCGCGCCCCTAGAAAAACCTCGTCACGCCGTCGCTGCGTATGTTCCCGCGGGCTTTTCGAGGACGATCATCGGTACTCCGTCCGCGCCCTTTGACGTGCCTACCGTCTCGTAGCCCACTCGGCGGTACAGGCGGAGGTTGCCCTCGCTTCGGTGACCCGTGAAGAGGCGGAACCTGGTGGCGCCGCGGTCTTCGGCGAGGGCCGATTCGGCCGCGCGGAGGAGCCTCGCGCCGATGCCGTGGCCCTGGAGGCGGGGGTGGACGCAGAGCTTGCCGATGGCGGCCGAGCCGTCCTCGGTGACCCGGCCGCGGACCGAGCCGACCACTTCGTCGCCGAGGCGGGCCACGAAGACGCAGTCCGAGGCCACCTCCTCGCGGACCGAGTCCAGGGTCTGGACGAGCGGGTCGATGCGGTAGTTGCCGTACAGCGCAGCCTCGCTCTGGAAGCAGAGGTACTGCAGCCGGAAGATCTGCTCCGCATCCTGCTCGGTCGCCGCCGAGATGGTCACGCTCATGCCCATGTGCGCACGCCTCCCGCTCACCTGATCGCCATTTCGTCCCTCACTCCTATCCCCGCGCTTCGCGGGCCGCAACCTCCGGTGTGAGCAATCGGCGAAGACATCCCAGACATCTGGAACGTTCCGGCCCGAGACTGCCCTGTGAGATACCCAACTCCCCCGCGATCTCCCGGTATGTGAGGTCCCTCGGGGAGAGCAGGGCGGCCATCAGGGAGGGGCAGCGACCCGGCAGACGGCGTACGGCGTCGTGCAGGGCGCGGCGGCGGGCGGCGGCGAGGGTGAGCTGTTCGGGGGTGCGCTCGCCGTCGTCGGCGGGTTCGGCGTCGTACGGCTGTTCGTGTCGGGTCGTACGGCGACTGCGGCGGGACTCGGAGCGGACGGCTCGGCGGAGCCAGCCGGGCGGGTCGAGGGGCGGGCCCTGGGTGTCCAGGTGCTCCAGGAGGCGGAGCCAGACCGCCTGTTCCAGGTCGCCCGGTTCCGTACCGGTGGCATGTGCCTCGGCGGAGGCCTCGGCGGTGAGCAGTGGGCGCAGGGTGGTGACCAGGTCGTGCGTCATATGCGGTTCGACGCGGCCGCCCGGGCGGCGGGTTGCCCGGGCGGCCGGATGTCACCCCAACCGGGGCCGGTCGATCGACAGTTGACCTCAGCCGTTGACCTCAGCCGTTGACGAAGTCCTCGCGGGCCAGCACGCCGGTGTCCGGGTTGTCGGTGAAGACGCCGTCGATGCCCGTGGCGAAGTACGTCCTGAACGCACCGAAGGAGTCGCCGTAGGCGTCCACGTCCGTGCCCTTGCGGAAGTTCGCGGGCAGGAAGGGGTTCTCGTTGCGCATGGTGTACGGGTGCAGGATCAGACCGGCCGCGTGGGTGTCCGCCACCAGGGTGGTGGGCGTGGTGAGGTTGCCGCTCGCGTCCTTCGGGATGACCAGGTCGAGGGTCGGGCCGATGCCCTGGGCGTAGGAGCCGATCTCCGCCAGGCCCGCGGGCTTGATGAGGTCGGCGACCGTGCGCGGGTCGCCCGTCTCGACGAAGTCCCAGGGGCGGCTGGCCGCGGTGGAGAGGAGCACCACCAGAGGGTTGCCGACGAGCTTGTTCAGGCGCTGGATGCTGGTGGGCTCGAAGGACTGGAGGATGACCGGCGAGTTCTTCTTGTCCTTGCCGTACTTGCGCAGCAGCTTGGCCACCCGCTCCTCCAGACCGAGGCCCAGCTTGCGGAAGTAGGTGGGGTGCTTGGTCTCCGGGTAGATCCAGACCTGCTTGCCGCGCTTGCGGGTCTGTTCGTCCTGCCACTTCAGGACTTCCTCGAAGGTGGGGATCTCCCAGCGGCCGTTGTAGAGCGTGTTGTGCGGGCGGTTGGCCGGGATGCGCTCGATGGCACGCAGGGTCTTCAGCTCGGCGAGTGTGAAGTCCTCGGTGAACCAGCCGGTGGTGGAGACGCCGTCGAGGACCTTGGTGGTCTTGCGGCCGGCGAACTCGGGGTGGTCCGCGACATCGGTGGTGCCGCCGATCTCCGGCTCGTGGCGGCAGACGATGTGGCCGTCCTTGGTGGGCACCAGGTCGCCGGCCTCGACGATGTCGGCGCCCAGGTCGAGGGCGAGCTGATAGGAGCCGAACGTGTGCTCCGGGCGGTACCCGCTGGCGCCCCGGTGGCCGATGACCGTCGGCACGGGCAGGCTCTTCAACCCGCCGCTCCCGTGTCCGGCGCCGGCAGCTCTCGCCGTGCCGGACAGTCCGAGGACCGCTCCGCCGGCACCGAGCACCGCGGCGCCGAGGAGTGCCCGCCGTCCGGTGCCGCCGCCCGCCTGCTCGTTCGACTCCTGCGACTCCTGCGTTCCCATGAGGGGTCTCCTGCCGTCGGCTCGTGAGTGCGGGCCGATCGTAGGGGCGTGTCCATGACGGACGGGAGACCTCCGGCAGAACACGCGGGTGACGCGGGATGTCGCATGGGAACAGATGTCTGACAGTCCGTCGACTTCATCGGCTTCGTCGGCTTCATGGTGAAGACCCGGGGTAGGCGGTCAGTGGGCGCGGACGGGCATCGGGGGCGCGACCTCCGTCACATCATTCCGGGCGGGTTACCGTCCGGCAACGGTGCGGCACCGCAGGTAAACACGGGTCAACAGTGCGTAAGACCTCGGTGAACCCGCGGCTCCCGATGTGCACGACCCCCCGGGCCGCGAGTAATGTCCTCACCTGCACAGACTCATACAGATTCTCTGGCCGTTCTCTTGACATCGGAGGGCCCGTTGTCCCGCTTCGCGCTCATCAAGGCACTGCTCGGACCGATCATGCGCCTGATGTTCCGCCCACGGGTGGAGGGTGCGGAGCACATCCCGGGCGACGGTCCGGTCATCCTGGCCGGCAACCACCTCACCTTCATCGACTCGATGATCCTGCCGCTGGTGTGCGACCGGCAGGTGTTCTTCATCGGCAAGGACGAGTACGTCACCGGCAAGGGTTTCAAGGGCCGGCTCATGGCCTGGTTCTTCACCGGCGTCGGCATGATCCCGGTGGACCGGGACGGTGCGAACGGTGGGGTGGCGGCGCTGATGACCGGCCGCCGCGTCCTGGAGGAGGGCAAGGTCTTCGGGATCTACCCCGAGGGCACACGGTCGCCCGACGGGCGCCTGTACCGGGGACGCACCGGGATCGCCCGGCTCACCATGATGACCGGCGCGCCGGTCGTTCCGTTCGCGATGATCGGCACGGACAAGTTGCAGCCGGGGGGTGCGGGTATGCCCCGTCCCGGGCGCGTCACTGTTCGGTTCGGTGAGGCGATGGAATTCTCTCGGTACGAGGGGATGGACCGGGACCGGTATGTGCTGCGGGCGGTGACCGACTCGGTGATGACCGAGGTCATGCGGCTGTCCGGGCAGGAGTACGTGGACATGTATGCGACCAAGGCCAAGGCTGCGTAGGCCGTTCGTCGGGTGCGGGTGCGCTGTGGCTGGTCGCGCCCACGCGGCGGAGCCGCAAATCGATACAGCCCCGCGCCCCTAAAAGACGGGTCGTTCTTCGGGCGGCCCGTCATTTGCGTGCTCGGCGCCTCTGGCCAGCAGCCATAGTACGAACGTCGAACCCTCGCCCACCCTTGAGAACAGCCGCACCTGGCCGCCGTGCGACTCGACGATCTGTCGGACGATGGCGAGGCCCAGGCCGGCGTGCCGGTCACGTCCGCCTGCTCCTGGTTTCGCACGCCAGAAGCGGTCGAAGACCCGCGCCTGGTCGTCGTCCAGGATGCCGGGCCCCTCGTCTCGTACGGCCGTCCACAGCCAGCCTCCGGTCCGGCCCGCGGCGACCGTGATGCGGGTGCCGGGCGGGGACAGCCGTACCGCGTTGGAGAGCAGGTTGCCGACCGCTCGGCGCAGGGCGTCGTGGTCGCCGATGACGGTCAGGCCGGTGGTGAGGCGGCGCTGCAGGATGAGGTCGCGCTCGGCGGCGAGCGGGGCGAACTCCTCGCAGGCCTCGGCCGCCGCGGCCGCCAGGTCGACGTCGGCGTCGGCGAGGGCGGGCGCGTTGCGGCGGGAGGTGGCGAGCAGGTCCTCGACGAGGCGGGTCATCCGGGTGGTGGCCCGGTCCACGCCGCGGGCGGCCTGACGGCGTTCCTCCTCGTCCGAGTCCTCGGCGGTCAGTACGGCGTCCAGGTTGGCGCGGATGATCGCGAGCGGGCTGCGCAGTTCGTGGGAGGCGTCGTCGATGAGCTGGCGCTGGGCGCGGAACGCCTCGTCGAGCCGGTCGAGCATGGAGTCGACGGTGTCGGCGAGGTCGCGCAGCTCGTCCTGGGGGCCCGTCAGGCGGATGCGCTGGGAGAGGTCGGTGGCCTGGATCTCGGCGGCCGTACGGGAGATGGCGCGTACCGGGCGCAGGGCGCGGCCGGAGAGGATCCAGCCGAGGGCGAGGCTGGCGACGGCGACGCCGCCGAGGACGGCGTACGAGAAGCGGCGCAGGTTGGCGAGGGTCTCGTAGTTGACGGCGGCCTCGATCTCCTCGACCCGGGCCACCTGGATCTGTCCGACGTACCGGTCGCCGACGTATTTCGACGCGGTGTACTCCTTGGTGACCGGGTGCGCGTCGCCGCTGCGCTCCACCGCGACGTACACGCCGCCGAGGACCAGGGCGGTGAGGACGAACAGGAGGCCGGAGTAGAGGACGGTGAGGCGGAAGCGGATGGTGTGGGTGAAGGCGGGGAGGCGGGGCCGTGGGAAGGAGGGGCGTTTCATGGGGTCTCCCTCAGGCGGTAGCCCTGCCGGATCACCGTCTCGATGAGCGGTTCCTCGTCCCCGGTGACCTTGCGGCGCAGTGAACCGACCGTGACCCGCACGGTGTTGGTGAACGGGTCGGCGTACTCGTCCCAGACGTGTTCGAGGAGTTCCTCGGCCGGGACGACCCTGCCGGGGCGGGTCATCAGGTAGTGCAGGACGCTGAACTCCTTGGGCGTGAGCTGGAGTTGGCGGCCGCCCCGGTACGCCTCGAAGCGGGCGGTGTCCAGGCGGAGTTCACCGACCTCGACGACCGAGGTGCCGCCGTCCTCGCGGCGGAGCAACGCCCTGATGCGGGCGAGGAGTTCGGGCAGCGCGAAGGGTTTCACGAGGTAGTCGTCCGCGCCCTCGTCGAGACCGCGCACCCGGTCGGCGAGCCGGTCGCGCGCGGTCAGCATGAGGATGCGGGGGCCGCCCGGGTGGGCGCGAATGGCGCGGCAGACCGAGAAGCCGTCCCCGTCGGGCAGGTTGAGGTCCAGTAGGACGAGGTCGTAGTCGTTGACGGCGAGCTTCTCGGTCGCGGCGAGGACGTCCGGGGCGACGTCGACCGCGTAACCGGCCCTGACCAGCCCGACCTTGAGCGCGACGACCAGGTCCTCCTCGTCCTCGACCACGAGCAGTCGCATCTACGACCCCTCCTAACCGCCGTCGATGATGGTCCGGGCGGCGGCCGCGGCGTCGGCCACGGGGATGGCGAAGCCGATGCCGATGGAACCGCCCCGTTGCTGGTCCAACGTCGCGATGGCCGTATTGATGCCGATGACCCGCCCCTCGGCGTCGACCAGCGGCCCGCCGGAGTTGCCCGGGTTGATCGACGCGTCGGTCTGCAGGGCGCGCCGCTGCGAACTGCCCTCGCCGATCCGCACGGCCCGGTCGAGGGCGCTGACGATGCCCGAGGTGACGGTGCCGCTCAGGCCGAGCGGAGAGCCGATGGCGAGGACGGTGTCGCCGACGCCGGGGCGGGTGCCGGTGGCGAGCTCGACGGCCCTGAGCCCGCGTGCCGTCTCGGGTTCCAGTACGGCGACGTCGTGCGCGGGGTCGTCGCCGATCACCTCGGCGCTCAGCCGGCGGCCGTCCTGCAGCTCGACGGTGACCCGTGAACTGCCGTCCACCACATGGGCGTTGGTGAGGATCCGGCCCCGCTCGTCGAACACGAACCCGGAGCCCTGTCCGTCCGCCGTCCGCACGGAGACCACGCTGGGCAGGACCCGGGCGGCGACGGCTTCGAGCCCTCCGGAGTCGCGTGCGGCGGCCGGGGCGGCGGCGGGGTCGTCGTCGCCGAGGGCTCCGGCCGCGTATCCGGCGGCGCCGCCTGCGAGTACGGCGGCGAGGAGTGCGGTGGTGAGGGGGCGGGGGGTGCGGGGGCGTACCGGGACGTGCGTGTCTGTGGAGGGGGGCGGGTCCGGCTCGGCAGTAGGTGTGGGCCGGGCGGGGAGTGTGGGGCGGCGGCCTGGCAGGAAGGAGGGGCCGCGGGGGTGGCCGAGGCCGGGTGCGGGTGCGGGTGCGTGGGAGGACACCTGGCCTTCGGCCGGGTCTGGTTTCCCACCCGCACCACCCGTACTGCTTTCGTTGTCGGGTGCGGGTGGCCCCTGTGGGGGTTGAGCACCGTCGGCGGCCACAGGATCGCCGGGGGCTGGCGGGCCGGAGTGGATGGGGTCTGTCACGTCTGGCTCCTTGGTGGATGTGCCGGTCATGGCAGGCGGGAGAACCAGAGCAGCGAGGTCGCGGCCGCGATCAGTGCCGCGCCGAGGCCCGCCGCGACGAACCACTGCCAGATCTCGCGTTCCTCGGTGCGGTGGCCGACGGAGCTGCCGATGTCCTCGTAGACGGCCTGGAGTTCCTCGCCCGTGGCGGCCTCGTGGTAGTCGCCGCCGGTGACGGAGGCGAGGTTCTCCAGGGCGGGTCCGTCGACCGGTACCTGGAGGAGGCGGCCGTCGCCGAGATCGACGACGCCGTCCGGCGTGCCGTAGGCGATCGTGGAGACCGGGATCTTCTCGGCCGCCGCCTCCTCGGCCGCCGACTCGACCGAGCGGCCCACGGTGTTGGAGCCGTCGGACAGCAGCACGATGTGCGCGGGCGGGGGCTCGGTCTCGGCCTGTCGGTCGAGTGAGCGGATCGCGTCGCGCGCGGCGATGACGGCTTCGCCGATCGCCGTGCCCTGGCCGGTGGTGAGCTGCTCGACGGCCGAGCGGAGCACCACGCGGTCGGTGGTCGGCGGCACCGCGACCGTGGCGGAGCCGCTGAACGACACCAGCCCGGTGTTGAAGCGTTCGGGCAGCCGGTCGATGAAGGCGAGGGCGGCACGCTGGGCGGCGACGAACCGGGTGGGCTCGACGTCGGTCGCCTCCATGGAGCCGGACGTGTCGAACGCGACGACGATGGTCGCCCGCTCCCGCGGCACCTGCACGTCGGCGGTCGGCCGGGCGAAGCCGACCACCAGCAGGCCGAGCGTGGCGCAGAAGGCGCCCGCCGGGACGTGCCGGCGCCAACCCGGCCGTACGGGCGCCACCTTGTCGAGCAGGTCGAGGTTGGTGAAGCGGACGGCATAGCGGCCGCGCCTGCGCTGGACCAGCAGATACGCGCCGATCAGAACGGCGAGCGGCAGCAGGAGCAGCAGCCAGCCGGGCGAACGCAGCCCCATGGTCCCTCCCTTCCCGCGCGTCCTGTGAGTGGTCGTGTCATGCGGCGCCGCCTCCCGCTCGGCGCCGCTGGTCCTCGACGTGGCGCACGACGTCGCGCACCCAGTCCCGGTCCGTGCGCAGCCTCAGATGCGCGGCGCCCGCGCGGCGGACGGACTGCTTGATCACGGCCCGCTGCTCCAGCGCGGCCTCGGCGTACCGTTCGCGCAACCCCCTTACGTGCGTGGGGACTTCACGCCTGCGTCCGGTCTCCGGGTCCACGACGGTCAGCAGCCCCACATCGGGCAGCTCCAGCTCGCGCGGGTCGACGGTCTCGACGGCGAGGACCTGGTGGCGCTGGGCCACGGTGCGCAGCGGCCGCTCCCAGCCGCCCTCCAGGAAGTCGGAGACCACGGCGACCAGGCCCCCGCCGGGCAGGGCGCGCAGGGCGCGGAGGGCGTCCGCGAGGGTGTCGGCCGGGGCCCCGGTGTCGACGCGCGGGCGGTCCAGGGCGGCGTGCAGGACGGTGAGCAGATGGCGCCGGCCGGTGCGGGGCGGAATCCGCCGTATGCCGTGCGGCCCTGTGATCTGTGCGCCGAGCCGGTTGCCCGCCCGCTCGGTGAGGAACGCGACGGCCGCCGCCGCGCCCACCGCGAGGTCCCGCTTCTCCATCCGTGCGGTGCCGAAGTCCATGCTCGCGGAGGCGTCGAGGACGATCCAGGTGGTGAGTTCGCGGTCGGCGAGGCTGAGGCGGACGTGGGGGACGGTGGTGCGGGCGGTGGCGTTCCAGTCCATCCGGCGTACGTCGTCGCCGATGACGTACGGCCGGGTCTCCGCGACCTCGCTGCCCGGGCCGGGGAAGAGGGCCGGGTGGTCGCCCTGGAGGAGCCCGTCCGGATGCCGGTTGAAGAGCAACTCCATGTGTTTCAGGGCTTGTTCGGGGGTGAGTTCCCGCAGCGTCGGGGTCATGCCACGGCCTCCTCGGCGACCTGGCGCGGCCTGATCCGGGGCTGCTGCACCGCCGCGAGCACCTCGTCGACGATCTCGCCGGGGGTGACGCCGTCGGCGAGCGCGTCGAAGGAGAGGACCAGACGGTGGGCGATGACCTCGTGCGCCAAGTCCCCCACGTCTTCGGGGAGTACGTAGCCCCGGCCGCGCAGAAGGGCGAGCGCACGGGCGGCGGCGACCAGGCCGAGCGTGGCGCGGGGGCCCGCTCCGTGCGCCAACCGGGTTTCGGGGCCCGCGAGTTCGCGGGTCGCGACGACGAGCCGTACGACGTACTCGGCGACCGCGTGGTGCACGAACACCTCGTCGGCGCTGCGCTGGAGCTCGACGAGCCGTTCGGGGGTGAGGATACGGCGCGGGCTGGGCGGGTCGACGCTCATCCGGTAGAGGATCGCGAGCTCCTCGGACTCGCTGGGCGCGGGGACCTCCACCTTGAGCAGGAAACGGTCGCGCTGGGCCTCGGGGAGCCGGTAGACGCCCTCGGACTCGATCGGGTTCTGGGTGGCGAGGACCAGGAACGGCTCCGGGACGGGGATCGTGGTGCCGCCGATCGAGACCTGGTGCTCGCCCATGACCTCCAGGAGCGCGGACTGCACCTTGGCGGGGGCACGGTTGATCTCGTCGGCGAGAACGACGTTGGCGATGACCGGGCCCGGTTCGATGTCGAACGCCTCTTGTGAGGGGCGGTAGATACGGGTGCCGGTGATGTCGGAGGGGACGAGGTCGGGGGTGAACTGGAGGCGGGCGAAACGGCCGCCGGCGACGTGGGCGAGGGTCTTGGCGGCGAGGGTCTTGGCCACGCCGGGTACGCCTTCCAGGAGGCAGTGGCCGCGGGCCAGGAACGCGGTGAACATCCGTTCCACCATGCGGTCCTGGCCGACTATGACTCGCTTCACCTCGAAGAGGGCCTCCTCGAGGAGTTCGACCTCCGTGGTCACAGTTCTGAGGCGGGGTCGGTCGTGCCGGTGTTGCCCTTGTCCGGGCAGTCGTCATGCTCGTTGACGACGAGCCTGACCTCGTTGGGGGGTTTGTCTTCGCCGTCGGCGGCGAGGGCCACGCCGCCTCCGGCCAAGCCGACGGTGGCGATTGCAGCTCCGGTGACGATCAGTTTGCGTGTTCGTCGTGTCATGGAGCCAAGACCATCAGGTCGGGGCGAAAAGGGACCTAAAGCCGGTTGTAGGGCTGGTTGGGGTTCGTGGGCGCGTGCGGAGCCGTTGTGGCTGGTCGCGCCCACGCGGCGGAGCCGCACATTGATACAGCCCCGCGCCGCTAAGCGGCGTTTTCCAACCGTTGGCCGCGGAGCATGAACCATGCGGCTACCGCCGTTGCCAGCAGTACCGCTGCTCCCAGACCGGCCGCCAGCGCCAGGCCGTCCACGAAGGCCTGGCGAGCCGCGTCCAGCAATGCCTCGGACTTCTGGGCGGGCATCGCCGCTGCCGCCTCCACCGCACCGCCCAGGGACTCGTGCGCTCCGGCCGGGGTGCCCGTCGGGCCCGTGAAGTCGCGGTACACGCCGGTCACGATCGTGCCCAGCAGCGCGATGCCCAGTGCCGCGCCCAGTTCGTACGCCGTCTCGGACACCGCCGAGGCCGCGCCCGCCTGGTCCTTGGGGACGCTGGAGAGGATCACGTCGGCGGTCACGGTGAAGGAGAAGCCGGCGCCGATGCCGACGACCAGCAGGGCCGCCCCCAGCAGGGGGTAACCGGTGGACTGGTCGAGGACGGTGAGCGCCGCCAGTGCGAGGCCCACGGCGGCGAGTCCGCCGGCGACCACGGACCGCACCGAGAAGCGCCGGGCCGTGCGGCCGGCGATCAGACCGGCCGCCACCGCGCCGATCGCGGCGGGCAGTTCGGCCAGGCCCGCCTCCAACGGCGGCCGCCCCTGCACGAGTTGCAGGTACTGGGAGAGGAAGAAGACCAGGCCGGACAGACCGAGGATCGTCAGCAGGTCGGCCAGTACCGCCGCGCTGAAGCCGCGGTTGCGGAACAGACGCATGTCCAGCAGCGGGGACGGCAGGGTGAGTTGGCGGCGTACGAAGCCGTACAGCGCGGCCGCGCCCAGCAGGCCGACGGCGAGGATCTCCCACGTGAAGCCGTGGGTGGCCGCCTCCTTGACGGCGTACACGAGGGCGATCACGCCCACCAGCGACAGCAGGACGCTGGCCATGTCCCAGGGGCCGGGGTTGGGGTTGCGCGACTCGGGCAGCAGCTTGATGCCGACCAGGACGAGGACCGCCATCACGGGCAGGTTGATCAGGAAGACCGAGCCCCACCAGAAGTGTTCGAGGAGAAACCCACCCGCGATCGGGCCGATGGCCGTACCCGCGGAGGCCGTCGCGCCCCAGATGCCCACGGCGAGGCTGCGTTCGCGTGGGTCGTGGAAGAGGTTGCGGATCAGGGCGAGCGTGGCGGGCATCAGGGTCGCGCCCGCGACACCGAGCAGCGCACGCGCGAAAATCATCAACTCCGGTGTCGTGGCGTAGGCGTTGAGCACCGACACCGCGCCGAACGCCGTCGCGCCCACGAGCAGGATCCGCTTACGGCCGATGCGGTCGCCGAGGCTGCCCATGGAGACGAGCAGTCCGGCGATGACGAAGGAGTAGACGTCGCCGATCCAGAGGAGCTGGGTGCCCGACGGCTTCAGGTCCTCGCTGATGTAGGGGGTCGCGAGACCGAGGACGGTCGCGTCGACGGCCACCAGCAGCACGGCGAGCACGAGGACGGACAGCGCGAGCCACCGGCCGGGGCGCTTCACCGCCTCGGTCGTGGTCGCCGGCTGCAGGGTGCTGGTCATGATTCCTCTCTTCTTGAGTCTCTTCGTGAATCGTCAGTACGCGGTACGCAGTGCGCCGCCGAGCAGCAGCTCGACGATCATGTAGTTGAAGTCCTTCGAGGCCACACGGCCTTCCGACACCGCCCAGGCGCCGGAGGCCAACAGGCCGTAGAGCGCCTCGGTGAGCCAGGCCGGCGTGAGGTCGATGCGGAACTCGCCGGACGCCTGGCCGCGCCGGAAGAGGCCCGCGATGCGGTCGTCGATCCGGGTCCAGCCCGCGTTCTGCTCCTCGCCCTCGAACAGCTGGTTCTCGGAGTAGAGGAAGGCGAGCAGCGCGGCGGCCGGTTCGATCGCGCCCACGAGTCGCCGTACGGCGTCGCTCGCGGGCCCGTCGTCCAGGCGGGCCGCGTCCAGCGCGGCCTCGCACTCCGCGATGCCGAGCGCCTCCAGCGCCCGGACCAGCGCGTCGCGCCCGGCGAAGTGCCGGTGCAGAGTGGCGCGGCTGATCCCGGCGGCCTTGGCGACCTCGTCCATGGTCGCGGTGGATTTGCGGGTCAGCAGGGCCGCGGCGCTGCGCAGTACATGGTCACGGTCGACAGCCATGAGACAACCATAATCCATGTGAGACATCTTTGTCTCATCATGGGCATGGACGTCTCATGAGCGACCGCTGAGCGAGAGTCTCCTCAGTGCCAGGGCAGCTGCCCGCGCCGCTCCCAGTACGCCCCCGGCTCCTCCACCAGCGCCCCGAGCCGTCCGAGCTGGTCCTCGTCGAGGTCCACGACCGCCGCGTGCAGATTGGAGGCGAGCTGGACGGCGGTCGCGGCGCCGGACAGGACGACTCCGGCCCAGGGATGGCGCAGGACGAGCGCGAGGGCGACCGCGTCGCAGCCGAGAGACGTTTCTGCGGCTACGGCCTTCAGCGCCTCCGGCGCATACGGGTCCGCGAGCCTGCCGTTCGCCATGGCCTCCTTGACGATCACCGTCAGTCCCGCGTCGTGGGCCTCGGCGAGGGCAGGGGCGGCCGAGGTCTCCAGGGCGTTGTAGGTGGACTGGACGGTACGGAAGAGGGGCTCGCCGTCGACCGTCACGGCGAGGGCGGCGCGGATGGCGTCCGCCTGCGCGGGGCCACTGGTGGAGAAGCCGACGGTGAGGCCCTGGGCCGCGGCTTCCGCGAGCCTTGCGTGCAGTTCCTTGTCGGTGAGGGCCGGGCTGTCCGGGGTCACCGAGTGGATCTGGTAGAGGTCGAGCCGGTCGCCGAGCAGGTCGGCCGTCTCGGCGTGCTGGCGGTCGTACGTCTGGACGCTGTGGTCCTTGACCTCGTGCGTCTCGGCGTCCGCCGTCCAGCCGGCGGTGTAGGTGTAGCCCCACTTGCTGCCTACGACGATGTCGTCGATGTCGGGGCGCGCGTTCAGCCAGTCGGCGAGGAACTCCTCGCTGCGGCCGTAGGAGCGGGCCACGTCGAAGTAGCGGACGCCCTGGAAGTAGGCGGCGTCGAGGAGTTCGTGGGTACGTTTGCGCAGCGTCTCGACGCTGCGGTTTTCTCCGAGGTCGTGGTCTCGGCCGAGGTTGATGTAGCCGGGGCGGCCGACTGCGGCCAGGCCGAAGCCGATGTGGCAGGTGGGGGTTGTTGCTGTGGCCAGGCGGGCGAAGGGCATCGCGGGCTCCGTTCGGTCGGCTCCGGTACGGCTCCTGACCAACGTAACCCGCGATGACCTTCGGTGAATGCAGGGCGCCTCAGAGCTCGGGGTGTACGGCTCCTTGGCGAGTGCGGGAGCGCTGCGGCTTGTCGCGCCCACGCGGTGGAGCCGCAAAATTGATACAGCCCCGCGCCCCTGACGGGGCGCTCCGGTTACCGCTTCGCTTTGGCCGTCGCCCATTCGTGCTGAGCCGCCACGTCCTGCTTCACCTCTGCCAGCTGGATCGCCACCGCGCTCGGGGCCGTGCCTCCGCGGCCGTTGCGGGACGCCAGGGCGCCCGGGACGTTGAGGACGGACCGGACCTCGGGGGTGAGGTGGGCGGAGATCTTCGCGAACTGCTCGTCGGTGAGGCCGTCGAGCTCGATGCCGTCGGCCTCGGCGACCTTGACGCACTCGCCGGCGACCTCGTGCGCGACCCGGAAGGGGACGCCCTGCTTGACCAGCCACTCGGCGATGTCGGTGGCGAGGGAGAAGCCGGCCGGGGCCAGTTCCTCCATGCGCTCGCGGTGGACGGTGAGGGTGGCCATCATGCCGGTGAAGGCGGGGAGCAGGACCTCGAGCTGGTCACAGGAGTCGAAGACCGGCTCCTTGTCCTCCTGGAGGTCGCGGTTGTACGCGAGCGGGAGGGCCTTGAGCGTGGCCATCAGGCCCGTCAGGTTGCCGATCAGGCGACCGCTCTTGCCGCGCGCCAGCTCCGCGATGTCCGGGTTCTTCTTCTGCGGCATGATCGACGAGCCCGTGGAGAAGGCGTCGTGCAGGGTCACGAAGGAGAACTCCTTCGTGTTCCAGATGATGACCTCCTCGGCGATCCGGGAGAGGTTCACGCCGATCATCGCGGTGATGAAGGCGAACTCGGCGACGAAGTCACGGGAGGCCGTGCCGTCGATGGAGTTCGCGGAGCTGCCGTGCTCGAAGCCGAGGTCCTTGGCGACCGACTCGGGGTCCAGGCCGAGGCTGCTGCCCGCGAGGGCTCCCGAGCCGTACGGCGAGACCGCCGTCCGCTCGTCCCACTGGCGCAGCCGCTCGGCGTCCCGGGACAGGGACTGGACGTGGGCCAGGACATGGTGGGCGAAGAGCACCGGCTGGGCGTGCTGGAGGTGGGTGCGGCCGGGCATCGCCACGTCCGGGTGGGCCTCCGCGAGGCCGATCAGCGCGTCCTGGAGGTCGGCGATCAGACCGCCGATGATCCGGGCGTGGTCCCGCAGGTACATGCGGAAGAGGGTCGCGACCTGGTCGTTGCGCGAGCGGCCGGCGCGGAGCTTGCCGCCGAGGTCGGCGCCGAGGCGCTCCAGGAGGCCGCGCTCGAGAGCCGTGTGGACGTCTTCGTCGGCGACCGTGCCGACGAAGTCACCTGATGCCACGTCCACCTCGAGCTGGTCGAGGCCCGCGAGCATCCGAGTCAGCTCGTCGTCCGTGAGCAGGCCCGCCTTGTGCAGCACGCGCGCGTGGGCACGCGAACCGGCGATGTCGTACGGTGCGAGCCGCCAGTCGAAGTGGACGGACGCGGACAGCTTGGCCAGGGCCTCGGCGGGACCGTCGGCGAAACGGGCGCCCCAGAGCCGTACGTCACCGCTGTTGCTGCTCACTTGCGTTGCTCCTAGAGAGGGTTGGTCGGGGTTGCGCCTACGCGAGGTCGCGCTGGGCGGCAATCTTCGACGACAGACTGTAGATGTCGATGAAGCCCTTGGCCGCGGCCTGGTCGAAGGTGTCACCAGTGTCGTACGTCGCGAGGTTGAAGTCGTACAGCGACGTCTCGGAGCGCCGGCCGGTGACGACAGCTCGGCCGCCGTGCAGGGTCATCCGGATGTCACCGTTGACGTGCTGATTCGCCTCGTCGATGAAGCCGTCCAGGGCCCGCTTGAGCGGGGAGAACCACTGGCCGTCGTAGACCAGTTCGCCCCAGCGCTGCTCGACCTGCCGCTTGTAGCGGGCGAGTTCGCGCTCGACGGTGACGTTCTCCAGCTCCTGGTGGGCCGTGATGAGCGCGATCGCGCCCGGGGCCTCGTACACCTCGCGGGACTTGATGCCGACGAGCCGGTCCTCGACCATGTCGATCCGGCCGATGCCCTGGGCGCCGGCGCGCTCGTTGAGCTGCTGGATCGCCTGCAGGACGGTGACGGGCCTGCCGTCGACGGCGACCGGGACACCCGCCTTGAAGGAGATGATCACCTCGTCGGCCTCGCGAGTCTCCGCCGGGTTCGAGGTGTACTCGTAGATGTCCTCGATCGGCGCGTTCCAGATGTCCTCCAGGAAGCCCGTCTCGACGGCGCGCCCGAAGACGTTCTGGTCGATGGAGTACGGGGACTTCTTGGTGGTCGCGATCGGGAGCTGCTTCTCCTCGCAGAAGGCGATCGCCTTGTCGCGGGTCATCGCGTAGTCGCGGACCGGGGCGATGCACTTGAGGCCGGGGGCGAGGGCGACGATGCCGGCCTCGAAGCGGACCTGGTCGTTGCCCTTGCCGGTGCAGCCGTGAGCGACCGTGGTGGCGCCGTGCTTCTGTGCGGCGGCGACGAGGTGCTTGACGATCGTCGGCCGGGAGAGCGCGGAGACCAGTGGATAACGGTCCATGTAGAGCGCGTTGGCCTTGATCGCCGGAAGGCAGTACTCCTCGGCGAACTCGTCCTTGGCGTCGGCGACTTCGGCCTCCACGGCGCCGCATGCGAGGGCGCGCTTGCGGATGACGTCCAGGTCCTCGCCGCCCTGGCCGACGTCCACCGCGACAGCGATGACCTCGGCGCCCGTCTCCTCGGCGATCCAGCCGATGGCGACGGAGGTGTCGAGACCGCCCGAGTAGGCGAGTACGACGCGCTCGGTCATGGGTTTCTCCTCACCCTGCGTTCACTGGCCTTCATTCACTGGCATGCATGAGTATGCAGAACTCTGCATGATTCGTCAATCTCGCCGGAGGTTTGCCAGAGGTTTGAACGCGCGAAACCGCTTTCCCGTACTCCTCGCCGAACGCAGGCGCCGCGTTTGTAAACAAGGGAAACGACCACACCCGCCGACCCCTAGTGAGGCATCCGCATGTCCAGGGCTCTTCCGAAGTACAACAAGCGCCGCGTCGCGATCATCGGCGGCGCCGCCGCGGTGGCGCTGACCGGGGCGATCGTCGCCGGCACCGCCCTCGCCGGGGAGACGTCCAAGAGCAGCACCGCGACCGCCCGGACCCTGGGGTCGGCCAGGGCGGACCCAACTTCGTCCAGAACGCGGTCCTCGGCCCGCTGGAGGACAAGCGGATCGCCACGGTCAACCGCATCGCCACCGCCATCGGCCGTACGGCCGACAAGCCGCAGGGTCTCGAGGCGCTCGCGCCGTGCGCCCTCGACGCCGACGGCGCCGCCGACACGGGCGAGGAGGCGGGCGAGGAAGCGGGCGCGGGCGAAGAGGCCGAGGCCACGCCGAGCGCGACGGCTTCCGAGGCGGCCGGCGAGGACACCGGTGAGACCGGGGACACGGGTGACGCCGCGGCGGCGGGGGCCATCACCTGCCCCGACGTCGCCTCGCAGCTGCCCGCGATCCCGGCCACCGCGCAGGCAGAGGTGGTCGGCCAGGGCGGACCCAACTTCGTCCAGAACGCGGTCCTCGGCCCGCTGGAGGACAAGCGGATCGCCACGGTCAACCGCATCGCCACCGCCATCGGTCGTACGGCCGACAAGCCGCAGGGTCTGGACTCCCTGGCCGCCTGCACGCTCACCCAGTGACGTGACAGGCGCTGTGGCCGCCCCGTGTGAGCGCCGGCCGGGGCGGCCACGGTCCTGTCTGCCGTCCGGGAACCGGATGCCGGAATTCATTAGACGTGCGAAAGACTTGCACCCATAATCCTTAGACATGGGAAAGACTTACGAGCGCATAGACGGCAGGCTCCGCACGTTCATCGAGGCGCAGCCCCTCTTCTTCACCGCGTCCGCGCCCCTGTCCGGCGACGGCACGGTGAACCTCTCCCCCAAGGGCCTGCGCGGTTCCTTCGTGATCCTCGACGAACTCACCCTGGCCTACCTCGACTTCGCCGGCTCCACCGCGGAGACCGTCGCGCATCTGCGGGAGAACGGCCGGATCACCCTCATGTGGTGCGCCTTCCAGGGCCCGCCGAACATCGTCCGGGTGCACGGCCGCGGCGAGCCGGTCTTCCGAGACGACCCGCGCTTCCCGGAACTGCTCGGCCACTTCCCGGACATCGACCCGAGCCTGCACGGCCTGCGGGCGATCATCGTCGTGACGGCCGAGACGATCCGCGACTCCTGCGGCTACGCGGTGCCCTTCATGACGTACGACGAGGACCGCGACCTGCACGCCAGGCGCTTCGCGCGCGAGGACGACGAGTCACTCAGCGCGTACTTCGCCAAGAAGGAGCACATCGCCACCAGCCTGGACGGCCTCCAGGGGCTGCCGCTGCCGCTGCCTCCCACACCGGCGCCCCACTCGTCCGCCCCAGCTTCCTGACCGTGCATCACAGTGCACGCTGATGGTCGATTTACCAGAGTTTGATTGATGTACACATATACGCGATCACTGAGGCCGTTTGTTGGAATCCTCCCTTCCGTCGTGTCTGTCCCCTAGCGCGGGCCCAACTCACAGGAACACAAGGGGATCCGGGATCAGCGGTCGACGCCGCTCGGCCGAGCTGCTCAATCCGCTGGGCACCTGAGCCCAGCCGGCATCGGCGGAGGCGGCGGCATCACGGACGGGCGGGCGGCCGATCGGCCCAACCACCCTGCGGTCGCCGTCGCCTCCGTCTACGGTCGCAGCATGCGCCCGGGTCTCGCCGTCGTCCTCGCCGCCACATCCGTCCTCCTGCTCGGCGCCGCGCCGGGGAACGCCGGTGCGCCGCTGCCCGCGCGCATGGCCGACACCGGGGGCGGCACCCAGCTGATCACCGCCGTGGCCGCGAAGACCGGCTCGACCTCGGGCACCGTGACCTGGTGGGACCGTCGGAACGGACAGTGGGTGAAGACCGGTTCCGCGAAAGCCCGCTTCGGGGCGAACGGGCTCGTGGAGGGCGCCTCGCGCAAGCAGGGGACGAACACGACACCGACAGGGCTGTACGAGCTGCCGTACGCCTTCGGGATCAAGGCGGCCCCGAGCGGGACGACGTACAAGTACCGGGCCGTGAAGCAGAGTTCGTGGTGGTGCCAGGACAACGACTCGCGGTCCTACAACCGCTGGGTCCAGCCGCGCCCCGCCCACTGCAGGGCCGCCGAGGCCGAGCACCTGATCTCGTACGGGACGCAGTACGCGTACGCGATGGTGATCGGGTTCAACTACGCCGAGCCGGTCCGGGGGCGGGGCGCCGGCATCTTCCTTCATGTCAACGGGCGTGGGGCGACCGCCGGTTGTGTGTCGGTGCCGTCGGACGCGATGCGGCGGATCCTCAAGTGGGCCGATCCCGGGCGGAAACCGCATATGGCGATCGGGACCACCGGGGGCGTCACAGCGATCACCCGGTACTGAAGAGGCGGCTGAACACACGAGCGTCGCGGCACGTATCTGAGGACCAAGGGACCACGCCAACCCCCTTGCCCCCGTCCCCGGAGGAAACGTGACCACCACGCTCGCAGGCGGCCGCGCCGCCCGCCGCCAGACGATGCGCCGCATCCGCCCGCGCCGCTCCCCGGCGACCGTTCTGCTGCTCGCCGTCTGGGCCGGCGCGGTCGGCGTGCTGTACCTGTGGTGGCACAACACGCCGTCCGTCGCCGACGACAACAGCAAGATCCTCAATGCGGGCCGGATCACCGGCCTGCTGGCCGGCTACCTGATGGCGCTCGTGGTGCTGCAGATGGCCCGGGTGCCCGCCCTGGAACGCCGCGTGGGCTCCGACCGGGTCGCCCGCTGGCACGCGATGAGCGGCCGGTACACCCTCTGTCTGACCCTCGCCCACGTCGTCCTCATCATGTGGGGTTACGCCCTTCAGGCCGGCAAGGGCTTCGGCGACATCGTCCAGCAGACGATCGACTCCATCAACCAGCTGCCGGACATGGGCAAGGCGGCCATCGGCACCGGTCTGCTGTTCCTCATCGGGCTGATGTCCATCGGCGGCGTCCGCCGCAGGATCCCGTACGACACCTGGTACCACGTGCACCTGATGACGTACGCGGCGGTGTTCCTGACCTTCTGGCACCAGCTCACCACCGGCAACGACTTCGCCGTCGAGCCGGTCGCCAAGACCGTCTGGTACGCGCTGTACGGCTCGGTGACCGCGCTGGTGATCTGGTACCGGATCTTCACCCCGATCCGGCTGAACCTGCGCCACCGGATGTATGTCGAGGCCGTGATCGAGGAGACGCCGGGTGTCGTGTCGGTGCTCATCGGTGGGCGGAAGCTGCACCGGATGGGCGCGGAGGCGGGCCAGTTCTTCCGCTGGCGGTTCCTGGCGCCGGGCATGCGGTTCAGCTCCCACCCGTACTCCCTGTCGGCGGCGCCCCGCCCCGGCATGCTGCGGATCACGGTCAAGGCGATCGGCGACCACAGCGAGCGGCTGCGCGAGCTGGTGCCCGGCACCAAGGTGTGGGCCGAGGGCCCGTACGGCGCGCTGACCGCCCAGCGCCGCAGCCGCGGCAAGGTACTGCTGGTCGCGGGCGGCGTCGGCATCACCCCGATGCGGGCGCTGTTCGAGACGCTGCCCGGCGCGGCCGGCGACATCACCCTTCTCTACCGGGCCAACAGCACCCAGGACCTGGCGCTGTGGGACGAGCTGGCCGCCATCGCGGACGAGCGCGGCGCCCGGCTGATGTACGCGGTCAACAGCCCGGACGGTGAACGCCCGGACATCTCCGCGGACACCCTGCGCCGCAAACTCCCCGACATCGACAAGCACGACGCCTTCCTGTGCGGGCCGCCCGGCTTCGCACAGGGGGTGTACGACGCACTGCGCGGCGCGGGTGTGCCCGCCCGCCGCATCCATCACGAGTCGTTCGAGATGTGAGCGACGGGACTTCAGGAGCTGTAGGAGCATGAGGAAGAGTCACCCCGTCCGACGTGTCGTGCTCGCGACGGCCGCCACCGTGTCCGGTGTCGTGCTGATTCTGTCGCTGAAGCCGTCCACCGACCCGGCCTCCGCCCAGGCGGGCGGAACGGTTCCGCAACAGACCGCAGCCGGGCAGGAGTCGGCCCAGGGCGGCGCCGAGGCCACCGGTGGCACGGTCACCGGCGACGCGATCCAGACCCAGTACGGCGCCGTCCAGGTCCGGCTGACCGCCGCCAACGGCAAGATCACCAAGGCCGAGGCGGTCCAGGCGCCCAAGGGCGGACAGAGCGACCAGATCACCGCCAACGCCGTACCCAAGCTCAACCAGGCGACGATCACGGCGCAGAGCGCGGAGATCGACGCGGTGTCCGGGGCGACGTACACCAGCGACGGCTACAAGAAGTCACTGCAGTCGGCCATCGACAAGGCGAACGCCGCGGCCACCGCCCCGGCCTCCCCGGCGCCTTCGCAGAGCTCGGAGCAGGGTGCCGACCAGGGCTCGGGCAGCGCCGAGGCCGCCGCGAAGACGGTCACCGGCGACGTGGCCCAGACCCAGTACGGTCCCGTCCAGGTCCGTATCACGGTCAGCGGCGGCAAGATCACCAAGGCCGAGGCCGTGCAGCAGCCGACCGGCGGACAGAGCGACCAGATCTCCGGCAACGCGGTTCCCAAGCTCAACCAGGAGGCGGTCGCGGCCGGCAGCGCCGACATCGACGCGGTCTCCGGCGCCACCTACACGAGCACCGGCTACAAGGAGTCCCTCCAGTCGGCCCTGGACCAGGCCGGTGGCTGACACGGTGGCCGAATCGGCACAAGCTCCCGCCGCGGTACGTCACGCGGAGGAGGTCATGGGGACAGTCTTCTCCTTTGACGTCCGCGGCGGGGATCCCGAGGCCGTGCAGACGGCACTGCGGGAGGCGGTGGCGGGCCTGCACCGGGTCGACGAGGTGTTCAGCACGTACCGCGACGCCAGCCAGATCTCCCGCCTGGCCCGGGGCGAACTGACCGTGGACGAGTGCGACCCGGAAGTCGCCGAGGTACTCGAACTCGGCGCCGAGGCCGAGCGGTTGAGCGACGGCTGGTTCAGCATGCGCTACGAGGGCAGCCTCGACCCGACGGGCATCGTCAAGGGCTGGGCCGTGGAGCGAGCGGCCCGACGGATGGCGGAGTCCGGCGCGACCGGAGTGAGCCTCAACGGCGGCGGAGACGTGCAACTGCTGGGCGTACCCGGCCCGGACCGCCCGTGGCGGGTCGGCGTGGCGGACCCGTTGCGCCCGGGAGGACTGGCGGCGGTCGTCTCCGCGGCGGGCACGGCCGAACTGGCCGTAGCCACCTCGGGCACGGCCGAACGAGGCGCCCACATCGTCGACCCCCGCACGGGCCGCTCGGCGGTCACGGACCTGGTGGCGGTGACGGTGGTGGCCCCTCGCATCACCTGGGCGGACTGCTGGGCGACGGCAGCCTTCGCGATGGGTTCGAGAGAGGGCCTGAGCTGGCTGGAATCGCTGCCGGACGTGGAGGCCCTACTGATCACGGCGGGCGACGAGGTCAGGTGTACAGGAGGCTTGGCGTCTCGACTCGGGTAAGTGGATGTCCTCAGGGGCGCGGGGGCTGTATCGATTTGCGGCTCCGCCGCGTGGGCGCGACCAGCCACAGCGAACCCGCACCCGACACACAACCCCTCAGTGCCCGTTCTGAGCCAACCGCAACAAATGCTCGGCCAACGCCTGCCCCCCGACGGGATCCCGACTGATCAACAGCAAGGTGTCATCACCGGCGATCGTCCCGAGAATGTCATGCAGCTCAGCCTGATCAATCGCCGAGGCCAGGAACTGGGCGGCACCGGGCGGCGTCCGCAGAACAACCAGGTTCGCCGAAGCCTCCGCAGAGATCAGCAGCTCCTGCGAGAGCCGCCGCATCCGCTCCTCCTTCGCCGACTCCCCCAGCGGCACACGGGGGGTCCGGAAACCCCCTTCGCTCGGCACCGCGTAGATCAGGTCGCCGTCGTTGTTGCGGATCTTGACCGCGTTCAGCTCGTCGAGATCCCGGGAGAGCGTCGCCTGCGTGACGCTCAGCCCGTCATCGGCGAGCAGCTTCGCCAACTGGCTCTGCGACCGCACGGGTTGCCGGTTGAGGATGTCCACGATCCGGCGGTGCCGTGCGGTGCGGGTCTGCGGTACGGCAGGCCCCGCGGTCTGCTCGTGCTCCTGCGCATGGCTCATCGTCGTCTCATTCTCCGGATCATCCGTCCCCCTTGGCCACGTCCAGGATGCCGGGCAGCGCCTGCAGGAGCGCGTCCGCCTCGTCGTCGCCGAGGTTCAGCGGCGGCATGAGCCGTACGACATCGGCGGCGGGCGCGTTCACCAGGAACCCGGCGTCCTGAGCCGCCTGCTGCACCTTCGGTGCGAGCGGCTCGGTGAGCACGATACCCAGGAGGAGGCCCGCACCCCGGACATGGGCGATCAGCGGGTGCCCCAGTGACTCGATTCCGGTGCGCAGCTTCTCGCTCTGCGCCTTCACGTTCTCGAGCAGGCCCTCGGACGCGATCGTGTCCAGGACCGCGAGCCCGGCCGCGCAGGAGATCGGGTTGCCGCCGAACGTCGTACCGTGCTGGCCGGGCTGCAGCAGCTCCGCGGCCCGCCCGAAGGCGACCGTCGCGCCGAGCGGGAGTCCGCCGCCCAGGCCCTTCGCAAGGGTGACGACGTCCGGCAGGACGCCCTCGTGGGCCTGGTACTCGAACCAGTGTCCGGTACGGCCGATGCCGGTCTGCACCTCGTCCAGCACCAGCAGCGATCCCGTGGCGGCGGTGATGGCCCGGGCCGCCTTCAGATAGCCGGCCGGGGGCACCACGACCCCCTTCTCGCCCTGGATCGGCTCGATGATGACGAGGGCCGTCTCCTCGGTGACCGCGGCGGCCAGCGCCTGCGCGTCGCCGTACGGCACGTGCGTCACGTCGCCGGGCAGCGGGTGGAAGCCGTCCTGCTTGCCGGCCTGGCCGGTGAGGGCGAGGGCGCCCATGGTCCGGCCGTGGAAGCCGCCCTCGGTGGCGACCATGTGGGTCCGCCCGGTCAACCGGCCGATCTTGAAGGCGCCCTCGGTGGCCTCGGCGCCCGAGTTGCAGAAGAAGACCTTGCCGTCCCGGCCGAAGTGCTGGAGAAGCCGTTCGGCGAGCGCGACGGGCGGCTCGGCGATGAAGAGGTTGGAGACGTGCCCGAGGGAGGCGATCTGCTTGCTGACGGCCTCGACGATCGCCGGGTGGGCGTGGCCGAGCGCGTTGACCGCGATGCCGCCGACGAAGTCGAGGTACTGCTTGCCGTCGGCGTCCCACAGCTTGGTGCCCTCACCACGGACCAGGGCCAGCCGGGGAGTGCCGTAGTTGTTCATGAGAGCGCCCTGCCACCGCTGGGTGAGCTCTGCGTTGGTCGCGGTGCCGGTCATTCCCCATCCCCCTCTTCCGCATCCGGCACGACCATCGTGCCGATGCCCTCGTCGGTGAAGATCTCCAGCAGGATCGAGTGCTGGACCCGTCCGTCGATGACCCGGGCGGTCGTGACGCCGTTGCGCACGGCGTGCAGGCAGCCCTCCATCTTCGGGACCATGCCGGAGCTCAACTCCGGCAGCAGCTTCTCCAGTTGGGAAGCTGTGAGGCGGCTGATCACCTCGTCGCTGTTCGGCCAGTCCTCGTAGAGGCCCTCGACGTCCGTGAGGACCATGAGGGTTTCGGCGTCCAGAGCAGCAGCGAGTGCCGCAGCCGCCGTATCAGCATTGACGTTGTAGACATGGTGGTCGTCCTGGCTCCGGGCGATCGACGAGACGACCGGGATCCGGCCGTCGGCGAGCAGTGCCTCGATCGCGCCCGTGTCGATCGCGGTGATCTCGCCCACCCGCCCGATGTCGACCAACTCGCCGTCGATCGTGGGCTGGTGCTTGGTGGCGGTGATGGTGTGCGCGTCCTCGCCGGTGATACCCACGGCGAGCGGACCGTGCTGGTTGAGGAGCCCGACCAGCTCGCGCTGGACCTGTCCGGCGAGCACCATGCGTACGACGTCCATGGCGTCCTCGGTGGTGACGCGCAGGCCGGCCTTGAACTCGCTGACGATGCCGTGCCGGTCGAGGGCGGCGCTGATCTGGGGGCCGCCGCCGTGCACGACGACGGGCTTGAGGCCGGCGTGGTGCAGGAACACGACGTCCTGGGCGAACGCGGCCTTCAGGTCCTCGTCGATCATGGCGTTGCCGCCGAACTTGATGACGACCGTCTTGCCGTTGTGCCTGACCAGCCAGGGCAGCGCCTCGATGAGGATCTGGGCCTTGGGCAGGGCGGTGTGCTTCCGAGTAGTGCTCATGAGGAGTACGCGCTGTTCTCGTGGACGTAGTCGGCGGTGAGGTCGTTGGTCCAGATGGTGGCGGTCTCGGACCCGGCGGCGAGGTCGGCGACGATGTGCACCTCGCGGTAGCGCATGTCGACCTTGTCGCGGTCCTCGCCGACTCCGCCGTTCTTGCAGACCCAGACGCCGTTGATGGCGACGTTCAACTGGTCCGGCTCGAAGGCGGCTTGGGTCGTGCCGATCGCGGAGAGCACGCGGCCCCAGTTGGGGTCCTCGCCGTGGATCGCGCACTTCAGGAGGTTGTTGCGGGCGATGGAGCGGCCCACCTCGACGGCGTCGTCCTCGGTCGCGGCGTTGACCACTTCGACCTTGATGTCCTTGCTGGCGCCCTCGGCGTCCCGGATGAGCTGCTGACCGAGGTCGTCGCAGACGGTCCGTACGGCCTCTGCGAACTCCGCGTACTCCGGCGTGACTTCGGAGGCGCCGGAGGCGAGCAGCAGCACCGTGTCGTTGGTGGACATGCAGCCGTCGGAGTCGACGCGGTCGAAGGTCGTGCGCGTGGCCGCACGGAGTGCCTTGTCCAGGAGGTCGCTCTCCACGTCCGCGTCGGTGGTGAGGACGACCAGCATGGTGGCCAGGCCCGGGGCGAGCATGCCCGCGCCCTTGGCCATGCCGCCGACGGTCCAGCCGTTCTTCGTCACGACGGACGTCTTGTGGACGGAGTCGGTGGTCTTGATGGCGATGGCGGCCTTCTCGCCGCCGTGCTCGCTCAAGGCCTCGGCTGCCGTCTCAACTCCCGGGAGCAGCTTGTCCATCGGGAGCAGGAGGCCGATGAGCCCGGTGGAGGCGACGGCGACCTCGCCGGCGCCCACACCGAGCACCTCGGCGACCTTCTCGGCGGTGGCGTGCGTGTCCTGGAAGCCCTTGGGGCCCGTACAGGCGTTGGCACCACCGGAGTTGAGGACGACGGCCGACAACTGGCCGCTCTTGAGGACCTGCTCGGACCAGAGCACCGGCGCGGCCTTCACACGGTTGGAGGTGAAGACGCCCGCGGCGGCGCGGCGGGGCCCGGCGTTGACCACGAGGGCCAGGTCCGGGTTGCCGTTCTCCTTGATCCCGGCGGCGATGCCCGCCGCCTGGAACCCCTTGGCTGCCGTGACGCTCACGGTGCGACTCCGATCGTGGAAAGCCCGGTGGTCTCGTCGAGGCCCAGGGCGATGTTCATGCTCTGTACGGCACCGCCCGCGGTGCCCTTGGTCAGGTTGTCGATGGCGCTGATGGCGATGATGCGGCCCGCGGCCTCGTCGAACGCGACCTGCACCTGAACGGCGTTGGAACCGTAGACGGACGCCGTGGTGGGCCACTGCCCCTCGGGGAGGAGGTGGACGAAGGGCTCGTCGGCGAAGGCCTTCTCGTAGGCGGCGCGGACGGACTCGGCCGTGACACCTGGGAGCGCCTTCGCACTGCATGTGGCGAGGATGCCGCGGGACATCGGCGCGAGGGTGGGCGTGAAGGAGACACTCACGGTTTCGCCGGCGGCCCCGCTGAGGTTCTGGATCATCTCGGGGGTGTGCCGGTGGCCACCGCCGACGCCGTACGGCGACATGGAGCCCATGACCTCGCTGCCGAGCAGGTTGGGCTTGGGGGCCTTGCCCGCGCCGGAGGTTCCGGAGGCGGCGACGATCACGGCCTCGGTCTCGGCGAGCCCCGCCGCGTAGGCCGGGAAGAGCGCAAGCGAGACGGCGGTCGGGTAGCAGCCGGGTACCGCGATGCGCTTGGACCCCGCAAGCCGGGCGCGGCCACCCGGCAGTTCGGGAAGGCCGTAGGGCCAGGTCCCGGCGTGCGCGGAACCGTAGAACCTCTCCCAGTCGGCCGCGTCCTTCAGCCGGAAGTCGGCGCCCATGTCGACGACGAGGACGTCCGGGCCGAGCTGCTCGGCGACGGCGGCGGACTGCCCGTGCGGGAGGGCGAGGAAGACGACATCATGGCCGGAAAGCACCTCGGCGGTGGTCTCCTGGAGTACGCGGTCGGCCAGCGGCAGCAGGTGCGGCTGCAGGGCGCCGAGCTTCTGACC
This sequence comes from Streptomyces fulvoviolaceus, assembly GCF_000718165.1. Lineage (GTDB taxonomy): Bacteria > Actinomycetota > Actinomycetes > Streptomycetales > Streptomycetaceae > Streptomyces > Streptomyces fulvoviolaceus. The sequence goes on along the minus strand of NZ_JOEY01000024.1, from coordinate 147,740 downwards.
GGCGTTGGAGTTGCCGGTCAGGGCACCGATCTCGACCTCGGGGTGCGCCAGGAGCAGTCGCAGGACCTCGCCGCCCGCGTACCCGCTCGCTCCGGCCACTGCCGCACGTACCGCCATGGAATCCTCCTCTTGGATGGCATGACTATACGTTTCGCTGCAGCTTTATGCAATCTCATGGATCATTATGCGGGCCCGCCCCGCACTCGCTCCTGGTGACGCAGGTGTGACGGACCGGTGACGCCCGCCGGGAAACATGGGCGCCCGCAGCGTCACGGGGTGCGGCGGGGGGGGTGTGTCCGATGGGCAGTCGCGTTCTCGACGACTTCGCCTCTCCCTGGCAGTCGGACGGCTCCGGGCTGTGGAGCGCCGCCACCGGACCGGAGGCCGCCTGCCTGGGTCCCGACGGCCGGGGCATGGCGGTCACGGCCACCGCCGGATCCGGCGGGCAGACCCCTTACGTGCAGCGACTGTTCAGTCCCGCTCAAGACCTCCGCGACAGCACCGAACTGCGACTGTGGCTGCGCTCCTCGACCGTCTCGCCCGGCCTCGTCCTGGAGGCCGGCACGGACCCGGCGGCCGGCGTCCAGCCCTGGCACCGGCGGCTGCGCGTCGAGCAGCCGGACACCTGGGAGCTGCACCGTCTGTGGCTGGGTGACATGCCGCCCGCACTGCGGCAGGCGGTCGGCCTGCTGCGGCTGCGCGGCCGGACGCCGACACCCGCCTTCACGGCTGCGGTCGACGACCTGGCCGCCGGCACACCGGAGGCGCTGCGGGACGCCGACGCCGCGCTGCTGGCCCGGCTGGACGCCCTGGTGACGGGCGTCCCCGCGTTTTTCGACGTCCCGCCGGACCAGTCGCCGCCGTACATCGCGATCAGCACGTTCGCCGTACTGGCGCTACCCCCGCAGTCCGCCGGCACGCTCATCGACAACGAGACGGACCAAGGGGCGTATGTCCGCCCGCAACCCCAGCAGATCCGGCTGGACTACCGGATCGAGGCCGTCGCGGCCGGACACCCCGAACGCGCCCGGATCACCGAGGCGATCACCGCCGAGCTGGCCGGCAGTGCGCGCCTGCTGGTCTTCGACGAGCCCCTCGCGCTGCTCCCGCTGGAACCCGGCCCGCTGGCCACCGGACCGTACCGGCCGCCCGCGACCCCGCTGTACTACCGGCTGCTCGCACCCCAGGAGACCGGCCCCCGGCGGCCGTACGGCTTCGGGGTGCCCCTGCTGGTGACCGGGCAGCCGGACAGCCTCCTGCGGGAGGTGACGCCCGGATGAGCGCCCCGGTCCCCTTCTGCCCCCTCCGGAACGGCTGGAGATGTCCATGAGCCTCAACATCGGTATCAACGTGCTGGAGACGGACGGGCGGACGGCCCCTGCGATCGCCGGGGCGCCCACCTCGGTGGCCGGGCTGCTTCTGCGCAGCCGGCGGGGCCCGGTGGACTCGGCCGTGCGGATCTCCTCCGCGCAGCAGTTCACCGGCCGCTTCGGCGGGTACGACGCCCGCTTCACGGGGGCGTACGCCGTCGACGGGTTCTTCGGCAACGGTGGCCGGCAGGCGTACGCGGCCCGCGTCGTCGGCGCCGGCGCAGCGGCCGCCTCGGTCACCCTCAAGGACCGGGACGGCAGCGACTCGCTCCAGGTCGGCGCCGGCCACCGGGGCACCGCCGATCCCGGAACCTGGGGCAACGAGCTGTACGTGGCGGTCGCCGACAACCCGGAGTTCTCCACCCCGCTGACCGCTCCCCTGGACGGCAACCGCCCGGCGCGGTTGCAGGGCGAGGCCTGGGCGGCCCGTACCGTCGACCTCGCATCCGTCGGCGGCACGGCACGCCGGCTGGTGCTGCACGTGGAGGCCCCCGCGGTGACGCTGACCGTGACGTTCGGTCCCGGTGCGGTGCCGGTGCTGTCGCAGGCGACCGCCGAGGACGTGGCCGCCACGGTCAACGCCCAGGTGGGCGACCGGGTGCGCGCCGAGGCCGCCGCGGACGGACTGCTGCTGGTCACTCGGGGCAAGGGCGGCACAGCGAAGCTGAGCGTCGTCACCGGCGCCGACGGCGACGACCCGACCCGTACGCTGCTCGGCTTCCCGGACGGCACGACCACAGCCGCCGGCACCGACAGCGCCAACCCGTCCTACACCCGGGCCCAGGTCGCGAGCACGGCCGGCTTCAGGGCCGGGGACCAGGTGCGCTTCGACGACGGGATCTCCTCGGACTGGGTGCGGATCAAGACCATCGAGCAGCAGTCCGCGGGCGGCGTCACCAGCTATCTGCTGACCTGGGACGAGCCGGGCTCGGCCGGCGCCCGCAACGAGTACCGCGTACAGGACGGCGCGACCGTCTCCACCTGCGAGTTCAACCTGACCGTACGCCGCCGTGCGGCGGACGGGCCGGGGTTCACGACCGTGGAGGACTGGGAGAAACTCACACTGGACGCGAGCCGCCCGGGCTACGCCCCGACCCGGGTGAACGACCCGCACACCGGCTCCGCCTCGATCGTGCTGACCGACCCCGCTCCCGGTGCCTTCACCGGCCGGGACGTACCGGCCCCCACCGCGGGCGTACGGCTCGGGCTGCCCACGCCGGACAGCACCGGCCTCGCCCGGACCGCCGGGGCGGACGGCGACGACCCGACCGCCGGGGACTACCGGGCGGCCCTGGCCCGCTTCGACACCGTCGCGATCCAGCTGCTCGCCGTGCCCGAGCTGATGGCGGACGTGCTGCTGCGGCCGGTCACCCGGGCCGCGCTGGACTACTGCGAGGCACGGGGCGACGCGATGTTCGTCGGTCACACCCCGGCAGGCCGCGACACCGACGGGGCACGGGAGTTCGGCCAGGACTTCCGGGCCGCGAAGGTGTACGGGGCGCTGTACTGGCCGTGGATCACCGTCTCCGACCCGATCGGCGCCGGCGCCGCCCCGACCCGGGTGGTCCCGCCGACCGGCCATGTGCTGGGCGTCTACGCCCGGATCGACCAGACGCGCGGGGTGTGGAAGGCGCCGGCCGGCGACGAGGCGGTGCTGCGCGGGGCGCTCGCCGTGGAGCGGGACGTCACCGACGTCGACAACACCGAACTGGTGAAGAACGGCTCGGTGAACTCCGTCCGCGCGGTGCGCGGCGCGGGCATCGTCGTCGACACCTCGCGCACGTTGTCCACCGACTCCCGCTGGCTGTTCGTCAACGTCCGGCTGCTCTTCAACTACGTCAAGTCGTCGCTGCGCGAGGGGCTGCGCTGGGTGCGGCAGGAGCCGAACCGGGACAGCCTGTGGAACAAGGTCAAGTACAACTCGGTGACCCCGTTCCTGATGCGCCTGCACCAGGCCCAGGCGTTCGGCACCGGCAGGCCGGAGGACGTCTTCACCGTGGTCTGCGGCCCCGAGAACAACCCGCCGGACGAGGTGGCGCTCGGCAATCTGCGCATCGAGGTCTATTTCTACCCGTCCAGGCCCGCCGAGACGATCCTCGTCGTGGTCGGCCAGCAGGACAGCGGCGCTTCGGCGAGCGACAGCTGACGGATCACAGGGGACCAGAGGAGGGGCAGTCATGCCAGAGCCCTACCGGGCCAACGAGTTCGTGGTGGAGATCGGAACCGTGGAGAGCCCGACGGTCTCCAAGGTGTCCGGCCTCAGCCTCGGCGAGACCGAGGCCATCGAGATGCCGGAAGGCGGCACCAACGTCGTCCGCAAGGTGTCCAGCGGGATCGTGAAGTTCCAGCCGCTGACCATCGAACGCTATGTGGACGGCAGCCAGGACGACCAGAACTTCAAGACGTTCTTCGAGGACATGTTCAAGCACGGTGGCGGCGGCCGGGGTTCGACGGTCCGGCGGGACGGCGCGATCGTCAAGAAGCACTTCGGCGCCGAGGTCTTCCGGATCATGTTCTACGACGCGTGGGTGAAGTCGGCCAGCTTCTCCGACCTGGAGGCCGGATCCACCAGCCTGCTCCGGCAGATCGTGGTCGTGGAGCACAACGGCCTGGAGTGGAAACGGTGATGGCGACCTCCCAGCACCTCAGGGCCTCCGTCCCGCTCCCGGTCGGTCACCGCACGGGCGACGGTGAGCCGCTGCGCGAGGTCACCGTACGGAAGATGACCGGTCGCGAGGAGGCGCTGCTCACCGACCCCAAACTGCGCCACAACGCGGGCAAGCTGATCACCGCGCTCCTGGCCAGCTGTGTGCAGACCCCCGACGGCACCCCGCTGAGCGCGCCGGCGGCCCGTCAACTGTGCTCGGCGGACCGCAACTTCCTGCTCCTGGAGCTGCGCCGCACGACCTTCGGCGACGAGATGGAGGCGCACTACCGCTGCCCTCGCTGCCAGGGCACGACGCTGGTCCTGGAGGACCTGTCCACCATCGAGGTGCGTGAACTTCCGGACGGACAGGGCGAGGTGACCGTGGAGCTGGAGGACGGCTACACCGACACCCACGGCGACTGCCACCGCGAGCTGGTCTTCGCACTGCCGACGGGTGAGGACGAGGAGACCGCCGCCGCCCGCCGGGACGCGAACCCGAGCAGGCAGCGGGACGCCCTGCTGGCCCGCTGTCTGCGCCGGGTCGGCGAGATGGACGAACGGGCGGTGCGGGCCACCGGTGTCCGCCTGCTGAGCGATCTGTCCATGTCCGACCGGCAGTTGATCCGCCGCACGCTCGACGAGCAGGCGCCGGGACCGGAGCTGATCCGCACGGTGGTCTGCGAGCACTGCGACGAGGAGTTCCGCACCACCTTGGACATGTCCCAGTTTTTCCCGCTGGGGTGAGCGATGAGGACTCGTTGCGGCGCGAGGTCTTCCTGCTCGCCTATCACCTGCACTGGTCGCCGGACGCCGTCCTGGACCTCCCCGCACCCGAACGCCGCGGCTATCTCCGGCTGCTCCAGGACCAGTTGGAGAGAGAACAGCAGGCCATGAGGACGCCTTGACGACCGACCGATCACCGGAAGGGGGTGAACCGCACACCATGGGCGAGGAGTTGGACAAGCTCACCACCACCCTGTCCACCATGCTCGACCAGCAGAGCAAGGATCTCGACCGGGGCATCCGCTCGCTGGCCGACGCGCTCAGGCAGGCTGCGGACCGGGTCGCCGCGTATGCCCCCGGGGCTCCCCCGCCCGCGGCCGTCACCGCGGCCGTCACCGCCGCGGGGACGGCCGCGGCCTCGGCCGGCGGTGGCATCCTGGCGGTCCGGGTGGTCAACGACCTGAACGCGCCGGTCCCGGTCGTCGCGACCGGGGCGGCCCAGCGGCAGGAGAGCCGGGGCGGCGGGGTGTGGGGAGCGGTCACCGGGATCGCCGGCGGGATCGGCAGCCTGGTCGGCGGCGTCGTGGGCGGCTTCCTGGGCGGTGGGCTCGGCGGGCCGGTCCTGGTGGCCGGCCTGATCGCGTTGGTGGCCCGGCTGACCGAGCTGGCGGTCCGGATCGACGGTCTGCTGAACCGCTTCTACGCGTTCACCCGCACCGTGTTCGGCGAGCTCACCACCGCCGGGATCTTCCCGGTCTCCCAGCTGTTCGCCTCGCTGCTGCTCTTCATCGACCTCGGGGTCTCGGTGGTACTCGCCCATCTGGGCACGGTGATCAACTGGGTGGAGAAGCTGTTCGCCTCGCTGGTGGACTGGCTGGGGAAGTTCGTGGACGCACTGGGCCACTGGGTCGGCCGGACGGTCAACCGGCTCGGCCCGTACCTGACGGCTCTACTGGCCCATCTGCTGGAGCACGTGGTCCGGCCGTACGTCGTGGTGATCACGCTCGACGCGACGCGCAAGGCACTGGAAGCACTGGCATCGGTGTTGCTCGGCTCCTCCTACGCCATGGCCAACGTCATCGTGGAGGCCTTCAAGTACGCGGCCGCGTGGGTACTGAACGCCATCGCCACATCCCAACTGGGCCCGATCGGCGCCGTGCTGTTCCCGCCACCACCGCCCTTGGGCCCGAGCATCGGCAAGGCGATCTCCGACGGCATGGCCGAGGGGACCAAGGCCGGCGAGTCCTGGACCCGGAAGATCCTCGGCCCGCCCGGCGCCACACCCGCCCCCGGCACCCCGGGCGCCCCGCCGCCCGCCCCCGACAAGCTGCCGACCTTCAAGGTGCCCGGCTTCACGGCGCCCGAGCTGACGCTGCCGAAGGTCCCGGACATCACCCCGCAGCTACAGAACCTGGTGACGGGCCGGCCGCCGACACCGGCGGCGTCCACGACCACGGCCGCCCCGCAGAGCGCCTCCCCGCTGACGCTCAACGGCGGGGTTCACATCACGATCGCCGCCGAGAGCGTGGACGCCGAGCACGCCGACGAGACGGCCCGGCACCTGGCCCGCTCGATGCTCGACGAACTGCGCCGCCTCGCCGAACGTGAACGCTTCCGCGTCGGTCTGCCGACCTCCGCCGCCCCGTGAGCACGAGGAGAGCCCGTGTCCCTGTCCACCCTGACCCAGCCCAAGCGCGGCTATCTGGCGCAGCTGCTGACCATCCCGCCGCTGATCTATCCCTTCCAGTACAACCCGACCCAGATCAGCGACAGCCGCCGGCTGAACTGGTCGACGGACCGGGCTCCGGCCGAGGCGAAGGGGATCACGCAGCAGCTGGAGACCAAGGGCATGCGGTTCTCCGGCTCGACCCTCAAGTCCTTCGAGGCCAACGCCGAGCGCACGGTCAGCTTCACGTTCACCGTCGACGGCCGGGAGCTCAGGCCCGGCGAACCGGCCCGCCGCCGCAGCGACTCCGGCAGCATCCTCGGCGACCTGGCGGTCATCCGGTCGTTCGCGTATCCGCAGATGGTGGACGTGCTGGAGCTGGTGTCCGGGGTCGTGGGCACCTTCTCCCCCGGTGCGGCGCCCGCCGCGGGGAAACCCCAGGACGAGATCTTCTTCCACGAGCCGCCACCCCTGCTGCTGGTCTTCGGCAGCACCACCGTGGATGGCCTGGTCACCGAACTCCGCATCACCGAGACCCAGTTCAACGCCGATCTCGACCCGGTCCGGGCCGAGGTGCAGATCTCCATGACCGAGCGGGTCGACTCGCTCTCCTTCATGATCGACACCGCCAAGCGGATCGGCCTGACCTTCTACGGCACCGCCTACGAGGACATCGCCAACGTCGCCGCACCCTGATGAGGAGTCATGCCCATGGCCGTCGGCCCGCTTTCCCGCTATCGGGGCATGGAGGCACTGGAGGTGCGCCACGCCACCCGGGGCACGACCCGCTCGCTGCCCGTGCGGCGCGCCCTGCCCGCCCCCGCCGATCCCGCCACCGCCCGCAGGCACCGCTGGACCGGCTATGACACCGTCGACCTGCTGGCCCTGCGCACCCTCGGCCGCGAAGACCTGTACTGGGCGCTGCTCGACGCCAACTCGGGCCGCCTGCCCGACAGTTACCGGCCCGGCGATCTGCTGCTGGTCCCGTCGGCGGACGACGCGACCCGGATCGAGCGGGCCTGATGCCGCCATGGCCGACATCCACCTGAGCGTGCGCATCGCCGGTCAGGACGCGAGCAACCTGGTCGCCCGGGTCGAGGTCGAGGAGAGCGACCTGCGGGCCGACCTGGCCACGCTCACCTTCCACGACCGGTCCCTCGCGCTGCCCGACATCCTGCACGAGGGGCTGCCGGTGGAGATCGACCTGGGCAGCCGGTCCGCCCACGCCCGCCTGTTCCGGGGCACCGTCACCTCGGTGCGGTGCTCCTTCGCCCGGCTGGGCGCCGCCCGGGTCGTGGTCGAGGCGGTGGACGGCCTGGCCGGGCTGGCGCTGAAGCCCCGTACCAAACGCTGGTGGAACACCACGCTCAGCACCGTCGTCCGGGAGGTCGCGCTCGCGGGCGGCATGGCGCCGGGCCGCATCGCACCCGGCGCGGACCCGGTGTTCGACGAGGACCGGCCGCTGCAGCAGGTCGAGGAGACCGACCTGGCGCTGCTGCACCGACTGGCCGACGCCTACGACTGCAAGGTCTCGGTGGACCACTCGGGACCCCGCGACCTGCTCGACTTCGTGGCCACCCGGACGCTGCTGGCCGATCCGCCGATCGCGCAGCAGCTCGTCCACAATCTGAACGTCCTGGATCTGGAGACCGCCTTCGACGCCTTCGCCACCGATCCGAAGGAGCGGCTGGTCACCACCGACCCGCAGACCGGCGACCGGGTCGAGACCGAGCAGACCTCGGTGACGGGGGCCGACACCGGCTGGGTACCGGACCCCACCCGGCTGGTCGCCCTGGGCAAGGGCAGCGAGTGGGCCGCGGCGATCCTGCTCGCCGGCGCCCCGGTCCGGGCCCGGCTCACCGAGAACTGGCGTACCCGGGAACGCCTGGCCGGGGCCGCCTCCCGCACACCGTCCGACCGTTCCTCGGTGCTCGGCGACCGGGCCCGGCGCTTCGGCCAGACCGCGACCGGCCGCGCGGCGGGCAACGTGCTGTTCCAGCCCCGCAGACGGGTCAGGCTCAGCGGCTTCGGCGGCCGCTGGTCCGGCGACTGGTACCTCGCTCGGGTCCGGCACGAGGTGGACGTCATGGCCCGCTCGTACACGACCGCGTTCATGGCACGGAGGTGACAGCAGTGTTCGACACCGCAGGGGGAACGACCGCCCTATTTCCCGGGCTGTACGCGGGAACCGTCACCGACGTGCGTGAGAACGGCCGGCTTATGGTCGGCGTTCCCGCCGTCTACGACGTCGACGGCCCCGAGGCCGACGCACTCGCCCGGCCCTGCCTGCCGTACGGGCACTTCTTCGTGCCGCCCGTCGGGGCGAAGGTGTGGATCGCCTTCGAGAACGGCGACCCGGCCGCCCCGGTGTGGATCGGTACATGGTTCCCGCAGGGCGGGCTGCCTCCGGAGGCGGATTCGCCGGACAAGCGGGTCGTGAGGACGGCGTCCGGGCATCTGATCGTGCTCGACGACCGCGACGGCGAGGAACGGATCACGGTCGCCGACACGTCCGGCAACCGCATCGAGCTGAGCGCCGACGGGGTGCTGATCAAGTGCGCGAAGGGGCTCGTCATCGACGCGAGCGGTCAGAGCGTGCGGATCACTGCCGCCAAGGTCGAGATCAAGAAGGGGTGAGGGATGGACAGCGTCGTGACCGAGGGGTCGTCCGTGGCGTGTGAACACCACGGCACCGTGTCGGTGGTCGCCACCGCGGTCCACGCGGTGCTGCAGGTGGCCGAAAAGAGCGTCTCCGCCGATACGTTGGCCGGTTCGACGGTCGACGCGAAGTGCATCCAGAACGACCCGAGCAAGGGCCAGAAGCAGTGCACGCTGATCCTGGACCAGTCCGAGGGCAGCACGTCGAAAGTCCTGTACATCGACGACAAGCCCGTGCTGCTCGCCACCGCCAAGGGCACGACCGACGGCGTACCCGGCAATTCCTGGCTGGTGACCGACGCCGCCCAGGACGTACTCACGGCCGACTGACCCGGAAAGCGAGCCCTCATGCCCGAAGACAGCGCTGCCATCCGCGGCGTGGCGTTTCCCTTCCGTGTGGATCCGCGTACCGGCGGCATCGCCGTCTCCGCCGGTGCCGACAAACTGCGCGAGAACGTCGTACGGCTGCTGCTCACCCGGATCGGCGAGCGGCCGATGCTGCGGGAGTACGGCGGGGGCGTCACGCAGTTGTTCCAGGAGAACGTCGACGACGGCATGGTCGCCATCGCCCGGCACCAGATCACCCGCGCACTGCTCCGCTTCGAGCCGCGCGTGCTCCCGCAGGAGGTCAGCGTGATCGAGACCGAACCGGGCGTGCTGCGGCTGCGCGTGCTCTACCTGGACTCCACCCGGCCCGGCCTGCAGTCGGCCGTCATCCCGATCGGCTGACCGCCATGGCCACCGACCCCGGGATCTTCGACTACACCCAGCGTGACTACGACGCGCTGCTCGTCTCCCTCCTCGACACCGCCGCGCTCAAGTTGCCGGAGTGGACGGACCGTTCGGAGAACGACCTAGGACGACTGCTGCTGGAACTGTTCGCCCAGGTCGGCGACGTACTGCTCTACTACCAGGACCGGATCGCGAACGAGGCGTTCCTCGCCACCGCCGTCGAACGCCGCAGCGTCATCGACCTGTTGGGCCTGATCGGCTACGCCCTCTCCACCCCCGCCCCGGCCGCCGTCGAACTGACCGTCACCGCCCGCAACGACACCGTCGCCCCGCTGGTCGTCCGGCCCGCCGCCCGCTTCGCCACCGAGGCCGCGCCCGGCAGGCCCCCGACGGAGTTCAGCTATCTGCCGGTGCCGCCCGTGCCCCTATCGGTGCCCCGGGACGGTTCCGGCGGTACCGTGACCGCCACCCTGACCTGCGTGAACGCCCAGCAGATCGCCGACGAGACACTGGGCACCGCCACCGGCGACGCGGGCCAGGGCTTCCGGCTCGCCCAGCACCCGGTGCTGCTGCCGCGCGACCCGGACTCCCAGGAGTACCTGGCCGTGGAGGTGGACGCGGGCGGCGGCTTCGAGCGCTGGCAGAGGCGCGGGACGTTGCTGCGCAGCCGCTCGGCGGACCCGCACTACGTGGTGCGGATCGACGCCGAGGACAACGCCGAACTGGTCTTCGGCGACGCCACCTACGGCCGTGTCCCGCCCGCCGGAGCGACCGTCCGGGCCACCTATCTGATCGGCGGCGGGCAGCGCGGCAACGTCGGGGCGGGCACCGTCACGGTCGCCAAGTCCGGCGTCAACTCCCCTGTCACCGTGGTCAATCGGCTGGCGGCGTCCGGTGGTGCGGAGCGCGAGTCGATCGAGCACGCCCGCGCGCTCGCGCCGTACGTCTTCCGCAGCGGGCAGCGGGCGGTCACCGCCACCGACTACGCGGCGCTCACCGAGAACGTCCCCGGTGTGACCCGGGCGATCGCCGTGTCGCCGTCCTGGAACCACGTGGACGTGTACGTGGTGGACTCCGCCGGCGCCGCGCCCACCGACCGGCTGCGCGCCCAGGTGCTGACCCAGCTGTCCGAGCGGGCGATGGTGACCACCCTGGTGTCGGTCAGGCAGCCGGTGTTCGTGCGGATCGACCTCGCGGTGACGGTCGGCGTCGAGCCGACCTACTACCGGGACGACGTGCGCAGCCGGGTCAGGGACGCGCTCGGCGCGCTCTTCGACGTCGAGCGGATCGAGTTCGGGCAGAGCTTCTACCTCAGCAAGATCTACGAAGCGGTGGAGAGCCGGGCCGGAGTGGCGTACGCGCAGGTCACCACCTTCGCCGGGGTGCGCTCGGATCCTCCGGGTGAGCAGGTGGACCCGGCGGCCGCGGCGGCCGGGCTGATCCAGCTCCAGCCCCGGGAGTTCCCCACGGCGGGTCTCCTCCAGGTGAAGGCCGAGGGCGGCCTGGCATGAACGCCATGACCGCAATGAACCCAGTCGTGGATCTAGCGGCGCTGGGCTTCACCGCCTGCACGGACCCGCTGGGCCCGGCGGTCCGGCTGTCCTGGAACGTGTCCGATCCTGCCGTACGGATCCGGGTGCTGCGCCGCGAGCGCCGCTTCCCCGGCACCGCCCGCCGCGGCTGGGTCCCCGTCCCGGCGGCGACCGCCGACCTCACCGACGGAGTGCTGGTGCACGACAGCGCGGACTTCCCGGCCGACGTCGAGGAGACCCGCAGCGAGTGGGAGGCGGGCACCCTCGTCGCCACCACCCGGTTCTTCCGCTACCGGGGCACGCCACGCGACCGGCACCTGGTGGGCCTGATCCGCCGTACCACCGCCGCCGACGGCACACCGCTCGCCACCACCGCCGAAATCATCGACGGTGACGGGGTGTTGCCGGGCACGCGCTACTACTACACGGCCTTCGCCGCCGCCTCCGGCCTCTACAGCCGTGCCACCCAGGCCTCCGCGCTCGCCACCGGCCGCTACGGCACGGCCCTGTTCGCCGCGCTGCCGCAGGCCGACCGGGTCCGCGACACCGTCTCGCCGGCACCGTTCACCGTGGCCCGCGAGGACGCGGACAAGGGGCAGCTGCAGCGTTTCGTGGAGATCGTGGAGGCTCATGCCGATCTGCTGCGCGGCCAGGTCGAGGAGCTGGCCGGGCTGCACGACCCGCGGCGGGTGGACGCCCGGCTGCTGCCGTACCTCGCCCGGCACATCGGCTGGCGGCTGAAGGACTACCTGGACGAGGACGCCCAGCGCGGCGAGGTGATGTTCGCGCCGGAGTTCTACCGGACGGTCGGCACCGTCTCCAACATCACCGCCATGATCAACCGGCTGACCGGCTGGGACGCCCAGGTCCGCGAGTTCGTACGCAACGTGCTGGCCGTCTTCGACACGAGCCGTCTGGAGCCGGTGGAGGGCGGCCGGTCCGCGTACGCCGACGGCAGCACGCGCGCGCACGACGGCGGGCCGCCGTATCTCGACTACCGCACCGCGCCGCCCGGTTCACTGGACACCACCGACGCCCAGGCGATGTACCGGCTGCGCAACCGCCTCATCGACGACACGGCGGCCTACTCCTACGACTGCGGCAGGCCCCGGGCCGACGGCGGTTACGACCGCGACGACCGCACCTGGTACTCCCGGGACACCATCGGCGTGTACATCGTTCCGGACGTCGCCACCGAGGCCTTCGTGCTGCAGGCCGAGTGGGAGCGGATCCGGGCGATCCTGCGGGAGTTCCTGCCCGTCAACATCCGCGCGGTGTTCGTGCTGATGCCGAGTGTGGTGGTCGAGGAGGAGTACGACGCCGTCGCCATGGCGACGGAGGAAGCGGGCGACCGGGGCGTACTGCTCCAGGAGGAGCGGTACGGCGAGGGCTCGGACACGGGGGCCGACGCCATCGCGGGCTGGCGGCGCTTCCTCACCAACTCCGCCGCGCACTGCTCGGTGGACACGGCCGCCGGCCCGCCCGACACGGCCTCCCGCAGCTGGCACACCGGGATCTCGTAGGAGGAACGCCCATGGACGACCAACCCATCGACGGCGGACCGTCCGGACAGTACCGGGACGTGCTCGTCGACGCCGCGGGACGGCAGATGTGGTGCCGTGACTGGCAGCAGAACCTGATCGTCGACGGGCTGCGCAGACTGCTGGCCGCGCTGGTGAAGGGCGACCCGCAGGGCGCCCGACTCGCCTACTGGGCGGTCGGCACCGGCGATCCGTCCTGGGACACGGGCACCGTCCCGCCCGAGGCAGCCCGCCGCACCCGCAGCCAGCTCTACACCGAGACCGCCCGCCAGGCTCTGACAGGAGGTCAGATCACCTACCTGGGCGGTGTGTTCACCAACCGGCTGGAGATCACCGCCCAGTTCACCACCGCCGACATCCCCGGCGGGCCGGCCGCCTGGTCGCTGCGCGAGTTCGGCGTCTTCGGCGGCGGCACCGCCGCGGCGAACTCCGGTGTGCTGATCAACCATCGCATCCACCCGCGCATCGACATGCAGGCCGGCTTCAGTCTGCAGCGCACCCTGCGGCTCACCTTCTGAGGGGAAGGAACACGAGGGATCATGGGCAACTTCTCACGCAATACCTTCCACCCGGAGAAGAGTTACGTCGGCGTACGCCTGCAGCAGGGCGTTCCGCTGGTGGACGCGGACTGGAACGAGCAGAACGACGTGATCCGGCAGGAGGTGTACGACGGTCTGGCGGCCGTCGGCGCGGACGGCGTCTGCCGCGTGGCGTCCGGCAGCTCCACGTACGCGTTCCGGCTCTCGCCGACGGGCACCGCGAACAACTTCCAGTTCCTGGCCGGTCCGGCGGTCGTCGGCGGCCGTCCGGTGCGGATTCCGGTGAACCTGACGACGTACGGCGCCCAGCCGTGGACCGATCCGGCCAGAGCGGCCCGGGACGGCGTGGCCGTGCTGCCGGCACTCACCACCCCGGCGGCCGCCCGCTCCGACCTGGTCTACCTCGACGTATGGGAGCGCGAGGTGGGGCAGGCCGAGGACGGCGAGATCGTCAATCCGGTGATCGGGGTGGAGACCGCCGTACGGCTGAAGCGCGAGGTGGCGGTCCGGGTGGCCGAGGGCAGCAGCGCGCTGCCGGCCGTCCCGGCGGGGCACTTCTGCACTCCGGTCGCGCTGCTCAACCGAGTGGCGGGCGGTGCGGTGATCCAGGCCGACGAGATCGAGGAGCGGCGGCCCTTTCTCGACCTGGGTCCGACCACTCGATACCTGCCGCTCGACCCCGTGTTCACGACGGTCACCGGGTCCCCGGCCTGGGAGACCGGGATTTCCGGCCCCAAGCTGTTCGCCCGCAAGCCCGCCAACATCACCACCGTGGGCATCCTGCCCCTCCAGCTGCCCCATCGCGCCAGGCTGGGAAACCTGACCTATCACATCGTCGTGCCGAACGGCAGCGGCAGCGTGCTGATCCTCCTCGCACGCAACGCCCTCGACCCCGCCGACACCAGCAGCCTGTTCATCGGCGGCGACAGTGTGAGCGTCTCCGGGCCCACCCCGGTCAGGCGCTCCGCGAGGGTGCCCCGGGAGCAGAACGTCCACGTCGTCGACAACAGGACCTACTCCTACACCCTGTACGTGTGGGCCGGCGGGATCGGTGAGCTCCAACTGCACGGCCTGCTCCTCGACTTCGAGTTCTGACCACGACTTCCGAAAGGCGGCCCACCATGGAACAGCCCCCGCCGACCCGTCCCCCGGAGTCCACCGTCGGCGCCACGCTCCCGGTGGAGCTCGACGCGGCCGAGAACACCGTGGTGGCCCGGGCCGAGGGCCACGACTGGATAGCGCTCGCCCGCGACGGGGAGGAACTGGTCCGGCAGTCCGGCGGGCCGCCGTCCGCCGAGTTCACCGCTCGGCCGGGCTCGTACGAGATCCGCACCGACGGCCGGCTGCGCGGTGTGGAGACCGTCCACCGGGACCCGTTCCCCTTTCCCCTGACCCCTGTGGAGGCCGCCGCCGATCTCCTGAGCGGCCTGATCGCCGCCACGGACACCGGCGCCGTCCTGCGCCTGGAGGTCGACGCCCCCGCCCGGCATCCGGCCGACGGCATGCCGCAGCTCCCCGCCGACGGCAACACGTCCTGCACGGTCACCGTCCGCAAGACGACGCCGGCGGGCACCCTCCTCAAGGGCCGTCCGCACACCGACGAGGTCTTCCTGCGCGCCACGGGAGGTACGCTGCTGCGCCGCGACACGGACGCCCGCGTCGCCTCCGTACGGCTGAAGTCGGGCCGGGCGGCCTTCCGGCTGGTGGCGGAGGCGGCGCCGAGGCTGGTGACCGTGTACGCGTTCACCGCGGATCCGCAGCTGTCGGCGGAAACTCAGGTGGAGTTCGTATGACGTGGCGTATCGACACACATCACTCCGTATGACTCCCTGTGCGTCAAGTCTGCGCAAAGGGTAGGTAGTTCGCGACGCAGCCGTCCCCCTCGGCCCCTGGCTCTGCTGACCTGGTACCGCCCGGAACGCCCGACCGGGCATCGACATCGGGGGATGCCATGGCCACGACCGACCTGTCCGACTTCCTGCTCGGCACCAAGGGCACTCTGACCCTCGCCGACCGCCGCACGCTCACCGAGCAGGCTCTGGTCCTCTTCGAGGACAACTACGTCCACCTGCCGCTGAAGACGGCCATGCACGCCGTCCACCCGGTGCAGCGACTGCGGCTGCTGCTCACCAAGCTGGGGCGCCAGACCGAGCAGACCATGGACCCCGAGTGGCGGTTCCACGCCGAACTGTCCGCGATCTTCCACTCGGTGCGCGACCTGCACACCAACTACCTGCTGCCGGCGCCCTTCTCGGGCAAGATCGCCTACCTTCCGTTCCGGGTCGAGGAGTACTACGACACGAACGGCCCGCGGTACGTCGTCACCCACGTCGTGCGTGACTTCACCGCCCCCGCCTTCGGACCCGGCGTGGTCATCGACCACTGGAACGGGGTCCCCATCGACCGCGAGGTCGACCTGGCCGGAGACCGCTTCGCGGGGAGCAACCCGGCCGCCCGGCACTCCCGGGGACTGCAGTCCCTGACCGTCCGCCCGCTGGTCATGCATCTTCCGCCGAACGAGGACTGGGTCGTCGTCGGCTACACCGGCACCGACGGCACCGCGCGCGAACTGCGTCAGCCCTGGCGGGTGACCGACAACCTCCCGCCCTACGTCAACACCGACGACCTGAGTGCCGCGGCCGTCGCACAGGGGACCGACCTGGTCGGGGACGAGATCAGCCGCGCGACCAAGATGCTGTTCGTGCCTGACGTGCTGGCCCTGGAGGAGGCGGGCGGACCGGCGCCGCAAGAGCTGACCGCCGAACCCGCCGAGGCCGGACAGGACATTCCGACGACGCTGCCCGGCTTCTTCCGGGCCCGCGCCGTACAGACCCCGTCCGGGGTCTTCGGCCACATCCGGGTCTTCACTTTCAACACCGACGACCCGGACGGCTTCGTCGAGGAGTTCGTGCGGCTGCTGGCGCTGATCCCGCAGGACGGGCTGGTGCTGGACATGCGCGACAACGGCGGCGGCCACATCTTCGCCTCGGAGTTCCTGCTGCAGACCCTCACCCCGCGCCGGATCGCACCGGAGCCGACCCAGTTCATCAGCAGCCCGCTCAACCTGAGGCTGTGCCGCCGGCACGCCACCAACCCCACCCGGCAGATCGACCTCGGCCCGTGGTTCCGCTCCCTGGACCAGGCGGTGGAGACGGGCGCGTCCTTCTCCGCCACCTTCCCCATCACCCCCGAGGACGGCGCCAACGCACTCGGGCAGCAGTACCAGGGTCCCGTGGTCCTGGTCACCAACGCCCGCTGCTACTCCGCCACCGACATCTTCGCCGCCGGTTTCCAGGACCACGCCGTCGGCCCCGTCCTCGGCGTCGACGACAACACCGGCGCGGGCGGCGCCAACGTCTGGACCCATGGGCTGCTCAAGGCCCTCTTCGAACTGCCCGCGCCGGCCGACACCGCCTCCCCGTTCCAGGCGCTGCCCGGCGGGGCCAACATGCGGGTCGCGATCCGCCGTACGGTACGGGTCGGCGCGCCGGCCGGCACGCCCGTGGAGGACCTCGGCGTGGTGCCGGAGGTCCGGCACCGGATGACCCGCGACGACGTGCTGCACGACAACACCGACCTGCTCGCCCGGGCCGGACAGGTCCTCGCGTCCCTGCCCGCCTACCGGCTCGACGCGGCCCTCGACGGGGCCGACGGCACCCTCGGCCTGCGCACCTCGGGTCTGGACCGCGTGGACGTCTTCGTCGCGGGCCGGCCCCGCGCCTCGGTGGACGTCTCCGACGGCGACACCTCCGTCACTGTCACCCCGGCTCCCGGTCCCGGCGACCGCATCCGGATCGAGGGTTACGCCGCCGGAGACCTCGCCGCCGCGCGCACCCTCATCAGCGGCGCATGAGCCACCCGGGCCCGGCCGCGGCCCCGCAGCTTCAGCTGCTGGGCCGTTTCCGGCTCGAACACGACGGTCCGGTCGAGGTCAGTGCAAGTGCCCGGCGGCTGCTCGCCTACCTCGGCCTGCACCGATACGCCACCCGTACCGTCCTGGCCGGAACACTGTGGCCCGAGGTCCCGGAGGCGCGCGCGCACGGGAGTCTGCGCACCACGCTGTGGCGCCTGCACCGGGACTGGCGCTCCCGGCCGCTGGTCGTCTCCAGCGGCCGGGACACGCTGGCCCTCGCCGACGCCGTCGCGGTGGACATCCGGGTGCTGGACGACGGCGCCCGCGAGATGCCGCCGGGCCTCCTGTTCGAGGGAGACCTGCTGCCGGGCTGGGACGAGGACTGGGTTCTCTTCGAACGCGAGCGTCTCCGGCAGGTCAGACTGCACGCCCTGGACACCCTGTCCGGGCGCCTGCTCGCGCGTGGCCGCCATGCCCCGGCGCTGGCGGCGGCCCTGGAGAGCATACGGATCGATCCGCTGCGGGAGAGCGGTCACCGGGCGGTGGTCGCGGTGCACCTGGCGGAGGGCAACACGGCGGAGGCCGTCCGCAGCTACCGCGCCTTCGCCACCCTGCTCCGTGCCGAGCTGGGCCTGCCGCCGTCACCGCTCTTCACCACCTTGCTCCCCGCCGTCGCCGTCAACCGGGTCGCCGAGGGCTGACGGAGGTACGTCCCCGGCCGAGCGCGGGCTGCTGCCGCCGGGGCAGCAGCCCACCTCGGAACCGGCTACCTCTGCTTGATCCTCAGGAAGGTGACGGAGTTCGCCGGGAAGGTGTAGGTGAACTTGTCGGTGACCCCCTCGAACGTGGACTTCACCGGCGCGACCGGCGTCTCGGTCTCCGTGTTCGTCGCGTTCGGGTCGGCCGTCAGCGTGGTCACGCGGGCCTCCGAGGCGACCTTCGCACCGCCCAGGTCCACGGCCGTACGGGCCGCGACCGACTGGGCGTTGACCACCTTGACGATCAGGTCACCGGTCTTGGCGTCCTTCGTGACGACCTGACGGAACGGCTCGGCCGGCTTGTCGTCGGTGAAGCTGCCCCACTCCTCGCCGTCGAGGTAGAGGGTGACCTGACGGCCCCTCACCTTGACGTCGATGTCGTAGGTCCGGCCCGTCTCGATCGTCCCGGCCTTCGAGATGAGCGTCGACTTGCCGCCGTCCACGGCCTGTTCGACGGCGGACTGGGTGTTGTTCCAGCCGCCCAGGTTCCACCAGTAGTAGTTGCCGGTGTCCTTGACGCCGAAGGCGACGAGGAAGCCCTCCTTGCCGGACTTCTTGGTGGCCTTCACCGTCAGGTCGTAGTCGTGCCAGGAGGCGTCTCCGGCCGAGACCATGGTGTTCTCGGCGGCCACGTCGGTCTGGACGTACTGCCCGTCCTGGACGCTCCAGCTGCCACCACCGGTGTGGGTCCACTGGGAGGCGTCACCGCTGAAGTCGTCGGTGAGCAGGCTGGTCCCGTCCTCGCCGGTCACCTTCACGTCGTCGTACGCCGCCGTCGTCGCCCAGGTCGACAGGCCCACGGCGCCCGTGATGGGGCCGACCAGCGACGGTGTGCCGGTGGCCGTCGAGGGCACCACCCGGTCGCCGACGTTGTTCATGAACAGCTTCTGGACCTCGTAGTTGGCGGAGTTCCAGGAGGCGTGGTTGTTGAACCAGACCAGGTCCGGGCTCCACTGCACATAGTCCTCGTTGGCGAACAGCGGTGCGTACGAGGCGAGTTTGACGACGTCGGCATTGCGCTCCAGGCCGGTCATGAACGCGGCTTCGGCGAGGCCGTTCTTGAAGGCGTTGCCCCAGGAGGCGTACTCACCGAGGAAGACCTTCGGGCCGTTCCTGTCGTAGGAGTCGTAGCGGTCGTTGTTCTGCAGGAACCACTGCGTGCTGTTGTAGTAGTGCTCGTCGACCATGTCGACCTTGGCGTCCCTGTTGAGCTGCCAGGCCGTGTCGAAGGTCGAACCCGCGTCGTCCGGGCCGGAGTTGGAGATGACGGTGATGTCCGGGTACTTCGCCTCGATGGCGGCGCGGAACTCCTTGAACCGGGCGAAGAACTCGTTCGGGAGGTTCTCCTCGTTGCCGACCTCGAGATGGGTGAGATGGAAGGGCTTGGGGTGGCCCATCTGCGCCCGCTTCTTGCCCCACGTCGACGTCACGGGCCCGTTGGCGAACTCGATCAGATCGAGGGTGTCCTGGATGTGCCGCTTGAGCAGCGCCTCGTCGTCGACGGCCTTGTTCTGGCCGCAGCCGGTCACCAGCGCCGGGACGACGGGCAGCGGCATCGCACCGATGTCCTCGGAGAAGCGGAAGTACTCGTAGTAGCCGATGCCGTAACTCTGGTTGTAGCCCCAGAAGTTGGAATTGGTCGCGCGCTCCTCGACCGGGCCGATGGTGTCCTTCCACTGGTAGGAGCGCTTGCGCTGGTAGCCGGAGGCCTCGCTGTAGTCCTCCATGGAGCCGGTGTTGACCAGGCAGCCGCCGGGGAAGCGCACGAAGCCCGGGTGCAGGGCGGCGACCTTCTCGGCGAGGTCCTTGCGCAGGCCGTTGGGCTCGTTCTTGTAGGTGTCGCGGGGGAAGAGGGACACCATGTCGAGGGCGGCCGCGGCGGAGGAGGCCACGGTGAGGCGGCCGTTGCTGCTGGTGCGGGTCGCGGTGAAGGTCGCCTTGTACTTGGCCCAGCCGCTCTTCGTCACGGCCACCTGACGGGCGGTGGCCAGGGTGCCGTCGGCATCCTGCAGCGAGACCGTGAGGGCCGTACCGCTGTCCGCGCGGGCCCACACCGAGAAGTCGTACTTCTTGCCCTCGTCCACCCGGATGCCGGTGTTGTAGCCGGCGTTCGTGACGGACGAACCGGCGCTCAGGGAGAGGTAGTTGCGGTTGCGCTCGTTGAGCCGGCCGGCGTCGTTCACCACCTGTCCCGTGCCGTCGACCGTCCAGGAGGTGAGGGGGGTGTACGAGGTGTTGTCGGCGGCGGAGTACTCGAAGGATCGGTTCTGCACGAGCTCGGCGTACAGACCGCCGTCGGCGGCCCGGTTGATGTCCTCGAAGAAGACGCCGTACATCGTGTCGTCGATCTTCGCGCCCTTGGTGGTGGGATCGACGGTGATCGCGTAGTCCGTGACGTCCTCGGCGTGGGCGGGGGCGGGGACGAGACCCGCGGCCAGCAGGAAAGCGCTTGCCCCCAGGCCGAGTCTCA
The DNA here is from genome assembly GCF_000718165.1 of Streptomyces fulvoviolaceus. GTDB lineage: Bacteria > Actinomycetota > Actinomycetes > Streptomycetales > Streptomycetaceae > Streptomyces > Streptomyces fulvoviolaceus. The sequence goes on along the minus strand of NZ_JOEY01000024.1, from coordinate 127,251 downwards.
GGCGGTTTCGGGTGGTGCGTGACATGGATACTCCGCGGCTCGACAATTGCGTTCGAAATACCAGACGATGATCAGCACTTCGAACGGCAAGATAGGGAGGGGGCCGAGACGCGTCAATGGGTCGCGCAGCAACGGATGGGACGGAGTGCGGGACGGAATGGGTGAGTTCTGGCCAGTACCCGACGTGCTGACCTATCTGGCCGGGAGCTGGCGGGTGGAACGGTCGGTGCGGGATCTGGCGAGCGGCGAGGCGGGCCACTTCAGCGGTACGACGGTTTTCAGCCGGTCGGACGGCGACGGGCTCCTGCACTTCGAGTCCGGAACCTTCACCTGGCAGGGCGTCCCCCGGCCCGCCGAACGCACCCTGCGTTTCCTGCCGGGACCCTCACCGGCGACGGCGGACGTGCGCTTCGCGGACGGCCGGCCCTTCCACGACCTCGACCTGACCTCCGGCCGGCACATCGCCGACCACCCCTGCTCGGCGGACCTCTATCGCGGCGAGTTCACCGTCCACGACCGGGACCACTGGCGGAGCGTGTGGCGCGTGGGCGGCCCCGCCAAGGACCTCGTCCTCACCACCGACTACGCCCGCGAGGGCCAGGGCCTGCCCGACTGACCAGCCGGATCAGCCCGATCAGCCCGATCTGCCGGATCTGCCGGATCAGCCGGATCAGCCGGATCAGCCGGATCAGCCGGATCAGCCGGATCAGCCGGATCAGCCGGATCAGGCTGGAGCAAAGCAGCGGGCGCCGAATCAACGCAGGGGAGCGGGATTTGGCGCGTGCAGCTGCAAGGCGGAGGAGGCAGCCGACGCGGAGCGATGGGGGCCCTCCCGCTCGGGCGAAGTCGAGAGCGGGGGAGAGCGACGACAACGCCGCCGATGTACGTGCCAAACCCCGCGTCTCCGGCGTGATCCGCCGGACAGGCCCTGGGGCCTGCCGACAGATTCCCGTCGTCCGCCCGGAGGGTGGGCCGCGCGGCGTCAGGTGCGTGCTCTCGGTGTGCCGGACACAGGCGCTCGTACTGGTTGTACGTGGGTCTGCGCCCGGTGCGGCGAGAGTGCGTGCATGGCGTCGCGCGGCAGGCGGGAATGTGACGCCAGGCCCTAGGCCGGTGCCCCCTCGAAGCGGAGGGTCCAGCGTCCGGCGCGGCCCGTGACGGTCGTCGTCGACAGGGGGCGTACGTCGATGTTCCAGTACGTCGACGGTGGCGCCTTCAGGGCGTACACCAGGGCGGCCCGGATCACGGAGGGTTCGGCCACGGCGACGATACGGCCACCGTCCCCGACGGGCCGGGTGTCGAGCCAGTCACCGACCCGGGAGATGAACGCGAGCAGCGACTCACCGCCGTGGGGCGTGGCGCGGGGATCGGCGAGCCAGGCGTCCACGGCCCCCGGCTCACGGGCCATCGCCTCGCCGAGGGTCAGCCCGCGCCAGCGGCCCATGTCGCAGTCCCGCAGGGCGAGTTGCACCAGCGGTGCGTAACCGAGGGCGTCCCCGGTGGCGCGACTGCGCGGAATCGGCGAGCAGTAGCGCAGTTCCGCCGCCGCGAGCGGCAGCAACTCCCCCGCGGCGCGCTGCACCTCGTCCCAGCCGGCCTGGTCGAGCGGCCGGTCGTCCTCGAAGCGCTCCGCGAGCAGCGGGGAGCTGCGCGCGGCGGCGACGAATGTGATCCGAAGAGGCATGCGGTGATGGTGAGTGGAGAAAGTGCGCAGGTCAAGGGGTGTTATCCGGGAGTTACGCAGGGTTGGCGAAACCTTACTTCAAGGTCATGACGGGGCCGGACACATCACTGGAAAACGAGCACCATCCACTGGTCCGGCTTCTCCAGCCCCGCGAAGCCGACCTTCTCGTACACCCCGTGCGCGTCGTGCGTGGCGAGCAGGATGCGCCGCAGCCCGTACGGCCGCAGGTGCTCGCGTACGGCCTCGACCAGCGCCGTCCCGACCCCCTCGCCCCGCACCGACGGATCGACGTACACATCGCACAGCCACGCGAAGGTCACCCGGTCGGTGACGACCCGGGCATACGCCACCTGATCCCCCGAAGCCGTCTCGTACACCCCGAAGTTGAGCGAGCCCGCGATCGCGCGGTCCTGCTTCTCCCGGGAACGGCCGGTCGCCCAGTACGCGTCGGTGGACAACCAGTGGTGGACGCGCTCGGCGTCGATGCGGTCGGGGTCGGTGGAGATCTCGTAGCCGTCGGCGAGGTCGGTCATGGTGGGATCTTCGCAGGACGGGGAAGCCGAGGTCGAACGGTTTCCATCCGGGCGTTGTCAGTGGCGGGTGCGAGGCTGAACTCATGACCGAGACCACGACCGCCGCCGACTACGCGTGGCTGGAAGAGCGGTACGAGAGCCTGACGGAGGCGTACTGCATCACCCTCGTCCGAGGGCTCACCGCCCAGGAACTACTCAGGAACCTCAAGGCGGAGCCCGCCGGCCGGGTCACCGGCGTCGAGGAGCTGTACGAGCCGTCGTACGACGTGTCCGGCCACAGCCGGCTGTTCGTGGGCGCGGCCGACCTGGACGGCTGGGCGCTGATGGTCGAGTACAACGGCTACCTCGGCACCCTGGACGAGATCATGCTCCCCCTCTCCCGGGGGCGCACCGTGGTCTCCCACTTCCGCAACATCAACGCGGTGGACCACTTCAACTGGTTCGAGGACGGCACCCTGCGACTGCACTTCGAGCCCCTCTTCGCCCACGCCCGCGACGGCAGCCACCCCGACGAACTCCTCACCGAGATGCGGGAAGCGGGCTTCGACACGGAGGAACCCGACGAAGGCGACGAAGGACTCGATGGCGATGAAGGCGACGACCAGGACTTCGAGACTCTCACCGCGGCCTCCTTCGTCCTGGCCGACCGCATCACGGGCGTACGTCTGACGCCCGAGCTGTTCGCCTCCGCCGAGTTCAGGTGCGGCATAGCACCGATCAGTTAGAGCACCTCGTCGCACGCGCCCCGCAACCGCCGTACGCCCTCGCCGATCTCACCGGTCCCCGCCACCGCCGCGAAGCTCAACCGCACGTGTCCCGCGGGGGGTTCGGCACTGAAGTACGGGCGGCCCGGCGTGATCGCGACGCCCGCGCGCAGGGCGGCCGCCGTCAGAGCAGACTCGTCCGTGCCGTCGGGAAGGCGGAGCCAGAGGTGGTAGCCGCCCGACGGGATGTGCGGGAGGGCGAGTTCGGGGAGGCCCGACCGCAGCGCCGCCGTCATCGTGTCGCGGCGGGTCTTCAACTCCGCGGAGATCGTGCGCAGATGGCGGGGCCAGGCCGGGGAGCCCACGAGTTCGAGCGCCGCTTCCTGGAGCGGCCGGGGGACGAAGAAGGTGTCGACCACCTGGATGGCGCGCAGCCGTTCCAGCACCGGGCCGCGTGCGACGAGCGCGCTCACCCGGAAGCTGGGCGAGGTCGCCTTGGTGAGCGAACCGACGTACACGACCCCGCCGTCGGGATCGTCGGCGGCGAGCGGCCGCGGCAGCGGCCCGGCGTCCTCGTGCACGAGCCGTCGTACGAAGTCGTCCTCCACGACGAACGCACCGGCCTCGCGCGCGATGCGCAGCACCTCGGCGCGCCGTTCGGGGGCGAGTACCGCACCGGTCGGGTTCTGGAACAGCGGCTGGCAGACGAACAACCGGGCGCCGGTCGCCCGGAACGCGTCGGCGAGCAACGCGGGCCGGACTCCGTCCGCGTCCACCGGAACCGGCACCGGACGGAGGCCGGCCGCTCGCGCGATCGCCAGCATGCCCGGATACGTGGGCGACTCCACCAGCACGGGCGCACCAGGAGGCGCCAGTGCACGGAGCGCGGTGGTGAGTGCCGACTGGCCGCCCGCGGAGATCAGCACCTCGGCCGCGGTGACGGCCCCGCCGATGCTCCGCGCGAACCACTCGCGCAGCTCCGGCAGCCCCTCCATGGGCGGTCGCCCCCAGGCGCCGGGACGGCGTGCGGCGCGGGCGAGCGCCGCGGCGAGCGCCTGTTCGGGCTGGAGCGACGGATGCAGATAGCCACCGTTGAACTCGATGACGCCGGGCGGCGGAGCGGCGAGCGAGACCAGCACACCGGAGGCGTCGACCGAGCGTGGTACGAGGTCGGCGGCGCTGTCCGCACTCAGTGCCAGCTCCTGCCAGGACGTGTCCCCCGCCGGCGCGGGCCTCGTGCGTGGCCGTGCGCGGAACGCCCCGGCGCCGGGGCGGGTGACCACGAGCCCCTCGGCGGCCAGCTGCCCGAGGGCCCGCGAGACGGTCACCGGACTCACCCGGTAGCGCTCGACGAGGGCCCGGCTCGACGGGAGCTTTCCACCAGGAGAGTAGCGGTCGAGTTCCCTCCTCAGCCGTTCCACCAGTTCACCGACACTGCTACGCTCGTGCATGAGAGTACAGAGTAGCGCTACCCCCTCCACCCGGATAGCGGTTGCCGCCCCCGTCTCCCCCGTGTCCCCCGTCTCCCGGACGAGGGGCACTCTCCTCGCCGCCCTCGGCGTCGTCTCCTTCTCCCTCACCTTCCCCGCGACCGCGTGGGGCCTGGAAGGCTTCGGCGCCTGGTCGCTGGTGGCCGTACGGAGCGTCCTCGCGGCGCTGATCGCCGGGTCCTGTCTGCTGGCGCTGCGTGTACCGGTTCCCGCCCGCCGCCACTGGGCGGGCCTCGCGGTCGTCGCCGCCGGGGTCGTCGTCGGCTTCCCGCTGCTGACCACGCTCGCGCTGCAGACGTCGACCACCGCGCACGCCGCCGTGGTGGTCGGCCTCCTCCCGCTGACCACCGCCCTGCTGTCCGCCCTGCGCCTGGGCACCCGCCCCTCCCGCACCTTCTGGGCCGCGGCGGGCGCGGGCGCGGCCGCGGTGGTCGCCTTCACCGTGCAGCAGAGCGGTGGCGCCCTGACCTCCGCCGACCTGTATCTCTTCGCCGCGCTGCTGGTGTGCGCGGCCGGCTACACCGAGGGCGGCCTGCTGGCCCGGGTCATGCCCGGCTGGCAGGTCGTCGGCTGGGCGCTGGTGCTGTGTCTGCCGCTCACCGTGCCCGCCGCCGTGGTCGCGCTGTCGCACGAGCCCGTGCACCTCACCGCGCACAGCGTCGCCGGACTGCTGTGGGTGGCTGCGGGCTCGCAGTTCCTCGGTCTGGTCGTCTGGTACCGGGGCATGGCGGCCATCGGGATCCCCAAGGCCAGCCAGTTGCAGTTGGCCCAGCCCCTGCTCACACTGGTGTGGTCGGTGCTGCTGCTCGGCGAGCACCTGACGGTGGCCGCCCCGCTGACCGCCGCGGCGGTGCTCGTGTGCATCGCCGTCACCCAGCGGGCGCGGGGCTGAGCGGCGTGCACGCGCCGGTCCCAACCGGGCCCCCGCGCCGTAAACTCAAGGCCACGGACCGCTGCTCCCGCACATGGTGAGGAGGCCCTTCAGATGCGTGCAACCGTGGGCGACCAGATCGTCCAGCACGGCAGGGTGGTCGGACAGCACGACAAGATCGGCGAGATCGTCGAAGTGATGGGCCAGGAGGGCAACCCCCCGTACCGCGTCCGCTTCGAGGACGGGCACGAGGGCGTGTGCTCACCCGGCCCCGACACCGAGATCCGGCACAAGGAGCTCGGCAGGTAGGTCAGCGCGGGGTCCTCGCCGGCCGCCCGTAGTGGTCGGCGACCACCCGCGCCATGGCGCCGATGGGATCCGCCGTCACTTCCTTGGCGGCGAAGAAGACATGTCCGCGCACCTCGCTGTGGTCCTTGGCGAGGGTGAGGTGCCGCGAGAGCTCGGCGGGGTCCTGCCAGGCCGCCGCCTGCGCCGGATCACCGGCCTTGTACAGGGCTTCGCCCACATAGAGCTTCGTCCTGCTCCCCTGGGCCGTCTTGGCCCACCAGGACACCAGCTTGGCGTAGTCGGCGGCCGCGAAGCCGATGTTCCAGTAGACCTGCGGCCAGGTGTATCCAAGGTGACAAACACCTTAGGCTTGCCGCATGACGATCACGAGAGCGAGCCACGATCGCCCATGGACAGAGGGCGAGTTGACCGAGCTTGCGCACCTCAAGTCTGTGAACGAGCAACTCCCGGAGGACTCTCCGCGCGCGCTGCTCTCAGTGCGCCTGTCGATCCTGACCGACGACACGACGTCTCCGGTACGCCAAGAGCTGGACCTCTGGCGCAAGGCGAACGACGACAGGGTCAGAGTCGTAGGAGTCGCCAGGGACCTGAACGTATCGGCGACCAAGGTCCCGCCTTGGAAGCGCAAGGAACTGGGGGAGTGGCTCAACGACCGGTCCCCCGAGTTCGACGTTCTGATGTTCTGGAAGCTGGACCGCTTCGTCCGCCGCATCCTGGACCTACAAGTGATCATCAACTGGTGCCAGGAGTACGGGAAGAACCTCAAGTCCCTTCACGACCCCATCGACCTCTCCAGCACGATAGGCAAGACAATCGTCTCCCTCATTGCTGGCATGGCAGAGATCGAGGCCGCAAACACCGGTATCCGAGTTGCCTCCGTGTGGCAGCACGCGAAGACGCAGGAAACCTGGATCATCGGTCGCCCCCCGTTTGGGTACATGACAGAAAAGGGCAAAGGCGAGAAGGTCCGCCTCGTAATTGACCCCTTCCGTTACAGGATCTTGCGCTGGGCTTACGGCGCGGCGCTACGAGGCGTCTCCGCTTCGAAGATGGCCAAGATTCTCAATCGCGCACGAATCCCGGGGGCGAACGGCGGGAAGTGGACCTCAACCACACTCCTCATTCAGCTTCGTAATCCCGCCATCATGGGATTGCGTGTTGAGACCTCTAGCCGGTCCGGACGGAAGCGCTCGAAGGAAGTGCTCGACGGCAAGGGAAATCCCATCAGGGTAGCGGAACCTATCCTGACTCAGGAAGAGTTCGACGAGCTACAGAGCGCCCTCGACCGAGCCAGCAGAACCAATGAAAATCCATGGACTGCAGGGGCAACCAAGTTCCTTGGTGTCATCGTCTGCCGCATCTGCAAGACCAACTACACCGTACGTACATCGACCAGCCGAGGAATTCGGTACAAGTACCTTCGGTGCCGTGTATGCGGGGGCAAGGGAGCAGACCCTCAAGAGCTTTACGCGGCTCTCGTGGAGGCTGTGCTTGAGGAGCTTGGGGATCATCCCGTTGAGTACAGGGAATACGCCCGTGGTGCAGAAAAGCGAGACCAGCTCCGCCAGGTAGAAGCATCCATCAAGTACTACATGGAAGGCCTCGCCCCCCGAGGCCGGTTCGACCGAGGGGGATTCGTCAAAGAGACCGCCGAGGAAACTCTTCAGTCCCTACTCAAGCAGATGGACGAGATCGATCCGGAGAGCACCAAAGACAGGTGGGTTCTCACTCATGGTGGTCGCACGTACCAACAGCAGTGGGAGGCTGGAGGCACGGAAGATATGTCTCGGGATCTCCTGCGTGCCGGTATCAAATTCGAGGTGGGATACAACGAGTCAAACGAGGTTGAGGCAGACCTACTGATTCCCGAGGACGTCAGGGAGCGCCTGGTAATCCGAGAGGACGCCTTCAAGACTGGTTTCTGAGAATGCAAGGAACCCCGGCACCCACAAGGGAGCCGGGGTTCCTTTACGTCAGGGCTTCTTTACGCGGACGAGTTTCCGCTCTCCACTCTCACTGACTCGATACACGCGCACCGTAACTCTTTCGCCCCGCCCAACGATCCGCGAGCGGGATATCACTTCACCGGACTGCCGTTTCCTCCTTTTCTTAGCATTACTCACAACCACTCCCCCCACTGCTGCGCGTCCTCCCGTGCCTCCTTGGCCAGTTGGAGGCTCTGGGCGTGGCTCTCGGCGATTCCGGCAGCGAATTCGGCGGCGCCGGGGGTGTAGCCGGATCCGGCGTAGCGCCAGGCCGATTCCGTGACTGTGTTCGGATCGTCCCCGGGTTTGGTGTCGCCCCTGCGGTGGTCGGCGCGCTCCTCGCGCAGTGCGCCGTAGGTGGTGGAGTAGCGGCGGGACTTGGTGAGGATGTGGCCCCGGTAGCCGAGGCCATGAGCCCAGGCGCGGAGCCGGAGGTGTTCCAGTTCGGCGAGGCCGCCCAGGCGCCAGCAGGTACCCATCAGGGCCCGTACGTGACTGTTGACGACCGCCGCGCGGATGTCTTCCAGGCTGGTGACGCGGTAGTCCAGTCCGGCAGCTGTGTCGGCCGCGCCCTTGGTGACGTACTTGGCGACGTACCCGGCGACGGCCGCATCTGACGGAATGTCACTATCGGGGAGAGGGCGGATCGGGTGGGCGTCGAACTGCTCTCCCCAGCCGACCCGTTCGGTGCCGTAGGCGCCGGAGTCCGGCACCGTGACGAAGCTGGACGCGGCAGCGTGCTCGACCGCGTCCAGGAGCAGGTCCTCACTGGCCCAGTCCGGCGCGGATGAGGCGGGACCGTCCGGCCCGTCCAGGCGTACGACGGCATGGAAGTGGATCGCCGCGCGCCGCTGGAACTCGGCGACCTTGGCGAAGGACACCACCAGGTGCTCACCGAGCTTGGAGCGCGGTATCCCACCGGCCGAGGCCAGGTGACGCCGTACGGCGGTGGTGAACCGGTCCCATAGCCGTCCGGCGTGTGCGTGCCACAGCACATGCCCGGTGTAGTCGTAGCAGTCCGGGCACAGCGGCAGGCCGACCAGCGGGTCATCCTCGGTGTGCACCAGGCCGCAGCCGAGGCGCAGCCCATGCTCGCAGCGCGGATCATCCCGGCGCGGACGGCACCGATCTCCGTCGAGCACGCGATGTACCGGCCCGAACGAGGGGGCGGTCAGCGTGACGAACAGCCGGGGCCGATCCCGCACCGCATCCGGTACACCTTTGCCGCCGGACAAGCCCGCACGGATCAGCTGGAAGGTATCCCCGGCATGCAGGCGAGAGCACGGCTCGCACACCGAGGCACGCCGGTTACGGCAGCGCACCGCCAGCCGCTCACCAGGCTCCCCGTCCGTCGAGTACGAGGAGAACACCTCACCCGTGACGGCATTACGGGTGACCGTGGAACCGGACAGGTAAATGGGATTGGCGCAGCCGCCAATTGCTTTGATCTGCTCCTTCCAGCGGGAGAAGAGCGGATCGTTGACGAGCCGTATAAGGTCACGGTCCACCTCTGAGAGAGCTTGCAGACGTAGTTCGCGCGCCAGAGCGTCGGAACGCCCGGCCGGAGCGGACGATCCGGCGGACAGGTTGGTTGCTTGTGCGGTGATGGTGCGTGGTTCGGCAGACATGGCGCGGCCTCCAGAGCCTGAAATCGGGAAGTAGGTAACGGGTGTTCATGGCTTCTCTCCTTTGCGCTCACAGGGCGCGTATCCTGCATACGCCCTGATCAGGCGCAGTCAACTTGCCTTTGAATTATATGAGTTGCCACCGACAACGGCCTGTTACTTTTCCGTGATACACACCACCGGCACATCGGGAACTTCCGGAACTCCGTAATGGAATCGGCCGGAGTAAGAACCACATCAGCTCGCGCCGACTCATAACGGCAGCGGTACGTCAACTGAATTACCGCCGAGGCGAAGGCACTTGAGGGCACGTCCGCAGGGCGGGAGTCTCTCGGCTCCGGCAACGGTGGACCGAGCGTTTCTGTCCGGCCGGTTGCATTCCGCGCCGTGCATCCAGCGGGAGACGGGAGCGGTCAGCGGTTCGGGGGGTGGCGGAATCTGGCTTTACCTTGTCCAGGCGCGCCTTCGGCGCGCCGCCGGAACGGCTTGCCGCACCCCGGCCCGGCATGCGGCCTTCGGCCGGTCCGGTCCGGGGCGCCGCCGCCCCGGCGCACACCAGACGCGCCCGGAGATGTGCGCCAGATCCAGCACGGCCCACCTTGCCCGCCCCGACCCCGTGAACTCTGGCCCGAGACTCACGGCCTCCAGCAGCCCAGCCACCGATCCGGACCACGACACTCTCACCGGCCAGCCCAAGAACCTGTCCCACGCGGCATCAGCCAGTTCATACCCGCCGGAACAGCTGGAGTTTGGGTTCACCCTCTTGGGCCGGGGGCCGACGGCCTACGAGGCTTTTAGGCAGCCACCATGGGGCGAGCCTCGAAGAACAGGGGGCCGATCGGGCTATTGCGGGCAGGCTCCAAGAGACTGCCCGATCCGCTGGCGAGCGTAAGGCCCCCTGTTCACTCGCCCCATGGCAGCTCCCGCCCAAAAGCCTCTACGGCCGGCGGCGTGCCCAAACCGCGCCATCACCAGGGCAGATCAACAAGCCCAAGAAGAAATACAAAAGCCTTCCCTCACCGGTTCTTGCGGGGATACACGGGACCGTATCCACCGGTAAGGGAAGGCGTGATACCCCGCCTCCGCCAAGGGCTCTGACTTGGCAAGGGGAGACCAGTCTTCGGAATCATCCTTGACGGAGGCGGGAGTTCAAGGGGTCCTCTTCTCTAGCACCACTAAGACGACGATGTAGCCACACACAGAGAACCAGATCAGAAGGCAGAGAACCGCTCCCCAAAATGGGCCATCGGCAGTGAATCGCCAAGACCGAAGTTCCCGGGGCACTTCATCGTCGGAAGACGTCACACGTGGCGGCCAGCTCATCGACGTCCCCATCCACTCTTACTCTCCTCGTTCTTCTTCTTGACTTTCTCGGGAACATCAGTGGGCTCACCGGGCATTGACGGACTCCTCAGGGTGCCTGGCACGCAACGTGAGCCCGTCGCGAATGATGTTGTGCAGAACCATGCCGACGCGCACGTTGCAGGCACCAAGCCGGATCAAGAATTCTCCACTGGTGGCGACCGCGAACTGGGGGAGCCTGATCCCGGCATCGTCGAGTGCTCCGCCGAGTGCGATGGACACCTCTGACGCCTCAACAGCTGCCGGTCGCACATCAGGATCGTCGTGGGGGGACACCATTTCCATACCTCTCGGAGGTTGCTGTTCGTAGTTCCATCGTCGCCGTCCGGCGTTACGATCAACAGGTCCGAGGTGTTGACAGTCGCGGGTGTCACGTGTGACAACACCCCATGTCACAGGGAAGGTTGAGCCGGTGGCCGTACTCGAAGAGCAGAACGAGACCGACAGCATGCTGAAGTTCTTCGGGGACGAGTTGCAGCGGCTCCGCGCCGAACAGGGCAAGTCGCAACAAGCACTTGCTGACGCGTGTTTCTGCAACCGCACTTTGGTCAACAAGATCGAGAACGCCAAGCGCGTACCATCCAAGAACTTCGCGCTGCACGCGGATGAGTTCTTCCAAACAGGTGGCCATTTCGAACGACTGTGGCCTCTGGTCATCAAGTACGCGTACCCGAGTTGGTTCCGGCCGTACGTCGAGCTTGAAGCCCAAGCAGCCATCATCCGCGCATTCGACACGATGATCATCCCTGGACTCCTACAGACAAGGGCCTACGCTCACGCCGTCCTGGCCTCTGGACGCAGCAACGACGTTGACGGGCTACTGGACGCCCGCATGGAACGACAGGCCATCCTCGAACGAGAGACTCCGCCCGAGTTGTGGGTCGTCATGGAGGAATACGCACTGAGGCGCAAGGTGGCCGACAGTCAGGTGATGCGCGAGCAGCTACAGCAGTTGATCGATGTATCCGAGCGGCCATCCACCGTGATTCAGGTGGTGCCGTTCTCGGCGGGGGCACACGCAGGCATCGCCGGACCGTTCCACTCGCTGACCTTCGCGGAGGGCAATCCGGTGGTGTACGTGGACGGCTTCCTGAAGGGCCAGCTTCTGGCCGACCCGACAGAGGTCAAGGCCGCCCAACGAGCCTATGATCTGCTCATGGGCACTGCCCTTGACGTTCAGAAGTCGGTCGACCTGATCGCCGAAGTCATGAAGGAAGTAGCAACGTGATCCGCGCAAACAGCCTGCCGGAGACGGCTTGGCGCAAGAGTTCGTACAGCAGCGACAACGGCGGCACGTGCGTCGAGGTCGTTGACGGTCTTCCGGCCGTGCCCGTCCGTGACTCCAAGGCCAAGGAAGGCCCTTCCCTGGTCTTCGGACGTTCCGCATGGTCAGCGTTCGTCGACGCCCTCTGATCGACATAGAAGCCGCACAGAGCCCCCTTTCAGCTTTGAGAGGGGGCTCACTGCTGTACGCGAGGGTCTCTCGTGCCCCTGAGAGGGGCTCAGGACTGCTTTGCCCCTTGCCTTCTGACAGCGACCTTGATGGACGTAGCCCCGGACCTTCTCCGGGGCAGGGGAGTGACTTCCCCCGGTTCTACGCGTTGCTGCCGGGGAACCGCCTCAGCCCTGAGTAGCGCCCCACTGATGTGGGCCTGCTCCTGCTCGCTGTGTTGATCAAGGAGCTTGGCAAGCAGGGCATAGGAACCGTCGAGTCCCGTACTCCTGCTACCCGTCATCGCGGCACCTTCGCTGGCCGCTGGTAATGGTCGGCAACCACGCGAGCCATCGCACCGATCGGGTCTGCCCCGACCTCCTTGGCAGCGAAGAAGACGTGGCCCTTCACCTCCGGATGCTCCGCAGCCAGCGTGAGATGCCGGGAGAGTTCGGCCGGGTCCTGCCACTGCTTGGGCTGCGCCGGGTCGCCCGCCTTGTACAGGGCTTCGCCGATGTAGAGCTTCGTCCTGCTGTGCCTCGCCACCTCCGACCACCAGGGCACGAGGACGGAATAATTCGCAGGAACTTGCTGGTCAAGAGGTTGTGCCAACCAATACAGCTGCGGCACGAGGTAGTCGATCCAGCCCTTCTGGACCCACTTGCGGGTGTCGGCGTAGTTGTCGTCGTACGACTGCACACCGGCCCGGGTGTCCGAGCCGAGCGGGTCGGTGGCGGCGTTGCGCCACACTCCGAAGGGGCTGATGCCGAACTGGGTGGTGGGCCGGATCCGCTTGATCCGGGCCGCCGTCTCCAGGACCAGCCTGTCGATGTTGTCGCGCCGCCAGTCGGCCCGGTTCGAGAAGCCGCCGCCGTACTCGTCGAAGGCCGCGTCGTCGTCGAAGGTCTGGCCCGCCACCGGGTACGGGTAGAAGTAGTCGTCGAAGTGGACCGCGTCCAGCGGGTACTTCTTCACCGCGTCCAGGATCGCCTTCTGCACGAAGGCGCGTACTGCGGGCAGCCCGGGGTTGTAGTAGAGCTTCCCGCCGTACGTCACCACCCACTCCGGGTGCCGGCGGGCGGGGTGGGAGGAGATGAGCTTCGTCGGATCCGCCTGATTGGAGATGCGGTACGGGTTGAACCAGGCGTGCAGTTCCAGGCCGCGGGCGTGGGCCTCCTCGACGGCGGTGCCCAGCGGGTCCCAGCCGGGGTCCTTGCCCTGGGTGCCGGTGAGGTACTGCGACCACGGTTCGTACGGTGAGGGCCACAGCGCGTCGGCCGTGGGGCGCACCTGGAAGACCACCGTGTTGAGGCCGGACTCCACGGCCTTGTCGAGGTGGGCGAGCAGCTCGGCACGCTGGTCCGCGGCGCTCAGACCCGCGCGGGAGGGCCAGTCCCGGTTCGCCACGGTCGCCACCCACACGCCCCGCATCTCGCTGGCCTCCCGCGGCCGGCGGGCAGGTGCGGCCGACGCACTGCCCGAGGCCGTGGTGACCGTCGTCAGCGCGGCCAGCGCGAACGCCCGACGTGACAAACGCCCCATCTGTACACCCCAAGAACCCCAAGGATCCGCCCGACCGCGGATCGTTCGCGCCCAGGATGCCCGACCCCACTGATCGATCATCGATACTTTCCAGTAACCTGCACGAACGGAGCAGGGCATCTTCACCAAGGGGCATCTTCACCACGAGATCCTGCGATGTCCGTGGACCAGCGAAAGGGACGATGTGAGCGACATCGAGCGCGTCGGAGTGGTCGGCTGCGGCCAGATGGGAGCGGGCATCGCCGAGGTGTGCGCCCGGGCCGGACTGGATGTGAAGGTCGCCGAGACCACCGGCGAGGCCCTGGAGATCGGCCGGACCCGGCTGCTCAACTCTCTTGCCAAGGCGGCCGAGCGCGGCAAGATCAGCGCGGCGGAGCTGGAGGAGACGCAGGCGCGGCTCAGCTTCACCACCGACCTCGGCGAGTTCGCGGACCGCGACCTGGTGATCGAGGCCGTCGTCGAGAACGAGCAGGTGAAGACCGAGATCTTCCAGGTGCTCGACCAGGTGGTGACCCGCCCGGACGCGATCCTGGCCTCCAACACCTCCTCCATCCCGCTGGTGCGGCTGGCGGTCGCCACCTCGCGCCCCGACCAGGTCGTCGGCATCCACTTCTTCAACCCGGCCCCGGTGCAGAAGCTCGTCGAGCTGATCCCGGCGCTCACCACCTCCGAGGGCACGCTCAGCCGGGCCCAGGCCTTCGCGGAGAAGCTGCTGGGCAAGCACGCGATCCGCGCCCAGGACCGCTCCGGCTTCGTGGTGAACGCGCTGCTGATCCCGTACCTCCTCTCCGCGATCCGGATGTTCGAGTCGGGCATCGCCAGCCGCGAGGACATCGACAACGGCATGGAGCTCGGCTGCGCCCACCCGATGGGCCCGCTGAAGCTGTCCGACCTGATCGGCCTGGACACGGTCGCCTCCGTGGCGTACTCGATGTACGAGGAGTACAAGGAGCCGCTGTACGCCGCTCCCCCGCTGCTGCAGCGCATGGTCGACGCCGGCCGGCTGGGCCGGAAGTCCGGCTCGGGCTTCTACACCTACAGCTGAACTACGTCTGATCTACGGCCGATTGCACAGTGCCCGTTCCAGGGTGCCGGTTACACAGTGCGACGGCCACGGGCCCGGCACTCTTCGGAGCGCCGGGCCCGCCGTATTCACACACCGTGTGCGCGCCGGGCTCGCATATGCCCGTCGCACACTCTCCCCACGCGTCCACCAGGCGAGTTGACTCTTCATGCGCATGCAAGGGATGTGACGACTACGGAAAGGAGCGGACCAGTGACCGCCGACCCCGAACATCCCGTGGTCCATGGAGAACTCGCAGAGTTACGTCGCCGCCTCGATGTCGCGTACGCACGCGTCGAGGGAGGGCTGGCGCTGCTCAGCCATCGTACGGAGGAGACGAACAAGGAAATCGACAACCTGAGCGCACGGATCGTCGCCCTGGAGCACGCCCGCTGGCCGCTGCCGGCTGTCGCAGCCGTCACGGCCGTGGGCGCACTCATCGTCGCCGTCTGGCAGGCCCTGGGACACTGAGGCATCGGGAGATGTGGGTGGGGATGTCAGGGCAAGGTGTCCTGCCCGAGCCTGAGATGGTGCAACAGGAGTAACGCGGCCGCCATGTTGGCGGCCGGGACCTCCCCGCGGGCGACCATGTCGGGGACGAGTTTGAGGGGAACCCATTCCCGGCGGTCTGATTCGAAGTCGTCCACGGGGTGTCCGACGTACTCGCCCTCGTCGGCCCAGTAGATGTGGTGCCGGGCGTCGGTGAGCCCGTTGGAGGGCTCCACGGTCATGAGGTGGTGCAGCGGTCCCGGTCGCCAGCCGGTCTCTTCCTCGAGTTCCCTGGCGGCCGCCACGGCGATGTCCTCGCCGTCCTCGACCACGCCCGCGGCGAGTTCCCACCCCCAGCTGTCGGTGATGAAGCGGTGGCGCCACAGGAGGAGGACCTCATTGGCCTCGTTCACCACCGTGGCCACGGCGACGGGCCGCAGCCGTATCAAAAAGTGATCGAGGTGCCGACCGTCCGGCAGCTCCACATCGGCGAGATTGACGCTGAACCAGCGGTTTTCATACACGGTTTGTTCGTTCTGTTTCGTCCACTGCACGGTTCTGCCACCTTCCGTCGAGTAAGTGGCAATATCGCAGCAGGGACTATGAGGTGTCGGTGCTCGTGTACCCGCTTACAGCGGTACGCGCAGCGCGCCGTCGATGAGTTCGGCTGCCTCGGCCGTGCCGGCGCAGCCGCTGCGCACCAGGTGTTCGCGTACCGCCCGGAGTCTGTCGCGCAACCGCTGGGACTCCATCCCGCGGGCCTGTTCGGCCATCTGTACGGCGGTGGCCACCGCCTTGTCGGCGTTGCCCTGGCGCAGGGCGATCGTGCTGAGCATGGCGAGCCGGTGCACCCTGCCCCGGTCGTGGGCGGGGTTGTCGACGGCCGCCGCGGCGTGCTCCGCGGCCGCCGCCAGCTCGCCGAGGCTGAGGAGCGCCTCCGCCACCTGGACATTGACCAGTCCCGGCTGGACATAGCCCGTTTCGTCGGGCTCGTATCCGCGCCGGATGCGTTCGGCGGCCTGCTCGGCCCGCCGGATGCAGGACAGCGCGCTCGTGCCGTCGCCGAGGTGTGCGTACGCCTTCGCCTGCATCGCGTACAGGTCGGAGGCGAGCGCCGGCGTGATGTGCTTGCCGGCGGCGCGCAGCGCGGCCTCCGCGAAGGCGACGGCCTGGCGGTACTCCCGCATGAAGAGCGACTGGTTGACGAGCAGCGCGATGACGTACGCGCCAAGTCCCCTGTCCCCACTGGCCTTCGCGAGCCGCAGCGCCTGGTGGAAGTAGCGCTGGGCGAGGCCGTGAGCGTCGGAGTCGTAGGCGCAGATGCCGGCGATGGCGACTAAACCGCCGGTCGCCCGGTGGAGTTGGCGGCCGGTGGCGTCGGTGTAGCTGCCGCGCAGCAGCGGGGCGGCCTCGGCGTTCAGGAAGCCGACGATGCGGCTGCGGGTCGCCACGCCGCCGGCCTTGCGGTACATCTGCTCGTAGTGGGTACGTGCGGCGCGCAGCATCTCGAGGTCGGCCGGGGTGACCCGGTGCCGGCCGCCACGCGAGACGTCCACGTCCTCGGGCGGGTTCTCCCACTCCCACACGGGCATGACGGCGGGCGTGCCGGTGACCGCGGGCGCGCCCAGGATGTGCGGACGCTGCTGTTCGTCGGAGCGCCACAGGGCGGTGGCCCGCTCGACGAACCCGGACAGCGAGGTGCCGTGCGGGGCGGACGGCTCGCCGGGCACGCCGAGGCCGATGTCGTCGAGGGTGACGGGGCGTTGCAGCCGGCCGGCCAGCACCTCGCAGATCAGGTCGGGTACCTGGCCGCGGGGCCGCTGGCCCTTCAACCACCGTGCCACGGCGGTGTGTTCGTAGCGGAGCGCGAGTCCACGCGCCCGTCCCGCCTGGTTCACATGGGCGGCGAGTCCCGCGTGCGAGATCCCCGCCTCGTCCAGGATGGCGTCGAGCAGAGTGTTGGGCTGCATGGGAGGCCCCCGTTGGCTCGGTGCGGACAGAGTAGTGCGAACCCCTTCACACGGGGTGTGAACGGAGTGCTCGAATCCGCAGCGTGCGCGCACTGTTGCGGAGAGTTTCCAGCCGGTTGACTGAAATGCCTCGCAAGAGGCCGGTCGGGCCGCCGGCTCCCCCTCGTACAGTGCGGCGGCCCGTTTCGCGCCGTCCGCCGAAGCTGCCTGCCCGACACTCCGTGGCTCGGCGGACGGTGCGACCAAACGCCGGTGCTGTCACAGGTGTGTGGTCGGCTGCGGGTGCGTTGGGGCTTGTCGCGCAGTTCCCCGCGCCCCTGAGGCATGCCGCACTTGCCGGTCGTTTCTGAGTACCAGTAAGGCGATGTCGTCCGCCGGAGTGCCGCCAGTGTGGTTCAGGAGGGCGGTGAAGACCGAACCCAACAAGGCTTGAGGGGTGCTGCGGGCAACCCTGGACAGTGCGTCGCGCAACGAGAAGAAGCGGCCGCGGCTGTCCCTTGCGTCCTCCGCTCCGTCCGTGTGCAGGACCAAGGCCTCGCCCGGGAGCAGGTGGCCGCACTCCAGGGGCGACAGATCGCGCGGCAGTGGGAACGGGCCGAGGGGTGGGAAGGGGGCCACGTGCGAGAGGGACTCGACCCCTGTGCCGCTCAGCAGATACGGCCACGGATGGCCACAGTTCAATGCCCGCACCTCTCCATCCCGGCCGATCTCCAGCAGCAGTACGGTGACGAACTCCTCGGCGACCGGGTTGTCGGGCTCCTCGCCGGTGGAGGGGTGTTCGGCGCGGGAGCGCTCGCGCAGATGGCGGGCCAACGCGCGGTCCAGTCTGCGCAGCACACCGCCGAGTTCGGGCTCGTCGTGCACGGCCTCGCGGAAGCTGCCGAGGACGGCGGCGGCCGTGGCGATGGAGGTGAGGCCGTGCCCTCGGACGTCGCCCATCACGACCCGGACGCCGTGTTCGGTGGCGATGACGTCGTACAGGTCACCGCCGATGGCGGCGTCGCGGTCCGCGGACAGCTGGGCGGCGGCGACGTGCAGCCCGTCGATGCGCGGGGGCAGAGGCCGCAGTAACGCGCTCTGCGCGGCGCCCGCGATGCGGCGGGCCTGCCTGAGTTCACGCAGCAGGGCGTGTCGGACGTGGACGACCAGTCCGGTGCCCACAACGAAGAAGACGGCACTGGTGACGGCGCGCGCCCCGAAGCCGTTCTGCTGGGCGAGCGGACAGGCCAGCTTGTAGGTGATCGCGACGGCGCCCCAGACCGTGGGCAGCCCTAACGAAAGGGCCCGCCGCAACGGTCGGCGGGCGGGCCGACGGGTGCTCGTCCGGAGCCAGGCGGGAAGCCGCCGGCGACCGGGTCCCCGTGAGTCCGTCCGGGGCCGCCCCACACTGCGGGGCACCCCAGCCTTGATGCGGATCATGCCGATGGCCCCCCAATTAGGCCCTGACAGCGCAATCGGACCGACCCCGAAAGGCCGGTCCGATTCTGTCGACAGCATGGGCCGAAAGGGCCAGATCACCGGTACAACTCACTCAATCGAGTGAGGTGACTGCGAGGGCCCCATCGAGCGCCGGGCTTTAGCTCCGCAGAACCGCCCCCGCGCGCTCGCCGGCCAGGGCGACCGCCGCGTCCCGGGCCGCCGACGCCTCGTCGACGGTCAGCGTCCGGTCGGCCGCGCGGAAGCGCAGCGCGTACGCGAGCGACTTCCTGCCCTCACCGAGCTGCTCGTCGTTCTCGTACACGTCGAACAGCCGGATCCCCTCGAGGAGTTCACCCGCACCCTCACGCAGTGCGGCCTCGACCTCGGCATGCGGAACCTCGCGGGAGACGACCAGCGCGACGTCCTGGGTGGCAACCGGGAACGTGGAGATGCCCGGCGCCTGCGGGGTGTCGTTGCCGACCTCCTCCAGAACGTCCAGGTTCAGCTCCGCCGCGGAGGTGCGCGCGGGCAGCCCCAGCGCCTTCACCACCCGCGGGTGCAGCTCACCGGCGTGACCGACGACCCGCTCGGCACCGTCCACGACGACCACGAGCTCGGCGCAGCGTCCCGGGTGCCACGGACCGTACTGCCCCTGGCGGACGACCAGTTCGGCACCGGCCTCACGGGCGACCGCCCGTGCCGCCTCGACCGCGTCGGCCCAGTCGGCCGGACGGCCCTTGCCCCACCAGCCGGCCTGCTCGCGGGCGCCCGCGAGGACGACGGCGGCATGGCGCGGCTGCTCGGGCAGCGCGGCGTTCAGCTCGGCGATCTCCTCGTCGGTCGGACGCCGGTCGACGGGCAGCGACACGGCGACCCGCTGCTTCTCGCGCGGAAGGAAGACCAGACCGGTCTCGAACAGCGCCAGGTCGTGCGAGCCCCGGCCGTCGTTGCGCCGCAGGGCACCGAGCAGCCCCGGCAGCAGCGACGTACGGAGCGCGGGCTCCTCGTCGTTGAGCGGGTTGGTCAGCTTGACGACACGGCGGGCCGGGTCGTCGGCCTCCAGGAGGAGCTGGTCGAAGACCTGCTCGCCGATGAAGGGGTAGTTCGGCGCCTCGACGTACCCGGCACCGGCCAGCGCCCGCCCGACGCGGCGGTGCAGCCGCTGCCGGTGGGTGAGGCCACGGCCGGAGGGCGGCTTCGGCAGCGTGGAGGGCAGGTTCTCGTAGCCCTCCAGGCGGATGACCTCTTCGGCCAGGTCGTTGACTTCGGCGAGGTCGGGACGCCAGGACGGGACGGTGACGATCAGCTCGTCCTGCCCGTACACGTCGCAGCCGACCTGCTGGAGACGGCGTACGACGGTCTCGCGGCCGTACTCGACACCCGCCACCTTGTCCGGGTGACTGGCCGGGACGGTGATGGTGTGCGGCGCGGACGGGGCGATGACCTCGGTGACGCCGGCCTCGGCGGAGCCGCCCGCGAGCAGCACCAGCAGGTCGACCGTGCGCTGGGCGGCGGCGGACGTGGCCTGCGGGTCGACGCCGCGCTCGAAGCGCTTGGACGCCTCGGAGGACAGCTTGTGGCGACGGGCCGTACGGGCGATCGCGACCTGGTCGAAGTGCGCGGCCTCGATGACCACGTCGGTCGTGCCCTCGGCCTCGGTGTGGTCGGCGATCTCCGTGTTGGCGCCGCCCATGACACCGGCGAGGCCGATCGGGCCGCGCTCGTCGGTGATCACCAGGTCCTCGGCGTGCAGCTTCCGCTCGACACCGTCGAGGGTGACGATCTTCTCGCCCTCCTCGGCCCGGCGTACACCGATGGTGCCCTGGACCAGGTTGCGGTCGTAGGCGTGCAGCGGCTGGCCGAGCTCCATCATCACGTAGTTCGTGACGTCGACGGCGAGCGAGATCGGGCGCATGCCGACCTTCTGCAGCCGGCGCTGCAGCCAGAGCGGGGAGCGCGCCTCGGGGCTCAGACCGGTGACGGTGCGCGCGGTGAAGCGGTCGCAGCCGATCGGGTCGGAGACCTGCACCGGGTAGCCGAAGGCGTTCGGGCCGGGCACGTCGAGGAGGGCCGGGTCGCTCAGCGGGAGGCCGTAGGCGATGGCGGTCTCGCGGGCGACGCCGCGGATGGACAGGCAGTCGCCGCGGTTTGCGGTGACGGCGATGTCCAGGACCTCGTCAACGAGTTCGAGCAGCTCGATGGCGTCCTTGCCGACCTCGGTCTCCGGCGGCAGCACGATGATGCCGTGGCTGCCGTCGTCGCCCATGCCCAGCTCGTCGCCGGAGCAGATCATGCCGTGGGACGTCTTGCCGTACGTCTTGCGGGCGGCGATGGCGAAGTTGCCGGGGAGGACCGCGCCCGGGAGCACGACCACGACCTTGTCGCCGACGGCGAAGTTGCGGGCGCCGCAGACGATCTCCTGGGGCTCACCGGTGCCGTTGGCCTGACCGACGTTCACCGTGCAGAAGCGGATCGGCTTCTTGAAGCCCTCCAGCTCCTCGATGGTCAGCACCTGGCCGACGACCAGCGGGCCCTTGAGGTCGGCGCCGAGGTGCTCGACGGCCTCGACCTCGAGGCCCGCCGAAATGAGCTTGGCCTGGACGTCACGGCCGGTCTCCGTCGCCGGCAGGTCGACGTACTCCCGCAGCCAAGAAAGCGGGACCCGCATCAGATCTCCATCCCGAACGGCCGGGTGAACCGGACGTCACCCTCGACCATGTCTCGCATGTCTTCGACGTTGTGGCGGAACATCAGCATCCGCTCGATGCCGAACCCGAAGGCGAACCCGCTGTACTTCTCCGGGTCGACGCCACAGGCGGTCAGCACCTTGGGGTTGACCATGCCGCAGCCGCCGAGCTCGATCCAGCCCTCGCTGGAGCAGGTGCGGCAGGGGCGGTCGGGGTTGCCGACGGACTCGCCGCGGCAGACATAGCAGACCATGTCCATCTCGGCGGACGGCTCGGTGAACGGGAAGAAGTTCGGCCGCAGCCGGGTCTTCATGCCCTCGCCGAACAGGGCCTGGACCATGTGGTCCATCGTGCCCTTGAGGTCGGCCATGGTGAGGCCCTCGTCCACGGCGAGCAGCTCGACCTGGCGGAAGACAGGCGTGTGCGTGGCGTCCAGCTCGTCGGTGCGGTACACGACGCCGGGACAGATCACGTAGACCGGCAGCTCACGGTCGAGCAGCGAGCGGATCTGTACGGGCGAGGTGTGGGTGCGCAGCACGACACCGGACTCGGTGCCGCCCTCCGGGCCCTGGACGAAGAAGGTGTCGGCCTCGCCTCGGGCCGGGTGGTCCGGGCCGATGTTGAGCGCGTCGAAGTTGAACCACTCGGCCTCGACCTGCGGGCCCTCGGCGACCTCGTAGCCCATGGCCACGAAGACGTCCTCGATGCGCTCGGAGAGCGTGGTGAGCGGGTGGCGGGCGCCGGCCGGCACGCGGTCGTGGGGCAGCGTGACGTCCACCGCCTCCTCGACCAGCACGCGCGCGTCGCGCTCGGCCTCCAGCTCGGTCTGGCGGACGGCCAGGGCCTTGTTCACCGCACCGCGGGCCTGGCCGACCAGCTTGCCGGCGGCTGCCTTGGCGTGCGGGGGCAGGGCGCCGATCTCGCGGTTGGCGAGGGCCAGCGGGGAGGTGCCGCCGGTGTGGGCGACCTTGGCCTCCTGGAGCGCGTCGAGGGAGCCCGCGGCGGCGAAGGCGGCGAGCGCCTCGTCCCGCATGCGCTCGATCTCTTCCGGTTTCAAGGCCTCGACCTCTACAGGGTCGTACGACTTATTCGGTGCCGACATCTCTTCCCGTGCTTCCGATTGGCTGGCTGGAGGTCCCCGTCACCGACTCGCAGGGCCGTGTGAAGGACACAAAGGTGCCAAAGGCCGAGTCTAACGGGGTGGAGGTATACGAATGCGCCCGCGGGCACTCAGGTCAGATAGGCCGGAGTGCTCACGGGCAACGTAAATCGGAATTCGGCGCCGCCGCCGGGGGCGCGGCCGACCGTGATGGTGCCGCCGTGGGCCTCGACGATGCCCTTGACGATGTAGAGCCCGAGGCCGGTGCCACCGCGCTTGCTGCCCCGCCAGAAGCGGGTGAAGACGCGGTTCATGGACTCCTCCGGGATGCCGGGGCCTTCGTCGCTCACCGTGACCGACGTGCTGGCGTCCTCCCGCTCGCGCGGGGACGCCGAGGGCGTGATGTCAATCGTGACGGTTCCCTCGCCGTGTCGCACGGCATTTTCCAGCAGGTTGCTGAGCACCTGGTCGATCTTGTCCGGATCGGCCCACAGGGCGGGCAGGGGCTGCTCCATGCGCAGCAGGAACCGGTCGGCGGCGAGGCCGGCGGCGACGTAGGCCTGGATGTGGCGCCCGACGGCGGCGCCCATGTCGACGGGCTGGCGGCGGAGCTCGAGCCGACCGGAGTCGATCCGCGAGATGTCCAGCAGCTCGGCGATGAGCCGGGTGACCCGGTCGGCGTCCGCGTCGACCGTCTCCAGCATCAGCCGCTTCTGGTCGTCGGTGAACCGTTCCCACTTGGCGAGGAGGGTGGCGGTGAAGCCCTTGACGGAGGTGAGCGGCGAGCGCAGTTCGTGGGCGACCGTGGCGATCAGCTCGGCGTGGCTGCGCTCGGTGCGACGGCGGGCCTCGGTGTCGCGCAGGGAGACGACGACGCGGCGGACGGGCCCGGTGGGCCGGGTGCGGACGTACTGCGCGCAGACGAGCACCTCACGGCCGCCGGGCAGGAGCAGATTGCGCTCGGGCTGCCGCGACCGGATGGCGAGTCCGCCGTACGGATCGGTCAGCTCCCACCAGCGCCGGCCCTCCAGGTCCTCTAACGGCAGGACCTTCTCCAGCCGCTGTCCGAGGGCGTCCTCGGCGGCGACGGCGGTGATCCGGGCCGCGGCGGCGTTGAAGCAGATCACGCGCCGGTGTTCGTCCGCGACGACGAGGCCGTCGGGCAGCTGGTCGGGATCGATGCCGAGCTCGGCGAGATCACCGGGACCCGAAGCGGACGCACCCCGTACGTCCCGCGCACCCGGTGCGCTGCTCGTGCCGACACTCATCCCCGTACCCCACCTCTCAGACGGCGCAGGGCCCCCGAGCTGGTCACCCTACTAGCTCTCGGTGACGGAGCGGCACCCTCCGGAGGCGCGCTGTGCCCGGGCTGACGCATAGAGACATACGGCGGCCGCGGTGGCGAGGTTCAGACTCTCGGCCTTCCCGTGGATCGGGACGCGCACCACGGCGTCCGCGAGTGCGCGGGTCTCCTCCGGAAGCCCCCAGGCCTCGTTCCCGAACACCCAGGCGGTGGGCCCGCCCATGCTCCCCTTGTCGAGCTCGTCGTCGAGATCGTCGGTGCCGGCCCCGTCGGCGGCGAGGATGCGCACGCCGGCCCGCTTGAGCCCCTCGACCGCCTCCTGCACGGGGACGCCGACGGCGACGGGGAGGTGGAACAGCGAACCCACGGAGGCCCGTACGGCCTTGGGGTTGTAGAGATCGACGGAGGCGTCGGTCAGGACGACGGCCTCGGCACCGGCGGCATCCGCGCACCGCAGGACGGTCCCGGCGTTGCCGGGGTCGCGGACGTTCGCGAGCACGGCGACGAGCTTGGGCCGGGCGGCGAGGATCTCCTCGAAGGGGGTGTCGAGGAACCGGCAGACACCGACGAGACCCTGCGGGGTGACGGTGGTGGAGATGTCGGCGATGACCTGCTCGTCGGCGAGGTGAACGCGCGCCCCCGCGGCGCGGGCCTCCCCCACGATGTCGGCGTACCGCTCCGCGGCCTCGACCGTGGCGAACAGCTCGACGAGCGTGTCCACATGCCCGGCGGCCTCCCGCACGGCCTGCGGCCCCTCCGCGAGAAACAGCCGCTCCTTGCCCCGGAAGTTCCGCCGGGCGAGCCGCCGGGCGGCGGAGACGCGGGGGGAACGGGAGGAGATCAGCTCGGGGGTGGCGGAGGGCATGGAGTCACCTTCAGGAGTTCAGGAAACAACAGACCCGCAGGCTCCAGGCCTGCGGGTCCATCCAGTCACGTCGGCTTCAAGCCAGCGCCAGCGTCACGCGGCCTTCGGCGCGTTCACGTCCGCCGGCAGCGCCTTCTGGGCGACCTCGACGAGCGCCGCGAACGCGGTGGCGTCGTTGACGGCCAGCTCGGCCAGGATCTTGCGGTCGACCTCGATGTTCGCGGCGTTCAGACCCTGGATGAAGCGGTTGTACGTGATGCCGTTGGCGCGGGCAGCGGCGTTGATGCGCTGGATCCACAGCCGACGGAAGTCACCCTTGCGCTTCTTGCGGTCGTTGTAGTTGTAGACCAGCGAGTGGGTGACCTGCTCCTTGGCCTTGCGGTACAGGCGCGAACGCTGACCGCGGTAGCCGGAGGCCGCCTCGAGGATCGCCCGGCGCTTCTTGTGGGCGTTGACTGCCCGCTTGACGCGTGCCACTTGTTAACTCCTTGTAGCGGGGCCGTGGTTGGACTCACACGACCCGGTATCGATTGGGTCCCGGACCAGACGCAGGGCGCTCAGTGAAGGCGCCGCCGCATCACTTGCCGAGAAGCTTCTTGATCTTCGCGGCGTCGCCCGGGGCCATCTCGGCGTTGCCGGTGAGGCGACGCGTCACGCGGGACGACTTGTGCTCGAGCAGGTGGCGCTTGCCGGCACGCTCACGGAGCACCTTGCCGGAGCCGGTGATCTTGAAGCGCTTGCTGGCACCGCTGTGCGACTTGTTCTTCGGCATAGCGCCGTTCTCTCCTCGTCGGTGGCGTTCCGGTGCCCGGTCGTGAAACCGGGCACGGTGGAACGTCGCTCTTGTATCGGTTACCTGGGGACTCGCGTCCCCCGGGGTCACGCCTCGGCCGGAGCCTCGACGGGCGCTTCGGCCGGAGCCTCGGCGGACGCCTCGACGTCCACGGCGTGCTCGTCCTCGACGCCGTCGGTCTCCGCGGCGTTCTGCGACTTGCCGGGGTTCGCCTTCGCCTCAGCCTTGCGGGCTTCCTGCGCCTGGCGAGCCTCGGCCATGGCCTCGGTCTTCTTCTTGTGCGGGCCGAGAACCATGATCATGTTCCGGCCGTCCTGCTTCGGGTTCGACTCGATGAAGCCGAGGTCCTCGACGTCCGACGCGAGACGCTGCAGCAGTCGGTAGCCCAGCTCGGGCCGGGACTGCTCGCGACCACGGAACATGATCGTGATCTTGACCTTGTCGCCCTGCTTGAGGAACCGGACGACGTGACCCTTCTTGGTGTCATAGTCGTGCGGGTCGATCTTCGGCCGGAGCTTCATCTCCTTGATGACCGTGTGCGCCTGGTTCTTGCGCGCCTCACGGGCCTTCATGGCCGACTCGTACTTGAACTTCCCGTAGTCCATGAGCTTGCACACGGGCGGACGGGCGTTCGCCGCGACCTCGACCAGGTCCAGGTCGTACTCCTGCGCAAGCTCCAGTGCCTTGGCCAGCGGGACAATGCCCACCTGCTCGCCACTGGGACCGACAAGTCGCACCTCGGGAACGCGAATCCGGTCGTTGATGCGGGGCTCGGCGCTGATGGATCCTCCTCGGTTAGCACCACACGGCCATCTGGCGGACGGCCGCGTTTGTCTCTGTTCGACAGACCTAACCGCGCCGAAGCACAAAAAATGCCCCGGACGATCACAAGACGGGGCTCCAAAGCACTGCCGGAGCACCGCCGCGATGATCGCGGGGCGCAGTATCGGGCGACTCCATCGTCCGTACGGAACGATGGTGGCCGCCTGACCGGGGTGACCCGCCGTCCCGGGGGACGGTCAGGTGGGAGATCGGAGCCTCCACTTGTGGGCCAGTCACACTTACACACATGCGTGTCCGGCCGGTCGTCACACAAGGTTAGCAGCTTCCCGGGGGTGGTGCTAACCGTCGCGCACCGGGGCCTATCGTGTGGGGCATGAGTGACACCCCCGCCGAGTCCCCCGAGGCCCCGCAGTCCCCCGACTTCGACGAGATGACCCGCGACATCGCCGAGGTCCCCGCCGTCGAGGTGATCGTGACGGTCGCCGTCAACCTGATGAGCGCCGCCGCCGTGAAGCTCGGCCTCACGGAGGAGGGTGACAAGTACAAGGACCTGGACGAGGCCCGCAAGCTGATCCACGCCCTGGCCGGTCTGCTGGACGGCAGCGCCACCGAGATCAGCTCCTTCCACGCCGCGCCGCTGCGCGACGGCCTGAAGTCCCTGCAGCTGGCGTTCCGCGAGGCGTCCCTCGTCCCGGACGAGCCGGGCCAGGGCCCGGGCGAGAAGTACACCGGGCCGGTCTACGGCTAGTTCATTCCCGTACGTACAAGGGCTCGCCCGGCGGCGTCGCCCCGGCCGACAGCAGTGCCAGGTCGAGGCCGCGCACCAGGCGGGCCCTGAGTGTTTCGTCGGCCGCGAGACGCTCCGCGACGGCCCGGGCGGCCTCGGCGGGAGCGGCTGCCGGATCCAGTACGAGGGCGAGAGTGCCGTCCGCCTGCCCGGGCCCGAGGTGGGCACGGAGTACGGCGGTCTCGGCGGCCACCGCGCCGCGTACCGCCTCGCGTACCGCCGGGTCGGCGAGCGGGTCGGCGGTCGTGCGCCCCTCCGCGAGCGCGCGCAGCGCGGGTCCCGTCAACTCGAACGGCACCGGCCCGGCCAGGTCCAGCACGACCGTGTCCGCCTTCTCGTGCGCCGCGGCCTGCAGCGCCTGGTGCAGCGGTACGGCGACGGGGCGGGCCTCGGGGTCCCAGCGGGCCAGCGAGTCGGTGGACGTGAAGGCGGGCAGGGCGGTGCGGGGGCCGGCCTTCAGGGTCGGGACGGCCATGTCGCTGGTCTTCTCGCGGCGCAGTCCGTTCTCGTCCTCCTCCACCTCGCCGAGCACGGCCACGACGGGGACGAGCAGCCGGGCGCCCTTGAGCGCTTCCAGGACGGGCCCCACGGCGGCGCGGTCCTCGGCCCAGGCCGCGAGCGCCGCGCTGAGCCGGGGGTCGGCGGAGCCGTCGTCGTCGGAGAAGCCGGAGTCGGGAATGTTCTTGTTCGCCACGGTCACCGACCCTATCGGGGGGATGCTGCTGCGCTTGTGCGGGCCCGGAAACCTGCCCGTGACGCCTTTCACGGATTTCTCAGACTTCCCTGACACACATCTAACTTCCGTCTAACGGCCCGCACAGTCGGCGGCCCGACCATCGCGAACATGGAGTCCTCCAGAGCCGACCGACACCTCTCCCGCCCGTCCCGGCGCCGCCCCCTGATGTACACCGCCCTCGCCTCCGTCGCCGTCCTGGGCGCCACGGCCGCGGGCACGGTGTACGTGAAGGCACAGGCGCACTCCGGGGGGAGCCCCGTATCGTCGGCCTCGCCGTCGGCCTCGCCGTCGCCCTCGCCGTCGCCCTCGTCCCCGGCCTCGGAGGTGGCATCGGTGGAACCTGTCGCGCAGCCGACGGTGGACTACGACTCGCTGCTCGCCGACGCGATGGACTCGGTGAGCGTGACGGGCGACGCGGACGTGTCGGTGGCGGTCCTCGACCTGGACTCCGG
The DNA here is from genome assembly GCF_000718165.1 of Streptomyces fulvoviolaceus. Lineage (GTDB taxonomy): Bacteria > Actinomycetota > Actinomycetes > Streptomycetales > Streptomycetaceae > Streptomyces > Streptomyces fulvoviolaceus. The sequence continues at coordinate 99,268 of NZ_JOEY01000024.1, read as the reverse complement.
GGACAGCGCCACGTACGGCGACGACGCCTTCGACACGGCGAGCATCGTCAAGGTCGACATCCTGGCGACGCTGCTGCTCCAGCACCAGAAGGCGGGTACGCAGCTCACCGCGCAGGAGAAGTCGTACGCCACCGCGATGATCGAGAACAGCGACAACGCCTCCGCGACGGCGCTGTGGAACATCATCGGCGAGGCGGACGGGCTGGACGCCGCGAACGAGACGTTCGGGCTCACGGACACCGAGGGCGGCGACGGTGCGCTGTGGGGGCTGACGCAGACCACGGCCGCCGACCAACTCACCCTGCTCCAGCAGGTGTTCGGGGACGACTCGAAGCTGAGCGAGTCCTCGCAGTCGTATCTCCAGGAGCTGATGGGGCAGATAGCCGCCGGCCAGCACTGGGGTGTGTCGGCGGCGGCCGACGGCTCCGAGTGGGCCCTGAAGAACGGCTGGCTGCCGCGCAGCGCCACCGCGCTGTGGGACATCAACAGCATCGGGCGCGTGACCGTGGACGGCCACGACTATCTGGTGGCCGTGCTGTCGAAGGGCAACTCGACTCAGGCGAAGGGCATTTCGCTGGTCGAGGCGGCGGCGAAGGCGGCGGTGTCGGTGTTCACCGGCGAGAGCGCGTCCGCGTCTCCCTCCGCCTCCTCGGCCGCTCGCTAGCCCCTCCTAGAAGCCGTCGTAGCCCTCGTGGGGGCGCGGCCCGCGACGGCCGCGCCACAGGACCACCGCGACGACGAGCAGGACGCCGCCGAGGCTGCCCGCGAGCGGGGCCGCCCAGCTCGCGGTGTCGTCCGCCGACTCCGGGGCGTCGGGGCCCGAGCCGAAGTACTCGTCGCCGTAGGACGCCGCCTGCAGGCCCTTCGGCTTGAGGCGGTCGGCTGCCTTGAGCGCGGCCGCCGGGTCGATGAAGCCGAAGCCCCGGGAGTCGTCGCGGCCGCCGGCGGGGGCGTTGCGGGCCGTGTCCTCCAGGAGCTTCTTGATCTGTGCGGGCTTCAGGTCCGGGTGGGCGGCCCTGATGAGGGCGACCGCTCCCGAGACGAACGCGGAGGCCGCGCTGGTGCCCCAGCCCTCGTAGTACTTGTGGTCGGGATCGGCGATGACGACGTTGACGCCGGGGGCGCTGACCGTGGCGTACCAGCGGCGGGTCGAGAAGGAAGCGCGGGTGCCGTACTTGTCGACGGCGGTGGTGGCGATGACGCCCGGGTAGGCGGCCGGGTAGGAGATGTGGTCGCCCTTCTCCCCGCCGTTCCCGGCCGAGGCGACGACGACCACGCCCTTCTTCAGCGCGTACTGGACGGCCTCGTCCTCGGCGGGTTCGGGATGCGCGGAGGACGAGTCGTCGCCGAGGGAGAGGTTGATGACGTCGGCGCCGTGGTCGGCGGCCCAGCGGATGCCCTGGGCGAGGGCGTTGCCGCGGGTGTTGCGGGCCTTGGCGCGGGCGTCGTCGCCGTCCTCCAGGATCACGCGGACGGGGAGGATCTTCGCCTCGGGGGCGATGCCCATGACGCCGTCGCCGTTGCCTACGCCGTGTCCGTGCCCGGCGATGATGCCGGCCATCGCGGTGCCGTGCCGGGCCCAGGCGCGGTCGCCGCGCTCGGCGCCGAAGCCGATCATGTCCTTGCCGGTGAGGACGTTGCCGACGAGGTCGGGGTGGTCGTCCTCGACGCCGGTGTCGAGGACTGCGACGGTGACGCCGGCGCCCTTCGTGGTCTGCCAGGCCTGCTGGGTGTGCATGGCCTCCAGGGCCCACTGCTGGCCGCGGATGCTGTCGGCGTGCGCGGCGGTGGGCGGGACGAGGGCGACCGAGGCGGCGAGGAAAACGCTCAGGAGCCCGGTCCTGCGGATCGCGCGGCTCATGAGGGCTGCTCCGTGGGCGAGGTGACGGTTTTGCGCAGGGTCCGCTCGACGCGGTCGGCGAGACCCTGCGCCTCGTTTCCGAGGCCGGCCTGGGCGGGGTCCGTGGTGGCGCCGGACTCCATCGCCTGCTCGGCGGGCTCCGGGTCGTCCACCGTACGGCCGTCGGCCCAGCCGGAGACGGCGTAGACGACGACGGGGGCGTCGGTGAGGACGGAGACGGTCCAGGAGGCGCGCTGCTTGGTGCCGAAGTCGGCGGCGACGGTGTTCTTCGCGGCGTACGGGCGGGGCATCAGGTCGGTGCGACTGTCCAGGCCCTGTTTGGTGAAGCGAGTGTTGAGGGCTTTCATGGCGGTGGCGTCGGCCTTGGTGAAGAGGAGGCCGACGGTGGTGACGTAGCTCTGGGTGGCGTCGGTGTAGGTGGCGCGGAGGAGCCGCTCGCAGCCGACGGGGGCGAGGGCCTTCTGGAGCAGCGGGTCGAAGGCGTCCTCGCAGCCGGTGTCCGGTGCGACGGCGATCCGCGTCCAGGCGCGGTCGGCGCCCCCGGGGCCCGCACCCTTGCCCGCGACGGTGGGCGGGAACAGCTGGTCGACGGGCACGCTGTGCCACAGGCTCCCGGCCACGGCGAAGCTGTCGCCCGTCCCGGCCGCCGCCGAGTCACCGATCAGCCAACTCCCGGTCACGGCACCGCCGATGAGTCCCAGTCCGAGCACCACACAGGCGGCCGCCGCGACGGTCCGGGAGCGGAACCGCCCACCGAGCGGCCGCGGCCGCGCCTTGTCGTCGTACCTCTCGGGCTGCCCGAACGAGACGACGGGCCGACCGCCGACGCGGGTCTTGGCCAGCGGGGGCAGGGGGGCGCTCCAGGAGAGGGCCGGGTCCGGGGAGAGAGGGGCGGCGTCGGGTCGCTCCGCGGGTGCCTCGTGCGGAGGGCGGGGCGGAACGTCGGGCCGGGCGGGCGTGCCGGTGCTGCCGGGCGTGGTCCGGGGCATGGGCGGCACGGCGGGCGCGGGGTCCGCGGGGATCGGCCGCATGCGGAAGGTCGTCTCGGACGCGGTCTCGGCAGGGGCACCGGTACGGCGTGGCGGCACGGGGGGCTGAAAACCGGGCCGCGGCGGTACGACGCCGGGCGTCGGCATCCCGGTGGGCGGCCGATGCGGCGCGGAAGCCGGCGCCGGCGACGGGACGGTCGGTGTACTCGTGCCGGTGCTGTCGGGCCGGGCGCCGTGGCCGGGCGCGGGCATCCCGGTCGGCGGCCGATGCGGCGCGGAAGCCGGCGCCGGCGGCGGGACGGTCGGTGTGCTCGTGCCGGTGCTGTCGGGCCGGGCGACGTGGCCGGGCGCGGGCATCCCGGTCGGCGGCCGATACGGCGCGGAAGCCGGCGCCGGCGGCGGGACGGTCGGTGTGCTCGTGCCGGTGTTGGCGGGCCGGGCGACGTGGCCGGGCGCGGGCATCCCGGTCGGCGGCCGATGCGGCGCGGAAGCCGGCGCCGGCGACGGGACGGTCGGTGTACTCGTGCCGGTGCTGTCGGGCCGGGCGCCGTGGCCGGGCGCCGGTGGTGCGTCCGGGAAGCGGGCCGAGGCCGGAGGCGGGGGCGGGGTCGCCGGGGGCGGCGGCGTGGTCACGGGGGTGGAACTGCCGGGGAACGGGTCCCTCGGGTTCGACGTACCCGGGCCGGGCCCGCCCGGGCCCGATGAGGTCTCGGGCGACGGGGCCGCAGCGCCGCCACCACGGCCCGCCGCGGGACCGGGACCGGAGTCGGTGCCGCTCGCCTGTATCGGCGGGCGCCCTGGGGAACCCGGCGTCTCGGACCGCTCTCCGCCCTCCGTGTCGCCGTCGCCGGACAACGGCGGCCGGGACGGGCGTGGAGGGATGGAGGCGCGACGTGCTTCCGTGCTCATGCACCCCCCGTTTCCTCGTGCCCGGGCCGTTCTCGTGCGCGGGCCGTTGCAGGTCTCCCGGGCCCGGCGCGGATTCGGTCGTCCGGGCACGCATACCCGCACGGACGGAACGGCATCCCCGGATGGTGTGCGACCGGGGCCGATCCTCCGTGCGTGCGCGTCACTCTACGGCGTGTCAGGGGGCGAACGGGAACCAGTCCACGACCCCGGGGCATCTGCCCGGAACGTCCCCCTACCCTGCGGTAATCCTGTCTGGCAGGCTTCGTTCATGACTGCGCGCGCCGCCGACCGGGCCCGTTACGACCGGGCCACCGCCCCTCTCGACGCCCCCCTCGCGATCGTGGACCTGGACGCCTTCGACGCGAACGCGGACGATCTCGTCCGCCGCGCCGGGGGCAAGCCGATCCGCGTCGCCAGCAAGTCCGTACGCTGCCGGGCCCTGCTGGAGCGGGTGCTCGCGAGGGACGGGTTCGCGGGCATCATGTCCTTCACCCTCGCCGAGTCCCTGTGGCTGGCCCGGGGCGGATTCGACGACATCCTGCTCGCCTACCCCTCCGCCGACCGGGCCGCCTTCGCCGAGCTGGCCGCCGATCCCAAGCTCGCCGCCGCCGTGACCGTGATGGTCGACGACCCCGCGCAGCTCCGGTTCATCGACGAGGCGCGCGACGGCGGGCGCGAAGTCATCCGTGTCTGCCTGGAGTTGGACACCTCCCTGAAGCTGCTGGGCGGCCGCGTCCGCGTCGGGGCCCGCCGGTCCCCGCTGCACTCCCCCGGCCAGGTCGCCGACATGGCCCGTGCCGTGGCCCGGCGGCCGGGGTTCAAGGTCGTGGGGATCATGGCGTACGAGGGGCACATCGCCGGTGTCGGGGACGCGATCGCCGGGCGGCCGCTGCGTTCGCGGGCCGTACGGCTGATGCAGGCCACCGCCCGCCGGGAACTCGCCGAGCGGCGCGCCGCGGTGGTGCGTGCGGTGCGGGCCGTGGTGCCGGACCTGGAGTTCGTCAACGGCGGCGGCACGGGGAGCGTGCAGCACACCGCCGCGGAGGACGCGGTCACCGAGATCGGCGCCGGGTCGGGGCTGTACGTGCCGCGGCTGTTCGACAACTACACGGCCTTCAGCGGCCGTCCGGCCGCGCTCTACGCCCACCCCGTCGTACGGCGGCCCGGTGTCGGCGTCGTGACCGTCCTCGGCGGCGGGTATCCCGCCTCCGGTGCGGCCGGGCCCGACCGGCTGCCGGTGCCGTATCTGCCGGAGGGGCTGAAGTACGACCCCCAGGAAGGGCCCGGCGAGGTGCAGACGCCCCTGCTCGGCTCGCCCGCCGACGACCTGCTGATCGGCGACAAGGTGTGGTTCCGGCACGCCAAGGCTGGTGAACTGTGCGAGCGGTTCGAGGTGCTGCACCTGATCGAGGGCGACGCGGTGACGGCGACCGTCCCGACGTATCGCGGGGAAGGTCATACGTTCCTGTAGGTCAGTCGGCCGGGCCGATGCCCCGGGCGATCTCGTCCATGTCGGCGAGCGGCGGTCCGTCCGGACCCGCGTCGAAGACGAAGCGGACGACGAGCGGCGACTTCCTGCCGACGCCGGCCGGAAGGGCCAGCGACTGCACATAGCCGCCGGGGCCCCGGGCGGTCCTCACCCGCCAGCGCACGAGGTACCCGGGGCGGCCCGCCACCGCGACCTGCCCGGACTTCACGCTCTGGTGGGACTCGATGCCGCCGTAGGGGCGCCGGCCCAGGGCGTCGCGGTCGTAGGCCCGGTGGGCCGCCGCCGGGATGTCCTCCTTGGCGAGGGCCTCGGCGGACTTCCCGTCGTTCAGGGGCACCGCGCGCGTGAGGACCGTGCCGTGCCGGCAGCGGCCGACGCCTGCGGGACAGTCGTAGACGCCGTCCGTGGTCATGGCGACGCCGCCCCGGTCGACGCTCTTCGGTCGGACCCAGCCCTCGGGCAGCGGCAGGGTGATGCCGTGGAGCCGGTCCACCACGACGGCCGGGTCGTCGGCGGCCGTGGAGGTCACGGCCCCGGGCACGGTGTCCGCCGCCACCCCGCCGCCGTCGTCCTCGCCGAGCGCGAGCGCCCCGGTGACGATCGCGGCGACGAGGACGGTCCCGGTGGTCGTGAGGGCCACGGCTTTCGCGCGTCCGGAGGCCTCGTCGGTGTACCGGCCGGATGGCGGCGTCACGCTCATCCCGGCACTGTAGGGCGCGATTTACAGCGGTGTGACGTACGCCCCCGAGATGCCGCCGTCCACGAGGAAGTCGCTGGCGTTGACGAAGGAGGAGTCGTCGCTGGCCAGGAAGGCGACGGCGGCGGCGATCTCCTCGGCCTCGGCGAACCGGCCGACCGGGATGTGGACGAGACGGCGGGCGGCCCGCTCGGGGTCCTTTGCGAACAGCTCCTGCAGGAGCGGGGTGTTGACCGGGCCCGGGCAGAGGGCGTTCACGCGGATGCCCTCCCGCGCGAACTGCACGCCCAGTTCGCGGGACATGGCCAGAACGCCACCCTTGGACGCCGTGTACGAGATCTGGGACGTGGCGGCGCCCATCCGCGCCACGAAGGACGCCGTGTTGATGATCGAGCCCCTGCCCTGCCGCTGCATGTAGGGAATCGCGGCCTTGCAGCACAGGTAGACGGAGGTGAGGTTGACCTCCTGGACGCGCTTCCAGGCCTCCAGGCCGGTCTCCAGGATGGAGTCGTCGTCGGGCGGCGAGATGCCCGCGTTGTTGAAGGCGACGTCGACGCTGCCGTAGGTGTCGTACGCCGTCCTGAACAGGGCCTCGACCTGCTCCGGGTCGGTGACGTCGACCTTCACGAAGATCCCGCCGACCGCCTCGGCGGCCGCCTTGCCGCGCTGCTCGTCGACGTCGCCGCAGACGACGTGCGCGCCCTCGGAGGCGAGCCGGCGGGCGGTGGCGAGGCCGATGCCGCTGCCGGCTCCGGTGATGACTGCGGTACGGCCGACGAGGCGGCGGCACACCATCTGTTCGGTCACTGTGCGGGGCCCTCCGTGCTGATGAAGACGTTCTTGGTTTCGGTGAAGGCGGCGAGGGCGTCCGGGCCGAGCTCGCGGCCGACGCCGGACTGCTTGTAGCCGCCGAAGGGGGTCCAGTAGCGGACGCTGGAGTGGGAGTTGACGGACAGGTTGCCGGCCCGGACCGCCCGGGAGACGCGGAGCGCGCGGCCTACGTCACGGGTCCAGATGGAGCCGGAGAGGCCGTACGGGGTGTCGTTGGCGAGGCGGATCGCGTCCGCCTCGTCGGTGAAGGGCAGGAGCACCGCGACCGGGCCGAAGATCTCCTCCCGGGCCGCCTCGGAGTCGTGCCGCTCCCCCGTGAGGACGGTCGGCGCGAACCAGAAGCCGGGCCCGGCGGGGGCGCTGCCGCGCAGGGCCGGGGCGTCGTCCGGCACGAACGACCGTACGCGGTCCAGCTGCTGACGGGAGATCAGCGGGCCCATCTGCGTCTTCTCGTCGGCCGGGTCTCCCACGACGACGGCGGACAGCGCGTCGGCGAGCAGCTCGCGGACCTCGTCGTACACGGACTCCTGGACCAGGATGCGGGTGCGGGCGCAGCAGTCCTGGCCGGAGTTGTCGAGGAAGGAGAAGGGGTCCACGGCGGTCTTGAGATCGGCGTCCGCGAAGACGATGTTCGGGCTCTTGCCGCCGAGTTCGAGGGTGACCGGCTTGACCAGGCGGGCGCCGCGCTCCATGACCTCGCGGCCGGTGCGGGTGGAGCCGGTGAACACGATCTTCGCCACGTCGGGGTGGTCGACGAGGGCGCGTCCGGCGATGTGGCCGTGTCCGGGGAGAACCTGGAACAGCCCCTCGGGCAGGCCCGCCTCCAGGGCGAGTTCGGCCAGTCGCAGGGCGGTCAGCGGGGTCGTCTCCGCGGGCTTGAGGATCACCGCGTTCCCCGCCGCCAGCGCAGGAGCGGTCCCCCACGCCGCGATCGGCATCGGGAAGTTCCAGGGCGCGATGACGCCGACGACGCCCAGCGGTTCGAGGATCGTGATGTCCAGGCCGCCCGGGACCGGGATCTGGCGGCCGGTAAGCCGCTCCACTCCCCCGGCCGCGTAGTCGAGCAGATCGCGGACGTTGCCCGCCTCCCAGCGGGCGTTGCCGACGGTGTGTCCGGCCTCCCGGACCTCCAACCGGGCCAGCTCTTCGAGGTGTTCGTCGACCGCGGTGGCGAACCGCCGCAGCAGCCGGGCCCGGTCGCCGGGCGCGAGGGCGGCCCAGGCGGCCTGGGCCTTCGTCGCGCGTACGACGGCCGCGTCCACGTCGGCGGCGGTCGCGGCCGGGACGGTGGCGACCACCTCTTCGGTGGCCGGATTGAGTACCTGGAGCTCAGGCTCGTACGACAAGGAAAGACCTCTCACATGCGTTCGAAGGAGCGACGCAGCTCCCAGTCGGTCACCGCGGCGTCGAAGGCGTCCAGCTCGACCCGCGCCATGTTGCGGTAGTGCGCGACGACCTCGTCGCCGAAGGCGGCCTTGGCGATCGGGCTGTTCTCCCAGAGCTCGGCGGCCTCGCGGAGCGTGGTGGGCACGTGGGCGTACTCGGCGGTGTACGCGTTCCCCGCACACGCCTCGGGAAGCTCCAGCTTCTGCTCGATGCCGTACAGCCCCGCCGCGACGAGTCCGGCCACCGCGAGGTGCGGGTTGACGTCGCCGCCGGGCAGCCGGTTCTCGAAGCGCATCGAGCGGCCGTGGCCGACCACTCGGAGGGCGCAGGTGCGGTTGTCGTGGCCCCAGGCGACGGCGGTCGGGGCGAAGGAGCCCGGCTGGAACCGCTTGTAGGAGTTGATGTTGGGGGCGTAGAGCAGCGAGAAGTCGCGGAGTGCGGCCAGCTGTCCGGCGAGGAAGTGGCGCATGACGTCCGACATGCCGCCCTCGCCGTCCCCGGCCATGGCGTTGTTGCCGGCGGCGTCCGCGAGCGAGAGGTGGATGTGGCAGGAGTTGCCCTCGCGCTCGTTGTACTTGGCCATGAAGGTGATCGACACACCCTCCTGGGCGGCGATCTCCTTGGTGCCGGTCTTGTAGATCGCGTGCTGGTCGCAGGTGACCACGGCCTCGTCGTACTTGAACACGATCTCGTGCTGGCCCGGGTTGCACTCGCCCTTGGCGGACTCGACGGTGAGGCCGGCTCCGGTCATGTCGTTGCGGATGCGGCGGAGCAGGGGCTCGATGCGGCCCGTGCCGAGCACCGAGTAGTCGATGTTGTACTGGTTGGCCGGGGTCAGCCCCTGGTAGCCCGCGTCCCAGGCCTGCTCGTAGGTGTCCTTGAAGACGATGAACTCCAGCTCGGTGCCGACCTGGGCGGTGAACCCGTGCTCGGCGAGGCGCTCCAGCTGGCGGCGCAGGATCTGCCGCGGGGCGGCGACGACGGGCGATCCGTCGTTCCAGGCGAGGTCGGCGATCAGCATCGCCGTGCCGGCGTTCCACGGGACGCGGCGCAGGGTGCTGAGGTCGGGGTGCATGGCGAAGTCGCCGTAGCCGCGGTCCCAGGAGGACATCGCGTAGCCGTCGACGGTGTTCATCTCGGTGTCGACGGCGAGGAGGTAGTTGCAGCCCTCGGTGCCGTGGTGGAGGACCTCGTCGAGGAAGAAGCGGGCGGCGAACCGCTTGCCCTGGAGCCGCCCTTGCATATCGGGGAAGGCCAGGACGACAGTGTCGATCTCACCGCTCGCGACGAGGGCGTGCAGCTCCTCGACGCCGAGCGGGGGTGTGCGGTCTGCCACGGAACGCTCCTTCGGCTTCTTCGCGCTTTTTCGACCGGGCCGGAAGCCATAAGGTATTGCGGAAGACCATTGCTTGGGAAGGGGGCGCGGCCACATGACAGTGGACGCTGACGACGGCCCGGACGACCGGCTCACGCCGGTGCTGCGGCCGGTGCGGGCGGGCAACGGTTTCGAGGAGGCGCTGGAGCAGATCCTGCAGGTCGTACGCCTTGGCCTGGTGCCGGGCGGCGAGCGGCTGCCCGCCGAGCGGGAGCTGGCGGAGCGGCTCGGGATCAGCCGGGTGACCCTGCGGGAAGTGCTCAAGGTGCTTCAGGATCAGGGGTTGGTGGAGTCCCGTCGAGGGCGCTACGGCGGGACGTTCGTGCTGCCGAAGTCGGACGCGGGCGGCGAGGACGAGCTGCGGCGGCGGATCACCGAGGTCGACATCGAGGACGTGCTGCGCTTCCGGGAGGTGCTGGAGGTGGGGGCGGCAGGCCTGTGCGCGACCCACGGCCTGACCGAGGAGCAGGCGGACCGGCTGCGCGAGGCCCTGGCCCGCACGCAGGACGCTCCGCTGTCCGACTACCGGCGCCTGGACACGCTGCTCCACCTCACCCTGGCCGAGCTGTGCGGCTCGCCGACGCTGACCGCCCAGTACGCGGCGGTACGCGCCTCGGTGAACGACCTCCTCGACTGCATCCCGCTCCTCGTGCGCAACCTGGAGCACTCCCAGCGCCAGCACGCCGCGCTGGTCGACGCGGTGCTCGACGGGGACGCCGACGGGGCGCGGGAGATGATGCGGGAGCACTGCTCGGGGACGGCGGCGCTGCTGCGGGGGTTCCTGGCGTGAGACGGCCTTGCCGTGCGGGGTGACTCTCGGCAAAGGTATGCAAGCAGTCCATTGCTGGAACGGGAGGGCGCATGGCGGGCAGGCCGCTGATCGGTGTCAGTACGTATCTCGAGGCCGGGGCGCGCTGGGGCGTGTGGGAGCTGGAGGCGGCGCTGCTGCCGGCCGGGTATCCACGGCTCGTGCAGCGGGCCGGCGGCCTCGCCGCGATGCTCCCGCCGGACGCCCCGGAGTACGCGGCGGCGGCCGTGGCCCGGCTCGACGGCCTGGTGATCGCGGGCGGCCCGGACGTCGAGCCGGTCCACTACGGCGCCGAGCGCGACCCCCGCACCGGGCCGCCCGCGCCGGCCCGGGACGCGTGGGAGCTGGCGCTGGTCGACGCTGCCCTTGCCGCCGGCGTCCCGCTGCTGGGCATCTGCCGGGGCATGCAGCTGCTGAACGTCGCCCTGGGCGGCACGCTCGTTCAGCACATCTCCGGCCATGCGGAGGTGCCCGGCGTCTTCGGCCGGCACCCGGTGAAGCCCGTACCGGGCACGTCGTACGCCGCCGCCGTCCCGGAGGAGACCTCGGTACCGACCTTCCACCACCAGGCCGTGGACCGCCTCGGCTCGGGGCTGATCGCCTCGGCGTACGCGGCGGACGGGACGGTGGAGGCCGTCGAACTCCCGGGTACGCACTGGGTGTTGGGGGTGCAGTGGCATCCGGAGATGGGGGAGGATCTGCGGGTGATGGAGGCGCTGGTGTCGGCCGCCGCGGCCGGCTGAGCAGGGTTTTTCGCGGCGGGGGCGAGGAAACTCAGCCTCGCGTCAGCGACAGCAGTTCCCTCGCCGGCCCCACCGGGCGATGTCCCGTCGGCCATACCGCGCGCAAGTCCCGGGCCAACGACACCCCCTCCACCGGCACGCTCACCAAGCGACGCATCGCCAGCTCCTCCCCCACCGCCAGTTCGCTCAGGACCGCCGGCCCCGCCCCGCTCACCGCCGCCGCCTTCACCGCCGTGGTGGAGGACAGTTCGATCAGCGGGCGGGCCAGGCCGCCCAGTGCCGTGTCCAGGACCTGGCGGGTGCCTGAGCCCTCCTCGCGGAGGATCAGGGGGGTCGCCGCCAACTCCGCGGCCTCCAGAGGGCGTCGGCGACGGGCCCAGGGGTGGCGTGGGGCCGTCACCACGATCAAGTGGTCGTGGGCGATGACCACCGAGTCGAGGCCCGTCGGGATCGTGAGGCCCTCTATGAAGCCAAGGTCCGCCTCGCCAGCCAGCAGTCGCTCCGCCACCGCCGCCGAGTTGCCCGCGAGCAGTGACACCGCCGTGTCCGGACGCGCCGCACGCAGCGCCAACAGCCAGCCCGGGAGCAGGTACTCCGCGATCGTCATGCTCGCCGCCACCCGGAGACGGGAGTCGCGGCGGTCGCGCAGGGCTTGGGCACCCGCGTCGAAGGCCTCGGCCGCCTCGACGATCCGGCGCGCCCAGTCCGTCACCAGCGCGCCCGCGTCCGTCAGCCGGGAGCCGCGCGGTGAGCGGTCGACCAGTGCCACGCCCAGCTGTCGTTCCATGGAGCGGACCCGGCTGCTGGCCGCCGGCTGGGTGATGCCCAGCTCGCGTGCCGCCCCGCCGAGACTCCCGAGCCGCGCCACCGCCAGCAGCAGTTCGAGCGCTCCGAGGTCCGGCACCCGGTGCGCGATCGAGCCACCCGTCGACGGCGCCGACCGCCCGTTCTCCTGCCCCTCCACGCTGCTCATAACCTCAGCTTATGCCCTCATAGAGACATACTCCCTGGTCCTGGACGTATCCCGGCGAGACCGTGGACACATGGTCACCACCGTCCGTCACCTCGGACCCAACTGGTACGCCTCTGTCATGGGCACCGCCATCGTCGCCACCGCGGGAGCCACCCTCCCCGTGCACGTCCCCGGCCTGCGCACCGTCCTCGTCGGTGTCTGGGCCCTCTCGTTCGTCCTCCTCGTCACACTCCTCTGCGCCCGGGCCCTGCACTGGATGCACCACGGCGACCAGGCCCGCGCCCACCTCCTCGACCCGGCCGTGGCCCCCTTCTACGGCTGCCTCTCCATGGCCCTGCTCGCCGTCGGCGGCGGCGTCCTCACGGTCGGCCGGGACTGGATCGGCATGCAGGCGGCCGTCGCTCTCGACTTCGTCCTGTTCACCGCCGGTACGGTCGTCGGGCTCGCGGCCGCCGTCGCCGTGCCGTACCTCATGGCCGTACGCCATCGGGTCGCGCCGGAGCAGGCCACGCCCGTGTGGCTGCTGCCCGTCGTCGCACCCATGGTGTCCGCGGCGCTCGGGCCGCTCCTCGTGCCGCACCTGCCGGAAGGACAGGCTCAGGAGACCCTCCTGCTCGCCTGTTTCGCGATGTTCGGGCTCAGTCTCCTCGCGACTCTGATCATGCTGCCGATGGTCTTCACCCGGATCCTCGCCGGTGGACCGCTCCCCCTCGCCCTCACCCCGACCCTGTTCCTGGTCCTCGGTCCGCTGGGCCAGTCCACCACCGCGGTCGGCAAGTTCGCGGACGTGGCGCCCGGAGTCGTGCCCGCTCCCTACAGCCAGGGCTTCGCCGTGTTCGCCGTCCTCTACGGTGTGCCCGTCATGGGGTTCGCGCTGCTGTGGCTCGCTCTCGCCACCGCCCATGTCGTGCGGGCGCGGCGGAACGGGATGGGGTTCGCGATGACCTGGTGGGCGTTCACCTTCCCCGTGGGTACCTGCGTCACGGGGGCCGAGGCGCTGGCCCGGCACACCGGGCTCGTCGTCTACGACTGGCTCGCGGTCGGCCTGTACGTCGTCCTCGTGGCCGCCTGGGGCACGGCCGCGGTGCACACCACGCGCGGTGTCCTCAGCGGCGTGCTGCTCGCAGGGCCTCGCCCAGTACCCGTGGTGCTTCGGCCAGCGACGGTCCGTACCACGTCAGGTGCCGTCCGCTGACCAGCGCGCAGGGCAGGCCCGGGAAGGCCTCCGGGCCGTCCCCGGGCGTGAAGCGGTACGGCTCGTCGGGGAGGACGACGAGGTCCGGTGCCGTCGCCCGCAGCTCCTCGATCGGGACGCGCGGGTAGCGCTCCGCGTGGGTCGCGTACAGGTGGTCCACCCCGAGTCGGGACAGCACGTCTCCCGCGAACGTGTCCCTGCCCAGCACCATCCACGGCCGCCGCCAGACGGGTACGACCGCCGTCGTACGGCGCTCCGGCGGCGGGAGGGCCGACCAGGCCTCCTCCGCCTCGTCCAGCCAGCGCGGCCGTACCGCCGCCCCGCAGGCCGCGAGCACCCGCGCCAGTTCCCGGAAGGCCTGCGGGACGTCCCGCACCTCGGTCACGAGCACCTCGACGCCCGCCTCTCGCAGCACGGCGAGGTCGGGTTCGCGGTTCTCCTCCTCGTTGGCGATCACCAGGTCGGGGGCGAGCGCGAGGATCGGGTCGGTCTTCGGGTTCTTGGTGCCGCCGACGCGGGTCACGTCGAGGCCGGCCGGGTGGGTGCACCAGTCCGTGACGCCGACCAGGACGCCGGGGAGCGTCACGGCCACCGCCTCCGTCAGGGACGGGACCAGTGAGACGACCCTCACCGGCTCACCGGCGAAGCCGGTCCTGGACCGCCTCGATGTGCTCGGCCACCGCGACGACGACCACGCGGGTGTCCGCCACGGTCGCCCGCCAGCGGTGGCGCACGCCACCGGTGAGGTACAGGGTGTCGCCGCGGCCGAGGCGGTAGGCACGGCCCTCGGCCTCGATCTCCACCGCGCCGTCGGCGACGTACATCAACTGGTCGTTGCGGTGCTGGAATTCGCGGCCCGCGTCGTGGTCGCCGGTGAACTCCGAGGCGTGCATCTGGTGGTGACCGCGCACCAGGGAGCGCACCTGGGGGGTGTACCCCGTCTCGGCGCCCTCCGCGCGGACGACGTCGACGCTGCACGCCGGGTCGGCGGCGGCGAGGAGTTCGACGGCGGTGGTGCGCAGGGCGTCGGCGACCTTCTCGAGGGAGCTCCGGCTGGGCCGGGCCCGTTCGTTCTCGATCTGGCTCAGGAAGGGGACCGACAGGCCGCTGCGTTCGGCCACGACGGCGAGGGTGAGCTCCAGTGCCCGACGCCGGCGGCGTACGGCCGCGCCCACCCGAAGTGGCTGTTCTTTGTGGTCGCCCATAGCTCCGGCTCCCTCCTTCGCTCGTCGGTCCGCTGCCTTCGCGCCACGGTTCGCGCGCACTGCTCCTGATGAGTTGTCTGCACCCTACGCATGTTCGGCAAACCGTTTCATGCGCCCGTCACATCGATGTCACACTGCATGCGATCGGACCTCACACTTCTCGCCAGTGAATCAAACCCCGAAAGCGCCGGGCGACGACCCGGATCGCCCTCCGATGGCGGGATAGCACCCTTACATCCACCCGCTACCGCCGAACTCTCCCCACGGGCATCGAAGTTCGGGCGGTGGCGTAGCGCTATGTGGTTGGCCGGATCCTTTTCGTGGGCGAAAGCCCCCGACACGGCCCGAGGGGCGGGCCCCACCACACGCTGTCAGGACGCGTGGGGAGACCCGCCCCTCGGGCGGCTCGGTACGACGGCTACTGCGGGGTCATCCGGTCGACCATGTCCGGGTGCTCCTTCAGCCACGCGGCGACCGCTTCCTCCTCGTGGCCCTGGCCGAGCTTGTTGATCTCGGCCTCCAGGCTGCCGAGCTCGGACTCGCTCATCTTGAAGTTCTTGATCCACTTGGTGAGCTGCGGGTACTGCTCGGGGAACTTCTCGTTCGAGATGGTGCGGATCGTGTTGCCCTCGCCGAAGAGCTTCTTGGAGTCCGTCAACTTGGTCAGGTCGTACTGGCTGTACGCCCAGTGCGGGGACCAGAGGACGACGGCGACGGGCTCCTTCTTGGCGTACGCGCGCTTCAGCTGGGCCAGCATCGCCGGTGTGGAGCCGTCGACGACCTCGTACTCCTTGTCCAGGCCGTAGCCGGGCAACACCTTCGTCTTGAGCAGGTTCATCTCGCCGGTGCCCGGTTCGATGCCGATGATCTTCCCGTCGAAGAGGTCGGCCTTGCCCTTGAGGTCCTCGTAGGACTTCACGTTCTTGACGTAGGAGGGCACCGCGACCTCGAGTGAGGTCGGTTCGTACCAGGTACCCAGGTCGGCGAGTTTGTCCTTGCTCTTTTCCCAGTAGTTCTGCTGGGCGTACGGCAGCCAGGCGTCGAAGTTGAGATCGAGGTCGCCCGACGCGAGGCCGGTGTAGACCGGGCCGACGTCCATCTGCTTGAGGTTCAGCTTGTAGCCGCGCCGCTCCAGGACGTTCTTCCAGAGGTAGGTGACGGCGATGTCCTCGTCCCAGGGGAACCAGGCCACGTCGATGGTCCGCTTGGCCTCGGCGGGGGTGGAGGTGTCCGCCACCGGTGCCAGCTTGTCGACGACGCCCGGGTTGGCCTTGAGCCACGCGCGGACGGCGTCCTGCTGCTTGCCCTTGCCCGCCTTGTTGATCTCGGCTTCCAGGCCGGTGAGCTGCTTCTCGCTCATCGTGAAGTTCTTCAGCCACTTGGCGACGGTCGGGTTCTCGCCCGCGAAGCCCTTGCGGGCCACCGTGTGCACGCCGTCGCCCTTGCCCCAGGCGCCCTTCGGGTCCTTCAGCTTCTTCAGGCTGTAGTCGCTGTACGCCCAGTGCGGCGACCAGAGCGTGACGACGATCGGCTCCTTCTTGGCGTACGCGCGCTTCAGCTCGGCCAGCATCGCGGGCGTGGAGCTGTCGACGACCTTGTACTCCTTGTCGAGGCCGTACTCCTTGAGGACCTTGGTCTTGAGCAGGCTCATCATTCCGGCGCTGGACTCGATGCCGGTGATCTTCCCGCCGAAGGTGGCGGCCTTGCCCTTGAGGTCCTCCAGGGAGTCGATGCCCTTCATGTACGAGGGGACGCTCAGCTCCAGGGAGGTCTCGCCGTACCAGGCCCCGAGGTCGTCGAGCTTGCTGCCGTACGTCTTCCAGTACTGCTCGTGGGTCGTCGGCAGCCAGGCGTCGGTCTGGAAGTCGACGCTGCCCGAGGCGAGGGAGGTGTAGAGCGGTCCGGCGTCGAACTGCTTGGCGTCCACCTGGTAGCCGCGCTCCTCCAGGATCTCCTTCCAGAGGAAGGTGGAGGCGACGCCCTCGTCCCAGGGGATGTAGCCGATGGTGACCTTCTTGCCCTGGCCGACGTCCTTGCTGTCGACCACCGGGGTGGCATCGTTCGAGTTGCCGCCGAAGATGCCCATGCCGCCGCCCAGGAGGGCGAGGATCACGACGCCGACCACGGCGACCTGCGCGCGGGGCCGGTAGGACCAGATCTTCAGGCCGCCCTGGACGGCACGCGCCTTGGCGGCGGCGCGGCGGCCCAGCGGGGAGACCTGGGTGCCCAGGGCGTTGGTCATGCGGTCCAGGTAGATCGCGAGGATCACGATGGCGACACCGGCCTCGGAGCCGAGACCCACGTTGAGCTGGCCGATGGCCTCGTTGACGCGGCCGCCGAGGCCGCCGGTGCCGACCATGCCGGCGATCGCGGCCATGGACAGGCCGAGCATGATGACCTGGTTCACGCCGGCCATGACGGTGGGCAGCGCGAGCGGGAGCTGGACGCGCAGCAGGGTGTCGCGCGGTGTGGTGCCGAACGCGTCGGCGGCCTCGACCAGTTCCTTGTCGACCTGCCGGATGCCCAGCTCGGTCATACGCACACCGGGAGGCAGCGCGAAGATCAGGGTGGCGACGATGCCCGCGGAGGCGCCGGAGCCGAAGAACAGGATCGCCGGGATGAGGTAGACCATCGCGGGCAGCGTCTGCATGAAGTCCAGCACGGGCCGGACGAGTCCGCTGACCCGGTCGGAGCGTGCCGCCCAGATGCCCACCGGCACGGAGATCACCAGGGCGATGATCGTGGCGACGAGGACGAGCGAGAGGGTCACCATCGCGTCGTCCCACAGTTCGAGGGAGTCGATGAAGGCGAATCCCACGAAGGTGAGGAGACCGGCCGCGGTGCCGCGCAGCCAGAAGGCGAACACGGCGAAGATGCCCGCGAGGATCAGGGGTTCGGGCGCCTGGAGGACGGCGTCGATGCCGTCGTAGGTGCCGGTGAAGACGGTCTTGAAGAAGTCGAAGAGCCACGACACGTGGTTGAGCAACCAGTCGACGGTGTCGTTGACCCAGTCGCCGAGCGGAATCCTAGGCACGGGTCACCGCCTTGTCGCCGCCCTTGTCCCGGGGGGAGTCGCAGGCAGCCGGGGCACCCTGTTCGTCGCCGAGGAAGCCGATGAGGCGTTGTCTGGGTACGCGGCCGACGAGTTTCCGTTGCGCGTCGACGACTGCCACGGGGTGCGTCAACCGGGCGCTGATCGCGCAGAGTTCACCGAACGGCGTGTCCGGCGTCGCGGTCTCGCAGCCGCAGCTGATCTCGTCGCCGCGGACGTCCGTGTCCATGACGGCGGAGGCGGTCAGCACGCGGGAGCGGTCGACGTCCTGGGTGAAGGAGGCCACGTAGTCGTCGGCGGGCCGGATGAGGATGTCCTCAGCGGTGCCGATCTGGACGATACGGCCGTCGCGCATGACGGCGATGCGGTCGCCCAGGCGCATGGCCTCGTTCAGGTCGTGGGTGATGAAGACGATCGTCTTCTTCAGCGTCTTCTGGAGCTGGAGGAGCTGGTCCTGCATGTCACGCCGGATCAGCGGGTCGAGCGCGCTGAAGGACTCGTCCATGAGGAGCAGGTCGGCGTTGGTGGCGAGGGCGCGGGCGAGGCCCACGCGCTGCTGCATGCCGCCGGACAGTTCGTCGGGCCAGGACTTCTCCCAGCCGGCCAGGCCGCACAGGCCGAGTGCCTCGACGGCGCGCTCCTCCCGCTCGCGGCGGGGCACGCCCTGGACGGCCAGGCCGTAGGCGGCGTTCTCCACGACACTGCGGTGCGGGAAGAGCGCGAAGTGCTGGAAGACCATGCTGATCTTCTTCGCCCGGACCTCGCGCAGTTCGCCGGCGCTGAGCGCGGTGAGGTCCTGGTCCTCGAAGCGGACGTGCCCCGCGGTCGGCTCCAGAAGGCCGTTCAGCATGCGCAGCAGCGTCGACTTTCCGGATCCGGACAGGCCCATGACGACGAAGATCTCGCCCGGTTCCACGGTGAAGGAGGCGTCGATCACGGCGGCGGTGGTGCCGTCGGAGCGCAGTTCCTCACGGTCGGCTCCCTCTCGGAGCCGTTCGACAGCGTTGTCCGGTCGTCTTCCGAACACCTTGTAAAGGTGTTCTGCCTCAAGCCTTGATGACACGCGTACCTCTCGTCTCTGCGGCCGGTTGGGGAGACGAAGGGCCGCCAACCCGTTGAATGTGCAACCTGCATCGCTCCGTGGCGGCGCCTGCCCGGTCACGTTTCGGCCAAACGCACAGGTGGTCCAGTTCACAGGACGTTTACCCCCGGCCGATCGAGTTAGCGGCGGCGACCTGTGTCCGTGACGTGCGGCATGATGCGTGGCGTGACCGGACGACTGATGCTCCTCGACACCGCCTCGCTCTACTTCCGCGCCTACTTCGGCGTACCGGAGTCCGTGAAGGCCCCGGACGGTACGCCGGTGAACGCCGTGCGCGGGCTGCTGGAGTTCATCGACCGCCTGGTCAAGGACCACCGCCCCGATGAGCTGGTGGCCTGCATGGACGCCGACTGGCGCCCGCAGTGGCGGGTCGACCTGATCCCCTCCTACAAGGCGCACCGCGTCGCCGAGGAGCGTGAAGTCGGGCCGGACGAGGAGGAGGTGCCGGACACGCTCTCGCCGCAGGTGCCGGTCATCGAGGCCGTCCTCGACGCGCTCGGCATCGCGCGTGTGGGGGTCGCCGGGTACGAGGCGGACGACGTGATCGGCACGTTCACCGGGCAGGCGTCGGGACCGGTCGACATCGTCACCGGCGACCGGGACCTGTACCAGCTGGTGGACGACGCGCGCGGGGTGCGCGTGCTGTACCCGCTCAAGGGCGTCGGCACGCTGCAGCTCACCGACGAGGCGTGGCTGCGGGAGAAGTACGGCGTCGACGGCCGCGGGTACATGGATCTGGCGCTGCTGCGCGGCGACCCGAGCGACGGTCTGCCGGGGGTGCCCGGGATCGGCGAGAAGACGGCCGCCAAGCTGCTCACCGAGTTCGGCGACCTGGCCGGGATCATGGCCGCGGTCGACGATCCGAAGGCGAAGCTCACGCCGTCACAGCGCAAGCGGCTGGACGAGTCGCGGCCGTACGTCGCGGTCGCGCCGAAGGTCGTCCGGGTCGCCGGCGACGTCCCGCTGCCGAAGGTCGACACGGCGTTGCCGCGGGCGCCACGCGATCCGGCGGCGCTGGAGGAGCTGGCGGCACACTGGGGCTTGGGTGGATCATTGCAACGACTGTTGGCAACGCTGACCGCGTAAGCAATGTTCTCGCTATCCACGAGGCACATTCTCCCCAGCGGAAAGCAAAATTCTTAACAGGTGAGCGACAGACCACTCTCATGGGGTCCATCGCCGGGGGGTAGATGCTAACTTAGGTAAGCCTAAGCAGAGGGATCAGGGAGGCCGCCATGGCAGAACGACCGGCACGACAGCCGCGGAAGCCCCACTCCGCGCAGGTTGTCCGCACCGAGCGGCTCACCCCGCACATGCAGCGCGTGGTGCTGGGCGGCGAGTCGCTCGCCGAGTTCGCGGCGGACACCAGCACCGACCATTACGTCAAGATCCTGTTCCCGGCCGCGGGTGTGACCTACCCCGAGCCCTTCGACATGGAGCGCATCCGCGCCGAGTTCCCGCGCGACCAGTGGCCCGTGACCCGGACGTACACCGTGCGTCACTGGGACGCCGAGCAGCGCGAGCTGACCCTGGACTTCGTGATCCACGGCGACGAGGGCCTGGCCGGCCCCTGGGCGATGCGCGTCCAGCCCGGCGAGACCGTGCGCTTCATGGGCCCGGGCGGCGCCTACGCTCCCGACGCGAGCGCCGACTGGCATCTGCTCGTGGGTGACGAGAGCGCCCTGCCCGCGATCGCCCGCTCCCTGGAGGCGCTGCCCGACGGCGTCCGGGCGTATGCCTTCGTGGAGGTCTCCGGCCCCGAGGAGGAGCAGAAGATCGACTCCGACGTGGAGGTCGTCTGGCTGCACCGCGGGGCCCGACCGATCGGCGAGGCACTGGTCGAGGCCGTACGGGCGCTGGAGTTCCCGGAGGGCCGGGTGCACTCCTTCGTGCACGGCGAGGCGCACTTCGTGAAGCAGCTGCGTCATCTGCTCCGGGTCGAGCGCGGGGTCGCGCGCGAGGACCTGTCGATCTCCGGTTACTGGCGGCTCGGCCACAACGAGGACGGCTGGCAGGCCTCCAAGCAGGACTGGAACGCGCGCATCGAGGCGGAGCAGGAGGGGGCGCCCGCCGCTTAGGCATCGCTCTGTGGGCGGCGGCACCTTGACGGTGCCGCCGCTTTCCGTATGGCTCACACCGACCGCTGGTACGACCTGAACGTCCGGATCGACAGCCACACCGCCGCCACCGCCAGCGCGAGCAGCGCTCCCCCGCGGCCGAGCACCACGCCCCGGTCCGGGTCGGCGGACATCGCCGAACGGCCCGCCACCATCGCCCAGTTGAGCGGGTTGAAGTCGGCGATGTGCCGCATCCAGGACGGCATCTGCGAGGGCGCCATGAAGGCACTGGACAGGAAGGTCAGCGGCAGCAGCAGGAAGGTGTTGATCCCGATGATCGACTCCCGCTCCCGCACCAGCATGCCGAGGGCGTTGGACAGGGCCCCGAAGACCGTGCCCAGCAGGACCGAGGCGAGCACCAGGACGGCGATGCCGCCGATGCCGCCCGGGTAGTCGGCACCGCCCAGCAGGCCGAGCAGCACGATGATCACCGACTGCAGGGCGGTGACCAGGCCGTTGTTGACGACGTTGCCGTTCATGAGCGCGGCCCGGCTGACCGGCGTGGTCAGGAAGCGGTTGAGGGTGCCGCGCTGGATCTCGTCCAGGGTGGTCATCCCCGCCCACATGTTGGAGCTGAGGGCGCTCATCACGACCACGCCGGGGACGAGGTAGTCGAGGTAGGAGGTGGTGCCGAAACCGCCCAGCTCGACGACCTCCTTGAAGAGGTTGCCGAACAGGAACAGCCAGATCACCGGCTGGATCAGGGTGATGATCGCGTACGCGGGCTGCCGTACGAACACCATGAGTTGACGCTGCGTCATGTACCAGGTCTGGGAGACGGCGGTGCTCATCGGACACCTCCGGCAAGGGTGAGGCCGTCGGCGCCGTCCACCTCGGCGTACCGGCGGCCGGCGTACCGGAGATACACGTCGTCGAGGGAGGGACGGGCGACGGTCGCGGTGGCGACGCCGACCCCGGCCCGTTCGAGTGCGGCAAGGAGCGCGGGCACCGCGGCACCCCCGTCGTCGGCGCGGACGCTGACGCGGCGCCCGTCGACCAGCACCTCGTGCACACCGGGCAGGCCGCGCAGGGCGCCCGTCAGCAGGGTGCGGCCGGCGTCCTGGACGGCTTCGCGCAGCTCCAAGTGGACGGCGTCACCGCGGAGTTCGCCCTTGAGCGAGTCCGGGGTGCCCTCGACGACGATCCGGCCACGGTCGACGACGGCGATGCGCTCGGCGAGCCGGTCGGCCTCTTCGAGGTAGTGCGTGGTGAGCAGGATGGTCAGGCACTCCTCGCCGGCCAGGCGGCCGATCTCGTCCCACATGGCGGTGCGGGCCTGCGGATCGAGGCCGGTGGTGGGCTCGTCGAGGAAGAGCACCTCGGGCCGGTGCACGAGGCCGAGGGCGACGTCGAGTCGGCGCCGCATACCGCCGGAGTAGCCCTTGGCCTGGCGCCGGGCGGCGTCGGTGAGCGTGAAGCGGTCGAGGAGCTCGTCCACCCGCCTGTCGAGCGCGGCGCCCTTCAACCCGTAGAGCCTGCCCTGGAGTCGGAGGTTCTCGCGGCCGGTGGCCACCGGGTCGGCGCCGGAGCTCTGGGCGACCACGCCGATCGCGCGCCGCACCCGGTCGGGGTGGCGCAGCACGTCGTGGCCGGCGACGGTGGCCGAGCCCGAGTCGGGGCGGGCCAGGGTGGTGAGGATCTTGACGGTGGTGGACTTGCCGGAGCCGTTGGGGCCGAGGAGGCCGAAGACGGTGCCGGGCTCGACGGCGAGGTCCATGCCGCTCAGGGCGGTGGCGTCACCGGGGTAGGTCTTGATCAGCTGACGCGCCTCGATCGCGGGCGCACGGGTGTTCATGACAGGTGCTCTCCTGAGGTGAGCGGATGTGGTGACTGATCCGCGTGAAGAGCACCGGGCTATCCTGGGTGTGCCGCACCTCGATCGCCTGGAGCTGCCTCACGGCGGATTCAGTTCGGGGTTCGAGGCCCCGGCGGGCTGCTGCAACAGCCGTGCCGGGGCCTGTTCTTGGTCAGGTCACGGCTCGTGGAACGCCTTCCACTCCTCGATGCCGGGCATCGTGCCTTTTCTGATCTCGTCGAGGAAACCGCGGACCCACTCCGCCTCCGCCTCGACCATGTGGAGCTGGTACTCGTTCTCCACGAGGAAGAGCCGGGGCAGCGTCTCGTACAGCTTCTCCAGCGCACCTCGGCCGCTCGCCACCTGGACCTCCAGGGCATCGAGCCGTTCCTCCAGCAGCGGCACCACCTCGTCGGGGTGCAGCACGCCGAGCAGCGAGAGCGCGGTCTCGAAGATCGGGAACTCCTTGGCCGGAAAGGCGATCAGGTCCGACATCCACTCGGTCGTCTCCTGTCGCCCGGCCGCAGTGATGCCGTAGACGGTCCGCTCGGGCCGGTTGCCCTGCCGCTCCACGTCCGTGACCTCGACGAAGCCGTGCTTCTCGAGGTTCTGCACCACCGTGTAGAGCGAGCCGTAGTTGATCTTCGTGCTGGCGTCCTTGCCCTGGCGGCGCAGGGTCTGGGCGATCTCGTACGGATGCATCGGCTTCTGCCAGAGGGTCGACAGCACGGCGAGGGCGAGCGGATTGCTGAGCTTGCGGCGCTTCGTCGCCATGACGGTTCACCTCGCATCCGAATATCCGTGGCCGAACATATCGCGAGTCACCGCCGGGCGTCAATACACACGATGTATCGCGTTTTAGCTGCGACCGCAAGGGCGTGAGGACTTGGGACCTAGGTGGACATGGCCGCGTCACGCACACGAAACAGCCCCTCCCTAATTTCTGTCACCCGACAGGAATTCGCGCCGAAGGCAGGTGCCGCCGTGACGACAACCACCCCCTCCGACGTACGCCCCGATCCTCCGCACTCCCCCGACGACGGCTCCCTCGCCGAGTTCGGCTACCGCCAGGAACTGCACCGCAGCCTGGGCCGGTACGCCTCGTTCGCGGCCGGGTTCTCCTTCATCTCGGTCCTGACCACCGTCTTCCAGTTCTTCGCCTTCGGGTACGCGTTCGGCGGCCCCGTCTTCTTCTGGGCCTGGCCGGCGGTACTGGTCGGGCAGCTCCTGGTGGCCGCCTGCTTCGCCGAGCTGGCCGCCCGCTATCCGATCTCGGGCGCCATCTACCAGTGGTCGTCGCGCCTTTCGAACCTCACCTTCGGCTGGTTCGCCGGCTGGATCATGGTGATCGGCCAGATCGTGGTGGTCGCGGCCGCGGCACTCGCGCTGCAGATGGTGCTGCCCGCGATCTGGCCGGGCTTCCAGCTGATCGGCACCGACCCGGCCCCCACCTCGGCGGACGGCGCGGCCAACGCGGCCGTCCTCGGTGTGATCCTGCTGGTCCTGACCACGCTGGTGAACATCCTGGACAACCGTGTGATGTCCGTGATCAACCGCGTCGGCGTCACCGCCGAGATCATCGGCGCGGTCCTGATCGTCGTCCTGCTGCTGACGCACTCCGAGCGCACGCCGAGCATCACCTTCCACACCGAAGGGGCCGCCCAGTCCGGCCTGTTCGGGGCCCTGCTGGTGGGCTCGTTCACGGCAGCGTACGTGATGATCGGCTTCGACAGCGCGGGCGAGATGAGCGAGGAGACGCGCGACCCCCGGCGCACCGCGCCCCGCACGATCCTCACCGCGCTCGGCGCGGCCGGCCTGCTCGGCGGGCTGATCGTGCTGGGCGGCCTGCTCGCCGCGCCCAGCCTCACCGACGGGCACCTGGCCGTCGACGGCCTGAGCTACGTCCTCACCAGCAGCCTCGGCGACGGGGTCGGCAAGGTCCTGCTGGCCGACGTCGTGGTGGCGATCGCCGTCGCGACGCTGGCGATCCAGACCGCGGCCTGCCGGATGCTGTTCTCCATGGCCCGCGACGGCCAGCTCCCCTTCTCCGGCCGCCTCGCACGCGTGAACCCGCGCACCGGCATGCCGAACGCCCCCGCCCTGGTCGTCGGCATCCTCGCGGCGGCCCTGCTGCTGCTCAACTTCGCCTCCCCAGAGGCGTTCCTGGCCATCGGCACCACGTGCATCGTGATGCTGTACCTGGCGTACGCGATGGTCACCGGCCCGCTCCTGGTCCGCCGCCTGCGCGGCGACTTCACCTCCGAGGGCACCGACGAGACGGGCGCCCGCCTCTTCTCCCTCGGCCGCTGGGGCATCCCGGTC
Organism: Streptomyces fulvoviolaceus; assembly: GCF_000718165.1. GTDB lineage: Bacteria > Actinomycetota > Actinomycetes > Streptomycetales > Streptomycetaceae > Streptomyces > Streptomyces fulvoviolaceus. The sequence continues at coordinate 74,419 of NZ_JOEY01000024.1, read as the reverse complement.
AACGCCCTCGCCCTGCTCTACGGCCTCGTGATGACGGTCAACCTGGCCTGGCCGCGCGCGGAGGTGTACGACCCGGCGGGCGGGCACTGGTACTTCCAGTGGTTCACGGTGCTGTTCCTCGGCGCGACGGTGGCCGCTGGTGTGGGCTGGCGGGCGTATTACAGGCGTACGTCAGCGGAAGCGCCCTAAAGGGGCGCGGGGCTGTGTCGATATGCGGCTCCGCCGCGTGGGCGCGACCAGCCACAACGACGCAGCAGCCGACAGACGACACATCGCGGCACCCCCTTAGTCGCCCCGCACCCGCGCATGCAGGTGCATGTCGTGCCAGCCGTCCGGATGGAGGAGGGCACTGCGCCGAGTGCCCTCCTCCACGAAGCCCGCCTTGATGGCGACCCGGCAGGAGGCCTGATTGGCGGTGGCGTGCATCAATTCCAGCCGGTGGAAGCCGATCTCCTCGAACGCCCAGTGGACCAGCGCGGTCGTGGCGCGGGCGGCGACGCCCCTGCCGCGGGCCGCCGCCGTCGTCCAGTACGCGACCTCGGCGATGCCGTCGCGGAACACGATCTCGCGCAGCGCCACCCGGCCCAGCAGCCGGTCGGTGTCCGCGTCGGCGACGGCCCACTGGGCGGTCTGCTCCCCCTCCCACTCCTTCGCCCACGCCTCGATCCAGCCGGCCACCTCCGTCACGGAGTCGGAGGTCCTCATGTGCCACTGATGCATCAGCGGGTCCTGGAAGGCGGCGTGGACGGCGGGCGCGTCCTCGGCCCGCCACGGGCGCAGGACGAGTCCGTCGCCGGTGGGGAGTACGGGCTGCGGGATACGGGCGAGGGTTCCGGCGGGCAGGACGGGGCTGGTGAGGTAGGGCATGATCCGCATCCTGCCAACCATGCGGAGGTCGGCCCAAGGGGATTTACCCTTGATCGTGATGAGACGCCGTACCCCGCCCCCGCCCTCTCCGCTGCCGCAGCGCGACGGGATCGACCCCGTGCGGGTGCGGCTGCCGGGCGAGGGGCACTGGGCCACGGTGCGCGAGTACCTCGTCGAGCGGCTCTCCGGAGCCGGCGAGGGGGTCGTCGACGGGATGCTCGCCGCAGGGCTGATCGTCGGCGCGGACGGACACTCGGTCGCCCCGGACGCGCCGTACGTCCCCGGCATGTTCGTGTGGTTCCACCGCGATGTGCCCGAAGAGATCAGCGTGCCGTTCCCGATCGACATCGTGTACCGCGACGAGCACCTCGTCGTCGCCGACAAGCCGCACTTCCTGGCCACCACCCCGCGCGGCAGCCATGTCACCGAGACCGTGCTCGCGCGGCTGCGTCGGGAGCTCGGCATCCCCGCGCTCGGTGCCGCGCACCGACTGGACCGACTCACCGCCGGGCTCGTGCTGTTCACCGTACGGCCCGAGGATCGCGGCGCGTACCAGGCGCTGTTCCGTGACCGGCTGGTGCGCAAGGAGTACGAGGCGGTCGCGCCGTACGATCCGCGGCTCGCCCTGCCCCGGACGGTGCGCAGCCGGATCGTGAAGGAGCGGGGGGTGCTGGCCGCGTACGAGGTCGAGGGCGAGCCGAACGCCGTCAGCCGCGTCGAACTGGCCGACCACCGCGACGGGTTGGGCCGGTACCGGCTGCTGCCCGCCACCGGCCAGACCCATCAGCTGCGGGTCCACCTGAACACTATGGGTGTGCCGATCCTCGGCGATCCGCTCTATCCGGTGGTGACCGGCCCCGTGCCGGCCGGCGACTTCCGGCGTCCGCTCCAACTGCTGGCGCGGGCGCTGGAGTTCACCGATCCGGTCACGGGGGTGGAGCACCGGTTCCGGAGTCCGAGGACGCTTCAGGCGTGGTCCTCGTACCCGGAGTGGGCCGGTCAGTAGCCGCGCCACCAGCGCAGGAAGCGCCGCCAGGCACCCATCGGGCGGACCGGTTCGGGCGCTGCCTCGGTCTGCGGCGGGGCGGTCGTCACCTGCTGGGGTGCCACCGGAACCTCGGGCGTCGGCTGCGGCTGCGCCTGCGGCGGGGCGGTGCCGACCTGCCAGGCGGGCCGCGGCTGCGGAACCGCGGCGTGGCCCGGCTTCTGCATCACGTCCTGCGGGGGCTTCCGCAGGAACTTGACCGGCAACTCCACCAGGTGGCGGGAGGCGATGGACTCGGTCCAGGACAACTCCTCCTCGGCACAGTCGAGTTCGACGTCCGGGAGCCGCATCAGCAGGGCGTCCACGCCGGAGTCGGCGATGGCACGGGCGATGTCCTGGCCGGGGCACTCGTGCGGCCCGCCGCCGAAGGCGAGGTGCGAGCGGTTGCCCATCATGTTGGCCGACAGGTCGGGGCGCACCCGCGGGTCGACATTGCCCGGGGCCGGCGCGAAGAGCAGCCCGTCGCCCTTGCGGACGCGCTGGCCGCCCAACTCCGTGTCCTGCTTGGCGTAGTAGGCGAACACCGTGCTGAACGGCGGCTCGTCCCACAGGGACTGCTCGACCGCCTCCGGCACCGTCATCTGACCGCCGCTGAGCTGGGCGCGGAAGCGGGGGTCGGTGAGGACCATGCGCAGCACGTTGGCGATGAGGGTGGCCGTCGCCTCGTAGGCCGCCATGAGGACGACCCAGATGTGCTTGGTGACCTCGTCATCGGTCAGCCGGGCCGGGTGGGCCATGAGCTGGCTGGTGAAGTCCTCGGCGGGCTGCTTGCGGCGGCGCTCGGTGAGCCGCTGCAGGGCACCCATGACGTAGCCGTGGCTGGCGATGGCCGTCTCCGTGCCGTGCAGCATGTCGCGAGTGGCCTGCACGATCCGGTCGTTGTACTCCTCGGGCATGCCGAGGATCTCGCACATCACGGCCATCGGGAGGTGCTCGGCGAACTGGCTGACGAGGTCGGCCGAGCCCTCCTCGCAGAACTGGTTGACCAGGCGCTGGGTGTAGCGGTTGATGTGGCGGCGGATGCCGCGGTGGTCGATGGTCGACATGGCGCCGGTGACCGCGCCGCGCAGCCGCAGGTGTTCGTCGCCCTCGGCGTAGGAGCAGATGGGCTCCCAGGCGATGTGCGGCATGAGCGGGTGGTCGGGCTTGACCATGCCCTCGTTCAGAGGGGTCCAGATGCGGCTGTCCCGGCAGAACTGCGAGGGCGTGCGCAGCATGTGCAGGTTCTCGGTGTGGCCGAGCACCACCCACATCGGCACGTCGTCGTGCAGCAGCACGGGCGCCACCGGGCCGTGTTCGTCGCGCAGCCGGTCGTAGAGGGAACTCAGGTCCTCCGCGTCGGGACCGTAGAGCCGGTGCAGTCCCCCGGGGCCGCGGCCGTGCGCGGGGCAGCCGGGCGGCGGGCCGGCGGTGGGGTCCGTACCGGTCAGGGAGTGGGATTCAGGCGTCACAGTGGTCGCTCCGAAGTGGATCCGGTGTCTGTGTCTTGTTGATGAACGGTTGCGGATACGGTGCTCAGCGCAGCGCGCCCGACATGGCGAGCGAGTGCAGGAAGCGCATCAGGGTCATCAGGACGTCCCGGCTGGAGGCGCGGCGGCGGGCGTCGCACTCGATGATGGGGATGTCCTCGCTCAGGTCGAGCGCGGTGCGCAGCTCCTCGACGGCGTAATGGGGCCCGTCCGGGAAGGTGTTGACGGCGACCACGAACGGCACGCCGCGCTCCTCCAGACGTCCCATGACGTCGAAGCTGACCTCCAGGCGCCGGGTGTCGATCAGCACGACCGCTCCCAGCGCGCCCTCGAACAGCCCGTTCCACAGGAACCAGAAGCGTTCCTGGCCGGGGGTGCCGAAGAGATACAGCACGAGTTGCTCGGTGATGCTGATGCGGCCGAAGTCCATCGCCACGGTGGTGGCCGTCTTGGTCTCGGAGCCGTAGTTGTCGTCGACCCCGACGCCGGCCTGGGTCATGGTCTCCTCGGTGGTCAGCGGTTTGATCTCGCTGACCGAGCCGACCATGGTCGTCTTGCCGACCCCGAAGCCGCCCACGATCACGATCTTCACCGCGGCCTGCGCGCTGTGCGGGAGGTGGTCCGCGCTTCGTGGGCCCGGGATGGTGTCAGAGTTTTTGAAGTCCATGCATCACCGCTTCGAGGAGGGAACGGTCGGCCAGCGACTGACGGATGACCGGGGCGCGCAGCTGCACCAGTTCGGCCGTCATCAGCTCGGTCAGCAGGACGGTCACCACGCTGAACGGCAGGCTCAGATAGGCCGACAGCTCGGCCACGGACAGGGGGGCGGTGCACAGCCGGAGCAGCGCCGCCTGCTCCGGCGTGGCGGAGGGCGGTGGGTCGGCGCGCGCCACGATTAACGTGACCAGGTCGAGGTCGGTGCGCTCGCCGCCGTCGGGGCCGGCGATGACGTACAGCCGCTCGGGGTTCTTCTTCTGACCCTCCGGCGGTTTCTGGCCCTCCGGCGGTTTCTCACCGTCCTGCGGGGTCGGGTCCTCCTGCGGGGGTTGCGGGGCCGGTTCTTCCCTGGGGTATCGCCGCCGGCGTTGCGGAGGAGTCATACGGTCTGCCCGTTGCGCCGCGGCGGGCTGGTGAGGTGCGCGCCGATCCGGACGACCAGGTCGCTCATGCGGGCGCTCATCATGCCGGGTTCGGCGATGATGTCGGAGAGCACGGCGAGATAGGCGTTGGGGCCCGCGGCCATCAGGTAGAAGTAGCCGCCGTTGATCTCGATGAGGACCATCTTCATTCCGCCGTCGCTGCCCGGGATCTCCTGGGCGACGGCTCCGGCCAGGCTCTGCAGGCCCGCGCAGGCCGCGGCGACGCGGTCGGCGGCGTCCGGGTCGCCCCCGTGGCGGGCGATGCGCAGGCCGTCGGCGGACAGCACCACGATCATCTCGATGCCGGGTACGCCCTTGGCGAGGTCCTGGAGCATCCAGTCGAAGTTGCCTCGCTGCTGGATCACTTGAGGTCCCCCTCGTCGTCGGCCTCGACATGGGCCGGTTCATTGGTCGGCTGGGTGAAAGCGGTCGGGTCCGGGCGCTTGAGTCCGTTCATGAACGCCGCGACCCACTTGCCCGGTGCGGGTTCGGGGTCCTTCTCCGGCTCCGGCTCCGGCTTGGGGGTCGACCAGATGGTCGGCCGGCCCTCCCGTTCCGCCTGTTCGATGGCCGCCTGCTCGGCGTACCGCTGGGTGAGCGGGGTCTTGACCCGGCTGCGGCGCTGCGGCAGGCCGTTCGCCGTCCACTCGGTGACCTCGGGAACGTCGTCCTCCAGGGAGAGCGCGGCCGTGATCTTGGGGCTGGTGGGGCGTCGCTTCTTGACCGTGCGCTTGGGCCCTTCGAGGGCGCCGAGTGTGGGCTTGGGCGCGGCGGTGGCTCCGATGCCGTGGGCCAGTCCGACGCCGGGCTCGGAGGTGAGCATGTCGCTGGGCACCACGAGGACGGCGCGGACCCCGCCGTACGCGGAGGCACGCAGCGAGATCTGCATGTTGTACGTCTGACAGAGCCGGCCCACGACGGCGAGGCCGAGGCGCGGCGACTCACCGAGGTCCTGCAGGTCGACGCCCGCCTTGGCGCGCTCCAGCATGCCCTCGGCCCGGGCGCGGGCCTCCTCGCTGAGGCTGACGCCGGCGTCCTCGATCTCGATGGCGACGCCGGTCTGCACCTCGACGGCGGTGACGTGCACCTTGCTCTGCGGAGGCGAGTAGCGGGTGGCGTTGTCGAGGAGTTCGGCCGCGGCGTGGATGACCGGCTCCACGGCGGTTCCCTTGACGTTGACCTTGGCGATGGCGGCCAGGTCGATGCGCCGGTACTCCAGGATCCGGGACATGGCGCCGCGCAGCACGCTGTACAGCGCGACGGGCTCGGGCCACTGGCGGCCGGGGCGGCCGCCGCCCAGGACGGAGATGGAGTCGGCGAGGCGGCCGATCAGCGCGGTGCCGTGGTCGATGCGCAGGAGGTCGTCGAAGACCTCGGGGTTGCGACCGTGGTCCTCCTCCATCTCCCGCAGTTCGTTGGCCTGTTGGTGGACGATGGCCTGGACGCGGCGGGCGATGTTGACGAAGGAGCGCTGCGCGGCGTCGCGCATGACTTCCTCGGTGTCGACGATGTTGAGCACCGTCTTGATCAACGACACCTGGGCTTCGGGAAGTTCGCTCCAGGCCGGGTCCATGTCGCCGAGGTCGCGAATCACCTCTCCGGGGGAATTTCCGCTCCGCAACCGGTGCAGTGCGGCGGGCGCGATCTCCTTGGCGAGGCGGACCATCTCGTGGTCGTGTTCGGCGATACGCCGTTCCAGATACGCGGTGTAACGGACCTGCTCGGTCCGCTGGTCGCGCAGGGCGCGGCCACGGCGTACCGCTTCGGCAGCCGTCGCGATCACCAGCAGGGTGGCGACCGCCCCGCACCAGCCGACGGCCACCCGGGCCGGCTGTGTCACCGCGGCGACGGCGGCGCCGGTCGCTGCGGCCATGAGTATGGCGGGGAGCAACAGCACGCGCGCGTACGGCAGTTCACGGCGTCCCGGGGGAGATTGAAGACTCACCATGTAGGCCCTCTGAAACGAATCGGCTGGGTGTCGGGGAGCTTGCTGGGGGGAATGTCATGGAACAGGCTGGATCTTCGGTATTTTTTGGGAACAAGCGCACGAATACATCTCAACTCGGTGCGCTGCGGGCGAGCTTAGTCCGACCGGATCATCGCTGTGTCATATTCAGCAAGCGCCTGAAACCGGGCACGGCACAGGAGTACCCTCGGCCCCATTTACACGCTCAGGTTCCGATCGCACACGGTGCGTGATGGCGTACGGGCATGCGAAAACCACTCACCGTGACGGGTGAAGACCGGGGAAGACCGGGTTGCTCAGACCCCGGCGGTGCGCAGGGCGGCGTCGGCGGTGGCCTCCGCAAACGCCGAGACGGGCCGCTCGGGATCGGAGCGGTGGACGAGGATGACACCCTCGATCAGCCCGAACAGCAGGTCCGTACGCAGGTCGAGCTCGCTCTTGGCGAGCGCCCCGCCCGCAGCCGTGGCGGCGAGCAACTGGCGGTAGGCGTCCTTGAGTTCGGCGCGCACGGCATGGAAGCCGGCGAACCGCTCGGCGCGCACCTCGGGCAGCAGATAGAGGCCGCCGAGGTTGTGCGTTCCGCCGCACAGCACCTCGACGTCCGCGCGGCACAGCTCCCACAGCCGGTCCTCGGCCGGGGCCGTGTCGTCGGCGAGCAGTTCACGGGCGTACGCCAGGGAGGGCGTGACGGTGGACTCCAGGAGCTCGGCGAGCAGCTCCTCCTTGCCGGAGACGTAGTGGTACATGGACGCCTGCCGCATGCCGGCGCGCTCGGCGACGGCACGGGTGCTGGTGGCGGCGTAGCCGAGCGTGGTGAACAACTCCGCGGCGGCGGCGAGGAGTTCCTCACGCGGCTCCAGCCCGCTGTCCGGCCGCTTGGCGGCCCGCGGCCGGCCGACCCGACGGCCCGGTTCTGCACCTGTCGTCCCCATGTGTTCGATCCTCGCACACGGGGGTGCGCGGCGATCTTCGTGAGGGGTCGGTAACCGACCGGCAACACACGGGCAATGCCCGCGACCCTGCCGCCTCCTAATTTCTGTCGAGCGACAGAAATACAGGTCGGAAGTTTCAGACACCGGAGCCGGAGGTCCCTCGATGGCGACAGAGACCACTTACGGAGCCCGTGCCCACGCACGCGCCCAGGAGGGCACGCGCACCGAGGCCATGCCCGTCGTCCCCGCGGTGGAGTGGCCCGCGCCGCCCTGCGAGGCGGGCCACCTGGTGTGGGCGGAGACCGTGGCGGGCGGCAACTACACGCACCGGGTGCTGGCCCGCGGCACCGAGCTGCGCCTGACCGACCTGCGCGGCGACGCCTGCGCCCACCTGCTGCTCTACGCGGCCGACCGGCCCTGGGAGCGGCTCAACGTCGCCGACACGGTGAAGGTCCAGTGGAACGCCTACCTCGGCGAGGGACAGCTGCTGCTCTCCGACCAGGGCCGGGTGCTCGCGAGTGTCGTCACCGACACCTCCGGGCGGCACGACGCCTTGTGCGGGACCTCCACCCTCGTCCGCAACACCGGGCGGTACGGAGACGGCACCCCGCAGGGCCCCTCCCCCGCCGGCCGCGAGCTGTTCAAGCTGGCGGCCGCGAAGAACGGCCTCGAACCCCGCGACCTGCCGCCGTCGCTCTCCTTCTTCCAGGGCGTGGAGGTCCGCGAGGACGGCGTCCTGGACTTCACCGGCTCGGCCGGCCCGGGCGGCAGTGTGACGCTGCGCGCCGAGCAGGACGTGACCGTACTGATCGCGAACGTGCCGCACCCGGCCGACCCCCGCCCCGAGTACGTCAGCACCCCGCTGGAGGTGCTCGCCTGGCGCGCGGAGGCGACCAAGCCGGGCGACCGCCTGTGGGACGCCACGCCCGAGGGCCGCCGGGCCTTCCTCAACACCGCCGATTTCCTTGCCGCGAGGGGGCTCGTATGAAGACCGTGGTTCCGGCCCGCGCGGCCTGGTCGTCCGTGATACGCACCGGCGAGACGCTCACCATCACCGACCTGCACGGCAACCAGGCCGTCGACTTCCTCGTGTACGACGCCCACGACACGTCGGTCCGCTACAGCGCCCCCGACACGATCCACGCGCAGGGCGGCATCTTCCTCACCACGGGCAGCGTGCTCCTGTCCAACGAGCACACCCCGCTGATGACCGTGACCGACGACGAGGTGGGCCGCCACGACACGGTCGGCGGTGCCTGCTCCAAGGAGTCGAACACCCTCCGCTACGGCCACCACACCTGGTCGCAGCACGCGTGCGTGGACAACTTCCTCGCCGAGGGCGCCAGGCACGGCCTCGGCAAGCGCGACCTGGTCTCCAACATCAACTGGTACATGAACGTCCCGGTCGAGAAGGACGGCACGCTCGGCATTGTCGACGGCCTCTCGGCACCGGGCCTGAAGCTCTCGCTCCGCGCCGAGTGCGACGTCCTGGTCCTCGTCTCCAACTGCCCCCAGATCAACAACCCGTGCAACGGCTTCGAGCCGACGGCGGTGGAGATGACGATCACCGGGACGAGCGCATGACCTTCGACACGGTGTTGGTCGCCAACCGGGGCGAGATCGCCGTCCGCATCATCCGTACGGCCCGCGAACTCGGCCTGCGGACGGTGGCGGTGTACTCCGACGCCGACCGCTCGGCACCCCACGTCCGGCTCGCCGACCAGGCGGTGCGGCTCGGCCCGGCGCCCGCGAAGGAGTCGTATCTCGACGCCGATCTGGTGCTCAGGGCGGCCAAGGACACGGGGGCCGGGGCGATTCACCCCGGGTACGGCTTCCTGTCCGAGGACGCCTTGTTCGCTCGCCGGTGCGAGGAGGCCGGGGTCGTGTTCGTGGGCCCGACGCCTGAGCAGCTGGAGCTGTTCGGCGCCAAGCACACGGCACGGGCGGCGGCGGAGGCGGCGGGGGTGCCGCTGGCTCCGGGGACGGGACTGCTGGAGTCCCTGGACGACGCCCTCGGACAAGCAGGTGTCATCGGCTATCCCGTCATGCTCAAGGCGACCGGCGGTGGCGGCGGTATCGGTATGTCGGCATGTCACTCCGCCGACGAACTGACCGACGCCTGGGAGCGCGTGCAGCGCGTGGCCGCCGCCTCCTTCTCCTCCGCCGGCGTCTTCCTGGAACGGCTCGTCGAGCACGCCCGCCATGTCGAGGTGCAGGTCTTCGGCGACGGCGACGGCACGGTGGTCACCTTCGGCGACCGCGACTGCTCCCTCCAGCGCCGCAACCAGAAGGTGCTGGAGGAGGCTCCGGCACCGGGCCTGCCCGCCCACGTACGCGAACAACTGGCTGTGTCCGCCCGCTACTTGTGCGCCTCGGTCGACTACCGCTCCGCCGGAACCGTGGAGTTCGTCTACGACGCCGCCCGCGAGGAGGCCTACTTCCTCGAGGTCAACACCCGCCTCCAGGTGGAACATCCGGTCACCGAGGAGATATACGGCGTTGACCTGGTCGCCTGGATGCTCCGCCTGGCGCGAGGAGAGAAGCACGTCGTCCGCGCCCCGGGCGCACCGCGCGGCCACGCCGTCGAGGCCCGCCTGTACGCCGAGGACCCGTCCCGCGAACACCGCCCCAGCGCTGGCCTGTTGACCCGGGTCGAGTACCCACCCGGCGTACGCGTCGACGGCTGGGTGGAGACCGGCACCGAAGTGACGACGTCGTACGACCCGATGCTCGCGAAGGTCATCGCGTACGGCTCCGACCGCGCCCACGCGCTACGGCGCCTCGACGAGGCGCTGGCCCGCACCCGCGTCGACGGCATCGAGACGAACCTGGGCCTGGTGCGGGCGGCACTCAAGAACCCCCGCTTCGTCACAGCGGGCCACTCGACGGCGACCCTGACCGAGGTGCACGACCCGACCCCGCGCATCGAGGTCGTCGCGGGCGGGACACTCACCACGGTGCAGGACTGGCCGGGCCGCACCGGCTACTGGCAGGTCGGCGTGCCGCCGTGCGGTCCGATGGACGACCTCTCCTTCCGGCTCGGCAACCGCGCACTGGGCAACGCCGAGGGCGCTCCGGGCCTCGAATGCACCCTGCAGGGACCGTCGTTGAGGTTCACGCACCCCACCACCGTGTGCGTGACGGGCGCGCCCGCCGCGGTGGCGGTGGACGGTGTCCCGGTCCCGCAGTGGGAGCCGGTGGCGGTTCCCCCGGGCGCCGCACTGGAAGTCGGCGCGCCTCTTGAACACGGCCTCAGGACATACGTTCTCGTCGCCGGCGGCCTGGACGTACCCGCCTTCCTGGGCAGCGCGAGCACCTTCACACTGGGCCGCTTCGGCGGGCACGGCGGACGGACGCTGCACACGGGGGACGTCCTGCACGGGGGAGCTCCGGCCGAGGGCACGCCTGTCGAGGACCGGCCTTCCTACGACTCGACCTGGCACATCGGCGCCGTAGAAGGCCCGCACGCCGCACCGGAGTTCTTCACCGAGGACGACATCCGCGCCTTCTACGCCGCCGACTGGAAGGTCCACTTCAACTCGGCGCGCACCGGAGTCCGTCTGGTCGGCCCGAAGCCGCGCTGGGCCCGCACCGACGGCGGCGAGGCGGGCCTGCACCCGTCCAACATCCACGACACCCCGTACTCCGTCGGCGCCGTCGACTACACGGGCGACATGCCGGTGCTGCTCGGCCCGGACGGCCCGTCACTCGGCGGGTTCGTGTGCCCGGCGACCGTCCTGAGCAGCGAGCGCTGGAAACTGGGCCAGCTGCGGCCGGGCGACACGGTGCGCTTCGTACCGGTGAACGTTTCGGGCGAGGCACGCCCGGTCATCGTGGACGGCGGCATCCTCGCCCGGGACGGCGACGTGACGTACCGCCGCAGCGGCGACGACAACCTGCTGGTCGAATTCGGCCCGATGCAGCTGGACCTGGCCCTGCGCATGCGCGTCCACGCACTGATGGAGGCAGTGGCCGAGGAGGGCCTGGACGGCATCACCGACCTCACCCCCGGCATCCGCTCGCTCCAGATCCAGACGGACCCGAGCCGCCTCCCCCAGCACGAACTCCTCGCGGCCGTAAGGGAGATCACCGCGGCCCTCCCCCCGAGCGACGAACTGGTCGTCCCCTCCCGCACGGTCCACCTCCCCCTCTCCTGGGACGACCCGGCCACCCGCGAGGCGATCGCCCGCTACATGGCGGGCGTCCGCGACGACGCGCCCTGGTGCCCCTGGAACATCGAGTTCATCCGCCGGGTCAACGGCCTGGAGTCGGTGGCGGAGGTGTACGACACGGTCTTCGACGCGGAGTACCTCGTACTGGGCCTGGGTGACGTCTACTTGGGCGCGCCGGTGGCCACCCCCCTCGACCCGCGCCACCGTCTGGTGACCACGAAGTACAACCCGGCACGCACCTGGACGGCCGAGAACTCGGTGGGCATCGGCGGCGCCTACCTGTGCATCTACGGCATGGAGGGCCCCGGCGGCTACCAGTTCGTGGGCCGTACGACGCAGGTGTGGTCGGGCTGGCAGCAGCGCGGCGCGTTCGAGCCGGGCTCGCCCTGGCTGCTGCGCTTCTTCGACCGGATCAAGTGGTACCCGGTGGACGCGGACGAACTCCTGGAGCTGCGGGCCGACATCACCTCCGGCCGTTTCGTACCGCGGATCGAGGAGGGCACGTTCTCGCTGGCCGAGTACCAGAGCTTCCTGTCCGAGAACGCGGAGTCGATCGCAGAGTTCAGGTCCCGGCAGCAGGAAGCCTTCGCCGCGGAGCGAGACGCGTGGGAGGCAGCGGGCGAGTTCACCCGAGCGGAAGCAGCCGCTGCGCCGGCCGCTCCCCCGACGGATATCGAAGTCCCCGCGGGCGGTCGCCTGATCGAGGCCGAATTCGCAGCATCCGTATGGCAGTTGAACGTAGAGCCGGGCGACGAAGTGGCGGCGGGCCAACCCCTCCTCGCCCTGGAGGCGATGAAGATGGAGTCCAGGGTGCACGCGCCGATGGCCGGCGTAGTGACGGAAATCCTGGCCAGACCGGGCGACCAGGTGGAGGCGGGGACGGCACTGCTCGTCCTGGCCCCGCCCGCGAACTGAAAGAGGAACAGCAATGTCCACCACCCTCTCCCGCGTCCGCGCCGCCTACGCCCGCATCGACGCCGTGGACCGCCCCGAGATCTGGATCGACCTGCGCCCACAGCCGGAGGTCGAGGCGGAAGCCCGGACGATCGACGAACGCGTCGCCGCGGGCGAACAACTCCCCCTCGCGGGACGCCTGTTCGCCGCCAAGGGCAACATCGACGTGGCGGGCCTGCCCACCACAGCGGGCTGCCCGACGTACGCCTACCACCCCCAGGCCGACGCGCCGGTCGTAGCCCGTCTCCGCGCCGCAGGAGCGATCGCACTCGGCACCACGAACCTGGACCAGTTCGCGACGGGCCTGGTGGGCACCCGCTCCCCGCACGGCGCGGTACGGAACGCGTACGACCCGTCGCGCATCAGCGGCGGCTCCAGCTCGGGCTCGGCCGTCGCCGTGGCGCTGGGCATCGTCGACCTCGCGCTCGGCACCGACACCGCGGGCTCGGGCCGGGTCCCGGCCGCCTTCAACGGCATCGTCGGCATCAAGCCCACCCGCGGCCTGGTCCCCACGACCGGCGTCGTCCCGGCCTGCGCCTCGATCGACTGCGTGACGGTCTTCGCCCGCACACTCCCGGAGGCCGAACAGGCCCTGTCCTTCATGGCGTCCCCACCGGACCGCCCCCTCGATGCCCTCCCCCAGCGCACCCCCGGTCCATGGCGCATCGCCGTCCCGGCACGCGATCAACTCGGCGAACTGGACGAGGGCTGGGCAGAGGCATACGAGGCCGCGGTGGAGCAGCTCGTCACAGCGGGAGCATCAGTACGCGAGCTCGACCTCACGCCCTTCACCGAGGCCGCCACGATGCTCTACCAGGGCGCGTTCGTCGCCGAGCGCTACACCGCGGTGGGGAGTTTCATCGACAAGGCGATGGCCGAAGGCGACGAGAGCCTCGACCCCACCGTCGCCGGCATCATCACCCGGTCCCGCGACATCCCGGCCCACCAGCTCTTCGCCGACAACGACCGCCTGGCCATCCTCCGCACCCGGGCCCTGGCCGAACTGGCCGACGCCGACGCCCTGTTGCTGCCGACCGCCCCCGGCCACCCCACCCTCGCCGAGGTGGCGGCCGACCCACTGGGCACCAACGCCCGCATGGGCCGCTTCACCAACTCCACGAACCTCTTCGACCTGGCGGCGATCGCCGTCCCGGCCACCCAGGTCAACGGCCTCCCCTTCGGCGTGATGCTGATCGGCCCGGCCTTCACGGACGAACGGCTGGCGACGATCGCCCGCCTCCTCCAGCCCGAGGCCCGAGTGGCGGTGGTGGGCGCCCATCTCTCGGGCCAGCCACTGAACCCCCAGCTCCTGGCCCTGGGCGCCCGGCTCGACCGTACGACCACGACCGCCCCCGTCTACCACCTGCACGCCCTGCGAACGACCCCACCGAAGCCGGGCCTGGTCCACGTGGGCGAGGGAGGCGCTTCCCTGGAGGCCGAGGTATGGCACCTCCCGGCGGAGGGCCTCGGCCGCCTACTGGCAGCACTCCCCCGCCCGATGACCCTGGGCAGCGTGGAACTGGCGGACGGCACCACCGTCCCCGGCTTCCTGTGCGAGCCCTCGGCCCTCACCGACGCCGAGGACATCACGTCGTACGGCGGCTGGCGAGCGTACCTGCGGCACGGCCACCGGTAGTGCCACGCTGTGTCGTCGGGCGGGCGCGGGTCCGTTGCGGCTGGTCGCGCAGTTCCCCGCGCCCCTGGGCAAGCTGCGGCAGGCGCCGCTGGCGAGAACCCGGCGTGGGTGTGAACGTGAGCCGCCGACGGTGAGCAACCCGGCACGGGCATGAGCGTAAGCCGCCGACAGCGAGAACCCGGCGCGGTCGTGGGCGTCGTCAGCCGCGTACGGCGGCAAGGGGACGTGCCGGGGGGTGTCCGCCCGCAGCGGCGGGCGTCCGACACCGAGCACATCCCCAGCAGACGGCACCGCCCGACCGAGGACGGACACCCCCCGACCCACCACACAACCCAAGGCGCTACACGCACCCCCACCACACCCGCACAGGCGCCGCAGGCACCCGCTCAGCCCACAGACGAGTAGGCCACAACCCCCCGCAGCAACTCGTCCACAGCCTTGCGCGCGTTCTTCGCGACGGTAGACCCCTCCCCACCGGACACGGGCGCCGCCGCGGAAATCTGCCCCAGCACGTCGATGACCTGCTTGCACCAGCGCACGAAGTCACCGGCAGGCATCTCCACCTCGCGCAGCACCTCGTCGAGCCCCTTCCCGGAAGCCCACATGTACGCGGCCCAGGCGAACCCGAGATCCGGCTCACGCTGCCCCACACCCTCGGTCTGCGTGATCCGGAAGTCCTCCTCAAGGGCATCCAGCCGCCCCCAGATCCGCACCATCTCACCGAGCGCGGCCTTCGCCTTGCCCGAAGGCACCTTGGGCGTCATGGCGTCGTCACTGACCCGCGCCTCGAACACCAACGCCGAGACACAGGCGGCCAGTTCGGCAGGAGCAAGCCCCTCCCACACTCCCGCCCGCAGACACTCACTCGCCAGCAGATCGAGCTCGCCGTACAGCCGCGCAAGCCGCTTCCCGTGCTCGGTGACCTCATCACCCCGCAGGTAGTCCAGCTCGGTCAACAGCGCCACGATCCGGTCAAACGTCCGCGCGATCGTGTTCGTACGCCCCTCGATCCGCCGCTCCAGCTGCGAGGTGTCACGCAGCAGCCGGTGATACCGCTCGGCCCAACGCGCATGGTCCTCACGGTCGTTGCACCCATGACACGCATGCGCGCGGATCGCCGTACGCAGCCGGGCGATCTCCCGGTCGTCGGCGGCCTGGGATCGCTGCTTACGCGCCCGCTCCGGCGGAATGTGCCCGGCCTTGGTACGCAGCGCGGAGGCCAGGTCCCGACGCGACTGCGGCGAGCGCGGATTGAACGACTTCGGAATCCGCATCCGCTCCAACGGCTCGACCGGCACCGGAAAGTCCATCGACGCGAGCCGCTTGACCTGCCGCTCGGCGGTCAGAACCAACGGACGCGGCCCGTCATGATGCTCGAACCCACGATGGCCGTTGGACCGACCAGCGGGCAGCCCCGGATCCAACACCAGCGCCAGACCGGCGTACTTGCCCGTCGGCACATGGATGACGTCACCCGGCTTGAGCTTCTCCAGCGCGACGGCGGCCTCGGCCCGCCGCTGGCTGACCCCCTGCCGGGCCAGCTCGGTCTCCCGGTCCTTCAGTTCACGCCGCAGCCGCGCATACTCCTCGAAGTCCCCGAGATGGCAGGTCATGGAGTCCTTGTAACCCTCGAGGCCCTCCTCGTTGCGCTGCACCTGCCGCGAGATCCCGACGACCGACTTGTCGGCCTGGAACTGCGCGAACGACGTCTCCAGCAGCTCACGCGACCGATGGCGCCCGAACTGCTCGACGAGATTGACCGCCATGTTGTACGACGGCTTGAAGCTGGACCGCAGCGGATACGTACGCGTGCCGGCGAGCCCCGCGAGATGCTCCGGGCTCATCCCCCGCTGCCACAGCACCACCGCATGGCCCTCGACATCGATGCCCCGCCGCCCCGCACGCCCCGTCAACTGCGTGAACTCACCGGGGGTGATGTCGGCGTGCTGCTCGCCGTTCCACTTGACGAGCTTCTCCAACACCACCGACCGCGCGGGCATGTTGATACCCAGGGCAAGCGTCTCGGTCGCGAACACGGCCTTCACCAGCCCACGCACGAACAGCTCCTCGACGACCTCCTTGAAGGTCGGCAGCATGCCCGCGTGGTGGGCCGCGATGCCCCGCTCCAGGCCCTCGAGCCACTCGTAGTAGCCCAGGACATGGAGGTCCTCATGAGGAATGGACGCCGTACGCTCCTCGACGAGCGCACGCACCTTCTCCCGCGCCTCCTCGTCGTTCAACCGCAGTCCCGCGTACAGACACTGCTGTACGGCGGCCTCGCAGGCAGCGCGGCTGAAGATAAAGGTGATGGCGGGCAACAGCCCCTCGGCGTCCAGCCGCTCGATCACCTCGGGCCGGCTCGGCGTCCACACCCGGGACCGCTGCCGCCGCTCCCGCTCACGGTCCGCCTCGCGCATGGCACGCCCGCGTCTGCGGTCCTGGAACGACGGACGCTGCGCCTCCATCCGAGCCAGCCGCGCGAGGTCGGGATTGACCGCCTTCTTGTGGCCCTCGCCCTCCTCGAACAGGTCGTACATCCGCCGCCCGGCGAGCACGTGCTGGAACAGCGGCACGGGCCGGTGCTCGGAGACGATCACCTCGGTGTGGCCGCGGACGGTGTCGAGCCAGTCGCCGAACTCCTCGGCGTTGGACACTGTCGCCGACAGGGACACCAGAGTCACGGACTCCGGCAGGTGAATGATCACCTCTTCCCATACGGCGCCCCGGAAGCGGTCGGAGAGGTAGTGCACCTCGTCCATGACCACGTACCCGAGGCCCAGGAGGGTCTGCGAGCCCGCGTACAGCATGTTCCGCAGCACCTCGGTGGTCATCACGACCACGGGGGCTTCGGAGTTGACGCTGTTGTCGCCGGTGAGCAGGCCTACCTTGTCCGCGCCGTAACGGCGGCACAGGTCGGCGTACTTCTGGTTCGACAGCGCCTTGATGGGTGTCGTGTAGAAGCACTTCTTGCCCTGCTGCAGGGCGAGATGGACGGCGAACTCGCCGACGATCGTCTTGCCGGAGCCGGTGGGGGCGGCCACCAGCACGCCCTTCCCGGATTCGAGCGCCTGACAGGACTCGATCTGGAAGGGGTCGAGGCCGAAGTCGTACATCTCGCGGAAGCCCGCGAGGGCGGTGGCCTGCTCGACAGCGCGCCTGCGTGCTGCCGCATACCGCTCGGCCGGTGAGAGGTCCTCTGTCATCGTGCTTTCGAGCGTACCGGGCCCCACTGACAACAGGACGATCATTATCCGGATATCGTCCTGCGAAACCTGAGCTTTACGCAGCTCAAGGGCCTACGACGCGTACCGCACCCCGCACGCAGCGCGCGGTCAGCGGCAGCGGCCCGAGCGGCTCGCCGTCGGCATACCCCGTGACGCCTTCGGCGACCACCTCGACCTTCGCCGCCCTCAGCACGGTGACCTTGGGATGCGAGACATGCGTACCCGGGTACACACTCGGGAACACCCGCAGCAGGGTCGTACGGCTGCAGTCCCCGACCACGGTGATGTCGAACAGCCCGTCAGTGAGGTCCGCGCCGGGACAGATGCGCATGCCGCCGCCGTACGACGATCCGTTGCCGATGGCCACGAGTGTCGCCTCGACCTCCCTGACCGCACCGTCGTCCAGCGTGATCCGGTACGGGAACGGCCGGAAGGCGGCCAGTTCGGCGAGCATCGCGAGGTCGTACTTGAGGCGTCCGGCGGGCCATCTCATGCGGTTGCCGCGGTCGTTGACACGGGAGTCGAAGCCGGAGGCCAGGACGGTGCCGAACCAGCGGCCGTCGGCCTGGCCGAGGTCGATGTCGCGCAGTCGGCCGCCCTTGAGCGCCTCGGCGACGATCCGCCCGGCGGCGGCCGGGTCGCGCACGGGCAGGCCAAGGGCGCGGGCGAAGTCGTTGCCGGTGCCGACGGCGACCAGACCGAACGGGGTGCGGGTGCCGGCGACCGCCTGGAGGGCGAGGCCCGCCATGCCGTCGCCGCCGACGGCGATCAGGGCACCGGTGCCGTCCTCGACGACGGCACGTGCGCGCGTGAGGGCGTCCCGGGCGTTCTCGCCGAGGACCGTACGTACGGAGAATCCGGCCGCCCGCAACGCGGAAGCGGCCGGCTGCGCCGCGTGGGCGCCCCGGCCGCGGCCCGCGGTGGGGTTGACGAAGAGGGTGATCTCGCTGGTCACAGAACCGACCCTACGAGCGGCTTCCCGATCTTCAGGTCACGTCGTCATAACCGTTGACCCGGTCCGAGCTCGCCTGCTCGGGCAGCGCCCGGCTGGCGGAGACGGTCTCGACCGGGCCGACGTCCTCGGGGGTGAGATCCAGGTCGGAGGCCTCGTCGTCGTCGGGGCCCTCGGCATCCCGGCGGCGTCGGCGCTTGTCGTTCAGCAGGGAGAAGAGCACCGCGCCGAAGTAGAGGATCCAGATCGGTCCGGCGAGCGCCAGCATGGTCAGCGGGTCCGTGCTCGGCGTCGCGACGGCCGCGAACACGGTGATACCCATGATCATCGCCCGCCACCAGCTGAGCATCCGCTTGCCGGTGATCATCCCGGTGAGGTTGAGGAAGACCAGCAGCAGGGGCAGCTCGAAGGAGAGACCGAAGACCAGCACCATGCGCAGGACGAGGTCGAGCAGGTCGTCCAGCGGCAGCAGGTTGGAGGTGCCGTCCGGGGTGAAGCCGATCAGTACCTTCGCCGTGGTGGGCAGCACCGTGTAGGCGAAGTAGGCACCGCCCATGAAGAGCGGGGCACCCGTGCCGACGAACGCGTAGGCGTACTTCCGCTCGTGCCGGTGCAGACCGGGAGCGATGAAGGCCCACAGCTGGTAGAGCCAGACCGGCGAGGCCGCGACGACGCCGGCCATCAGCGACACCTTCAGCGCCAGCGTGAAGGGGGCGAGGAGACCATTGATGGTGATCTCCGCGCACGGCTCGGTGGACTTCGTCGACTTCGCCAGTTCCGCGAAACTCTTGTCACAGCCGACCGAGTCGAGGATCGGCCTGGTGATCAAGTTGATGATGTCGTTGTAGAAGAAGGCGGCGACGACTGTGATGGCGACGATGGCCAGCATCGCCTTCGCGAGCCGGTTGCGGAGCTCACGAAGGTGATCCGCGAGAGGCATCCGCCCCTCGGGATCCCTCTCCTCTTTGCGGGCAGACTTCAGCAACCCACGTTCCCATCTCGTGCGGCGGGCCGGAGGTCACCGGCCCTGCGTCAGCGCTTGGTCGTGTCCGTCGGCTCGGCGACCGGGCGGGAGCTGGTCACGTCACCGGGAGCGGCCTGGATGGTGCGCTGGACGGGGGGCTGCTGGTCGTCCTGCGGCGGGGCCGCGGGAGCGGACGCGTTGTCCTGACCCTCGGTCTTCATCGCCTTGGCCTCGCTCTTGAGGATGCGAGCCGACTTGCCGAGCGAGCGCGCCATGTCGGGAAGCTTCTTCGCGCCGAACAGCAGGATGATGACGACGAGGATGAGAATGATCTCGGGGGCGCCGAGCCTTCCGAACATAAGTCTTTACCTTCTCACCGAGGCGGCTGGGGGTGGGTGCTGTCCGACCGGTCGGACATGTGTCCGATCAGTCGTGCTGGCAGCGATCGTAACGCTCAGGGGTGAACGTGTGGCAATCCCCGTGCGTACTCCCGGTCCGCGGCCGGGCCTCGTTCTCCGGGCCGCGACCAGCAGCGTACCTGCCGCGAGCACCAGGGTGACAGGGCGAAGTGGCGCAAAACGCATGCGACCCGGGACTCACACCCAACTCTCAGCCGGACTCACAGCGAGTCCACAGAGCGGGCCGTGCTCACGGCCGCCCGCTCCAGGTCCTCCGCGGCCCGGTTGATACGGCGCGCGGAGTCCGTGACCTGCTTTCCGAGGCGCTGCGCCTCCAGGAAAACGCGTACGGCGAGCACACCGAGGACGGCGAGACCCACGAAACCCACAGCTACGGCGAACATCGGCCAGAACATGGGGCCGAGCCTAGAGGGTGGAGTGCAGGCGCAGGGTCCTGACCCCGCCCCCGGTGAGCAGCTCGACGATCCGCTCACCCGCCGGCTTGCGGACCGCCTCGCCGCACTCGGGGCAGGTGAAGGAGTAGAAGGTGGTGCGGCTCGAGGCGCCGATGGCCAGGCGCAAGGAGCTCGCGGCGAGCTCGAAGCTGACCCGGCAGTCCGGGCAGCCCGCCCTGAAGGTCACCGGGGTCACGCTTCTCATCCCGGCGAACGCGGCGGCCACCGTCATTCCCTCGTGGGCCGTCACTCCCGCGCCAGACGCCGACGACTCGCTCAAAGCCCCTGCTCCTGCCTGTCGTGCTGCCCGTCGTGAACCGCGGACGCTCCGTGAGCGCCCTGCGCCTCGACCCCGTCGTACGCCGCCAGCGCCTCGCGGGCCGCCTGGCGGGCGCTGTCGGCGAGGTCGCGCGGCGAGACGATCCGGCCCTCACGGCCGAGCCGCAGCGCCAGCCGCCTGAGCGACGTCGGATCCGGGGTGCGCAGGCTGATACGCAGCCCGCCGTCCGGAAGTTCATCCGCACTGTCGTGCGGGTAGTACTCGGCGACCCAGCGCCCGCCGGGGCCGACCTCGATGACCACCTCGGGGTCCTCGGCCGCGGGCTGCACGAGCCCCTCGGACAGGTCCCTGAGCTCGATCTCGGGCGGCGCGGACGGCTCGTCGAGGATCCTGATCTCGGCGACCCGGTCGAGCCGGAAGGTGCGGCGCGCCTCGGAGCGGCGGCACCAGGCCTCCACGTACGTGTGCCCGACGCTGACCAGCCGGATCGGGTCGATCTCGCGCTCGCTGAGTTCGTCGCGGGCGGGCGAGTAGTAGCGGATCCACAGGCGGCGGCGCTCGGAGATGGCCCGGTCGACGTCCGCGAAGACGCCGCCCTCGGACTCGAAGGTGACCGACAGGCGCGCACTGGCGCCCGCCGTCTCGCCGGCCGCGGTCTCCACCTTGGCCGTGGCGCGCAGCAATGCCTGCCGGTCGCTCTCCCGCAGCCCGGGCAGCGTGGACACCGCGCGGGCGGCCACGAGCAGCGCGGTGGCCTCGTCGGCCGCGAGCCTCAGCGGCTCGGCGACGTCATCGGGGTTGTGCCACCAGATGCGCTCGCCGTCGGTGTCGATGTCGAGCAGGTCGCCGCCGCGGAAGCTGGTGCCGCACATGGGCAGCACGTCGAGGTCCGAGACCAGCTCGTCCTCGGTGATCCCGAAGGCGCGCGCCACGTCCTCGACCCGGGCGCCGGGACGCTCCCTCAGATACGTGACCAGGGAGAGCATCCGCCGGGTCTGGTCGATGGCGTTCGCGGGCCTGGCCGGTTTTCCCACCACTGTGCTACGTCCCCCTCAGCCCTTGGCCACGGCACGCAGCCGGTCCACCACGTCGGCCCGCAGCTCGGCCGGCTCCAGGACCACCACGTCCGGCCCGAACTCCACGAGCCAGGCGTCCAGTCCATGCCCGTACGGGATCTCCAACTCGTCCCAGCCGTCCCCCAGTTCCCGCACCGAGGCGGCCTTCGCCCGCAGCGGGTACCCCGCGTCCGTGCGCAGCCGGATCAGCGCGGAGCGGTCGGCGTTCTCCCCCGCCCAGCTCGCGACGGTCTCGCGGACCGTGACGACGTCCGGGACGGGCGCCGTGAACCTGGCTCCGCGGGTGCGCACCTTCCCGGTGATCCGGGAGAGCCGGAACACCCGCTCGGCGCCCCGGTCGCGGTCCCAGCCCGCCAGGTACCAGTGGCCACGCCAGCACTCCAGGGCCCACGGCTCGACATGCCGGGGCTCGGGGTGGGCGGCGGTGGCCTTGCGGTAGTCGAAGACGACCGGGCGGCGATCGCGGCAGGCCAGCATCAGCGGTTCGAACGACGCCTCGTGCACCGGGATGCGCGGCTCCAGGGCGCCATGCGACTCGTACGGGTCGAAGTCCTCGGGGAGTCCGGCCGCGCGCAGTTTCTGCAGCGCGCCGCTGGCCGCGCCGGCGAGCCGGGCCTGCTGCCACACCTTGGCGGCCAGGCCCAGGGCGGCGGCCTCCTCGGCGTCGAGGGTGACGGGCGGGAGACGGTTGCTGTCGCGGCGGGCGAGGTAGCCGACGTCGCCGTCGAGGTTCTCCACGGTCTCGATCACGAGCCCGAGTTCGCGCAGATCGTCCTTGTCGCGCTCGAACATCCGGTTGAAGGAGTCGTCGGAACCCGCTTCGAGATAGGCCTCGATGGACTCACGCAGCTCGCGTTTGCTGAGTGGCCGCCGCGTCCCGAGCAGACACAGCGCCAGGTTCATCAGCCGCTCTGCCTTGGCAATGGCCATCGACGCCCTTCGCCTCCCTATGGTGCTTACGGACGATGACCGTACCGCCCCGAAGTGGCGCGGCAAAAGCCGAGGGCCCATGCCCGGACAGGCATGGGCCCCAGCTGGTCGAGACCGGTCGTACGACGATCAGACTCCGAGGAGGTCGACCACGAAGATCAGGGTCTCGCCCGGCTTGATCGCCGGGGTCGGGCTCTGGTTGCCGTAGGCGAGGTGGGCGGGGATGGTCAGCTGGCGACGGCCGCCGACCTTCATGCCCTGCACGCCCTGGTCCCAGCCCTTGATGACCCGGCCGCCACCCAGCGGGAAGCGGAACGGGGTGCCACGGTTCCAGCTGGCGTCGAACTCCTCGCCGGTGCTGAAGGCGACACCCACGTAGTGGACGCTGACGGTCTGACCCGCCTGGGCCACCGCGCCGTCGCCCTCCCAGATGTCCTTGATCTCCAGGTCCGCCGGGGGCTCGCCGCCCGGGAAGTCGATCTCGGGCTTGTCGATGCTCACGTCACTAGCTCCTGCTTGTTCACGGAAAGGCAACAGGGACAGTCTTACACCTCCGAGGGGTCACATCTTCGCCAGGATGTCCACGGAGAAGACGAGCGTGGAGTCCTTCTCGATGCCGCTGCCCGACGGCGGGCTGTCGCCGTAGCCCAGCTTCGGCGGGATGGAGATCAGGACGCGGCTGCCGACCTTCTTGCCGGTCAGCCCCTGCGCCCAGCCCTTGACGACCTGCTCGAGCGAGAAGGACGCCAACTGACCTCGGCCGTACGTCGAGTCGAACTCCTTGCCGGTGTCCCACACCACGCCCTTGTACTGGACGAGCAGGCTGTCGGTGGCGGCGACCGCGTCGCCGTCGCCCTCGAGGATGTAGTTGGCCACCAGCTTGGTCGGGGCGTCCGCCTTCGGGATGTCGATGGAGGGGGCCTTGCCGTCGGTGTTGGTGCCGACCTTCGGCAGGTCCGCGTCGTTCTGTGCGACGTTCGTGCCCTTGGCGGAGCTCTTCGCGTTGAACGTCTCCTGCAGGTCGACGACGAAGACCAGCGTGTCGGTGCCCTTGATGCCCGCCTGGGAGTTGCCCTCCGTGCCGTAACCCCAGGTGGGCGGCACCGAGAACTCGACGCGACTGCCGGTCTTCTTGCCCGTCAGGGCATACCGCCAGCCATCGATGATGCTGTTCTGGGCGAGCTGGATGATCAGCGGCGCCTTGCGGTCGTAGGAGTTGTCGAAGACCTTCGCCGTGGCCCAGACCTGGCCGAGGTAGTGCGCCTGGACGTAGTCGTTCTCCGCGACCGTGGTGCCGCCGCCCGCGATGACCGTCTTCACCGCGAGCTGCTTCGACGGGTCGCCACTGCCCTTGGCGACCGTCGGCTTCTCACCGAACTTCGCGCCCGCGGTGATCGCCGGCAGCGGACCATCGACGATCTTCGGCGGCGGCGCGGCAGAGGCCGATGTCGACGCCGAGGGCGACGCGCTGTCACTCGCCTTACTCGAGTCGGACTTGTCGTCGCCGCAAGCGGCGAGCGTGGCCAGTCCTGCGGGTACGGCGATGAGGAGTGAGCGTCGGCGCACGGTGGGGGCCTCGTAATCGGTCGATCTTGTGATGGCGTGCGCGCAACTCTACGGCGTGAGAAGGGCGCCGTACGGGAAACGTACGGCGCCCGTGTTGCGTTCCGGCAATTCAACCGGAACGCGCTGCTCACATACCGGCGATCAGCTTCTCCACCCGGTCGTCGACGGAACGGAACGGGTCCTTGCACAACACCGTGCGCTGGGCCTGGTCGTTGAGCTTGAGGTGGACCCAGTCGACGGTGAAGTCCCGTCGCTGTTCCTGGGCCCGGCGGATGAAGTCACCGCGAAGGCGGGCCCGAGTGGTCTGCGGGGGTACGGACTTGCCCTCGAAGATCTTCAAGTCGTTGCAGATCCGGGCGGCTTGACCCTTCCTCTCCAGGAGGTAGTACAGGCCTCGGCGGCGGTGGATGTCGTGATAGGCGAGGTCTATCTGCGCGACCCGCGGGTGGGACATGGTCATGTTGTGCTTGGCCCGGTACCGCTCGATGAGCTTGTACTTCATGACCCAGTCGATCTCGGTGCCGATCCGGTCGAGGTCCTCAGCCTCGATCGAGTCGAGCACCCGGCCCCACAGCTCGAGGACCTGCTCGACCGTTCCGGTACGGATGCCGCGGCGCTCACAGAAGTCCACGGCCTTCTCGTAGTACTCGCGCTGCACCTCCAGCGCGGAGGCCTCGCGACCGCTGGCCAGGCGCACCTTGCGCCGGCCGGTGATGTCGTGGCTGACCTCGCGGATCGCCCGGATCGGGTTCTCCAGGGTGAGGTCACGCATCACGGTGCCCGCCTCGATCATGCGCAGCACCAGGTCGGTGGCGCCGACCTTGAGCAGCATGGTCGTCTCGGACATGTTCGAGTCGCCCACGATGACGTGCAGGCGGCGGTAGCGCTCGGCGTCGGCGTGCGGTTCGTCTCGCGTGTTGATGATCGGCCGGGAACGCGTCGTCGCCGAGGAGACGCCCTCCCAGATGTGCTCGGCCCGCTGGCTGACGCAGTACACGGCGCCCCGCGGGGTCTGCAGAACCTTGCCCGCACCGCACAGCAGCTGGCGGGTGACAAGGAAGGGAATGAGGATGTCCGCGAGCCGGGAGAACTCCCCGTGGCGTGCGACGAGATAGTTCTCGTGGCAGCCGTAGGAGTTACCCGCCGAGTCGGTGTTGTTCTTGAAGAGGTAGACGTCGCCCGCGATTCCTTCCTCATGCAGGCGTCGTTCGGCGTCCACCAGGAGTCCTTCGAGAATGCGCTCGCCTGCTTTGTCGTGCGTGACCAGTTCGGTCACGTTGTCACATTCGGGTGTCGCGTATTCCGGATGTGACCCGACATCGAGATAGAGGCGGGCGCCGTTTCGCAGAAAGACATTGCTGCTGCGGCCCCATGACACGACACGGCGGAAGAGGTACCGCGCCACCTCGTCGGGAGACAGGCGCCGCTGTCCCCTGAACGTACACGTGACGCCGTACTCGTTCTCCAGCCCGAAAATGCGGCGGTCCATGAGTGAACATTACGCCCGATCCCCTGAGCTGAAACGGGGTTCGACAGCACGGTTTGGATCATTTTCCGATGAAGCCGCAACTACCGCGCGTCCGGCGGGAGCTGCGAGGACCCGTCCCGTGGCCAGCAGAACCAGCAGGGAGACGCCCCCCGCGACACCCGGTACGGCGAAGCCCCACAGGGCCCCGCCCGCCTCGACGACCGGGCCCGCCAGCCCCGTTCCGACGGACGCGCCCACGGTGAACGTGGTCACGAACCAGGAGAACGCCTCGGTGACGGTCCCCCTCGGCGCGTGCCGGTCGACGAGCACGAAGGCACAGGCGATGGCGGGCGCCAGGAACACCCCGGCGACGGCCGTGAGCAGCGTCATGGCGACCGCGCCCGGCATCAGCAGCAGCGGCAGGTAACCCGCCGCCAGAAAGGCCACCAGGACCCGAAGTCGCCGCGCCGGCTCCCCCGCCCACTGCCGCGCCCCGTAGACGGCGCCGCCCACGAGCGCGCCGAGCCCCAGCGCCGCCATCATCCAGCCGAACACCGCGTCCCCGCCGTTGTCGTCCGCGTACGGCACGGCGGCGACCGTGATGGAGCCGAGCGCCATGCCCACGAAGAGGAACGCGCCGAGAAGCGCGAGGAGTCCGGGCGAGCGCAGGGCGCCGAGCCAGTGCGCCTCCCGCGGGGCCGAGCGCCACGCGCGCGAGGGCGGCGACACGACCACCGAGAGCGCGCCGAGCACCCCGATGGCGTTCAGCACGAGCAGCGCGGCCTGCCCCGACCACAGCGACACGAACAGCGTCACGAGCAACGGCCCGACGGTGAACATGACTTCCTGCGCCACGGCGTCCATGGCGTACGCCGTGTGCACCTGGTCCTCCTTGCGGAGGACGGAGGGCCACAGCGCCCGCAGACCGCCCTCCAGGGGCGGTGTGAAGAGTCCGGCGGCCGCCACGGCGGCGTAGGCGAGCGGCAGCGGCTCCGTGCCCGTGAAGGCGAACACGGACATCGCGAGGGCCGACAGGACAGCCGACGGCAGCTGCACACGGGGCTGGCCGTGCAGGTCCACCAGCCGCCCGAGCAGCGGCTGCCCCACGGCGTTGGCGACGCCGTAGACCGCCGCGAGCCCGCCGGCCAGGGTGTACGAGCCGCCCTCGGCGCGGACGAACAGCAGGATCGCGATCGCGGCCGTGGCGTTCGGCAGCCGGCCCACGAGCGTGCCGACCAGCAGCCGGGTGGCGTGCCTCGTCCTGAGGATCTCCAGGTATCCCGCGGCCATGTCCCGACCTTCCCTCGCCGAATGCGTTGAGGTTGTACGTATAACTCCCTTCGTCATACGTACCATGTGCGCTGTTCACGAGTCCAGACGAAGGAGCAGGGAGACGGTGGCACGAGGCAGCACCCGCCCCACGAGCCGTGACGTCGCCCGGGTCGCCGGGGTCTCCCAGGCCGCGGTGTCCCTGGTCCTCGGCGACAAATGGCGCGGCCGGGTCTCGGAAGCCACGGCGGAGCGCGTCCGCACAGCCGCGGGCGAACTCGGCTACCGGCCCAACCTCGCCGCCCGCAACCTGCGCCTGGGCCGCACCCGCACGGTGCTCCTCGTGGTCCCGGTGCTGACGACGGAGTTCTTCGCCGGCGTCTACACGGGCGCCGCCCGCATCGCCGCCGAGCACGGCTTCGGAGTGGTCCTCTACCCCTCCCCCGAGGGAATCGGCCCCGCCAAGGACCCCTTCGCCTCCGCCCAGGCCGCCCTGGACGGCGTCATCGCCTCCTCCATGGCCGCCGACGCCGTCACCGCCATCCGCGGCGACCAGCTGCCCCTGGTCATGCTCGACAGCGACCCCGAGGGCAGCCTGGGCGCGGCGACGGTCAACCTGGACATCGCCGACGGCGTCCGCCAGGTGGTCGACCATCTGGCCGGCCTGGGACACCGCCGCTTCCTGCACCTCGCCGCGGACGTGGCGTCCTGGACCTTCGACGTACGCGCCCGCGAGCTGGCCGCACGGCTGGAGGCGTTCCCGGGCGCGACGGTGCGCACCGCGCACGCGCCGATCACCATCGACGGCGCACGCGCCGCGACCGAAGCCGCCTTCGCCGCCCCCGGCCCCCGGCCCACCGCCATGGTCTGCGACGACGACAAAATGGCGGTCGGCGCCTACAAGGCGATCCGGCACCTCGGCCTGCGCATCCCCGACGACGTCTCCGTCACCGGCCTCGACGACCTCGCCCTGGCCACAGCCGTCGACCCCGAGCTGACCACCGTCCGACTGGACGCGGAGCTGTTCGGCGAACGCGGTATGCAGGCCCTCCTGGCGGTCCTGGAGGGCCGTACGCCCGAGGCGGGGGACATCCACGTCGAACTGGTCGTACGGGGCTCCACGGCCCCGCCCAGCGCCCCCTGAACGCCCTGTGCCCCGGCCGAGTCGCCGGCCGGGGCACATGAGGGATGAGGACGATGCGGAGTTACTCCTCCTCGGCGCTCTCCGCCTCCGTGGTCGCACCGCCGGTCTCCAGCAGACGGCCGAGCTGACGACCCACGATGCGCTTGAACTTGCGCTGCTGCGGACGCGTACGGTCCAGCACCGCGACCTCCAGGCGCTCCGCGGGGATCTCCCGCTCACTGCCGTTCGTGTCACGGGACAGGGCCTGGACGGCCAGCTTCAGCGCCTCGGCCAGGCTCATGCCGTCCTGGTGCCGCTGGTCCAGATAGCTGCTGATCTGCTCGGCGTTGCCGCCCACCGCGACCGAGCCGTGCTCGTCCACGATCGAACCGTCGTGCGGCAGCCGGTAGATCTGGTCGCCCTCCGGCGTCTCGCCGACCTCGGCGACCACCAGCTCCACCTCGTACGGCTTCTCGGCCGCACTGGAGAAGATCGTGCCCAGCGTCTGGGCGTAGACGTTGGCGAGACCGCGGGCGGTCACGTCGTCACGGTCGTAGGTGTAACCGCGGAGGTCGGCATAGCGCACGCCGCCGATCCGCAGGTTCTCGTACTCGTTGTACTTGCCGGCGGCCGCGAAGCCGATCCGGTCGTAGATCTCGCTGAACTTGTGCAGCGCGCGGGACGGGTTCTCGCCGACGAAGACGATGCCGTCGGCGTACTGCAGCACGACCAGGCTGCGGCCACGGGCGATGCCCTTGCGGGCGTACTCCGCCCGGTCGGCCATGGCCTGCTGGGGGGAGACATAGAACGGCGTCGACACCGGTTATCCATCCCTTTCTGTCGAAGTCACTGGATCACCTTGGCAACAACGGGCTCTCGCCTACAGCAGCGCGGCCCGCGGGCCGTCGGGCTGCTCCAGGCGCCGCTCCAGGATCGAGCGGGCGATCTCGGAGGACTCGTCCTCGCCGAGCCGGCGGAAGCCGTCCTCGGTGATCACGGTGACGATCGGGTAGATCCGGCGGGCGACATCGGGACCACCGGTCGCCGAGTCGTCGTCAGCCGCGTCGTACAGGGCCTGCACCACGAGCATCGTGGCCTCGGCCTCGGTCAGACCGTCGTGGAAGAACTTCTTCATGGCACCGCGCGCGAAGATCGAGCCGGAGCCGGTGGCGGCGAAGTTGTGCTCCTCGGAACGGCCGCCGGTGACGTCGTAGGAGAAGATGCGGCCCCTGCCCCGGTCCACGTCGTACCCGGCGAAGAGCGGCACCACGGCCAAGCCCTGCATGGCCATGCCCAGGTTGGAACGGATCATGGTCGACAGCCGGTTGGCCTTGCCCTCCAGGGACAGCTGCGCACCCTCGACCTTCTCGAAGTGCTCCAGCTCCAGCTGGAAGAGCTTGACCATCTCGACGGCGAGACCGGCGGTGCCGGCGATACCGACGGCCGAGTACTCGTCCGCCGGGAACACCTTCTCGATGTCCCGCTGCGCGATGACGTTGCCCATGGTGGCCCGTCGGTCACCGGCGAGCACGACGCCCCCCGGGAACGTCACGGCCACGATCGTGGTGCCGTGCGGCGCCTCGATCACGCCCTGCACCGGGGGCAGTTGCCGCTTACCGGGCAACATCTCCGGCTGGTGGTCCGACAGAAAATCCATGAAGGACGACGACCCAGGCGTCAGGAAGGCAGCTGGCAGACGCCCGGTGCTACGAGTGTTGGCTTCCACGCGATTCCTTCCAAGTAAGCGGCGGCCCGACGGACGGCGTCGGGGTCATCTCCCAACCTGCCGATGGCCGAATTGCAGTTGAAGCACAGTACGCCTCGGACCCTACCCGTCCTGTGGCAGTGATCCACATGTACGGCCGGGGCTTTCAGGCAGATCACGCAGAGCCCCATTTGAGAGGCGACCATCTCGGCACGCTCGGCTTCGGTCATGCCGTAGTGGCGCTTCAGGTGACCGGCACGCCCCTCGACGGCTCGGCACGCCTTGCAGCGCGTCGACAGTCCGTCCGAGGCCGTTGCATTGCGGTGCCACTCGCTCCACGGCTTCACCTCGCCGCACTTGAGACAGAGCTTGTGCCCTTCCGGGACTTCCGCCCTGGGACGAACATTCCGCCCCAGGCTCTGCTGACGCGTCCGGTGATAATCCGATGCGCAGTCTCGGCAGTGTCGCTGCAAACCGTCCAGATTGGACCGCCTGCGAGCGAAGTCTGCGTGCGGCTTGGTCTCACCGCACCGCACCGCACGCAGCGCTTCACGCCCTCTTCGCTTGCCAACCCCAGGCCTCCTGTAGCCTTCGATTCGAAGGCTACTGGCCACCTTTCTGAACGAATGAACGAACGAAGTCCTCGGCATTTTCTTCCAGGACATCGTCAATCTCGTCCAGGACGGAGTCCACGTCGTCGCTCAGCTTCTCCTGGCGCTCCTTGAGGTCTTCGGATGCCTGCGCCTCGGGCGCCTCCTCGACCTCCTCGGTGCTGCGCGTCGCCTTCTGCTGTCCGCCGCCGGTGTCCTTGGTCGCCATAACCCCTCACCCCGC
Source organism: Streptomyces fulvoviolaceus (assembly GCF_000718165.1). Classification (GTDB taxonomy): domain Bacteria; phylum Actinomycetota; class Actinomycetes; order Streptomycetales; family Streptomycetaceae; genus Streptomyces; species Streptomyces fulvoviolaceus. The sequence goes on along the minus strand of NZ_JOEY01000024.1, from coordinate 43,995 downwards.
TCGGTTCGACGTTCTTGATCAGACCCTACAAGCAGGGTCCGACATCGGCCCCGCAGTTCCTACAACGTACGGGGGCCATCTCGATGATTCCCGTCAGGCGGGCTTTCCACCCTGTCCGGCCGCCTCTTCCGGGTATCCGTTCAGTTACCCGACAGCACCCTGACCAGGTCTTCCGCGGTACGACAGCGGTCCAGGAGCTCCTTGACGTGATTACGCGTTCCGCGAAGCGGTTCCAGGGTTGGGACCCTCTGGAGCGAGTCCCGCCCCGGCAGGTCGAAGATCACGGAGTCCCAGGAGGCCGCCGCCACGTCGTCGGCGTACTGCTCCAGGCAGCGCCCCCGGAAGTACGCGCGCGTGTCCTCCGGCGGCTTCGTACGGGCCCGCTCGACGTCGTTCTCGTCGAGCAGGCGCTTGATGCGCCCACGGGCCACCAGACGGTTGTAGAGGCCCTTCTCGGCACGCACGTCCGCGTACTGGAGGTCGAGAAGGTGGAGCTTCGCCGCGTCCCAGTCGAGGCTGTCGCGGCGCCGGTAGCCCTCCATGAGCTCCCGCTTGGCGACCCAGTCCAGCTCGCCGGCCAGGCTCATCGGGTCGTTCTCCAGGCGGTTGAGCGTGTCCTCCCAGCGGACCAGGACGTCCTTGGTCTGGTCGTCGGCGTCGGCGCCGAACCGCTCCTCGACGTACTTGCGGGACAGCTCGAAGTACTCCATCTGCAGCTGGACCGCGGTGAGCGTCCGGCCGCTGCGGAGGGTGACCAGGCGCTTGAGCGTCGGGTCGTGGGAGACCTGGTGGAGGGTGCGGACGGGCTGGTCCACCGCCAGGTCGACGGCGATGAAGCCGTCCTCGATCATGGACAGGACGAGGGCTGTCGTGCCCAGTTTGAGATAGGTCGAGATCTCCGAGAGGTTCGCGTCGCCGATGATCACGTGCAGGCGGCGGTACTTCTCGGCGTCGGCGTGCGGCTCGTCACGCGTGTTGATGATCGGGCGCTTCAACGTCGTCTCAAGGCCCACCTCGACCTCGAAGTAGTCCGCGCGCTGGCTGAGCTGGAAGCCGTGTTCGTGCCCGTCCTGGCCGATGCCGACGCGGCCCGCTCCGGTGACGACCTGACGGGAGACGAAGAACGGCGTGAGGTGGCGCACGATGTCCGAGAAGGGGGTTTCCCGCTTCATCAGGTAGTTCTCGTGCGTGCCGTAGGAGGCGCCCTTGTTGTCGGTGTTGTTCTTGTAGAGGTGGATCGGCTGGGCACCGGGCAGCTGGGCGGCCCGTTCCGCGGCCTCCGCCATGATGCGTTCGCCGGCCTTGTCCCACAGGACGGCGTCCATCGGGTTGGTGACCTCCGGCGAGCTGTACTCGGGGTGTGCGTGGTCGACGTAGAGTCGCGCGCCGTTGGTGAGGATGACGTTGGCCAGGCCGATGTCCTCGTCGGTGAGCTGGCTGGAGTCGGCGGCCTCGCGGGCGAGGTCGAAGCCTCGCGCGTCCCGCAGCGGGTTCTCCTCCTCGAAGTCCCAGCGGGCCCGCCTGGCCCGGTGCATCGCCGCTGCGTATGCGTTGACGATCTGGGACGAGGTGAGCATGGCATTGGCGTTGGGGTGGCCGGGGACGGAGATCCCGTACTCCGTCTCGATGCCCATTACTCGCCGTACGGTCATGCGGCCCTCCTTGCCCGGCGGCGCCCTCGGTCGGGGGCGCCGCTCAAGTACCGCTGGCGCTCCGGTGCGTGTGCGGTGCCCGTCCCCGCACTCCGCGACTCGGCGGTACCGAAGAGCCTAGAACGCCTCTGCGCTGGTGGGGAGATCATTTGCGTCATTGCCTTGCTCCGGCCGTGTCCTGAAAAACAGTCGGCTGCGGGTACCCGGTGAGGGCACCCGCAGCCGCCCTGTCTATTACAGGTACTGACCGGTGTTCGCCACCGTGTCGATGGAGCGTCCGGTGTCCGCGCCCTGCTTTCCGGTGATGAGGGTACGGATGTAGACGATCCGTTCGCCCTTCTTTCCGGAGATCCGGGCCCAGTCGTCCGGGTTGGTGGTGTTGGGCAGGTCCTCGTTCTCCTTGAACTCGTCCACGCAGGCCTGGAGGAGGTGCGAGACGCGGATGCCCTTCTGCTTGTGGTCGAGGAAGTCCTTGATCGCCATCTTCTTGGCCCGGCCCACGATGTTCTCGATCATGGCGCCGGAGTTGAAGTCCTTGAAGTAGAGGACTTCCTTGTCACCGTTGGCGTAGGTGACCTCCAGGAAGCGGTTCTCCTCGGATTCCGTGTACATGTGTTCCACGGCCGTCTGGATCATGCTCTGGACGGTGGTGGACTTGTCGCCGCCGTGCTCTCCGACGTCCTCGGGGTGCAGGGGGAGGCGTTCGGTGAGGTACTTCTGGAAGATGTCCTTGGCCGCTTCGGCGTCCGGACGCTCGATCTTGATCTTCACGTCCAGGCGGCCGGGGCGCAGGATGGCGGGGTCGATCATGTCCTCGCGGTTGGAGGCACCGATCACGACCACGTTCTGCAGGCCCTCCACACCGTCGATCTCGGCGAGCAGCTGCGGGACGATCGTGTTCTCGACGTCCGAGCTGACACCCGAGCCACGGGTGCGGAAGAGGGACTCCATCTCGTCGAAGAAGACGATGACGGGCGTGCCCTCGCTGGCCTTCTCCCGTGCACGCTGGAAGACGAGGCGGATCTGCCGCTCGGTCTCACCGACGTACTTGTTGAGCAGCTCGGGACCCTTGATGTTCAGGAAGAAGCTCTTGCCCGTGGCCTGGCCGGTCACCTCGGCGACCTTCTTGGCCAGGGAGTTGGCCACGGCCTTGGCGATGAGCGTCTTGCCGCATCCAGGAGGCCCGTACAGCAGGACGCCCTTGGGCGGCCGCAGTTCGTGCTCCTTGAACAGGTCCGGGTAGAGGTACGGCAGCTCGACCGCGTCCCGGATCATCTCGATCTGGCCGCCCAGACCGCCGATCTGCTCGTAGCCGATGTCGGGGACCTCTTCGAGGACGAGTTCCTCGACCTCGCTCTTGGGAACGACCTCGTAGACATAGCCGGAGCGGGGTTCGAGCAGCAGGGCGTCGCCGGGGCGGATGGTGATGTCCAGCAGCGGCTCGGCGAGCCGCACCACCCGTTCCTCGTCGGTGTGCCCCACCACGAGGGCGCGCTCGCCGTCCTCGAGGATCTCCTTGAGGGTGACGATGTCGCCGACGCTCTCGTACTCCATGGCCTCGACCACGTTGAGGGCTTCGTTGAGCATCACTTCCTGGCCGCGCCGGAGCTCTTCGAGGTCCACGCTCGGGCTGACGTTCACCCGCAGTTTGCGACCGCCGGTGAAGATGTCGGCCGTGCCGTCCTCATTCGCCGTGAGAAAGACACCGAAGCCGGCCGGAGGCTGTGCGAGCCGGTCGACCTCCTCCTTGAGGGCCACGATCTGGTCGCGGGCCTCACGGAGCGTGTTGGCGAGTCGCTCGTTCTGGGCGGACACGCCGGCCAGGTTGGTCTGCAGCTCGACGATCCGCTCTTCGAGAATCCTCGTGTGTCGCGGAGAGTCGGCGAGCTTGCGTCGCAGGACGGCGATCTCCTGCTCAAGGTAGGCAATCTGCCCGGCGGGGTCATCGGACCCTCGTCCCGGGCGGATGCCGCGGTTCATGTCGTCGTCGTGGGCTGCCACGGTCCTCACCTCCTCCAAGGGGAGCTGGACGCTTCCAGACCCTACCTGGGTGGGTGTCGATTGAAACCCCTAGATCACAAAGACTGTCGAGGTGTGTCCGATCTTCACCCTTGCGCTCTCCCTCACGCCAGGGGAATACCCACCGAACATGATTGGGAAGCCGCCGGAGGTAGGGTCGAAGTGTTCAACACCCGTCAGAGCTGGCCTGATTCCCATCGGCTCGACACCTAAACGGCAGGAGACATGAGCGTGCAGCAGGAGGCCGAGGTCGGCAGCGGCGAGCTGGAGGTCTGGATCGACCAGGACCTCTGTACCGGCGACGGTATCTGCGCCCAGTACGCGCCCGAGGTGTTCGAGCTGGACATCGACGGTCTGGCCTATGTGAAGAGCCCGGAGGACGAGTTGCTGCAGGACAAGGGCGCCACAACGCCCGTGCCACTGCCGCTTCTCACGGATGTGGTCGACTCCGCGAAGGAATGCCCGGGCGACTGCATCCATGTACGTCGAGTTTCGGACAGGGTCGAGGTCTACGGACCCGACGCGGAGTGATCGCACAGAGACTCCGCGTCACTACTGTCTGATTTCTCACACATGTGGTGACGCCGGTCAGACGGTGTGTGATCCGGCGGGTGCAGAGCGCAGGAACGCGCCGTTCTTCCACTGCCACTTCGCGCTCTTCTTGACGTCCGGGCAGCAACTGGGCACGTCCGACGAGGAGTAGCCGAGCAGTGTTGCCTGAACGGCTCCGTCACTCACCGCGAAGTCGGTGACGGTGTTGCGGTCCTTCGGGTTGACGAGCGTGGCCACCACGCGGGGTTCGGTGCTGTCGGCGGCCTGGGTCAGGACGTAGACCCCGTCGGGCGGGGTGCCCATCGGTGCGTCGCAGTGCACCACTACGACAGTTTCCGGCCGTCCGTCGCCGTCTAGGTCTCCGGATGCCTTCTGTACCACGATCGCCTTGACCGGGCCGCACTCGATCGGGAAGTCGACGCCCGCGGGGTCGGGGGCCGTCGTGACGGTCGGGGCGGTTCTGGCCTCGGGGCCGGCGGCCTGGGCGGCTGTCGCCGGGTTGGGCTGCAGGACCGAGGAGAGGGCCACTACTCCGGCCACGGCGGTGGCGGTGGCGACCCAGTGGATCGGGCGGGTGTGCGTGTGTGCCAGTTCCGGGACGGCGGATTGCTGCACTAGGAGTGTCTCCCGTGAGGGCTGTGCCGGTGGGGGTGGGGTGGCCTGCATGGTGCCACACGTCACAGGACGGGGGAATGGCGGGGTGGGTACTCGGTCGCGTTCGGTACGACGGTCTCTGGTGCCGTGTCAACTGGCAGGCGCCGTGGCCCAGTTCCCGGGATCTACGGGAACTCCGCCACGGCGCCTGTGTGTTGGTTCGGTCAGCGGCCGGAGCCGCCGTCGGCGTTGGGGCCTGCGTAGTCCTCGCCGTAGGCGCCCTTGGCGGGGCGGCGACGGCGCATGGGCGGCTCGACTCCGTCCGCGAGGCGGCGGGCGGTGAGCAGGAAGCCGGTGTGGCCGATCATCCGGTGGTCGGGGCGGACGGCCAAGCCCTCGATGTGCCAGTTGCGGATCATCGACTCCCAGGCGCTCGGCTCGTTGAAGCAGCCGATCTCGCGGATGGACTCGACGGTCCGGGCGAGCTGGGTGGTGGTCGCCACGTAGCAGCAGACGATGCCGCCGGGGACAAGTGCCTTGGAGACGGCCTCCAGGCACTCCCAGGGGGCGAGCATGTCGAGGATGACGCGGTCGACGTCGGTGTCGGAGAGGTTGTCCTGGAGGTCGCCGACGGTGAGCTGCCAGGCGGGGTGCGGGCCGCCGAAGTAGCGTTCCACGTTCTGCTGGGCGATCTCGGCGAAGTCCTCGCGGCGCTCGTAGCTGTGCAGCATGCCCTGGTCGCCGATGGCGCGCAGCAGGAAGCTGCTGAGCGAGCCGGAGCCGACTCCGGCCTCCACGACGCGTGCGCCGGGGAAGATGTCGGCGAAGGCGAGGATCTGCCCCGCGTCCTTGGGGTAGACCACGGCGGCGCCGCGGGGCATGGACAGGACGTAGTCGGGGAGCAGGGGGCGCAGCGCGAGGTAGGCGACGTTCCCGGTGGTGCGGACAACGCTGCCCTCGGGAGCACCGATCAGTTCGTCGTGCGGGAAGGAACCCTTGTGGGTGTGGAAGTTCTTCCCGGCTTCGAGCGTGAACGTGTAGTGGCGGCCCTTGGGGTCGGTCAGCTGAACCTGGTCCCCGACCTTGAAGGGCCCGCGACGGCGGGCGGCACCGGTCGGTTCGGACATGTGAACAGCGTACCGGTCCCCGGAGGGGGCGCCGACCACTGCGGGAGGGTGCAGAAGGTGCGGGTGGTCCGTGGCTGGTCGCGCAGTTCCCCGCGCCCCTGAGGGGCACGTTCAGCTGGGCCTTGCCATTGCCTTGACGAAGGCTCGCTCCACATCGGCCGCGGAGAGTACGCCGTAGATCTCTCCGGTCTCCTCCACCACCAGATACTCGGTCGCCGGAGTGGCGCGCAGAGTGTCCAGGAGGTCCTCGCCCGCCAGTTCCGCCGAGACGCGCATGCCGTCGGTGAGGTCCTGGGCGAGGCCGCTGACGGAGACCCAGGGGCGGCGATGTTCCGGTACGCCGACGATGGCGGCCTCGCGGACGAGGGAGAGGGGATTGCCGTCGGCGTCGACGACGACGAGGGCGCGGGCGCCGGCGGCGTTGGCGCGGCGCAGGGCCTCCGAGAGGGGGGTGTCGGTCTCGACGGGAACGGCCCGGCGGGTGAGAGTGCGGGCGCGCAGCTCCGGGAGGTGTTCGCGCAGGCGGGCCATACGGAGGCTGTTGCCGGCGCCGGTCCAGATGATCGCGGCGAGGATGGCGGCGAGCAGGGCGTCCATCACCGTGTCCATGCCGACGTTGTCCTCGGCGTTGGAGCCGAGGGCGCCGGACTGGGTGAGCAGCGGGAGGCCGATCAGGACGGTGACGGCGAGGGCGCGGCCGACCCAGGCGGCGGCGATGGTACCGGTCATGGGCCTGCCGGTGATCTTCCAGACGACCGCGCGGAGCATACGGCCGCCGTCGAGGGGCAGGCCGGGCAGGAGGTTGAAGGCGGCGACGATGAGGTTGGAGATCATCAGGCCGGCCAGCAGGACGCCGGGGACCGTGCCGGGCTGGACGGGCTGCAGGGCGAGGTAGAAGAGGCCGGCCAGGACGAGCGAGAGGAGCGGGCCGACGAAGGCCAGCACGAACTCGCGGCCGGGGGTCTCGGCCTCCTTCTCGATCTCGGAGACGCCGCCGAAGAACTGGAGCTGGATGCGGCGGACGGGCAGCTTGAAGCGCAGGGCCGCGACCGTGTGCGCCAGTTCGTGGACGAGGACCGAGGCGTAGAAGGCGACGGCGAAGAACAGGGAGACGAGATAGCGGGCCGCGCCGAGTTCGGGCAGCACGCGGTCGAGCTGGCCGCCGAACACCCAGGTGATCAGCGCGGCGACGAGAAACCAGCTGGGCGCCACGTAGACGGGCACACCGAAGGGACGGCCCATCAGCAGCCCGCCGCGCGGCTCCGGGGGGCGCTGGGGAGGACGGCCCTTGGTGACGCCGGCGTGGGCGAGGGTGCGGTGGTCGTCGGGGTGGGGAGCCTGGTGGTCGCCGAAGGGTCGGCGGTCCTGGTGGTCGCCCGGGGCAGGACGGTGGGACGCGGGGTCGGAGGCTTCGGCAGGGTCGGCGGAAGGGGAGGCGTCGGGACGGCCGGCGGGGCTGTCCGCCGGACCGTCGGAGGCGGGAGACTCCGGGCCGCCCGGCGAACGGTCCGAAGCCGTGCCGTCGGTCGAGGGGGTGGACGGCGTGGCATCCGCCGAGTCGGCGGCTGTGTCCGCGTTCGGCGCTGTCGGATGTGCCGGGGCCTCGGGTGCCGTCGTCGACGCCGGGCTCTTGCTGTCCGGCTCCGGGGTGGCCGTCCGGTCCTCGTTGCCGGTCGGGTCCTGGTCCGCGGCGGGGGCGGGACGATGTTCGTCGGGCAGGTGGGGCGTCGTGTTGCCGTGCGGGTCCGGGTCGGTGGCCGAGGCCGCAGGTCGTGCGTGGTGCTCGGCCGACTTGTCCGTGCCGGACCGCGGCTGCCCGCTCCCGCCGCTCTCGTCCACGATGTCCCCTCGTTCGAAGCGTCTTCCGCGCCTGCCGGGCGGAAGGGTCTCGGGTCGATGGTATGCGGCGGGCCCTGCGCGTTCCGCCCCGGCACCCCCTGTGTTTTCTCTGCCGTCGCACCCGTCACGGCTGCGACCGGGTCACTGTCAGTGGCGGGCCGTATGGTCTGTGGTCATGGAGACGAGCACCGAGGGCGTGACGGAGGCCCACAGCGGCGACACCGCGGCAGCGGAACCGCCGGTCGTGGCCGGTTCGACGGCGGCGGCAGGGGAGAGCGCGACCGCGGGCGGACGGCTCGCCATAGCGCCGGCCTCCCTGTCCCCCTCGCGTGCCAGTGACTTCATGCAGTGCCCGCTGCTGTACCGGTTCCGGGTGATCGACCGGCTGCCGGAGAAGCCGAGCGAGGCGGCGACCCGGGGCACCCTGGTGCACTCGGTCCTCGAGCGGCTCTTCGACGCCCCGGCGGCCGAGCGCACGGCTCCACGCGCCAAGTCGCTGGTGCCGGGTCAGTGGGACCGGCTGCGCGAGTCCCGGCCGGAGGTGGTGGAGCTCTTCGCCGACGATCCGGAGGGCGAGCGGCTGGCGCGCTGGCTCGGTGAGGCGGAGCGGCTCGTGGAGCGCTGGTTCACGCTGGAGGATCCGACCCGGCTGGAGCCCGCCGAGCGGGAGATGTTCGTCGAGGCGCAGTTGGACTCGGGGCTGAAGCTGCGCGGCATCATCGACCGCGTCGACGTGGCGCCGACCGGTGAGGTACGGATCGTCGACTACAAGACGGGCAAGGCGCCCCGGCCCGAGTACGCCGAGGGTGCGCTGTTCCAGATGAAGTTCTACGCCCTGGTGGTGTGGCGGCTGAAGGACGTGATCCCCCGTCGGCTCCAGCTCGTCTATCTCGGCAGCGGTGACGTGCTGACGTACGACCCCGTCCTCGCCGACCTGGAGCGCGTCGAGCGCAAGTTGCACGCGCTGTGGGAGGCGATCCGCGAGGCCACGGAGACGGGCGACTGGCGGCCCCGTCCCACCAAGCTGTGCGGCTGGTGCGACCACCAGGCCCACTGCCCGGAGTTCGGCGGCACTCCCCCGCCGTATCCCTTGCCGGTGAGGGCGGCCGGCCCGGAACCAGCCGAGGGTCCGGCCCACGGCGCAGCCGCAAGCTAATACAGCGTCCCCCGGGAGACGCAGCCGCTGGCCGGTGAGGGCGGCCGAGTCCGGGAGCGTGGCGCAGGGCAGAATGGGGCCGGACTAGCGAAGGAGACTCACGTGGCCATCCGCGTCCTACTCGTCGACGACCAGCCGCTGCTGCGCACCGGCTTCCGGATGATTCTGGAGGCGGAGCAGGACCTTGCGGTCGTCGGCGAGGCCGGAGACGGCCTGCAGGCTCTCGACCAGGTGCGGGCCCTGCAGCCCGATGTGGTTCTGATGGACATCCGCATGCCTCGGATGGACGGTGTCGAGGCGACGCGGCAGATCACCGGTCCGGGGCGGGACGGTCCGGCCAAGGTGCTCGTGCTGACCACCTTCGACCTCGACGAGTACGTGGTGGAGGCGCTCAGGGCCGGTGCCAGCGGGTTCCTGCTCAAGGACGCCCCGGCGAACGAACTGGTGCAGGCCATCCGGGTGGTGGCCGCGGGCGAGGCGATGCTCGCGCCGAGCATCACCCGGCGGCTGCTCGACAAGTACGCCACCCACCTGCCCTCCGGCGACGAGCCGGTGCCCGACACCCTGCACACCCTCACCGACCGCGAGGTGGAGGTCCTGAAGCTGGTGGCGCGCGGGCTGTCCAACGCGGAGATCGCCGCCGACCTGTTCGTCAGCGAGACCACCGTCAAGACGCACGTCGGTCACGTCCTGACCAAACTGGGGCTGCGCGACCGCGTGCAGGCCGCGGTGTACGCGTACGAGAGCGGTCTGGTGCGCCCCGGCGCACAGTAGGTTTTCGGTCCGCCACGACGAAGAGGGCGCCCCTGCCAGGCAGGGGCGCCCTCTTCGTGCCTGCGGTGGTCGCTCAGCCCTTGCTGAGCTCCCAGAACCGGAAGACGGTCGAGGCGTCGAGGCAGTACTCCAGGCCGTAGACGTCGTCGCGGACGACGGCGTACTGCTTGGCCTGCCAGACCGGGAGGACGGGGACCTCGTCGGCGACGATGTCCTGGAGCTTGCCGTAGGTGTCGTCCGTGGCGGCGCGGTCCACCTGGGAGGCGGTCTGCGGGATGATCGTGCCGGTGATCGCGCTGTTGCTGTAGTTGTTGCTCAGCACGTTGCCCTTGCCGAAGAAGGGGGCCGTGAAGTTGTCGGCGTCCGGGTAGTCGGGCACCCAGCCCTTCACATAGACGCCGTACTTGCCGTTGGCGATGTCCTTCTCGTACTGGTCGAAGGCCACGGACTCGACGTCGGCGTCGAACAGGCCGCTGTCGTTGAGCTGTTCGGCGATCGTCTGCAGTTCCTGGTCGGTGGCCGGGCCGTAGCGGGACGGGGTCGACCACAGGGTCAGCTTCACCTTGTCGGTGATGCCGTCGGCCTGCAGGGCGGCGGCGGCCTTGGCCTTGGAGGGGCTGGCGCCGTAGGTGTCGAAGAACGCGGTGTTGTGGCCCGCGATGCCGGCCGGGATCATCGAGTAGAGCGGTGTGGCGGTGCCCTGGTAGACGTCCTTGATGAGGGCCTCGCGGTCGAGCAGGTAGGCCATGGCCTTGCGGACACCGAGCTGTCCGGCGACCGGGTCGTCCATGTTGAAGACGAGGTGCTGGACCTCGGCGCTGCTGCCCTCGACGACCTCGACGCCGGAGTCGTCGTCGGCGTTCTCGATGTCGCTGATGTCGCCTGCGGTGAGGCCTCGGTAGGCGATGTCGATCTTGTTGGCGGTCAGGGCCGACTTCAGGGCGGACTGGTCACCGTGGAAGAACTTGAGCGTCACGCCGGAGTTCTGGGGGTCGGCGGTGCCCTTGTAGTTCTCGTTGACGGAGAAGACGGCCTCGTCGTCGTTGAACGAGTCCAGCGCGTAGGGGCCGGAGCCCACCGCCTTGCCGTCCTTGCGCAGCCCGTCGGCGTCGTACTGCCGGTGGTCGACGATGGAGCCGGCGCCGGAGGCGACCTTGCTCGGGAAGGTGGCGTCGGCCGTGTTGAGCTTGAAGACGACGGTCTTCTCGTCCGGCGTCTCGACCTTGTCGAGCATGGGGAACATGACCGCGGGACCGTCGTCGTCGTTGATCTTCAGCATGCGGTCGAAGGAGAACTTGACGTCCTCGGAGGTGAGCGAGTCACCGGTGCTGAACTTGAGGCCGTCCTTCAGCGTGCACTTGTAGACCTTGGTCGCGGTGTCCGTGAAGACGCACTTCTCGGCGGCGTCCGGCTGCGGTTCCGTGCCGCCCTTGGGGAAGCTCAGCAACGACTGGAAGACGTTGTTGAACAACAGCCAGGAGCCGGGGTCGTAGCCGGAGGCGGGGTCGGTGGCCAGGACGTCGTCGGACATTCCCATGACCACGGCGGAGCCGTCGGATCCGGAGCTCCCGGACTCCGTGCCGCAGGCGGTCAACAGGCCGGAGGCCAGCCCTGCCACGATCGGCAGGACCGGCCACTGGTTGCGCTTGTTCACGTGCAGGTGCCTTGTCGTCGTTTCTTGAGATCCCGGGGCCCTCGTCCCGGGCCCCGGGCTGGGCCCTCGGCTGTGTCAGCCGCTCACGCCGCGGCCGAGCTCCCACAGCTGCAGCGTCGAGGAGGAGTTGAGCGCGTAGGCGGTGCCCGTCACGTCGCCGCGCGCGGCGACGTACTGCTTGCCCTGCCACAGCGGCAGCACGGGGACGTCGGCGGCGACGATGTCCTGGATCTCCGTCAGGCTGGTGGCCGCGGTGAGCCGGTCCGCCTCGCGGCGGGAGTCCGGGATCAGGGTGTTGCGGATCTCGCTGTTCGCGTACGGCGAGCCGAGGAAGTTGTCCTTGTCGAGGAAGGGCGCGAGGTAGTTGTCGGCGTCCGGGAAGTCAGGGAACCAGCCCATTCCGTAGACGTCGTACTCGCCCTTCTGCTCGGCCGGGCGGAAGGTGGCCCAGGGCGCGCCCTTGATGCTGACGTCGAAGAGTCCGCTGTCGTTGAGCTGCTTCTGCAGGTCCTCGAACTCGTCCTTGGTGGCCGAGCCGTAGTGGTCGGTCGTGTAGTGGAGGGTCAGCTTCACCGGGGTCGAGATGTTGGCCTGGGTCAGCAGCGACTTGGCCTTGGCGACGCTCGGGTCGCCGTACTTGTTGAAGAACGAGTTGGAGTGGCCGGTGATGGACGCCGGGACCAGCGAGTACAGCGGTTCGGCCTGGGTGCCGTAGACCTTGGAGACGAGTTCGCCGCGGTTGATGAGCTGGGCCATCGCCTGGCGTACGGCCCTGGACTTCACGGTCGGGGCGTTGGTGTTGAAGGCCAGGTAGCGGATCTCGAGGCCGGCCATCTCGACGACGTCGATGTCGCCGCCCGACTCGGCGGAGAGCTTCTTGATCTGCGCGGGCGACATGGTGCGGGTCATCAGGTCGATGTCGCCCTTGTTCAGGGCGGCCCCCATGTCGTCGGCGTCCGCGAAGGAGCGCAGCTCGACCTTGTCGTTGTTCACCTCCAAGGTCCCCTTGTAGTTGGGGTTCTTGGTGAACACGGCGTCGACGAGCTCGTCGTTCTTGACCTCGGCGCTCATGGTGTACGGGCCGGAGCCGTCGACGTCGAAGCCGTCGCGCAGCTTGCCCTTCTCGTAGTCGTCGGGGTTGACGATGCCGGCGACCGGGGTCGACAGCTTGTACGGGAAGGTGGCGTCGGCGCTCTTGAGGTGGAAGATGACCTCACGGTCGCCCTGGGTCTCGACGGTGTCGATGGTGGAGAGCAGCGCGAAGACGCCGGAGTCGGCCTTGATGGCGCGGGCGCGGTCGATGGAGTACTTCACGTCGGCCGCGGTGATCTTGTCGCCGTTGGCGAACTCGAGGCCCTCGCGCAGGGTGCAGACGTAGCGCTCGTTGCCGCTGTCGGTGAAGCGGCACCGCTCGGCGGCCTCGGGCACCGGGTCGCCCTCGCCCTTCGGCTGGATCATCAGGGTCTGCACGGTCTGGCGCAGGATGTTCCAGGTGCCGACGTCGTAGGCGTAGGCGGGGTCGAGTGGCGCCGGAGCGTCCTTCGTGGCGCTGAACCGGTCCGTGGTGCCGACGACGATCGCATCGCCGCTGCCGCTGCCGCTGTCGGACCCGCCGCAGGCGGCGAGCACCGGCGCGAGCAGACCGATTACGGCCGGCAGCACCAAAGTCTTGCGGTTCATGCTCGAGTTTCTCCAGAGCTGTCGTCCGTGTACCCGGCATGCATGGGTGTTGCGGCGGATCACGGAGGTGAGGGTGATGTTCTCACCAGGAGATTAGTCCGCACCTGCACGAGGGTTCACAGCCACCGGAGTTGAGCTTCCATCACGGAGCGGAACCGGGCGCGGACACACCGAAAACCCGACCGGGGAAGGATTAGTGCAGCGTCCCATCAATCGGGACACATGGGCACGCCCACGCCCCCTGAAAGGGGGCGAACAGCACACCCTTATCCACCTGTCGAGACCCTTTCGAGTGGGGAACGTCACATGGACAACGGTGTCAGGGTGTACAGGAATTCGGCCACCCGGCACGTTGCGAATTCGTTTACCGGAGGCGCTCCGGGAATTGGCCCCTATCGACGCCGCACGCTGGGTGAACGCCCGGCGCATTTCCGTCATCAGCCCGTCAGCAGTCCCCGCAGAAATGCCAGGTCGACCACTTCGAGCGAGGTCACGACGGTACGCCGGACCGCCGGGGCGATCGGCGCCACGGACGGCACCGCCACGACGTGGCAGCCTGCCGCCTCGGCTGCGGCGACCCCGGTCGCGGTGTCCTCGACGACCGCGCATCTGGCCGGATCCACGCCGAGTCCGGCGGCCGCGAACAGATACGGGTCCGGGTGCGGCTTGGTACGGCCCACCTCGTCGCCGGCGACGGTCAGGGCGAAGTACTGGGGGCCGAGCGAGGCGAGCACCCGGTCGATGATGCGCCGGTGCGAGGCGGAGACGAGGGCCGTGGGGATCTCGTGCGCGGCCAGTTCGGCCAGCAGCCGGGCGGCTCCGGGCATGAGCGGCAGGGCGCGCCCGATGCGGTCCATGAACCCGTCGTTGAGCAGCACCGTGAGCTCGGCGAGGGTGACGTCGGCGCCGGTGGCCTCGATCAGGAACCCCGCACTGCGGGTCATGGGGCCGCCGACCACGACATGGCGCCAGGAGTCGTCGAGGGTGTGGCCGAGGCGGGCGAAGATCTCGACCTCGACGTCCCACCAGAAGCCCTCGGTGTCCACCAGGGTTCCGTCCATGTCGAGGAGTACGGCCTGCAGGGCGGAGCCTTCGGCCGTACGGGTTCCGAGCGCGGGGACCGTGCTGGTCATCCTGGCGCACCTCCTTGAGGGACGATCAGGCCGGTTCCCACTAAGGGAACCGGCCTGCGGTGGACCGACCAGTGTACGACTTATCCGATCAGCGCGCTCTGTGAGACGCGCTTCACCGGGTGAGAGCCCGTGTCACCGTGCGTTGAAGTACTTCGCCTCGGGGTGGTGGATGACGATCGCGTCGGTGGACTGCTCCGGGTGCAGCTGGAACTCCTCGGACAGGTGGACGCCGATGCGCTCGGGCTCGAGCAGGTCGGCGATCTTGGCGCGGTCCTCCAGGTTCGGGCAGGCGCCGTAGCCGAGGGAGAAGCGGGCGCCCCGGTACTTCAGGGCGAACATGTCCTCGACGTCGGCCGGGTCCTCGCCGGCGAAGCCCAGTTCGGACCGCACGCGCGCGTGCCAGTACTCGGCGAGCGCCTCGGCCAACTGCACGGACAGGCCGTGCAGTTCGAGGTAGTCGCGGTAGGAGTTCGACGCGAAGAGCTTCGCGGTCTCCTCGCCGATCCGCGAGCCGACGGTGACGACCTGGAGACCTACGACGTCCGTCTCCCCCGACTCCTCCGGGCGGAAGAAGTCCGCGAGGCACAGCCGGCGGCCGCGGCGCTGGCGCGGGAAGGTGAAGCGGGTGCGCTCATTGCCCTGCTCGTCCAGGAGGATCAGGTCGTCGTCCTTGGACACGCAGGGGAAGTAGCCGTAGACAACGGCGGCTTCCAGCAGGTTCTCGGTCTGCAGCTTGTCCAGCAACCCGCGCAGCCGCGGCCTGCCCTCGGTCTCGACCAGTTCCTCGTACGACGGTCCCTCGCCCGTGCGCGCCTGCTTGAGGCCCCACTGGCCCTTGAACAGCGCGCCCTCGTCCAGCCAGGAGGCGTACTCCTTGGTCTGGATGCCCTTGATGACGCGGGTGCCCCGGAAGGGAGGCTCGGGGATCGGGTTGTCGACGGCGACGTCGGAGCGGACGTGACCCTCCTCCGGGCGCTCCTCGACCTCTACGGCGGCGGCCGCGCGCACCCGG
This sequence comes from Streptomyces fulvoviolaceus, assembly GCF_000718165.1. Classification (GTDB taxonomy): domain Bacteria; phylum Actinomycetota; class Actinomycetes; order Streptomycetales; family Streptomycetaceae; genus Streptomyces; species Streptomyces fulvoviolaceus. The sequence goes on along the minus strand of NZ_JOEY01000024.1, from coordinate 28,803 downwards.
CGCTGCTTGAGCTCGGGGAGCTTCGCGCCGGGCACGCCGCGCTTGACGCCGATCAGGGCGTCCATCAGGCGCAGGCCCTCGAACGCGTCGCGGGCGTAGCGGACTTCGCCCTGGTAGATCTCGTGCAGGTCCTGCTCGACATAGGCGCGCGTGAGGGCCGCGCCGCCGAGGATGACCGGGAAGTCGGCCGCCATACCGCGCTGGTTGAGCTCCTCCAGGTTCTCCTTCATGATCACCGTGGACTTGACCAGCAGGCCGGACATGCCGATGACGTCGGCGCGGTGTTCCTCGGCCGCCTCCAGGATCGCGGAGACCGGCTGCTTGATGCCGAGGTTGACGACGTTGTAGCCGTTGTTGGACAGGATGATGTCGACGAGGTTCTTGCCGATGTCGTGCACGTCCCCGCGCACGGTGGCCAGCACGATGGTGCCCTTGCCCTCGGCGTCCGACTTCTCCATGTGCGGCTCGAGGTAGGCCACCGCGGTCTTCATGACCTCGGCGGACTGGAGCACGAACGGCAGCTGCATCTGGCCGGAGCCGAACAGCTCGCCGACCACCTTCATGCCGTCCAGGAGCGTGTCGTTGACGATGTCCAGGGCGGGGCGGGTCTCCAGGGCGGCGGCGAGGTCGGCCTCCAGGCCGTTCTTCTCGCCGTCGATGATGCGCCGCTTGAGGCGCTCCTCCAGCGGGAGAGCGGCCAGCTCCTCGGCCCGGCCGGCCTTCAGCGACTTGGTGGTGGCTCCCTCGAAGAGGGCCATCAGCTTCTGCAGCGGGTCGTAGCCCTCGGACCGGCGGTCGTAGACCAGGTCCAGGGCCGTCTCCACCTCTTCCTCGGTGAACCGGGCGATCGGCAGGATCTTCGACGCGTGCACGATCGCCGAGTCCAGGCCCGCCTTCACGCACTCGTCCAGGAAGACGGAGTTGAGCAGGACACGGGCGGCCGGGTTGAGGCCGAAGGAGATGTTCGACAGGCCCAGCGTGGTCTGTACGTCCGGGTGGCGGCGCTTGAGTTCGCGGATCGCCTCGATGGTGGCGATGCCGTCCCCCCGGGACTCCTCCTGACCGGTGCAGATGGTGAAGGTCAGGGTGTCGATGAGGATGTCCGACTCGTGGATGCCCCAGTTGCCGGTCAGGTCGTCGACGAGCCGTTCGGCGATGGCGACCTTGTGCTCCGGGGTGCGGGCCTGGCCCTCCTCGTCGATGGTCAGCGCGATCAGCGCGGCGCCGTGCTCCTGGGCGAGCTTGGTGACCTTCGCGAAGCGGGACTCCGGGCCGTCACCGTCCTCGTAGTTGACGGAGTTGATGACCGCGCGGCCGCCGAGCTTCTCCAGGCCGGCCTGGATCACCGGGACCTCGGTGGAGTCCAGGACGATCGGCAGGGTGGAGGCGGTGGCGAAGCGGCCGGCCAGCTCCTCCATGTCGGCGACGCCGTCCCGGCCGACGTAGTCCACGCAGAGGTCCAGCATGTGGGCGCCCTCGCGGATCTGCTCGCGGGCCATCTCCACGCAGTCGTCCCAGCGGGCCTCCAGCATGGCCTCGCGGAACTTCTTCGAGCCGTTGGCGTTGGTGCGCTCGCCGATCGCCAGGTACGAGGTGTCCTGGCGGAACGGGACCGTCTGGTAGAGCGAGGCGGCGCCGGGCTCGGGCTGCGGGTGGCGCTCACCGGGGGTCAGGTCGCGGACCCGCTCGACGACCTGGCGCAGGTGCTCGGGGGTGGTGCCGCAGCAGCCGCCGATCAGCTGCAGGCCGTAGTCGCGGACGAAGGTCTCCTGGGCGTCGGCCAGACCTTCGGGGCCGAGCGGGAAGTGCGCGCCGTCCTTGGTGAGGATCGGCAGGCCCGCGTTCGGCATGCACAGCAGCGGGATACGGGAGTGACGGGCCAGATAGCGCAGGTGCTCGCTCATCTCGGCCGGGCCCGTCGAGCAGTTCAGGCCGATCATGTCGATGCCGAGCGGCTCCAGCGCGGTGAGGGCGGCGCCGATCTCGGAGCCGAGCAGCATCGTGCCGGTCGTCTCGAACGCCATCGAGACCACCAGCGGCACGTCGGCGCCGGTCGCCTCCAGCGCGCGCCGGGCGCCCAGCACGGACGCCTTCGTCTGGAGCAGGTCCTGCGTGGTCTCGACGATCAGGGCGTCGGCGCCGCCGGCGAGCAGACCCTCGACATTGGCCTGGTAGCCGTCGCGGATCGTCGCGTAGTCGATGTGGCCGAGGGTGGGCAGCTTGGTGCCGGGGCCGACGGAGCCCAGCACCCAACGCTGCCGGCCGTCGCGGGCGCCGTACTCGTCGGCCACCTCACGGGCGATCCGGGCACCCGCCTCGGACAGTTCGTGCACCCGGTCGGCGATGTCGTACTCGGCCGCGGCGGTGTGGTTGGACCCGAAGGTGTTCGTCTCCACGCAGTCGACGCCCACCGCGAAGTACGCGTCATGGACGGACCGGACGATGTCGGGCCGGGTCACGTTGAGGATCTCGTTGCAACCCTCGAGATTCTCGAAGTCCTCCAGGGTCGGGTCCTGGGCCTGGAGCATGGTTCCCATCGCTCCGTCGGCGACCACCACACGGGTGGCGAGCGCCTCACGGAGCGCGGACACACGGGTCCGGCTGTCGGCGGAAGGGGTCAGTGGCGACGAGGCCATGAAAGGGGCTCCCTTGGATGCGACGGCTGTCGGCTTTGCGTGGCCCGTGGAACTCTCCGCGGTGGGCGCACCTCGCCAGAGTAGCGGGGTCGGCGCCCGATGGTCAGGACGTCCACGGGCCGGACGAGGATGGCGGGCAGGTCACCGACGGGATACAGGTGACGCAACAGATGCCGACCGACCATTAGCGGGAGGTCGGCAGGGACGGGTAGTGTTCGACATTGCCGAACGGCGGCAGCGACGTCGCGCGTCGACGGTCGAAGGGGACGGAGGCAGTACGGCGATGGCACGGAACATCCAGTCGCTCGAACGGGCGGCCGCGATGCTGCGCCTGCTCGCGGGCGGCGAGCGGCGGCTCGGCCTCTCGGACATCGCCTCGTCACTCGGACTGGCCAAGGGCACGGCCCACGGCATCCTGCGCACCCTCCAGCAGGAGGGCTTCGTCGAGCAGGACGACGCCTCCGGGCGCTACCAACTGGGCGCCGAGCTGCTGCGCCTGGGCACCACCTATCTCGACGTGCACGAGCTGCGGGCACGCGCCCTGGTGTGGACGGACGACCTGGCCCGTTCCAGCGGCGAGAGCGTCCATCTGGGCGTGCTGCACCAGCAGGGCGTGCTGATCGTGCACCACGTCTTCCGGCCGGACGACAGCCGGCAGGTGCTGGAGATCGGGGCCATGCAGCCCCTGCACTGCACAGCCCTGGGCAAGGTCCTGTCGGCGTACGACCCGGTCGCGCACAGCGAGGCGCTGGAGAGCGACCGCAAGTCGTTCACGGACCGGACCGTCTGCGATCTCGACGAGTTCGAGCAGATCCTCGACATCACGCGCGCGCGTGGGTACGCGGCGGACGTCGAGGAGACCTGGGAGGGCGTCGCCTCGATCGCGGCGCCCATCCACGACCGGCGTCGCATGCCGGTCGGTGCGGTCGGCATCACCGGCGCCGTGGAGCGGCTGTGCCGGGACGACGAGAAGGACGCGCTGCGCCCCGAGCTGATCGCGGCGGTACGGGACTGTGCCCGTGCGGTCTCCCGGGACCTGGGCGCCGGGCGGTTCTGAGCGACGTACGAGAGAGGGCCGGGACGTCGGTGGACGTTTCGGCCCTCAGTCGTACCCTGACACAACGGCCCAAACCCCCCGATCGGTACGCACTGTGCCCGCCTCGGAGCCGTGCGTGCCGCACTTCAAGATCGATAGCTCACAGCAATCAATAACGATCGTGTTTTCGATAACAGCACTCTTGACGTGCACGTAACGCCGGAGCAAGACTCGCGTCCATCGGTCGGCATTGTCGAACACCTACCGGCAATACGCGCTAGAGTGTGACAACGCCAAGGGCCGGCATCGCTCTCACCCCGAGGGCAGCTCGAACCTCCGGAGGGACCCGGGGTTCGGTCCCCTGGACGAAGGACAAAGGAGTCGCGGGTGTCCAGCTCCGACATCTTCATCGGCGAGACCATCGGTACCGCCATACTCATCCTGCTCGGCGGTGGCGTGTGCGCCGCCGTCACGCTGAAGGCCTCCAAGGCCCGCAACGCCGGCTGGCTCGCCATCGCCTTCGGGTGGGGTTTCGCCGTCATGACGGCCGTGTACATCTCGGCACCGCTCTCCGGCGCCCACCTGAACCCGGCCGTGACGCTCGCACTCGCCATCAAGGACGGCGGCTGGGACAACGTTCCGATCTACTGGGCCGGACAGATCCTCGGCGCCATGATCGGTGCGGCGCTGGTCTGGGTCGCGTACTACGGCCAGTTCCACGCCCACCTCACCGACCGGGAGATCGTCGGCGGTCCGGGCGCGCAGGCCACCAAGGCCAAGGCAGTCGAGGCCCAGGAGAAGGGTGCGGGCCCCGTCCTCGGCATCTTCTCCACCGGTCCCGAGGTCCCGGTCGTGTGGCAGAACCTCGCCACGGAGATCATCGGCACCGTCGTGCTGATCCTCGCCATCCTCACGCAGGGCCTGAACGCCAACGGCGACGGCCTCGGCACCCTGGGCGCCCTGATCACCGCGTTCGTGGTCGTCTCGATCGGTCTCTCCCTCGGCGGCCCGACCGGCTACGCGATCAACCCGGCCCGTGACCTCGGTCCGCGCATCGTGCACGCCCTCCTGCCCCTGCCCAACAAGGGCGGTTCCGACTGGGGCTACGCCTGGATCCCGGTCGTCGGTCCGCTGATCGGCGGCGCGATCGCTGCAGGCATCTACAACGTCGCTTTTGCTTAGAACCATCCTTCAAAGCAATTAAGCAGCAGCAGTAGAAGCAGTCCCCATGACCACGGAACCCCTCAGGAGCACACAGTGACCGACGCCCACACCGCCGGCCCGTTCATCGCGGCAATCGACCAGGGCACCACCTCCAGCCGCTGCATCGTCTTCGACAAGGACGGCCGGATCGTCTCGGTCGACCAGAAGGAGCACGAGCAGATCTTCCCGAAGCCGGGCTGGGTCGAGCACAACGCCACCGAGATCTGGACCAACGTCGAGGAGGTCGTCGCCGGGGCCATCTCGAAGGCCGGCATCACCCGCGACGACATCAAGGCCATCGGCATCACCAACCAGCGCGAGACCACGCTGCTCTGGGACAAGAACACGGGTGAGCCCGTCCACAACGCCATCGTCTGGCAGGACACCCGCACCGACTCCCTGTGCAAGGAGCTCGGCCGCAACGTCGGCCAGGACCGCTTCCGCCGTGAGACGGGCCTGCCGCTGGCGTCGTACTTCGCCGGTCCGAAGGCCCGCTGGCTCCTTGACAACGTCGAGGGCCTGCGCGAGCGCGCCGAGGCCGGCGACATCCTCTTCGGCACCATGGACAGCTGGGTCATCTGGAACCTGACGGGCGGTGTCAACGGCGGCAAGCACTACACCGACGTCACCAACGCCTCGCGCACCATGCTGATGAACCTGCACACGCTGGAGTGGGACGAGAAGATCGCCGAGTCCATCGGCGTCCCGCTGAACATGCTGCCCGAGATCCGCTCCTCCGCCGAGGTCTACGGCGAGGTCACCGGCGGCAAGCTGGGCGAGCTGCTCGGCGGCATCCCGGTCGCGTCCGCGCTCGGCGACCAGCAGGCGGCCCTGTTCGGCCAGACCTGTTTCGCCGAGGGCGAGGCCAAGTCGACGTACGGCACCGGCACGTTCATGCTCATGAACACCGGCGAGAAGATCATCAACTCGTACTCCGGGCTGCTGACCACGGTCGGCTACCGCATCGGCGACGACAAGCCGGTCTACGCCCTCGAGGGCTCGATCGCCGTCACCGGTTCGCTGGTGCAGTGGATGCGCGACCAGATGGGCCTGATCTCCACGGCCGCCGAGATCGAGACCCTCGCGCTCTCCGTCGAGGACAACGGCGGCGCCTACTTCGTGCCGGCCTTCTCCGGTCTGTTCGCCCCGTACTGGCGCTCCGACGCCCGCGGCGTGATCGCCGGTCTGACCCGGTACGTCACCAAGGCGCACCTCGCGCGTGCCGTCCTGGAGGCCACCGCCTGGCAGACCCGTGAGATCACGGACGCCATGACCAAGGACTCGGGCGTCGAGCTCGCGGCCCTCAAGGTCGACGGCGGCATGACCTCCAACAACCTGCTGATGCAGACCCTCTCGGACTTCCTGGACGCCCCCGTGGTGCGCCCGATGGTCGCCGAGACGACCTGCCTCGGCGCCGCCTACGCCGCCGGTCTCGCCGTCGGCTTCTGGACCAGCACCGACGACCTGCGTGCCAACTGGCGCCGGGCCGCCGAGTGGACCCCCCGCATGGACGCGGATGCCCGCGACCGTGAGTACAAGAGCTGGCTCAAGGCCGTGGAGCGGTCCATGGGCTGGCTCGAAGACAGTTCTGTCGAGGAGTAAGAACCCCACATGACCAGTCAGTCCACCCTGCAGTCCGTGCCTGCCCTGGGTACGCGCCCGGCCTCCGGCTCCAACCCGAGCCGCGCCGAGACCCGGGAGCAGCTCTCCAAGGCGTCGTACGACCTTCTCGTCATCGGCGGCGGCATCCTGGGCATCTCCACCGCCTGGCACGCCGCGCAGTCCGGCCTGCGGGTGGCCCTGGTCGACGCCGGCGACTTCGCCGGCGCCACCTCTTCCGCCTCCTCCAAGCTTCTCCACGGCGGTCTGCGCTACCTGCAGACCGGCGCGGTGAAGCTGGTGGCGGAGAACCACTTCGAGCGCCGTGCGGTCTCTCGTCAGGTGGCTCCCCACCTGGCGAACCCGCTCACGTTCTACCTCCCCGTGTACAAGGGCGGGCCGCACGGCGCGGCGAAGCTCGGGGCGGGCGTCTTCGCCTACTCCGCCCTGTCGGCCTTCGGTGACGGTGTCGGGCACCTGCTCTCGCCGTCGAAGGCCGCACAGGACGTGCCCGAGCTGCGCACCGACAACCTCAAGGCCGTCGCCGTGTACGGCGACGACCAGATGAACGACGCCCGTATGGCGCTGATGACGGTCCGCGCGGCCGTCGAGGCGGGTGCGGTCGTCCTGAACCACGCCGAGGTGACCGGTCTGCGGTTCACCAAGGGCCGGGTGACGGGCGCGGATCTGCGCGACCGTCAGTCCGGTGACGAGTTCGGCGTCAACGCCCGTCTGGTGCTCAACGCGACCGGCCCCTGGGTCGACCACCTGCGCAAGCTGGAGGACCCGAACGCGGCTCCGTCCATCCGCCTGTCCAAGGGCGCGCACCTGGTCCTGAAGCGGACCTCGCCGTGGAAGGCCGCGCTCGCGACCCCCATCGACAAGTACCGCATCACCTTCGCCCTCCCCTGGGAGGACATGCTCCTGCTCGGCACGACCGACGAGGAGTTCGAGGGCGACCCGGCGGACGTCACGGTCACCGAGAAGGACACGGCCCAGATACTCGACGAGGCCGCGTTCTCCATCCGCGACCAGCAGCTGTCCCGTGACCTGATCACGTACTCGTTCGCGGGTCTGCGCGTGCTGCCGGGTGGCCCCGGCAGCACGGCGAAGGCCAAGCGCGAGACCGTGGTCACGGAAGGCCGTGGCGGCATGCTGTCCGTCGCGGGCGGCAAGTGGACGACCTTCCGCCACATCGGCCGTACGGTCATGCAGAAGCTGGAGGCGCTGCCGGGCGCTCCGCTGGGTGACGACTACGAGCCCGTCTCGTCCCTGCCGAAGAAGCTGCCGCTGCCGGGTGTCGCGAACCCGCGCGCGGTCGCGCACCGGCTGCTCGTCGACCACCCTGCGCCGGGTCCGCGGATGGCGGCCGACACGGCCAGGCACCTTGCCACGCACTACGGTTCGCTGGCCTTCGACATCGCGCGTCTGGCGAACGAGAACCCGGAGCTGGCCCAGCGCGTGCACCCGGACGCGCCGGAGATCTGGGCGCAGGTCGTCTACGCCCGGGACAACGAGTGGGCCGAGACGCAGGACGACGTGCTGCGCCGCCGTACGACGCTCACGATCCGGGGCCTGGCCACGGACGAGGTCCGTGCGAAGGTCCAGGACCTGCTCGACAAGAAGTAGGCGGTACGACGGGAAAGGGGCGGCTCCACGCCGATGGAGCCGCCCCTTTCGCGTGCTCCCGTCAGCGCTCAGCTCCAGCGTCGTACGACCTGACGCTCCGCCACGCCCAGCACCGCGTCGCTCGCCTTCCCCAGCAGGGCCAGCAGGACGATGGCCAGCAGCAGGATGTCCGTACGGCCGGTGTTCTCGCTGTCGATGAGCAGGAAGCCCAACCCCATGGAGGAGGCGATGAGTTCGGCCGCGACCAGGAAGAGCCAGCCCTGGGCGAGGCCGAGGCGCAGGCCGGAGATCACGGCCGGGGCGGAGGCCGGGACGAGGACCTCGGCGAGGAGGGCGGGGCCGCGTCTGCCGTAGGCGTGGCCGAGTTCGCGCAGACGGGGGTCGACGTGGTCGAGGCCCGAGGAGACGGTCGTGTAGACCGGGAAGAACGCGCCGATCGCCACCAGGGTGATCTTCGGGGTCTCGCCGATGCCCAGCCAGAGGAGCAGGAGCGGGACCCAGGCCAGGGACGGGACCGCCCGCAGGGCCTGGACGGTGGGGGCCAGGATCGCCTTCGTCGTGCGGGACAGGCCCACCACGCCGCCGAGCAGTAGGCCCAGCGAGGCGCCGATCGCGAAGCCGATCAGGACGCGCTGCAGGCTGATCGCGATGTGGTGCATGAGCTCGCCGCGGGAGAACAGGGCGCGGGCCGCGTCCAACACCGCCGACGGGGGCGGGAGTTGGCTGCGAGTGTACGTCCCCGACGTCGCCGCCAGCTGCCACGCGAGCAGGAGGGCGGCCGGGAGGATCAGCCCGGCCGCCGTCCGGAGTGCCGCTCGTTTCACTTGCTCGCCTTCTCGGCGAACTGCGGTGCGTACAGCGTCTTCAGGGCCTCGTCGACGTCCTTCTCGTCGGCGACGAGGTTGTCGGCGACCAGGAGCGGGGCGATGCGTTCCAGGACCTTCCTCTGGGCGGCGCCGGGGACCGGTGAGATGTCGAAGTGCGTGCGCTCGGCCAACTGCTGCTTCGCCACGGCCGGTTCGATCTTCGCCGCGGCCGCGAGGATCCGCTGTGTCTCTTCGGGGTGCTTCTCGATCCAGGTGCGGGCCCGCTCGTACTGGTCTACGACGATCTGGACCAGGTCGGCGTGCTCGGCGAGGAACGTCTCGGAGACGTTGAGGAACCCGTACGAGTTGAAGTCGAGGTTGCGGTAGATCAGCTTGGAGCCGTTGTCGATCTGGCTCTGCGAGAGGTACGGGTCCAGGCCCGCCCAGGCGTCGACCTGGCCGCGTTCCAGTGCCGTCTTGCCGTCGGCGTGCTGGAGGTTGACGACGGTGACGTCCTTCGCGGTGAGGCCCTTGGTCTCGAGGGCCTGGAGGAGGAAGAAGTAGGGGTCGGTGCCCTTGGTGGCAGCGATCTTCCTGCCCTTGAGGTCGTCGACGGAGTCGATCTTCGAGCCCTTGGCGACGACCAGGGACGACCACTCCGGCCGGCTGAAGACGTCGACCGTCTTGAGCGGGGTGCCGTTGGCGCGGGCCAGCAGGGCGGGCGTACCGGCGGTGGAGCCGAAGTCGACGACCTCGGCGCGGAGGTTCTCGTTGGCCTTGTTGCTGCCGAGGGACTGGGTCCAGGTGGCCTTGGCGCCCTTGGCCTTCAGCGCGTCGTCGAGCCAACCCTTCTCCTTCAGGACCAGGCTCTGCGGGTTGTAGTAGGCCCAGTCCAGGCGGACTTGGGCGGTCTCCTTCTCGGCAGCCGCCGGCCGTCCGGAGGAGTCCTCGCCCTCGGCGCAGGCGCCCAGCAGGAGGGTGGCGGTGGCGAGGAGGGCGGCGCTTCTTACGGCTCTCACGGCGAACTTCATCGGAGGGGTTCCTTGTCTGAGGCGCTGCGGCCGACGCCGAGGCGGCGGAGCAGGTCGGCTCGCAGCGGGAGGAGATCGAGGTCGTCGCGGGCTCGCGGGCGGGGCGTCGGGACCTCGACGGTGGCGGTGATGGTGGCGGCGGGGCCTGTCCCCAACACGACGATGCGATCGGCGAGTTGGAGTGCCTCGTCGATGTCGTGGGTGACGAGGAGGACGGTGGTGCCCGCGGCGCGCTGCACCTCGTCGAGAAGGTCCTGCATCCGCAGCCGGGTGAGTGCGTCCAGGGCGGCGAACGGCTCGTCGAGGAGAAGGACGCCGGGCTGCCGCACCAAAGCCCTTGCGAGTGCGGTGCGCCCGGCCATGCCGCCGGAGACCTCGCTGGGGCGGTGGCGTTCGAAGCCGTCGAGGCCCACGATGTCCAGCCAGCGCTTCACCTCGCGGGCACGGACTGCGCGCGGGGTGCCCTTGGGCAGGCCGAAGGCCACGTTCGAGGCGAGGCTGCGCCAGGACATCAGGCGGGGGTCCTGGAAGACGAGGGCGGGGCTGCCGTCGAGGCTCACAGTGCCCTCGGTGGGGGTGTCCAGGCCTGCGACGAGGCGTAGCAGGGTGGATTTGCCCGAGCCGGACGGGCCGAGAACGGCGACGGTCTCGCCGGCTTCGACATGCAGATCTATGGAGGTCAGTACGGGGCGTTGCCCGAAGGTACGGCTGACGCCCCGCAACGACACGGTTGCGGGCACGGATGTCTCCGACGGTTGCGCGGGATGGGCTGCGTTGTTAGCGGCCGGCGCGACAGAGTGCGGCTGCGGTGCGGACGAGGTCCACGCAGCGGCGGGTTGTCAGAGACTGACGCGGCATGCGGTGATGCAAGCAGGGTGACTGGACATGGTCAAGGTGCTGTTCGGCATCCGAGACGGGGGTTCGGCAGAGGCCGTCTGCGGGTCCGTTGTGGCTGGTCGCGCCCACGCGGCGGAGCCGCAAATCGAGACAGCCCCGCGCCCCTTTAGGTCGGCTGCACCACTGCCCTTACATCCTTCGGGTTCTTCAACTCCTCGCGGCTCACTACCAGTTCTCGGCCCAGTAGCAGCGCCCGCCGCGACGCCGGGACCGGGTCCTCCAGTGTCGTCAGGTCCGTCAGGTGGGCGAAGCCGATGATCCTGCGGATGATTTCCGTGCCTGCGTAGCCGATCGACTCCGTCCACACCCGGCGCAGGAAGCGGTCGAGGTAGGCGTCGTCGAAGAAGGTGTCGACGCGGGTCGGCCACAGGCGGCGGAACTCGGTCTCGAACGCCTCCCAGGACAGCCGGAGTTGGTCCGCGTGGTCGGTCAACGCGCCCAGCGCCCGCGCTCGCTCCTCCGACACCAGCACGTTGGCCCAGTACAGGCCGAGGTCGTAGCCGATCGGGCCGACGAAGGAGAACTCGGGGTCGAAGACCCGGACCACAGGGGCGCCTTCGCGTTCGCCGACCATGACGCTGCCGGTGTGCAGGTCGCCGTGGAGCAATGCCTGGGCGCTCGTCATGAAGGTGTGGCGGAGGTCGGCGACCTCGGTGCGGAGTCGGGCGTCGGCGCGGAACTCCGCCGCCAGATCGTCCAGTCCCTCGTGCCAGTGGTTGTGTTCGTGCTCGATGTACGGCTCGGACAACACGACGTCTTCGGTGATCTTGCAGAGCTCCGGGCTGACCGAAGCTGAGATCAACGCCTTGCGGTCAGCCGATTCCATGCCGAAGTCGCTGGTCGCAAAGGAGAATTGGGCTACGAACTCGCCGATCCTCGCCGACGTGTCCGGCCCGTACGCCGCGCCCTCGTTGAGGAGCGTGCGCAGGACCTCCAGGTCGGACATGTCCTCCATGACGAGGGCGTAGTTCTCGGGGTCGTAGCCGTGGATCGCCGGGATCTTGTCCGGGGCGACCTTGGCGACCTGCTCGTAGGCGCGGGCCTCGGCGTCGGCGCGGTCCGGGTTCATCGGCCAGGAGGGGCCGGCGACGCGGACCCAGGGCAGGGCCTGCTTGACGGCGAGGCTGCGGGTGCCGTCGGTGGAGGACGCGAGGAAGACGCGGTTCATGTTGCCGTCGGAGACCTCACGGACCTCCGGATCGGTCGCGCCGTCCCAGTGGCCCCGCTCGCGCAGGTACGCCGGGATGTCGTCGGTCTCCAGGATGCGGTAGCCCATGTCGTGAACTCCCTTATGCGGTGCGGCGCTTGGACAACGTGAAACTGAAGACCAGGGCGAGGATGAGGACCGCGCCCTCGACGACGTCCTGCGTGTAGTACGGCAGCCCCTTGATGGTGAGGCCGGTGGTGATGATGCCGATCAGCACCGCGCCGAGAGCCGTGCCCCAGACGTTCGGGCGGCCGCGGCCCAGGACCGACGTACCGACCAGCGCCACCGCCACCGCCTCCAGCAGCTGGGAGGTACCGGCCGACACATCGCCCTGGCCGATGCGGGAGGCCAGGATCAGGCCGCCGATCGAGGCGAGGACGCCGGAGAGGACGTATGCCAGGGCCCGGTACGCGCCGACGCGGATGCCCGCCAGGCGGGAGGCCTCGGGGTTGGCGCCGATGGCGTAGAGGACGCGTCCCCAGCGGGTGCGGGCGAGGAAGACCCAGGCGGCGACCGTCAGTCCGCCGAAGATGAGTACGGAGATCGGGATGCCGAGGACCGTGCCACGGTCGATCTTGAGAAAGCCCGCGGTGAACTTGCCGGGCGCGGTGGAGCCGTCGGACATCGTCATGCCGGGGGTGATGGACTGGCCGTCGACCAGGATGAGTTTGCTGCCCTGGATCACGAACATCGTGCCGAGGGTGGCGAGCATGTCCGGGATCTTCAACACCACGATCAGCAGGGCGTTGAGCAGGCCCGCCAGCGCGCCCGCCGCCAGCACCGCGATGATCGCGACCGTGCCGATCTGGTTGAAGACGACCATCGTCTGGGCGGCGACCGAGACGCCGAGGCCGGCGACGGCGCCGACGGACATGTCCATCCCGCCGACGGCCATGGTGAGGGTGACGCCCAGGCCGAGGATGGCGGCCACGGAGACATAGCGAAGCGTGTCGAGGAGGGTCGCCGACTCACGGAAGGAGCCCTCGCTCAGCGCGAAGTACAGGAACAGCGCGACCGTGACGAAGATGAACCCGTACTTGATGACGGCGTTCTGGACGCGCACGGCGGTGGAGGTCGCGGGCGGGATCGCCGCCTTGGTGGGGACCTCGGTGCTCTGCGTGGTGGTCATGAAGTGCGGCTTCCTTTGGCCGGCGTCAGACCGACGCCGAGATGGTCTGGATCACGCGGTCGCGTTCCGCGTCTTCGCCGTACGCGTCGAGATGGATCTCACCGGCGGCCAGTACGACGACCCGGTCGGCGACCTCCAGCACCTCGTCGACGTCGGCGGACAGGACGAGCACGGCGGCACCCTCGGCGGCGAGCGCCCGGGCCCGGCGGCCGATGTCGCGCCGGGCGCCGATGTCCACGCCTCGGAACGGCTCGTCCAGGATGAGGACACGCGGGGTCGAGGCGAGCCAGCGGCCGACGACGACCTTCTGCTGGTTGCCGCCGGACAGCTCCTCGACGGTGCTGTGCTCGTCGCGGGCCACGACTCCGAGGGCCTCGATGGTGTCCCGGCCCAGGGCGTTCTCCTTCGAGTGCTGGACGAGGCCCAGCCGCGAGAGCGACTTCAGGAACGGCAGCGAGATGTTCTGCGCCAACGACCAGCCGGGGACGAGGGCGTCGGCGTGCCGGTCCTCGGGGACCAGGTGGACTCCGGCCCGGATCGCGTCGGAGGGCCTACGGGGCGCGAACGCCTTGCCGTCCAGCGCGACAGCGCCCGCCCTGAAGGGCTCGGCACCGAACAGGCCACGTGCCAGCTCGGTCTTGCCGGCCCCCAACAGGCCGACCACCCCGGTGACTTCGCCGGCGCGGATGTCGAGGTCGAGAGGTGCCCGGCCCTCGAAGAGGCGGACACCACGCAAGGACAGTGCCACCTCGCCCGCGGCCCCTTCCCGCACCGGGCGGGCCGTGTTCGCCTCCTGGGCCTGGGCGAGCATCGCGCGCAGGGCGGCGTCCCAGTCGAAGGGCTTGGCCTGGTCCTCGGTGAGGAGCCCGTCCCGCAGGACGACCAGGCGGTCGGCCAGCGCGTCGATCTCGCCGAGGCGGTGGGAGACGTAGAGGACCGCGATGCCGTCGTCCCGCATCCGCTCGACGAGCGCGAAGAGGCGCTCGGCCTCGGCGGCCGAGAGCGCCGAGGTCGGCTCGTCGAGGATCAGCAGGCGGGGGCGGGTGACCAGGGCGCGGGCGAGGATCAGCAACTGCCGGTCGGAGATGCCGAGTTCGCTGACGTCGCGGCGCAGGACCGAGTCGCTCCAGTCCAGGCCGAGGCCGGCCTGGATCTCGCGGGCCCGGGCCAGCTGCTTGCCGCCGTTCAGGAACGGGTTGCCGCGCCCCTGGGCCAGCTCCTCGAAGACCAGGTTCTCGGCGACCGAGAGGCCGGGCACGATGCCCTCGCCGATGCGCTGGTGCACCGTCTGGATGCCCAACTGCCGGGCGACGAGCGGCGACTGGAGAGCTGCGGGCTCCCCTGCGACCCGCACCTCCCCGCCGTGGTCCGTGTGCACGCCCGACAGGATCTTGATGAGCGTGGACTTGCCGGCGCCGTTCGCGCCGAGCAGCGCGACGACGCTGCCCGGTGCGATGTCGAGCGAGACGGAGGCGAGCACCGTCTTGCCGCCGAAGGCCATGCTCACGTCCCGCAGACTGACCGCGGGAACCACGTCAGTGGGCGACATTCGAGATCCAGTCGGCGGTCGAGACGCCGGCCAGGTTCAGCGCGGGCAGCGCCTCCCGCAGCTGGTCCATGTTCTCGATCTTGTTCTTCTTCAGGAAGTCCTGGGTGATGGCGACGGCCGGGAACTCGACCGAGGTCTTGTTCAGCTGTCCGGCCAGCTCCAGAGCAGTCGTACGGACGACGGCGGCGCCGACCGCGGACGGGTCGGTGCCGGCCGTGGCGACCCACGGGCTGTCCTCGGCGGTCATGTTCTGGATGTCGGCGTTGGAGACGTCCGCGCCGAAGACCTTCACCTTGTCCTGGAGCTTCTTGTTCTGGACGGCGAGGACGGTGCCCTTGGCGAGCTCGTCGTAGGGGGCGAAGATGCCGGTCACGTCCGAGTGCTGGGTGAGCGCGGCGGAGACGAGGGGAACGTTGTCGGTGGCCGTGGAGTCGGTCACCTTGCCGACCTTGAACTCCTGCTTCCAGGCGTTGGAGTCGACGGCCGTCTTCCAGACCGAGTCGCGCTTGTCGAGGGCGGCGTAGCCGGCGACGTTGACGTAGCCGACCTTGGCGTTCTTGCCGAGGTCCTTGGCCATGACGTCGAGGACGGCCTTGGCCATGCTGGCGTCGTCCTGCTCGGTGGAGACGACACCCTTGGTGTCGGTGTCGACGTCGTAGACGACGACCTTGATGCCCTTCTTGACGGCCTTGTCGATCTCCGGCTGGATCGTCGCCGGGAAGCCGTGGTCGATGATGATCGCCTTGGCGCCGGAGTTGATCGCCGAGGACAGGTCGGTGGCCTGCTTGGCGTTGTCGGCCTGGGCGTCGTACACCGTCAGGTCGATGCCGAGCGCCTTGGCCTGGGCCTTGGCGCCGTTGCCCCACTGCTCGAAGTAGTCGCCCGCTCCGCTCTGCCGGACCAGGGCCACCTTGACCTTGCCCTCGCTGAACGGGGCGGGCTTCTTGCCGGTGGCGACCGAGGCGGAGGCGGAGGTGTCGCCGGTGTCCTTCGAGGCGTCGGTGGACTGCGAGCAGCCCGCGAGGAGGAGGGCGGAGACGGAGGCCAGTGAGAGCGCGGCGAGGGGGACACGGGTGCGGGACATGAGGGGCTCCAGGTGCGGGGTCGTGCAGAGGGGAGTGAAGGAGGGAGTGCTTGACCCGGAGCAGGGGACGGGAATGCGCCATCGCACGGCAGAGGGCGAACGCCTCACGCAGAGGGGCGCGTCGGGGCTCCGGTGGTGGTCAGCGACAGCTGGCTGTGGTCGACCGGAGCAAGTCCACGTACAGCCGCCGCACGAGCAGCAGCGTCTTCATAAACAGATCATGAGAACGTTTCCAGCCAATCGTCAAAGCCCTGGACATGGATTCTCATCAAGTGAGACAACGACTACGTCACACCTGGTCGGCCCGCCCGCTGGAGTTACCATCACAAGACCGGCACCCGACCCGGCACAGTGAGGCCCCGATGACGACACCTGGCGCGAAAGCGATGTGTATGCCCTGCATGCACCGCTGTCCCGGCGCGCCGTGTCGCGGCTGACCGACTGTTGCCGCCTGTTCGCCGCTGCCTCTCTTCCTCCCCCGCCCGTCCGGTGCTTGTCTCGGTATCCGGACTTTCCTTCCAGCCTCCTGGAGTTGCCCCCATGACCCTGCTGACGACCTGGTCCGAGTCCGGCCCCGAGACCCTGGTCCGCCGCACCTCCGACCCCGCCGAGATCGCCGAGGCCCTCAAGCCGCTCGGTGTGCGCTACGAGCAGTGGCCGATCCGCGAGGACGTCCCGTTCGACGCCGACAGCGACACCGTGTTCGCCGCCTACCGCCCGGAGATCGACAAGCTGAACGCCGAGGAGGGCTTCACCACCGTCGACGTCCTCGGTCTGCACCCCAGCGACGACCCGGAGTTCCCGGCGAAGGCGAAGGCCGCGCGCGCGAAGTTCCTGCAGGAGCACACCCACGACGACGATGACGAGGTGCGCTTCTTCGTCTCCGGCTCCGGCATCTTCTACCTGCACGTGAACGGCGAGGTGCACGCGGTCTTCTGCGAGAAGGGCGACCTGCTGGGCGTGCCGCGCGGCACCACCCACTGGTTCGACATGGGCACCAGCCCGTCCTTCACCGCGATCCGCTTCTTCCACGAGGAGGACGGCTGGATCGGCAACTTCACCGGTTCCACCATCGCCGGCCGCTTCCCGGACTACGACACGATCGCCGCCGGTTACGAGGCCGACAGGGCCGCCGCGTGAGCGTGCACGACCCGCGCTACGACGTGGACGCCGTGGTGCTCGACATCGAGGGCACCACGAGCGCCACGGGCTTCGTCGTCGACGTGCTGTACCCGTACTCCCGCGCCCGCTTCGCCGAGCTGCTCACCGAGCGCGCGGGTGAGCCGGAGGTGGCGCGGGCGATCGCACAGGTGCGGGAGCTGACGGACGAGCCGGACGCCGACGCGACCGCGATCGAGAAGACGCTGAACGCCTGGCTCGACGAGGACCGCAAGGCGACCCCGCTCAAGACCCTCCAGGGCATCGTCTGGTCGGAGGGCTTCGCACGCGGCGACCTCGTCTCGCACTTCTACGACGACGTCGTACCGGCGCTGCGTGCCTGGCACTCGGCGGGCCTGACGCTGTACGTCTACTCGTCCGGCTCGGTGTCGGCGCAGCGGGCGTGGTTCACCAACAGCCCGGAGGGCGACCTCACGTCGCTCGTCTCCGGTCTGTACGACACCGAGAACGCGGGGCCCAAGCAGGAGCCGGAGTCGTACCGCCGTATCGCCGCGGCGACCGGCGTCGAGGCCTCCCGCCTCCTCTTCCTCTCCGACCGGCCCGGCGAGCTGGACGCGGCCCGCGCGGCCGGCTGGCACGCGGTCGGGATCCGGCGCCCCGGGGAGCCGTACTACGAGCAAGGCGTCGGCGACCACGCGCAGGCGGGGACGTTCGACGAGATCAGCATCACCACTTCCAGGAGCACCGCATGACCGCCGACATCAGCGCACTCGACCTCGAGGAGGCCGGGGCGGTCCTCGCCGCCGAGTCCGCCCGCTTCGCCGGCTTCGGCTGGATGCGGGGCACCTCCGGGAACCTGTCCGTGGTGCTCTCCCGCGAGCCGCTGCGGCTCGCGGTCACCGCCAGCGGTCACGACAAGGGTGAACTGACGCCCGCGGACGTGGTGTTGGTCGACGGGCAGGGTGCCGCCGTGCAGGGTGGCAAGCCGTCCGCGGAGGCCGAGCTGCACGCGCGCGTGGCCGCGCTGACGGGCGCGGGTGCCGTGGTGCACGTGCACACGGTGGCGTCGGTGGCGATGGGCCGCCGTGAGCCGGGCGGGATCGTGTTCAAGGACGTCGAGATGCTGAAGGGCGTCGGCCAGCCCGCGCACGACGTCGAGGTGACCCTGCCGGTCATCACCAACAGCCAGGACATGAAGGTCCTCGGGGACCGCCTGGAGGCGGCGCGTGATCCCCGGATGCCGGCCGTGGTCGTGGCGGGGCACGGGCTGTACGTGTGGGGCGACAACCCGCGCCAGGCCCGCCACCACACCGAAGTGGTGGAGTGGCTGCTGGAGTTGGAGCTCACACAGCGGTAACTCCCCGCTCCCCCGGAGCGGCGACGACGCCTAGCTGTCGTCGTCGCTCTGGCCCGAGCCCCGATTGCTCGACCCCGACCGGCGCACCAGTTCACCCGCCGCCAGGGTCGCGGTCGCCACCGCGCGCACCCAGGTCGGACCACCGCGCGAGGCCCACACGACGCAGACACACCCTCCGGCGGCGAGCACGATCAGGCCGGCCAAGACGAGCAGGATCATGCTCATCCCCCTATCTTTGTCGAGGTCCTGACATCTTCGCAGTCCTCACGGCAGACAGCTGTGCCGCCCCTCAGCTTGTTCTTTAACCTCCGTCCGGCCGAGGCAGGGTGGGCGGAGGTTGAAGAACAAACTCAGCGCAGGTGGTCACCAGGCAGTTGACCGGAGGCCACTTCCAGCACGCCGCGCTCCGTCACCAGCCCCGTCACCAGCCGCCCCGGCGTCACGTCGAACGCCGGGTTGTGGCCGCGGGACTCGGCGGGAGCCGTCCGTACGCCGCCCCACTCCAACACCTCGGCCTCGCCGCGGAGTTCGATGTGGATGTCGTCGCCGGTCTTGGTGGAGAGGTCGACCGTGGTCGTGGGGGCCGCCACCAGGAAAGGGATCCCCGCGTCCGCGCACGCCAGCGCCACACCCACCGTGCCGACCTTGTTCGCGGTGTCGCCGTTGGCCGCGATGCGGTCGGCACCGACGATCGCCGCGTCGACCTCGCCGCGCAGGATGGTGCCGGCGGCTGCGCCGTCCGCCTGGACGTAGTGCGGGATGCCTTCCTGCACCAACTCCCAGGCGGTGAGCCGGGATCCCTGGAGCAGGGGACGCGTCTCGTCGGCGTACACGACCTCCAGCCGTCCACGCGCGTGCAGTTCGCGGATGACGCCGAGTGCCGTGCCCCACCCGGCCGTGGCCAGCGCACCCGTGTTGCAGTGGGTCAGGATGCGCAACGGCCGGTCCACGCCCACCATTTCGAGCAGCCAGTCGGCACCGTGCGCGCCCATCGCCCGGTTCCCCTCGACGTCCTCGCGCTGGACGGCGGCGGCCTCCTCCAGCACCGCGTCGAGGCCCTCGTCGAAGCGGGTCATGACCCGGTCCACGCACACCATGAGGTTGACGGCGGTCGGCCGGGCCTCGCGGATACGCGCGACGGCCGCGCGTACCTCGTCCGTCGACCAGCCCTCCCGCTCGCCCTGCACCAGCGCGAGCGCGACGCCGTACGCCCCCGCGGCCCCGATCGCGGGCGCGCCACGTACGACGAGACGCTGGATGGCGTCGACCAGGGTGTCCACATCGCGGACAGCCATCGTCTCGTTGCGGTGCGGAAGCAGTGTCTGGTCGATGAGCGCGAGGCCGTCTCCGGTCCAGTCGACAGCGCGCAATTCCTGGGGCATTTCGGGACACTCCTGATGTTCCGGTGGTGTCCGGCCACGGTACATGACCTGGGAGAACCATAGTTCGAGACAGTCGGGCAGGTGTCCGGAAACAGGTGTTACAGTCCAGCACCCAGTCCGCAGACCGAGACGAAGGAGGAGGACCCGTGCTGCTGACCAAGCGCCGCTTCCTCGACTTCGGTCGGTGTGCCGGCGACGGCTGTCGACGCTGACCCGTCCCCTTCGGCGCTCCCCGTCCACCCTCACGCGCTCCCGCCGGAGCGCGCTCTGCCGTATCCCGGAAGGTCCCCGATGCCTCGCAGAACCCGCCGTTCCCTGCAAGTCGCCGCCGCCACCGCACTCCTGGTCACCGCGGCCACCGCCTGCAACGCCGCCGCCAAGAGCGACGCCTCCGACAGCGCGAGCGGCTCAAGCGGCAAGTCCTTCACGCTCGTCACGCCCGACGCCGTGGGCCAGAACGAGTTCCTGAAGCTCGCCGTCACCGGCGTCAAGGCAGCGGCGAAGCAGCACGACGGTTCGCAGAAGGTGTACGAGTCCACGGACACCGCCTCGCAGCAGCAGAACGTGCAAGCGGCCGTGGACGCGAAGCCGGACGTCATCGTGCTGGTCGGCTTCGAGTTCGCCGACATCGTCGCGCAGCAGGCGGAGAAGAACCCGAAGCAGCAGTTCCTGATCATCGACGCCTGCACCACCAAGACGTACAAGAACGTCAGTTGCGCGGTCTTCCGTGAGCACGAGGGCGTCTACCTCGCCGGCGCCGAGGCGGGCCTGCTCAGCAAGTCCGGGAAGGTCGGCGCGGTCGACGTCCTCGACACGCCCCAGTTCCGCCGCTACAGCGACCCGTTCGCGGCCGGCGCCAAGAAGGTCGCGCCGAAGACCTCCACCAGCACCCGCTTCGTCGGCGGCCAGTCGCCGTTCGACGACTCGGCCCGCGCCAAGGAGCAGGCGGACTCCCTGCTGTCCAAGGGCTACGACCAGATCATGGCGGCCGCGGCGGCCGGCAACTACGGCGTCTTCGAGGCCGCGAAGGCCAAGGGCGCCTACGCGTACGGCGTCGACGTCAACCAGTGCACCTCGGCCCCCGGCACGGTCGTCGACAACGTGATCAAGCGCACGGACGTGGCTGTGGAGAAGGGCGTCGAGTCGGTCCTCGGCGGCACGACGGGCACGACCGTCTCGTACGGCCTGAAGGAGGGCGGCATCAGCCTGACCGGCCTGGAGGACGGCGTCGACTCGTCGAAGTGCGTGATCGCCGACCACAAGGACGTGCTGAAGAAGGTCGAGGCGCTGCGCGACCAGATCGTCGCCGGGAAGCTGAAGGTCGATGACCCGGCGGCAAGCTGAACCAGCCGTCGAGCTCCGGGGAATCACCAAGCGGTTCCCCGGCACGCTCGCCAACGACGCCGTCGACCTGACCGTCCGCCACGGCGAGATCCACGCCCTGATGGGCGAGAACGGCGCCGGCAAGTCCACCCTCATGTCGGTCCTCTACGGCATGGAGCGCGCCGACGCCGGCACCATCCGGATCGACGGGCGGGCCATCAAGTCCGGCTTCGGCAGCCCGAGCGACGCGATGGCCGCCGGGCTCGGCATGGTCCACCAGAGCTTCAAGCTGTTCGACTCCCTGACGGTCGCCGAGAACGTCGTCTACGCCGCCGAGCCGCGCCGCTTCGGCCTGGTCGACCGGGCCGCGGCCCGCCGCCGGGTGCGCGAACTCGCCGAGGAGCACGGCCTGGCCGTGGACCCGGACGCCCGGGTCGGCGACCTCCCGGTCGGGCTGCGGCAGCGCGTGGAGATCCTGAAGCTGCTGCACCGCGGCGCCCGCACGCTCATCCTCGACGAGCCGACGGCGGTGCTCACGCCCGCCGAGGCGGACGCCCTGTTCGCGGTCCTCAAGTCGCTGGCCGCGCAGGGCCGCACGGTGATCCTCGTCACGCACAAGCTGCGCGAGGTCCTCGAGGGCAGCGACAACGTGACCGTCCTGCGGGACGGCCGGGTCGTCGCCCGCCTGGTCACCGCCGAGACCTCGGCCGACGAGATCGCCGCCGCGATGACCGGCCGCGCGGTCGAACTGGACCGCGTCCACGCGCCGGGCACGCCGGCCGACGTGGTGCTGGCCGTGAACGGTCTCACCACCGACGCCGTGCACGACCTCGCGCTCACCGTCCGCGCCGGCGAGATCGTCGGCATCGCGGGCGTCGCGGGAAACGGGCAGAGCGAGCTGGTCGAAGCACTGGCCGGACTGCGGCCCACCACCGCCGGGCGGGTCACCCTCAACAGCGAGGACATCACCCACGCCTCGGCCACCGAACGCCGCGTCAAGGGCCTGGCGTACGTCCCCGAGGACCGCCACGCGGTCGGTACGGCACCTGCCGCGTCCGTCGCCGACAACCTCGCGATGGGCCATCACCGTACGTCCCTGTCCTCCCGCGGCCTGCTGCCGCCCGCGGCCGTCCGCGCACACGCCCAGCGGCTCGTCGAACGGTTCGGCATCAAGGCGTCCTCCCCCGAGGTGCCCGCCTCCGCGCTGTCCGGCGGCAATCTGCAGAAGCTGCTGATCGGCCGCGAACTCGCCCATGACGCACCGCTGTTGCTCGTCGAGCAGCCCACGCGCGGTGTCGACATCGGCGCCATCCAGAACATCCACGACCAGCTGATCGCCTACCGCGACTCCGGTCACGCCGTGCTCCTCGTCTCGGCCGAACTGAGCGAGATCCGGGGGCTCGCGGACCGGGTCCTGGTGATGTACGAGGGGCGCGTGACCGCGACGTACACGAAGGACGAGGCGGACGAGCGGACGCTGGGACTCGCCATGGCGGGCGGCGCCGGCATCGCGGTGGAGGCCGTCGACTGACATGAACAACCGGATATCCGGAGCCCTGCGCTCCCCCATCGCCTTCTCCGTGCTCGCGGGCGTCATCATCGGCGCGCTGTTCCTCGTCGGCACCGGAGCGGACCCGATCGCGGCGTACGAGGCGGTCCTGACCGGCTCGCTCGGCGCCGACGGCATCGGCTCCACCCTGACCACCGTCACCAGCGTGCTCGGCATGGCGCTCGCGCTGGCGATCCCGCTGCGGGCCGGGCTCATCAACCTCGGCGGCGACGGACAGATGGTGCTCGGCGGCATCACCGCGGCCGTGACCGGCCTGTACTCGCCGCTGCCCGCCCCGCTCACCGTCGTCCTCGCACTCCTCGCGGGCATGGCGGCGGGCGCCGCGTACGCCGCGCTGGCCGCTCTGTGCGAGAACCGGCTCGGCGTCCCGCTGCTGGTGAGCAGCCTCCTGCTCAGCTACCCGGCGGTGTCGCTCGCCTCCTACCTGGCGCGCTACCCGCTCAAGGAGCCGGGCTCCAGCCTCCCGCAGACGCGGTCCATGCCCGACGGTGTGGCGCTGCCCGCGTTCGGCGACTCGACGGTCACCGTCGGCCTTCTCCTCGTGGTCCTCGCCGCGGCCGCCTACTGGTTCACGGATCGGCGCACCACCTTCGGGTACGAGATCCGGATGACCGGTCTCAACGCGCGCTTCTCCGCGTACGCGGGCGTCGAACGCCGGGGCCTGACCCTGAAGTTGATGTCCGTCTCGGGCGCGCTCGCCGGACTCGTGGGCGCGATCGGCGTGTTGAGCTTCCCGTACCGCTTCGTCGACGGCTCGCTCACCGCACCCGGCTACACCTGGACGGGCCTTACGGCCGCGCTGCTGGCGACCGCCGCGCCGCTCGGCACGGTGATCGCCTCGTTCTTCTTCGCCGTCCTCCAGGTCGGCGGTCTCGCGATGGAGCGGACGACCGAGGTGCCTCGCGAGCTGACCCAGGTGCTGCAGGCGATCGTGATCGTGTTCCTCGCGGCCCGGCTGAGCTTCCCGCGCTTTACGCGCCGCAAGGTCAAGGAGGCCGTGTGATGTTCTTCGACTCCGATCTCCTCATGTCGGCGCTGCGCGCCCTCACCCCGATCCTGCTGGCCGCGCTGGGCGGCGCGATCTGCGAGCGGGCAGGCGTCTTCAACATCGGCCTCGAAGGCATGATGCTGATGGGCTGCTTCACGGCCGTGGCCACCAGCTGGTTCACCGGCAGCCCCTGGCTCGGCGTCCTGGCGGCGGCGCTCGCGGCGGCGGCGTACTCGCTGATCCTCGCGGTGGGGACCGTAACTCTGCGCGGGGACGCGGTCGTTCTGGGCGTGGCCATGAACCTGCTGGCCGTCGGCCTGACCAGCTTCCTGCTGCGTACGATCTTCGGTGTGCAGGGCACTTTTGACGATCCGTCACTCGCCGGACTGCCGCTGATCGGTGGCCTCAGCCCCCTCGCCTATCTGTCGTGGGTGGCGGTCGCGGTGGCCGCCGTGATGCTCTCGCGGCACGTGTGGGGACTCAGGCTCCGCGGGGTCGGCGAGGCGCCGGACGCGGCGGCGACGCTCGGGGTGAGCCCGGCGCAGTACAAGTACGGGGCCGTGCTGGTCTCCGGTGTGCTGTGCGGGCTCGCGGGTGCCCAACTCGCCCTTGGCAACGTCACCTTGTTCACCGAGAACATGACGGCGGGCCGCGGCTGGATCGCGGTCGTCGCGGTCATGCTCGGTCGCGCCGCTCCCGTCGGCGTCCTGCTCGCCGCGCTCCTCTTCGGCCTCGCCGAAGCGGCCGGCTTCCGCCTCCAGGGCCTCGGCCTGCCGCAGCAGGCGACCGACGCGGCGCCGTACGTCGTCACGCTCGGCGCCCTCTTCCTCACGACGGCCCGCCGTCGTCGCCGTACCCCTTCTCCTTCCGGAGCCGTCTCATGACCCAGGACCTGCTGCCCGTCACCCGCATACCCCGCACCGGGCTTCCGGCGCACGCGGTCGTCGTCGGCGACCCGGCACGGGCCGCGGCCGTCGCCGCGCTGCTCGACGGTGCCGAGGAGGTCTCGTACCACCGCGAATACCGTGTGTTCAGCGGTAGTTGGAAGGGCCTGCCGGTCGTCGTCGCCTCGCACGGGGTGGGCGGGCCGGGCGCGATCCTGCTGTTCCAGGAGCTGGCGGACGCGGGGGTCCGCACGATCCTGAGGTTCGGTACGGCGGGCGCGATGAAGCCCGGCATCGGCGACGGCGATCTCGTCATCGCGGAGGCGGCCGTACGGGACGACGGGGTCACCCAGCAGCTGCTGCCGCCGGAGTACCCGGCGGTGTCCTCGCCGGAGGCCGTCCTCGCGCTGCAGCGCGCGGCCCGCGAGGCCGACGCCCCGCACCACCGGGGCATCGTCTGGACCCGGGCGGCCTTCCAGCCCGGGCTGATTCCGCTCTTCTCCTACGACGGTGCCGGGCTCGCAGCGATCGAGATGGAGCTGTCGGCGCTGCTGGTGACGGCCTCGCTGCGCGGGCTCGTCGCGGGCGGCGTGCTCGTCATCGACGGGGCGAACGCCGACGAACTCGTCGACGAGGAGGCCACCGGCGGGTACGACCCGCACCGGGACGTCGTCGCGGCGGGCGTCGAGCGGGGCGCGGTGGTGTCGCTGGAGGCGCTGCGGCTGCTGGCGGAGGAGCAGTGAGCATCGATCTGTTGGTGCACGGCGGTGACATCCTGACGGTGGACGAGGCCGGAACCGTCGTACGGGACGGGGCTGTTGCCGTCCACGAGGGCGAGATCGTCGCCGTGGGCCCCGCCGAGGAACTGTGTACGCGGTTCACAGCGCGGGAGTCCATTGACGCCGCGGGCTGTCTGGTCCTGCCGGGACTCGTCAACACGCACACCCACCTGGCGATGACCCTGCTGCGCGGCCGCGCCGACGACGTCACCCTGCAGGGCTTCCTGGAGCGGGTGCTGCCCGCGGAGGCCGAACTGCTGTCGCCGAAGAACGTGGCGTCGGCCGTGCGGCTCGCGGTCGCCGAGAGCGTACGGGCCGGGGTGACCTCCGCGCTCGACATGTACTGGTTCCACGAGGCGGCCGAACAGGCGGCCCGCGAGGCGGGCTGGCGACTGCACACCGGGCCCACCTTCATGGACGTACCGGAGCCGCCGGACGCCATCGCGTACGAGGACCGGCTGGAGTGGGCGCGGCGGGACCTGGAGGCGAGGGGTGCGGCGCACGCCGGGACGCGTCCCGTGGTGTTCGCCCACTCGACGTACACCCTCGCCCCCGACCAGCTCACCGAGATCTTCGCCCTGGCAAGGGAGTTCGGGGCCCTGCTGCACATCCACGCGGCCGAGAACGCCACCGAGGTCGCCACCGTCGAGGTGAAGTACGGCAAGCGCCCGGTCGAGCTGCTGGACTCGCTCGGGCTCCTCGGACCGGACGTACTGCTGGCGCACGCCGTCGACCTCACCGGCCCGGAGATCGCGGCGCTGGCCCGCACCGGCACCGCGGTCGCCCACTGCCCCGTGTCGAACCTGAAGCTGGGCTGCGGCATCGCGCCGGTGCCGCGGATGCTGAGCGCCGGGGTGACCGTCGGGCTGGGCACGGACGGGGCCGTCAGCAACAACACGCTGGACCTGCTGGGCTCGGTCCGACAGGCGGCGCTGGTGCACAAGGCGGCCGGCGACCCCACAGCGGTCGGCGCCGAGCAGGCCGTACGCATGGCGACGATCGAGGGTGCGCGAGCCCTGGGGCTCGGGGAGCACCTGGGGTCGCTGGAGGCGGGCAAGCGGGCCGACCTGGGCGTGCTCGACCTGGGCGGGCCGCATCTGCGGCCGCTGCACGACCCGTGGTCGACGCTGGCGTACACCGCGCACTCGGCGGACGTGCGGGACACGGTCGTGGACGGGCGGGTGCTGATGCGGGACCGCGTCCTGACGACGCTCGACGAGGCGACCGTGATCGCCGATCTGGAGGCGCTCGTCTGAACAGGCCGCATAATGTGCTGAGACATCCGATGTCTCAGCACGTCACGCGGCACATCATGCGGCAACAGGGAGGCCCGTCATGGCAGTCACCGACGAGGCGATCGAGAAGATCAAGGGCATGATCGTCTCCGGCGCGCTGCGCCCCGGCGACCGGCTCCCCAAGGAGAGCGAGCTCGCCTCCGAGCTCGGGCTCTCCCGCAACTCCCTGCGCGAGGCCGTGCGCGCCCTGTCGCTGATCCGGATCCTGGACGTGCGGCAGGGCGACGGCACGTATGTGACAAGTCTCGATCCGCAACTCCTCCTGGAGGCGCTGAGCTTCGTCGTCGACTTCCACCGCGACGACACGGTCCTGGAGTTCCTGGCGGTGCGCCGCATCCTGGAGCCGGCGGCCACCGCGATGGCGGCCTCCCGCATCAGCGAGCAGCAACTGGACGCGCTCACCGCCCAGTTGGACAAGCTCGGCAACGCCCCGTCCGTGGAGGACCTCGTCGCCTGCGACCTGGACTTCCACCGGGGCATCGTGCAGAGCTCCGGAAACTCGGTGCTCTGCTCGCTCCTTGACGGCCTGTCAGGACCCACCACCCGGGCCCGCATCTGGCGCGGCCTGACCCAGGAGGACGCGGTCAGCCGCACCCTGCACGAACACCGGGCGATTCTGGCGGCGTTGCGCGACCGGGACGCGGAGGCGGCCCGTTCCTGGGCGACGGTGCACATCGCGAGCGTGGAGCAGTGGCTGCGGTCCACTCTGTGAGGCACTAGGGCCGTTCCGCGTCGGCCAGTCGGTGCTGCAGCTCGATGTGGCGGAACTGGTGCACGGCCCCGACCCGGCGCAGGACACCCCGGTCGTGGGCGTCGGCGAGGAAGCCCATGAGGTCGTACGGAAGGTTCGCCCGCAGGGCGAGGTGGCAGCGGGCCACGGCATAGCGGCTCCAGGCCGTCTGACGCAGCCCGGCGGCCAGGCCCATCAACAGGGCGGG
Source organism: Streptomyces fulvoviolaceus (assembly GCF_000718165.1). Lineage (GTDB taxonomy): Bacteria > Actinomycetota > Actinomycetes > Streptomycetales > Streptomycetaceae > Streptomyces > Streptomyces fulvoviolaceus. The sequence continues at coordinate 1,362 of NZ_JOEY01000024.1, read as the reverse complement.
GATCAGTCCCACGACGTAGAGCCAGCCGTCGGCGGTGAGCTGCCCCGCCCAGAGCCGGGAGCCCACGAAGGTCACCATGCACCAGTCCTGGGCTCCGAACACCGCGGCGCCCAACACCGTGGCGGTCACCACGCACGTGGCCAGCGTGCGGCGGTCGTTGCGCAGCAGGGCCGCCGCGTCGACCGAGCCGGCCAGGTCCACGGGGACCGCCCTGAGTCCCTGCACGAGCATGCAGGCGACCGCGAACAGCGAGCCCTGCTGCCAGGCCGACCAAGCCGCCTCGACCGGGTCGGACGGGGCGACGTAGTAGCGGCCCGGCTCGCCCCCGAGCACACCCGTGAGCAGCCCTTCCGCCAAGTAGACCCCGCCCATCAGGGCACCGGCCAGCAGCCCCGCGGCGATGCCCCGGCGGCTCCACCTCCAGCGGACCCTGGCCACGGGGCTGCGGGGCGGGGGCGCGCCGTCCACGCCGACGACGACGGCCATGACCGTCAGCAGCAGCCCGCTGACCGTCCCGCAGGCGTTGCGGAACGCGGCCGCGTAGAGGCAGACGGTCACCAGGCCGGTCAGGATCACGCGCCGGTCCCATGCGGACGGCGGGCGCAGGACGGGTCGCCGCCCGACCGCGAGCCCGCAGCTGACCAGTCCGGCCAGCGCCAGCGTGCCGCTGTCCGCCAGTCGTTCCAGTACCAGTCCGGTGGTGACCTGTCCGGCGGCCGTGCACAGCAGGGCGGTGACGGCTCCGGCGGCGAGACCGCCGACCAGCCCGCCGCACAGGCATCCGACCAGCACGCCGAGTCCGCCGCGGCCGTCCCATTGCGGGGCGTAGAGCGGGTCGTGGGTGAAGTGGTGGACCACGGTCAGGGCCGCGCCCTCGAACAACCAGGCCAGAGCACCGAGGAACACTCCGGCCAGCGCCCTCGGCAGCGGCCCCGGCACCGCCGCGTACAACTTCCACCAGGCGACCTCCGCCGCCCCGTCGGCCCCCCGCTCCAGATGTCGGGCCAGGAACCGCAGCGCGCCCCGTGCCTGTGCCGCCGTCCACCGGGAGGGGCGGCGCGGGTGCGGCCGGTAGGCGGCGACGTCCGCCGCACCGAGGGGTGCTCGCCATGGAGTGCATACGAGGCCGAATTAGCTCGATCGTGTGATCGTCCGTTTGCTGGCTTGCGGAGCCCTGGTTCGACCGGGTTAACGTGATCCTGCGATCTGGGACGCCGGGTACGGCGCCAGCGTGCGGGGCCCCTGCTCCACCGGAGTGATGGCTCAGGGCCTCCCCGCCGCCCTCTGGCCGTACCCACATGGCCAGGTCGCGCAGGGAACTGGCCTCCCGGGCCCGGACCACGCACAGGATGCGTGTCGCCG
>NZ_JOEY01000023.1 GCF_000718165.1 Streptomyces fulvoviolaceus | reverse complement strand
GCAGGAAGTCGATCAGGTCGAAGTCGGCGACCAGGTTGTCCGCCAGCTCGACGAAGGTCTTGGCCAGGAGCTGCTGATTCATCGTGTCACCCTCGATTGAGACTAGTCCCGCCGGAAGGGGGCGGGAAGTGCGGCACGTTCGTCGGACGGCACCGGTGCATCAGGTTTCCTCGTCGGTACGTTCGGGTTCCGTGTCCGGGGGGAAGCGGAGCCGGTGGGCCACCACGTCGGCGGCCACGTCGGCGAGCCGGCGGCCCTGCGTATAGGCGTAGGCGCGTAGCCGGACGAAGGCTTCGTCGATGCCGACGCCGAGCTGGACGGTGAGGATGCCGGTGGCCTGGTCGATCTCCGCCCGGTATCCGCCCAGGTCCTCGAAGCCGCGATCTGCCAGTGCTCCGTCGACCGGTCCGCCCGTCTCGTCGATCCGCGCATCAAGCAGGAGCAGCGTCGCGAGATCGGCGAACGCCAGTGCGTCGGCCAGCTCCTCGGCGTCCAGGACGGTCGGCACGTCGGCGTACAGGTCCAGAACTCCAGGGCTGATCGCCCCCATCTGCAGGGGGAGTGCGAATACGGCGCGCGCTCCGGCTTCCAGGGCCGCATCGGCGAACACGGTCCACCGGTCCTGCAGCGCGCCGGTCAGCAGATCGGGCGTCAGAACGGCCGAGCCGTGCGTGAAGGCATCGACGCAGGGGCCCTCGCCCAACGTGAGCTGCAGCTCCTCCAGTTGTTCGCTGATGGTGTCGGTGCTGCACAGCGGATGGCTCGCTGTGGTGCGGGACATCGCCGACAGTCCGGCCCCGCCGACCGGCAGCGCGGCCACGGCCGCGGTGCACACGTCCACCACACCGACCCGGCCACCGCGTCGCGCCGCCTGCTCGGCGACCAGCACCTGGATGCGGGCCGACCGACTGTCGGACCTCACCCGGGCCACCGGGTCCAGGCATCGTACGCAAGACCCTCCAGCCTCGCCCCGGTTCGTTCCCCGACCGGAAGGACCAGCACCCGGAGCAGCGTGGCGCTGATCGGCTTCCAGATCTCTCCCACGTCCAGCCATCCCCAGGAACGGAGCGCAGCGAGGGTCGGGTGTTCGGCCTGATCCACCAGGGTGGCGCCGAGCGTCGCCTGATGGTCGGTCAGGAGCCGCTCCTGCAACCGGCATGCCACGTCACGGTCCTGGTCCTGCGGGTGCGGGCGGACCAGGAGGTCGGTGATCGCGAAGACTCCGCCCGACTCGGTGAGTTGCTCGATGCTGCGCGGCAGTGTTCCGTCGAACCCGAGCCACCAGAAGCCGTCACTGCCCACCGGGAAGCCAAAGGCACATCCCACCAGGCGGTCCGTCTCCGCGATCACCATGGCGAACCCCGGCCGCCGGATGTCGCCGGTGAGACGGTTCAGGAAGTCCTGGCGGCTGCGGCTGCGGTGCGCCTCAGCGGCGGACGTCTCGCGGGAGTCGACGTACAGATCCGCGAGCTCCCCGCTCACACCCTGCGCCTGCCAGCGGTTCACCCGACGTAACCGCACCGCGCCCATGATGGACGGCTCACCGGCGTCGGGCTTGTACCGCTGCCCTCGTCCTGACCAGGCCGTCACCGCACATCACCCGAGAGGACAGCGGCAAGCGGAACGGACCGCTGCGGCGAAGCTTGGGCGGTCGGGGCCGGCACATCCCCGGGAGGAGGTGCCGGATGCCCGAACGGAACGCCAAGGAGCAGGAACCCGCAGCCGGTGAAGTCGAGGATCAGGCTCAGTGTCCGTGGCGGGTGGTGCAGTCGCAGGGTCCCGCCGGCCTCCGTGGTCCGCTGTGAAGCGTAGAGGAAAGCGTTGAGGCCACTGCAGTCACAGAAGGTCACGGGGGTGAGGTCGACATCGACGATGCGGATGCCGTCGCTCAGGCACCGAGCCAATTCCGTGCGCACCAGCGGGGCCGATTCCAGGTCGATCTCACCGGCCAGGGTGATCAGCGCCCGGTTGCGTAGATCATGGCGGTGGACGGTGAGCTGTGGAAGGGGCATGACGCCTCGGTTCAGAAGACCATCCGGCAGAGCACGCGGTGACGCCGGGATTCCCGGCCCCCTTGGCGCGCTGCCGACAGGGGCGTACGTTCGGCGGAGACGGAGCAACGGCCGACCCGGCAGCCTGTGCGGCAGGACAACGGATCCACCCAGTTCCCTCCAGGGATGCGCCGGGTGACGGACGAAAGATCCGCTCCCCGCAGCCATCTGTGTCGAGCAACGACAAGCCGCCGGGGTCTGGGACGTCCGTACAGCAGCATAGTCCGCAACCCGATGCGGCGGACGGCCCGAAGCCGCCCAGTCCCAGGATGTGGACGGTGCCGAAGGCCAGTGGCGCGCTCATGTCCGGTGCCCTGCACGGAACTTGGGAGAGCGGCACGACGGCGGCGGCCGACAGCCGCTCAGGTATGGCAGTCCGTCGACTGCCCGAGGAGGTGGCTTCACATGACGGAGCCGAACGGTTCAACCCTGCAGAACTCCGATCCCGATGAGCCGCGCATCGGCATGGGCGCGACGGTGCAGGTCGCGGGGTCCGGGCCTCAGGAACCGCCGGAGACACGCGGCCGGACGACCATCGCGGACGGGGTGGTGGAGAAGATCGCCGGGATCGCCGCACGGGAGGTCCCCGGAATCAACGCACTGGGCGGCGGATTCACTCGCACCATGGGCGCGGTGCGCGACCGGGTCCCGGGCGGCCACGCGAGCGCGGGACGCGGCGTCAAGGTCGAGGTCGGCGAGAAACAGACCGCCATCGACCTCCAAGTCGTCGTGGAATACGGGATCAGCATCGCCGACGTCGCCGCGGAGGTCCGCGAGAACGTGATCGCGGCGGTGGAACGGATGACGGGCCTGGAAGTCGTCGAGGTCAACATCGCCGTCAACGACGTGCACCTGCCGGACGAGGACACGCCGCAGACCAGCGAGGACCGCGTGCTCTAGCCGCGAGGCGGGCAGCGGCAAGGACGCCACCCCATCGCTCCTCCACGGCACAGGTACAGCCACCGACGACAGGCGGTGATCGCCTGATCCGGGCGCAACTCAGCCCCGCTGATGGGCAATACCCGGCCGCTTCCCGTTCGGATCCGCCGGCACGACGCTGGAACACATCGCTTTGCTCAGCGTCGACTTCCGCTTCTCCGGGTGGAGCTTCCCCGGGTGGAGCTTCGCCGGGCGGACCAGCCGGACCCCACGCCGGCCGAGTGCACGGCGAGGAAAGCGAGCCCGGCAAGCATGAGGCTCGTCGGGCTGAAGACCGCCTCGGTCGACGTCTCGGTGACACGGATGATGAAGGCGATGACGAAGAGTGCGGCGGCCACGAATGCGAGCATCTGTCTACTCCTACCGGTGGACGACGCACCACACGCGATCTCGGTGACTGCGCCGCTCCCCGCCGGGTGCCCCGGACGGCGCCGATCAGTCGCGTGAATCCCGTGCCGGAGCCGGCGGCGACATCCCGTCGTCTGCCCCGCTGATGCTGTGAACGAGGCAACCGGGACTGCTGATACCGAGGGCCTTCGGTCGCCCGGCCCGCAGGCCGACCGATCCGAGATGGCGAGTTGATGAACACATCCGGTGGGCCGTTCCACGGACACGATCCGTGCAAGCGTGGGAAGCGGACAGGCCGACACCGAGCACCCGGACACTGATCGGATGCCGCGGTCGGCCATCTGCGACAGTGAGGAGCGCCCCATGGGCGCGAACACGGCCGAAACCGCAGTGCCCGACACTATCCAGGAGCTGACGGACCGACTGACGGCCTCCTACGCCAACCTGCTGACGGCTGCCACCGTGCAGGATGTGGTGCAGGACTGCTACCACCCGCTCAGCAACGCCCGTATCCCCAACTACGTGCCCATCCTCGTCGAGCACAACAGCCGCACCAAGCTACGACAACTCACCCGACGCTCCGATCCCACGGCTCTCCTTCGCGAGCACCCCGACGGAACACGAGGCCACTCAATGACGAGGGCCTATCGAAGGGTTCGAGTCGCTCTGACCCGCTCGGCATAGGCGCAGCGCCCACGGAAGGCACACTCGACACGCAGGCCTGCTTGATCATCTGTCAGGCCAGCCCCTCGGTCCAGGCCGACCGCCTCCGCCAACCCCGCGTGAGCCCGGGTCGGAGGGCCTGTCGGCCTACTGGCAGGTGTGCCCGTCTGCCGGTGAGTATGTGCGGTGAGCCGGTGCAAGCCCGTGGGCCTGGGCAGTCTGGGGGCCGATCATGCCCCTGCGAGGACATCCATGGGCGAGTCGGTCCGTGTGGATGGACAGGTTCAGCAGCTTCCCGCAGGCAACCCACACCCGATCCTCGCCATCCGTGTCGAGTGGGCGTGGCCAGCAGGGCTGGAAGCAGCCGAACTCCGGGCCCTCCGTGACTACGTAACCAAGGCCCTCGACGACGTCGGGTACTCGGACGCCGTCCTGTACCGCCGTGACGGAAGTGCGGGAACCACGGTTGCCATCGAAGCGACAGCAGAACGACCGGGCCTCACGGCGGGAGTGTTCCTGTCGACTCTGGACGACGAACATCGTGGCCGTGATACCAAGCTTCGATTCCTGGCTCATCTCGCGGATCCGGCCATCTACTCGAACGGGCTACCCAAGATTGAAGAAGCCGTAGCGGACGTCGAGTTGTTCTGCTCCTCGCCGGAATTGCGGGCTCACTGGCCAACTGGCCCTGAACCCCTCCGTCAGCGAAGTAAGCCGGTCTCCGCGGTCGTACACGGCATCGATCTGCGCAATGCGACCGACTTTTGGGGTGGATGGACTCCTAAGTGTCTCCCAATGTCCCAACCGTTCCGTGGGATTTACGTTGGCGACGCCGGATGGCTCAACCCGCGGGCGAAGCGGATGGAGCCCGTCTCGCCGGTAAGGCACTCCGTTGCCCGATACTTCGAAACTCCTGATGCGCTGCGCCCCTGCCTGCGTCATCGCTCCCGGTGGTGTACCGGAATCGTCGTGGAACACCGCTGGGCGGACCCGTAGTGGACGCCCAGTGGACGGAAAGGCCGAGAAGGATCAGGAAGGTCATGGCGAGGGGCGACCATGCCTAGCCTTCTGACCTGCGGAAACATGAAGATCTAGGAAGGCTCGGGGGCTGATCGGAAGATCACGAATGGACTCATAATCCGTCGGCCGTGGGTTCGAGTCCCACCCGCCCCACCTGTGCAGGGCTGTGACCTGCGGAAACGTTCATTTTGTCCTGTCGGATCGTCAACTTTGCCTGAACGGAATGAATCCGCTGCGCGTGAGTTCAGCCTCGTTGCCGGTGTCGATAGTGCGAATGCCCCCTGACCTGCACGGATGTTCCAGTTCGTAGCGGTTGAACTTGCGGTACATGGCTCCTGTGGCTGGTTGGGCACTGGATTCTGGACGCTGGCTGGACGCGGGGAAACCGGAAGGGGTCGCTCCGGTGCCGAGTCATCCACTCTGCCCAGGGGCGTAGCAGGGTAGGCGCGGTGTGGTGGCAACTGGGCTCGCCTGGATCGTGCCGTTGCCGACGTGGCCGGTCGGCGTGGGGGAGAAACGGCCCGTACTGAAACGGCCCCAGATCGCACCAGGGAGTCGCCCCCCAGTGCCTCACGGTTTCGGCGGGGCATGTAAGCCGCGGGTTGCCGACGTACCCCGTTCGGTTGCTCGGACTACGGACTGCCGGGAGCTGACCTTGTTCCGATGCCCGTTCACCGCCCGCGGGAGGCGTACTCCGGGTACGACATTGCTTGGCGAGGGAGTGTGTCTCAGGTGCCGATGGACAGGGGGTCTGATGCAGGTTCCGGTGACAGGTGCGGTCACGCGGCCTGGAGGGCCGGTGTGGTCATGACGGTCTCGAATTCGACAGGGGTGAGCCAGCCGAGTGCGGCTTGTCTGCGGCGGCGGTGGCAGGTCCGTTCGATCCAGGTCACGATTGCGATCCGCAGTTCCTCGCGGGTGGTCCAGCTCCGGCGGTCGAGGACGTTCTTCTGCAGCAGGCTGAAGAACGACTCCATTGCCGCGTTGTCTGGAGGCTCGGTACCAAGATCCAGGGGCCGTACAGGGGCCGGGATGGCGCGACCGTGTCCAGAGGACGGTGTCTCCGGGCCGGTGGTGGGTGTTCAGTGGCAGCAGGTGGCTGGTGAGCGAGCGTCTGGCGATGGCCGAGGAAACGGCCCGCAGAGGAAACGGCCGGGAACGCAGGTTTACCGGCCCCTGTGAGCCCTCGCCCTTACCCGCGGCGATGTAAGCAGGCGGTAGTGGCCGACCCCGAGCGTGGACCAGCGTTCGCACTGCATGCCGGCGCTGCTCTTGGCTGCCCCTCAGGGATGAGGCCGGGGAGGCCGGGCACTTGTCGGGTGCCCGGCCTCGGTGTTTCACGGAAATGTGTCGGTCAGCTGAGGTAGCCGCTGGTGTCGACGATGAAGTCGGCGGTGCCGTCGCTGTTGTTGTAGATGCTGATCTGTCCGTTGGCGTCGGTGGGGGTGAGGGTGAGATTGGCGAGGGTGTCGTCGGTGCCCCAGTTGAGGTTGCTGGTGGCGGGTTTGCCGACGGCGGTGGGGTAGGCGATGGCGTAGCCGCTGCCGGTGGAGTTGGTGACGGTGAGCATGGCGGCGAGGGTGGGGGTGGTGGCCATGGTGACTTGCTGGGTCGTGCTGGTGGCGAGGGTGTAGGTGCCGAGGGAGGTGACGGGGCTGGAGCTTCCGCCGATGCCGCTGCGGGTGTCGACTAGGCGGGTGGGGTTGGTGGTGTGGAATTTCTGGCCGGTGGTGCTGGTGGTGTAGTAGCCGCTGATGTCAGCGATGACGGCGGCGGCGCTGCTGTGGACGGAGATGGTGATGGTTCCGTTGGTGCCGATGGGGACGTCGCCGGAGAGTGAGGCGATGGCGTTGCCGGGGTTGTAGCTGAGGCTGGTGTCGGCGGTGGGGGCGTATCCGGTGGCGTATGCCTGGAGGAAGCCGGTGTCGGCGGCGTTGGCGGCGGCGAGGTTGACGGCGACGGCCGTCGCGTTGGCCGGTACGCCGTTCAGGCCGGTGATCTGGAGGGTGAAGTTGGTGCCGGCAGCGACGGTTCCGGTGCTGGAAAGGGTGGTGTGGGCGACGCTGGAGCGGGTGTCCAGGGCGCGGACCTCGCTGGTGAGCGGGGCGTAGGTCTGGTTGCCGGTGAGGGATGGGCTGCTGGTGAAGTAGCCGGTGAGGTCGACGATCAGGGCGGTGGTGCCGCTGCTGGTGTCGATGTGGGTGTAGAGGTCGATCTTGCCGTCGTTGCCGACGGGGACGATCTGGTAGCCGGTTCTGGTCGTACTGGCGGTGAAGTTGGTGGATGAGGTGACGGGACGCTGCGTGCCGTCGGCGTAGGTGGTGACGTAGCCGTGGTCGGTCTGCGCCGTGGCGGTGACGTCGACGGCGACCGCGGTGACCGAGGCGGGAATGGTGGTGGGAGCGCCGTTGACGGGTGAGGTGACGCTGTCGCCCGCGATCTTCAGTTGGGTGACGGAGTCGGAGGTGACGGTGCTGGCCCCGGCGGTGATGCCACTGGTGTAGGTGAGGCCGCTGCTGGTACGGGTGTCGAGGATGCGGGTGGGTGTGACGGCCTGGTGGTAGCCGGCCGGGGTGTAGGGCTGGGCCGGGGGCACGACGGAGCCGGTCCAGGTCTGGACGCGGGCGAGTTCGCCGCTGTAGTAGTCGGTGCGGGCGGAGGCGTTGAGGGCGTCGCCGAGCTGGAAGTTGCCGCTCGCGCCGGTGCTGGGGGCGGTGTGGTTTCCGGTGGCGACGAAGACGTCGTCGACGTAGAGGTTCATCACGCCGGTGGTCTTGTCGTACGTGGCGGTCAGGTGAGCCCAGGTGCCGAGGTGGACGGTGCCGCCGGTGACGGTGTCGAAGCTCCACGCGGTGCCGGCACCGGTGTTGAGGCCGAACTGCCAGCCGTCTGTGGTGGGCAAGAGCAGGATGCCGGAGTCGGCGCTACCGCTCTGGGAGAGCACGGCGCCGCCGTAGGCGGTGGGGTCGGCCCAGACGGACACGGTGAACGACTTCGTCAGGTCCAGGGCCTTGGCGCCCTGGAGGTAGTCGTGGTCGCCGGCGTCGAGGGCGACGTCGGGGTCGAAGAGGCCGCCTTCCGGTGCGGTGACGCCGCTGGTGCCGGTGAGGGTGATGGCGCTGGTGCCGCTGTCGTCGGCTGTGAGGGCGGTGGTGTCGTAGTCGTTGAGGGGCCAGTCGTGGGTGTCGGTGCTCAGGGCTTGGCCGGTGGGGGTGGTGAAGGTGGCGGTAGTGCCGGAGAGGGTCATCTCATGGGCGGTTGCGGTGCCGGTGCTGCCGAGGGTCCACAGGTCGGGGGTGCCGTCGTTGTTGATGTCGGCGGCCTGGAGGGTGGGCTGGCTGGCGGAGTCCCAGCCGGAGGCGGCGGCCTCGACGGAGGTGAGGGTGGTGTCGGTGGCGCCGTTGGAGAGGGCGTCGTAGGTCAGGGTCTGGAGGTTGGCGGGGCTGAGGTACCAGAGCTGGCCGTGGGAGGGGTCGCCGGTGTCGGTGCTGGTGTCGCGGGCGAACAGCTCCGGCAGGCCGTTGGCGTCGAGGGTGCTGGTGAGGGTCCAGCCGCTCCAGCCGGTGGTGCAGTTGGTGGTGGTGGCGGTGTTCTGGGCGAGGCAGTAGGGGTTGTAGTCGGCCAGGTCGGTGGCCTGGTCGGCACCGGGGTACAGACCTGTGGCGGGCACGGAGTTCTCGTCGTAGAGCGAGCCGTTGATCACCAGGAGGAGGTCCGGATAGCCCGTGGGGGTCTCCCCGTTGACGGTGTAGTAGAGCCCGCCACCGGTGGCGATGGAGGTGGCCGGGGTGGTGGTGTCGGTGGTGGTGCCGTCGTCGTTGAAGGTGGTCGTCGTCAGGGCGAAGACGCCGGTGGCGTTGGTGACGGGAAGGGAGTCGACGGGCTGGAGGTCGGTGCCGTCGCCCTGGCCGCGCAGGATCTCGCCGCTGATGGCGCCGGTTGAGGTGTCGTAGCCGTAGTCGAGGACGTCGTTGAAGCCGTCCCCGGTGAAGAAGTGGCCGGTGACGGCCTGGGTGCCGGTGAAGGAGGTGGCGGTCTGGGTGGTGGAGACGCCGTTGCCGTCGATGCCGATGTTGCGGGCGACGGCGTTGACCTTGCCGCCGCCGTTGCCGGTGGCCTGCCAGAGTCCGGCGGGCAGGGAGTTCTTGCCGCCGACCGTGAGCAGGTCGGCGTTGCCGTCGCCGTTGAGGTCGTCGGTGGTGGCGGTGGCGGGGGCCTGGGCGATGAACCGGTAGTCGTAGGTGTCGCCGACGTTGCCGCTGGTGCCGACGGCGGTGACGGTCAGGACGTCGGTCTGGGTGGTCGGCTTCAGCGAGATGTTGGCGGTGTAGGGGCCGGTACTGGACGCGGTGACGCTGACGGGGTTGCCGCCGTTGAGCTGGTAGCGGTAGCTGCCGGGCGCGGTGGTGGTGTTGGTGTCCGTGATCGTGAAGCTTGCCGATGTGCCCACGGCGCACAGGCTGTCGCCCGAGGGGCTGTCGGTGAGTTCGGTGCACTCACTCGTGGTGGAGGTGACCGGTGCGACGGTTGGGGCGCCGGGTGCGGTGGGGTCGTAGTAGAAGTGGCAGATCTTGGACTGACTGCTCGTCAGATGCTGGTCGGTGACGGTGAGATACCAGGCGAACTCGGTTTTCGCGGTGAGCGCGTTGAAGGGTCCGGAGGCCGTGTGGGAGTAGAGGGTGCTTGCCGTGGTGCCGCTGGTGGCGTTGATCGCCCGGGTGTAGGTCGTGCCGCTCGCCATGTTCTTCAGCGTGAAGTTGGCGGTGAGCGGGCTGGTGGTGCCGTCCGGGTCGGACACCGCGGCGCGCAGGGTGACATCTCCCAGGCCCAGTGAAGTGGGCGTGGTGGCCGTGCAGTTGGTGGCCGGGCTGGTGGTCAGCGAGGTCGGGGTGGTGGGGGTGTGGTCGTAGGTGGTGGTGATCGTGGCCTGCTTGCTGAACTGCTTCCACGCCAGGTCGTCGCCCTCGTCGGCGGCCAGCAGGCCGAAGGTGGCCTTCGACCAGTGGTTGTCGGCGGCCCGCTGCATCAGCGAGGTGAGGGAGTACGTGACGTCCGCGGGGCCGCAGGAGGTGGACCAGCCGTGGGCAACGGACTGCGAGCCGATCTTGCTGAGCCGGGAGGGCTGGTTGTTCCAGGTGGTGGACGAGGAGATCGAGCCGGTCCAGTACAGGTCGAGGGCCTTGGCGGTGCAGGAGGCCGACCAGTTCTCGTAGAAGGAGATATCGGAGGAGAGCACCGTCGAGTTCCACAGGGCGCTGTGGACGCTGGTCTGGAAGAACGACCGGTTGGTGGAGACGTCGGAAGTCCAGTCGGTGTAACCGACGTGCAGAGGTCCGGGGTTGGAGGAGGCGGGCTTCCAGAAGGCGGTGTCGGGCCACTCGTTGTCGACGAACGCCCACGCCTGGACGGTGTCGGTCTGGCCGGATGCGGTGAAGGTGGGGTCGATGTAGACCGGGTAGGTGGTGTGCTCGCCGGTCAGCAGGCCGCGGTCGGGTGACAGGCCGATGCGGCCCGGGCGGTAGGTGGCCTTCAGGCTCGCCTTGCGGGCCGCGTCGCCCGGAGCGGCCGGACTGGAGGCGAGGGGGGCGCCGTTGTGCCGGTCCACGGTCTGGCCGGTGTGCGGGTCGGTCGCCTTCGGGGTGTTCGCGGCGGGCCGGGTGGAGTCCCACATGGTGGGGGCGGTGGCGGAGAACAGGAGCCGTCCGGCGCGGTCCTTGGCGGTGATGTCACCGGCCTTGTCGCCGGTCAGAGTGACCCCGGTGGCCTTCGTGGCGAGGGTCAGGGCGGTGAGGGCGGGGTTCGCGGCGGCCGTGGCGTTCTTGACGACCAGGACCTCGCTGAACCCGCCGGTGTCCTGTGCGGTGACCGCGAGATCCACGTCGGGAAGCACATCGTGGTACGTCGCGGTGGGGCCGGACAGGGTGGGAGTGCCGAGCGCGAACGCGGAGGGCAGCGACACGGCCAGGGAGCCGCTGCCGGCCCGCATGGTGGCCAGGGGGTCGTCCGCGCCGCCGCCGGAGAGGGTCAGGGAACCGGTGGACACCTTGGGGGAGATCGTGCCGTCCGCGTGCCGGAACAGCGTCGCGTCCAAGCTCTTCCATCGCCCATCCGCCAACTTGCGTACGGGCGCGATCGTCTGTCTGAGCGTCAGCGTGCCGTTTGGGTTGGCGGTGAGCGTGGAGGACTCCGTCGTGGCGGCCCTCGCCTGGACGGACTTTCCGGTGGACCGGGCCTTCGCGAGCGCCTGGTCCTCGGTCAGGCCCAGGGAGGAGCCGGCCGGCGCCCGAGTGGCGGTGGGGGAGTGCGCCGGGACGGCGGCGATGGCGAGAGCGGGGCTGCCGACCGCGCCGGCGACCGCGAGAACGGTGGCGCCGACGACCGCGAGGCGCGCCCATGAGCGGGGCGGAGAAGCCGACCCATTCTTTTGCATTTCTTTCCCCCAATTCCTGGGCTGCTAAAGAAGTCCAAGCATTCTGCAAAATCCGGTTGAGAAACTCTTGGTGATCGGCCCGTTAATGGGCCCGCATCGCGGATATCCAAGGCCGCGTCACCGTATGGGGAGTTGAGGCCGTATGCGAGTCGATGTGATTCAGGTCACACGGAATATGCGTCGTGGATGTCTGGATCTGTCGCCGTTCGCGGATTCTTCATGGGTTGGTTTTTTCCAACCCCATATTCTCCGCGATTGAACTTTCGGGTATTTCTTCAGTTCGGCATGATGGTCGTGACTAGGGGGGATCCGGTGTCCGGTAGACGCACGCGGCTGGTGGCGGTGGGATGGACGGCGCTGTTGGCCTGGTCCCTGTGTGTGGGTCCGGCCTTCGGGTCGACGACGAGCACACCCCCTTCCACCCCCAGGACGGCCGCGAAGCCGAAACCGGACCTCGGCAGCTCCGTCACGGGCCTGAAGTCCGTTCCGCACAAGAACGTGCGCACCTCGGACACCACCCGGCACACGGCCGTGCCGACCCGGACCGCGTGGCCGGCCGCCAGGACCGCGACCTTGGAACTCGGGGCGCCGAAGCACTCGGCGACCGACGGCTCCAAGGCCACCGCGTCGGGAACGCCCGTGTGGGCGCAGGCCGTCGCGCCCAGCAAGGGCGCCTACAGCGGCCCCAGGACGCTGGGCGTCCAGGTCCGGCCCAGGTCGCTGTCCACGCGCTTGGGCGTCTCCGGCCCCGTCTGGTCCCTCACCAGCTCCGGGGTGACCGCGGTCGGCTCGGGCCGGGTGAACGTGGGCCTGGACTACGCCGCGTTCAGCCAGGCCGTCGGCGGCAACTACGCCTCACGCCTGCGTCTCGTGGAACTGCCCGCCTGCGCACTGACGACCCCTCAACTGGCCAAGTGCCGCAAGCAGACCCCTCTGACCTCCCGCAACGACACCAGGAACACCGCTGTGTCGGCGGCCGTCACCTTCCCTGCGTCATTCTCGGCGAAGCCCGCCTCGACGGGAGCCGGCCGGCTCGCGTCAGGGGCGGCGGGTCCGGCCGTCTACAGCGGTTCGGCCTCCGCCGTCGCCTCGGCTCAGACGGCCTCGACCTCGGGCGCGGCGACCGTGATCGCGGCCACCGACTCCACCGGCCAGGAGGGCGGGGCGGGCGGCACCTACGCCTCCACCCTGTCCTCGGCCGGTTCCTGGGCCCAGTCGGGCTCGTCGGGCGACTTCACCTACACCTACAAGGTGGAGGTGCCCGGCGCCTCGACGTCGCTGGCACCGGACGCCTCGTTGTCCTATGACTCGGGCAGCGTGGACGCGAAGACCGCGAACACGCAGGCCCAGGCATCCTGGGTGGGCGACGGCTGGAGTACCCAGGACTCCTTCGTAGCCCAGGAGTTCACCCCCTGCGACGACTCCCCGGAGGGCAGCGCCGGATCGGTGACTACCTCCGACGAGTGCTATGACGGCCCGATCCTGACCCTGTCCCTGAACGGGTCCTCGACCGCGATCGTCTACGACAAGGACACCTCCGCCTACAAGCTGGCCGACGACAACGGCGCGACGGTCAGCAAGGTGACCGGCTCGTCCAACGGCTCCGGCACGTACGACACTTCGTACTGGGTGATCACGGAGCGGGACGGTACCAAGTACTACTTCGGCCGCAACGAACTGCCAGGCTGGGCCTCCGGTGACGACACGACGAACTCGGTGGACTCCCAGCGGGTGTACTCCGCCCACTCCGGCGACCCCTGTTACGACTCCACGGCCACCAGCAGCTACTGCACCATGGCGTCCAAGTGGCACCTGGACTACGTCACCACCGCCACGGGTGCGGCGATGGCGTACTACTACAAGCAGGACACCAACTACTACGGTGCCTACAACGGGGCCTCCGAGGTCAAGTACGTGCGTGACTCCTACCTCGCGCACGTCGACTACGGCTTTACCACGGTCACCGGCCCCTACGGTACCGTCCCCGACCGGATCGTCTACGGCACGTCGGTGCGCTGCACCTCCACCAGCAGCAACTGCGGCAGCGCGGAGACCTCGTCCAACGCCTCGTACTACCCGGACGTCCCCTACGACTTGAGCTGCGCCTCCGGGGCGACGTGCAGCGCGCACGGGCCGTCGTACTTCTCCACCGTCCGCCTCAGCTCCATCACCACCCAGCAGTACTCGGCCTCCGCAGGCGCGTACACGACCGTCGACTCCTACGCGCTGACCCAGACGGAGCCGTCGACAGGGGACGCGACCAGCGCGACGCTGTGGCTGTCCTCTGTGCAGCGCACCGGTGCGGACACCACCGCGGGCGGCTCGACCTCGTCGATCACAATGCCGCCGGTGCAGTTCACCGGCTCGGCACTGGAGAACCGGGTGAGCACGGCCACCTACCCGGGCCTGTTCCGCTACCGCATCACGGCGATCACCAACGAGATGGGCGGCGTGACCGGCGTCTCCTACACACTGCCGACCGCGTGCTCGACCTCCGCCACACCGTCCTCCAACACCGCGTCCTGCTCCCCGCAGTACTGGACGCCCAGCGGCTACATCAGCCCGATGTTGGACTGGTTCAACAAGTATGCGGTGCAGGTGGTGTTGGAGACCGACACCACCGGCGGCTCGGCCACCAAGGAGACCGACTACGCCTACAGCGGCGCGGCCTGGCACTACGACGACGACGAGAACACCAAGCCGAAGTACCGCACGTACGGGCAGTGGCGCGGCTACCAGCAGGTGACCACCACCACCGGCAACGGCTCGGGAGACGCTAAGACAAAGCAGGTCGACTCCTACTACCAGGGCATGGACGGCGACTGGCTCTCCTCCAGCTCGACCCGCAGCATCTCGCTGACCGACTCCCAGGGCGGCCACCACACCGACTCCGCCCAACTGGCCGGGCGGGTACTGGAGTCCACGTCCTACCTCGGTGACGGCGGCGGCGTCGACCACTCCACGATCACCTCGTACTGGATCTCCGCGGCGACCGCGACCCGTACCCGTTCCGGGCTGCCGGACCTGACCGCCAACGCGACCGGTAACGCGGAGGAGTGGACCCGCCAGCGCGTGTCCGACGGCGGCACCACCAGCTGGCGCGACACCGAGACCGACACCACCTACGACGCCACCCGCTCCGACGACGACTTCGCGCTGGCGACCTACAGCTACGAGCACACCGTGCCGATCGACTCCCACTACGACCAGTGCACCGCCACCACCTACGCCCCCGCCAACACCGGCGCCAACCTCGTCGGCCTGATCTCCGGATCCGAGGAGGACTCGGTGGCCTGCTCCGGCTTCACCGAGGGCTCCGCCTCCTCCGTGCCGAGCGGGCTGAACACCCTTGGCGCGCCCAGCAGTGTCAACCGCCCGGACCAGGTGGTCTCCGCGACCCGGACGTTCTACGACGACACCACCTTCGCCACCGCCTTCCCGCAGTCCACCGCCCCGACCATGGGCCTGGTCACCATGACGCGCACGGCCACCGACTACGGTGCGGGCGCGTTCACCTGGCGGACCACCGCGCACAACACCTACGACAGCACGTACCACCGCCTGGCGAGCACCACCAACGGCAACGGCAACACCACCACGACCACCTACACGGTCGACTCCGCCTACCTGACCACCGGACAGAGCGTCGCCCAGCCCACGGTGGGCGGGGTCGCCCACACCACGAGCACGACGTTCGACACCGAGCGCGGACTGGGGCTCACCGCCACGGACGCCGACCACGTGGTGACCACCACGCACTACGACGCGCTGGGGCGGACGACCTCGGTGTGGAAGAACTCCCGCGCGACCAGCTCTCTGGCGAACGGGACCTACACCTACACGCTGTCGAACACCTCGTTGTCCGGCGTGGTGAGCAACACGCTGAACGACAACAGCGGTTACCTCACCTCGGCCAGCATCGTCGACTCCCTGGGCCGCCCCCGGCAGACGCAGGCCTATACCCCGCAGGGTGGCCGTCTGATCGACGACACCCTGTACGACTCGCGCGGCTGGACGGCGAAGCAGAACAATGACTACTGGGACTCCGCCACCACCCCCGCGCTGTCGTTGAAGTCGGTGGCCGACAACCAGGTCGCCGACCAGGACGTGTTCACCTACGACGGGCTCGGCCGGCAGGTCTACGACATCGCCGAGAAGAACGGCTCGCTCGTCTCGACGACCACCACGGTCTACAACGGCGACGCCACCACCGTCATCCCGCCCGCCGGCGGCGTCATCAAGACCACCCGCACCGACCCGCTGGGCCGTACCAGCGAACTCGACGAGTACACCGCCAACCCGTCGCTGACCACCCCGCTGAACACCACCACCGGCACCTTCTACCTGACCGGCGGCACAACCAGCGCCACCACCTACGGCTACGACGGCCATGGCCAGCAGGCCACCACGACCGACGCCAAGGGCGACACGTGGACCAGCACCTACGACCTGGCCGACGAGGTGACCGCCAAGACGGACCCCACCGCCGGCACCTCCACCATGACCTACGACGCCGACGGCAACCTGCTCCAGACCAAGGACTCCCGCGGCGACTACGCCTCCTTCACCTACGACGCCCTCGACCGCAAGACCGGCCGGTACGCGGCCGCCACCGCCGACCAGACCGCGTACACGTCGACCAGCTCGCCCGGCAACCAGACCGCGTCCTGGGTCTACGACAACGCCAACACCGCCGTCTCCGGCATGACCTACCCGGTCGGCCATGTCACCACGGCGACCTCCTACAGCGGCGGCTATGCCTACGTCCAACAAGCCGTGGGTTTCAACGTCTTCGGTGAATCCCTGGGCGAGGAGACCATCGTCCCCTCCGCCGCACAGGGCTCAGTGCTCGGCAAGACCTGGAAGATCACGCACTCGTACACCAGCGTCAACGGCCTGCTGTGGACCGACGGTTACGCCATCGGCGGCGGTCTGCCCGCCGAGACCGTCACCCACGGCTACAACAACGACGACGAACCCAACGCCCTGGCCGGTGCCTACAGTTACCTCCAGAGCACCACGTACAGCGCCAACGACCAGGTCGCGCAGGTCCAGTTGGGCTCCTCCACGTCCTACGCCACCGTCACCGACGCCTATGACGCCCACACCGGGGATCTGACCGACCAGCTCGTCACCCGCTCCACCGCCACCCCGTCCAGCGTCGACGAGACCGCTTACACCTACGACCTGTCCGGCAACATCACCCGCCAGACCGAGACCCGCTCCGGCTCCAGCACGACGGCCGAGACCCAGTGCTACGCCTACGACACCCTCGACCGCCTCACCACCGCGTGGACCGCCACCGACAACTGCGCCGCCACGCCCACCAGCGGCGACCACAGCACCGTTGGCGACGGCATCACCGGCGGCGCCTACTGGACCAGCTGGACCTTCGACGCCGTCGGCAATCGCCTCACCCAGACCCAGCACACCGTCTCCGGAACCGGCAGCGACACCGTCACCACCAGCGGCTACTCCAGCGGCCAGCCCAACACCCTGACCGCCACGACCACCACCGGCGGCACGACCGGCTCCACCAGCTACGGCTACGACAGCGACGGCAACACCACCACCCGTCACACCGGCACCGCCGACCAGGCTCTCACCTGGAACAACGACGACCAGCTGACCAAGGTCGCCGACGCCACCGCCGGCACCTCCACCAGCTACATCTACGACGCCGACGGCAACCTGCTCCTCCAGACCGACCCGACCACCACCACCCTCTACCTCGGCAGCGAACAGATCACCCTCGACAACTCCGCCGGCACCGCCACCGGAGTCCGCTACTACACCGTCCCCGGCGGCGCCACCATCGTCCGCACCGGGACCGGCACCGCCTACGGCTTCGAACTCGCCGCCGACCAGCACGGCACCAACAGCCTCTACCTCGACTACACCGCCCAGACCCCCACCTGGCGCCAGTTCGACCCCTACGGCAACCCCCGCGGCACCACCGCGAGCTGGCCCGACAACCGCACCTTCCTCGACAAGACCACCGACACCACCACCGGCCTCACCGGCGTCGGCGCCCGCGAATACGACCCCGGCCTCGGCCGCTTCGTCAGCCTCGACCCCGTCTTCGAGGACGACAGCCCGCAGGAACTCGGCGGATACGCCTACGCCTCGGACAACCCCGTCACCTTCTCCGACCCCACCGGCCAGGAGATCGGCTCGCGCCCCAACTCCTGCCAGTACGATCTGGCGAACTGCTCGAAGAAGGTCCAGAAGGAGGTCGGCTACGACCCGAAGACCGGCCTCGCCGACTACCGCCGGGGCACGGTGGTCTCCAAGGGTACGGCGGCCTCCATCAGCAGCCACTACAGCAACCCCGTCACCGACACCGGCTACACCCCGCCCGCGCCCAAGCCCCAGCCGCACAGGTCCTGGTGGTCGAAGTCCTGGAGCTGGACGAAGCAGACCTTCGGCACGTGGGACGGCTGGAAGAACAGGGTGCTGCCTGCCGTGAGTTTCGGAGCCTGCATCGTGGCTTCGGCGGGGCTCTGTGTCGGCATCGGCGTCGGTATCGCCGCGATCAGTTATGGGGGGGACTGGTACCGGACAGGCGAGTTCGACGGAACCGGGTTCGCGAAGTCACTTCTCTGGACGGCAGCGGGTGGTCTGGTGGGGGGCGGCCTGGCGAAGGGATTGGGCGCCGCCACATGGAGAGAGGCATTTCTCGGCAACGCGTTTGAACGTGCCGAGGTCGAGGTTCCTTTGTACCGGACGAAGATGGGTCTGGGGACCGGAGTCGGCGGTGGCCGGAGGGGCTATGTGACCGAGACGGCAAGGATACTGGACAAGGGCAGGTCGGCTCTGAACATGGCAGTGAATGGGCAGGTGGGTTGGGGTGTGTGCGGAGAAGGCGCGGACAGCGCTCTCCATGGTCATGTGGGGTGTTAGAGCGATTTGACGAAGGAACGAGTCCTGCGGCGGCGATCATGGCCGATCTTGAACGGGCTTTTCATTGCCGCGGTCTGGGGAATCTATCCCTGGGGTGTGCAGTCAAGCATGGAACATGGCTATGACCGTGATGTGTGGGTCGCCACGGCGGCCTTCTGCGCGGTGACCACACTCTTTCTACGGTTGGCAACCTGTGCGGTCGTGCTGCGCGCGGAGTCGCTCGTCGTCATCAATCCCATCGGGGCCCAAGAAGTCAGATATGACGGAATTCGCAAAGTGGTGGCGGGGCGGGGGGCGAGTCTCAAGATCGTGACGATTCGCGACGAGTCCCTTGTCCCCGTGGTGTTCGGCGGGTCCTTGGTGGATTACCGGTTTGCAACGTCGGAACTGGCTGCCACGGAAATCAGGGAACGGCTGCCACGCAAGCCGAAACCCGTCGCGGACGCGGAGCCGGTGAAACGGACTCTCGTGAGACCTTGTCGGCCGGCGGATTTCGTTCTGGCGATCGGCGTGGTGGCCGCGATCGTAGGGGGAGTGATGGGGGCGATCGGTTAGTAATCGGGAGCCCGGGGGAATCTCACTCCCGGGCTCACACGGGCCAGCCGCCGCACCCTCTCTGTCTGCCTTGGGCGAGACACCCTTCTCCGCCCTGGACTGACGTCGGTCGGGGCCGCGCGGGCACTCACTGGAGCGGGAGGCGTGGGAGCCTACGGGTACAACTACATGACGGACCGGGGGGAAGGGCAGTCCCGTACGCGGGCAGCCCTGACGAGTGTCCCGCAAGCGGGTGCCGACATGTACATATCGGCGACGATGGCGGAGTCCGGCCTCGAAACCGGAGCGATCATCGGCTCGTTCGTCGGTCCCGAAGGTACGGTTGTCGGAGGCGCGGTCGGAGCGGTCGTAGGCTTGGCTGCCGGGTTCGTCACCAGCAATGTGACGAACAACATCATCTCGGATATCGGAAACTGGTTCTGACTGTGACGTCCTGGATGGCGCTCGCTGGAGCCGTTGCCCTCGCCGCGCTCTCCACCCGATCATGGGTGCGCGTTGTCCGCCACTGAGACGATCCTGCGGCGCCCCCGTCCCCGATGGCCTTCGCGCGACTCTTCGCGCCTGATGCTCGGCGTAGGCTCGAACACGTTTCCCTGCTCAACGCCACCTGTGTGGCAGATCCGCGCCGGGGCTCCCGCGCCCGGTGTCGACCGCCACCGACAACTGCGCCGCCACTCCCACCGGCGGCGACCACAGCACCGTCGGCGACGGCATCACCGGCGGTGCCTACTGGACCAGCTGGCCCTACGACGCCGTCGGCAACCGCCTCACCCAGACCCGGCACACCGTCACCACCAGCGGCTACTCCAGCGCCCAGCCCAACCCCTTGACCGGCACCAGCACCACGGGCGGCTCGACCGGCTCCACCAGCTACATCTACGACGCCGACGGCAACCTGCTCCTCCAGACCGACCCGACCACCACCACCCTCTGCGTCGGCAGCGAGCAGATCACCATCACCCTCGACGACTCGGCGGGCACCGTCACCGGCGGCGCCACCGTCGTCCGCACCGGAGCCGGCACTCTCAACAGCCTCTGCCTCGACAGCACCGGCCAGAGCCCTACCTGGCGCCAGTTCGCTGATAAGGGGGCGTGTGTAGGCCTCGACGGTGTCCTTCGTGCCGGATGCCGACTCGGCCGTCACCGAAGTCGTCCCGCGGCAACCATGAACTCCGGGCCACGCCGTACTCATGTCCCGCCTGTACGCCGAACCATGCTCTGGCCGGCACGAAGCGGGGGAGCCCGTGACGGGGGGCATCCTCCACGCCGTGCGCCCGAAACTGCAGTGCGCCCGACCTCTCCAGCTCACTCAGGAAGATGGCGGCTGAGCTGGATAAGCTGACCAGGCGACGTCTGGCCTGCGGAAACGGCTATTGAGGCTTCGCCCCGAGTGGAGGGGCGGCGCCTCTGCGCGCTGGAAGGGAAATCCGCTGCGGGCGAGTTCGAGGCGTACTCCCGAGCTGGGGCGATCGTCTCGGAAGCTGGTTGGGCTTGTCCTTCCAGGACGCGTTCTGGACGCAGGTTGGACACAAGGATCGGAAAAGACTGACAAGGGCTGAGAAGGGGTGAGGTGCCAAACCCCTTCTGAGCTGGGAAAATGGCCAAGATTGGCATTGATCGACAAGGGTCGCCAAGATCCTCAAAGGACTCATAATCCGTCGGCCGTGGGTTCGAGTCCCACCCGCCCCACTATGCAGGTCCGTGACCTGCGGAAACGACTCATCGGGCGGTCGGGTTCAGAGCTTTGGGCCAACGGAGTGAACCCGCTGTGTGTCAGTTCAACAGCGTTGCCGCCAACGGTAGTTCGAACTGTTCCGACCTAGGTGGATGTCTTGGCTCGCGGCCGGGGAAGTCGCCGCATGTGGCCTGAGCGAGTGGCCGGTCGTCCCTACGGTTCCGGTTCGGTGTCTGCAGTCGTTTCTCTCTCGACGGCGCGGGCCTCGTCGTAGCAGGCCGTCGCCTCTGTGTCCTGCCCGGCCAGGCGTAGTACGGCGGCGAGTATTCGTAGGAGGTCAGCGGGCGGTAGGCGTCTGGGTCGGCCGCGGCCAGCCGGCGGGTGATCGCCAGTGGCTCGCGGCCGCTTGTCACGGCGGCGTCGGGGCTGCCGGTGTCGTACTGCCGGATGTTGAGGTTGGTGAGGGCGAGGGCCAGTTCCGGTTCATGGCTCTGCGGATCGCGTCCGACGGCGCGGCGGTATGCGTCGGCACTCTTCACGGTGGCCTCGACCGCCTCCTGAGGGGCGCCGTCCTCCTCGTGTCGGTGTGCCAGGTTGTCCAGTGCCCTGGCGAGCCATGCCTCGTATCGGTCGGGGTCGTTGTCGGTGAGCCGGGACCAGAGTTGTACCAGTTCCTCAAGGACCAACAACTCCTCCACAGGCAGGGCCAGTTCACCGAGCTGATGGGCGAGGCAGTCCAGGACATGTCCCGCAGCGGACCGGCGCCCTCCTGGTAGGCGGCCCCGGCGTCCTCGACGCGGCCGAGTCGGTTCAGCGCCGATCCGTAGGCGTGCAGCGCGTCGACAGTGCCGCCCAGCGGCCGTCCCTGTGCCGCGGCACGGCGTCCCAGTACACGGCCACGCTCTCTGCGCCGCGACCAGTGCCTCATCGAGCCGGCCCACCCCCAGCAGGGCCAGGGCGCGGCTGCGCAGCGTGTAGCCGGTCTGCGTCGGTGACCTCCGGGCATCGGCGTCGGCGAGGGACTCGTCCGCCGCGGTGATCGCCTCCTCGTAACGGCCGCTGTCACTCAGCGTTTTGGCGTACAACGCGAGCGCACGGGGCGGACCGTCCCGGTGCCGGGGTCGCCGACGGTGCA
The DNA here is from genome assembly GCF_000718165.1 of Streptomyces fulvoviolaceus. Lineage (GTDB taxonomy): Bacteria > Actinomycetota > Actinomycetes > Streptomycetales > Streptomycetaceae > Streptomyces > Streptomyces fulvoviolaceus. Next base: position 135,917 of record NZ_JOEY01000023.1, on the reverse strand, counting down.
GAGCGACTGCCTCCCCGGCCCACGCCCCCCGCCGCTCGGCGGAAGCCTCAGCACCCACAGGGCCGGGCGCACCGCAACTCACGCCTCCCAGCACGGCTTCCCCCGGCCACCCACCGATCCGCGCCATCAACCGCGCCCCGGGCAGCAGCATCCGCACAGCCCCATCCGTACCCCCTCGTCATCCTCATCATCATGACTTTCGAACACCGACCTTGGTCGTCCCCGCGCCCCGAACTCCCGCACGCAGATATCGAGCCCTACTCCCCTCTACTCCTGTACAGCCAGGGCCTGGAGCCGGTACTCGATGGGCGGCAGTCCGTAGGCAGTCCGTAGGCGGTGCGGAAGGCCCGGCTGAAGTCGGCGTCGCGCAGGGCGGGGTCCGTGAGGTCGTGGCGGGTGCCCTCCAGGTGATCGAGTGCTCGACGGCGGCCAGTGCCCTGAGTGGGCCGCGACAGGTGGTCAGTCGCTGGTGACGGGTCGGGAACTGCCCGGATCCTGCCTCGCCATCTCCGGCGGGTACTTGGCCGGTGGTGACCCCAATGTTGGCGATGTATCTTGGTGGCATACATCGTGGATGCTGGAGGTGCTCGATGTCCGTCACACAGATTGATCTCGATGACGAGGCGCTCGCCGAGGCCATGCGGCTGATGGGTGTCACGACGAAGAAGGAGACGGTCAACGCGGCCCTGCGGGACTACGTGGCCCGGATCAAGCGCCTCGATGCTGCCGAGAAGCTGGCCGCGCGTGGTGCGCGTGGCGAGTTCGAGCAGGCCGCGGCGGCGCATGACGCAGGCAAGCGTGCCCGACGCGAGGCCTTCGAGTGATCACATACCTGCTCGACACCTCCGCCCTGTGGCACCTGTTCCGCACACCCGGGGCATTGGCGCCGTGGGAGGGGCACATCGCCGCCGGGGTGTTCCACCTGTGCGAGCCGACGCGTGCCGAATTTCTCTACTCGGCAACCAGTCCGTCCCACCGGGACGAGCTCGCGGAGGAGTTGGACGCACTCTGCCTGCTCTCTCCCGTTCCGAAGACCGCCTGGCGCTGGGTCGATACCGCCCAGTACAAGCTGACGCAGCAGGGGCGGCACCGTGCGGCAGGAGCGATCGACCTGCTGGTGTGTGCGACCGCTGTCCACCACGGGCACACCGTCCTCCACGTGGACAACGACTTCGTGACGGTGGCCGGAGTACTCAAGGAACTTCAGCAGCGGGACGTACGAGCCTGATCTCTTGGACCGGTCCACGATGTCGGTTTCCGGGCCCCTTTCGTGACCGAAGCCCAAGTTGCTGATGACGCCCGAACTGGCAAGGACACCGTGGGGACCTGGACAGCACCCCGTGCCCACCCGGGCCCACACCATCGCCGCGCATCCCAAGCTCTGTCGCACGGCGAGCGGTGGCCCGAATCGCCAACGCTCAGCGCGTGCTCGCCGACCACAGAGAGTCGAACAGGCCGGACTGAAGCTCGGCGTACTCGCGGCTGTCGATCATCATGGCGAAGTTCTCTCGTCGTGAGGAGATCACTGCCACCGAGTCCGAACCGATGACCATCGTCATCGTGAAGACATGCTCCGGCGGGGCGAAGCGCACGTCGCGCAGGTCCTGTTCACGTGACGGCCAGAGATCCTCGGTCTCCTTCTCGGGGGATCGGACCACGTTGAGGGTGATGCCAAGATCGCGGCGCTTGGCGATGTACTCCTCCATCGTCTGCCGACCCGGAACCTGCAGCAGGTCCATCATCGACAAGATCCCCTTCAGCGGGACATCCCACGTCAGCGTCTCCCACAGAGCCGCCGTGATGCCGGCCTGACCTTCGAGGTAACGCACGCGCGGTCTGGCGGTCTCGGTGCTCATGACGGCCTTGAGGCGTGGAACGAGCTCCCGCAGTACGTTTCCCCGTGCCCGCCACTCGGTGAGGAACTGCTCAGGGTCCGCGGCGCGGAGCACGCCGCGGCCACGGCCCGCCCGCTCTCCTGTGGGTCCGATCTCGGTCACCGTGACCAGCCCTCGCTGAGTCAGTCTGCGCACAACGTCGTAGGCGTTGGTCCGGCTGACCTGGGCCGCCTGGGCAGCCTGGGCAACCGTCGGTTGCCCGAGAGCGAGGACGGCGAGGTACAGCTGGGCCTCCTTCGAATCCAGCCCTGCCTGCTCGAGTTCCTCTCGCACGGTTTCCCCTCTTTCTATTGTCGACAGATCTCGACTATATCAATTGGCGACTTTCGTGACACTGATGTGTCCTTACCTGCTGGTACCGGTGCTAGCTTTATCGACATCGAGAGCACGGTCCACACTATGTCAGATCTTCTCGACACATCGATTTAACACGCGATCGGCCCGGGAGCTGATGTGAGCGAAGAATGCGGTCGAAAGAAGATCACTGTGGCGGCCGTCCAGGCGACACCCGTCTTCCTTGACGTCGAACGGACCTTGGACAAGGTGACGGAACTGGTCTCCGAAGCGTCCCGCCAGGGTGCTGACCTAGTCGTCTTCGGCGAGAGCTTCGTCGCCGGATACCCGCTGTGGGGCGGGGTTCTCCCGGCTGTCCGGCAGCACGCGTTCTACGAGGAACTCGTCGCGTCCTCGGTGACTGTCCCCGGACCGCACACGGAGCGGCTCGCCGCCATCGCCAGACGGTTCGACGTCTCGCTGTCGATCGGTGTCAACGAGTTGGCGCCGAACAACGTGGCTCAGGTCTTCAATACCAATCTGGTCTTCGATCGGCGCGGTCAGCTGGTCAATCACCGCCGGAAGCTGGTGGCCACCTGGTACGAGCGCCTGACGTGGTCGCACGGAGATGGTTACGACCTGCATCCGGTGTCGATCGATGACTGCTCTGTCGGCGTGCTCATCTGCGGGGAGAACACCAACACACTCGCCCGCTACGCCCTGCTCGCCCAGGGCGAGCAGGTGCACATAGCGAGCTATCCGCCGGCTTGGCCGTTCGACCTGCGGGAAGGCAAGCCGGAATACGATCTGGCGGACAGTATTCGCCTCCGGGCCGCCGCGCACTCCTTTGAGGGCAAGGTGTTCACCGTTGTCGCCGCCACGGCCCTCGACGCCGCGGCCGTTGAGCATGTGGCCCAGGGTGACAAGGAGATCGCCCGGACCCTGACCAGTACGCCGACGGCTTCGCTCGTCATCGGGCCGCGCGGAGATGTGATCGCCGGACCGCTCGTCGGTGAAGAAGGAATTGTCTACGCCGAGCTGGACCTTCAGGAAGCCATTCCACTCAAGCTGGCGCACGACATCATCGGCACGTACAACCGTTTCGATGTTTTCCAGCTGACAGTGAACAGTACTCGGCACAGGCCGGTGACCATTGTCAGTGAGGGTGCGGCCACCACCAGGATCCTGACCGATTCTCCGGCCGAGCCGTCGGCGCGGGAAATCGGTGGGGTGACGACGAGCGATGGTCAACACGCTGTCGGACTGGAGCGTATCTGATGGACGGAAACCAGGTTTCGCCCTCGTTCTTCGAGGTCTCCTACCAGCGCAGCATTCCCGCACGGAGACCGGAAGGCCATGTGCCGGCGGCACCGCGGTTCGCGCTGCGCTGGCGCCACCCGGTGCCCATGCTGGTCAGTGAGTACTTCGGTCTGCAGGGCGCCGCGCCCGGCAGCGCGGGGGCCCGGGAGTTCGTCGATCAGATGCGCCGGTGGTTCGGCGAACCGAACGGCCCTCCGGCACACGAGGTCATGGTCTGTACCGACGAGGCGCAGCGGCCGGCCACCATCGTCGTCGCGTACTGGACGTCCCTGTCCGAGCACGCCGCCTGGACCACGGGCTCGTCCTGGCGGGCGTGGTGGGACGATCCGGCCCGGGTCACGGAAGACGTCGGTTACTGGCGCGAGCGGCTGGCCTGCCCCTACGACCGCCACGAGACCATCTGTTCGGATCCGGGATACCGCATCGGACTCGGGCGCACACCGGACGCGGAACTCGCCCCCATCACGACGAACGGCTACTTCGGGGCGGCCAGGGACCGTATTCCGCTGTCCGCGATCGACGAGCTGGACGCGCCGACGGCCCTGCCACCGCCGCAGCCCGGCCCGAGCAGCGCCGGTCGCCGCGTGTCGGTGGTGGTGCCGCACAACCTCACCGTTCTGCGGTCCGGTCAGTTCTGGCACGACTCCGAACCCGAGCAGGCCGAGGATTACGAACGGAACCTCCGGGCGAAGCTCGACCGCGGCATGGACCACCTTGAGGGGAATCCGCGCAGCGGCTGTCTGTACCTCCGGCGGATGACCAATCTCTCCGACACCGGAGAGCCTCGGCGGGAAACCTCGGTATGCGCGGTGTTCTCTTCCCTGGCGGATCTGGAGTCGTGGTCCGCGTCGCACGAGACACATCTGGAGATCTACCGGCACGCCATCGCCATGAAACGACGCTACGGCGACCGCCGGGACGTCGTGACCTGGCACGAGCTGTTCGTCCTGCCGGGCGGGACCCTTTTCGAATATCTCAACTGTGCCGACGGCACGGGCCTGCTGCCGCATTCCTCGCGTCTGGAGCCGAGCAGCGACAACGACCCCTCGCCTGCTTCCGGCAACGGGTAATCAGTTCTCCTTCCCCGCGACCGACAGTGGCAAGACAAACGCGAGTCGTGTGGTGACGGCAATTCAGATTCCTCACGCACCTCCGAAAGATCGAGGTACCAAAATGCGATACCCCCATGCCCGAATCGGTCTCGGAACCGTGGCAGCCGCCTCGGCGCTGCTGCTGACTGCCGCCTGCGGCGCGAACAGCGCCACCGACGCGGGCTCGGACTCGAAGGGCCCCATCCCCGTCGGCAGCATCCTCGACGCGACCGGGCCGCTCAACGTCATCGGCAAGCCGAACATCGACGCGACCAACCTCGCGATCAAGGACATCAACAGCCACGGCGGTGTGCTGGGCAGACAGCTGAAGCTCATCAGCTACGACGCGCAGTCCGACAACGCCAAGTACACCCAGTACGCCAACAAGCTCACCCTGGAGAACAAGGTCTCCGTAGTCATGGGCGGCATCACCAGCGCCTCCCGTGAAGCGATCCGGCCCATCGTCGACCGCTCCAAGACGCTCTACTTCTACAACAACCTCTACGAAGGCGGTGTCTGTGACAAGAACGTCTTCAACACCGGTCCGGTCCCGTCCCAGCAGCTGGCACCGCTGATCCCGTACGCCACCAAGAACTTCGGCAAGAAGATCTACATCGTGGCGGCGGACTACAACTTCGGGCACATCTCCGCCGACTGGGCCAAGAAGTACGCCAAGCAGGCCGGCGCCACAGTCGTGGGCACCGATTTCATCCCGCTGGAGAGCTCGGACTTCGGCGCGGTGATCAACAACCTGCAGGCCGCCAAGCCCGACGTGGTGGTGTCCCTGCTCGTCGGCGGGAACCACACCGCCTTCTACCGGCAGTTCGCGTCGACCGGCCTCAACAAGAGCATGAAGATCGTCTCGACGACGTTCGGCGACGGCAGTGAGCACATCGTGCTGGCCCCGAAGGAAAGCACGGGCGTCACCGTCGCCTTCCCGTACTTCCAGGAACTCAAGACGCCGGAGAACACCGCATTCGTCAGTACGTGGCACGCGAAGTACGGCCAGGACTATCCCTACGTACCCAATTCCGCGGTGACCGTGTGGAACGGCTGGCACCTGTGGGCCGCGGCGGTGGAGAAGGCCGGCAGCCTCGACCGGGACAAGGTCATCGCCGCCCTGGAGTCCGGACTGTCGATCGACTCGCCCAGCGGCAAGGTCACGATGAACCCGGGTTCGCACCACGTGACGCAGAACGTCAGCATCGCCGAGGCCAACGACAAGCACGGGTTCAAGGTCCTCACGACCAACGCCGACGTGCCCCCGGCCTACGAGAACTCGGTCTGCGATCTGCGGAAGAACCCGACGACGAACAAGCAGTTCACCCCGTAGGCGCCGTGAGCCAGAACAAAGGGCATGACCGTGCAACCTGACCAGCTAGCCAATCTCACCCTCTCCCTGCTCAGCAGCATCGCCCTCCTGGCCGTCATCTCGCTCGGACTCGCGGTCCTCTTCGGGATGATGGGCGTGATCAACCTCGCCCACGGCGAATTCCTGATGCTCGGCGCGTTCTTCACGCTGACAGGCGTCCGCCACGGACTGAACCTGTGGGTCGCCATGGTGCTCGCAGCACTCGCGGTCGGAGCCATCGGTGTCGTGGTCGAGCGGTTGCTGATCCAGCACCTGTACGGCCGGATGCCGGCGACCATGCTGGCGACCTGGGGGCTCAGCCTGATCCTCGTCCAGGTCGTGGTGCTGATCTACGGCCCCGCCAGCAACGGCATCCCGACGCCGCTGGGCAGCATCCGTATCGGTGACTACTCGGTTTCCGAGTATTCGCTGGTACTCGTCGGAGCGGCCGTCCTGCTCCTGGGGCTCACGTATCTCGTACTCACCCGCACGCGGTACGGGACCATGGCGCGCGCCGCCGTGATGCTGCCGGACATGGCCGCCGCGGTCGGCGTCGACGTACGGCGTACCAACATGCTCACGTTCGGCTTCGGATCCGCGCTGGCGGGAGCGGGCGGTGCGCTCCTCGCGCCGATCACGGCCGTCGTGCCCAGCATGGGACAGACGTACGTCGGCCGCGCGTTCATGACCGTCGTCGTCGGCGGACCGGGGGTGGTCGCCGGAACGGCAAGCGCGGCCGGACTGCTCGGCGGCGTCAACTCACTGGTGTCGAACCTGACCACGTCGGTCCTCGGCACAGCTGCCCTGCTTGTCGTCGCCATCGTGATTCTCCGGTTCCTCCCGACCGGTATCTCGGGGTACTGGGAGAGGAAGCGATGATGTCGACCAACAACCGGACCCTGTCCGGCTCCGTGGCGCCGATATGGCACAGGCTGCGCAAGCACGTTCCCGTCGAGATTCCCGGTGCTGTCGCCGTCACGCTCGCCGGTGCGGTGCTGGCCACGACCGTGGCCCCGTTCCGCGCGCTGGACTGGAGCCTGTGGGTGATCTTCGGTCTGCTCGCCCTGAGTTTCACCTTCGTGTGGGGCCGTGCGGGCATCTTCAGCTTCGGACAGACCGCGTTCTTCGGCATCGGGGCCTACGCCTACGGCGTCCTCGGCATCGACCTGTTCCCGCAGACCGGCGAGACGACCACCGCGCTCGTGGCGGCCGTCGTCATCGCCGCGGTCGTCGCCGCCACGCTCGGCTACTTCATCTTCTACGGCAACGTGGGGGACGTGTACGTCTCCATCATCACGCTCGCCTTCACCCTCGTACTGCTCACCTTCATGTCCAGCACGGCGGATCCGAGCTACCACATCGGCCAGGCGCTCCTGGGCGGGTACAACGGCATCGTCGGCGTGCCACCCCTGATGCTTCCGGGCGGTGGCCAGATGGTGAGCCCCAACGGGCTGCTGTTCACCTGCGTCGCGGTGGCCGCGTTCATCGGCTTCGGCATCCACCTGCTGCTGCGCCGTCCCTTCGGCCGTATCCTCGCCGGGCTGCGGGAGAACGAGTTGCGGACCGAGCTGCTGGGCTACGACGTGCGTCGCTACAAGCTGGTCGCGTTCACCATCGGTGGCGCGATCGCCGGACTCGCCGGCGGCCTCTTCGCCGCCTGGGGCACCTCCGTCAATCCCAACGTGTTCAGCCTTCCGCAAGCCGCCCTGGTGCCGATCTGGGTCCTCGTCGGAGGCCGGAGATCGCTGCTCGGCGCATTCGTCGGCGTGGCCATCGTCCAGGGAGTGTCGGACGCCCTCGGCGGCGGCGGTGGGTCCGCCACCCCGATCGTGCTCGGCACTCTCCTGATCGCGGTGGTGGTGCTGCTGCCCGAGGGGGTCCTGCCCACCCTGTCCGCGCTGGCACGCAGGTTTGTGCCCGCGCTCGGGCGTGCCTCCGTCGCCGCCGGCCCGGCGGGACGGACCGGCTCTCCGCTCGGCGACTCCGTCATCGACGACTCCGTCATCGACGACACCGTCATCGGCGGGGAGTCACGAAAGGCGACCTCGATCACGGCCGTGGACGTGCACAAGCGGTTCGGCGGTGTCGCGGCACTCGCCGGCGCCTCGCTGGAAGTCGCACCGAACGGCGTGCACTGCCTGATCGGGCCGAACGGCGCCGGCAAGAGCACCTTCTTCAACATGCTCGCCGGCCGGTACCGGCCGACCTCGGGAACGGTCCTGCTCGGCGACGAGCAGATCACCCTGCGGCGCCCGGACGAGCGCGCCCGCCGGGGCATCGGCATCAAGCTTCAGGTGCCGAGCCTGTACGGGGAACTCACGGCCTTCGAGAACGTGTGGCTCGCCGCGTACGGCGCGAAGCGCGACATCGGCGAGGCGGACGTGCGTGCCCGGGGCGCCCTGGCCTGGTTGCATCTGTCCGAGAAGGCGCGTCAGCCGGCCGGCGAGCTGTCGCACGGTGAACGGCAGTGGCTGGAGATCGGCATGGTCATGGCCAGTGATCCGAAGGTCGTGCTCCTCGACGAGCCCACGGCCGGGATGACCCGCGAGGAGACCATGCGGGTCGTCGAACTCATCCACGACCTGGCCAGGACCGCGACGGTCATCGTCGTCGAACACGACATGGAGTTCGTCCGTCAACTCGGTGCCCCGGTCACGATGTTCCACGAGGGGCGCATCTTCACCAGCGGCAGCATCGAGCAGTTGCGCGCGGACGAGCGAGTCCTGGACATCTACCTCGGAAGGGGGACTTCCCATGCTGCACATTGACGGCATCCGGGCCGGCTACGGACGAACCACGGTCCTGCACGGGCTGTCGCTCACCGTGGAGGACGGCGACATGGTCGCCGTGCTCGGCCGCAACGGCGTCGGTAAATCCACCCTGCTCAAAGCCATGGTCGGTGCCGTGCCGGTGACCAGCGGAACGATCAGGCTGGGCGAGCGCGATCTGACCCGGACCCGGACACACCAGCGGGCCCGCGCCGGTATCGCCTACGTGCCGCAGGGGCGTGACATCTTCCCGGGCCTCACGGTGCTCGACAACCTCCGCGTCGCGGCGTACGGCACCAGGCCGCGAGCATGGGCACAGGCCCTGGAGCAGGTACTCGAAGAGTTCCCCGTGCTGCACGCCAAGCGTGCGGAGCGCGGCGGCGGTCTCAGCGGAGGCCAGCAGCAGATCCTCGCACTCGGCCGCGCGCTGATGACCAACCCGCGGGTGCTCCTGCTCGACGAACCGTCGGAGGGCATCCAGCCGTCGATCGTCGACCAGATCGCCGAAACCGTCTGCCGGATCAACAGCGAGCGGGGGATCACGGTCGTGCTCGTCGAGCAGAACCTCGACTTCGCCACCAAGATCGCCCGGCATGCGTATCTGATGGACAAGGGGGAGATCGTCCGTGACCTCCCCGCGCAGAACCTGCTCGGCGACCGGGCACTTCAGCACGAGTTCCTCGGCGTATGAGGATACGGCGCATGAGGATGCGGTGTGTTTCGGTGCATTTCGGCGTATGAGGATTCGGAACAGACGAGGAGACGACCGTGCCCATTGAGCGCCCCGCGCCGGAGCGACTGCGGCGGATCGCCGAGGACTTCGGCATCACTCTGACCGATGACGCCCTGGCCGAGTTCGGCGGGCTGATCGACGAGGGTCTGGCGAGCTACGAGACCGTGGACCGGGAATGGGCCGCGAGAGCCCCGCAGGCGCCGGCCCGTGCCTGGAGCCGTCCGTCCCCCGATGACAACGGGCTGGGAGCCTGGGCGGCGTGTGCCGAGATCACGGAGTCCGCCGAAGGCCCGCTCGCGGGCAAGCGCCTGGCCATCAAGAACAATGTCGCCGTGGCCGGCCTGCCCATGGCCAACGGATCCAAGACTCTTGAGGGGTACATCGCCGACGAGGACGCCACGGTGGTACGTCGTGTCCTCCAGGCCGGCGGCACCATCACCGGTACGTCGGTGTGCGAGGACCTCTGCTTCTCCGGGGGCAGCCACACCGCGGCGTCCGGGCCGGTCCGCAACCCCTGGAGCCCCGAGCACAGCAGCGGCGGCTCCAGCTCGGGCAGCGCGGTGCTCGTCGCGACCGGGCAGGTCGACATGGCCGTCGGCGGTGACCAGGGCGGATCGGTCCGTATGCCCGCCTCCTGGTCCGGAATCGTCGGGCTGAAACCCACCCACGGGCTGGTTCCCTACACCGGGGCCTTCCCCATCGAGCTGACCCTCGACCACCTCGGTCCCATGGCGCTGACGGTGACCGACACCGCCCTGCTCCTGTCGGTGATCGCAGGAGCGGACGGGCTGGACCCGCGTCAGGTGGGGCTGCCGTCGGCACGCGACTACACCAAGGGGCTCGACAGCGGCGTCGCGGGGCTGCGCGTCGGGGTCGTACGGGAGGGTTTCGGACAACCGGGGAGCGAGGCCGAGGTCGACGACACGGTCCGAGCCGCGACGGAGCACCTGGCGTCCGCGGGTGCCGAGATCGTGGACATCTCGGTGCCGGAACACCTCGATCTCGGTATGGCCGTGTGGAGCGTGATCGCGACCGACGGCGCGGTCTGGCAGATGATGCACGGCAACGGATACGGACTCAACCACCGTGGCCGTTACAGTCCGTCGGTGATGAGCGCGTACGCGGCAGGCCGCCGTGAACACTTCGGTGAGGTCTCACCCAGCGTCCAGTACATCGCGTTGCTCGGGCAGTACATGATCGAGCAGCGCGACGCCACGTCCTACGCCAAGGCACAGAACCTCGCACCGGTCCTGCGCGCCGCCTACGACCTCGCGCTGACCCAGGTGGACCTGCTGTGCCTGCCGACCACCCCGATGCGGGCGACCCGCCTCCCCGCCCCCGATGCGCCGCTGCGCGAGCACGTCCGTCGCGCGGTGGACATGCTCGGCAACACGGCACCGTTCGACACCTCCGGGCACCCGGCGATCAGCGTGCCTGCGGGCGTGGTCGACGGCCTGCCCGTCGGCATGATGCTGGTCGGCAACCAGTTCGACGAGCCGACCGTGCTGCGGGCGGCCCGCGCGTTCGAGCGAGCGGTCGGAGGATTCCCAGGAGCGCCTGAACGGGGATAGACCTCAGACTCGGCCCTGGACCCGACGGTTCCGCACCTGGGCCGGCCGTCACCCTTGCCAAGGCGTTCCCCGATCCGCTGCTCACAGCCGAGAGGTCACGTGCGTCTGTGATCCTGCTGCAGCACGGTGGACCGGCCGAACGCGAAATCGGGACCGTGACTCCGGACGGTCATGAGGCTCTGTCCGGCACCCAGGGAGGAGCCTGCATGCCGCTGAAAACTGAATCAGCTGCGACATGGGCCGACCGCATCCGCTGAGCTGGAGCGACGTCCGGGACTCCGTATCGGGGCAGGCTTTCAAGGAGCGGCAGGGACCACGGAGGGACCACAAGGGCAGGAACCGACGGACAAGGACCGCGCAAGGCAGTCGAGTACCAGGCGGCATGCCGACGCCCGGCCGCGTCCAGGGGCGCTTCGACCGTGCGGTCGGGCGGCGATGGCACATACGTACATGGTCTACGTACTCCTACCGACGTGTCCCTGGCACATATGCCGTTTTCTTGCGTTCATGACGACACCGAGCGTGAGAGCGCAGATGCCGAAGAGTGTCAGGCCGGCATTGGTGGGGGTATGGGGCCAGGCGGGTATCGCCTTCGCCCTCGTCGTGCTGCGGGGCTTCAGCACCGTGGAAGCCAGGAACCGGTTCGACCGATGAGGTGCGTACCGAGGCGCATACCCGGGCGGAAAGACTCCGTCGTGCCTGTCGTCGCGGCCCTCGCCGTGGTCGTCCTGTTCACCGGGGGTTGTTCGAGCGCCAACGGCACCTCCCTTTCCGGGGACCCGTCCGAGAGCGCGACGGGGGTGACCGAGTCGTCGAGCCCTTCGCCGACCCCGTCTCTCACTCCTCCGTATCCGACCGGGGCGTCCGGTTGCCACGACAACAAGGGGTGGACGGCCGAGGAATCCAGGGACTGGGTTCGGCTCGTCGTCGACACGCCCAAGGAGAACTATGCGAGCGACGGGCTGAGGGTTTCCAGCCTGCCGGGGTACAACGGGCCGCTCTGCCGGAAGATCACCGTGCAGGTCGAGTTCTGGAAACTGGTGTACGGAGTCGCGAACGGCGCCGACGGCGATCGGCTCTCGGACGGGACTCGACCCGACTACTACTTCGACATCCGCCGGGTGAAGCGCGTCGAACTCCATACGGACGCGAGCGTCGAGCAGAAGATCGCCCTGCCCGCGTCCCTCTACGCGACGGACCGCAGCCCCTGCGAGGGCGCCCTCCTCTCGATCACCGTGGGCAAGCCGCTGACGAGCAAGGAACTGCCCAAGGAGGTCGAGGTCGGCGGCGGAGAGGACCTCTGGGGTCGCGCCACTGTGGACTTCCGGTCGCAGCGGGTCGCCGACCACGAACTGTCCCAACCCTCGGCACCGCACGTGTGCAGCCCGGACGGCAAGCCCACCGCCGACCCGGCCGATGTACCCACACCGGGCTCCCAGCCGACGGACTTCTACCCGACAGACCTCTACCCGACGCCCGACCACAGCTTCGACATCGACGACGTCCTCCGCTCTCCCGCGCCCTGAGCCCCTTCCGCGGGATCCGGGCGGGCACCGCCCTCTTCACCACATCAACGGGCCCTGCCATAAGGCAGGTTCGGCAGGGCCACCCGACCTCACCTTGGGGGAATCACATGCGTATACGCACTGCGGCCACCGTCCTTTCCGGCGCCGTCGTACTCTCGGCGCTCGTTCTTCCGGGCGCCGCCCAGGCAGCGGAGCACCCTGGGGCGGCGACGGATCTCAGAGCCTTCGCCTCGCAGAGCGTCCAGCCGAAGGACGCGCTGGGCGGCACCACATTCAAGAACGGAGTCGTCAACAAGGGCAAAGACATCGTTCTCGGCGTAACGGGCAAGAAGGCCGTTCCCGTCACGTTCACCGCCTTCGACGAGGAAGGTGTAGCCATCACCCAGGCCTTCCTGTGGCAGGGCACCGACAGTTCGAGCACGGACACCATCACCGGCGGCCTGGAGTCGGACGACTACCCCACCTGCACGGAGACGCCGGTCCAGAACGGCTACAGCTACAGCTGCAAGACGATCTTCACCATCGACCCCGCGGTCGCCTTCAAGGACGGCAACGGCACCGCGGGGACCTGGAAACTCTTCCTGGGCGCCTACGACCTCTACGCGAACGCCAGTTACGACGACGATGTCGCCAGGACCAAGATCAAGCGTGCCGCCAAGCTGACCGCCAACGCCTCCCCGGAGCCGGTGAAGAAGGGCAAAACCATTACGGTCACGGGCAAGCTGAGTCGCGCCAACTGGACCACGGGCAAGTACGCCGGATACGCGACCCAGCCGGTGAAGTTGCAGTTCCGCAAGAAGGGCAGCAGCACCTACACCACCCTCAAGACGGTCAAGACCAGCAGCACCGGCACCTTGAGCACCACCACCAAGGCCGGCTCCGACGGCTACTACCGCTTCGTGTTCGCCGGCACCACCACGACCGGCTCCGCGACGGCGCCCGGCGACTTCGTCGACGTCAGGTAGGCAGCTTCCCGGCCGAGACCGCGGTGGCCGGTTCGCAGAGGCTCACTGATCAACGCCGAGGGCACCTGGGCCACGCTCAGTCCTGCTCCGCGCGGGCGTCCCCGAAACGGCTCCCGGTGCGGCGGCGGGCCATCAGCGTGGCCAGGGCGGTACGCGAGGAGACCCCGGTCTTGCGGAAAGCGCGGGAGACATGGGTCTCGACGGTACGCCGGCTGACGTAGAGCCGGTCCGCGATGGCCTGGCTGGTGAGCCCGTGCGCCACCAGTTCGGCTATCTCCAGTTCCCGGGCGGTCAGGGCGGCCAGCCGCTGGGTGAGTTCGGCGCGGTCCGGGGAACCGTACGGAGCCTCGGAGCCGCCACCGGGCGGACGGGTGGCGTCGGCGAGGCCGACCAGCATTCCGCTGCCGCCCGCCTCGGCGAGCCGGCGCCCCCTGAGCCAGGCGCGCGTGCCCCCCGGCCATGGCCCGCCGCCGCTTCCAGCGGGGCGCCGAGCAGCAGGGAGTGGCCCTCCCAGAAGGCCGCGCCGCAGCGGGCGCCCACCTCGCCGTAGAGCGTCGTCGGCTGTCGCTTGGTCTGGGTGATTCCGCCATGGTCGACGCGGCAGTTCGCCTTCCTGGAGGAAGTGCCACGGGGCAGCCGCCGAGTTCATCGATGTTCTCGCCGTGGGAGACGTCGACGCCGATGGAGGAGTGCGTCGCTGGTGTGGCGGACCGTCCACGCCACCGACTTCAGCAGCATGCGGGCGAACGCGGCATCCACCGAAGCGTCGGGTGGCGGCAGCGGGTCGTGTATGTCGTGGACGGCGGCCGTGACCCGGTCGGCGAGGCCGGACTTTCTTGCCGCGGCGCTGAGTTGGCCGAGTGTGGTGGTGCTGAAGTCGGTGACGTGCACGGTGAAGCCATTACGGGCGATGAACAGCGCGTCCCTGCTGTGTCCGGCACCGAGTTCGAGGACCGTGTGGGCGTCGGCGGCACGGAAGGTGTTCGCTGCGTACCGCGCCGCTCCCGAGGGCTGTGTGCGTATGCCTGCGGATGCTCGGTGTACGTCGCCTGCCAGTCGCGCAGGCGACAGTGCTCGCGGACGCCGACGATGTGGAGTCGCCGACGTCCTTCGCCCGCATGACGGCGCGGTCACGGCCAGTTGGTGTCCGCGTCAGCAGATTCCAAGCGAGCGCCCGCGGGGGCTCTGCTACTTGAGATCGATCGCGCGTACCGGCTGCCCCGTCGTCCGGGCGATGGTGTCGAAGTCGCGGTCGTAGTGGAGCAGGGTGAGTCCTGCCTCTTCGGCGGTGGCGGCGACGAGGAGGTCGACCGGGCCGGCGCTGCGGTGTTCGCCTTTCGCGGTGAGCTGCTCCTGGATCACGCGGGAGCGGCGGTAGATGCCGTCGGGCATCGGACACCACGCGTAGTGGGCGTCGAGTGCCGCCTTCAGCCGTGCGTGGTCCCCGGCCGAGCGGGCGGAGTAGAGGACCTCGAGTTCCGTGATGTCGCAGATCGCGACGAGTCCACCGGTGATCCGGTCCTCCCACTCGGTCGTGTTCTGGCCGAGCAGGACGCGGGCGAGGGCGGAGGTGTCGATGAGGTAGTCGGCGACTGTCACGGCCGGTACTGGCTCTTGTCCAGGAGGATGTCGATGTCCAGGGCGCCTTCGGCCACCAGCTGCCGGGCGTCTTCGAGCGCGCGCAGGCGCCGGTAGCGGGCGGTGATCTCGCGCAGGGCGGTGTTGATCGTGTCTCGCTTGGTGGTGGTGCCGAGTTCCTTGGCGGCGGCTTCCAGTGCCTCGTCGTCCAGGTCGATGACAGTGCGGCTCAAGATGACCTCCTCATGTACACGGTGATGTATATCAATATACATGATCGATTGTATATCGCGCGCCGCTGTGACTGCTGAGTGGCCTGCGCCGAGTGTCGGATCGTCAACTTTGCCTGAACGGACTCAATCCGCTGCTCGCCGGTTTGGGGTCCGGCCGTGGACGGGGGAGTTCCCACCCCTCTGACCTGCGGCGGAGCGCGTGATCGAGGTTGCCGCTCTCCGTACGGGCGACTGCCCTGAGGGCCGATGCCATGACCCAGGGGCCGTACAGGGGCCGGGGCGGCGCGGCCGTGTCCAGGCCGACGGTGTCTCCGAGTGATTCATCCGTTGGTTGCGCGGCATGGGCTGCGGTCCACGGGGCTGCCGGCTGAGAACCGGGCCGGCAGTCAGGTCGCCTTCGTCACCGGTGTCGGCTCCGGAACGGGCCTGGCCACTGCCCGTGCCTTCGCTGAATCCGGGACCGCTGTCGCCCTCCGCCGACATCGACGCGAGTGCCGTGGACGCGGTTGCGTCCCGCCGGCCTGACCGCGAGCCCGCTGCAGTCGGAGGGGAGTCGATCGCATCCCCGACGGCCGCCTGCTCCACACCGTGACCGTCCGTGCCCCGCACCCCACGTCGGTGTGCCCGCATCTCGGCGACCACCGCTTCTTCGTCACCACGGCCCGGTACGGGGTGAGGAGCCCGACCGTCACTTCCGGCGCGGTGCTCAGTGTCCGCGTACCGGTCAAGGGAACAGTGTCCCGCTCTCGGCGCACAGGCCGCCCAAAGAGGTGGCCCACCTGGCCGTTCGGCCGTCAGACATGGTCGTCCGGTTCGTCCACGCGGTTGATCCGGGCGTCGTTACCGAGGGCGAGTCGCCCACGCCCCGTGTGGCCGACGCCCGGATCCGAACCGCTCAGCCAGCCATCGCCTCGCGGACGAGGGCGGTGTCGACGAACTGCTCGAAGCGGACGATGAGCCCACCACGCACCACGAAATGATGGGCGACGCGGATGTCGATCGGCTTGCCGGTGGCCTTGTTGGTCGCGGTGTAGCGGGCGAGGACGACGACGTTCTCGCCGTCGACGACGTAGGTGTCGTCGTGGGCGGTCCAACTGTCCCAGTCCTGGCCGAGCTTCTCCATCACGTGGGACGTGACGCCGTCAGGGGTGCGGTAGGTGCCGGCGAGGGGGAAGCCGGCCATCTCCGTCCACTCGACGTCGGGGGCGAGGGTGGCCCGAAGGGCCTCCAAGTCACCTGCCGCAGACGCCAGGTACTGACGCCGTACGACATCGGCGGGGGCCGTGGAGGTCGCGAACTCGGCCATGGTCAGCCCCACTTCATTTCTCCCTTGGCAACCTTCGCGCCGATCTGGGCGGCGATCAGCATGCCGTTGTCGGGGTAACGCTTGACCAGCGCCTCAGTCAGCGTCGCACCGTCGGCCGCCGTAGCAAGCTCCTCCTCGAAGGCCAGAAGGTACTCGCGGGTTGCGGTGATGGCGGAGGCGTCGGCCGGGGTTGCGGGCAGGCGGTGGCCGGGGACGACCAACTCCGGGTCGAGGGCGGCCATTTCGTCCAGCAGGTCGATCCACGCGGCACGGTCGCCGGGGGTGGGGGTGTCGGCTACCCAGACGTGCTCCTGCTGGAAGAGGAGGACGCCGCCGAGGAGGGCGCGGTGCTCGGCCTGCCACAGGTAGTGGCGGTCCGGCAGCGCGGCCGGGCCGCCCTTGAGCTCGAAGCGGTGGCCCTCGGGGGTGAGGTCGCCGGTCAGCGGAGTGAGGTCGACCAGCCGGGTGGGCAGGTTCGGGCCGAGCGCGGCCCACGCCTTGAGCTTGCCTTCGTAGGAGTGCTGGATGTGCTCGATGACGATCGGGGTGGCGACGAAGGTCGCGTCGGGGAAGGCGTCGGCGATGACTTCGGCGCCGAAGTAGAAGTCGGGGTCGGCGTGGCTGACGAAGACGGTGGTGAGCTTCTTGCCGGAGTCGAGAATCTCGGCGGCGAGGCGGTGGCCGTCGGCGCGGGTGAAGGCGGCGTCGACCAGGAGGGCCTCGTGCTCGCCGGTGACGAGGGTGGCGGTCTTGTTCTTGCTGCCGGCCGGGAAGTCCAGGTCGAGGATCTTGAAGGAGAGGGTGCTCATCGATGACTCCTTGCGGGGAGGGAGTGGGGAGCGGGAGGTTCAGTGGGTGGGGAGCGCCGCGAGCCGCTGGTCGATCTCGTTGGCGGTGCCGTGGCCGTGGGCCACGGCAGTGACGGAGTCGCCGTCGACGGCCAGCAGCGTGGGGAAGCCGGTGACGCCCAGCGAGGCGGACCGGTGGAAGTCGGCGCCCGCCGCGACCCGAACCTCGGATCCCTCGAAGGCGGTGACCACAGCGTCGGCATCCAGTCGGGCCTCCTCGGCGATCTTCCGGTAGGTGGCTGCCTCGGACAGGCTCAGGCCGTCGACGTAGAAGGCCCGCTGCAGGGCGATCGCCAGCTCCACGGCGCGGGCCGGTGCGGCCTGGCGCAGGGCGGCGACACCGCGCGCGGCGGCCTCCGAGTCCATCACGAAGGAGCCGTCGGCGATCAGCCGCTCATACGCCTCGCCGAACTCGGCGCCGGTCAGCTCGGCGATCTTGGCGTTCGCGCCCTGGACATAGCCGAACTCGCGGACGGGTACCCGGCGCGACCCGGTGAACAGGCCGCCGGAGACGACCTCGACCGGCAGTTCGGGGTGACGGGAAGCGACTTCGCTCAGTGTTCCGGAGAACCCGTGCGACCAGCCGCAGTAGGCGTCGAAGACATAGACGAGCTTCATCGAGGACCTCGGCAGGGATGCGCGCCCGCCGGTTGCGGGCGATTCATCTGACAGAACAGTAACTGACGAGTCAGATATTTCAAGGTTCGTGTGAGGTGGGGCACACGAGGACGACTGGCAACGTCATTACACCAACGGTGTCGCCACTTCGCAGGTCAGGGCAGGCGGGGCAGCAGATCCCGAGCCGTGTGGCTGAGGATGCGGAGATCCTCCGAGAACCGCTTCCGGTCCGCTGCGGGCAGGGGGTCCACGAGGTACCGCTTGATGTTCTCCAGGTGGACCCGGGACGCGCGTACGACGGTCTCCTCGCCCAATGCGGTCAGCCGGACCAGGCGCGCGCGCCGGTCGCCTGGATCCGCTGCCCGCTCGACCAGTTCGGCCGCCTCCATCCGGTCCACCAGCCGGGTGGCGCCGCCCGTGGTCAGGACCTGCTCCTGGGCGATGGCCCGCATGGAGAGTCCCGGCTCGCCCGCCCGGCCGAGGATCAGCAGCACCTCGAACATCAGGTGGCTGATGCCGCACTCCACCTCGAGCGCCCGGCCGAGGATGTACTCCAGCCGGTTGGCCGCGCCCTGCAGCCGGCCGAACGCCAGGATCAGCTCGTGGTCCGCGGCCTGTTTCGCCGTCGTGATCTCCGCCTGCTCGCCCACGGTCGCGTCGCCCCTCTGATTGTCCCGGTGCCACCGTACCGATCATGCCTTCGAGGGTCGGTGCGACCATGGACATGAGGCGCTACGTCCCGGGATGCAGGCCGAGCCGGCCTGGTGTCGGGCCGCCCTTGAAGTCACCGAAGTAGAGGGTGAAGGTCTCCTTCCCGGCGTTCGGCCTCGGCGCGGTCGGACATGAAGCGGGGGAAGCCGTCCGCGTGGGTGTTGGGGTACTCCCGGAGCGGCTTCAAGCCCGTCGGGGGAGTGGTGTCGGTGTGGACGGACCGGCCCCGCCGCCGCGACCGGTTGCACAACCTCGCTTTCCCCCCCGGCCGCCTGCCAGGACCTGCTGGCAGCACCCTCCGTCAGTTGACGGAGGGTGCTCAGGGGTCAGCTGTTCTGGTCGGGCTTCTGCGCGGTCTTGCCGCCGGGGCGGTGCGGAGCATGGCCTTGTAGAGGGCGTCGTGCTCGGGCGGGGAGGGCAGGGGGGCTCGCGCCGGGGCCTCGAAGGACTGGATCATCAGCGCGACGACGCGTCGCCAGGCATCGGGAGCGGCATCGCCGCAGGCGTTGACCACGCCGAGGTTGGCCATATGCAGCAGCACCAGATCCGAGGGGTCGAAGTCCTCACGCAGCCGGCCCGTGGCCTTGGCGCGGCCGATGAGCTCCACCATGCCCTCGTATGCCTCGTTGCGGCGCTCCTCCATGGCCCTGGCGGTGGGAAAGGTCATGGTCAGGACGTCGGCGAAGCCGTTGTCGGCGGCCTGCATCGCGCAGGCGGCCTCGATGTAGCCGGTGAAGCCGTGCCAGGGGTCGGGGTCGTCGAGGGCGGTGGCGACCGCGTCGGCGTAGGTGTCCATGCGGTCGGAGAAGACGGCGGCGACCAGCTCCTCCTTCGTGGGGAAGTGGCGGAAGACGGTGGCGATCCCGACGCCCGTTTCGCGCGCCACGGAGGCCATGGAGGCGCTCAGGCCGTCGCGTCCGAACACGGAGCGCGCGGCCGCGAGGATCCTGCCGCGGTTGCGCTCGACGTCACTGCGCACAGGCTGGGCGGCGGGGGCGTCGGGGTGCTGGTCGCCGGGGTTCATGACGGGCAGTCTAGCAATCGGAAAGGCCTATCCATTTCTCGTGCTACGGTGGTTGCAGTGAACCGGAAAGGGCTATCCGGATCTCGAAACGGATAGCCCTTTCCGTAATTTCCCGTCTCTTCGACGCCGTCCGTCTCCTCGGACGGCGTTCCACGAAAGGATCGCTGTGACCAGCATCGCCATTGTCGGAGCCGGCCCTCAGCTGGGTCTGGCCATCGCCCGTACCTTCGGCTCGCAGGGTTTCGACGTCGCCCTGATCTCCCGCAACCGCACCAAGCTCGACGATCTCGTCGGCACGCTCACCGCCGAGGACATCACCGCTGCCGCGTTCCCCGCGGACGTACTCGATCGCGACGCCCTCACTCAAGCCCTCAAAGATGCCGCCGCGCAGTTCGGCGGCATCGACGTCCTGGAGTACTCCCCGGTGGGCACCATGGGCTCCACTGTGCTGACCACGCCGATCGAGACCGAACCCGCCCATGTGCAACACGAGATCGAATTCCAGCTCTACGGCGCCATCGCCGCCACCCATGCGGTCCTGCCGGCGATGCGCGAGGTCGGCTCCGGCACCCTGCTCTACACCACCGGCGCGGGCTCGATCGACCCCGTCCCGCAGGTCGGCAACGTCAACGCCGCTGCTGCGGCGCTGCGGAACTGGGCGCTCAACCTGCACAGGGAGCTGGACGGCACCGGCGTGCAGGCCGCCCATGTCGGCATCGACGTGTCGATCGGTATGTCGGTCGTCCCCGGATTCCCGACGGCCCAGCCCGAGGAAATCTCCCCGGTCTACTGGGACCTGCACACCACCAAGCGTGACCGGGCCGAACTCGTCTTCAGCCGCTGAGACCGCGCCCGGTACCTCGTTCAACCCGAACCCGAACCCGAACCCGAACCCGAACCCGAACCCGAACCCGATCGCGCTGCAGCGTGCGTGTGCCACGGCGCGATCGAAGAGAAGGGTTCTGCTCCGACAGCCAATGGACCCACGGCGCTACTTCCTCGACATCTGGCTCACCAACATCCCACTCGCCCCACCCGCACGTCGCATCTCCCACCACTCCGCCCACCGGATCAACCCGGTGGGGCGGAGTGGTAGAGGCATACGCCAACGGCAAAGTGGCTGCCTCGGCGCCTTCCTGCCCGACACCGCTGTGGTGGTTGACGGAGTGGCGGCCGGCGATCAGGGTGCTGCGCGCCCTTTGGATCGAGGGGCCGGCGCCCGACCACGGTGCGGGAGAAACGGCCGAGGCTCTCAGGGCAGTGCCATCTCCAGGTCACGCTTCCTGCAGCGCGGCGACAGGGAGTTCGCCCGAGCCCCGGACGATCAGCCGGGTGGGAACGGTGATGGTGCGGGCTCGAGTGCGGTCCCCGTCCAGGCGGGTCAGCGCGGTGGCCGCTGCTGTTCTGCCGAGTTCTTCCGCGTCCTGAGTGACGACCGTAAGAGCCGGATCGAGTGCCTCGGCGAGCGCCACCTCGTCGAAGGCGACGAAGGCGACGTCCTTGCGCTTGCTGCGGGCCAGTTCGGCGACGATGCCCAGCGCCATGATGTTGTTGCCGGCGAACAAGGCCGTGGGGGGATCGGCCAGGCCGAGGAGTTGCGCGGTCGCGGCTTCGGCCCCCCGCTGGTCGTGGGCGCTGGCGACGAGCGAGCGATCGTAGAGGATGTCGGCCTGCTGTAGCGCCGAGCGGTAGCCGGCCAGACGTTCACGGCGGGTGTACAGCTTCGGGGGGAGGTCGCCGACGAAGCCGATGCGCCGGTGTCCGTGGGCGATGAGGTGGGCGACGCCGTCGTGGGCTCCGGCACGGTTGGAGCTGACGATGCAGTCCGTGGCGAGGCCGACTCCGGGTCGGTCGAGGAAGATCACGGGCAGTCCCGCCGTACGGTGGGACTTGAGGTGGGAGTGGTCGGCGCCGACGGACGGAACGACGATCAGGATGCTGACGCGGCGAGCGAGGAACTTGTCCGTCAGGGCGCGTTCGCGCTCGGGGTCGTCCGCGGAGGAGCCCATGAGCAGGGTCAGTCCGCGGTCGCGGACGGTGTCCTCGATGGCACGGGCCACGGCTCCGAAGAAGGGGTTGGCGAGGTCGGGGATGACCAGGCCGATGGTGGTGTCGGGTCCGCCGACGCGGATGTTGCGGGCCATGAGGTTCGGCTGGAAGCCGAGCTTGGCCACTGCGGCCAGTACCTGTTCCCTCGTCTGTGCGGAGGCGGGTCCGTCCTCGTTGAGGACTCGGGAGACCGTCTTGGCGCTGACTCCGACTTCGCGGGCGACATCGGCCAGGGTAGGGCGGCGGTTCGCTGCCATGGAGGAAACCGTCTCCTGAGGGCTCTCGTTTCCGGCCGCGGCCTCGGCCGGAAACTGCGAGAGCGGGGTCGTGCTGTCAGGTGGCCTGGACTCCGGCGGCCTTCGCGGCCTCCGAATCCGCTACGACAGTATCTCCGGCCGCGTCGACGGTGAGAGCGCCGGTCATGATGGCGACGACCTCGGCCATGGAGTAGTCGGAGGGCTTGATCACGGCGGCGCGCCGGCCGAGGCGGTGGACGTGGATCCGGTCGGCGATCTCGAAGACGTGCGGCATGTTGTGGCTGATCAGGACGACCGGCATGCCCTTGTCGCGGACCCGGCGGATGAGGTCGAGGACCTGGCCGGACTCCTTGACGCCGAGGGCTGCGGTGGGTTCGTCCATGACGACGACGGAGCGGGCCCAGGCGACGGAACGGGCGACCGCGACGGCCTGCCGCTGTCCGCCGGAGAGCGTCTCCACCGACTGCGTCAGCGAGCGGAGGCCGATCTTCAGGTCGGCCATGTGCTCGGCGGCCTCCTGGCGCATTCGCTTCTTGTCCAGCATGCGGAAGACACTGCCGAGGACGCCGGGGCGGCGCAGCTCGCGCCCGAGGAACATGTTCGAGGCGATGTCCATGGAGGCGGCCACGGCGAGGTCCTGATAGACCGTCTCGATGCCGTGGGCGCGTGCGCTCTGCGGGCCGGAGAAGGTGATGGGCTCGCCGTTGAGTCGTATCTCGCCCGCGTCGGGGGTCACCGCGCCGGTGAGGGCCTTGATCAGGCTGGTCTTGCCGGCGCCGTTGTCGCCGATGACGGCGAGGACCTCGCCGGGGAGCAGGTCGAAGTCGGCGCCGTCGATGGCGGTGACCTGGCCGTACCGCTTGAACAGGCCGCGGGCCTGCAGCACGGGCGTGGGGGAGGAGGTGGCGGTCATCGGGCCTTCTTCCGGGAGAGCTGGTCGACGGTCACCGCGAGGATCACCAGAACTCCGGTGATCAGGGTCTGGTAGATGGAGGCGACGCCCATCAGCTGGAGACCGTTGCGGAACACGCCGACGATGAGGACGCCGATGAAGGTGCCCAGGACCGAGCCGCGTCCGCCGAAGAGGCTGGTGCCGCCGAGGACCACGGCGGTGATGCTGTCGAGGTTGTCGGTCTGCCCGGCCTGCGGGTCGCCGACTCCGGTGCGGGAGATGAGCAGCAGGGCGGCGATGCCGTACAGCAGGCCGGCGACGGTGTAGATGCCGATGGTGAGGCGGGAGGTACGGATGCCGTTCAGCCGGGCGGCCTCGGCGCTGTTGCCCAGGGCGTACACGTGCCGGCCCCAGCCGGTGCTGCTCAGCGTGTAGGCGAGGAGGAGGAACAAGGCGATGGTGACCAGGGAGCCGTAGGTGATGTCCGTGTGGCCCAGCGGGAAGGTCTCCCCGAGGGCCGTCAGCGGGCCGGGCAGATTGGTGACCGTCTGCTCCTCGGAGTAGATGTGGGTCAGCGCGAACGCCACGTTGAGCATGCCGAGGGTGACGATGAACGGCGGCAGCGGGATCTTCTGCACCAACAACCCGTTGAGCAGCCCGAACCCGCCGCAGACGCCGATGCCCAGAGCGATGGCGACGAGCGGGGGCAGGGAGCCCTCGGCTGCCATCTTGGCGATCACGATGCTGCCGAACGCCATCACGGCGCCGCACGACAGGTCGATGCCCGCGGTCAGGATGATCAGGGTCTGTCCGATGGCGAGGGTGCCCACGACCATGACCTGCTGCACGATCAGCGAGAAGTTCCCGCCGGTCAGGAACTGGTCGGTCGAGAGGGAGAAGAAGGCGCAGGCCAGGAGGAGGGCGACCAGGGGGCCGGTAGTCGGCGCCGTGAGCAGTCGGCGGGCCGTGGTCGGTGCTTTGAGCTCCGAGTACGGGGTGGTCGTGGCTGTCATGCGAAGTCCTTGTCGAAAGACAGTGGTCGTTGTCCTTCCTGGTCGGAGGACAAGAGGACGAGCGGGCGGCCGTCCCCCGGTCAGGGAGGAAGGGACGGCCGCCCCGCTGCGGGGGTGTACGGATCAGGCGGGTCGCTCAGCCCCAGCAGCTCTCCAGGCCGTAGGCGGTGTCCTTCGACGTGACACCGTCCTGCGCCTTGTCGCTGATCAGCGTGACGCCGGTGTCGGTGTAACCGGACGCCTTCTTGCCGTCCTTGGCGTACGTCACGACTGCCTTGACGCCCTCGGCGGCCATCTTCAGCGGGTACTGCTGAGAAGTCGCGGCGATCTTGCCGTCCTTGACGGCCTGGGTGCCGGTGCAGCCGCCGTCCACGGAGACGATCAGTACGTCCTTCTCCCGGCCCTTGGCCTTCAGCGCGGTGTACGCGCCCAGCGCGGCCGGCTCGTTGATGGTGTAGACGACGTTGATGTCCGGCTCCTTCTGGAGACAGTTCTCCATCGCCGTCTGGCCCTTGGCCTGGTCGCCGCCCGTGTCCTGGGCGCACACGACGTCCTTGTCGGTGGCGCCGAAGCCCTTCAGGAATCCTTCGTGCCGCTGCACGCCGACGGAGACGCCCGGCGCCAGGTCGAGCGCGGCTATCTTCGCCGTCTTGCCCTTCATCGCGGCCTTGGCGTACTCGCCGATCAGCTCGCCGGCCTTGACGTTGTCGGTGGCGAAGAGGGCGTCGACGGCGCTCTCCGGGTCGGTCGGGGTGTCCAGGGCGATGACCAGGACACCCTTGGCGCGGGCCTTCTCGATCGCGGGCACGATCGCCTTGGAGTCGCTCGGGGTGATCAGGATGCCCTTGACCCCGGCGGCGACCATGTTCTCGATGGCGGTGACCTGCCCGGCGTTGTCCCCGTCGAACTTGCCCGCCGCGGTGGACAGTTGGGCACCGTTCTCCTTGGCGGCCTTCTCCGCGCCCTCCTTCATCTTCACGAAGAACGGGTTGGTGTCGGTCTTGGTGATCAGACCGACCTTGACCTCGCCGGAACCGGAACTCGAGGAACTCGATCCGGAGCCGGACCCGCAGGCCGTCAGGGTGAGGGCCGCGACGCCCGTGACCGCGGCGACTCTGAGGAGGGAGGAGGACAGGCGAGTGGTGCGAGACATCATCGACTCCTGTGGGATAGCGGGCGGCACGGGGTTGGGATCAGAGCATGCGCCCGGGTGTCATCGTTGACTTATGTCATCGTTGACACTGCCTGGCCAGGATGATGGACTCCGGATCCGGCAACGTCAATGCCCTCTGCTCGTCACAAATCGGCAACGTCCGTGGCCGTCGGCTCCGCATGGCCGGTCAGTGGCTGTGTCGCCGCGCCGCCCAATTGCCCGGTCTTTCCGGGCCATTCCGAGAGAGAGCAGCCCATGAGCCCGCGTCAGATCACCGTTCTGGGAGAGTGCGTCGCGGACGCCTTCACCGAACCGGCCAACGCCTCGAACGAACTCGCGCTGCGGGTGCTGCCTGGCGGCGGACCTGCGAATACGGCGGTGGCGCTGGCCCGGCTGGACACGTCGGCCCGTTTCCTCGCCCGCTTGTCCGGCGACGTGTTCGGCCGTCTGTTCCGCGCCCATCTGGAGGCGTCCGGCGTGGACTTGTCGTACGCCGTCGCCGCCGCCGAACCCAGCACGCTGGCCGTGGCGGAGCTGGACGCCGCGGGGCAGGCCGCGTTCTCGTTCCATGCGCAGAACACGGCCGACTGGCAGTGGACTCCAGGCGAACTGGCAAGGGTGGATCTGTCCGAGACGGCCTGTGTGCACACCGGGTCGCTGGCGCTGGTTCGGGAGCCCGGCGGGGCGGTGGTGGAGGAGTTCCTGGCGTCGGCGGCTCCGCGGGCCACCATCAGCATCGATCCCAACGTCCGGCCGCTGCTGGTGCGCCCCGAGGTCTACCGTGCCCGGCTGGCGCACTGGTGCGCTCTCGCCGACATCCTGCGGCTGAGCGAGGATGACCTGAAACTGCTCCTGCCGGGCACTCCGCCCGAGCAGGCGTGCGACATCTGGCATGCGGCGGGGGTACGGCTCGTCGTGATCACGCTCGGCGCCGACGGCGCCCTGGCCTCGCTCGACGGCGAACGGCTGCGGGTGCCCGCGGTGGCCACGCGGGTCGTGGACACGGTCGGCGCGGGTGACTCGTTCACCGCCGGCCTGCTGCACCACCTCGGCGACCGCGGACTCCTCGGTGGCCGACTGGGTCGTCTCGGTCTCGACGATGTCGCGGAAGCCTGCCGGTTCGGCACTCGGGTCGCGGCCCTGACCTGCTCGGTCGCCGGTCCCAATCCGCCGTGGCAGAAGCAGTTGGAGCAGCTCGCGGCTGCCGGTGGCGCCTGACGGGCGGGTGGGCCGCGCCGGGCAATTCCGCCTGAGCCGTTGACGCATCGGACGGATTCCGCTCATCATCGGGCCACTCGATGTCATCGATGACACAAGTCAACGATGACACTCCTGGTTCGGCGGCGTGGACGACGACGCCGACCAGGGCGTCACTTTTCGGTCGGTCCACGCCAGAGCCACAGGCTCCGCCCGGTGGACGGCCACAGCACAGGAGACACCATGAGCCCAAGACGTGTATCCCGGCATGCCCGCGTACGGATGATGGCGGCGGTGGCGACCGTCTGCGCCCTGTCCGCAGCCCCGCTCGCCCCCCAGGCCGCAGCCGCCGACACCCCGCCGTTCTCCGAGACCTACCGGCCCCAGTTCCACTTCACGCCGGAGAAGAACTGGATGAACGACCCCAACGGCCTCGTGTACTACAAGGGCGAGTACCACCTCTTCTACCAGTACAACCCCAACGGCAACTCCTGGGGCGACATGTCCTGGGGCCACGCGGTGAGCACGGACCTCGTGCACTGGAAGCAGCTGCCGCTGGCTCTGTCGTACGACGACAAGGAGATGGTGTTCTCCGGCAGCGCGGTCGTCGACTGGGAGAACAGCACCGGGTTCGGCACGAAGAAGAACCCGCCCATGGTGGCGGTCTACACCAGCTACAACAAGGACACGGGCGTGCAGGCCCAGTCGCTCGCCTACAGCACCGACCGCGGCCGCACCTGGACGAAGTACCAGGGCAACCCCGTCATCGACATCGGCTCCAAGGACTTCCGCGACCCCAAGGTCCAGTGGTACGCGCCGACGAAGAGCTGGCTGATGACGGTGTCGATGTCCGCCGAGCACAAGGTGCGCTTCTACTCGTCCAAGAACCTCAAGGACTGGAAGCTGCAGAGCGAGTTCGGGCCGTCCGGCGCGACGGGCGGCGTGTGGGAGTGCCCCGACCTGTTCCCCCTCGCGGTCGACGGGAACAAGAAGAAGATCAAGTGGGTCCTGGTCGTCAACATCAACCCCGGCGGCATCGCGGGCGGTTCGGCCGCCCAGTACTTCGTCGGCGACTTCGACGGCAAGAAGTTCACCGCCGACGACAAGGGCACCTACACCCCGCCCACCGGCACGGTGGTACAGGACTTCGAGGGCACCGACTTCGGCTCGTGGACGACCACGGGCACCGCGTTCGGCCAGGCTCCAGCAGCCGGCGCGGTGGAGGGTCAGGGCACGGTCGACGGCTTCGACGGCAAGGGCCTCGCCAACAGCTTCCACTCGGGTGACGCCGGCACCGGCACCCTGACCTCGCCCTCCTTCACCGTCGACAGCAAGTACCTGAACTTCAAGGTCGGCGGCGGTCGGCACCCGCACGTCGACGGAACCGTCATGGAGCAGGGAGATCCGCCCGCGGGCACGGTCCTCGCCGACTTCGAGGGCGGCACCTACGGCGACTGGACGACCACCGGGGACGCCTTCGGCACCGCACCTGCCGCCGGCACCCTCCCCAACCAGCAGGAGGTCTCGGGCTTCCTGGGCAGCGGCCTGGTCAACAGCTACCTGAACGGCGACGCCACCACCGGCACCCTGACGTCGCCCGAGTTCACCATCGACAAGGACTACGTCAACTTCCTGGTCGGCGGCGGCAACCACCCCGTCGGCTCCGACAACCCGACCGCCGTCGAACTCCTCGTCGACGGCCAGGTGGTCCGCAGCACCACAGGACAGGACGGCGAGGCACTCAACTGGGCCTCCTGGGACGTCAAGGACCTCGCCGGCAAGAAGGCCCAGATCAAGATCGTCGACGACAACAGCGGCGGCTGGGGCCACCTCAACGTCGACCACATCATGCTCTCCGACACCCAGGCCCAGCCCGTCTCCCAGGAGACGTCCGTCAACCTGATCGTCGACGGCAAGGTCGTCCGCAGTGCCACCGGCTCCAACAGCGAGACCCTGGACTGGGCCTCCTTCGACATGCGCCCCTACGCCGGCAAGCAGGCGCAGATCCAGATCGTCGACATGAACACCGCCGGCTGGGGCCACCTCCTCGCCGACCAATTCACCGCCGCCGACACGGCCGCGAAGTCCGTCGTGCAGCGCGCCGACTGGGCCGACTACGGCAAGGACTACTACGCGGCGGTCTCCTGGGAGAACGCGCCGGGCGGCAAGCGGTACATGATCGGCTGGATGAACAACTGGGACTACAGCGGTGCCATCCCCACGTCGCCCTGGCGCGGCGCGCAGAGCATCCCCCGGGAGATGGCCCTGCGTACGGTCGACGGCCGCATCCGGCTGATCAGCCAGCCGGTGAGCAGCGTGGCGTCCCTGCGGCAGCCGCACGCGGTGTCCGCGTCCGACGTCACCGTCAAGAACGCGTCCAAGACCCTGATCGGCCCCGCGGCCAAGGGCAAGGCGCTCGACATCCAGGCCACGTTCTCCCTCGAGGACGCCGACCGGTTCGGCCTGAAGGTGCGCACGGGAGCAGGCGGCGAGGAGACCGTCATCGGCTACGACACCACGACACAGGAGCTGTACGTCGACCGCACCCACTCCGGCGCCGTCGACTTCAACAGCACCTTCCCCGGCATCCAGACCGCACCCCTGAAGGCCGAGAACGGCAAGGTGAAGCTGCGGATCCTCGTCGACTGGTCGTCCGTCGAGGTCTTCGGCGGCAGCGGCGAGGCTGCGATCACCGACCAGATCTTCCCCGACCCCGGCAGCCAGGGAGTGCAGGTCTTCGCCGAGAACGGCTCGGTGAAGCTGGACAAGGCCGTGATCTGGCACCTCGGCTCCGCCCACAAGTGACGCCCGCAGCCGACAAGGAGAACGAGACCGTGAAGAAAACCCTGCTCGCCGAGTTCACCGCCCGCGAGGGAGCCGAGGGCGAGGTCGCCCGCCTGATCGGCGACTACGCCCTGAAGGTGCGCGAGGAAGAAGGCAACATCGCCTTCGACGTCTACACCAAGGCAGCTGCCCCGCGCGCCTTCTGGATCTTCGAGGTGTACCGGGACGAGGACGCGTTCCAGGCGCACCTGAACGCCCCGTACGGCGGCCCTTTCAACGCCGCCCTCACCCCGCTGATCGAAGAGGACGCCTCCGTGCTGACGTTCCTGAACCCGCTGGCGACGAATTCGTAACGAGGCGTTGACATGGGCCCCCACCGAGGCGCAGTCTCATCCCGCACTCACTTGCCAAAACGATTGGGCACCACATGGGCAGGCGGATCGGGATAAAGGACGTGGCGGCAGCCGCCGGAGTCTCGGTCACGACCGTTTCCCACATCCTCAACGAGGTCGAGGGCAAGCGGATCAACACCGAGACCCGGCAGCGTGTTCTGGAGACGGCCCGGCAACTGGGGTACGCGCCCAACGGGCTGGCCCGTGGCCTGCGGCTGAAGCGGTCGAGCACCATCGGCTTCGTCAGTGACCAGATCGCCACCACCCCCCACGCGGGCCGGATCATCCTCGGAGCGCAGGAGGAGGCTGCCAAGCACGACCTGCTGCTGCTCATGCTGAACACCGGCGGAGACCGGGAGCTGGAGCGCAGGGAGATCGAACTGCTGCTTCAGCGCCAGGTCGACGGGGTGCTGTACGCGTCCATGTACCACCGGGTCGTGGAGGTGCCGGAGCAGCTGCGCTCGGTCCCCACGGTGCTGCTCGACGCACGTGCGGACGACCCGTCCGTGCCGTCGGTGGTGCCGGACGAGGTTCAGGGCGGGGCGACGGCGGTGCGGGAACTGCTCCGCCACGGCCACCGCCGGATCGGCTTCCTCAACAACGTCGACGACATCCCGGCCACCCACGGACGCCTGGAGGGATATCGACAGGCCCTCGCGGAAGCCGGCGTCGCCTTCGATCCCCGGCTGGTGGTGGCCGAGACCGCCTCCGCCGCCGGCGCGTACCGAGCGGCACTCACGCTGCTCCAGGCGGCGGAACGACCCACCGCGTTGTTCTGCTTCGCCGACCGGATGGCGATGGGCGTCTACCACGCCGCCGCCGAACTGGGGCTGTCGATCCCCACCGACCTGTCCGTCATCGGGTTCGACAACCAGGAACTGATCTGTGACGGCATGTTCCCCGGGCTGACCACCGTCGCCCTGCCGCACTACGAGATGGGGGCGCGGGCTGTCGCACAGCTACTCGCGCTCACGGGCACGAAGGGCCAGGGGACTGGTCCGGCTGCTCAGGAAATGCTGCCCTGCCCGCTGGTGGCACGGGCATCGGTCGCTTCGCCGCCCCGACTCTGACCTCGGAGCGGCGAAGCACCACCGATACAGGCGGCCGTCACCACCGGCCGCCGGCACGGCCTGTCAGGACCGTGCCCAGTGAATTTGGAGGAACCCAGTGGAATCGAGAACCAGGCGCCTCGCGGTGTCGAGCATAGCCGCCCTCGCCGCGGCAGCGCTCGTGGCCGGGTGCGGCGGCAGCGGGAGCACCGGCTCGTCGGGCGCCGACGGCAACACGCTGACCCTGTGGACGCACAATGCCGGCAACGCCGCCGAGTACGGCGTCGTGAAGCAGGTCGTCAAGGACTTCAACGCCAGTCAGAGCAAGTACAAGGTCAAGATCCAGGCGTTCCCACAAGGTTCCTACAACGACTCCGTGGTGGCCGCGGCCTCCGCCAAGAAGCTGCCGTGCCTCCTCGACGTCGATGGGCCCAACGTGCCGAACTGGGCCTGGGGCGGGTACCTCGCGCCGCTGGACCTGTCCAAGGGTCAGGTTGCAGTCAAGGACCAGCTGCCCAGTACGGTCGCCACGTACAAGGGCAAGACCTACGGGTTCGGGTTCTACGACGTGGCTCTGACCATGTACTCCCGCAAGTCGGTCCTGAAGAAGTACGACATCCGCATCCCCACCCTCGACAAGCCCTGGACCAAGGACGAGTTCAGTGACGCGCTCGCCAAGCTGAAGGCGAGCGGCAAGTTCAAGAACACGCTGGACCTCGGCACGGGCGACCCCGGTGAGTGGTGGCCGTATGCCTACTCCCCGCTGCTGCAGAGCTTCGGCGGCGACCTGATCGACCGCTCGGCCTACAAGACCGCCAAGGGTGCGCTGAACGGCGAGAACGCCGTCGAGTGGGGCAAGTGGTTCCGCTCGATGGTCACGAAGGGCTACGCACCGCAGAAGTCCAGCAAGAGTCCCGCCGACGACTTCCGCAACGGCAAGACCGCCATCCAGTGGGACGGCAGCTGGTCCGCCCAGGCCAACACCGACAAGTTCGGCAGCGACCTGGCGATCCTCCCGCCGGTCGACTTCGGAGACGGACCGAAGATCGGCGGAGCCTCCTGGCAGTGGGGCATGAGCTCGACCTGCGCCAACAAGGAAGGCGCTCAGGCCTACCTGAACTTCTCCCGGCAGACGAAGTACTTCGTGGACTTCGCCAAGGCCACCAACACCATCGCCGCCACCGACGCGGCAGCGCAGCAGGTGAAGGGCTACGAAACGGGCGGCCAGTTCAACATCTTCCTCAAGGAAGCGCAGAAGTTCGCGGTGGTCCGCCCGGTCACCCCGGCCTACCCCTACATCTCCACCGTGTTCTCCAAGACAGCGATGGACATCATGGCCGGCGCCGATGTGAAGGGCGCCCTCGATCAGGCCGTCAGTCAGATCGACAACAACCTGGCGACGAACAACTACTCCACCGGCAGCTGACCGCGTCCGCCCGTCCCGGCGTATGGCGGATGCGGTTCATCCTCTCCGTCATCCGCCGGGATGCTTACCTGCCTGGATGTCCCATGGCTACAACAATGTCGTCAATGTCCACCCGACCCGGCGCTGCCGCCGACGTCCCCCCGACCCGACGTGCAACGCAGCGGCGCGCGCGGCGCAGGGAGAGCCTCGCCGCACTCGGCATGGTCAGCCCCGCCGTCTTCCTGCTGGTGATGTTCATCGTCATCCCCGTGGTGCTGGCCTTCGCGCTGGCGTTCACCAACGCCCGCCTGGTGTCCCCGACCCCGGCCCAGTTCACGGGAGTGCAGAACTTCCGCGTCCTGCTGGACGACCCGCTGTTCTACAAGTCGCTGCGGAACACCTTCTACTTCGCGGTTGTCGTCGTCCCGCTGCAGGGCGGCCTGGCGCTGGTGCTCGCCCTGCTCGTCAACGCCAAGGTCAAAGGCGTCAACTTCTTCCGCACCGTCTACTTCCTCCCGGTCGTCACCTCGATGGTCGTGGTCTCCATCCTGTGGACGCTCCTGTACCAGAAGACCGGGCTGATCAACGAGCTCATCTCCCACCTCACCCTCGGCCTCGTGCAGGGACCGGACTGGCTGAACAACCCGTCCACGGCCATGCCTGCCATCATCGTCATGTCCGTCTGGCAGGGCGTCGGCTTCCACATGATCATCTGGCTGGCCGGACTGCAGACCATCCCGCAGGACCTGTACGAGGCAGCCGACATCGACGGGGCCACCCGCTGGACGCGCTTCTGGCACGTGACCTGGCCCGGCCTCAGTGCCACCCGCACCTTCGTGCTCATCACCATCACCATCAACGCGTTCGCCCTGTTCACCCAGATCAGCGTGATGACGCAAGGCGGGCCCCTGGACTCCACCAGCACGGTCGTCTACCAGGCCGTGCGGACCGGATACAGCCAGCAGCAGACCGGATACGCGTCCGCGATCTCCCTCGTCTTCTTCGTTCTGGTGCTGGCCGTCTCTCTCGTCCAGCGTTTCCTCACCCGGGAGAAGGACTGACATGACCTCCGTATCGCCTGCTCCCGCCCCAGCGCCCGCGCACCCGGGCCGCCGCCGGAGGCCGTCGCCGCGCCGGATCGGACTCCAGGCGGCGCGCATCGCGCTCGCGCTGTTCTTCTCGTTCCCGATCGTCTTCATGCTGGTGTCGTCGTTCAAGCCCGACCAGCAGATCTTCGGCGACCTGGACGGCATCAAGGCGTTCCTGCCCGTCGGCCATCTCTCCCTGGACAACTACACCGGTGTCTTCGACCGGGTGCCCGCCGTCCGTTTCCTGCTCAACTCCATCGGGATCTCCGCCATCACCGTGGCACTGAGCATCTTCATCAACAGCCTCGCGGCGTTCGCCCTGTCCCGGATGCGGTGGCGCGGCAAGAAAATCGTCCTCACCGCCGTGATCGCGACGCTGATCGTGCCGTTCGAGACCTTCGCCCTGCCCATGGTCTGGTGGGTCAACAAACTGCCCTGGCTGCAACTGGACGGCGGCCGGCTCATCGTGACCGAAGGCTGGCTGGACACCTACCAGGTCCAGATCCTGCCGTTCGTCGCCAACGCCATGTTCATCTTCCTCTTCCACCAGTACTTCCAGAGCATCCCCAAGGAACTCGACGAAGCGGCCGTCCTCGACGGGGCGAGCTGGTTCGGCATCTACCGACGCATCGTCATGCCGCTGTCCGGTCCGGCGATCGCCACGGTGGCCATCCTGGCCTTCCTGCCGATGTGGAACGCCTACCTGTGGCCGCTGATGGTCGTCCAGAGCGAGGACCTGCGGCCGGTCATGATCGGCATCGACTACTTCGTCCAGACCAACCCCTCCTGGGGCGAGATCATGGCCTACTCGTCGATGATCACCGTGCCGGTACTCGCGCTGTTCGTGGCCTTCCAGCGGGCCTTCGTCAGCAGCATCGCCTCCAGCGGCGTCAAGGGCTGACCCCCACACCCGCTCTTCTCTGCCACCCCTGTGCGTCCCGCGCACCCTTCGAAAGGCTCCGTGTGGCCACGCCGCCCGCCGACCCCCACCTGCCGGCCGTACACCTGCGCCCGCCCCGCAACTGGATCAACGATCCCAACGGCCTGGTCTTCCACGAGGGCCACTACCACGTGTTCTTCCAGTACAACCCGCACGGCCCGCAGCACGCGAACATGCACTGGGGCCATTTCCGCAGCCCCGACCTGATCACCTGGGAACAGCTCCCGGTCGCCCTCGCTCCCACCCCCGGCGGCGACGACGCCGACGGCTGCTTCTCCGGCAACGCCATCTCCGTCGACGGCCGACTGCTGGCCTTCTACTCCGCCAACCGCACCGGCCGCTGGTGGCAGCCGGTCACCACCGCCGAGTCGTACGACGGCGGACACAGCTGGACGAAGCGGCCGGAGCTGCTCATCCCGCAACCGCCCGCCGACACCACCATGTACCGGGATCCCTACGTCTGGCAGCAGGACGGCCGCTGGCGGATGCTGGTCGGCTCGGCCCTCGCCGACGGCCGTGGAGCGGCACTGCTCTATGAGTCCGACAACCTGGAGAACTGGGTCTATCGCGGTCCCTTCCACGCCGGCGGCCTCGCCGCCACGGGCGATCCGGTCGGATGGGAGTGCCCTCAGTATGCGACCTTCGGTGACCGCGGGGTCCTGATCGTCAGCGACTGGACCCCGCAGGGCGGCCCAAGCCACGTGACGGTCCACACCGGCCGTGAGGAAGAGGGCCGCTTCCCGGCTACCGCGGCCCCGGTACCGCTGGACCACGGCCCGGACTTCTACGCCCCTGCCCTGCTCAGGGCCCCTGGAGAAGACCGGTGGCTGCTGTGGGGCTGGGCGTGGGAGGCGCGCGACGACTCCTGGGCACACGAAGCCGGTTGGGCAGGCGCCCTCACCCTCCCGCGCGAACTGACCCTGGCCGACGACGGCACGGTCAGCCAGCGCCCCGCCCGCGAACTGCTCGCTCTGCGCGGCGAACGCGTCCTGCACCGCACCGGAAACGTCACCCGATCCGGGCCGACTGAACTGGGTCCGGTCAGCCGCAGCTTCGACCTCACCGCCACCCTGACCCCTGACCCCGCCGGTACGACCGGCCTGCGTCTGGTCACCTCCGCGGACGGCACCGAGTACCTGGACATCAGCCTCGACCCCGCCGCCGGTCGGCTCACCGTCGACCGCGGCCACGCATCTCTGGACGTACGGGCACGAGCAGGCGCGTACAGCCTGCCCTGCCCTGCTGCGAAGGTCCCCGGGGCGCCCGTCGAACTCCGCGTCATCGTGGATGGCTCGATCGCCGAGATCTATCTCGCTACCGGGCAGGTCCTCACCCTCAGGTTCTATCCGATCGGCGACGGGCCATGGCGGCTCCAGGCCCACAGCACAGGGCCCGGCGCCGGCGGCTTCACCGTCGAGGCGTGGGATCTGGACCCCGGCGGAATCCATCGGGAACCGCTCCTGGCGGCGCAAGGACAGGGCGACATGACGGCCCGGTGACGGTGCGACGCGAGAAGTCGCTGATGTACTGCGCACCTCTGACATGCGGCCCTCCGGTGTCATCGACCTGCCGCCGTGAGGGACGTGGCGAGTACACAGGGACCTGACGGCCAATGAGGCTCCGCCCCGAACATCGGGGCGGAGCCTCCATGAGGCGAATTCGGGACGCGTTCGGGACGCAAGGACAGGGACAGACCGCCAAAGACAAGGGCAGGTCGACCCGGCATACCCGGTCTGAACGCCTCAGGATGGCCTCACCACAAGGCCCTGTCGCAGCACAGCCGAGGTACCGGGAGCCAACAGGACCGTGGGTGTCCGGCGGCCGCATCCCGTCCTTGCTCAGCGGTCCTGAGGCCGAAGCGAACCCGTCATCGTGCCGCCCTCCCGTACCGCGCGAGGACGGCGGCGCCGGCTTCTTCGGCCGACAGGCATTCCAGGTACGCGGGCGGCCTGCCGGCGGGAAGGAGCCGCTCGCCGGTACCGAGGATCGTGGGGAAGATCAGGAGCCGGTACTCGTCGATCAGGTCCTTGGCCATCAACGTGCGTACGACGCTCACGCTGCCGGTGACGATCACATCGCGCCGCTCACGCTTGACGGCGTCGACGAGGTCGCCGTCGACGATCTGCGAGTTCTGCCACGCCGAGGTGCTGGTCAGGGTGTGGGAGGCGACCAGCTTCGGCACGGCGTTCATCCGCGCGGCGAACGGGTCGTCGCGTCCCGGCCAGAGCCGCGAGAACAACTGCCAGGTCGTACGTCCCAGCAGCATGACGCCGTTGTCCAGGGTGCCCCCGAGCTGGAACTTGTCCCCGGCGACCGTCTCGCGCCCATGCCGGAACGCCCAGCCGCCGGTCGGTGTGCCGCCGGACCCGTCCGGGTCGGACACGATTCCGTCCAGGGTGATGAACTCAATGACGATGACGCTCACGTCCGGTGTCCCTTCGATCGATGCTCACCCGTACCTACCGGCGGCATCGGCTCGACTCATCGCGCCCGGGGAAACTCGTCGGAAGAAATCTGTTCGGGCAGGTCAAATGCCGCGAACACGCGGGGGTCGGCGAATACGACGTTGTGCGCGACCTTGCCACCGGTGA
This sequence comes from Streptomyces fulvoviolaceus, assembly GCF_000718165.1. Classification (GTDB taxonomy): domain Bacteria; phylum Actinomycetota; class Actinomycetes; order Streptomycetales; family Streptomycetaceae; genus Streptomyces; species Streptomyces fulvoviolaceus. The sequence goes on along the minus strand of NZ_JOEY01000023.1, from coordinate 99,296 downwards.
CCGTGAGGACCTGGAGCGTGTGCAGCCGATGCCCGCCGCCGTGCTCCGGCGCGTACGCGGCGAGCGCGGGCTGTCCGTTGGCGGTCAGGTGCTGTACGCCCCAGCCCGTCCCGCGCATCTCGAACACGCGGTGCATGAACAGGCCGTAGTCGCCGCTGCCCTGATACCACAGCGGAACCGGCGGCATTTCCAGGACTGCCTCGTCGGTGAGGAGCCGCACGAGCGCGGGGACGTCGGCCGCCTCGAACGCCCGCATGTAGCGCTGGATCACCGCGTGTACCTCGGGATCGTCCGGCTCGGCGACCTCGACCACGTCCCCCACGTCCGCGAGGGCGGCGCGGGCCCGCTGCAGCGCGCTGTTGACCGCCGCGACCGTGGTCCCGAGCTGCGTGGCGACCTCGGCGGCGCTGAACTCCAGTACCTCGCGGAGCACGAGCACGGCCCGCTGCCGCGGCGGCAGGACCTGCATCGCCGCCACCCACGCGAGCCGCAGGTCGGCCCGCATCCCCACGTCGAACCGCGCGTCGGGAAACGGCTGCAGCCAGGGAATGTCGAGCGCCGGCATGAGCGGTGCCCCGGGATCATCGCTCGGCGCGCCCAGCCCGGACGGCAACGGCCGCCGCCCGCGCCCCTCCAGCGCCGTCAGGCACGCGTTGGTCGCGATCCGGTACAGCCAGGTCCGCACGGACGCCCGCGTGCCGTCGTACCGATCGCGGGCCCTCCACGCGCGCAGCATCGTCTCCTGCACCACGTCCTCGGCCTCATCGAACGCACCGAGCATCCGGTAGCAGTACGCCACCAACTCGCCCCGGTACGGCTCGAAGTCCACGGGCCCATCATGGTGTACGGCCCGCGCGCATCGCGACCAATGGCCCGACGGTGCGCCCCGTGTGGTTTCTGTGGGAGGACGGAGCTTTCCGGGTCCTGACGGGGCCATGGGCCGGGCTCTTCGATCACGTCAGGTCAAACCCCGACGTCGCCCTCGTCCCGGGCCAAGGGATGGGGCACGTGGGAGTGGTGGCAGGGCGTCCTTCAGGACGTCAGGACCTTCTCCTTGGCGTGCTGGAACTCCGCCTCGGTGAGGTCGCCCTTGCTCTTCAGCTCGGAGAGCTTGGCCAGCTCGTCCGCGTGGCCGACCGTGCCCGTGCTTTCGACGGTCTGCCGGAGGTACGCGTCGAGCGCCTCCTGCCGTGCCCTGGCGGCCTGCTGTTCGCGCCTGCCCATGTCACGGCCCCGGGCGATCAGGTACACGAAGATTCCGAGGAACGGCGTGATGAGCACGAAGAAGGTCCATCCCGTCTTCCCCCACCCGCTCAGCGAGTCGTCGCGGAAGACATCGCCGATGACGCGGAACAGCAGGATGATCCACAGGATCCAGAGGAAGATCCACATCATCGTCCAGAACGCGCCCAGCAGCGGATAGTCGTACGCCAGATACAGGTTGTCGCTCATGGTCGTCCTCCTGCCTTGCCGTGCCGTGCGGCGCGACAGTCGTCTCCGGCCCTCGGTGGGTCCTATGCGCTCTGGGCGGCGACTCGGCCGGTGTGCACGGCGTCGGTGAGGGCTTGGTGATCGCGTTCGTTCTGGTCTGCGTAGCGTTCGGCGAAGATCGTGAGTGCGCGGTCGAAGGCATCGCCGGCGCCGAGGTAGGCGGCGATGGCGATGCGGTCTCCGGAGCGGGCGTGGGCGCGGGCGAGGGTGGCGCCGCAGACTTCACCGAAGGCACGCATGTCCTTGGGGACCATGAGCTGAGGTTCGGCGATGCCTTTCCAGTCCCTCAACTGGCGGACGTAGAAGTCGCGTTGGCGTCCGTCCATGCCGATGACGCGTTCCCAGCCCAGGAAGATGTCGCTGGTGGCCTGCATGAGGCGCTGCCCGGCGACGACCCGTTGGCCCTGGTTGTCGTAGGCGCTCGTCCCGGCGTACGGGGCCAGCACCGACGGGTCGGCTTCCTTGGCCTGCAGCAGCAGCGGGTCCTCGTCGTCCCTGCCGAGCAGCAGGATGATCCAGCAGCGGGTGCCGACGCTGCCGACCCCGACGACCTTGCGGGCCATGTCGACGACCCGGTACTGCCGCAGCAGATGGCGCCGGTCGGACTGCAGGCTGTGGCCGTACCGCTCGATCAGCTCGCGCAGCTGTTCCTCCACGGCGTCGCGTTCGGCGCCCGGCAGCAGGTCCTGGATCGGCACGATCAGGGGCGGGTCGGGGGTGATCCTGCGCCGCCCGTCGACCACCTGCGTGAGCTTCGCGAAGGCCTGGAGGCTGTCGCGGCCGCGGGCCTTGGCCATGGCCCGCCGGGTACGCGCGCGGGCCCGCGCGCCCAGCTTCCGGTCCGCCAGCGCCTGCAGCACGTCCATGCCGACCTGCGTGTACCAGACAGCGAGGTTGCCCTGGCCGGCGAAGCCGCGCATCCGCTCGCGGTAGGACCGTACGGCGGCGCGTACGACGGAGGCCCGCTCCGCATCCGTGTAGCCGTTCTCGCGTCCGGCGATGGCCAGGCTCGCGGCCAGCCTCTTGACGTCCCACTCCCAGGGGCCGGGCAGGGTCTCGTCGAAGTCGTTGATGTCGAACATCAGCTGTCGCTCGGGCGAGGCGAGCAGCCGGAAGTTCAGCAGATGCGCGTCCCCGCACAGCTGCGCGGTGATTCCCGAACGGGGGGTGTCGGCCAGGTCACCGGCCATGATGCCGGCGGCACCCCGGTAGAAGCGGAAGGGGGACTCCAGCATCCGGCCGTAGCGGATGGGCACGAGTTCCGGCAGCCGGGCGGCAGATTGCGCCTCGATGATGTCCACCGGGTCCGGTCGTTTCGCCGAGGGCTGGTACTCCGCGTGGGCGGAGCGCGGCGCGTCCGCCCGGGCGGCCCGTCCCCGCGCTGCCCGTTCTTCAGGAAGGCTCCCGCTGACCTGGTCAGCCATGACGCCACCTCCTGGGCGGAGCGGCCCTGTGGAGCACCTGCGCCGGACCGGGCTCTCAGCCCCTCTCCCACCGTTCCACACTCCGCACCAGCAGGCATCTCGGCCATCAGCGTTCCCAGCGACGGGACGGCCCCGTGACGGAACCGCCGCCTCCACCCCGCCCGTCTTCGCGGCGTGGGCTCACCAGCCAGGAACCACATGGGCCGGCGTGGGGGGGCGCCGTACCGCGTACCCCCATCGCCATTCGCGCCGGGACCGACGTACACGATGACCGAGGGCGTGATTTCCTGCGGCCCCTCATCGAGTCGCCGGACCGGGCGACACCCGCTGGCCAGTCATGCGACCAGGGCCCGCTCGGGAGCGGTGTCGGCGGCTGGGTGGTGTTCGCCGCCGTCCTGCCGTCGGCGGCTAGGACTCCGTCGAACGGGGCTGGGTCTTCGGGATCCTGTGGGTGAAGAACAGCGCGAGGAGAGCGGTGAGGGCGAGGATGGCGAGTGCGGCCCGCAGACCGTCGATCCTGGCGTCGGCGTTCGCGTCGAGTGCCGCCTGAGTCACCTCGGTGCTCGTGCCCGCTTTGGCGAGGGCGGCCTTGAGCTGGGCGTCCGACAGGAAGGGCGCGCCGCTCTGGAGCTCGACGGCAGCCTGGCTCTTGACGTCGGCCGGGACGGCCGGATTCTGGTCCACGCTGGTCAGGAACGACGTCGTGAGTGTGGCGATCAGGATCGACCCGGCGAGTGCCGTACCCATCGATGCGCCGAGGTTGGTCACGGCGTTCTGCACGCCGCCGACATCTGCGCTCTGTGTCTTCGGTACCGCGGACACGGTGACAGAACCGAGCTGGGACGCCAACGCTCCCATGCCGAGCCCGATCAGCAGGAGGGGGACGGTGACGATGGCCGCGTCGGCGTCCACGTCGAGCGCGGCCATCAGGGCCACCGCACCTGCGAACAATGCGAGGATCCCGAGCCGCACCACCCGCCGCGGCGAGACGTTCGGGAGAAACCGCGGGATCAGGATCGCGGCCGCCAGCAGCGTCAGTGAGAGTGGCAGGATGCGGGCACCGGTCGACAGCGCGGACAGCCCCAGGGCGACCGACAGATAGAGCGGTACGACGAAGAACACGCCCATTTGCACGAGGTACTGGAAGAAGAACATCGTCAGCCCGCCGGTGAGCTGCTTGTTGTGCAGCATGGCCGGGTCGACGAGCGGCTCCCTGCCCCGTTCCACGAGGCGGGCCTCCCAGCGAAGGAAGAGCCAGATCAGAAGCAGACCTGCCAGCATCAGCCACACGACAAGTGAGATGCCGAGCCACGAAGGCGCGTCGGGCTTCGGCCGGAACCAGCCCCATTCGCCGGAACGCAGTACGCCGTAGACGAAGACCCCCAGCCCCAGAGCGGACAGCATCGTGCCGACGAGATCGATGCGCGGGCGTTCGTCGCTCGCGGCATCGGTGATGCGGCGGGCGAGCACCAGGATGCCCAGCACCACCAGGACCTCGCCGGCGAAGACCCAGCGCCAGGAGAAGTACGTTGTCGCGACGCCCCCGATGAGCGGTCCGAGCGCGATGGCCACGGCCCCTGCAGCCGCGACGAGTCCGTAGGCGGCGGGACGGCGTTCAACGGTGAAGTTGCCGGCGACGAGTGCCACGATCGCGGGCAGGATGAGCGCCGCTCCGACTCCCTCGAGGAACGACCAGCCGAACAGCAGCACCGGCAGGTTCGGCGCGAGCGCTGTGGTCAGAGAGCCGCAGCCGTAGATGCCGCAGCCGATCATGAAGGCGCGTTTGCGGCCGATCAGTGCCCCTGTTTTGCCGCCGGGGATCATGAGCATCGCCATGACCAGGGTGTAGGCCGTGATGGCTCCCTGGACACCCGTCACCGTCGTGCCCACGTCCTCGGCCACCGTCGCGATCGAGACGTTCATGACAGAGCTGTCGAGCGCCATCAGGAACTGACCGGCAGCGAGTGTCAGCAGAACGAGTCGCGCTGTTGCCGAACTCTCAGTAGTGCCTGCAGGGGACGTCATGGGCGGATTGTCCCAACTGTCTCGGAGGGCTATCCGTGACGTGCCGCGGAGGTCAGCCGGTTGGCGGACTGGTTCTACTGGCGGACGCCCGTTGCTGGTGGGCGCTCCCCGTCCTGGCCGGGACGGCCGGACCAGGAGGGGATGCCCATGGGCAGGGCGAACTCTCCTGGAAGCAGCCGCTGATCCGACTGCGGCTCCCGTGGCGCCGGTCGAAGCTCCTGCTCATGGCCCGCCGTCCGGCCCGGGCACGCCCACCACGAGCGTGAACCGGCCCGGCGCGGACTCGACCAGCCGGCTGTCGCGCCGTTGGCCGCGTCGAGGGGACCTGCAGGATCAGCAGACCAGGGACCGGCTCAAGGGGCCGGAGCGCAGGTGGCGGCCCCGGGGTTCGGTGTCCGTCAGCCGGCCCGCCTCGACGACGGGACGGCCGCCCACCACGACGGTCTCCGGCCAGCCGGTGACCGGCATGCCCTCGTACGGCGTGTAGTCCGTGGCCATGTGCAGGCCCGAGCTGCGGACGGTCCGGGTGCCCGTGGGGTCCCAGATCGCGAGGTCCGCGTCCGAGCCGGGCGCGATGACTCCCTTGCGGGGGTACAGGCCGTTGAGCCGGGCCGGGTTGGCGCACATCAACTCGACGAAGCGGCCCGCCGGCAGGCCGCCCTTGACCACCAGCTCGCTGAAGATCACCGGCATGCGGGTCTCCACTCCCGGCAGACCGTTGGGCATCGCCCGTACGTCGTGGCTCACCGACTCCTTCTGGGCCGTGTCGTAGCAGCAGTGGTCGCTGCCGATCGTGGCCACCTGGCCCATCAGCACTCGGGAGCGCAGCCCGGTGACCGTGTCGGCGCCGCGCAGGGGAGGGCAGCACACGAACCGCTCCGGGTGCGGGCCCGCGTACGCGGTGTCGTCCAGGACGAGATGGTGGGCGACGGTCTCGGTGAAGGCACGCACCCCCCGGCTGCGGGCGCGCGCCACCAGGTCGACGGCCTCGGGCGTGGACTGGTGCACGAAGTACACGGGGGCCGCGACCGATTCGGCGATGGCGAGGATCTCGGCGACCGAGGCGTTCTCGGCCAGTTCCGGCCTGGTGCCGGCGTGGTGGCAGGCGCTGATCGCGCCGGCTGCTTCACCGCGTTCCTGCACGTCGGAGATGATGTGGTCGGCCTCGCAGTGGATGACGACCATGCCGCCGAGGTCCCGCAGCGTGGTCATCACGTTGAGGATGGTCTTCTCGTCGGCCATGGTCTCGCCGCGGTAGGTGGTGAACATCTTCACCGTGACGATGCCGTCGGAGGCCAGCGACCGCAGCTGTTCCGGCACGGTGTCGTCCCACTCGACCACGCACCCGTGCAGTGCGCTGTCGCACAACCCCTGTGCTGCCTTGGCGCGTTGGGCCGCGGCGACGTCGGCCGGGTTCTCGCCGGGGCGCGGGATGGCGAAGTCCACGATCGTGGTCGTACCGCCGAAGACGGCCGCCGTGGTCGCCTGCCGGTAGTCGTCGAGGGAGGTGAAGTCCCCCGAGGTGAAGCCGACATGGCAGTGCGGGTCCACACCGCCGGGCAGTACGAGGCGTCCGGAGGCGTCGATCTCGGTGATGCCGGGCGGCTGCGCGGAACGGTACGCGCCCGGTTCCACCACCCCCAGGACCTTGCCGCCGCCGACCAGGACGTCCGCGGCGCCCTGCCAGTCGGCGTTGACCACGGTGCCGCCTCGGACGACGAGGTCGACGGGTTCGATCGATGAGGGGTGGGACATGGCGGACCTCCAGCGAGTGGGACGACGGGTCAGAGCGTGGCGAGGTAGGCGTGCCAGCCGCCGTGGGCGGTGATGTCGACGACGCCGGGGGCCGTCAGTGCGGAGGCGCGCATGCGCATCGAGAAGGAGCCCGAGCCGTCCGCCAGGGCGATCACGCCCAGTTCGAGTTCCGCGGGCTCCTCGGGCAGCAGCCGCTCGCGCAGCACCTCGTAACTGACCTCGTACACCTCGCCGTTGATCGCGGCGCCGCCCTCCGTGACCGGGTGCAGGCCGGGGAACTCGTCGCGTACGGAGAAGAAGCGGTAGGCGGGCGCCGTGCGAGCGGGGCCGAGCAGGCGGGCGTCCTGCAGTGCGTGGTTGAGGGTGCCTCCGGACATCGCCTGGCCGTTGACGAACATCTTCAAGGTCATGAGTGAGTGCCTTTCAGGGCGATACGGGAGTGGTGGCGGCGTCGTGCAGCAGACGGCCGGGGCCCAGGTCGTCCACCGGGTCGGCCGGGGGCTCCCCGGCGATCTGGCGGCACAGCGTGTCGCCCCACACCGGGGCGAGGGTGAACGCGTAGGTGCCGCCCGCGACGAAGAAACCGGGGTGGCCGGGGACCTCGCCGATCACCGGCATCTCGTCCGGGGTCGCGGCCAGCGGGCCGGCCCACATGCGCAGCAGCCGCAGGTCGCCGAGGAACGGCAGGATCCGACCGGCCTGGGCGAGGTTGCCGGCCATGCTGGGCACGCTGACGGTGCTGCGGCCCGCCATGTCCAGCTCGGCGGCCGGCCAGCCGCCGCCGATCAGCAGGTTGCCGGCGCTGACCTGCTTGACCGACATGCCCTCGCCGATGTGCTGGACCAGGTGATGCATGACCGGCGGGACCCGCACGGTCACGTGCATCTGGATCGCGACCGGTGACATACGGATGTGGATTCCGGCCAGCGCGGAGATCTCGGTGATCCACGGTCCGGCCGTGTTGACGACCACGGGTGCCGTCCAACTCCGGTCGCCCGAGCGCACCTTGTAGTCGTCGCCGACCCGCCGGATGCCGGTCACCGGGGTGAAGGCGTGCAGTTCGGCGCCGAGGCGGCGGGCGGCGGTCAGATAGGCGGGGGTGATCAGGAGCGGGTTGGCGTAGCCGTCGAGCGGGCACCAACTGGCGGCGCGTACACGGTCCGAGAGCAGCGGCAGTTGCTTGCGGGCCTCGTCACCGGTGAGCACCTCGGTGGGGATGCCGGCCCGCCGCTCCCACTCGTGCTTCTCCCTCAACTCCTCTTCCTGTACGGCGGTTTCGGCGACCATGAAGCCGCCGCCGCGCCGCAGCTCCACGTCCGCGCCGAGCCGTTCCTCGATCTGCGACCAGTGGTCGGACGCCCGGCGCTGGAGGGGCAGCAGACGGGCGCTGTCGACGGGGACCTCCTGGCCCGGGCGGCGGGTGTGGATGGCCTGGATGTGGAGGTTGCCCGCGGTGGTGCCGGAGCCTTCGCGGTTGGGTGCGCCGCGCTCCAGGACCACGACCCGGTGGCCGCGTTCGGCGAGGTGGAAGGCGGCACTGGCGCCGAGGATGCCGGCGCCGACCACGACGACGTCGGGCTGGGTCACCGGACGTCCTGCCCTTCGACCGTCGCGGCCATGGGCAGCGGCCGTATCGGCATACGGGCCGCGAAGCACTCCGCCTCGCCCCGCCCGGCCAACGCCGCGACGATGTGGCCGCATTCGCGTCCCTGACAGGGGCCCATGCCGGCGCGGGTGGCGGCCTTGGTGCCGTGCAGGTCGTTCCAGCCGGTCGCGGCGGCCTGCCGGATCTCGCCTGCGCTGACGCTCTCGCAGCGGCAGACCTGGGTGGCGTCGGGGATGTCGGCCGTGGCCGGCATGGGGTAGAGGCGGTCGGCCAGTGCCGCGAAACGGTCCAGGGCGCGGGCCCGGCGACGGAGGCCGGCCACCCGCACGGGCGCGCGTCCGGGTGCCAAGCGGCGCAGGATCGCGTGGGCGGCGAGCTGTCCTCGTACGCCCGCCGCGTGCACTCCCGCGATACCGGCACAGTCCCCGGCGACGTACAAGCCGTCCACCGAGGTCGCACCGTCCGCGTCCACGACCGGGAGCTGTTCCGTGCCCGTCGGGTCCGGCTCGGTTCGGCAGCCAAGGAGCCGGGGGAGTTCGGTGCTGGGGCGGAAGCCGAAGCCCACGCACAGGGCGTCGGTCTCCAACCGCCGTACGCTGCCGTCCTCGTGGCCGATGTCCACGGCGGTGACCTGGGTGTCGCCGTATGCCGCCAGTACGCGGGAGCCCTGCTCGACGCGGACGCCGTGGCGGGCGAGGGTCAGCAGATAGCGGGCGGCTTCCGCGAGCCGTGCCGGCTGCCGCAGCGCGCCGCCGATCACCGAGGCCCGGGGACGGTAAGGGTGGTTCAGCTCGATCAGCGCCTCGATCCGGGCGCCCACCTCCAGCAGCGCGCAGGCGACCGGGAGCAGGAACGGGCCGGTCCCGGCCAGCACGACCCGGCTGCCCACGGGAACCCGGTCCATGGTGGCCAGGTGCAGGGCGAACCCGGGGGTGACCACGCCCGGCAGCGTCCAGCCGGGGAAGGGCAGGGAGCGTTCGTACGCGCCCGTGGCGGCGAGTGTGGCCCGGGTGCTCAGGCGTCCGAGGGCGCCCGTGTGGACGTCGGAGGTGAACAGGGTGCGGCCGGCGTCCTCGGCGCCCCAGACCAGGGTGCCGGTGCGGCAGACGACCCCGGCGGCCCGCACCTGGCGGATCAGTTCGGTGCCGCGCGGGCGGAAGTCGCCGAAGGCGGCGGCGAGTTGCTCGGCCCGGCGCTTGTAGTACTGGCCGCCGAGGGTGTCGGACTCGTCGAGCAGTACGACGCTCAGCCCGCCCCGAGCCAGGACCAGCGCCGCGTGCAGTCCGGCGGGCCCGCCGCCGATCACCGCGACGTCCGTCTCCGACTCCGCCATGACGTCAGCCATGTGCGACCGTCGGCAGGGGCTCGGTGTGGGTGCGGATGTCCATGCCGTCGGTGACGTGCGCGGTGCAACTGCGGGAGCCGGGGCGGCCGTTGAGGGTCACCTCGCACTCCAGGCAGACGCCCATTCCGCAGAACGGGCCGCGCAGCCGGCCGTCGACCGGGTTGCGGCGCAGCGGCCAGATGCCGGCCGTGACCAGGGCGGCGGTCACGGACTGGCCCGCCCAGGCCTGGCTGGGGATGCCGTCGATGGTCACGGTGACCGTCTCCGGCAGGGGGCTGGTGCTCATGGCTGTGCTCACAGGGCTCAAGGGGGGTGGGGGGTTCAAAGAATCCGCTCCAGGAACTGGCGGGTGCGTTCGTGTTCCGGCGCGGAGAAGAAGAGGTCCGGGGACTTGTCCTCCACCACCAGGCCGTCGGCGATGAACACCACCCGGTCGGCCGCCGCTCGGGCGAAGCCCATCTCATGGCTGACGACGATCATGGTCATACCCTCCTCGCGGAGCCGGACCATGACGTCGAGGACCTCGCCGACCATCTCCGGGTCGAGCGCCGAGGTGGGTTCGTCGAAGAGCAGCAGTTCCGGGCGCATGGCCAGGGCGCGGGCGATGGCCACCCGCTGCTGCTGGCCGCCGGAGAGCTGGGAAGGGTAGGAGCCGGTCTTGTCGGCCAGGCCCACCATCGCCAGCAACTCGCGGGCGGCGGCGCGTGCTTCGGCCTTGGACACGCCGTTCACATGCACCGGACCGGATGCCACGTTGTCCAGCGCGGTCATGTTCGGGAACAGGTTGAACTGCTGGAACACCATGCCGGTACGCCGCCGCTGGACGGCGATCCGCCGTTCCCTCAGGGCGCCCTTCTCGCCGTAGCCGATCCGCTCGCCGCAGATGCTGACGGTGCCCGAGTCCGGGGTCTCCAGGTGGTTCAGGGTGCGCAGGAAGGTGCTCTTGCCGCCGCCCGACGGACCCAGGACGAGGACGACCTCGCCCTGCCGGACCGTCAGGTCGATGCCCTTGAGGACCTCGACTCCGCCGTACGACTTGCGGACCTGGCGCGCTTCGACGACCGTCTCGATGTTCATCGGGTCTCCAATTCGAGGACCGCGCTCTTCATGCGGCGGCCGCTGGTCGGCCTGCTCTCGTGGCCGCGGCCGACCCGGACCTCCAGCCACCGCTGGACCAGTCCCCACAGGGTGGTCATCGCCAGGTAGTACAGGGCCGCCGCGGTGAGGCCCTCCAGGACCCGGAAGTTGGTCTGGACGGCGAACTGGGTGCGGCGCAGCAGCTCTTCGACGGAGATCACCGAGACGAGCGTGGTCGTCTTGAGCAGGCCGTTGAAGCTGTTGCCGAGCGGCGGGACCATCACCCGCAGCGCCTGCGGCATGACCACCACCCGGAACACCTTCCAGGGCGGCATGCCCAGCGCGCGGGCCGCCTCGGACTGACCGCGCGGGACCGAGAGGACCCCGGCGCGGACGATCTCCGAGAGGTACGCCGCCTCGTTGAGGACCAGGCCGGTCAGGGCCGCGCTGATCACGCCGAGGCGCAGGCCCAGCTGGGGCAACCCGGTGTAGATGATGACCAGTTGGACCAGCAGGGGGGTGCCGCGCATCAGCCACACGTAGAAGCCGGTGACCGCCCGGACCGGTGCGATGCGGGACGCTCTGCCCAGGGCCACGAGCACGGCGAGCGGAAGGGCGAGCGCCATGCTGACCGTGGTCAGCCAGATCGTCGTCCAGGCTCCCTGAATGAGCTGGGGATTGCTGAGGAAGGAGAAGAAGGCATCCCAGGACCACATGGCTCTCGCCCTTCGCTGGTTACTTCGCGCTGATCGCGCCGGTGGTCACCTTGAGGTCGCCGGTGTAGGCCGTGACGCCGTACTTCTTGAACAACGTGGCCAAGTAGCCGTTGTCGCGCAGGGTGTTGAGCGCGTCCGCGACCGCGTCGGCGGGCTTCTGCTTGCCGAAGCCGAGGGCGAGCGGGGCGGGGTTCATGCCCTTGACCGCCGTCTCGAAGCGGCCGTCCTTCTGGTAGTAGCTCGTGACCGACTCGACGATGGCCACGCCCTCGACCTGGCCCGCGGACAGTGCCTGGTAGGCGTCGGCGGTGGTCGTGAAGGTGCGGACGCTGATCTGCGGCTTCCCGGCGGCCTTCAGTTCCTTGTTGAGCGCGGTGAGGGTGTCGAACTCGTAGCCCGGGGCTTCCACGGCGATGGTCTTGCCGGACAGGTCGTCCTCGGAGGTGATCTTCTTCGGGTTGCCCTTGGCGACGGAGACGGAGACGCCCTGGATCTCGTACGGGACGAGCTTGACGGTCTCGGCGCGCTCCGGTGTGTAGAACATGCCGGTGTCGATCATGTCCCAGCGTCCGGACTGCACGCCGGGGATCTGCGCGTCGAAGGGGATGTTGACGAACTTCGGGGTGAGACAGAGGAGTTTGGCTATCTCGTTGCCGAGGTCCACCCGCATGCCGACGATCTTGTTGGAGGCGTCCAGGTACTGCATGGGCGGCAGGGTCGCGTTGGTCGAGATCGTCAGCGTGCCCGCCTTGACCAGGTCCGCCTTGCCCACTTTGGGCGTGCAGCCGGTCGGGGACGCGGCGGCGGACGACGAGGACGAGTCCTCGCTGCCGCAGGCCGCCACGGTCAGAAGCAGGGCGGCGGAGGAGGCCGCGATGAGAAGTCTGCGCACGGTCGGTTCACCTTTTTCCGGTGCTGGTGGAACAGGGGTGCAGCCCGGCCTCGTCGAGCGCCTCGGACAGGCCGAGCAGCGCGGACGGGTCCTCCAGGGGGAGCAGCGGGGGGCGTACGTGCCCCCCGGGCTGCCCGAGCAGCCGCATGGCGGCTTTGAGCTGCGAGGTGGGTGAGGCGAACCGTGAGCTGTAGTCGTCGTTGACGAGCAGGTTCACAAGCCGTTCGTAGCGTGCGGACCATTCCCGGGCCCGGTCGAGGTCACCGGCCCAGTAGGCCTCGTAGAAGGGGACGGCGAAGGGGGCGCCGAGGCCGCCGCCGTCGATGTTGCCCGCGCCGCCGAACTCGGCCATGACGGCCATGCCCCGGCGGTGGATGAAGCGGCCGAAGACCTGGACCTTCCCGGCCAGGGCGGCGCAGGTGTCCGCGACCTTCAGCTCGTCGCCGGAGCTGTCCTTGACGGCCACCACGGTGTCGAGTTCGGCCAGCCTGACCAGGGTGTCGACCGTGATGTCGACGGCGGTGCCGCGCGGCCAGTTGTAGACCATGAGCGGCAGGTCGACCGCCCCGGCGAGGGCGGCGTAGAAGGCGTGGATCTCGTCCTGGCTCGGATGGACGTAGGGCGGCGGGGTGGTGAGGATGCCGTCCGCGCCGATCGAGCGGGCGTGTGCGCCGTACCGTGCGGACTCGGCCGCGGTGTACGCGCCGCAGCCGATCACCACCGGTAGCTGTCCGGAGAGTTCGGTGACCGCGATCTCGGCCACCCGGCGGCGTTCCTCGGGGGTCTGGGTGAACCACTCGCCGGTCGTGCCGTTCACCAGGACCCCGTGGACGCCGTGGTCGGCGTACAGCCCGAGGAGTGCGCGCCAGGCGTCCTCGTCGAGAGAGCCGTCGGCGGCGAAGGGGGTGGGCGCGGCCGGCCAGTAGCCGCGCCAGGGGACGGCACCCGAAGCGGTCGAAGGGGTCACTGCGTACTCCGTGGGATCGATTGCACAGCACGGTGGCAGCGGATCGGGGTGGAGGTCAATGTCGTTTTGGCTGGAAACTGCTCGTGAAACGCATTGTTTACGCCACCGACTTCACGGGATCTGCCATGATGGCGATCACGGCTCGGCGTGCACGAAGGGCTGTGTGGGATCGATTTCATGATCGGGGGTGGGCCGGTGGCCGTCACCTTGGACCAGGTGGCCGAGGCGGCAGGGGTCTCCAAGAGCACGGCCTCGAGGGTGCTGAGCGGGTCGAGTCGGGTCAGTGACCGGACGAAGCGCGCGGTGCAGTCCGCGGCGGAACGCCTCGGCTACCGCCCGAACCGGATCGCCAGCGGACTGCGTACGCGGCGCAGCAACCTCATAGGGCTGGTGATCACCAACCTGGTGAACGCCTCCTTCCACACCATCACCGGGGTGCTCCAGCAGCGGTTGGACGAGTGCGGCTACCAGGTGCTGCTGTGCGTCACCGACTCCGATCCGGTGCGCGAACGCCGTTACCTGGACATGCTGTTGGACCACCGCGTCGACGGCCTGATCATCGTGGGCACCGGTGAGAACACCGCGACGGTCCAGCAGGTGAGCGCGGCCGGCATCCCCGTGGTCAACCTGATGCGCACACCCGACGGCACCCCTGGGGACTCCGTGATGGCCGGCGACCGGGACGGCGCCGAACTGGCCGTCCAGCATCTGCTCGGCCTCGGACACCGGCGCATCGCCTTCATCGGCGGCCCGCCGGGCGTCGACTCCGGACGCGACCGTTACGCGGGATTCGCCGCCGCCCTGACCGCCGCCGGACTCGAACCCGAACCCGACCTCTGCGCGCGTGGCCCGTACACCGTGCCGTTCGGCGCGGAGGCGGTCATGCGGGTGATGGCCGCGGACGACCGGCCCACCGCGTTGTACAGCGCCAACCACGAAGCGACGTTCGGGGCGCTCGGAGCCCTGGTGCAGCTCGGCGTCCGGGTGCCGGAGCAGCTCTCTCTCGTGTGCCACGAGGAGGCGCCCTGGTTTCCGTACTGGCACCCGCCGATCACCGTCGTCGACAACGGCGCCCGTGACCTCGGCGAGCTCGCCGCGGAGCAGATCCTGCGCCGCATCGACAGCCGCCCCGACCACGGCGAGCCCGGCCCGGAGGGTGTCGGCCGGCTCATCCGCGTCGGCTCCCGGCTGGTGGTACGCAGTTCGACCATGCCTCCGGGGCGGCCGGGGTGATGGCCGGCCGGGGAAGCGTCCAGCCCGGGTCGTGCGCCACCGGGTCGGGGGACGAGCGGCGGCGATCCGGCTCCTGGTGGCCGCGGTACGCACCCACAGGACACGCCTCGCTCGGCTGAGGTGATGCGGCGTCGGCGGTCTGGCCGGTGGGGTCGGCCGGTCTCTTCAGGGCGTGCTCGGCAGCCTCTGTGACGAAGCCTGTGGTGTCGTCAGTACGCCGATCTTGTCGATGCGGTGTTCGGGGTTTCCCCTGTCGTCGCGCCAGCGATTGCCGGCCGCGTTGTCCTCGGGTGTCGCGCACGTGGAGATGGTGATCATGGCTTGGGTGGGGTGCCTGCCCGGGAAGCCCGGAACCGCCGCCCGCTGCTCGGCGAGTGAGCGTGCGGAGCGGAAAGAGGTCTCCCTGGTCTCGGTGATCTCGTACGTGTGGACCGTGTCGCCGGACGTGACGAACACGAGGTCGCCCTCGTCGAGGGACGGGAGCTCGCGCAGTGGGCCGCCGGCGGAGAGGCGGTGGGCTGTGACGAGGTAGTTGCCGACCTCGCCGGGGCCGACACCGCCATGGTTGCCGTACGGGCTGGCGCCGTCGCCGTGGTTCTGGATCCGGGTGCCTGCCCTGTCGTCGGTCGTTCCCCTGTAGGGGATGACGCGCAGGTTCCTGAGGCCGATTGCGGGGATGGTGATCCGGGCGGTCCGGGGTGCGGTGGTGCTGGTCCTGCGGGGAGTGGGCTTGGCCGAGGGGGTGTCCGGTCCGGGCCCGGCGGGGGTGGCCGCCTGCGTGGACGCGGTGGGTGCCGGACGCGGGGCAGCCGCGGATTCTTCGGCTGCGCCGTCGCTCGTCGAGCAGCCCAGGAGTACGGCGATGACCGTGCCGGTGAGAGCGGTGGGAAGAGCTCGGGATCGGGGCATGGCACTCGGGTTCGGTAGCCGGGGGCGCGTCGCGTCAGTGTGCGGGGGAGTGGCCGTCCTACGGGTGGTAAACGGCATGCGCGGCCGAGGAGTTCCTGTGCGAAGGTCTCTGGAGGCCGGTCCGTGGCTCCCTCCGGGCGGCCATCCAATACGCCGACGCGCGCGTCCCGTTCGACAAGCCGCTCAGTGCCTTCCAGCTCACCCGGAAGAAGCTCGCCGACACGAGCCTCTCCCTGGGCGGCGCCGCGCTGCTCGCCCTCCACCTCGGCCGTCTGAAGGACCAGGGCCGGATCCGCCCCGAGCAGCTCAGCGTCGGCCTGGAGTCCGTGCCCACCCACGAAGGCACCGGCGAGATCCACACGCTGGTCATCGGGCAGACCCTCAGCGGCCGGTCCGCCTACCGCTGAGCGGGTTCGCGGCCCTGTCGACATCGCCGGTCAGGTGCCCTCCCCGGCCGGCGTGGCGAAGACGGCCCCCATCCGCAGGTTCCAGCGGCCGTCCCGGCCGGTGAGGTGGACGGCCGACAGCGGCGGGACGTCGATGCGCCAGAACGACTGGTGCGGTGCTCCCAGCGCATGGACCAGCGCGGCGCGGGCCGTGGACTGTTCGACCACGGCCAGGACCCGGCCGGCGTCGGCGGGCAGGGAATCCAGCCAGGTGGCGATTCGGTGGCAGGCGGCCGTCACGGATTCGCCGCCGTGTGGGGTCGCGGTCGGATCCGACATCCATACGGCGAGTCCGATGCCGTCGACGGTCGCGATCTCGTCGGGGGTTCGGCCCTGCCAGCTGCCCAAGTCCAGGTCCCGCAGCGCCGGTTCCACGGTGACGGCGTCCCAACCCAGGGCCTGTGCTGTTTGCTTGCACCGCTGTGAAGGTCCGGTGCACCGGGCGTCGGCCGCGGGCAGTGAGCCGACGGCCGTCCGGACCCCGCGCAGTGCCCGCTCGTCCAGGGGCGCGTCCGCGCCGAAGCGCACGTCGCGCTCGGTGGACGCGGCGGTGCACAACAGCGTGAGCCGGACGGTCATGAGAGGCCCTTTCCGCGAGGTCGGTACAGCGTAGGTGGCCTACGCCATGTTGGCCGACGTCTCCGTTGCCCCTACCATCTGGGGCGACAAGGACGACAGCGCCACGGAAGCCGGTGCAAGCCCGGCACGGTCGCGCCACTGTGTGCCACCCCTCCCAGCGGGAGAGGGCGGTGAGTCAGACCCAACGCTGTCGTCGAGTGCTCCACCACGATGCGGGACGCGATGTTCCCGAGGAGGTCTCGCCATGGCGCAGTCCACTGCCGCCCCCACCCCCACCACCCAGACCCTCACGCCGCTGCCGCTGCGGGAGATCGCCCCCTGGGCCGTCTTCGTCGGCGTTCTGATGCTGGTCCTGCTGTACTTCGTCGGCGCCGAACAGGGCGCCACCGCGCTGGTCTCCGGTGAGGGTGTGCACGAGTGGGTGCACGACGCCCGCCACCTCCTCGGCTTCCCCTGCCACTGACGGAGTCTCCCCAAATGAACTCCGTTTCCGTACGCATCCTGTTGGTGCGCGGCATGCTCGCCGGTCTTGCCGCCGGCGTGCTCGCGTTCCTCTTCGGCTACTTCGTCGGAGAGGGCTCGGTGGACGCGGCCATCGCGTTCGAAGAGGCCAACTCCCATGAACACGGTGGCGAGGAACTCGTCAGCCGCTCCGTCCAGTCGACGGCCGGGCTCGCCACGGGCGTGCTCGTCTTCGGCGTCGCGATCGGCGGCATCGCGGCGCTCGCGTTCTGCTTCGCGCTGGGCCGGATCGGCCGGTTCGGTGCCCGGGCGACGGCGGCGCTGACCGCCCTCGCCGGGTTCCTTCTGGTCTACCTGGTACCGATCCTGAAGTACCCGGCGAACCCGCCCGCCGTCGGCAACCCGGACACGATCGGCAAGCGCACCATGCTGTTCGTCCTGATGATCGTGTTGAGCGTGCTCCTGGGCATCGGGGCCGTCCTGCTGGGGCGCAGGCTGGCCCCGGCGTGGGGCAACTGGAACGCCTCCATCGCCGCCGGTGCCGCCTTCGTCGCGGCGGTGGCGATCGCGATGGTCGTCCTGCCGCACGGGGACAACACCCCCAAGGGCTTCCCGGCGACCGACCTGTGGGAGTTCCGGCTCGCCTCGATCGGCATCCAGGCCGTGCTGTGGGCGGCGTTCGGGCTGCTCTTCGGCTACCTGGCCGAACGTGTCCTCGAACCCCGGTCCGCACGGGGCCGGGTCTCCACACTGGCCGCCTGAACAGTGTGTACGGCGGGGTCTACCGGGGGCGCGCCCGGCAGACCCCGCCGTTCTCCACGAGTGATCGTCAGCCGGAGTCCTGATCGCCCGGCAGCGACTGCTCGAACCAGACCACCTTGCCCGTGCTCACCCTCGTCGCCCCCCAGCGCTGTGACAACTGGTCGACCAGGAACAGGCCCCGGCCGCCCTCGTCGCTCAGCTGGGCGTGCCGCATCCTCGGCACCAGCGACGAGTCGTCACCCACCTCGCAGCGCAGTACGTCGGTGAGGAGCAGCCGTAGGGTGATCGGCCGGGAGGCGAAGCGCACGGCGTTCGCCACCACCTCGCTGACCATGAGCTCGGTGGACTCCAGCATGGAGTCGAGACCCCACTCGTGCAGTGTCCTGCGGGTCAGCCGACGGGCCTGTCCCGCGGTCTGCGGACGAGGGGCCATGTACCAGTGCGCGACGGTCTCCGGCAGGATGCCCTCGAAGCGGGCGGCGAGCAGCGCGATGTCGTCGTCCCGGTCCCCCTCGCCCAGCTTGCCGAGCGCCTGGTCGCACAGGTCTTCCAAGGGCGGGGGCGCGGACCCCGAGGCGGCTGTCCGCAACCGTTCCCGCAGCCGCTCCACCCCGGTCCCCACGTCCGAGTCACGGGACTCGACCAGGCCGTCGGTGTACAGCACCAGGGTCGCCCCGGCCGGCGCGTGCAGCTCGGTGGACTCGAATCCACCGCCACCGCCGACGCCGATCGGCGCCCCGGGCGGGACCTGGAGAACCTCCGTACTGCCGTCGGGGTGCAGGAGCACCGGCGGCAGATGGCCGGCGTTGGAGATCAGCAGCCGGCGCAGTACGGGGTCGTACATGGCGTACAGGCAGGTCGCCGTGTGCTCGCTGCCCAGCCGCTCCGCCTGCTCGTCGAGGTGGTGCAGGATCTCGTCCGGGGGCAGGTCGAGCCCGGCCAGGGTCTGCACGATGGTGCGCAGCTGGCCCATGATCGCGGCCGAGGTCATGGAGTGGCCCATCACGTCGCCGATGACCAGGGCGACGCGGTTGCCGGGCAGCGGGATCGCGTCGTACCAGTCGCCGCCGACCTGCGCGGTGCGCGAGGCCGGCAGATAGCGGCTGGCCAGCAGGATTCCGGCCGGCTCGGGCAGCGACTGAGGGAGCATCGTGCGCTGCAGGGCGTCCGCGACGGAGGCCTCGCGGGCGTACAGCACCGCCTTCTGGATCCCGAGAGCGGTGTGGGTCGCGAGCTGGGAGGCGACGAGCAGGTCGTCGTAGGTGAAGTCCGGTCGGCCGGGTCCGCGGACGAGGACGATGCTGCCCATGACATGGCTGCGGCCGTGCAGCGGGGCGATGATCAGCCGTCGTCCGGGCGGCGCCGCCCGGGGGGCGTTCGCCGCCCCCAGCAGCTCGGCCACCGCGGGGGCTATGCCCGGGGAGTTCCCGAACACCGGCCGTCCGGCCCGCAGCAGCCCTGCGAGCGGGCCGGTGGCGGCCGGGTGCACGACCTCCGCCGCCCGGACGATGTCGGCGCCCGGCGGGGGCGGCCCGGACCCCTGGGTGGCGGCCGGGTCCCGCGGGGGTGTGTGGTCCGTGGTGTGCAGTCGCAGGACGGCGGGGGCGGTGGCCGTCTCGTCGCCGACCGGCAGCGGAGCGTACAGATGGATGAACGCCGTGTCAGCGAATGCCGGGACGGCCGCCCGGCACAGTTCGTACAGGGTCTCGTCGAGGTTCATGCCGCGGGCGATCTGCCGGGTCGCCGCGTCGAGGTAGCGGAGCCTGTCGGTCTGCGGCTCGCCGGCATCCCGGCGTGACGGGGTGTGCGCCGCCTCGGCGAGGTCGCCGGACAGCGGTGACGTGCCTCCGTCCGC
Source organism: Streptomyces fulvoviolaceus (assembly GCF_000718165.1). Classification (GTDB taxonomy): domain Bacteria; phylum Actinomycetota; class Actinomycetes; order Streptomycetales; family Streptomycetaceae; genus Streptomyces; species Streptomyces fulvoviolaceus. Next base: position 79,752 of record NZ_JOEY01000023.1, on the reverse strand, counting down.
TCCGAGATGCTGCGTCACGCGTGTCCTTCCGGCCGTGCGGGCCCGCGCCGGGCGGGCGGATCAGGGATCGTCAGGCGCGCCGTCTGCAGCGCAGGAAGATCTGCACCTCGGGCGGGACGTCCGCGGTCGCCGGAGCGTACGTGTACGAGGACTCCTCGACGATCTCGAAACCCGTCGCCTCGACGACCTCGCGCAGTTCCTCCCGCAGATAGCCGGAGACCCGGATGGTGCTTCCGATGAACGGGATCGAGAAGTCGTCCACGTCGGCCTCGACCATCGACAGCGTGAACAGGCCGCCCGGAACCAGCAGATGGTGGACGGTCTCGAGGGCGAGGGGGATCTCGGCGCGCGGCAGCATGAGCAGCGCGAAGAAGGCCGTCACCGCGTCGAAGCCGCCGAGGTCCAGAGGGCCGCCGGGCCGCAGGTCGGCGATGTCCGCCTGGTGGAACCCCCCGGTCGGCACGTTTTCGTGGGCGAGCGCGACCATCCGGTCCGAAAGGTCGACACCGACGACCTCGAAGCCCGCCTCCGCCAACTGCTGGGCGGTCGGGACCCCGGTGCCGCACCCCAGGTCCAGCACCCGGGACCCGGCCGACAGGGATCTGATGAGCCACTCGGCGGACGCGACCTGGCCCTCCTTGTGCGGGAAGGCCTCGTCATAGCGGTCTCCGATGGCGTCGAAGGCCTCGGCCTGGCCGGTGCGGTCGAGCTGCAGGCTCCCGTAGCCGAGCTTGTCGGCGGAGTTGCTCACGACGAATCTCCTTTGGCACCCAGTCTCTAATTTTTTCACAGTTATACAGACTTAGGGGTCTTACACCCCCACCGGCGGGGCCGACGCCCGGTGGAGGTGCGGGGGATTTCTCAGCCGCAGGAGCCGGTGAAGACGTCCACCTGGTCGCTGCCGCTGCTCGCCACCACGAGGTCCTGGGTGCCGTCGGACGTCAGATCGGCGGCCGCCGCCTCGTAGGCGCCGTCGGCCGCCAGTTCTACCAGCTCAGTCAGCCCACCGCCCGACGTTCCCTGGAAGACGGAGACGGAGTCCCCGTTGAGGGAGGAGACGAGTACGTCCGTGACGTCGTCGCCGTCCACGTCGGCGGCGTTGACCGAGACCGGCAGGGCGGACGTGGTGTGGTCGACGGCGTCGTCGAAGGTGCCGTCGCCGTTTCCGCCGTAGATCTCCAGGGTGTTGGAGCCGTTGCTGATGGTGGCCAGGTCGGTCCGGCCGTCGCCGTCGAAGTCACCGGAGGTGATGGAGTACAGGCGGGCGACGCCGGCGTACTGCGTGACGTCGCCGAAGGTTCCGTCGCCGTTGCCGAGCGCCACGCTGACGCCTCCGGCGGTGGCGACGCTCGCGGTGGCGATGTCCAGGTCGGCGTCGTCGTCGAAGTCGGTGAGGACCAGGCCGTGCGGCCTCGTCACGGTCACCGCCTCGATCTCGACGGTGAACGATCCGGAACCGTCGCCCGTGAGCAGGCTGACGCCGCCGCCTGCCTCCTCGGCCACCGCCAGATCCAGGTCCCCGTCACCGTCGAGGTCGCCGGGAACGAGGGAGCGGGCGCCCGAGCCGACGGTGTACTGGGTGGCGGTCCCGAAGGCGCCGCCGCCGGTTCCGAGCAGGACGCTGACGGTGCCGCCGTCGAAGTCGGCGGTCGCGGTGTCCGGGTTGCCGTCGGCGTCGAAGTCGGCGATGACGGACTGGTACGGCTTGTCGCCCACCGCGTACGTGGTGGCGGTGCCGAAGGTGCCGTCGCCGTTGCCGAGCAGCACGGACAGCGAGTCGGCGTCGTTGTTGGCCGCGACGACGTCCGTGTTCCCGTCGCCGTCGAGGTCGCCGGTCACCACGTGCCGGGGGTTGTCGCCGACCTCGGCAGGGGTGTCCGACGGGGTGAAGACGATGCCGGACGAGCAGTCGGTGGCCTGGGTCGCGACGGTGCCCGTCGCCGACGACGCCATGGCCGCGACGCTCGCGCCGAAGGCTAAGGCGCCCGCCGTGCCGAGGACCAGGACGCGGCGGGACCTGCGCTTCTTGTGGTTGCTCATGAGGGGAGGGGTGTCCTTTGCGTGGATGACGATCGGGGTTCTGTCAATCGGGGCTCTGTCATGGGCACGGAAATCTAGGGCGCGGGGCTGTGACGCACGTGTCACGGGACCGTGGTTTCGTACAGCGCCGGTTTCTTACAGCGCCGGTTTCGTGCAGCGCCCGCACCGTCACTGCACGGTCAGCGTGATCGCCCCGGTGTACGTCTGCCCCGGGGCGAGTGCGGTCGGCACGTCGTCCACCGTCATCGTCACCGTGCTCCCGGCACGGGCCGTCACCGCGGAGTCCGCGTCGAGTGTCAGGACGCTGAGATACGACGTGCCGGTCACCGTCCACGTGGAACCGCCGGTCAGCGTGACGAGGACGCCGTTCGAGATGGTGCCGGGGCTCGACGCGGCCCGGGCGGGGGTGGCGGGCAGTGCGAGGGCCGCGGCTCCGAGGGCGCCGAGGGTTCTGACACGGGCTCTCATGGTCACACCGTTGACGCCGTTTCCTTCGGCGGGCTTCATGGACGGCTCCCTCTGTCGTGGCTGTTGGACGACGGGTGTGCCGCACCTTCATAGTGTCGACACTGTGGCGGTAGCAAGGCTCTGTTCTGTACTCGCAGCCTCAACTGTCGACAGTGCGGGGATTTTTGGATTCCCGGCAACCTTTTCGGACCCGGCGACCACTGACCGGTGTGGAGTCCTCTTCTCAGCACCGCCAACCGCGCAAGCGGCACTCTGTTCTCGTCTTCGCCGCCGTCATGGTGGTCGTCGCGTTCGTCGGGTTCCTGGTCATGGTGTTCCGCACCGACTTCCGCCCCGACCGCGAGACCGACGACGGGCGTGGCCGCGTGACGTCCGTCGCCGGCAGCGAGGTGACCGAGTCGCCGTCCGCGACGCCGACGCGGAAGCCGTCCTCGGCCTCCCCGACCGCGACGGCCCGTGCCACCACATCGACGGCCACCGCGAGCAGCGCCTCACCGCGGCCCTCGGCCACGAGCGCCCCGCGGGCGGTCTCCGGCGCGGCGCCGCTCGCGGGACGGATCAAGCCCGACGTCACCTACGACGGAGTCGCCACCTTCTACGACGCCGCGGACGGCAACGGCGCCTGTCTGTTCGGCCCGACCGACAACGTCATGACCGCGGCGATGAACACCACCGACTACGAGACGTCCAAGGCGTGCGGGGCGTACGTCCGCGTCCGGGCGGCGAGCGGCGCCACCATCACGGTCCGGATCACCAACTTGTGCCCCGGGGAGTGCGCACCCGGTCAACTCGACCTCAGCGCCCAGGCGTTCGCCAAACTCGCCGACCCCGTGGCCGGCCGGATCCCGATCACCTGGACCCTGCTGAGCCCCGACACGTCCGACACGCTCTCGATCCGGTACAAGACAGGGTCCAGCGCCTACTGGTGCGGAATCCAGGTGATCGGTCACCGCAACCCGGTGGCGCGACTGGAGGTGCGCACCGGCAGCGGCTGGAGCCAACTGCCCCGTACCGAGTACAACTACTTCCTCTCCGAGCAGGGCAGCGGGTGCGGTGGCGCGATCCGGATCACCGACATCTACGGCGAACAGCTGACCGTCGACGGGATCGCGGTGCGGCCGGACGTCGTGCAGTCGACCCGCGTCCAGTTCGCACAGCACTGACCCCGCCGCAGGGTGCGGCGGGGTCGGAGAGCGGTGCCGGTCAGCTGGTCGTGACGGCCGTGTCGTCGATGACGAAGCTGGTCTGGAGCGAGGAGTCCTCGACGCCGCTGAACTTCAGGGCGACGGTGGTGCCGGCGAAGGCCGACAGACTGAAGGACTTCGCGACGTAGCCGCTGGCCGCGTTGAGGTTGGAGTAGGTGGCCAGGGTGGTCGATCCGGCGGTGACCGTCAGCTTGTCGTACTGGGTGCTGGTGGTGGTCTCGGCCGTGTCGATGTGCAGGTAGAAGGTGAAGGTCGTGCCCGTGCAGCCGCTCGGGATCGTCACCGACTGGGACAGCGTGTCGGTGTGGGTCGAGCCGTAGCCGTCGAGCCAGGCCTTGTACGAACCGGTGCGGGCCGCCTGGCTGCTGGAGTTGGTGATGACGCCGCTGGACGCGGTCCAGGTGGTGCTGCCCGACTCGAAGCCCTGGTTGCCCAGGAGTTGGGTCGAGGTGCAGCTGCCGCCGCCGCTCGCGCTCACCGTCCAGGTGAAGGACGCCGTACCGGTCGCGCCCGTACTGTCGGTCACCGTGACGGTCGAGCTGTAGGTGCCCGCCGTCGTCGGGGTGCCGGAGATCGCGCCGGTCGAGCTGCTGATCGACAGACCGGTGGGCAGGCCGGTCGCGGCGTAGGTGAGTGAGCCGCTGTTGGTGCTGCTGGCCGAGATCTGCAGGCTCACCGCGGTGCCGACGGTCGAGGACTGGCTGCCCGGGTTGGTGACCGTGACGCCGGTCGTCGGCACGGTGATGTGGCTGCCGACGTTGATGCCGGCGAAGGCGTTGCCGACACCGGCGTACTGGGTGGAGCTGCTGCCGTACAGGTCCGTGGCGGCGTTGAGGGCGGCGGTGCGGGCCTGGGCGTACGTGGTGCTGGACGTCATGTACGTCGTCAGCGCCTTGTACCAGATCTGCAGGGCCGCGGCCCGGCCGATGCCGGCCACAGCAACCCCGTCGGAGGTCGGGCTGTTGTAGGTGACGCCGTTGATGGTCTTGGAACCGCTGCCCTCGGAGAGCAGGTAGAACATGTGGTTCGCCGGGCCCGAGGAGTAGTGGACGTCCACATTGCCGATGCCGGAGTACCAACTGTCGTAGGAGGAGCCGTCCTTGTCGGGCTCGTCCATGTAACGCAGCGGCGTACCGTCGCCGTTGATGTCGACTTCCTCGCCGACCAGGTAGTCGCCGACGTCGGACGAGTTGGCCGCGTAGAACTCGACGCCGGTGCCGAAGATGTCGGAGGTCGCCTCGTTCAACCCGCCCGACTCGCCGGAGTAGTTGAGGCCCGCGGTGTTGGAGGTGACGCCGTGGGTCATCTCGTGGCCGGCGATGTCGAGCGAGGTGAGGGCCTTGGTGCCGCCGTCCCCGTCGCCGTACGTCATGCAGAAGCAGTCGTCGTCCCAGAAGGCGTTGACGTACGCCGTGCTGTAGTGGACGCGCGAGTAGGCGGCGACGCCGTCGTTCTTGATGCCGCTGCGGCCGAAGGTGTTCTTGTAGAAGTCCCAGGTGGTCTGGGCGCCGAAGTGGGCGTCGACGCCGGCGGTCTGGGTGTTGGAGCCGGAGCCGGTGCCCCACACGTCGTCGGAGTCGGTCATCAGGGTGCCGGTGCCGGACGTGCCGTTGTTGAGGTTGTACGTCTTGGCGGCGCCGCGCGTGGTGTCGTTCAGCTGGTACGTCGAGCCGGACAGCGTGGTGCCGATGGTGACGGTGCCGCTGTACTGGCTGTTGCCGGTGCCGGTCTTGATGTCCTCGTACTGGAAGAGCTCCTTGCCGGTGGCGGCGTCGGTGATGACGTGCAGCCGGCTCGGGGTGCCGTCGTGCTGGAGGCCGCTGACCACGGTCTCCCAGGCCAGCTTGGGGGTACCGCTGCCGGCCCAGATCACCTTGCGGGCGCTGTCGGTGGCGGGCGACTTGGCGTCGTGGGCCTTGGCGGCCTTGAGGGCCTTGGTCTGGGCGGACGCCTTGGTGAAGGTCGGGGCGGTGGAGGCGACCTTGATGGTCCGCTTGTTGTTGAAGGTGCTGCTCACCGTGCCGGCGGCCACGGAGGCCGGCGGGGTGTGCACGACCAGGTCGCCGCCGAGGACCGGCAGACCGGCGTAGGTGCGCTCGTAACGGGTGTGCAGCGTGCCGTCGTTGTCCTTGGCGACGCCCTTGACGACCAGCTTCTCCTTCGAGCCCAGGCCCAGGGAGTCGGCCGTCGACACGGTCTGCGCAGATGCCTTCTTCAGCAGCGCCGTGTGCTGGGCCGGGGTGAGTTCGGCCTCCAGGCCTCCGGTGCGGAGGGGGCTGGCGTGGGGGGCGGGGGCGGCGACCGCCGGAATCGCCGGTATGCCGAGGGCCAGGAACGCGGCGGTGGCCGCCAGGGCGCCGGCTGCGGCCGCCTGAGGGGGGATACGTCTCACTCTTGCTCCTACTGCGACGGCCGCGTCGACGGCCGGTGACAGACCGGGCAGACGGGGCGTCAGTCCGGGGACGAGCTGAGCAGGGCGGTGCGGGAACGCGCCCCTGCGCAGGCTGTGTAAGGCCTGCGTAAAGGGTGGAGGAAGAGTGACAGAATTGACCGAGTCATGTCATGAGCTTGGGAGTCATTCAAGGGTTATCCCTCTGCGACCCCTCTCATCTGTGGGTTTGCTGTGAGGTGCTCAGTGTTCGGCGGCCCTCAGGACGGCTTCCAGCTGCCGTAGCGGCTCGGGTCCGAAGATGCGGAGTACGACGGTGTCGGCGCCGGACGCCTGCAGGGCGCCGATCTGTTCGGCGGCCCGTGGGGCGCTGCCGGAGACGGTGAACACCTCCTGCTGCGGGCGGCCCAGCCAGGCACCGTGGCCCTCGGTGTGCGGGTGCAGGGTCCGGGCCACCTCGTCGGGGTCGTCGCCCACGCAGCAGAAGGCGAACACGTTCAGCGTGTGATCGGCGCCGGCGCCACCCTTGGCGATCAGCGCCCGGGTGTTCTCCAGGTCCTGCGGTCCGTGGCCCTCGGCGATCAGGGTGCCGTCCGCGACCCGGCCGGACAGTTCGAGGGAGCGGGGGCGTACGACGCCGGCGACCACCGGCGGGGGTTCGGCGGGCGGGTGCACCAACTGGACCCCGTCCAGGCGCACTTCGCGGCCTTCCAGCTCGACCTTCTCCCCCCTCAGCAGCGCGCGCACGGAGGTGATCGTCTCCTCCAGCAGGGCGAGCGGGGAGCGCGGTGCGACGCCGACCTGCACCATCCACTCCCGCACCCCGTGCCCGATCCCGGCCACCAGCCGCCCCGGGAACACCCTTGCCAGCGTGGCCAGTTCCATCGCCAGCAGCGCCGGGCTGCGCAACGGCGCCGGGGCGATCCCGATGCCGACTCGCAGCCGCTCCGTCGCGCCCAGGGCCACGGCCGCCGCCGACACCCCGCCGTTCCAGCCGAGGTCCTCGACGACCCACAGGTCGTCCACCCCGAGCGCCTCGGCCTGCCGTGCGAACCCGGGCAGCCCCGCCGGGTCCCAGTCGCGGGCGTACATGACACCGATCCGGAGATTCGTCATGGGTCGGAACCTATGCTCCGGCCGATGAACCGATCAACGCCGTATATCGGTCAACGCCGTATTCGGAATGCGATGCGATCCACGCCGTATGGGGACGGCCGACCCCCGTCACCGGCCCGGCAGGAGTGACGGACGACCGTGTCAAAATGGACGTGTCCTTTCCGCCCCCCTCCGCCTCCGAGGTCGATCTCCGTGACCAAGTCCGTCGCCCGCGAGCCGCTGCGACGCAACGCGCGCTCCAACCGGGCACGCATCCTGGCCACGGCCCGCCAGGAGCTGGGGCGGAATCCCGACGTCACGCTGGAGGAGCTGGCGCGGGCCGCAGGTGTCGTACGACGGACTCTCTTCGGGCACTTCCCCGGGCGCGCGGCGCTGTTGGAGGCGCTGGCCGAGGAGGCCGCCGAGACCCTGCGGACCACGGTGGCCGCCGGGGTGCGGCCGGACGAGCCGGCCGAGCGGGCGCTCGCGTACTTCGTGCTCGCCATCTGGCCCGTGGGGGACCACTACCGGATGCTCCTCGCGCTGGCCCGGCGGGACCTGGGCGTCGAGCGCGTGGCCGAGGTCCTGGCGCCGGCCCGCGCCGAGGCCACGGCGATCCTGGAACGGGGCCAGCGGGACGGTGTCTTCCACACCCAGCTGCCGTCCGCCGTGCTGAGCGCCGGCCTGGAGGCCATGACGGTCGCCCTCCTGGAGGCGGTCAACGACGGGTCGCTGGAGGACGACGGGACACGGGTCGCCGTCGCCACGCTCGTCGCGGCGGGGGTGCCGGAGAAGCGGGCGAGCGCCGTGGTCGGGGAGGTCGCGGCCGAGGCTGCTGAGGCCTGAGGCCTGAGGCCTGAGGCCTGAGGTCAGGTGGCTGACGCCTCGTCGGGCCGGAAGGTGACGGACTTGCCCGAGAAGCGGGCGGTGAGTCCGTCCGCCGTGGTGGTGACCGGGCGCAGGTGCAGGCCCTCGAGGAGGTCGCGGCCGAGGCCTGAGGTCAGGCGGCTGACGCCCCGTCGGGCCGGAAGGTGACGGACTTGCCCGAGAAGCGGGCGGTGAGTCCGTCCGCGGCGGTGGTGACTGAGCGCAGGTGCAGGCCCTCGGGGATGTTCCGCAGTTGGATCGGCTTGTCGAAGACCTTGCTCAGCACCTCCTCGCCGACGGTGGGCAGCACGCCGCCCGTGATCTCGAAGTCCTTGAAGGCGATGCGGTTGCCGGAGGCCGCCGAGACGGTCGTCGTCACCGTGACCTCGTTGCCGGGCGGCAGCAGGACGCTCGCCCGGATCTGCCCGGGGCGGCTGCCCTGCGAGACCTCCAGGCCGAGGGCGCTCGACACGTCCGTGTAGGACAGCCGGGCGGTGGCCTGTGCGGAGCGTGCGTAGGCCTCGCTGTCGTCGTCGGACTTCGTCAAGTCGTCCAGATTCAGGGAGAGTTCGCTCACCGGGAGAGGGCGGGTGGCGTCGTACGCCGGTATGTCGTGCGCGGTGATGTCCACGTGCCGCAGGGTGTCGGAGGCCAGCTGGGTCAGGACGGGGAAGCCGCGGACGTGGACCTCGGGCGGCAAGGGCGTGTCCATGCCCTGCTGGAAGGCCTCGGCGGTACGCGACTCCACCCGCGCCGCCGCGAGCCGGTCGACCACGACGGGGACGAGGGCCGGCGCGCACAGGGCGGCGGCCGCGATGACCGCCGGCCGCCGGTACCAGCGGGGTCGGTACGGGGCGTACGGCTCGTACGAGGGGTGGGCGTCGCCGATGTACTCGGGCTGCTGCATGAGCTCTCCTTCAGAGGTCAGGGATTCAGAGGGGTGATCGGGTCGGCCCCGTGCCGTGCAGGCGGTGGACCGTGGCGGCCGCGGCGGAGCTGTCGACTCCCGCGGCGATCAGGGCCGCGGTGGCGGCGCTCGTGCCGTCGTCCGCCCAGATCCCGCAGTTGACGCTCTCCAGGAGCGCCAGCAGATGGGCTTCGACGGCTCTGCTGAGCGGGCCGGGCGGGACGCTGGTGTGGAAGACGCCCTGGCGCTGGCCCTCGGCGAGGATCGCGGCGACCGAGTCGCGGGCGGGGGCGAGGAGCCGGCGGATCCGGTCGCGGGCGAGGTCCTGGTGGGCGAGGCCGATCAGCACGCGGTAACGGTCGCCGACCGGCCACATGGTGAGGACGAAGCCGGCCAGGGCGCTCGGGGGATCGGGGTTCCGTCCACGAGTGACGGCGACCGCGAGGCGTATCGCCTCCCCGGCCTCCGCGGCGAGTCCCTCGACGAGTGCGGAGCGGCCGGAGAAGTGGCCGTAGACCGTACGACGGGCCACTCCGGCGGCCTCCGCGATGTCGGCGAGGCTGCTGTCGGGGCTGCGGCCGAGTTCACTTCGGGCCGCTTCCAGGATGCGGGTGCGGGTGGTGCGCGAGGCGCGGCGCCGGGTGCTGTGGGGCGCGGACGGGCTGGTCACATCGGTACCTCGCTGGGGCGGGGGAGGGGGATCGGCATCAGGCGCTGCGATATTTGCACATCAATGAGCAATAAACTAGCCTGCACATCAATGGGCAATTAACTCGTCCCGCTCGTCACTCCGCTCGTCACTCCGCTCGTCACTCCGCTCGTCACTCCGCCGAGATGAGCTGCGTACCGCATCGCGGCGGCACGGTGAACGCCCGTCGGTTCGTGCTGGACCGGGTGCACCGGTGCGCGTCGGAGCGCGGCCGGCCACCTGGAGGCGGTGTCACTCGCCGTCCCCACCGACGCGAGGCAGGCCCCGCCGCCGGCCCGCCTCAGCGCCCTCGACGAGACGGCGCGCGCTGTCCAGGACGGCGAGGTCACCGACGCGGACGTCCGCGTGGTACGCGGCGCGTGGACGGCGTACCGGGACTCCGACGCCGTACCGGAGCTGTCGGCGCGGCAGATGACACGCGACCTCGACGCACTCGGATCCTCCGACCCGAAGGGCGCCGCGCTGCGGGTCATGCAGAACACGACCGCCCTACGGCTGCGCTACGAGCCGGTGCGGACCGTGGACCTGGAGCGGTTCTCCATGTGGGCAAGGCAGTTGGGCATCGACGCCGCCGCCGGTGACGCGGGAGCGGTCGCCGGGGACGTCACGAGCCTCGAACTCGCCTGGGAGCGGCTGCGGGACGACTCCACCGCGTCCGCCGCCGTCACGGCCGATCTGCACGCGGCCCGCGACGCGGCCGACCGTGAGGACACGGCGGCGGCGGGACGGCCGGCGCCGCGGCTCGGCGCGGCCATCGCGAAGGTGCAGGGGCCCGGAATCCTCCCCGGGGAGTAGCCGGACCCGTATCGCTCCTGCTGCGGAGGCATGACAAGTGCCTCCGTGGGCACGATGTGCACAGATGCCGCGAAGACGAGGCTGGTCGCATCGGACACGACACGAGGAGGCTGTCATGAACCGTCAGGTCCGCGTTCGAGTCAACCGCCGGCCCACCCCTCCCCGCGACGACACCATCGACCGAAGGACGCCCTCGGGGCGGCTGTTGCCGTACTAGGGCCTGCCCGGCGGATCATGCCGGCGGCGTGCGATCGCCGTGCGCAGCGCGCCGCGGAGCTCGGCCGGCGGCGGTGAGGGGTCGGTCCCGGTACTCGCGGTGACCGCCGCGGCGACGGTGCGCAGCTTGGTGTTGGACAGCTGGGAGGCCTCCCGCAGGATGGTCCACGCCTCGTCGGACGTACAGGCGTGGGTCGCCATGAGGATGCCGCGTGCCTGGTCGATGACCGGGCGGGAGGCGATCGCGTGCCGGAGCTGCTGGACCTCCTCCTGCAGCAACTGCAGCTGCTGCGCCCGCTCCAGGACCACCACGGAGGAGGCGGCCGGGCGGGGGGCGAGGGCCGCGGAGCTCAGCGGATCGGTGGGGTCCAGGCCGGCCAACTCCAGGATGCGGCGCGGCTGTTCGTTCCAGCGCACGGCCCTGACCGGTGTCCGGTGGTAGCGGCTGTAGTCGTCGAGCAGTTCCAGGAACTGCAGACCGGCCGTGTCCATGAAGGTCACCCCGGTCATGTCCACCTCGACCCGACGGATGTCGGCCGGCAGCTCCGCGAGCGTCCCGGCCAGAGTGCCCGCGCATCCGTGGACGAGCTCGCCGCGTGGAGTGAGCACCGCTCGGCCCGCGTCCACCCGGCCGTCGATCACCAGGGCGTCCAGCCGCCCCGCGAGAGGTGTGCGTGCAGCTGCTGAGGTCATGTCCCCGCCTTGTGGGTTCGGACAGTTTCCATCACGTCTTCATCACATTGCGTGCTGGAACTGCGCCTGCCCGCCGTTCGGCGCAGTACACACCGTGCCGGGGAATGACCGGATCCTTCGCGGGTATGCGCGCTTTCGTCCGGGACGAGGGGGGGAAACGGTGTGAGTGTCCGTGACCAGGCATCTTCCGGGGCCGCCGAGGCGGTTCCGGCGCTGAGAGTGTTCCCGCTGACCGAGCGGAACGGGCTGCGGGTGGCCGGAGAGGTGGTCCTCCCGACGCACCTGATCTGGGAACGCGCGCTGGAGCGGGCCGTGCGCGAGGACGAGGCCGTGTACTTCCTCGAACTGTCGGCCCTGACCTTCGTGGACGTCGTCGGCACCGGCGCGCTCGCGGCCGCCGCCCAACAGCTGGACGACGGCCGGCGGCTCGTGCTGCACCGCCCGCCGCCCGCCCTCAGCAGGGTGCTGGACATGTTCTGGCCCGACCTTTCGGCGATCGAGGTGTCGATGTCATGAGTGCCGTCGCCGAAACCTTCGAGCCCTTCCTCCACCCCGCCCTCTTCTACGCCGGCGAGCAGGAATACCTCGACGGCACCGTCTCCTTCGTCCGCGCGGGCCTCGCGGCCGGCGACCCCGTGGCCGTGGCGGTGCCGGGGGAGAACCTCGACCTGATCCGCACCGGACTCGGGGCCGACGCCGACGCCGTACGGCTCCTGGACATGCGGGAGGCCGGGCGCAACCCCGGCCGGATCATCCCCGGCGTGCTGCGCGCCTTCGCCGACGCCCAGCCGCACGGCCGGCGGGTGCGGATCATCGGCGAGCCGATCTGGGCGGGCCGCACGACGACCGAGTACCCCGCCTGCGTCCAGCACGAGGCGCTGATCAACGCGGCCTTCCGGGGGCGCACGGTGAGCATCCTGTGCCCGTACGACACCCGGCGCCTGGACCCGCACGTCATCGCCGACGCGTACGCCACCCACCCCACCGTCATCCACGCCGGCACCGGCACCGGAGCGGAACGGGACAGCCGGGCCTACGCCCCCGAGGACGTCGTAGCCCGCTACAACGAGCCGCTGCCGCCCCTGCTCGGCATGCCGAGTCTCGCTCTCTCCCTCTCCTTCGCCGCGGACTCGCTCGCGCCGGCCCGTCACCTCGCCACCGACGAGGCCGCCCGTCTCGGCCTGACCGGCACCCGGCTGCAGGACCTGGCCCTCGTCACGGCCGAACTGGCCACCAACAGCGTGGTGCACGGCGGCGGTTCGGGCACCCTGCGGGTGTGGGCCGAGGACGGGTACGTGCTGTGCGAGGTGCACGACAAGGGCCACCTCGCGGACCCCCTGGCCGGCCGCCGCCCGGCCGCCCGCGACCAGCGCGGCGGCCGCGGGCTGCTCATGGTCAACCTCGTGGCCGATCTGGTGCGGGTGCACACCGACGGGGAGGGCACGACGGTGCGGTGCTGGTTCGCCCGCTGACCGGAGGGCGGCGTGCCGGGGCCCGTCGCCCGGTCAGGACCGATCGCGCTCGGGGTCTGCGCGGTTGACGACCCTGCCGATGACCGGGCCGCCGAAGGTTCCGTCGAACTCGGTGCGGCCCCCGCCGTGGACGGTGATGCCGTCTCCGTTCCGACGGGCCTGGGACGGGTGGGTTTGATGCGAACCCTGTACCAGCCAACCCGTGGAGACGTCTCCACGCGAGGCCGACTATCCCCTTTCCCGGCCCTTCCCCGACTTCCTACGCTGGGACACGGGGCGCGCGATGAATTCGGGGGGCGCGATGGGGGCCGCAACGACTCCGGTACCGAGCACGACTTTGGGCGAGGAGGACCTGCCACCGCTGTTCCGGCAGAGCGACGAACGTGCGTTACGCCATCAGCGTGAGTCCTTCCAGTCCGTACGCAAGCACCTGAGCGTGCTTCTGCTGGCCACGGCTGCCGCCGTCATGGCCGAGCAGGTGCCCAGTCACGTCGGAGCGCTGTGCGCCGCCGCCCTGTACGGGCTGACGATCGGCATCGGCCTGCACACCTCGCGCCGCCGGGCCCGCGCCCACTGGCAGGCGCACCGGGCCGTCGCCGAACTGCTGAAGTCGCTGGCGTGGCAGTACATGGTGCACGGGGGGCCGTTCCACTCCCGCGTCGCCGACCCGGACGCGCTGTTCGCCGAACGCGTCGAGGAGCGGCTGCGGGAGTTACGCAAATGTGGCTGGGAGGACACCCGGGACGGGGCCGGAGAACGGGGCGCGGGCCAGATCACGCCTCGGATGCGCGCGGTGCGGGCGAAGCCCTTCGTGACGCGCCGGGACATCTACCTGCGCGACCGCCTCCTGGAGCAGGCGGTGTGGTACCGCAACCGTGCGGCGCGGGCCCATCGCGCCTCGGCACGCTGGTCCACCGTCACCGCGCTGCTGACCCTGCTCGCCCTGACCGCCGCCGTGCTGAGGAGCATCGGGCTCATCGAAGGCTGGGACCTGGCGGGGCTGTTGAGCGCGGGCGCGGCGGCGGGCGTCGCCTGGCAGGAGGTACGCCGGCACCGGCCGCTCACCTACGCGCACTCCCTGATCGAGCAGGACCTGGAGACGGCGCGGATCGCGATGTCCACCACGGTGACGGAGGCGGGGTGGGCCGACGCGGTGGCGGAGACGGAACGGCTGGTGTCCCCGGCGCACACGGAATGGCTGGTCCGGTTCGGGATGTGACGGCAGACCGGCTCGGTCCCGTAACTGATCAACCGTCAGGAGTGTTGCTGTTCAGTCCCGTTGCATCCCACTCGGCCACACGACCGTCACCGGGACACCCCTGCGGCGCGCATAGGCCACCACGTCGCCGGTGCCGCCGAGGCCGCGGGCCGGGCGGCCGTCCCAGACGGCGACCAGACGGTCGCAGTGGTCGACGATCCAGTGGCCCGCCGCCAAGTACGCCTCCTCGTGCGTCGGTTCGGGCGGCAGATCGACACGGTCCGTACAGGAACCGAGGATTCTGCGGTACGCGGCCCGAGCCGCGTCGTCGTCGAGGTGGGCCTCGTGGTCCATGCCCGGGATCACCGCCGTCACCGGGACGCCGCTGTCCAGGGCGATGTCCGCGAACAACTGGTCGGCGCCGGCCGCGAGGCTGCTGACGGCCTCCAGATCGCCGCCACCGAGTTGCCTGCGCATCTCCGAAAGCACCGACGGCAGGGCGGAGACGGGGATCGAACGGTGCCCGGTCACGCCGATCCGGGTGACGGTGGTGCGGGTGACAGTGGTGCGGGTGAAGGTGGTGCGGGCCGGCGGGGTTCCGGCGGAATCGGTTCCGGCCTTTCGGGTCGTCGCGGTTCCGGTCGTCACGAGAACGCCTCCCATAGCCGTCGGGGACTACTGACACCGTAGCGTCGGCCCGCGGGGCGCGCGCAGGGGCGCACGTACTCACATCGGGGCCTGCCACGTCACCGTCGTCCCCGCACCTCCGTCGTCGGTCGCACCGTCGTCGTACACCGTCAGCCGTACCCCGTCCCGGCCGTCCGGGAGGTTCGCCGTCGCGTCGACCGCGACCTCGATACGGGAGACGCGGGGGCGGCGGGAGGCGGTTGCGAGGGCGCGGCGCAGGGCGGTGAGGAGGTGGCCGGCGACCTGGTCGGGGACGCGGTTGTCGACGGCGCCGGTGAAGAGGGCGGACGGTGTGAAGCCGAGGAGGGCGGCCGCGCCCGCCGTCTCCTTGAGGACCCTGCCGCGGAAGGTGGCCGGTGCGTCGGCGGGCGGCTGCTGCAGCGCGAAGATCGTCGTACGGACCTCCTGGATCGTGGACTGCAACTCGTCCACCGCCTGTCCCAGGGTCTCCTGGACGTCGTCGGTCCGGCACCGGCGCTGCGTCGACTCCAGCATCATGCCGGTCGCGAAGAGGCGTTGGACGACCAGGTCGTGCAGGTCGCGGGCGATGCGGTCGCGGTCCTCGAAGACGGCGAGGCGTTCGCGGCGGTGCCGGGTGCCGGCGAGGACCAGGGCGAGTGCGGCCTGGGAGGCGAACTGGGTGGCCAGGAGCCGTTCGGCGGAGGTGTACGGGCGGTCGCCGGGCCGGCGGGGGAGTGCGAGGGTGCCGATCAGCTGCCCGTCGGCCTGCAGCGGGAGCATCATGCTGGGTCCGAACCGGTGCCGTACATGCGTCGTCATGCGCGGGTCGGTCGCCGAGTCGTCGATGAACACCGGCTCTCCGCCCAGGAGTTGTTCGAGTACCGGGCTGCCCGGCTCGATGGTCGTCCCGACGACGTCGCCCGGATCCTCGTACGTCGAGGCGGTCACGATCTCCATGCCGCCCTCGGCGGTGCGCTGCAGGATGACGCCCGCGGCGGCGTCGGCGAGGATGCGGGCCTGTTCGGCGACCGTCATCAGCGCGTCGGCCGCGGTCTCCCCGGTGAGCAGTGCGGTCGTGACGGCCGCCGCGCCCTCGATCCACCGCTCGCGCTGCCGGGCCGCCTCGTAGAGCCGGGCGTTGCCGATCGCGATGCCGGCCTGCGCGGCGAGGACGTGCAGGAGCTGCTCGTCCTCGCCGTCGAAGGGGGCGCCTCTGGGTTTTCCCGAGAGGTGGAGGGTGCCGAACTCCTCGTCGTGCACGCGGATCGGCACGCTGAGGGAGTCGGGTGAGCGGGGCACGGCCCCGGGCGAGCGAAGCGAGAGGGGGGTCCCCCCGGACGACGTCTGAGGGAGGATCTCGCTCAGCCCGTCCTGCCCGGGGTCCTTCGTGTCCAGCGCCGCGTACCGGGCGCCGGTCAGCTCGGCGGCGCTGTCCACGATGTGCTGGAGGGTGGTGCGCAGTTCGAGATCGGTACCGACGCCGAGGACGGCTTCGAGGAGGGGCGGCAGCGGCGCTTCCTCCGGCATGGCTCAGGTGGCCAGCGGGTCGAGCACCAGCGGCTCGATCTTGCCCTCCAGCATGTAGCCCAGTCCCTGTACGGCGCACACGTCGGGCCGCTCGGAGATGTGCACCGGCATGCCGGTCGCGTGCCGCAGCATCTGGTCGAGGCCGGGGAGCAGCGCGCTGCCGCCGACCATCATGATCCCGCGGTCGGCGAGGTCGGCCACCAGGTCGGGCGGGCAGTTGCGCAGCACCCTGCCGATGCCGTCGAGCACGGCGGTCAGCGGGGTCTCGATCGCGTCCCGTACGGCGGCGGTGTCGACCTGCACGGAACGGGCGAGGCCGGTGGCGACGTCCCGTCCGTGGATCTCGGTGGAGGCGGGCCCCTGCTGCGTGAGCCCGTTCCCGGACAGGGCGAGCTGCAGCGGTCGTACGGACTGACTCGGCAGCATCAGCTCGTGCTCGTGCCGCAGGTGCTGCACGATCGCGTGGTCCACGGCCTCGCCGCCCACCGGAATCCGCTCCGCGGTGACGATCGACCCGAGGGACAGCACGGCGACCTGGGTCGCTGCGGCCCCGCACACCATGATCATGGTGGCCTCGGGCCGCTCGACGGGCAGTCCGCAGCCGACGGCGGCGGCGATGAGCGTGTCGACGAGTTCGACGCGCCTGGCGCCGAGCCCGACGAGGGTCTCGATCGCGGCGCGCTGGGCCAGCGGATCGGCGTCGTGCGGTGTGCAGGCCGCGGCCCGCAGCCGGGGCTTGCGGCGCAGCGTCCGCCGGATCTTGTCACCGAGCAGGTGCCGCAGCATGCGCTGCGCCATCTCGATGTCGACGACGGTCCCGCCGGAGACGGGCCGCATCACACGGATGTAGTCGGGGGTCCTCCCCGTCATCTTCTCCGCGAACTCGCCGACCGCGATCAGCGCGCCGGTCCGTGTGTTCACGGCGGCGACGGACGGCTGGTCGACGACCAGACCGGCCCCCTTCACATAGACGCGGGTCCGGGCCGCCCCCAGGTCGACGGCGAAATGGCAGCGACGCAACTGCTCCAGACTGGCGGTCATGGCAGGTCCTCCCGAGAGCGCAGACCGTGGCGGCCGCCGGTGGGCCGGCGGGCCTCGTTCCATGGCCCGCCGGGCGGCGGGCCACAGTGGCATCGTGCGGGGGGGCGGGGGTGGGGCGCCTTTTGTGGGGGGCCGGGTGGGGTGCGGCTGAATGGGGGTTTTGTGAATTACATCCATATATAAGAGGAGCGTAAAGAGTCTGACGTGGGGTCAGCGGTGGCCCTCGTCGCTCGGTTTCTCCGACGTCAGACGCCATCCCCTGTTCGGATCACACCCAGTTCCGCCAAGTCCTGGGGGCGGATGCGGAGCTGGTCGGCCGTCGCCTCGATCTCCTCCGGCGGCCGCTTCAGGATCGCGGCCGCGAGCTCGGGTGCGATGACGGAGAAGTAGCTGTCCGGGGTGGCCCAGGTGTCGCCGGGGGCGGCGAGGGCCAGGGCGCCGCCCGAGCCGCCCTCGCCGATCAGGAGGGTGGTGATCGGGGTGCGGGCCGAGGCCACCGCGCCGAACAGGTCGGCGATCGCGGCGCCCGCCCCTTGCCGCTCCGCCTCCGCGTCGTTGGCGGCGCCGGGAGTGTCCACCAGGGTCAGCACCGGGATGCCCAGCCGGTCCGCTAGGCGGATCAGACGGGCGGCGGTGCGGTAGCCGGCGGGGCGGGTCGCCGTCCCGGCCTGCGCGGCGTACGCGACCGTACGGCCCTCGTGTTCGCCGAAGCCGCACAGCATGCCCTCGTCGGTGCCGCCGCAACGGTCGCCCGAGACCGGGACCCGATAGGTGAAGTAGGCGTCCAAGTAGGCGTCGGCGCGCGGGCGTTGGGGGGAGCGGGCCCGTCGGACCGCGTCCCAGCCCGTTGCGGGGAGGTCCGTCGCGCCGAGGGGCGCGGGTACGGGGGCTGCCTCGTTGGATGGTGCCGTCAGCAGCCGTAGCCACCGGCCCAGGGTCCGCCGTAGGTCCTGAGGCGGTACGACCGCGTCCGCTGCCCCCGCCGCCACCTGCGCCTCGGCGCTGTACGCCGCCGGGTCCGCGTCCGGCGGCCGGACGCGGGAGCCCGCGAAGCCGACCTGGGCGCCAGGCAGGGCGAGGATCACGTCGGCGCCCGCGCCGAGGGTGGCCCAGCCGCCTCCGGTGGTCGGGTCGCGCAGTACCGCGATCTGCGGCAGCCCCGCCTCGCGGGTGAGTGCGGACTGCCTTGCCACGCGCTGGAGTTGGGTCAGCGCGAGCATGCCCTCCTGCATTCGGCTGCCGCCGGTGGCGACCAGTGGGACGACCGGCAGCCGGTGCTCGCGGGCGTATGTGTACGCCGCCTCCAGCCGGTCACCCGTGCGCTCGCCGAGCGAACCGCCCAGGAAGCCGAACTCGAAGGAGATCAGCACGGCTCGCGTGCCCTCGACGTGTGCGGTGCCGCAGACCACGGACTCCTCCTCGCCGGTGCGTTCGGCGGCGCGGGCACGGGAGGCGTCGTAGCCCCGCCAGGCGAGCGGACCGTCGGGCTTGGACTGCCGCTCGGGGTACGGGAGTTCCCCGAAGTCGTCGGCGACGAGGGCGATCACCTCGCGTGCGGTCGCGCGTTCAGTCACGGCCCAGCGCCCGCTTCATGATCTTCCCCATGTCGTTGCGGGGGAGGGCGGTGAGGTGGTGGACGACGCGGGGGCGCTTGTGCGGGGCGAGGCGGCGGGCCACGTGGTCCGCCAACTCATCAGTGGAGGGCGGCGATTGGGGATCTTCCGGCACGATCCACGCCACGATCCTCTCGCCCAGGTCGGCGTCCGGCTCCCCGGTGATCGCCGCCTCCCGCACCCCCGGGTGTTCGAGCAACGCGTTTTCGATCTCACCCGCCCCGATCTTGTAACCCCCGCTCTTGATCAGGTCGGTGGCCTTGCGGCCGACGATGCGGACGTAGCCGTCGGGATCGCGCACGGCCATGTCCCCGGTGCGGAACCAGCCGTCCGTGGTGAAGGCGTCGGCCGTCGCGTCGGGCCGGTTGAGGTACTCGGTGAACAGGTTCGGCCCGCGCACCTGGATCTCGCCGACCGTCTCGCCGTCGTACGACGTGATCGGCGATCCGTCCTCCTCCACGAGCCGCAGCTCCACGCCCGGCAGCGGCACGCCGACCGTCCCGGCCCGCGGCTCCCCGTCCGCACGCACGCTCGTGTTCATCAGCGTCTCCGTCATGCCGTACCGCTCGATCACCCGCCGCCCGGTCGCGGCCGTGATCCGCTCGTGGTCGTGCACGGGCAGGGCCGCCGAACCGGAGACGAGCAGCCGGGCACGGGCCAGCGCCTTCGCCAACTCCGGGTCGTCGGGGAGGGTTTGGGCGATGCGGTGGTACATCGTCGGAACGCCGAACAGCATGGTCGCGCCGTCGTTCAGCTCGCGCGTCACGCCCTCCGTACTGAACCGGCCCAGGTGTCGCACCGATCCGCCGCGCCGCAGCGGGCCCAGGATGCCCAGCACCAGGCCGTGGACATGGAACAGCGGCAGGCCGTGCACGAGCACGTCCGCACCGGTCCACTGCCAGGCGTCGGCGAGCGCGTCCAGGGTGGCGGTGATCGCCCGGCGGGGGATGACGGCGCCCTTGGGCGGGCCGGTGGTGCCGGAGGTGTAGACGACGAGGGCGGGGTCGGCGTCGGTGGTGTGCACGCCGGGGCCTTGTCCGGTGGCGTGCACGTCGACGTCGATGCGCTCCAAGTGCCTCAGGGGCGAAGGGAGTTCGTCACCCGGTGCCGTCAGCACCACCGTCGGCGCGCTGTCGGACAGGATGTGCCCGAGCTCCTTCTCCCCGGACTTCGGGTTCAACGGTACGGCGGCGACGCCGGCCTCCACCGCCCCCAGTACCGCTACGGCCGTCTCCAGCGCCGGTGTCGCCCAGACGGCCACTCTCCCCGCCCCGCCGATCCGTGCCGCGAGGGCACCGGAGGCGGCGCCGAGCTCGCCGTACGTCAGGGAGCGGTCACCGAACCGCAGGGCGGTACGCCCCGTCGGGCCGCCGGTCAGGGCCGGGAAGAGAGAGGACACGCGTCGTGCTCCTTAACTGTCGAGCTGCCGAACTGTCGGCATCTGTCGCTGTCTGCCGCCTGCTGTGACTACCCCCAGCCCGGCACGACCATCACCAGCCACACCACCGCGGGTACCACCGCCACCACGATCCCTCCATAGATCATCAGCTGCCGGAAGAAACGCTCGCGGTCCACGTCCGGTGCCGCGGCCAGCACCAGCGCCCCGTTCGTCGAGAACGGGCTCACGTCCACGACCGTCGCCGACACCGCGAGCGCTGCCACCATGCCGACGGCCCCGATCTCGCCCTGCGCGAGGAACGGCACGGCGAGCGGGATCAGCGCCCCCATGATCCCGACGGACGAGGCGAACGCCGACACGATCGCGCCGATGTAGCAGAGCAGGACCGCGGCCAGCAGCGGGACGCCGATGCCGCTGACGCCCTCGCCTGCCCATTTGATCGTGCCCATCTCCTCCAGCACGCCGATGTAGGTGAGCATCCCGCAGATCAGCAGGACCGTGGACCAGGCGATCTGGCCGACCGCCCTGCGGCTGTCCTCCGGCCACGCGGTGCTCAGTACGACCGCGAGGGTGATCGACGTGAGGCCCGCGTCGAGGTCGAAGGCGAGCACGGCGACGACGAGTGCGACCAGGGCGGTGAGGGTGGCGATACGGGCGGGGGTGAGGCGGGTGGTGTCGGGGGCGTCGGGGCGGGTGGCGACGGCGGTTGCGGTGCCGGTGCCGGTGCCGGTTCCGGCGGGCGTGGCGCCCGTACCGCTCGTGCTGTCGGGCTCGGTGCCGGTGCCGCCCTCCGGAGCGTCACCCTTCTCCGTCTTCCCGGTGGCGCCTCCGCTCCCGAGCGCGTCCTCCGCCGTCACGGCCCCCTGCTTCCACAGCTTGAGCCCGCCGAAGAGCACGAACATGACGGCCGCGATGACGATGTTGACGACGAGTGAGGCGAGGAAGAGGAACACCTCGTTGCCCGGGAGCTTCTCGCGCTCGACGATGCCGTTGACGATCGTGCCGTAGATGCTGATCGGCGAGAAGCCGCCGCCCTGCGCCCCGTGCACCACCATCGCGCCCATCAGCAGCGGGCTGATCCCGTAGCGGGCGGCGAAGCTCAGCGCGATCGGCGCGACGATGGCGACCGCGGCCGGACTGACCGCGCCGATCGCCGTGAGAGAGCCGGTGAGGGCGAACATCACCCACGGGATCAGCGCCACCCGCCCGCGCACCAGCCGGATCGCGGCGTGCACCAGCCAGTCGGTGGTGCCGTTGGCCCGCGCGATCGCGAAGAGGTACGTGACGCCGACCAGGACGACGAACAGATCGCCGGGGAAGCCGGCGAAGATGCCGTCCGCGTCCAGGTCGGCGACGAGTTCGCCGACCCCGAAGGCGGCGGCGAAGGCGAGCGCGCCCATGTTCACTGAGCGGGTCGTGGCGATGACGAACACCACGACGAGGACGAGGATCGAGATGAGTTCGGGGGACATACGGGCTCCCGTCGTTGGGTCCCGGAACGGTTGGGTGAGCGGGTGAGCGGGGCAATTGGGGCATTGGTGCAGTGGGTCAGTGGCGCGGTGGGTCAGTGGTGCGGTCGGTCAGTGGTGCGGTCGGTCAGTGGTGCGGTGGCGGAGAGGCTGAGCCACTTGCCAATTGGCTGAGCCACTAGGCCACATGGGGATGGCTGGTTAGCGTGGTTGCGCCCGCGCGAGCCGTCAAGAGGTCCCGCAAAATTGGCTCAGCCACTCGACCAATTGACCACTCAGCCACCCGCCCGTTCAGCCACTCGTCCACTCATCCACAGCCCACCCGACCGCAGCCCAGCGCGGTGTTAACCTCCCGACGAGAGGGGGGACCCGATGACCGACGCCCTGCGCCCCATGACCAAGCAGCGCCTCTACGAGCAGGTGCTCGACCGGCTGCGTCAGTACGTCGCCGACGGCGGCCTCCGCGCCGGCGACCGGCTCCCGCCCGAGCGCGACCTGGCCCAACGGCTCGGTGTCAGCCGCGCCTCCGTGAAGCAGGCGATCGTGGTCCTGGAGGTCCAGGGCCTGGTGGAGGCGCGGCACGGCGGCGGCACCTACCTCGTCCGGGACAGCCTCGACGTGGAGCCCGTGGAGCAGCTGGTCGAACGCCGACGGCGCCTGCCCGACGTACTCGACGCCCGCGAGGCCCTCGAGACCAAACTCGCCGAACTCGCCGCCGAGCGCCGCACGGACGAGGACCTGAAAGCCATGAGGCTGGCCCTCGCCCGCATGGCCGGCGAGATCGAGGAGGGCGGCCACGGCATCGAGGGCGACCGCCTCTTCCACGCGGCGGTCACCGCGGCCGCGCACAGCAGCCTTCTCGCCGAGTTCATGCGCTCCATCGCCGACCAGATCGCCGAGAGCCGCACCGAGTCCCTCCGCCAGCCGCACCGCCCCGAACGCTCCCTTGCCCAGCACCACGCGATCCTCGACGCGATCGCCGTCGGGCGACCCGGGCAGGCGGCCGCCGCGATGCGCCGGCACGTCCGTACGGTCGCGAAGGTGCGGTTGCTGGACTGGGAGCCGGAAGCGGAGTCCGAGGAGCAGTAGACCGCTCACCTTCTTGTCGTGAGCATGTAATTGCAATGTGGGTGTTACACCGCCGATGGGGCACTGTCACAGCGCCCTGTGAGGCTCAATGCGCGTAGAGACAACCAGGTCCTCCCCCCACATCCGAACAGGATTGGACCCACATACATGCACACCGAACTGAGGCGCGCACCCGCGCCCCGGAACGCTCTGCCCTGCCATGTTCTGGCCGTCGGCACCCCCGGCCCCAGACGCGAGAAGCTCACCCGCACCCTCGAATCCACCGGCTACGCCGTCACCCACGCCGTCCCCGGCGAAGTCGGCCGCAGCGTCCAACAGGCCCCGCCCGACGCGATCGTGGCCCTCGACGGACTCGGCGGCGTCGACCAGGCCGTGGCGGTCGTGCGGGAGATACGCACCGGCCCCCGGGGTCAGGTGCTTCCGCTCCTCATGGTCACCGCCGACGGCGAACCCGCAGGCGTCGCACGGCTGTTGAGGAGCGGCGCCGACGACTGCCTGCCCGAGGCCGCCGACCCGGTCGAGCTGTCGGCCCGGATCGCCGCCAAGCTGCACCGGGTGCCGGTCCCCGTCGACCGGCTGGCGCTCGATCCGCGCACCGGCCTGCACTCCGCGCCCCATTTCCGCGACGAACTCGACCGCGAACTTCGCCGCCCCGGAAGCCCCGCACGCCGCGACGGCGTCCTCGCGGTGGTCGCCGTGGCCGAGGCGGACACGCTGGAGGAGCGGTTCGGGGCGCGGGTGCGCCGCGAGGTCGCCGATCGGCTCGCCGCGGTCGCCGAGCGGCTCGGCGACGGCAACGACCGGCTCGGCTGGGACGACGAGGGACGCCTCCTCGTCCTCATGCCGGGCGTCGACGAGGAGACGGCCCGTCGCGCGCTCCAGGAGTTCGCCACCACCGTGGCCGGCACGCGGTTCGTCGTCGCCGACGAGAACGTACGGCTGACCCCGGCCGTCGGCTGGCTGCCCCTCGCGGACGCCGACGAGCGGGCCATCGAGCAGGCCGCCGACGCCGTGGCCGAGGCTCTGCGCCACCGTGACCTGCGGCCCGTCCGCTACAAGCCGTGGATGCGGGCCGCCGCGCCGCGCCGCCGCACCCGGAAGGCCGTACGACCGCTCCTGCTCGCCCTCTCGCCGCTGCTCGCGCTGATCGTCGGCGTGGGCGTGCCGTTCGCGCTGTACGAGCAGGCGTACGCGGTGCTCGGCTGGGACGTCGCCTCGACGGTCTACTGGGTCGTGGTGGCCGGGCTGGTCCTGTCCGCCTCGCTGATCCTCCTCGAGTGCCTCTTCTCACTCGACGCGCCGACCCGGCCTGCGGCACCCGCGACGCCGTATCCGCCCGCGAGCGCGGTCATCGCCGCGTATCTGCCGAACGAGGCGGCGACGATCGTCGAGACGGTGGAGTCCTTCCTGCGGCTGGACTATCCGAGCGAGCTGGAGATCGTCCTCGCGTACAACACCCCTCACCCGCTGCCCGTCGAGGACGCCCTGCGTCAAATCGCCCTCCGCGACCGGAGGTTGGTGCTGCTCCCGGTGGCCGGGAGCACCTCGAAGGCGCAGAACATCAACGCCGCCGTCACGCGGGTGCGCGGTGAGTTCGTCGGTATCTTCGACGCCGACCACCATCCGGCGCCGGACGCGTTCCGCCGTGCCTGGGACTGGCTGTCGAACGGGTACGACGTGGTCCAGGGCCACTGCGTGATCCGCAACGGCGACAGCTCCTGGGTGGCGCGGCAGGTGGCCGCCGAGTTCGAGGCGATCTACGCCGTCAGCCACCCCGGCCGCACCCGGCTCTACGGCTTCGGCATCTTCGGTGGCTCCAACGGCTTCTGGCGCACCGACCTGCTGGCCCGTATCCGGATGCACGGTTCGATGCTGACGGAGGACATCGATTCGACGCTACGCGCGTTGACCGAGGGTGCCAGGATCGCGACCGACCGGACACTGATCTCAAGGGAGTTGGCGCCCACCCGGCTGAAGCCCCTGTGGGACCAGCGCTCGCGCTGGGCGCAGGGCTGGCTGCAGGTGTCCCTTCGCCACCTGTGGCAGGCACTGCGCAACCCGGACTTCACGCCACGTCAGAAGGCCGGCCTCGTCGTCCTGTTGGGCTGGCGCGAGGTGCAGCCGTGGCTGTCGCTCCAGATCCTCCCGATCCTGCTCCACTCGGTCCTGCGCGCGGGCGGCGCGGATCGCATCCACTGGGCCACCCCGGCCTGCCTGCTCGCCTTCGGCTTCACCCTCTCGGCCGGCTTCGTGCAGACGGCGTTCGCAGGCCGCCTGGCCCTGCCCGAACTGCGGCGCAGGCGCGGCTGGTTCTGGCGGCACGCCCTCGTCTCGACGGTCTTCTACACCCACTTCAAGAACATCGTGGCCCGGCAGTCGCACCTCAAGGAGCTGCTGGGGGACCGCCGTTGGCGAGTGACA
This sequence comes from Streptomyces fulvoviolaceus, assembly GCF_000718165.1. Taxonomy (GTDB): domain Bacteria; phylum Actinomycetota; class Actinomycetes; order Streptomycetales; family Streptomycetaceae; genus Streptomyces; species Streptomyces fulvoviolaceus. The sequence continues at coordinate 54,491 of NZ_JOEY01000023.1, read as the reverse complement.
CCGCGTGCGGCGGCGAAGGCGGTGGGGCAGCGGTGACGCAGTCGCAGAAGTCCCGCACCGTCGAACTCCAGGGCTACCGGGGCCTCGCCGCCCTCAGCACGGTCGTCTTCCACATCTGGCAGCAGTACTACGTCTACGACGCGACAGGCGCCCATCCGCCGCTGGACAACCCCTACTTGGGCGCACTGATCTCCCTGGAGGTCATCGACCTCTTCTTCGTCATGTCGGCGTACCTGCTCACGCTCTCCTACGCCCGCGCCGCGATCGACGGCGAGGACCGGACCCGCCCGGGCCGGGACTTCCTCTTCCGGCGGGCGACGAGAATCCTCCCCCTCTACGCCATCGCGGTCCTCCTGGTCTGGTCGCTGCGCAACCCGACTCTCCCCGGCGACTGGCGCGACCTGCTGGAACACCTCACGTTCACGCACGTCCTCGACCAGAAGCGCATCTTCTACACCCTGGGCCCGACCTGGTCGCTCTCCCTGGAGATCGCGTTCTACGTCACCCTGGTCGCCGTCGGCCCGTTGGCGATCCGCGTCTGCCGCCGCCTGCGCACCCGGCGCGCCCGGGTCGCCCTGTGCGCGTCGGGGTGCGGCGCGCTCTACCTGCTGCCGGTCGCCTGGATCGCGGTCGCCCACCACGTCCTCGGTATCCCGCACACCGACTGGCCCGTGTACTTCGGCCCCCAGGCCCGCTTCGGCGGCTTCGCGGCGGGGATGGGGCTCGCGGTGCTGCTGGTGGCACTGGGGGAGCGGGGCCGGATCGGTGCGCGCCGGGCGACGGCACTGGCGCTGCTGTCGGCGACCGGCCTGTACGCGCTGTCGTACTTCTCCGCACCGGAGAACACGTGGCACACGTACTACCACCCGCTGGCCGCCCTCCTCTGGTTCGCCCTGCTCTACGCCACGCTCCACGTCCGCACGGCCGCCCGCCCCCGCTGGCACGGCCTCCTGCGTGCGGACTGGCTCACCGGCGTCGGCCTGATCAGCTTCAGCCTCTACATCTGGCACGAGCCCCTCATGCTGGCCCTGTACGACGCCGGAGCGATCCCGCACTCCCGGGCGGGCTTCCCGATGGCCGTCCTGATCGTCCTCGCGTCCGGGGCGTTGGTCGCGACGGTGAGTTATTGGGCGGTGGAGTACCCGGGCAGCCTGCTGGCCGGGCTGCGGGACAAGAAGGGGCGGTCACGGGAGTTCTACCCGGAACCGAAGCCGGAGCCGGAGCCGGCCGTACGGTGACACCTTCTTGAGGAACCAGCCCGCCCGCGCCGAGTACGGAACACCTACTCGGCGCGGGCGGCGCCGCGCAGGTCCGCAGCGGTCAGCAGGGATACGAGCTCGATGGCCTCGGCCGCGAGAGTCTCGGTACCGCCCTGCTCGCGGTCGATGACGCACAGAGCCGCACCGATGTCCGCTCCGAGGGCGCGCAACTCGGCCGTCGACAGCACGATCTGACCCCCGCTGGTCACCACGTCCTCGACCACCAGCACCCGGCGTCCGGCCACCTCCGCGCCTTCGGCCAGCCGGCAGGTGCCGTACGGCTTGGCCTCCTTGCGGACGAACGCACAGGGCAGGCCCGTGTGCCGGCCCAGTGCCGTCACGACGGGGATGCCGCCCATCTCCAGACCGGCCAGCACCTCGGTGCCGGCCGGCACCAGCGGGACCATCGCGCGAGCGATCTCGTCGAGGAGAACCGGATCCCCCTCGAAGCGGTACTTGTCGAAGTACTCGGAGGCGGTACGCCCCGAACGCAGGGTGAATGTCCCGGTCAGATGGGAGACGGCATGGATGCGGCGAGCAAGATCGGAGCGAGTCACAGGGCCCCAGTCTCCCAGATCCGCGTCCCCACCAGCGTGGCCAGGTCGTCGGCCAGGGGGATCTCGATCGTGTTCAGTGCGGGATGTTCCAGCCAGTACAGCCGGGGGCGGTCCACGGCACCCTCGTGCAGGGGCGGCCACTCCGTCGCCGGGGTGAAGTCGTCGATCACCACCGTGCCGCCTGGGGTGAGGAGGCGGGCCGGGTCGGCAGGGGCGTCGGTCGGGGTCTTGCCCGTGCCGCCGCCGTCGAGGACCAGGAGGTCGTAGGGGCCGTGCTCGGTGATGCGGGACCAGTCGCCGGTGAGGATCTCTACCTCCGGGCGGTCGGCGAACACCTCGGCGGCGATGCGGGCGCGCTCCGGGTCCCGCTCGATACTGATCAGCCGTACGCCCTCACCGGCCCCCGACGCCAGCCACGCCAGGCCGACTCCGCACCCTGTGCCCGTCTCCCCTATGGAATGCCGCGCACCGCCCGCCAACGCGTGCAGCAGGCGGCCCTGTTCGGGGCGGCAGGAGTAGGGGAAGCCGTGGGCGCGGGCGGCGGACAGGGCTCGTTCGACGAGCGGGGGGAGGTGAACTTCCTTGTCGTACGCGTCCGTTCCGGAGATCGACATGGTGGTGATTGTGTCGAGCTTCAGGTCGCCGTCTCCACCACATCCGCCACCGCGCAGCTCACGTTGTCCGGACCGCCCGCGTCGTTCGCCGCGGCGATCAGGGTGCGGACGGCCTCGTCCGGGTCCGGGCCCGAGGCGAGGAGCCGGCGGATGCGGGCCTCGGGGACGACGGAGGTCAGGCCGTCGGAGCAGAGGAGGTAGCGGTCGCCGGGCCGGGTCTCGTGGAGGCGGAGGTCCGGGGCGGTCGTGCCGAGCGCCTTGAGAAGGAGGGAGCGTTGGGGGTGGGAGTCGGCCTCCTCCGGTGTCAGGCGGCCCTCGTCGATCAGTGACTGGACGAGCGTGTGGTCGTCGGTGATCCGGAACAGGCCGCCGTCGCGCAGCAGATACGCGCGGGAGTCGCCGATGTGCACCAGCGCCAGCCGAGAGCCCGTCCACAGCAGGGCGGTCAGGGTCGTGCCCGCGTCCTGAGCAGGGTCCCCCGCCGCGTCCTGGACCGCCTCCGTCGCGCCCCGTACCGCCTCGTCCAGGAGGTTGAGGACGTTCCCGGCCGGGAGCTCTTCGGTGTCCAGGAACCGCAGTGCCTCCACGGCGGCGCTGCTCGCGGGCGCGCCCCGCGGGCCGAAGCCGTCGGCGACCGCGAGCAGCCGGCTGCCCGCGTAGGCCGTGTCCTGGTTCCGGGGGCGGACCCGGCCGGGGTCCGAGTGGGCGGAGTGGCGCAGTTCCAGCATGGTGGGGTCCTTTCGCGGTCCTGCCGTCATGTGGTCGATCAGGAACTCGGCGAGATCGCGCCGCTGGGCCGTCTCCGCCTCGACCCGCGTCCAGTAGGCGCGGATCTCCTCGGCGGCGGCCGAAGGTCCGAGGGCGCACACCTCGCGGATACGGGCCAGCGGCATGCCCAGGCGCCGCAGCCACGCCACCAGCCGGGCCTGTTCCAGCTGGCCGGCCGCGTAGTACCGGTATCCGGTGTTCGGGTCGACCCGCGCGGGACGCAGCAGGTCCAGCTCGTCGTACAGCCGCAGGGCCTTCGGCGACAGCCGGCACGCCTTCGAGAAGGCGCCGATGGTCAGCCACTCCATGTGCACTCCCGTCCGTCCCCCCGTGGCCCCCACCGATGCTGGGGCTTCCCCGAGGGGGAGAGTCAAATGGGTTGGAACGGTTGCGGCCGTCGCGGTTAGCCTGCGGAAATACCAGCCGCCCCCAGAAGGGACCCCCACCGTGCCCCGAGTCGCCCTCGTCACCTACGACCCCCGGCCGGAGCCCAGCAAGGATGCCGACCTGCCCATGCTGCTGGCGGCGCTGCGCGCGGCGGGAGCCGAGGCGGAGGCCGAGTACTGGGACGACGCCGGTGTCGACTGGGGCGCCTACGACCTCGCCGTCATCCGGTCCACCTGGGACTACAGCTGGCGGGTGGCCGAGTTCGTGGCGTGGGCGGAGAAGTGCGCCCAGGTCACCCGGCTCGCGAACCCGGCCGGCACCGTGCGCTGGAACACCGACAAGCGGTACATCGGGGACCTGGCGGCGGCCGGGGTACCGGTCGTGCCCACCCGGTACCTCGCGCCCGGCGACCCGGCCGACCTCCCCGGCGACCACGAATACGTCGTCAAGCCCACCTCCGGGGCCGGCGCCCGCTACGCCGCCCGCTACACGCCCGAGCAGCACGAGACGGCCGTACGGCATCTGGAACGGATGCACGCGGAAGGGCTCACCGCGATGGTGCAGCCGTATGTGAAGGGCATCGACGCCAACGGGGAGCGGGCGCTGCAGTTCTACGGGGGGCGCCTGCTCCACGCCAGCCGCAAGCGGGCCGTCCTGACGCCCGGCACGGCCTACGACGCCGCCAAGGTCGCCCACCCCGGCCTGGAGCCCTGGACCCCGACCCCGGCCGAACTCGCCGTCGCCGAGGCCGCCTTGGCCGCCGTACCGGATGCTCCCGAGCTGCTGTACGCGCGCGTGGACCTCGTGGACGGGGAGGACGGGGAGCCGCGGGTGATGGAGCTGGAGCTGGTGGAGCCGAACCTGTTCCTGTTCCTGCATCCGGACTCGCTGCCGCGGGTGGTGGAGGCGGTGCTGAGGGCGGCCGCAAGTCCCGGTCACCCGTAGAGGCGGCAATTGCGGGAACCGGGCGTCCGGCCAGGTCCCGGTGCCTACCCTGCGGGATACAACAGCAGGTGCGGGAAACACAGCAGAGGGCGTGACCGGTCGTGGGCGGATCAGAGTCGCGGCGCACTTACGGCTTCCCGACGGAGCTGACGAGCTTCGTGGGGCGGCGGGACGAGACGACGGACGTCAGGAGGTTGTTGTCGGTCGGCAGGTTGCTGACGTTGACGGGACCGGGCGGGGTCGGCAAGACCCGGCTCGCCGGGCATGTGGCGCAGCAGGTCGTGCGGGCCTTCCCCGACGGGGTGTGGCTGGTTCCGCTGGCGACGCTGCAGGACGAGACGTTCGTGCCGCATGCCGTGATCGACACCCTAGGGGTGCGCAACGAGACCGTACGGCCGCCGCTGGACGTGCTCGTCGACTATCTGCGGGAGCGGCAGACGCTGATCGTCCTCGACAACTGCGAGCATCTGCTGCGCAGTTGTGCCGTCCTCGCGGGGACGGTCCTGACGGCCACGGAGGGCGTCCGGATCCTCGCCACCAGCCGGCACCGGCTCGGGCTCGTCGGCGAACGGCTCTTCGAGGTGCCGCCGCTGCCCGCGCCCGCGCCGGAGGAGATCACCACCGACGTGTCGGCCACCGAACGCTTCCCCGCACTACGGCTGTTCGCGGACCGGGCGGCCGCGGTGGTCCCGGGCTTCACGGTCGGCGCGGGCAACCAGCACGCGGTCGCCAAACTGTGCCGGCGGCTCGACGGGCTGCCGCTCGCCATCGAACTCGCGGCGGTACGGGTGCGCGCGCTCGGCGTGGACCAGCTCGTCGCCCGCCTCGACGACCGCTACCAGCTGCTCACCGGCGGCAGCCCGGTCTCCGCGCCCCGGCACCGCACCCTGCGCTCCGCCGTCGACTGGAGCCACGAACTGTGCACGCCGCAGGAGCAGTTGGTGTGGGCCTGGCTGTCGGTGTTCGTCGGCAGCTTCGACCTGGCCGCCGCGGAGGCCGTCTGCAACGGGGAGCGCGTCGACGCCACGGACGTCCTGGACGCCGTGGTCGGCCTGGTCGACAAGTCGGTCCTGGTCCGGGAGGAGTACGGCGCCCAGGTCCACTACCGGCTGCTGGTCTCGCTGCGCGACTACGGGCGGGAGAAACTGGAGGACCTCGGCGAGGTGACCGCCACCCGGCGCCGGCACCGGGACCACTTCGCGCGCCTGGCCGCCGAGTTCGAGCGGAACTGGTTCGGGCCCGACCAGGAGGAGATCACCGAACGGCTCCGGAACGACCGGGACGACTTCCGTGCCGCGCTGGACTTCTGCCTCACCACACCCGGCGAGGCCCAGCACGGGCTGCGGATGGCCTCCTCCCTGTGGTTCCACTGGGTCGCGGGCGGCACCTGGGGCGAGGGACGGCACTGGATGGACGGGGCGCTGCGGGCGGGGGCACAGCCGGACGTGGCGCTGACCCGGGCCATGTGGGGAGGCGCGCTGATGTCGCTGGTCCACACCCGTTCGGCCGCCGTCCTGGCCGGCGCCGACCCGGGCCGTACGGCGGCCGCGGACGAGGAGCTGCCGGTGCCGACGCCGCCGCCCGTACCGTCCGGTGTCTTCGGCACGGGGCGGCCCCGCTCCACGATGGCCGGCTTCATCGTCCTCACCCGGGTGGAGCTCGCCTGCACGCTCGTCTCCCGGGGACGGGCCCAGGAGGCGATCCCGCTGTGCACCGAGGCCGTGGCGCTCTGCGCGGAGCACGGCGAACAGTGGGCGCGGGCCTGGGCGTTGCGCACGCTGGCGCTGGCGCACTGGTCGGCGGGACAGTACGACAGCGCCGCCGAGCACGCGTGTGCGTGCCTGCGACTGCCGTACACCGGCCGGCAGCACCAGAGCCTCGCCCGCAGTCTCGATCTGCTCGCCGCCGCGGAGGCTTTGGCGGGCCGGGCCGAGCGGGCCGCCGTGCTCCGGGGGGCGGTGCACCGGATCTGGCGGGACATCGGAGGCAACCCGTTGGAGTGGGGGGAGCCGGGTCGGCTGCGCACTCCTGAGCGGCACGCCCGGCGCGTGCTGGGCGACCACGCCTACGAGCTGGCGCACCGGCGCGGGGCCGAACTCACCCGCGACGAGGCGGTCGCCTACGCGCTGGGGGAGCTGCGAGGGGAGTCCGCCGTGTCCAGGGCCCCGGTCGCGGCGGCGGACGAAGCCCTGCTGACGCCACGGGAGTTGCAGGTGGCGGCCCTCATCGCGGAGGGCCGCACCAACAAGCAGATCGCCGACACCCTGGTCATCGCCCGGCGCACCGCCGAGGGCCATGTCGAACGGATCCTCGTGAAGCTCGGGTTCGGCAACCGCAGCCAGGTCGCGGCGTGGTTCAGCACGCGGCGACCCGGGGACGGTGGGGAGGCGTAGGGGGGAGGGGGCGGCTCAGTTCGCGGCGACCGGCACCCGTACCGCCAGCGCGGCCGTCGTGCCCCGGCGCCCCGGCCCGCTGTGGAGTTCGAGCCGGCCGGTCAGGGCCTCCGCGAGCCGCAGACCCTGGCCGTCGCCCTCGGGCGTCGCCTGTTCCGGCAGCCCGGGCCCCTCGTCCGCGACCTCGCACCTCAACTCGCCGTCCACCAGCCGTAGTTCGATCGTCCCGCGGCCTCCGCCGTGGACCACCGCGTTCACGGCGATCTCCAGCGTGGCCTGGACGAAGGCGCCGCCCGCGGAGCCGGCCAGGCCCGCCCCGATCGCGGACTCCGCGACCAGGCTGCGCACCAGGGGAAGGTCGGCTCCGCCGAACTCCATCCGCATCAGCCGGTCTTCGCTCGCCTCGGTCACAGGGACATCTCCTCTTCCTCCACGACGAGCACCAGTTGCGGCACCTCGTCGGCGCCCAGCTGCCGCAGCACCAGCCCGAGCAGCTCCGCGCACCGCACGGTGACCTCGCTGCCGGCCGGCAGCGACCTCGCGAGGTTGATCAACTGCCAGGCGCAGTGCGCCTCCATGAAGCAGCAGTCCCGCAGATCGAGGACGAAGCGGCTGGGCCCGGGGGTGTCGCGGTGCTGCTCCAACGCCAGCCGGAGACTCTCCACGAACTCCGTCCGGGTGCCGAGCTCCGCGGCACCGGCGATCCGCCTGCCGTCCGCGGTGTCGGTGACGTCCAGGGAGTCGAGCTGTTCCATGACCCGCAGGGGGTGGACCTTGCGCATCTTGTTGACCAGCCTGTCGTCGAACTGCTCCTGGTCGTACCAGCAGATCGCGGTGAACAGCGGGTCCGCGAACAGCGGCGCCACCGAGGACTCGTAGTCCAGCAGCCGCTCGTGGTCGATGCCGACGCGGGGCGCCCAGCTCATGTCGGCGGTCAGGCGCAGGCCCGACCAGCCCTCGCTGTAGGCGTTGTTGACCTCGGCCGTGTACAGCTCGATCGTGCGGTCCTCCCGGAAGCGGCCGTCCGGGACGTACATCTCCGTGGTGCGTTTGAGGGAGAGCTGGCCGTTGCTGCGGGCCTCGGCGACCCGGCCGGTGCCGGCGTCCAGGAGGGCGATGACGTCGTCGTCGTTCATGTCGTCGGGGTTCATGACCAGCAGGACCTTCTCCTTGCGGGCCAGGCTGGTGCGGGTGTACGCGGTGAAGACCTTCCACGGCGATCCCCCGGCGGGCAGCGCCATACAGGCGTGATCGCCCTTCTCCAGCCGCTCGACGGGCACGCTCCGCTCGGGGAAGTCCAACCGTCCGGCAGGCTCTGTCCGCTCGCTCATCTCGGTCATCGGGGCCGCCTCCATGGGATGGCTCGGATAGCTCGGTCGGGCCCTACGGGTACGTCTCTGCGGACGGTAGGTCCATGGGGAGCGCCATCTACCGGATGACCGGCATTTTCCGTCCCCCGGGTGACCTTCGGACGGGAAAAGAGCCACGGTCGATCGATCGCGCCCGTACCGTGGCGATCTGTGATCGAGCAGGTATCCGGGGACGCGGAACAGGTAGCGGACGGGTAGTTCTCACCGCGCGCCGTGGGTACCCCGTGCCGCACCTTGGAGGAATCCGCGAGGACCACTGAGGACCGCAACCGCCATGCTCCTGCCGCCACCGGCCCCACCCCGTACCGCCCGCCTCAGCACCGTGCTGTATTCCGACCGGGAGTCCCTGCGCCAGGCCCGTTCGATCACCATCGACCGGCTGACCGCATGGGGTGCCGAGGACCGGGCCGACACCGCCGTCCTCCTGGTGAACGAACTGGTCACCAACGCCCTCGTGCACGCCCCCGGCGCCGTACGGCTGAGACTGTTCCTGCACAGCGGCCTGCTGCGCTGCGAGGTCGCGGACCGCCACCGCACCCGGCACCCGCACCTGTGCCCGGTGTCCATGGGCCGGGAGTCGGGCCGCGGCCTGCGCCTGGTCGAGGCGATGGCACTGCGCTGGGGCAGCACGCCGACGCCGAACGGGAAGGACGTGTGGTTCGAGCTGGGCCTGGACGGCGTCCCCGACCTCGACGGCCTTGACGTCACGGAGGCGTTCGCGGAGTACTGCCCCTGGTGAACCGAACGCGGTACACACAGCCCCTTTCCCTCCCCGCACGCCGCGTCCCGGAGGCGCGCCCAGCCTCCGGGACGTGGCTCAGGGGCTCCTGAGCAGGTCCGCTCCGGGTTCGGCAGCGCGCCCCAAGGGGCGCGGGGAACGGCGCGACCTTCCACGACGGCGCCGCAGCAAAACGACGACCCATCGCGGCACTACTGGCGGAGCGCCTCGCGGCGAGCGACGCGCTGCAACAGTCCCCACGTGAACTCGGCGACGGCCTCCCGCCGTACCCCGTCCGCGTCCGGTGCGGTGAAGGCGAGTCCCCAGCGGGTCGGGGCCGTGCCCTCCAACGGGCGGGCGGGGGCGAAGGCGCGGGCCGCCTCGTCGACGGTGCAGGACCAGGGGGTGAGGTCGTCGAGGGTCTGAAGCGAAGGGGCCGTGGCACCGGGGGCGCGGACCAGCCACTCGTTCCACACGGCGCCGTTCGGGGCGAGGAGCACCTCGAAGCGCAGGTCGGGCCAGAGGGGGAGCGGCCAGAGCCAGGCCTCGCACTCCAGGTCGCCGACCTTGCGGGTGATGACGGACTCGGGTGTGCCGAGGACGGAGCGGTACCGGGAGGCGGCGCCGCGGGCGCGCGGGGAGCGGACCATCGCCTGCCAGCGCTTGTTGGCCTCGCGCATGTCCGCGAGCGAGACGCCCAGTGCGCGGCGGGCCTCGTCCACCAGATCCGGGTTGTGGTCGGCCATGCGGCGCAGCAGCACCAGCTGGAAGTCGCGGGCGGTGAAGGGACCGGGGTTGACCGGGGGCTTTCCGGAGGGCATGGGAACCATCGTCCCCCACCCCACTGACACCGGGCCGTTGACCTGTCGGCGGCGCCGCCTTCACTCCACGGCGGGCCTCTGCGCCAGCCACCCCACCGCGTACGCCACAGCCTGGCCCAGGTCGAACAGCCGGCAGTCGGCGCGGCCGATCCGTCCGGAGCGCACCGCCCCGGTGGTCTCGTACCCGGCCCCCAGCTCCGGGAACGGGGAGGAGTCCAGGAGCGCATCGGCGTACTCGTACCAGCGACGGCCCTCCGGCGGCGGCGCGGCGATCGCGCAGGAGTATGTGTGCCGGGGGTGGCCCGGGATGCGGTACTCCGCCAGGTGGAAGGCGGTGCACACGCCGAAGCCGACGCCGAGCAGCAGCACCCGGGCGCCCAGCTTCTCCAGCCTGGCCAGCGGCGACTCCTCGCCCAGGTGGCAGTCGAGGGCGTGGTCGGAGGTGACGTACTCGGCCTGTGCGCCGAGCGCCGCGAACGAGCTCTGCGGATGGGCGCTGCGCAGGGCGCCGGGACGGGTGCGCACCGCCTCGGAGAGAACGCCGACGCCGAAGCTCGGGGTGGTGTGCGGGTCGAACGCGGGCACCCGGGCCCGCTCCTCCTCCCAGCGCTCCTCCGGCACCGAGTACCCCCGGGTGAGACCCCATCGGGACGGGTGGGAGTTGTCGGGTGTCTGGGTGTACGCCACGAGGGTCCCGCCGGGCCCGAGCACGTCAAGGAGCGCGTCCACCACGGTGCCGGCGCCGCCCGAGACGGGCCCGACGGTGTGCAGGGCGGAGTGCACGAGGACGGTGTCCCCGGCCTCGAGCCCCAGCCGGCGCAGATCGGCGGCCAGGTCCGCTCGGCCGCGCAGCGCCCCGGTCACCACGGGCCTGCGGCGTACGGCGTCGCGCACCCCGCGCACGAACCGCTGCCCCGCGGGCAGGAGTTCACCGCTGTCGAGCAGGGTGCCCGCGGCGGTGTCGGTGTGCCCGCGCCAGGTGTCGTACTCGCGCCGGGCCCGCTCGCCCCCCGTCCCGGCGGCGAACTCGGTGCGCCAGAAGTCCGTCACGCCCAGATGCGCGTACGTCCCCTGCAGCAGCGCTCCGGCGGGCCGCGGATCGGGGCGCCACGGGGCGTGGTACCGGGCGCCCGTCCGAGGTCCGTGCAGCGGCAACAGGTCGAGCAGGGCGCCGAGTTGGACGTGCAGGAACTCGTGGACGAGGGTCAGCGCGAGAAGCACCGGGTCGTCCGGCAGCGAGGCGGCGACGGCCCCGAAGGCCCGCCGGGCCGCCGAACTCACCGCCGTGCCGTCGGAGTTGGGCAGCAGCGGGACCACGGCGGTCAGGCCGGCGGCGATCGCCTCCGCATGCCAGGGGTGCCGACGCACGAGCACCGGCCACGCGGCGCGCAGGGCCTCCGTCCAGTCCTCTGCCTGTCCGGTGGTGAGGGGTTCGGCGAGCACGTGGCCGTGGACCTCACGGAAAGGCCCGCTGTCGGCGAGCCGCAGTTCGAGAACCCGCCCGTCACAGACGGCGCGGACGCGGTGCCACGGCTCGCGCCCGGGATCCGACGCCAGCCGCTCCAGCCACCCCAGATCGACGGGCTCACCGCGCTCCAGCGCCGTGACGGCCCGGGTCAGCCCCTCGTCCAGATACGGCTGCAGCATGACCCCACGCCAGGCCTCACGATCCCGCCGCGACAACTCCAACAGCCCGCGGTAGGCCGCCTCGACGGTGCTGTCCTCCGGCCGCCCGTGCGCCGCGTGCCGCAGAGCCCGCACCATCAGCATCCGCTTGCTGAGCTGGCCGCGCCGGAGCAGGTCCACGGCGTCGGCTCCGCCTCGGGCCCGGGACAGGGCGGTGAAGGTGGTGACGGGGACGGCGTGGCGGCCGAGAGCCCGGCCGGGGGCGGGAGCCGCTGCTCTCATCGGGATGCCTTCCCTCGGGGCGCGGTCAGTTCGGCCACGTCCCGGCGCAGCCGCGCGCCGATGTGGTCGACCAGGACCGCCAGGTCGTCGCAGTACACCGAGGGCGCCGAGAATACCGGGTCGGCCGCTGGGGCGTATCGGTGGGCGTACAGGCCGCCGCCGCAGACGCGGGAGCGGACACAGGAGCGGCAGACCGGGCCGAGCCCGGCGAACCCGCGCTGTCTGGCGCGGAAGGCGGGATGCACGGCGGCGTCGGCGAAGGAGTTCCGGAACACGTGCAACCCGGTCTCGGGGCCCCGGGGTAGCTCACCTTGAGCGAGTCGGCCTGCTCGATCGCCCCGTCGCTCTCCACGACGACGAGGTCGACGGGCGTCAGCCCGACCGACTCGCTGCGGGCGCTGCCGCCGAGCAGCAACACCATGATCTCCTCGAACAGCCGGACTCCGGTCACGTCGAGGGGCGCCGTACCAGCGGTCGAAGACCGTGCACAGCCAGTCGGCGTACGGGGCGGGACCGATGTCCGCGCCCGGTACCGGAGGCGCGTCGGGCGCCGACGACGGCCACGCGCTGCAGCCCCCACGTGAACTCGGCGACGGCCTCCCGCCGTACCCCGTCCGCGTCCGGTGCGGCGACGGCGGTGCTCCGCCTCCGGGCGCCTCAGCCGGTGTCGAGGGGGAGACCGTGCTCAGCCCTTCGGGCCTCCGCGTGCTCTCCCCCTCGACACCGTCGCGCCCTCCGGCTCCGCATGCTGGATACCCGGCCGGCGGCCGTCGGGAAGGAAGAGGACCGAGTTGACGTACCGGGGGCGGTGGCGGAAGGGCAGGACGCGGCGCAGCAGCCCGTGGGAGACGACGTAGGAGGCCGTCGCCTGATGGGCCTCCAGCGGGAACGCGGCCAACTGCACCCAGGTGCGGCGGGGCAGCACCCAGCCGTCGTAGCCGAGCAGGGACAGGTAGGTCACCACCGGGCCGATCGGCTGGATACGGGATTCCAGCTCGACGAAGAGCGCCGGCCGGTCGCGGGCCAGGATGCCCGTCGCCCCGCGCAGCACGCCCAGTTCGCTGCCGTCCACGTCGATCTTGATGAAGCCGACGTCCTTGAGTCCCAGCTCGTCCAGGGTGACGCAGCGGACGTCCAGGGCGTGGCCGTGGATGTCCCGGCGGACCAGGGACGACACACCCCGGTCGCCCGCGTCGTCCGGCGGCAGCCACAGCCGGGCGATGCCCGGGCGGTCCGTGGCGGCGGCCTGGACGACCTCGACGTTCGCCGGGGCCGCGGAGGTGAGCAGCCGCGCCAGATGCGGAACCGGCTCGACGGTCACCACGCGACGCGCCCGCCCGGCCAGCCGCCGCGTCCAGGGGCCGTACCAGCCGCCCACGTCCACCGCCGTCCCGCAGTCCGCCGGGCACAGGTCGGCCAGCCGCGCCAGCTCGGGCTCGAAGCGCGGGTAGATGGCCCGGGCGGCCGCGGCGACCAGCGGCCGGGGGAGATGGGGGGCCAGGCGGGCCGCCAGGGTGGGTCTGCTCGTGGACTTCTCGGGGCTCATGGGGCCATCCGTTTGAGGAGCTCCTCGTGTTCGTCGTCCGAGACCTGCTCCCCGGAGGACGGCAACAGCTGCGGGATGCCGTCGACGACCGGGTAGCGGCGGTGCAGCCGCGGGTTGTACAGGGACTCCTGGGCGGACACTGATTCGTCCGGCGGTACGAGGTGCAGCGGCCCCTTGTCGAGCGGACAGGCCAGGATCTGCAGCAGCGGGTCGTCGGGGTTCATGGGGGTGTCAACTCCTTGGCGCCAATGGGGGGTTGGGGTGCTGGATCATGCTTGGGCATGGACAGCAGTACGGCGACGGCGAGCACCGTGCCCGCCAGACGCAGCGCGAGCCGCAGTGGATCGCTGGGCAGCGACTCGCCGAACGAGAGCGTGCCGAGCACCGCCGTGTACAGGCAGGTCACCGTCGTGCACACCGGCACGATCAGCGAGGCCCGGCAGCGCTGCAGCGCCGCCTGCGACATCACCAGGCCGAACGCCCCGGTGAACAACAGGAGATACGGATACGGAGACCTCAAAAGTTCAAGTATCGCTCCACCGAAACCACTCGACGACAGATAGCTCGACGACAGATAGTTCGACACACCCTTGATCGCGAGTGAGCTGACGCCGTACAACAGGCCCACCGCCACGCCGTACTCGACGCCGGTGGTCGGCATCCGGTGACGGTGCCGGGTGCGCCGCTCGGCCGACCCGTACAGCCACACCCCCGCGGCCAGCGACGGCACGCACACCAGCAGGATCAGTTGGTAGGGGGCGCTGCGGCTGACATGGTCTGCACCTGAACCGTCTTCCTTCAACGACAGCACGACCATGAGCAGCGCGAGCAGGATCGCCCCGAGCGCGTACCGCTCCCGCCCCGTCGTCTCCTCGCCGAGCAGCCGCGCCGACAGCAGCACCAGCAGCACCAGCCCGGAGACGAAGATGCCCTGCGCGGCGGCGATCGGCAGCGTCCGGTACACCGCGAGCTGCGCCCCGAACCCGGCGGCCAGCGACAGCGAGCCGCCGATCCACAGCGGGCTGCGCAGCACCAGCCCGAGCAGCCTCACTGGCTCGCGGATGGAGATCTGAGGCAGGGCGGTCAGCGCGCGTTTCTCCAGGACGAATCCGACGCTGTACAGGGTGTTCGCCAACAGGGCCGCGGCCACTCCCCACCACATGGCCTACGTCCTTCGTGCGTGGAGGAGGAGTATCGACGCGAGGGACGGTCTGGCACACGCCAGCCGGTCGAGACCGCGCAACGGACGCGGTACGCCGTGGAAGGGCGCCCCTTCCAGCCGTACGACCTCGAAGCCGGCCGCCGCGACGAACTCCCGCAGCGCACGGGCCGTGTACAGCCGCAGATGCCCTACGACCTCCCGCCCGGGCCTGCCGTGGATCGCCCTCAGACTCACCTCCGAGAACACCGGCTGCACGCCCGCCAGCAGCAGGGCGCGGTTGTACCAGGCGGCCAGGTTCGGTGTGGACAGCATGAGATGACCTTCCGGGCGCAGCACGCGGCGGATCTCGTCGAGCGCGGCGTCCGGATCGACGAGATGCTCGACCACCTCGCTGAACAGCACCGCGTCGACGGACTCCGTCCCGAACGGCAGTCCTGCGCCGGTGAGTTCACCGCGGACGGTGTACGGCAGGTGGGTGCGGGCGCGCTTCAGGGCGTCCTGGGACCAGTCCACACCGACGAGGCGGTGGCCGGTGAGAAGGGGGGCGGCGGTGGCGGCCGCGGTGCCGTCGCCGCAGCCGATGTCGAGGACGGTGCGGGGGGTGGTCGTGGACGGTCCCATGGCGGTGGCCAGCATGCGGGCCTGGCGGAGGGAGCGGGCGGTGCCGGAGGCGACGGGGACCGACGGGTTCTCGTAGAAGTCGCGCAGGCCTTTTCGGCGGGGTGGTGCGCTGGTGCTGCTCACGGGCCGACCTCCGTCGTGTGCAGATAGTGCTCGAACAGGTCCCGGAGGTGGGCGCCGTCGCCGTGGCTGAGCAGGGCCCGCGACCAGCGCAGGGCGAGGTGCAGACGGCCGGCGGTCGACGCGGTCGTGACCGTGAGCCCGCGGGGCATCCGGGCCGGCGCCGAGAACCACACCGCGTGCGCGCGGCCCGCCTCCTCGCCGAAGTCCAGCGGGTACGGGATGCGGCCGATGTTGCTGAGCAGGGTCGTCGACGTCCAGGGCGCGGCCGCCCGGCGCAGGCCTCGGGTGAGGGCCGCACGCCAGGCGACCGGGGTCACCGGGGCGGTGAGGAGGGCTGCCCCGTGGCCGAGTTGGGGGCGGGAAAGGGACTTGAGGGCGCGCGTGCGTTGGGCCGTGCGGCGCAGGAGGTCGGGCATGTCGGCCGGGTCGTGGCTCAACTCGGTTGGTGCGAAGGGGACTTCGACGAGCCGGGTGCCGTTGCCGATGGGCATCGTCGTGTCCCGGGGGCGGTCGTCCACGGGCATCGTGATGCGCAGGGGGCGGGGGCGGGCGCCGTGCTCCCGGTTCCAGTGGGCGATCGTCAGGGCCGTGGTGACCATGAGCTGGTCGTTCACCGTGTACGGGGAGCCCTTGGGGCGCTGGGGCAGGGGGAGTTCGGTGACCAGGAGGCCGTTGCCGGGGGAGGGTTCGGGGGTGCCTTGCGCTACGTGGGCCGGGCGGGACCAGTTCGAGGGGGCCTCGGGGGCTTCCTCGGGTGTTTCCGGGGGCCGGAGCGGGGGTGCTGCCGGGGAGTTGTCCTTGCCTCCATAGATTTCGGCGGCTGTGGCGAGTATGCGGAGGCAGGCTGGGCCGTCGAGGGCGGTGTGGTTGATGGTGAGGAAGAGGACGGTCATTTGGCTGCGGCTGAGTGGGGGCTGGTCGCGCCCCGCGGCGGAGCCGCCTATTGATACAGCCCCGCGCCCCTTGGGGGCTTGCAGTCCGACTATGTCTGTTGCCTCGCTGCCCTCCGCCCTGCCCACTCCCTCCACCACCTCCAGTCGTATCGGCGGCGACACCGACAACGGCGGGGCCTCCACCAGTGCCCGCGTCCGCGCATCCCGCAACGCGTTCCTCCCCGGCGACGGAAAACTCACCACCTCCACATCCGCCCCCGCAGTCAGCTCCCACTCGTACCGGCGCCGGTACCACCCCCCGGGAACCTCCCGCATCAGGATCCGGGGATGGCGCCCCAACGCCTCCGTGAACGCCTTCCGCAGGCGCGCCGGATCCAGGTGCCCCGGCAGGTGCACCTCGATGTGGACCGTCTCCGGCTCCTCCTCCTGGAGGCAGTGCCGGGACACCTCGTCCACCACGGGGAACGGAATACGCACAGGTGCGGTCATGCCGGTTCGCTCCTCCCCTTCTCGACCTGGACCGGCGGGAGTTGCTGGGTCGGTGCTTCCGACTCGGGAGCCGGATGCACCGGCTCGCTTCGCCGCTCCGGCAGACTCACCAACGCCGCGAACAACCCGATCAACGCGAGCAGTTGGGCCGCCGGCCCGAACGCGCCCTCCTCCGAAGCCACCGGCTCCCCGGCCCCCGCGGCGGCAGCGATCCCCGCCCCCGCGAGGGCGACGAACGCGATCGGCACGAGCCAGGCGTGCCGCCGGTACGCGAGCAGCGCCAACGCCGGGACCAGCAGCGCGAACCAGCCCGCGATCACCGCGCCCACCAGCGTGAGCGCCACCGTGCCGAGCCACAGACCGGGCGGCGGCGGGACCGGCTGCGGCTCGTCCGGGTTCGGGGCGCGCCGCCGCCACAGGACGAGGCCCGCCAGCAGCGCCAGTGCCACCCCGCTGCCGATCAGCGCACCGTCGTAGGCCGTCGCGGGTTCGTAGGACAGCTCGACCGTGCCGCCCTCCCCCGTCGGGATCCGCCAGCCCTGCTGCCAGCCGTCGAGCCGTACCGGTGACAGCTCCTTGCCGTTCAGCGTGGCTTTCCAGCCGTCGTTGTAGTTCTCGTACGTCGTCAGGTACGCGGCCGCGCCCGAGGCGACGGTCACCGCGCGCTCGTCGCCCAGCCAGTCCCGTATCCCCAGATCGCGAGCGGCCGCGGTGGGCTCGGTGACCGTGCCGCGCGTCAGCGTCAGGTCGGTCAGCGCGAGCGGTCCGGCGTCACCGCCCTCCACGCGGTGCGAGCCCGCGGGGAGGCTCAACTCGGCGTTCTCCCGGTCCTCCTGACAGAGGGTCACCTGAACCGGCCGCCGCTCCGTCAGGTCCAGGATCCGCCCCGACATGCTCGTCCGGTACAACTCCCCGTCCACCGCCACCACGGGCCCCTCTCCGCAGGGGAGGGAGAACCGGCGGGTTTCCTTCGGCTGCGGGGTGCGGTACTGGTCGAGCGCCGGGATGTACGCCTCCGTCAGTCCCACCGGCAGTTGCAGGTCCTCGTCCGCGACCGGGTTGTGCAGGGTCAGCGCGGCCGTCTTGGTGACCGTGATGTCCAGGCGGTCCGTGGTGATCGCCGGGAAGCGGACCACGCCGTTCTCGTCGACGCCGGCGATCGCCGCGCCGTCGGGCGAGCTGATGTCGACCTCGGTGGGGCGGGTGGACAGGCCGCCCGCGGGCGGCAACACGATCTCGCCGACGGGCTGTTTGCCGTCCCATCGCAGATGGATCGAGGGCCGGTCGCCCGCGATCCAGGCCGTCGTCAGGTCGCCGTCGGTGAGGTTGCGCGCGGACAGGCCGGCCCCGAGGGCGGATGTCGAGTCGGCCGTCGCCGTGATCCGGTTGCGCTGGTCGGGCGCGACCTCGTACAGCAGCCGGTCGAGTTCCTCACCGGTCACCGGCACCGCGTTCGCCTTCACTTCGTACGTCCCCGATGTCGCCGTGGTGAAGCGGCGGTGCAGGCCCGCCTCCGTGCCGGTCGGGGAGATCCCGGCCGGGTCGGGGACGCGGTGCAGGGAGACGATCTCGGCGGCCGCGTCGGAGTTGTCGGCGTCGGTCGGCAGGCGCAGCATGCGGGTCACCTGGACGTCCGGCAGGTCGATCTCGGAGAAGCCCGCGCCCGCGAGGCCGGTCCGCCGGGCCACGGAGTCGGTGATCGTCAGCTTCATCCAACTCGTCGTCCCCACAGGTGCCTTGATGCTCTGCGCCGAGCCGTCCGGCCGCAGGAAACTGCTCACCGACCCGTTCTCCGTCTCGACCCGCACCTCGGTCGCCGCCGACCGCACGCTCTCCTGCGGCAACGGCGTGACCTTGAAGGACGACGGCATGTCGTAGGAGCCCGTGAAGCCGATCCGCAGCCACTGCCCGTTCGGCGAGCCCGCCACGCCCTCCGCCCACGCGGTGTCCGGGTTGCCGTCGAAGGCGTTCACCGGGTCGAACTGCGGGAGATGGAACAGCCAGTTGCCGTACGAGGAGGCCGTCACCGAGCGGGCGCCGCGCAGTTCGGCCACCGTCTGGTGATCCTGACCGGTGCTCGGCAGGAGCTGGTGCGGCTGCTCGCCGGCGTCCTGGGCGGCGCCGGACGCGTTGCGCTCGTCGCGCGTGTACGTGTACGACGTGTTCGCGCTGACGAGCCCGAACCGGGTGTCCGCGCGCCGCAGCCCGTCGCCGGTGATCTGGAGCGACGGGGTGCCGAGCCCGGAGTGGTTGTCACCGGTCAATACGGTTGCCCGGCCCCGGAGTTCGGTCGCCAGCGGCAGCAGTGACTCAGGGCCGCCGGAGACCTGGGCCGTGTCGGCGACCGGCATCAGCCCCGCCTGTCCGGGCCGTGGCACAGCCTCGCTCGCCGGCCGGTAGATCTCCACCGCCCGCTGCCGCGGGTACAGCCCCTCGACCTGCAGCGGGGTGTCGTGCGCGATCACACCACCGGTCATGACCGGCCCGAGGCCCGTCACCCGCTCGTACCCGGACTGCTCCAGGGCCCGCTTCACGACCGAGGACGACACGGAGCCGATCTGGTCGGGGTCGAGGTCGTTGCGGACGACGACGTAATAGACACCCGCCCGGCTCAAGTAGTCGGCCAGGCCCGGGATGTCGCCTCCCGTCAGCAGCGCCTGCTCGACCGCGTCCATGGCGCGCCGGTTGCCGGCGGTGCCGAAGGGGACGTAATCCCGTTGCGCCCAGCGGGAGTCGGCGAGGACGTCGAGGGGCTGGTCGATGGGGGAGCCCCAGGTGTAGACGCCGTGCGCGGTCGCGGGGACGACGAGGGTGCGCGAGTCGGGGGAGTACTCCTTCAGCCAGTCGGCGGTGGCCGACCAGTACTTGGGCAGCTCCTGGAAGGAACCGGGGTTCAGGATCGACCCGTTGAGATACGGCCACATCAGCCCGGGGAGGACGAGCACCGCCGCGATCAGCGGTGCGAACCGGCGGCCGCGCACCTCACGCGCCCCGCGTGCCTCGGCGGCCATACCCACCAGGTGGGCGAGGCCCAGCACCAGTGCGAGCGCCAGGCCCGCCTGGAACTTGTAGATGTTGCGGAAGGGGGCGAGCCCGCCGTTCAGCCAGTCCTGCACGGCCCCGTGGAAGGGGGCGCCGAACGGGCCGCCGTACCCGGCGAGCAGGACGAGCACGGCTGTCATCGCGGTCAGCACCAGCCAGCGCCGCTCCGGCATGTCCCGCCGGGCCAGCCCCGCGAGCCCCAGCCCGGCCGCGAGCGCCGAGCAGACGATCACGATCACCGAGGACGCCACGGTCCACCCCGCCGGCAGCCAGGCCTCCCCCAGGTGCAGATAGGCGACCCAGTTCCCGCCGCCGCGCAGTGCCTCGGTCGCCGACATGGTCTCGGTCGTGGTCCGCGCGCTCTCGACGTACGGCAGGAAGTTCTCGCCGTAGATCCCGAGCAGCAGCAGCGGGATCACCCACCAGGCCGTCGCCAGGATCACGCCCGGCACCCACCAGGCGATCAGCTTGCGCTGCCGGGGCCCGGGCGGACGGGAGAGCAGATACAGCCCGACGGGAAGCAGACAGGCCAGCGTGGAGGCGGCATTGACCCCGCCCATGAACGGGATGATCAGCGCCGACCGCAGGGCCGCGATCCGGGCGCTGTACCGCTCGTTGGTCAGCGGCAGCAGCACCCACGGCAGGAAGGCGCCGGGCAGCGCGGCGGCGGAGGTGGAGCCGATGACGATGGTGAAGGTCGGCCAGAGCGCGTAAGCGGCCGCGGCCACCAGCCGCGACCCACCGCTGCCGACGCGCAGTCGCTCCGCCAGCCGCAGCGCACCCCAGAAGGCGACCGACACGACCAGCGACAGCCACAACCGCTCGATCAGCCACACCGGCAACTGCACGGCGTGGCCCAGCCAGTAGAACGGCAGCATCGGCCACAGATAGCCGACGTACTGGTCCTGGATCCCGCCGAACGACCCCTGGTCGTGCCACAACTGCCCGAGATCGGCGAGGAATCGGCCCGGATCGACGGTGACCCCGAGCTTGGTGTCGAAGGTCTGCCGGCCCGGGTGCACCGCCAGGAACAGCACGAAGACCACGGCCCAGAACCCCAGCAGCCAGCGCCGCGACCTCGGGCCCTCCGGCGGGCCCGAGGTGATCGCGGTGGTGGGGACGGCCGCCGGGGGAGGGGCCTGGACCGTGGACGTCGTCATGGTGGACACCGCCGGAGGATGAGGAGGAGGTTCCAGGTGGCCACTTCGCGTATCCCGGGCGCCTTGACGACGGTCTCCGCGAGGAACGGCCAGTAGCGGGAGCGCGCCGAGACGACCGTGACGTCGTCGCGGGCGCGCACCTGCCGCAGGGTGGCGCCGATGTGCACGGCGAAGAGGTTCTCGCCGAGGGTGTGCTTGGCGGGCTTTCCGGTACGGCGCCGGTAGCGGGCGCGGGCCCGCTCGGCACCGAAGTAGTGCCAGGGCGCCCACTCGTGACCGCCCCACGGGGACAGCCAGTTGGTGAACGACACGTAGATCAGCCCGCCGGGCCGCGTCACCCGCACCAGCTCGCTCAGGAAGGTCTGCGGATCGGCGACATGTTCAAGAACGTTGGAGGAGAAGGTGACGTCGGCGACCCCGTCGTAGAGCGGCAGCAGGTAGCCGTCGGCGATCACGGCCGAGTCGGGCGTCTTCTCGCCCAACTCCCTTACGTCCGGCTCGAAGAGATAGGCGGACGCACCCCGCCTCCGGAACTCCTCGGTGAAGTACCCGCCGCCCCCACCGACGTCCACGACGGTCCGCCCGGCGACGGACCCGTCGTAGGCCTCGACCTGATCGACGGCGTCACGAGCGAGGAGCGAGTAGCAGGATTCGGGGTCGTCCTGTTCGTGGAGGAAGGCACGGAAGAGGGCGAGGGAGCGCTGAAAGGAGGGATCTTTCACATGCCGGTCATGTGGGGCGCCCCTAAAGGGGCGCGGGGAAATGCGCGACCAGCCACGACGGACCGGCACCCGCGAAACGGCCTTACCGCCGCGGCGCATACGCGTCACGACCCCCAGCCCCTCACCGCCTCGGAGGCCACCGCACGAAACTGTCTGACAGTCCGGTGCCAGCGATAACGAGCCGCCCGATCACGAGCCGCCTTGCCCATCAACTCCCGCCGATGCCCGGACAGGGCGAGCGTGCACCAGGCCGCGGCGAAGGACGACTCCCCGTGCGCGAGCACACCCGTCTCCCCGTCCACGACGGAATCCCGGAGTCCAGGCACGTCAAAAGCGATGGCCGGAGTCTCGCGCGCAGCGGCCTCGGTGACCACCAGACCCCAGCCCTCCACAGCCGAAGGATGCAGCAGCAGCCACGCCGCACACAGCAGCCGATGCTTCTCCGCCTCCGACACATGACCGGTGAACTCCACACCGGGACCGGCGAGTTGCTCGAGCCGACCCCGCTCGGGCCCGTCCCCGACGATGAGAAGCCGGCCGCCGGTGACCGGCCGCACCCGCTCCCAGAGTCTCAGCAGCAGATCGATCCGCTTGTACTCGACGAGTCTCCCGACGGCGACGAACAACGGCTCGGCCGACCGGTCGGCACGCGGGCCCGGCTCCTCGACCCCGTTGTGCACGATCCGGATCCGGTCCCGCTCGACACCGATCGCACGCAGCGCGTGCGCGGTGGAGGGCGAGACCGCGACCAACAGGCTCCGCTGCCGGGCGGCGGCACCGGCCAGCGCCCAGTGTTCGAGTCTTCGCCCGATCCGGGCGGCCGGCGCCAGCGGGCCGCCGAACCGCATCTTCCACAGGTCGGTGTGGACGTGGTTGACCAGGCACAGCGTGGGACCGCGGTGCCACAGGGGTGCGAGGTACGGCATCCCGTTGCAGACCTCGACCAGCAGGTCGCAGTCGCCGACCTGCCGGGTGAAGGCCGTACGGGCCCGCAGGTAGTGGCCGAACTCGCCGCCCGCCGACACGACCCGGTAGTCCCGGTACGAGGCCGGGCCTCCGCACAGCAGGGTCACCTGGTGGCCGAGACCCGTCAGTCCGTCGGCCAGTCGGTCGACGAGGAGCTCGGAGCCGCCGGCGGCCGGATTGTCCAGGTCGCGATGGGCGAGAAAAACGATTCGGCGCGGGGGTGGGGGAAACGCCGGAGGGTGGTGCTGCGCGGCCCGGGGGAACGCGGCAGGCAGCGAAGAAGGCACGTGCTGGGGCATGGGTGCTCCAACTCGTCTCAGGGTGCGGAACTCAGTGTGGGGGAGACAGGAAACAGGGTGGAACTGGTGGGATTTGCAGTGGTTCTTCTGTGGGGGGACTGAGCTCTTCCTGGGAGGAGGGTGTGGATGGGTTGTGCTCGGGTGGGTGGACAGTTTTCGCCCACACGTTCGCCGTGGCTACTCACGCAAGTGACAATTTCCGGCCTTATTAGAGCTGACGTCACATCACATCGTGAGGACGGGTTGTGGCGTATCGGTCGTGTGTGGCGAATCGGGGCGCCTACGCCCCTTTGCGACCAAAGCGCCACCCACGACCACCAGAACGAATCCGGCCACAGCCGCCCCGATCGGCAACGTCTCACTCACCGCGCGAAGCTGACCGCTGTCCCGCTTCGCCAGCCGCACCGCCTCTTTCTGCGTCGCGGTGGTGAACGCGATCTTCCGGCTGTCCAGCAGCACCACGGCGTCCTTCTTCGCGCCCGGCGCCCGCAGCGTCCGCTTCGGGCCCACCTGCGCGTAGACCACCCGGCCGGTGCGCTGGTCGACGATCAGCTCGATGCCGTGGTTGGAGTACCACTCCTCGGCCAGGACCTGCGGCCGGCTGTCCTGGCCGACGATGCTGCCCGGCACCAGCCGCGTGCCGACCTTCGACGGCGCGACGGTGCCGGTGAACCGGTAACCCGTGTACCCCTGAACCTTCTCGGTACCCCGGTAGCGCAAAGTCACCGTGGATCCCAGGGTGTTGTCCCACCACTGGTAGGAGCGCCGCTGCACGTCGAACGGGAACTTCAGATAGGCCTCGCCCTCGATGTACGGCTTCTCGCCGCAGCAGTGCACGGGCTTGGTGGTCTTGCGGTCCATCACCCACCGATGCGGAGTGAATTCGAGCGCGTCGTGCGGATCGGCGGCCGGCAGCGACTTGTCGGTGTCGACGGTGGTGGTCACGTCCCACACGGCCGCGCGGCCACTGCGTTCGCTGTCCTCGACGTTGGCCCGCACCCGCTGGGTGACGGTGATCCGCTGGTCGGGCACGGTCTCCAGCTCCTCGGTGTCGAAGACGCTGCCCGTGCCGCGGTAGACGGCGGTCTGGTCGATGTCGATCGGATTCACGGCGGCCCGTGGCGTCACATACCAGGCGAGCAAGGGCGCCAGTACCAGCAGAAACGTGCCGAGTCCCAGCAGAATCAAAGAGAGAGGTGAGGCTGTACGGCGCATCCGGGCACTCCAGGGGCGTGAGATGACGGAGTTCGGGCCGCTCTATGGGCCGAGGACCGTAGGCTGCTCTTGACGAGGTGTCAATCTCTTGTCGACACTGGGCGCGACAGGCAGGGTGGAGCGCCGGGTGGGACAACCACCGGGCGGTTGGTGGGACAACCTCCGGGCGGATTCCGACAGACCGCTCCGGACAGAGAGGCTGACCCTGCGATGTCCAGACTGCTCGCTGCCGCACTGACCGTCGCGCTCGCCGCCGCCCTCGCGGTGGGAGCCGCGCTGGGCGTGGTCGCACTGCTCGAAGCGACGCCCGACCAGCCCAACACGCCCCTGATCACGTACGAGCAAGCGGGTCAGGGGAGTTGACCGGTGGCTGCCGCCGCTCGCCCGGCCACGGTCAACACCCGTTCGGCCTGGCACGACGTCCCCCGCCTCCAGGTCCGCCGCTTCGCCGCGATCGCCATGGCGGAGGCCCCCGCCCTCGCCGAGGAGATCCTCCGCGAGATCCGCCGTGAGTACCCGCACCTGCCGGTCGTCCTCGACGAGTCCGGCGAGCCGATGGCCCTGGTCGGCATCCGCCGAGCGATAGAGGTCTTCGTCCAGCACCTGGAAACGGCGGAGGACCGCCTGACGGTCCCGCCGGGCGTCTTCCAGGAGTTCGGGCGGGGGGAGGGCCTGAACGGCCGCAGCCTGGACTCTCTCCAGGCGATCTACCGCATGGGCGTACGACTGGCCTGGCGCCGTTTCGCCGACATAGGCCAGCGGGTCGAGATCCCACCCCCGGCGATGTACGAACTCGTCGACGCGGGATACGAGTACCTGGACGGCCTGGTCGACCAGTCCGTGCGCGGCTACGCGGAGGCGGCGGCCCGCCAGGCCGGCGAGCGGCTGCGCCTGCAGCGCCGCCTGATGGAGCTGTTACTGGCCGAACGCCACCGGGGCGACCCGGCCGACGCCCTCACGGAACGCGCCGCCCGCATCGGCTGGCCCCTGCCCGAGAAGGCCGCGGTGGGAGTGCTCCTGCGCCCCGCACGGGAGGCGGTCGCCCCGGCGGTCGGCCAGGGCGTGCTCCTGGACATGGAGTACGAACAGCCCCGGATGGTCGTCCCGGAACCGGACGCGGCGGGCCGCCCGGAACTCCTGCACCGCGCACTGACCGGCTGGTCGGGCGCGATCGGCCCACCGGTCCCCCTCGCCGACGCGGCGAAGTCGCTGCGCTGGGCGGAGGCGGCGGTCCGGCTGATGGAGCGCGGGCTGCTGCCCTCCGGCGAGGTCCTGTACTGCACGGAACACACGGAGGCGCTGGTCCTGCTCCAGCCGGAGGAACTGATCGACGACCTGGCCCTGCGCTGCCTGGCCCCCCTGGCCCACTGCGGCCCCACACACGCGCGACGACTTGCGGAAACGTTACTTGCCTGGCTGGAGACGCGGGGCGGGGCGCCGGAGGTGGCGGCCCGGCTGGGTGTTCATCCGCAGACGGTCCGGTATCGGCTTCGGCAGATACGGGAGTTGTGGGGGGATGAGATCGACAATCCGGATCGACGGTTCGAGCTGGAGCTGGTGTTGCGGGCTCGGCGGTTGAGGGGGGAGTTGCCCTGATCAGTCCCAGATGAGGATGTCGCTGCTGACGGGAGCGATGCGGGAGGCGGGGGACGCGCCTGTGGCGTCGACCGTGTAGGCGCCGGGGGCGAGTCCGTCGAAGGTGGCTTCGACGGGTTCCGGGCCGGCGGTGACGACGCGGGCCTGTTCGAGGCGGCCTGCTTCGTTGGAGATGGTGAGTCGGACGGCGGTTCTCTTGTTGTTCGCTGTTGCCACCTGGACGGTCAAGTCCTCGTCGACGGTGATGAGTTCGGGCACATCGACGCTCAGGTGTGTCGTCTCCGGGGCGCGTACGACGATGTCGGCGGCGGTGAGGATGCCTTCGAGTTCGTCGAGGGCGGCGGGGTTGCGGTGCAGGTTTCCGTGCTGGTCGGGGATGCGGCGGAGGGTGTTGCTGTCCAGGGGGACGTCGTGGCGGGAGGCGCCGACGATGGGGACGGTGCCGTCGCCGAAGAGGTTCCGTGTCTCGTAGGTGCCGAGGATTTCGACGCCGGTTCTCGTGATCCGCGCGGTGGTCGGGGTGTTCTGGCGGATGCCGACGAGGGCGTGGGTCGCGGTGAGGGAGGCGGGGCGGGCGGTTTCGGCATCGCGGAGTTGGGTGTGGAAGCGCATGGCGTCGGTGGCCTGCTTGGTGTCCAGGTCCGGGATGTCGATCTCGGTGGTCTTGGCGAGTGGGCCGGGGGCCGTGGGCTCGATGCAGGCGTATTCGGGGAGCAGTTGGTGGAGGGAGGGGAGGCTGCGGGCGAAGGCGGTCAGGTCCACGGAGAGCGGGCCGATGCGTTTGCGTACGCCGTTCACCAGTTGCTCCAGCGCCTTGGCCGCGCCGCGGTAGGGGGTGCCGAAGGTGATCAGCTTGCGGGTGAACTCGGCGCCGCCGCACTGCTCTATGTACCAGCGGGCCACCAGGCCTCCCATGGAGTGGCAGACGAAGACGAGTTGGGCGTCTGCGTAGGGGCCGCCTTGGGCGCGCCAGCGTTCCAGTGCCGGCTCTACGAGGGTGGCCAGGTGGCGGCCGTTCCAGCGGTTGGAGAGGCGCCAGTCGTACGGGGCGGGGAGGAGGCTTCCGGGGGGTGCGTCGGGGTCGGGCGAGCTCTCGCGGTAGCCGAGGGAGCGGAGTCGTTCCAGGAGGAGGTCGTATCCCTTTACCGCGGGCCAGACGCCGGGGAGGGCGTGGAGGTCGGGCATGAGGGCGACGGGGTGGACGCCGTCGTTCGGGTGCTCGTCCTTGATGCCTTCGGGGAGTTGGAGGCGGGTCAGGGAGCGGCCGAAGGTTTTGATGGCGGTGAGGAGGGCGCCTGCGGAGGGGGACCAGACGAGGCCGTCGGGGGTGCGGAGGGTGGTGCCTGTTATGCCGGGGAGGACTACTACCAGGTCAGTTGGGGGCGTTGGCGGGTGGGGCATGGGGGTCCTCGGGGGGTGCGGCGGAGAGGCGTTCGGTGAGGCGGGGGATGAGGACTAGGGCGGCGGGGTGGTGGCGGGCTATGTCTGCGAGGTCGGCTATCCAGGTGGGGATGGCTTGGGGGAGGCGGTCGCAGGCGGAGGCCAGGGCGGCTTCGGCGTAGTCCAGGTCGTTGTTGATGGCTGCGGACAGGGCTAGGTGGTATTCGGCTGTGGCGGCGAGCGTGTCGTCTGTGGCGGTGGTCAGGGCGAGGCGCGCGGTGGGTTCCAGCGCGGGGGCGTCGGGGTGGCGGGCCGCCTTGCTGAGCAGACTGGGGAACTTCGAAGGGTCGTCGAGGGCTTCGAAGGCGGAGGTCTGCGCGTCGAGTTCTGCGAGGTTGAGCAGGGCTTCTGCTCGATAGGCCAGGCGGGCGGTCTCCGGGGCGTCGTCGGAGGCATAGTGGGCCAGCACATCGCGAACGATGTCGTCCAGAAGGTCGTCGCGGCGGCTTTCCAGAAGCGCGCGTTGGTCGCTTGGAGCGGCGGTCAGGAACTCGTGGGCGAGCACTGTGCTCAGGAGGGGACGGTAGGCGGCGTCGACGCCGGTGCTCTGGGCCTGTCGGCGCAGGTCACGGTAACGCTGAGCGTCTTCGTCCCGGATGCTGATGAGCGCTTCGTCCACGGCGATGTCTGCGGCCGGTGAGAGGAGTTCCGGGTGCGCGGCGAGATGGCCTCGTTCGGCGTCGTAGGTTGCGGTTTCAACCCAGGCTTCGGCCTGCGCCAGCAGCTCGGGGTCGACTGTGAGCCAGGGAGGGGGCTCGGTGCCGGTGAGCCGGTGCCAGGCTCTGTCGAACGTTTCCTGATCGGCGGTTCGGTGTCGACGGCTTTCCGAGTGCAGGATGCCGGCAAGGTCGAAGTCCGTGGCAGTGGCAGCTGTCTGTTCGACCTTGACGAGCCATGCGATCACGGCTGGGTCGCCAGGCCTTGCGTTGAACGAGCGCGACAACAGAAGGAATGCGGCAATGGCCGGCGTGACTTGACTGAGCACAATTGTCCACGCCTCTTCGGAGGGTCGTCCCAGTTCGCTGTAGCGGTTACCGAGGTTGTTGAGGGCACCGGCGAGGTCGGGAAAGTGGGCCGGGTTTTCCTCGGCCAGGGTGCGGTACAAGCTGACGGCTTCTTCGGTGCGGGGTAGTGCGTCGGTTGGTCGTCCCAGTTCGCTGTAGCGGATGCCGAGGTTGTTGAGGGCACTGGCGAGGTTGGGGAGGTGGGCTGGGTTGTCCTCGGCCAGGGTGCGATAGAGGTGAAGGGCTTCTTCGGTGGGGGGTAGTGCGTCGGTTGGTCGTCCCAGTTCGTTGTAGGCGATGCCGAGGTTGTTGAGGGCCATGGCGAGGTCAGGCAGATGGGCTGGGTTTTCCTCGGCCAGGACACGCCACAAGCTGACGGCTTCTTCGGTGGGGGGCAGTGCGTCGGTCGGTCGTCCCAGTTCGCTGTAGCGGATGCCGAGGTTGTTCAGGGCGCTGGCGAGGTTGGGTACGCGGGCTGGGTTGTCCTCGGCCAGGGTGCGATAGAGGTGAAGGGCTTCTTCGGTGGGGGGTAGTGCGTCGGTTGGTCGTCCCATTTGGCTGTAGCGGTTGCCGAGGTTGTTGAGGGCCATGGCGAGGTCAGGCAGATGGGCTGGGTTTTCCTCGGCCAGGACACGGCGTAGGAGAACGGTTTCTTCGGTGGGGGGTAGTGCGTCGGTTGGTCGTCCCAGTTCGCTGTAGCGGTTGCCGAGGTTGTTCAGGGCGTTGGCGAGATTGGGGAGGTGGGCTGGGTTTTCCTGGGCCAGTGCGCGGTACAGGTGAAGGGCTTCTTCGGTGGGGATGAGTGCTTCGGCCCGGCGCCCCACGTCGCTGTAGAGGTTGCCGAGGTTGTACAGGGCTATGGCGAGATCGGGCAGGTGGGCTGGGTTCTCCTCGACCAATTCGCGGTTCAGGTGGGCGGCTTCTTCAGCAGCAGCGAGTGCTTCGGTCGGGCGTCCCAGTTCGCTGTAGCGGTTGCCGAGGTTATTCAGGGCGTCGGCGAGGTTGGGGCGGTGCGCTGGGCTTTCCTCGACCAGCGCGCGCCACAAGGCGACTGCGTTTTCGGCAGGGGACAGCGCTTCGGCCCATCGACCTACGTCGGCGTAATTTGCACCAAGGTTGTTCAGGGTCATGGCGAAGTTGGGCCGGTGCGCTGGGTTTTCCTCGGCCAGTACTCGGTACAGGTGGGCGGCTTCCTCGGCGGCGGCGAGTGCTTCGGCCAGGCGGCCTATGGCTCTGTAGCGGTTGCCGAGGTTGTTGAGGGCCATGGCGAGGTCAGGCAGATGGGCTGGGCTTTCCTCGGCCAGGACACGGCGTAGGCGAACGACTTCCTCGGTGGGAGCGAGTGCTTCGGCCAGGAGCCCCAGTTCGCTGTAGCGGTTGCCGAGGTTGTTCAGGGCCCTGGCGAGGCTGGGGGGACGGCCTGGGTTTTCCTCGGCCAGGACACGGCGTAGGCGAACGGCTTCCTTGGCGGGGGTGAGTGCTTCGGCTCGGCGGCTCAGCTCGCTGTAGTGGTTGGCGAGGGCGCCGGTGAGATGGGCGGGGCGGACTGGGTTTTCCGCAGCGAGTGCGCGGTACAGGTGGGCGGCTTCTTCAGCGGCGGCGAGCGCTTCCGCTTGGCGTCCCACGTCTCTGCAGCGGTTGCCCAGGTTGCTGAGAGCCACGGCGAGGTCGGGCAGATGGGCTGGGTTTCCCTGCGCCAGTGTGCGGTACAGGCGGGCTGCTTCTTGGGCGGCGTCGAGTGCTTCCGCCCGGCGTCCGACTTCGCTGTAAGTGACGCTGAGGTTGTTCAGGGCGTCGGCGAGATTAGGGAGGTGGGTTGCATTTTCCTCCGCCAGCGAGTGGTACAGGTGGAAGGCTTCCTCGGCGTGAGCGACTGCTTCGGTCCACCGTCCCCAATGCTGCAACCGACCGGTGATCAGCGTTGCCGCCATGCCTACGTCAGGAAGGAGAGCGGTGCTCTCCACTGCCAGCGAGCGCAACAAGTTGAGACCGTCCGGTCCAGCATCCGCGGCATGACGCCAGCCGTAGAACCAGAGGTACGAGGACCCCTCCGCCGGAATACCCGCCCCGAGGTGTGCTCTGTATCGGGCGAGCAATGCCTCGGCTACCGCCAATGCATCGGGATTGAAGGGCTGCCCCCACGAACTACGGAAGGCAGGACGTAGATGATCGGCGAGACTCTGATGAGCCATTCGGTAGACCGCGGTTCCCGCCTCGCCGTCCTGCACGATGTGACGGCCGAGCTGGTCCAGGATCCAGGTGATGTTCTCCCGGGTGACTTCGGCGCCGTCCGGCGTGTTTGTGTTGGCGATGCTCAGCCATTCCTCCTCTGGGAAGCCGGCACCGTACCCCCAGGTCAGAGCGCGCAGTATGGCCCGAGCGAGGGCCGACGGCAGGGGCCATTCCTCGCCTTGTCGGTCTGGTGCTGGAAGAACCGCAGCCAAGTCGGTGTCGAGCGCGTCCTCGACGGAGTGGCTGACCTTCTCTTGCCACCCCTCAACCGAGGTGTCCAACGGAACCGCGGACAGCTGGTCCGTCACCAGCCTGGCGAGAAGGAACGTGTGCTGTGCTTCGGCTGCGTCCGGTCCGAACAGATGAGCCGCGATCGCCGCCCCATCCATACGAGAGTTGACGTCACTCAGACGCTGCCGAACATACTCGGTTAGATCCGATCTGCCTCGCTGCTGGACGTCGGGATCGTCAAGGTCAATTCCTGGGCCTTCGGGGGCCAGCGTTGCCACCAGAGGAAGGCGTCCGTCACCACGCTGCATATCCCGTGTGGACACGATCACGGTCGCATGCGCGGCCAGGCGCGGCAGCAGGTCATCGGCGATCTTGAAGGCTTGGCCACGAGCTTCGTCCAGGCCGTCGACGACCAGAATGGGCGGATCGGCTCCGCCCTCGACCGCACGCTGCACCTCGCCCACCAACTCGCTCGCGTTGCGTCGTGCCGCCTGCGCCGCAAGCACGCCACGCTGCACCAACTGCTTGGCGAGATGATCCGCTGCGAGGTCCGCCGTCAGTCCGCGGGCGTGTATGTGCGCGGACAAGGACCGCTCCTCGGGCAGCTCATGGCTCCAGGGGTGCCCATCCCGAAGGAGCCGCTTCCGCTCCTTGGGATTGGAGAAACTGACGACCCGCCCCACAATCGCCGACTTGCCCGTACCCGCCGACCCGGTCACCACGTACAGCCCGGGCCGCCTCCTGCGCACCCACTCGACGACCTCGTTCACTTCTTCGGTACGCCCGGTGAACCACGACTGCTCGTCCAACTCCGCACCACTGCGCGCAGCCCGAAGCAGATGCTCAACCACCTGCTCGGGCGCCCCGGCCCGATACAACGGATTCGGAAACATCCACCAAGCACTCCCCCTGGACTGGAAGTCCGGCGACTGCGCCCCGCTGTTCCACTCCTTCAGCACGGCGTCGCACACGTCGTCGCCCCGCACGTACTGGTTGTGAGAAGACCACCGCACCTGTAGCTCGGGCATGTCCGGTCCCGACTCCAGAACCTTCCTCAACCGCTGCCCGAACAGACCGTCCCGAGCTGTTTCCGGAGACAGACAGGAGGAGACGACACCCACCCACACCTGTCCGGCTTCCTGTGTCTCGCGCATGATCTGTGTCGCCACGTCTCCGGCCGAGATCGCGTCCCCCGAGAAACACGTGTCGAAGATGAACAGGAGCTGATTCGCGCCGGACAGAGCACAGGAAGCGACCACATCACCGACAGCGAGCCCGGAAGCCGCGTCCGCGCCGCTGTTCTTGGCCAGCAGCCGTAAGCCCGTCGCTGACTTCAACGCGTGCCCGCTCCACACCACGACCAACGGACCGCCTGTGGAGCCGTCCTCAGGCGGCGGGCGCCTGAGCGATTCGAGGAAGGCCCGCGCCTTCCGCTCTGTGGGGTTCTTCAGCAGTTCCCTGGCGAAGGACTCACCGAGCAGCTCGGACAACGCCTCCACATCGTCCACCGCGTACTTGAGAGGCTTGTGCACCCCCGCTGCATACTTGCCGACGCCAATCCCGGCCAGCCGCCCCTTGAACATCCCCGTTCCCCCGTTCCCCGTTCCCGTTCCCCTTCAGACCCCGCCGCGTTCCCTGGACGCGGCCCGCCGCACCGCCGGACCGTCAAGGCAGACCACCACCGCGCCGTAGAAACGACGCACCGCATCGTCGACGCTCCGGATGAAGCCGGACTCGGCGTTGCCCCGGCTGCTCCCCATGTTCTTGATGAGGGACAGACGGAAACCGGTGATCGTGGTGGCGGCACCGTTCCGTGGGAGCAGGTCCGCCGGTTCGGGGCGGAGTCGTTCCAGGGTGCCGCGAGGGCCCCCGCCCTCGCCTTCGACCAGGGTCTCGATGTGGAGGTCCGCCGGTGCTTCGGCGAGGCGCCGGATGAGGCGCTTGGCCCAGGTCAGGGGGTAGCCCTGCTCGGGTGCAGGGATCTCGACCGATGTGCGCAGGCGGCCGGTGCGCAGGTCGGCGCCGATCGTGAGCAGGCCGGGGGCCTGCTCGACGCGCAGCTCCGCCTGGAGCCTCCCTTCCAGACACAGCCGGTCGGCCAGCTGGACCCGGCGGGTACCGGGGTCGGTGCCTCGTTTGGCGCGCTGGACGGGCAGCACCTTCTGTCCGAGTTCGCCGCCGAGCCTGAGACACACCTGGCGGATGAGCCGCTCCCAGTTCTCGACCACCTCAAGGGCTCGCGGGTCGCCCTGGCACAGGGTCTCGTCGCCGATGCCGTTGCGTACCGGCACCCATGCCGAGCCCATGCTCTGGAAACCGTGGCAACCGGAGTTCTCGTGCTGGAGATAGTGCAGCAGCTCCTGGAGCAGCCAGGTGCGCGCCGCGTTGCCGACTCCCTCGTGCCGGATCAACAGCTGTGCCTGGTGGGCCACTTCGGCCCACGACAGGTGCCAGAGCGCCACCTGGTGCTTGCGGCGCCGGTCGATCTTGACATCGACCAGTGGACTGCCCTCCAGCGCGACGTCGTTCGACAGCGTGATCACGGCCTCGTAGCCGCGCCGGGCGGCGATGTCCATGTAGGCCTGCACCTGGTCGGCCTTGAGGGCGTTGCCGTTGGTCTTCGCCTCGACGAGTGCCGTCCACAACTTGCCCGCACGCTCGATGCGGATCACTCCGTCGGGACGCCGGGGTGTGTCGCCATGCGGCAGGGTCACCTCGGTGAACGTCTCCATGCGGCCGGACGGTGCACCGAACGCGGCGGTGAGCCTTCTGCCGAACCGTGGCACCTGGGCCATCACCGACAACAGCACCGAGGTGGCGCGCATCTCCCGGTCCCGGTCGCTCTTGAGCGCCGAGACGGGGAAGAGCCTGGCAGGCTTCCAGGAGTCGTTCTCCGCCAAGGACTTCTGCGGCGTGCTGGGCGGCGAGACCTTCTTCTTCGCGGTCCGCGGCCGTGCAGCCGGCCTCTGCGCCCCCACCGCGTCGTCCGGCTTACGGGGAGCCGGGACGGCATCCAGCGCCCCCGCCGGTCCGCTGCTCTCGACCGCCGTACCGCCGACGATCACCTCGGCTGCCTCAGCGGCCTCCTCGGCAGCCTCAGCCTCCGCCTCAGAGGCCTCCTCCGCAGCCTCATCGTCATCGATGTCCACCCCGAAGTCCGTAGCCAGCCCCGCCAGCCCGGAGTCGTACCCCTGCCCCACCGCGCGGAACTTCCACTCCTCCCCGCGCCGGTACAACTCGCCGAAGATGATCGCGCTCACCGCCCCGGCGTCGCCGACGGCGAAGCGGAGCAGGTTCTCGCCGACCGCGTCGGCCAACGTCACCCGGAGGTCGTCCAGTTCGCCGAAGTGCGCCCCGCCGTACCGGCTCGCGGCCACCACGATCCGGTCGACCTCGGGCGGGACCGCGGTCAGATCGAAGCCGATCCGGTCCTCGTTCCCGTCCTCGGCCGGCGTCTTGCCCAGCAGCTGCACGCTCCCGTCGGCGGCCACCGGGTTGTTGTAGAAGTAGAAGTCGGTGTCGCTGCGTACCTTGCCGTTCGGGTCGAGCAGCAGGACGGACACGTCCGCGTCGCCGTCGCCGGTCGGGCTTCCCCAGCCCAGGCTGACGATCACCGAGCCGACGTTCTCGCTCAGGACCGTCAGAGCAGCATTGGACCCCTTGGTCATTTCGTGCACAGGATTCCCCCCAGAAAAAGCGCGCACCTCGAGGGCGCGCAAGTTCCCACCCCAGTCACTCACACATGCGACGCAATGTGACGTGCCGCACACGGAAACAGTAGTACCGGCAGGCCATACCCGTAGGCTTCCTGCGGAAACGGGCCCCGCGGCCCGCACGCCCATTGCCCGGGCAAACCCGTCATGACTAACCTGTGTTCGTCATGCCGATCGTCTGTTGAAATTTCGAACGCAGACGCCTTAGATGCAAGGGAGGGGGACCGGTCGTGGGACGCCTCGTACCTGCCGTGACCCGGGCTCTCGACATTCTTGAGCTCTTCCTCGACGGGGACGGGACGCTCTCCGCCCCCGACATCGTGCGCAGGCTGCAGCTGCCGCGCACCACCGTGCACGAGCTGGTCACCACGCTCGCCGCGCGGTCGTACATCGTGCAGGTGCCCGGTCAGCCGGGACGCTACCGGCTCGGGGTGCGCCCGTACCAGCTGGGCAGCCGGTACGCCGAGCAGCTCGACCTCGCCGCCGAGGGCCAGCAGGTCGCCCGGTCCGTCGCCGAGACCTGCGACGAGACCGTGCACGTGGCGATCCTGGAGGGCACCGACGTCATCTACATCGCCAAGGTCGACTCCACGCACGCCGTGCGCATGGTGTCTGCGGCGGGACGGCGGCTGCCCGCGCACTGCACCTCGGTCGGGAAGATGCTGCTGGCCTCCCTCTCCGAGCCGGAGCTCACCTCGCGTATCCCGGCCGACGCCCAGCTGGTCGCCATGACGCCCAACAGCATCACCGATCCCGGCGCCCTGCGCGAGGCCCTCGCCGAGATCCGGCAGCGCGGCGTCGCCGTGGAGAGCCGTGAGTCGAACCCGGACGTGTCCTGCGTGGCCGCCCCCGTCCGCGACCGCACCGGTCAGGTCGTCGCCGCCCTCTCCATCTCCGTGCCGATGATCCGCTGGAGCGACGACCGCCGCGTAGAACTCGAGCAGCTCGCCGCCAAGGGCGCCGCCGAGCTGTCCGAGCTCCTCGGCTACCGGAGCGTGGGATGACCACCACGAACACCTACGGCTACGACGTCGCCGTCCGCGCCGAGGCCACCCTCGGCGAGGGACCGACCTGGGACGCGGCGACCGGCCGGCTGCTCTGGCTCGACATCCTGGGCTCGCGCCTGCACTCCTACGACCCGTCGACCGGGCGGCGTACCGTCCGCACCACCGACCAGCATGTGGGCGCGGCCAAGCCCCGCGCCGGCGGCGGCCTCGTCCTCAACCTCCGTGACGGTGTCGGCCTCCTCGACCCCGACGGCTCCTTCCGGTGGCTGCACCACGATCCCGTCCCCGGCCGCCGTGCCAACGACGCCGCCGTCGCCCCCGACGGCTCCCTCTGGGCCGGCACCATGCGCTACGACGAGGCCCCGGGCGGCGGCACGCTGTCCCGGATCACCGGTGACGGCTCCGCGGAGACCGTCCTCGACGACGTGGCCGTCAGCAACGGCACGGGGTGGAGTCCGGACGGGCGGCTCATGTACTACATCGACTCGCCGACCCGGCGGGTCGACGTCTTCGACCATGAGGACGGGCGAGCCCTCAACCGGCGGCCGCTGGTCGAGATCGAGGACGGCGCCGGGTTCCCCGACGGGCTCACCGTCGACGCCGACGGCTGTGTGTGGGTGGCGTTGTGGGACGGGGGAGCGGTACGCCGTTACGCCCCGTCGGGCGACCTGGACCGGGTGATCACCCTCCCGACCCCGCGGATCACCGCGTGCGCGTTCGGGGGCGCCGACCTGACCGACCTCTACATCACCACAGCGCGCGTGGGGCTGACGGCTCCGCACCCGGTGGCGGGGTCGCTGCTGGTGGTACCGGGGGCGGGGAAGGGGCTGGCCCAGCCGGCCTTCGCCGGCTGAACCGCCGTAATCCTTCCGGTAGTTGAACGAGCGGGTGGGCAGGCCACTGCCCACCCGCCTCAACCCGCGGCTCGCCTCAACCCGCGGCTCGCCTCAACCCGCGGCTCGCCTCAACCCGCGGCTCGCCTCAACCCGCGGCTCGCCTCAGCCTGCGGCTCGTCTCACCCCGCGGCCCGTCTCACCCCGCCGTCCGGTCCAAGCCCCGCAGCACCTCCCGCTCGGCCGCCGTCAACGGCGGTCCCGCCGCCGCGGGCAGCGGCGGGCCGCTCAGCGCCGCCAGCACCGCCCCCGGCCGCAGCAACCGCGTGGGCCCGGCCGTGAGGCTCGTGACGTCCCACAGTGCCGAGGCCGCGCCGTACGATCCTGTCGCGGTCCGCATCAAGCGGCGTGTGTACCTGGTGACCAGGCGGTCCGCGACGCCCGGCGCCCCGCCCCGGGTGCCGGGGAACCAGATGTCCTGGCTGACGGCCATCGTCCAGGCCGCGTCCACCGACCGGGCCGCCCCGCGCTGGACCTGCCGGGAGAGACCCGCCCCCGCGAGGCCGGCGCGACCCAGCTCCCGGGCGAGTACCTGCGCACCGAGCGCCGCCACCGACATGCCCTGCCCGTACGCCGGGTTGAAGGTGGCCAGCGCGTCGCCGAGGGCGACGAAACGCTCGGGCCACTGGCGGGCCTTCTCCAGGTAGCGCCGCTCGTTGCTGGTGCTGCGGCTGACGTGGACGTCGGTGAGGGGTTCGGCGCCGGAGATCAGCCGGCCCACGAGGGGGTGGGGCAGGTCCAGGGTGTACTGGAGGAAGCCGTCCGGGTCCGAGGGCGGCTCGCCGCCCCGGGTGCCGGCGAGGCTCACCATCCAGCGGTCGCCCTCGATGGGCAGGACCATGCCGCTGCGGCCCGGCAGGGAGAGGTAGGGGTTGGCCTGGATGATGGTCAAGGGGAAGCCGGACGCGCCTGCAGGGGTGCGATAGATGCGCGTCGCGTTGACGAGGCCGGAGTCGACCTTCTTCTCGGTGATGTCCGAAATGCCGAGCTCGGCAAGCCAGTTGACGATCCGTGAGCCGCGTCCGCTCGCGTCGACCACGAAGTCGGCGGCAAGTTCCTCTTCCCCGGCGGCCGTTGAGAGCCGTACGCCGTCAACGCGGGCCGCGCTCCCGGTCAGTGAGAGAACCTGACCCTTGCGGACCACCACCCCGGTGTTCGCCAGCACCGCGCCCCGCACCGCCCAGTCGAGCAGGGCCCGGCTGCAGGTCAGCATCTGCGGCCCCGCGTGGCGCCAGCGGCGGAACCAGCCCTCCGGGGTGAGCGCCACCATGCCCGAGCCGATCGATATCTCGTGGGCTCCGGCGGCGAGCAGGTGCTTGCGCATGCTGACGCCCGGGACGAGGTCCTCCATGGCGGCCAGGCCGCCGGCCATGAGGAGGTGGGCGTGGCGGCCCTGGGGGAGTCCCTTGCGGTGCTCCGGTCCGTCGGGGAGCTCGTCGCGTTCCAGGACGACCACTTCGTCCGCGACGGTGGACAAGGCCGCCGCGGCCAGCATGCCGGCCAGCCCGGCACCGATGACGACAGCTCTACGCGACATGGGGCTCCTCGTACTCAGCCATGAAGGCTCTCAGGCCATGAAGGCTCTTCGACCGTGAAGGGCTCGGTCGTGAACGGCGACGGCTCAACGGGCCGGCCATGACGGCTCTCGGCCCCGACGGAGTCCGACAGGCACGCACCCATCGAGACAAGCAGCCGCAAGAGCCCTCCGCCACACAATGGATTCAGCCAAGGCATTCAGCCATGGAAGGCTCTCACCGTACCTTCACTCACCGTGTTCGTGGCGGGAGTTCGCCCCAGTACCTGCGCCAACTCCACCAGCCCGCCCGCGCCGGAGTCCTCCATGGCGTGCAGCCGGTAGGTGCTCGGCGTCTCGAACGGCTCCTCCCGCGCGGCGGCCCGGCCCGCGGCCGCGGCGAGCATGGCCGCCTCCGCGACGACCCGTGCCTCGTGCGGGGCCCGGCCGGCGGCCAGGGCGGCCGACAGTGCCCGCTCCCGCACCCGGT
Source organism: Streptomyces fulvoviolaceus (assembly GCF_000718165.1). Classification (GTDB taxonomy): domain Bacteria; phylum Actinomycetota; class Actinomycetes; order Streptomycetales; family Streptomycetaceae; genus Streptomyces; species Streptomyces fulvoviolaceus. The sequence continues at coordinate 16,394 of NZ_JOEY01000023.1, read as the reverse complement.
CGTCGAAGTACGGTGCGAGCGCGAGCAGCGCGTCGTGGATGGCCACCTCGCGCCAGTGCAGCCGCTCCTCGGGCAGCTGCCACCAGGACGCGGGCGGCTTCGGGGCCGTGGACACGAACCCCACCCGGGACCACAGCGGCCCCAGCCGCCGGTGGTCCCGCAGCCCGCGGCAGTGTGCCGTGGCCGCCGGCAGCAGCCTCGGCAGGACGAAGCCGACCGAACAGACCAGCGCGGCGAGCGAGGCCATCGGCGGGGCGACGCTGGTGGAGAGGAAGTCGAGGTCGTGGCCCGTCCAACGCGCCGCCACGGCCGTGTACTTGGTCAGCTGGAAGCCCACCAGGTCCAGCAGCGCGCCGACGAGGATCAGCCGCAGCCCGGCCCGCAGCAGCCCGGTGACCTCGCGGCCCCACTTCACGCACACCACGGACATCGCGACCATGACGGCGCTGTGCCCGAGCAGATAGAGCAGGATCATCTCGCGCATGTACGGCGTGTTCGCGTAGTAGGTGTCGAGGTCGGTGAGCCGCTCGGTGCGCGCGTCCGCGAGCGCGAACAGCACGACCACGGCGACGACCAGCGGGGCGTACACGGCGATGCTGCGCAGCACCAGCCGCCGCACCCGCTCGGGCGGCCCGCCCCGCCAGTTGACCAGCAGGATCAGCAGCGAGCAGCTGTACGCCGTGAGCATGCCGTACGTCAGCGGGGCGCCGAAGTTCGGGACGCCGGTGAGGTCGTTGACGGCGGCCAGGGTCATCGGCGCCGAGCAGACGAAGACGACCGAGCCGAGCAGGATCGCCACGCAGGTGGACACGGTCAGGGGGTTGCGCACGGCCGTACGGGGGCGGCGGAAGAGCACGGCGGCGGACAGGGCGAGGACGCAGCCCGCCAGATAGACGACGAGACTCATGCGGGGGAACTCCGTTCGGCCGTCATCGCCCTGCTCCCCGGCACGGTGTCGGGGACGAGCGGGGCGGCGGCCAGCGCGTCGGCGATGCGCACCAGCGCGTCCGGATCGGGCGCCCGGTCCAGGAACCAGTCGGACTCACCGGCGAGATGGACCGGTGCGGGGTGGTCCGTCTCGTGCCGGCCCGACGCGGCGACCGCCGCCACGATGACCGTCGCCCACGCCGTGGCCGCGGCCCGCTCCGGATCGCCGGTAGTGTCCAGCGCGGCCCGCAGCGTCTCGTCGTACAACTCCCGGTCGACGTAGGCGTCGAGATGGCTCAGCGCGTTGTGGATGCTGGTACGGCGCCACACCAGGCGGGTGGCGGGGGAGGCCCAGCGCGGGCGGGGCAGGCGCAGGGCGCGGCGGGTGAGGAGGTCGTCCAGTTCGCGTTCCAGGGGTTCGAGGCGCAGGTACGTCCGCCGGGCGGCGCGCCACTCGGTCAGGCGGGGGCCGGCGAACGGGATCAGGACGCCGCAGACCGTCAGGAGAGCGCCGAGGCCGGCCGCGGCCGGCGAGACGGACCGGTCGAGCGCCGACCAGTCGTGGCCGAACCAGCGGGCGACCACGCCGACGAGCTTGGTTCCGCTGTACCCGGTGCCGCACAGGGCGCCGATGCCCAGCGTCGTCAGGCCCGCCCGCAGCCAGCCGTGCACCTGTCGGGCCCAGCGCAGGGCCGACATCGTGGTGACGCTGACGGCGGTGAGATGCCCGAGGAGGTAGAGCAGGATCATCTCGCGGATGTACGGGGTGCTCGCGTAGTAGCTGTCCAGGTCGGTGCGGCGCTCCACGGGGGCGTCGCCCAGCACGAACATCGTCACGATGCCGACGACGACACAGGCGTAGGCGAGGACCCAGCACCGCACGGTCCGCCGCACCCGCTCCGGCGAACCGCCCCGCCACTGGACGATCAGCACCTGTGAGGCGGCGCTGTACCCGGTGATGGCGATGTACGTCAGCGGCGCCGCCAGGTTCGGGACACCGCTGACCTCGTTGATCGCGCCGACCGAGGGCGCGGCCCCGAGGACGAAGCAGAGGCCGGCCAGGGCCAGCACCGCGCAGATGGTCCGCAGATACGGGTCGTGCCGGTGGCGGACCAGGTCCGGCGCCTTCATCAGCAGGCCGAGCCAGAGGACACCGGCGCTGACGTAGTTGGTGAGGCCGTTCATCTGCGGGTCCCGCGGTAGTTGAGGGCGGCCCCGATGCGTCCGGCGAGGTCCTGGGCGTCGTCGTCCCGCGTGGCGTACACGGAGTCCGCCGAGGCCTCCAGCCAGGTGCGCAGCCGGCGGCCCATCAGCATGCCGAAGCGGTCGGCCTCCTGCTCGTCGGCCAGGGTGAAGTCGGTGCGGGCGGCGGCCGGTTGCCCCCCGGAGGGTGCGCCGTCCTGCCGTTGCCGCATGTGCCACACCTCGTGGCAGAAGATCACGATCTGGTGCCATACGGCGGCCCGCTTGTCGACGATGACGTCGTCGTGCGTCTCGCGCTCCAGCCACAGGCCGCTGGCGGTGTGGGGCGGGAAGACCTCCCGGTGGACCACGATCCTGCGCCCCCGCCACCGCGTCGCCGACTCGACGACCGCCTCGAACAGGACCTCGGGATCGGCGGGAACCGGCACCCGGATGGGGTCGATGAGGGCGTCGGCGAGGCGACGCATCTCCCTGTTCGTACGCACGGTTCTCCCCGTGGCTGCGCGGAAGTTCGATCTGCAATATGCCAAGACAGGTGTGGCTTCAGCCACCTCGAGTCTCATGGGCACGGAAAGCCGGCGGGGAGGAAAGACACGTAACGCGGAGGAACGGGGTACGGAAGCCGGGCCCGGGTGGCCGAAAAGTCGCCGACTCGAGGACACTCGGAGTTCGGTCCGGGGTCGCTCAGATGTCGTCGTCGTCCGCGGAGTTCTTCTCCGTCACCATCTCGGCCCACTCGGCCAGGGCCTGCAGTTTGCGGGGCGACATGTGGGGGGCGCGCCGGGCCAGCCGGTAGAAGCCGGGGGTGCGCAGCGGGGCCAGCGGGTCCGTCTTCGCCTCCAGCTCCCGCAGCACCGGCTGGAGCGCGGTGTGCAGGGCCTCGGCCTCGTCCGCGGTGAAGAAGCCCGCGGGCAGGTCGAAGAAGCGGCGGATCCGGTCGGCGTGCTCCAGGCTGGGCAGTCCGCTCCTGCGCCACTCGCTCAGCCACTGCCGGCTGGTGCCCGCGATCCTGGCGAGCTCGTCCAGCGAGTACCGCTTGCCGTCGGGCCGACGCCTGCTCTCGCGTACGAAATCCAGCCTTTGTCGCACCCGGTCGCTCAGGTCGGTCTCCGGTGCGCTCTCGCCCGCGAGCAGTCCGGCGACCGTCTCGGCGGGAATGCCGGTGCGATACGAGAGGTCGGCCACGTCCAGGACCTCGGCCAGCCGGCCGGGCCGGCCGGTCAGATCGTCGAGGCGCTCGCAGGCCTGGGCGAGGGAAGTGCGGGCGTCGCTCACCGAGTTCTCCCCGTTCTCCCTGGGTGCGTGGTCCGGCTGTGAGGGATGACGGGAGGGTACCGGGTCGGCTCCGGTCGCGGCCAGCTCGGGGCAGCAATAGCTGCCATCTTTCGCAGTAATAGTTGACAGCCGGGGGCGGTGGGGGAAATGATCGCGGTGCAGTACGGCGCATTCCGCTTGTACGACTTCCGGCCGCGCACCCGCCTCTTGACGCGGTCGGATCAGGCCGAGGCCCGCCCCCGACGGGGGCGGCGAGCGCTGCACCCGCTCGCCGATCGCGGGGGCCCGCCTCGGCCCGCCCCGGGTGTTCCGGGCGTTGCCTATGGGGGAGCAACGTCCGGAGCCCCGCGGGAACTTCACGCGGAGAGACGTCAGTTGGAGACGCGGGCGTCGTCCATCGAGGCGCCCGCCCGGGCCCGTACCGCCTTGATGTCGTCGCCGTGTCCGAGCGCCCGGGACACCGCCCCGATCTCCCGCAGCAGGTCCGTCGTGTCGGGGTCGCCCTCGCTCTCGCGTTCCTCGGCCCGGTCCCTGGTCTCCACGGCGTCCAGGATGGTCACCGCGGCGGCCAGCGCCTTCGCCCGGTCCGGCGCGAAACCGAGGGCGAGCGCGGCATCGTGGGAGCGCCGGCGCAGATCCTCGTCGGTGAACCGGGCCAGCGGCAGCAGCATGTCGCGGATGAAGGTCTCGCGGTGGATCAGCCGCAGCTCGGGGGTGGAGCGCAGGGCGAAGGGGGCACCGCCGCCGTTGACGGTCTTCATCAGCAGGTACAGCGGCCGCAGTTCGCGGTGGGCGAGCCGGATCCGCCAGCGGTCGTGCAGATACTGGCCGGCGTGCGGAAGGATGAAGCCCCCGGCCACCAGAATGGCCGACAGGCAGGCGATGGGCGGTGCGACGGCCGTGCTCAGCCAGTCCAGGTTCCGGCCGTCCCAACGGGCCACGAGGGCCGTGAGTTTGGCCGCGTCGAAGACCAACTGCAGCGCGTAGCCCACGCCCAGGAACTTCAGCGCCCAGCGCAGCCAGGCGTCCAGTCCGTCGGTGCGGATCCAGTTCCAGATCAGCCAGTTGGTGATCAGGCTGGAGTTGGTGTGCGCGAGCAGGTAGAGCAGGATCAGCTCGCGCATGTACGGCGTGTTGGCGTAGTACGTGTCGATGTCCCGCAGCCGCTCGACCGGCACGTCCGCGAGGAAGAACAGCACCCACAGCGCGACGATCACGCCCAGGTAGCCGACGACGACCCAGCGCATGGCGCGGCGGGTGCGGGGCGAGCGGTCGGACAGGCCGTTGCGCCAGGCGATGATCAGCAGCAGACAGGCGCCGCCGAACGCGGTGAGCAGGGAGTACACCCAGGGCGCGGAGATGTTGGAGACGCCCGTGAGCCGGTTGACCCGGGCGATCGTCGACGGCGCCACGAACACGAACACCGCGCACGCGAGCAGCAGCAGCCCGCCGACCGCGCGCAGGAACGGGTCCTTCCAGAGCCGGATGATGCTGGGCAGCTTGATCGCCAGGGCGGCGGCCAGGATCCCGGCCGGGATCCACCAGAAGGACGGGTAGAACTCGTTGACGAACCCCACGGGGGTCAGCGCCAGGGGTGCCGGGTGCTCGATGGACGCCGTCACCGCTCCGCACTCCCTCGCCCGCGGTAGCCGAGGGACCGCTGTACGGGGTCGAGCTGCGCGTCGGCCGCGTCCCGCCCGGACAGCAGCGGCCGGAAGGCGGCGGCCAGCCGGTGCCCGAAGTCGTCGGCCTCCGCCTCGTCCCGCTCCCGGGAGCCGTTGCGGGCGGCCACCGTGAGGGCGATGTCCCGCCACTCCGGCTTGCCGGCCAGGGCGTGGGCGGCCGCCGTACCGGGCCGGTGGTGATGGTCGTGCTCCGCGTGGATGTGCCACAACTCATGGCCGAGGATGACCAGTTGCTGCATCTCCTCGGCGCGCTCCTCGACGATGACCAGGTCGAAGTCCTGGAACTCCACCCACAGGCCGGTCACTTCGATCTCGTCGGGGAACCGCTCGAAGCGCAGCTCGACGGGCCGGCCGCCACGCCGCGCGCTCATCTCCTCGCACAGCGCCGCGCACAGCGCGCGGACGTCGGACGGGGGGCGGGGTCTCGCACGCAGTGCGGTGGAGAGCTCGGCCGCCAGGCCGCGCATGGCGGAGCCGGTCGTCGAGCGCCGCAGCGCCGAACCGATCCGGGCCGCCCTCCTTCGCGCGCCCGAGATGTCCATCGCACCCCCTGTCTCCCCGCCGTGCGGCGGGCCGTTCGAGACTACGCGGACCGATGTGTCCGCGTCATGCGATCCGGTGACCGTCGTGCGGCCGGGAATGTCCGCGACCGATCGATTTTCGTGCACGAACCATTGACTAGAAAGCGCTTCAACTTTACGGTCCCGTTCGAAGTTACGAGCGCATTTCGATATCTCGAACAGTAAGGGCAGGCAATGGGACGACCTGACCTGAACCGCAGGCAACTTTTGGCCACCGCAGGAGGCCTGGCCGTGGCAGGCAGCCTCGGCTTCGCCGCGCTCGGGACCGGCGCCGACGCGCTCGCCTCCGGCGCGGACACCAGGGTGCGCTACTGGAACCTCTTCAGCGGCGGCGACGGCGCCAACATGATCGCGATGCTGGACGCCTTCCGTAAGGAGAACCCCGGCATCGACGTGAAGGACTCGACGCTCCAGTGGGGCAACCCCTTCTACACCAAGCTCGCCATGGCCGCCGCGGGCAACCGCGCCCCCGAGCTCGGCGTCATGCACATGGGCCGGGTCGCGGGCTTCTCGCCGGGGCGGCTCCTCGACCCGTGGGACGAGGCCCTCCTCGCCAAGTACGGCGTGCGCAAGGAGGACTACAACCCGGCGCTGTGGAACCGAGGCGTCATCGACGGCAAGCTCTACGCCCTCCCCCTCGACATCCACGTACAGCTCTGCTTCTACCGCAAGGACGTGCTGAAGAAGGCGGACCTGCTCGGCGACGACGGCCGGATGATCCCGGTCACCTCCACCGACGAGTGGTTCGACGTCCTGAAGAAGGCCAAGAGCGTCCAGAAGAAGGGCCTGCAGACCATCGGTCTGTGGACCAACGACCAGAACTTCCAGTGGTGGTTCTTCGTCGCCTTCTACACCCAGCTCGGTGGTCGGTGGTTCAACGACGACGCCCCCGCAAACACAGAAGTCCTCTTCGACGTCGACAAGGCGACCCAGGTCCTGGAGTTCTTCCGGCAGCACGTCACGGACGGCTACGTCATCCCGGGCGCCCCCACCGGCGAACAGTTCATCAACGGCGCCCCCTTCACCTGGGAGGGCAACTGGTCGGTGCCGGTCTTCTCCGGGGCAAAGCTGGACTACGGGGCGACCCCGCTGCCGCCCGTCTTCGGCAAGCAGGCCACCCACGCCGAGTCGCACGCGTTCGTCCTGCCGCACCAGTCAGGCCGCGGCGGCGCCACCAACGAGGCCGCGCACGAACTGGCCGCGTACGTCGTCACGCACGCCCTGCAGTGGGCGGCCGGCGGCCACATCCCCGCGTACACACCGACGCTGTCCACGGCCGCGTACAAGAAGCTGGAACCACAGAACGAGTACGTCAGCGCCATGGACCACCAGGCCACCGAGCCGAAGGTGTGGTTCGCGGGCTCCACCGGCGTCCTCGCCCAGGACCTCGGCCCGGTCGTCGTCTCCTCGACGATGGGCTCGGCCAAGCCGGACGCCGTCGCGCGGACGATGAAGAGCCACCTCACCAAGCTCCTCGCCTCGAAGAACCCGATGGACGGCAAGACCGCAGCGCAGGGAGGTGCTGTCGCATGACGACCAGTGCTCAGACTGTCGTCGCACCGGCGCGGGCGAAGACCGCCGCCGCCACCGCGACCGTCCGCCGCAAGCAGGGCTTCCAGCACGGGGGTTGGTTCGTCGCCCCGTTCCTGGCGCTCTTCGCACTGTTCGTGGTGTGGCCGCTGCTGCGCGGCGTCTACCTCAGCTTCACCGACGCCAACATCTCCGGCGACGCCGCGAGCTTCGTCGGCCTCGACAACTACCGCGAGGCCCTGAACGACCAGGCGATGTGGGACGCGCTCGGCCACAGCGCCTACTTCACCCTGCTCGTCGTACCGTGCATCACGGTCCTGGCCTTCCTGCTCGCGATGCTCGCGCACCACATCGAGCGCGGCAAATGGTTGTGGCGGCTGTGCTTCTTCGCGCCGTTCCTGCTGCCGTCGACGGTCGCGGCCAACATGTGGCAGTGGCTGTTCACCCAGGGCATCGGCCTGTTCAACGAGACCTTCGGGCTCACCACACCCTGGCTGACCGACAAGTCGTACGCGATGCTCGCCATCGTCATCGCGACACTGTGGTGGACGGTGGGCTTCAGCTTCCTGCTGTACCTCGCCGCGCTCCAGGGCATCCCCGACCACCTCTACGAGGCCGCCAAGCTGGACGGCGCGAACGCCTGGCACCGGATGGTCCACATCACGCTGCCGATGATGCGCCACATCACCGGCCTGGTGATCGCGCTCCAGGCCCTCGCCTCGCTCCAGCTCTTCGACCAGGCCGTCGTGATGATGGACTTCAGTCCCGGACCCGAGCTCAGCACCAGGTCGTTCGTGCAGTACACCCTCGAACAGGGCTTCACCAGCTACCGCGTGGGCTACGCCTCCGCGATGTCCATCATCTTCTTCGTGATCATCGCGGCCGTCGCCCTCGCGCGGATGGCGCTGCTGCGCAACCGTGAGGAGGGCACCCGATGAGCAGCACTCAGATACGGCTCAAGCCCCGCAATCCCTGGACGCCCAGCCAGATCGTCCTCACGCTGCTCGGCGTCGCCGTCTCCGCCCTCTTCATGGCGCCGATCGCCGCGGCCCTGCTCACCTCGCTCAAGTCGGAGGCCGAGGCGGCCGAGATCCCGCCGCACTGGCTGCCGGAGGTCTGGACGGGCCAGGCCTGGAAGGCCCTCTGGGAGACCGGCAACATCTCGAACTGGTTCGTCAACTCCCTTGTGGTGTCGGTCCTTGTGACGGCCGTCGTGGTCACCGTCGCCGCACTCGCCGGATACGGTTTCGCCCGCACCGAGTTCAAGGGCAAGTCCGCCCTGATGGGCGTGGTCATGGCGGGCCTGATGATCTCCCCGGCCGTCCTCGGCGTCCCCCTCTTCACCACCGTCCAGCAGATGGGGATGGTCGACACCTACTGGGGCATGATCCTGCCGCAGTGCGCGCCCGCCGCGATGGTCTACATCCTCTACAAGTTCTTCCAGGGCATCCCGCGCGAGTTGGAGGAGGCGGCGTTCATCGACGGCGCCGGCCGCTGGCGGGTCTTCTTCACCATCGTCCTGCCCCTCTCCCGCCCCTCCCTGGCCGCGGTCGGCATCTTCACCTTCATCGCCTCGTGGAACAACTTCCTGTGGCCGTACATGGTGACCAACAACCCCGACCTGATGACCATGCCGAACGGCATCGCGACCGTCATGAACTCCTACGGCATCCAGTGGGCCCAGCTCATGGCCGGCGGCCTGATGGCAGGCCTCCCGCTGATCATCGTCTTCATCTTCTTCCAGAGGCAGATCGTGGCGGGCGTCGCGCACACGGGATTGGCGGGACAGTGACCCTACGAAGAGGCATCGCCGCGGCGGCCGTGGCGATCGTCCTGACCCTGTTGCCCAACACGGCACAGGCGGCGGAGAGTTACCCCGACCCGCAGCCGATCACCGGACAGCAGATCATCCACGACCCGACGGTCATCCACCTCAGGTCCGGCGGCTACGTGGCCTACTCGACGGGCGGCGTCATCGGCGCCCGCCTCTCGAAGGACCGCGTGAACTGGACGGACGAGGGCAACGCCTTCGCCGAGCCGCCGAGTTGGTGGTACGAGTACAACTCGACCGGCGACCCGTGGGCCCCCGACATCTCCTACCGGTCCGGCAAATACTGGCTCTACTACGCCGTCTCGTCCTGGGGCACCAACCACAGCGCGATAGGCGTGGCGACGTCCAACAGCGGCCTCCCCGGCACCTGGACGGACCACGGCAAGGTCTTCACCTCCGAGACGACGGACACCTGGAACGCCATCGACCCCGCCCTGATCAAGGCGGACGGCAAGCTGTGGATGTCGTTCGGCTCGTACTGGACGGGCATCCGCATGGTGGAGCTGGACCCGAGGACGGGCAAGGCGGTCGAGGGCACGACGGTCCACCACCTGGCAACCCGCCCGGACGCGCCGTACGCGGTCGAGGGCCCGTACATCGTGAAGCACGGCCGCTACTACTACCTCTTCGCCTCGTACGACGCGTGCTGCGCGGGCGTGAACTCGACGTACAAGATCAAGGTCGGCAGATCGACGTCGGTGACGGGCCCGTACACGGATAGCACGGGCAAACCGATGCTGGAAGGCGGCGGTGACCTGCTGCTGGAGGGACACGGCAGGTACATCGGCACGGGTGGTGAGTCGATCTTCCAGGACCGTGGTCAAGACTGGCTGGCGTACCACTACTACGACGCAGAGGACAACGGCACGCCAAAGCTGGGGCTAAACAGGCTCAGCTGGACAAAGAACGGCTGGCCGAAGGTCTTTTAGGGGCGCGGGGCTGTGTCCATTTGCGGCTCCGCCGCGCGGGCGCGACCAGCCCCCACCGACCCGCAGACAAAACTGAACCCCCGAAAGGAAAGCATGAGCACCGCCCGCTTCACCCTGGACCCCGCCTTCACAGTCGGCGAAGTCAACCCCCGCATCTTCGGCTCGTTCGTAGAACACCTCGGCCGCTGCGTCTACACCGGCATCTTCGAACCCGGTCACCCCTCCGCCGACGAGGACGGAATCCGCACCGACGTCCTGGACCTCGTCCGAGAACTCGGCGCCACCGCCATCCGCTACCCCGGCGGCAACTTCGTCTCCGGCTACAAGTGGGAAGACTCCGTCGGCCCCGCCGAAACCCGCCCCCGCCGCCTCGACCTCGCCTGGCACTCGACGGAGACCAACCGCTTCGGCCTCTCGGAGTACATCAACTTCCTCCGCAAGGTCGGCCCCCAGGCCGAGCCCATGATGGCCGTCAACCTCGGCACCAGGGGCGTGGCCGAGGCCCTGGAACTCCAGGAGTACTCCAACCACGCCGAGGGCACCGCACTCTCCGACCTCCGAGCCGCCCACGGCGACAAGGACCCCTTCAGCATCAAGCTGTGGTGCCTCGGCAACGAGATGGACGGCCCCTGGCAGACCGGCCACAAGACGGCCGAGGAGTACGGCCGTATCGCCGCCGAGACGGCCCGCGCGATGCGCCAGCAGGACCCGAACGTCGAACTCGTCGCCTGCGGTTCCTCCGGCCAGTCCATGCCGACCTTCGCGGAGTGGGAGGCGACGGTCCTGCAGGAGACGTACGACCTCGTCGACTACATCTCCCTGCACGCCTACTACTGGCCGGAGGAGGGTGACGTCGACTCCTTCCTCGCCTCGGCCGTCGACATGGAGTCGTTCATCGAGAACGTCGTCGCCACCGCCGACCACGTGGGCGCCCGGCTGAAGTCGAAGAAGAAGATCAACCTCTCCTTCGACGAGTGGAACGTCTGGTACCTGCCCGAGTGGGAGGCGCGCGCGAAGGAGTTCGGGCAGGACGAGTGGCCCGAGGCCCCCCGCCTGCTGGAGGACAGCTACAGCGTCACCGACGCCGTCGTCTTCGGCTCGCTCCTCATCGCCCTGCTCCGGCACGCCGACCGCGTCACCGTCGCCTGCCTCGCCCAGCTCGTGAACGTCATCGCCCCGATCATGACCGAGCCGGGCGGCCCGGCCTGGCGGCAGACGACGTTCTTCCCGTTCGCGCAGGCCGCCGAGTACGGCCGCGGCGAGGTCCTCGACGTGCGGGTCGACTCCCCGACGTACGAGACGAAGAAGTACGGCGAGGCCGACCTGCTGCACGCCACCGCGGTGCGCGGCGAGGACGGCTCGGTCACGGTCTTCGCGGTCAACCGCGGCCAGACCGAGTCACTGCCCCTCGAAGTCGCCCTCAGCGGCCTGAACCTGACGTCCGTCGTCGAGCACAGCGCCCTCGCCGACGCCGACCCGGACGCCAGGAACACCCTCGACGACCCCGAGCGGGTCGCCCCGCACCCGGTCGAGGGCACGGCCCTCCAGGACGGCACGCTGACCGCCGTACTGGAGCCGCTGTCCTGGAACGTGATCCGGCTGGCGTAAGACCTCACAGGCCGGGGGAGTCCACCGGATCGACCGGTACTCCTCCGGCCGCCGAGCCCAGCAGCGCCAGATGCACGTCCTTCGGCCCCGACTCCGTCGTCCCGTCGGACAGGACGGCCAGGGCCAGGGTGTTGGTGCCCCGCGTGCGCAGGATCCCGTTCGGCAGGACGAAGGTGTGCTGCGGGCCCACGTCGTTGACGTACTGGCCCATGTTCCAGCCGTTGAGGAAGATCTGGACGCGGTAGGCGCGCTCGGGGTCGTCGGCGAGGGTGAGCCCGATCGAGGCGTCGACGCCCGACTCGACGGCGAGCCTGAAGGTCTTCCGGTACCAGGTGACGCCCTGCCGGTTGTCGGCCCGCGGGAGGTCCACGGCCTTCCAGTCGCCGTCGGCGAACCCCGGCAGGTGCCAGCCCTCGCGCTCCCCGTGCAGCCCGCCGTTGTTCTGCGGCCCGCGCACGGGGTCGGGCGTCTTCTCGCCCTGCAGCCGCCAACTCACCTTCGGAGAACCACCCTTGAAGGTGACCGACGTCAACCCGCGGGCCACCTTGTGGGTGTCGCGCGCCTCGCCGTCCTGGTCGTGCGCCATACGCCGGACGAGGACGGACAGGACACGCGAGGAACCGCCCTTGGGCACGTCGAAGGCGGCCGTGTCCGCCCAACTCCCCTTCCGTGCCGTGCTGTCGTCCGGCACCGGCATCCGGTGCGTGCCCAGCGGCTCGCCGTCCAGCCACGCCATCAGCAGGCCCTGCGTGCCCGTGGTGTAGGCGAGGGACACCGACTCCAGGTCGTCGGCACCCGTCAGGTGCCCCCGGTACCAGACGTCGCCGTAGTGGAAGCCGTAGTCGTCGGCGAAGAGGACGGGCTGGCCCTTCGGTACCGGTGTGATGCTGAACGAGGCGGTCCGGTCGGCGACCGTCCAGTCCGAGTCGTCGAAGTCCGGTGCGGATTCCGGGTTCTCGGTCCGGTGCCGCCAGCCGGTGTCGATCGCGGGCAGCTTCACCTCCGGCACACCGGGCACCGGCAGCTGTCCGGGGATCGTCGGCATCTCGGCGAGCAGGCTGAAGGAGGTGGTCATGGCCGTACGCACCGGCCGTTCGTTCCAGGTGATCTGGCCCAGCCCGCGCGGCCCCCACAGCTCGAGCCCGGTCGGCCAGACGGTGTCGCCGGTCAGGTTGACGGTCATGTTGTCCACGGTGGCCTCCCGCATCATCGCGGGCCCGTACACCAGCATCGGGCCGGACGAAGTCTCCATCGGCCACAGCCGCAGCGAGGCCTCGTCGTCGGCGAAGAGCAGCAGCATCGGCCTGTCGTCGCCGCCGGCCTCGACGCGCACCCGGGTCAGCCCGCCGATGCCGAGCGGGGCGGTCACCCGCAGCACACCGAGGTCGTAGTTCCAGGCGGCCTCCGGGTCGCCCCGGTAGACCCTCGGCTCCTCCGGGCACTCCAGCAGGACCTGCGCCATCTCGCCGCGCGGGCCCGTGAACACGGCGACGTCCATCCGCCCGATGGTGCAGCTCAGCATGGGCTGCGCGGTGGACCACTTGAGCTTGCGCCGCCCGAGCTGCAGATTGGTCGCCATCATGCGGGCGTCGTGGGCCGGCACGGTGAACGCCACGTCGATCCCGGCGTCCGGCACCGTCGTGGTGACCTTCTCGTCCGTGTCGTTGCGCACGACGTACACATGCGAGGCGGTGTCCGGGTTGGTCAGGTGGTACACGTCGAGCCGCTTGTCCTCGGCCTCGACGGCCTCCGCCCGGTCCAGCTTGGCGAAGTCCGGCACGGTCCGCAGCAGATGCCCGAGCTGGTGCATCGGGGCGAGCTTGGGGGTGGCGTTGCGCGCCTCGTCGATGGCCGCGCCGTAGTCGTACGACGTGTAGACGGCCGGCGCGGGCAGCCAGCCCCACGAGGTGCCGCCGTAGGTCATGTAGACGTTGTGCAGCGTGATGCCGTTGGCGAGGTTGGTGAGGTGGAAGCGCCGCTCGTAGGCGGCGTCCCGGGTGCGCCGCGCCTCCGCGTACCCCTTGCCCTGGAATGTGTTACCGCCCCACGGGTCGAACCAGCCCCCGCCGAACTCCGGCAGGAACCCGGGCGTCTTCGGGCTGGCCGTCGCCCCGCCCTTGAGCCCGCCGTCCCCGAAGTGCCCCCAGTCCGGCGGCACTTGGGACGGGACCGGGTACCCGTCGAAGCCGTACAGCCAACGCCCTTCTTCGCCGCCGGTGTTGAAGGACCCGGGGATCCAGTGGCCGTTCCTGCCCTTGTCGTTGTGGAACAGCGGTACGTCGATCCCGTCGGCGCGCACCTTCTTGTACAGGTGGGACATGTAGTCGCGGCCGAGCGGCTCGTCGACGAAGGCGTCGTACTCGTTCTCGATCTGGTAGAGCAGGACCGTGCCCGTGCCCTTGGTGAACTGGTGCCGGGCGGCGATGGCGTTGACCTCGGTGAGCCACTCGTCGACGTACGACAGATAGGTGGGGTCGGAGCTGCGGGCGCGGCCCTCGGTCACCGTGAGCCAGCCCGGGAAGCCGCCGCCGTCGACCTCGGCGTTGATGTACGGGCCCGGGCGCAGGATGACGTACAGGCCGGTCTCGGCGGCCGTGCGCAGGAACAGGTCCAGGTCGCGGACACCGGTGAAGTCGTACTGGCCGGGGCCCGCGGAGTGGTGGTTCCAGGCGACGTAGGTGCTGACCGCGTTGTATCCGTGGGCGCGCATCTTCTGCAGGACGTCGCGCCACAGGGACGGGCTGGGCAGCCGGAACGGGTGCATCTCGCCCGACCACAGCACGAGGCGCCGGCCGTCGACCAGCAGCGAGTACTGGTCGAAGCCGACCGTGTGCTCGGCCCCGTCGGTGCTCGGCGGCCTCGGCGCGGGCCCGGTGGGCACACTGTGCGCCGCATACGCGCTCGTCGTACCGCTACCACTGCCGCCCAGCGCGAAGCCGAGCGCCGTGGTGCCGGCGAGGGCGTGGAAAGTTCGTCTGCTGAGCTCCAAGGGAGCGCCTCCTGGTCGTGCCTGTCCTCGCGCCTGTCCGTCCGCGGCTGTGAGTTCTGCGGCTGTGAGTGGTGGGGCTGTGAGTGGTGGGGCCGTGAGTGGTGGGGCTGTGAGTAGTGGGGGTGAGTAGTGGGGCTGTGAGTGGTGGGGCGATTGTGGTGGAGCCATTGTGTACGGCCGGACGCCGCACAATTGTCGTATGAGGATCTCTGCACGAGCGGACTACGCGGTGAGGGCGGTACTGGAGCTCGCCGTACGACAAGGCGGCGAGCCGGTGAAGGCCGAGGCGGTGGCCGCGGCACAGGGTATTCCGCACAAGTTCCTGGAAGGGATTCTCGGCGATCTGCGCCGGGGCGGGATCGTCGACAGCCGCCGGGGCGGGGGCGGCGGCTACCGCCTCGCCCGCGAGGCGTCGGCCATCACCGTCGCGGATGTGATCCGGGCCGTCGACGGACCCATCGTCTCGGTGCGCGGCGAGCGACCCACCGGCCTCGAGTACACCGGTTCGGCGCAGCCGCTGCTGCCGCTGTGGATCGCCCTGCGGGCCAACGTCCGCAAGATCCTGGAGGGTGTCACGGTCGCCGACATCGCGGCCGACGCGCTGCCCGCGCCCGTGCGCGCGCTGGCGGAGGAACCGGCGGCCTGGGAGAACCCCTGAGGTTCGCTCCTGTGAACCGTCCTCATCGCGGTCTCAGCAGACACTCAGATTGACGCCCTAGTGTCGCGTCCCGTTCATTCCTATCCACCCGGTAGGAAACCTGGGGAAAGACGGGACGCACTGAATGCGCACGCTGATACTGCTCGCCCTCGCGGGCCTGGGCGCCCAGCTCGTGGACGGCAGCCTCGGCATGGCCTACGGCGTGACGTCCACCACACTGCTGCTCGCGATGGGCACCAACCCGGCCGCGGCCTCGGCCACGGTCCATCTCTCCGAGATCGGCACCACGCTGATGTCGGGTGCCTCGCACTGGCGGTTCGGCAACGTCGACTGGAAGGTGGTTGCGAAGATCGGCGTCCCGGGAGCCGTGGGCTCCTTCCTCGGCGCGACGGTCCTCTCGAAGCTCTCCACCGAGGTCGCCGAGCCGGTGATGTCCCTGATCCTGCTCGGCCTCGGCGTCTACGTCATGTCCCGCTTCACCCTGCGCGGCCTTCCCAAGGGCCAGTTGGGCAAGCCCCTGCGCAAGCGGTTCCTCGCCCCGCTCGGCCTGGTCGCCGGGTTCCTGGACGCGACCGGCGGAGGCGGCTGGGGCCCGGTCGGCACGCCCGCGCTGCTGGCCAGTGGCCGGATGGAACCCCGTAAGGTCATCGGCTCCATCGACACCAGCGAGTTCCTGGTCGCGGTCGCCGCCAGCCTCGGCTTCCTGTTCTCGCTCGGCTCACAGGCCCTGAACTGGACCTGGGTGCTCGCGTTCCTGCTCGGCGGTCTGGTCGCCGCCCCGATCGCCGCCTGGCTGGTCCGCCTGGTCCCGCCGCGCGTCCTGGGCTCGGCGGTCGGCGGCGTCATCATCGTGACCAACGTCCGTACGCTGCTGAAGAGCG
Organism: Streptomyces fulvoviolaceus; assembly: GCF_000718165.1. Classification (GTDB taxonomy): domain Bacteria; phylum Actinomycetota; class Actinomycetes; order Streptomycetales; family Streptomycetaceae; genus Streptomyces; species Streptomyces fulvoviolaceus. The sequence goes on along the minus strand of NZ_JOEY01000023.1, from coordinate 297 downwards.
ACTGGATCGCCGCGAGCGGCTCTCTGAGCGCGACGGTGTACGTGGTGCTGTACGCGGTCTGGGCCGCCGCCCTGACGTACTCGATCCGCGCCTACCGTCAGGAGAAGGCGGCGGAGTCCGAGCACGCCGAGGAGCGGCAGCCCGTCAGTGCCTGATCGTCAGGCGGTGCTGACGCCCATGGTGAGCGTCGCCGCGTAGCCGTCGGAGACGCTGGAGCCCAGCGCGGTCAGGGTCAGCAGGCCGGAGGAGGCGCCACCGTCGTCGTAGATCGAGTCGTCCTCCAGCAGGGTCTCCTGG
>NZ_JOEY01000022.1 GCF_000718165.1 Streptomyces fulvoviolaceus | reverse complement strand
CAGTGAAGCCCTGGCGGCTTGCTTGAGCCGGATGCGTTGAAAGGCGCACGTCCGGTTCTGAGGGGGCCGGGGCCCAGAGATGGGCCCCGGCTACCCGACGTGCCGTTCAGGCCGGTGATCATCTCCTGCTGGGGGGTGGGGAGTTCGTGGCGACGTGGGTCGTGCATGGGTGGTTCTCCGTGGGGTGCTGGTTTCGGGTGCTTCGCTGTGCGGGGCCCCATGTCCCGGGCTTGTCTGCCCGGGGCACGGGGTGAGCAGGAAGGGTGGGGCGATCGGCGGGTTTGCGGGGGTCAGGCGGTGCCGACGGGGGCTGTGTCGAGTTCCCTCTGCCCCTGGGAGGCGGCTTCGTCGAGTCCGCCTTGAGGCTCGGCCTCGAAGCCGTCGTACGCGACGGGCTCGGCCTGGCCGGTGCGTTCGGCCTGCAGCTGGTCGCGCAGGGCGCGGGCGCGGCTCTGGCCGATCCGTAGTTCGCTGCGCAGGCGCTCGGCGGTCAGCCGGTCGTCGCTCCAGTCAGCGGTCAGGAGTCGGGCCTCGTCGAGGACTTCGGCGTCGGTGCGGGTGCGGTCGGCGGTCGACTTGGCGGTGGCGGGGACCCGACTGGTCGCCCGACGCGGGGCGGCTTTGGTCGAATCCACTGCGGCGGCCGACCGGGGTGGTCGGGTAGAGGGGGCCGACTCGGCGGCCTCGGTCGGCCTCGTCACGGGCGTCTCGGCGGCCTTCATGGGGGCTGACGCGGTCGGCTGCTCGGGGGCCGATTGGGCCTGGTCAGAGTTCGACCATGCGGCATGCTCGTCGGCTTGCCGATCAACTGCTTCGGCAGAGTCAGCCGACTCGGGGTTGTAGTGCAGGACCTTCGCCACGAGGTCCGACCCGAAGTAGATCGACCCGACCGGGAGCGAGGTCGCCAGCAGCACAAGGGCCCAGTTCGCCGGGTCCCAGTCGGTCAGTCGGCCCCATCGGGTCGGCATAGTGTGCAGGGCTGGGGTGAGGCCGTGCACGTAGTTCAGCAGGAGGCTGGCGATCGTGTAGGTCGCCAGGACCCGCAGCGCGAACTTCCGGTCGGTATCGGGCAACACGAGTGTGGCGATCAGCGCGAGGGCCATCAGCCCGTCGACAACGATCGGGTAGAACAGGGCGGCGGTGGTGTCGGCGCCGATGGCGCGGGCCACGTCGGACAAGGCGTTCCACGAGACCCGGAAGGCCATGAGGACCACAGCCATCAGGCCGACGACGAGGGTGAAGCGTGCACTGCGGTTCGCGCGATGGCTCCCAGCGTGTACGGCTGCGCTGCGGCCGAGGCGAGCGCGGAGCCGGGTGATGCGGAAGCGGAAGCTGCGGTCGCCGGCGACGGCGGCCGGGGCTATCGGGGTGGGGGAGGGCAAGTCAGATATCTCCAAGGTGGGGAGTACGAACCGAGAGCAGCGAGGTTGGGCTGGTCGAAATGGCCTGAGCGGCAGCCAGTTCTCCGGCGCAATGAGCGGCTGCGCGTGTGCTCACCACGTCGTGTGCACGGTGTGGGCGCCGGTGCGGATGCCTCACTCAGGCCGATGGATGCCAGCTGGTGGGCCCGAGGGGGTGGACAACGGCGCGGTGGTGGGCTCCTGGCTCGTCTTCGGGCTCTGTTCGACGATGCCGAGGCGAGCCAGGAGCAGTGCGCGGATGTCGCGTCCCGCGGCGTCGGGGCTGTGGCGAGGCTGGTCGAGGCCCAGGGCCTGGCGCCACAACGCCGCGGCCATCACCGGGCCGAAGAAGGCGCCCACGGTGCCGCCGACGGGGCCGTACTCGGCGTAGGCAGAAATGCTCAGCACGGCTGCGAACACCCAGACCAGGACACCGGCCGCACCGGCCTCCCGTCGTGGTCCGCGCAGGTTCTGGCGGGCGATCAGCGCGGAGGCGATCAGGGCGAGCTCGCCGGTGGCGAAGAACACGGTGCGCTCGACCGTGTCGTGCATCCCGAGGTAGTCGCCGCCGAACCGCCAACTGGTGACCGCGCTGCACGCGGTGCACGCCACGGCCGCAATCACCGACACGACCATCGTCATCGAGGTGCGCCGGGGGCGCTCAGACGATCCGAGTCGGCTGCGCCAGAACAGCATCACCACGATCGCGACCTCGACAGCCGCCAGAGCGGTGACCGCCAGGAAGCCGGCGTCCATGTGCGGGAACGTGGGCATCAACGGGAGCCTCTGAGCATCAGGGCAGGGGACATCAGGGCGTAGGTGGGCATGGGAAAGGTCTCCAAGGAAGCCGTCCGGACATGGCGTTGGCGCTGCCGACGGGCGGTGAAGGTGGGCATTGGGGGATGGTGGAGGGGCCGCTGGTCAGGCGTCGGCGCCGATACGAAGGCCGCGGGTCACGCGGCTTGTTGCCGGGCTAGCTCCGCCACAGCGAGCTCCACGCGCGTGGGGTGCGGGGTCGTGCGGGTGCGTTGCCCCGGGCGCGGCCGTCGAGCCCTAGGCGCCTGCTGCGGCAGGGCTCACCCTCTCCGGCGTGGCACCACCGGCACGGGACGCTGAGAGCGTCGGGCTGACCGGTGGCTACGGCAGCTTCGCGGGCGGCGCGCGCGGGTCGGTAGGGGGCGAGTGCCGCGCGGACGGCCGGTGGGATGGATGATCCGATGGCGGCGAGGCGGGCCTCGACGTCCGGGTGCGGGCCGCCGGTGAGCTGTCGGTGCGTGGAGGGTGCGGCTGTGCCGGTGGCGACGGCGTGCCGTGTGCCGAGCAGTTCGGTGCGCCAGGCGGCAGGGTTGTCCGGGTCAGCGATCGGAGTGGGATCGGTGTGCCGGGCCAGGCGGTCGCGTCGGTAGGCGCGCCACTTGCGGGCGACGTCCACCGGGAGGATCGGGTACGGGGATTCCAGGACGTGGGTCCGTATCGTCTCGCGGACGTCCCAGCCGTGGGCGGTGGTGAAGGGCACGTCGTGAAGCAGCTCGTGCCACTGAGCGATCTGGTCACGGGCCTCGCCCGTGCCGGGGCGGGCGGTGCGTGGATCGAGGCGGCCGATGTAGGCCAGGACGGCGGCGATTTCGTTTCGTTCCAGGGTGGTTGCTCCGTTTCGGTCGGTCAGTCGAGGGCGGCGAGGAGAGCGGCCATGTGCGCCTCGGCACGGGTCATGCCGGATGCGGGGGCCGGGGTGCCGCCAGGCAAGGCGTACAGGTTCGGGCGGCCAGGGGTGGGGGTGTGCTCCCGGGCGATCCACGCGCGCCAGTCGGCCGCCCAGGCGGTGGCGGGGCGCGGCGGTGACATCGCTCGGTACGAGCGCCACTTCTCGTCGGCGGCGTGCAGGGCGTTCTCGCCGAGTCGGTCGAGGTGGCCGTGCTGCTGCAGCCAGGCCCGGGTGGCGTCGTCGATCCCCCACTCGGTCGCGGAGATGAGGGGGACAGAGCTGCTGCTGCTCTTACCGTTCACCTTCGGTTCCCTACTGTTCTGGGGGTCGGAATCCGAGCCTCCTGAGTGCCGGATTCCGGTACCCCCCAGGGTCGGATTCCGTTCCCCGGGGTCGGAATTCTGTCCCCCTTCCAAGGGGTCGAGAGGGCCGGATTCCGGCCCCCGAAGGGTCGGAATCTGATCCCCGAGAGGGGCCGGATTCCGGTCCCCTTCGGCGGCCCGTTCGGCGAGGAATCGGGCGGCGGCCGGGAGGCGGTAGTACGTCTCTCCGCGCGGTCCCTTGCGGCCGACAAGCTGCTCCAGCTCGCTGCTGGTGATCAGCTTGCCGAGGGCGTCGCGCACGGCGGTGCGGGAGGCGTTCGCGCGCTTCATGAGGGTGGGCAGGGACGCGTACGCGATGCATTGACGGTCGGGGCACCGGTCGGCGATCAGCGAGAGGACCATGCGGGCGGTGCCCTTGCTGTGGCTGTGGTTCCACACCCATTCGCGGGCGTCGTGGCTCATTGGGTGGCGGCTCCTGGGGCAGGTCGAGGGTGCGGAGAGCCCTCGTCGGGCAGTGTGCGGGGGAGGGAGCGCAGTCCCCGGCGCTCGAACGTGTCGAGGGGGGCGCGCAGGTGGATTCCTTGGCTTCGGCATTGACATGCCGGGGTTTCCCAAGCACCGCAGGGGCAGCGTCCCGAGGTGCGTAGCCAAGACAGCCACATCAATGCCGCACAAGTCCAGCATTCTGCCGGGAAATCAGACAGCTGACGGCGAACGCACATTGCGCGGCATACGTAAAACAGTAAACCCGGATTGGCCGTTGCCGAAATCGGCTGCCTGCCGGACCGAGCCAGAAGGATCACATCGGGAAGCTGTTGACCGCTGCTGCGGCCCAAGCTACAACACAACACCCCACGTCAGAGCGCATCTACGGTCTGGTGCAGCCAACACATGACGGGTGTCCGGAACCTTTCCCGGCGGCAATTCCCGGTCACGCGCCGGGCGCAACATAGACGACGATCGCCGGTTAACCAAACCGGCGAATGGGAGCTACAACTGAAGTCATGGCAGCACGACCCCCGGGAATCGGTCCGACCGGAATACGGACCGCCCACACCATCGAAAATCTCCGTACCGAACGCGGCCTCGTCCGGCGTCAGTTGGCCGATCGCGTGCCCCTTCAGCCACCCGATGTCCAACACGAAGCTCTCCCACATCGAACGCGCCCAGCGCCGCTGCGACGTCGACGACCTCGTCGCCCTCGCCCAGGCACTCCGCGTCTTTCCCCTTGCCCTGCTCCGGGGGGGGCGACCCCCTTCGCGAGGTCGAGAAGCGGGGGCGTCGCGGGTCCGTTCCCGCAGTGCCGCCGCTCTTGAGCGGATCCCGCTGGGGCTTGTAGCACCCATTCCCCGGTTACCGAAACCGGTGATTCTCCAGATGGTTGAGGTGTCCATCGGGGCCTGCCCCTCTGCCCCACACACCCATCCGCACCTCAGCCAAAGGAAGAACGGGAAGTGCCTGCTGTCCATCACCCGCCCCATCGCAAGACCGACCGCCGACAGGTTCGGCTCCGCCTTCGGCTTCCTCGGATCGCCCGTTCTGGTTCGTCCTGAATCCTCCGAGCGGTGAGCTCAGTCCGGGGCTCCGCTTGAAGCACGGAGTGGGCTGCCACCCGCTAGCTCCGTGCAACACCGGCCTTCGTGCCGACGATGCAGTCACTCCGTCGCGTTGTGACGCCTCACTTCTCTGACAAGGCCCGTCGGCTTTCCCCTCGACCGGCCGACAGCCCGCCTGCCCACACACGGCGCTGCTTCCGGGCGCTTATCCCTCCTCAATTGCACCGTCAAGGACTCCCCATGCCTGCCCGCCTGCTGTCCATTCCCGCCGTCGCCTCCGCCCTGGACGTCGACCGCCGAACCGTCTACCGCTTCATCGCCGCCGGCGACTTGCCGGTCGTCGATCTCCGTACCGGCCCCGGACGTTCCCGCGTACGTGTCCCCGCCGCCGGACTCGAAGAGTTCATCAGCAGCAGGACCGTCACCCCGCCCATGGCCCGCCGCTGACCCCGCGCCCGTTTCCGCATCCCTCGGCAGCTGAACAAGGAGTAGATCCACGTACCTCCGGAAACTGGCATCCGGCAACTGGCAGGCGACCGTACGCAACCGGGCGGGAGACCGGTTCAGCGAGTCGTTCCCCCTCAAGGCGCAGGCCCGCGCCTGGGGCGCCGATATGGAGACCCAGTTCGCTCGCGGCGCCCTGCGCGACCCGCGAGCGGGCGAGATCTCCTTCAGCGACTGGCACGACCGGTGGTGGAACGCCCGCGTCGTCGAGCCCCACACCCTGCGAGGCGACGCCTCCTCCATCAAGAACCATGTCCTGCCCTACTGGGACGGCTGGGAGATGCGGGCCATCACCCGCATGGACATCCAAAGCTGGATCCGCGCCCTGGTGGAGAAGGGCGCGGGAGCCTCCGCGATCAAGAGGGCGTACAACCTGACGTCCTCGATGATGCGCGCGGCCGTCGACGACGACATCCTCGCGGTGAGCCCCTGCCGCAACATCGATCTGCCGGCCATCGCGGTCAAACCGCCGCAGTGGTTCACCCTCGACCAGGCCCAGAGCATCCTGGACGAACTGCCCACCGCATGGCGGACGATGTGCCTGCTCGGCTTCTACACCGGACTGCGCTGGGGCGAACTCTCCGGCCTGCACCGCCACCGCATCGATCAGCGGCGCTCGCGGCTGTTCGTCGTGGAGGTCAACACCCAGAGCGGTATCAAGGAGTACCCCAAGAGCTCCAGGAGCCGCCGGGAGGTCCCGCTCCCGCCCCACGTCCTGGAGGCCCTCGAACGCCACATCCACCGGCTCGACCGTGACGCCGTGGTCTTCACCACCATCACCAAGGGCCGCTCCGGGCGCCTCCTCGCCGACAGTAACTGGCGCACGCAGACTTGGTGGCCCGCCGTCGAAGCCGCCCACTACTTCGACACCGACGGCGAGCAGCACCTCGTCCCGCACTACCCGCCGCACTCCATGCGCCACACCTGCGCCTCGTGGCTGGTCCAGAAGGGAGTCTCGCTCTACGAGGTCCAACACCTCTTGGGCCACGAGAGCTTCCAGACCACCCAGCGCTACGCCCACCTGCAGCCGGACGCCCACAAGGCCGTCCTCGGTGCTTGGGAACGTCTGGACGCTCCGCTGACCATTGCTGCATAAACGTTCCTTCGCCCCGTCCTCCATGGACGGGGCGAAGGAACGTCCATAGGCGGGGACGCGGCCGGGCCTACGGGCACCGGCGGTCGTCGGCGCGTGGGTAGCGGCAACGGTCCCAGTCAAAGTCTGTTTCCTGAGTGAACAGTGCGAGTGTTCACTGGGTGGACACGGCTTCCGTTCACTCAGGAAACGGCCGGCACCGAGGCCAACTCCACAGAGCACCGGCTGTCCGCCTTTGGGATGGCTCTCCGTTACAGATCCACCACGAACGGCGCCCGGTGCGTGCGAAAATCCCACTGGTCGATCATCACCGTGGAGAGGGTGTGCTGCCCGCCGCACCCGGGGGAGGGGAGCCTCGTATGGTCCTGCTGTCGTCGAGCGCGAAGTGGCCCACCCTGCCTGACTACTTCCACGACTGGGCGCTGGTGGACGTGGAGACCTCCGGGCTGAGACCCGGCCGGGACCGTGTCCTGTCGCTTGCGATCCTCACGCTGGATGCACACGGCAACCAGACAGGGGAGTTCTCCACCCTCCTCGACCCGGGCTGTGACCCCGGGCCGGTGCACATCCATGGCCTCACCCGCGACCGTCTCGCCGGTGCTCCCACCTTCGAGGAGATCGCGCCGCAGGTGGGGGCACTGCTCAGCAGCCGTGTCCTGGTCGCGCACAACGCGCAGTTCGACTACGACTTCCTGGCCCATGAGTTCGCCCATGGCCGTTCCTGGGTGCCGGTGAGCAGGCGGTTGTGCACGCTGGCTCTCAACCGCCTGGTCGGGCCCGCGACCCCCGATCTCAAGCTGGGCACGCTCGCCGCGCACTACGGCGTGCGTCAGGAGAGGGCCCATGACGCGCAGGACGACGTACGGGTGCTCTCCGGCATCCTGCGCGGCTCGCTGGACGCGGCCGAGCAGTTGGGCCTGTCCCTGCCGCTCCTCGACTGCCCGCCCCCCCAGGACTACAAGCCGTACGTCCCCAAGACGCCCTGCGCGTACCGCAATCCGGGCCGCCTCACGTCGGGTGGGCCGCTGGTGCAGGGCATGAAGGTCGCCATCACCGGGGACACCCGGGTCTCCCGTGAGGAACTGGTTGCCCGCTCGGTTGCGGCCGGGCTGAACATGATGACCTCGGTCAGCGGCCAGACCAGCGTCGTTGTCACCAACGACCCCGGCGCGGCATCCGGGAAACTGCGTCGCGCCGCGACCGAGGACGTCCCGCTCGTGGACGAGTCGACATATCTGCGACTGCTGGAGAGTGTGCAACCGGGCCAGGCCAAGGGGATCGCTCGGCAGCGTCGTGCGGCGGAGACACCTACGGGCGCACCCGCTGCACCGCCTGCACCGACGATGAGTGTCCCGGCACAGCGGGCTGCTGCACCGACCGTGTCCACTGTTACGGCGGACCAGTCGCTCGCCGGGCGCAGAGTCCTGGTCCTGGGCGGCACCCACGACGAGGCCGCCGAGGCACGTGCTCGTGCCGTCGCCCTTGGTGCCTCCGCGGCGGTCAACCTTTCGGCCAGCGTGTCCGACGTCGTGGTGCTGCCCGGCGGCGAGACCGACCGGCGCATGACTCGCATTGCCACCCTCGCGCTCTGTGTCCACGACGCCGACTGGCTCCTCGTGCCCGCCCTCGTGCCAGCGCGGAGCGCGGCCGGGGACCAGCGGGACACGGCAGAGGTGCTGGTCCGAGGCGCCGTCATCGACCTGTCCGAGACCGTCACGGCCTGGACGGTGGCCGCTGCATGGCGTCAGCAGACCGTCTGCGACGTGGACGTCGTCGCCTTCGCGGTCGACGCACAGGAACAGGTAGCAGGAGACGAGGACTTCGTCTTCTACAGCGCCCCTGAGCACCCCGACGGCACCGTGCGCCTCGCCACGGACGGCCCAACTGAACAGGCCGTTACCGTCGACCTGGAGCGATTGCCCCTGGAGATCCAGAGGGTCGTCATCGCCGCCGCGATCGACGGTGCCGCGACCTTCTCCGACGTCGGAGCCATCGAGATCACCGCCACCTGCGGAATCGGCGCGGCCCCGACCGCCCGGGCCACCCTCGACGCCGCCACCACCGAGCGCACCATGATCCTCGCCGAGCTCTACCGCCGAGGAGAGGGCTGGCGACTGCGTGCCGTCGGGCAGGGCTACGACCACGGCCTGGCCGACCTCGCTCGCGGCTACGGCGTCGACGCCGTCGAATGACCGACGGGTTTCCTTGAGCAGGGCCGGGCCCTCAAGGAGCTTTCACCCGTACGTGTCATTGCAAGGGGCCATGGAGCGGTGTGGGCTGCTCCCATGCATCGCTGGTCCCCCTTGAACGAACGGCAGTGCGCACTACTTGGCCGAATAGCCGACGGCGAGGATCCCGGAGGCTGGGCACCGGGTGAGTGGCGGTCGGCCTACGCGTTGCGTGACCGGGGGCTGTTGACGGTCAGGCGCGGCGAAGACGGAACGCGTATACAGGTCACCGAGGCAGGGACGTTCTATCTCCGGAACGGCCATCACCCGGACCATCCCGCGCGAGTCAGCAGTCCGACAGAGGACGCGCCAGGTGGAAAGCCATCGACTGCTCCGACGCCGTACAGCGAGCGCCCTGTCGCGCGTGCGCGACGTGCGAAGGCGACCGAACTCGTCGAACGACTCGTGGCCGAAGGGCGCGTCATCGTGAGCGATCCCGATGAGGACGAGGTCACGGAGTGGCGTCGCGTCATCAACTATGCGAAGCGGCACGGTCTGGAGCCCCAGGGCAAGCGCATCGAGAAGACGAGCTTCGGCCGGAGCGGACTGGAGATGTACTTGGCGACGGGCCCGCACGTCAACTCGCGGGGGCAGGCGCCGAACAACGCGCCGCAGGTCCGGGTCCCGGCGCAACTACGCTCGCCGCACCCGGTGGTCATGGCACTCCGGGACAACGAGCGGCTCACGATGCCGTCCGCACTTCGCCGGCGCACGCTCCTTCTCCTCCAGGGCCTGGTCGGCGAGGCCGTGCGACGTGGATACAAGGTGAAGGACAGTCCGGCCCGCTCATGGCGAGCGGGCGAAGTGGATGTGGTCGTCGACGGCTTCACCTGCACGGTCACGATTCAGCAGGAGTTCCCCCAGTCCGAAAATCCGGAACGCTGCGGAAAGCTCGTGATCGAGCTCCCCTACAACCGGTCAGGTCGCCAGCGCCGCTGGGGCGATCGAAATCGGTGGGTCGTGGAGGACGCGCTGGGTGCGGTCCTCAAGGAGATCGAGGCCCGGGCTGTGGAGGATGCACAACGCAAGGTGGACGAGGAGCGGGCCAAGGCGGACCGTGAGGTTCGGTGGAAAGCGGCCATGGTGGAGGCAAGGGAGCAGGCCGTACAGGCTCAGTTCGCCGAAGTGCTCCGTGAGCAGGCCGGGGACTGGCACGAGGCGACGCTGCTGCGCGCGTACTGCGACGCACTGGAGCGCCGACTCGTGAACGTCGAAGACGCGGACCGGTCCGACACGGGCGCGTCGAGGCTGTGGCTGGACTGGGCTCGACAGTACGTTCAGGCCCTTGACCCGCTCAGCCGGCTACCGGTCATGCCGAACCTCCGCGAGCCGACACCGGACGATCTCAAGCCGTACCTGAAGGGCTGGAGCCCTTACGGCGCTGAGCCGCGCCGCTTCGGCTGGGATTCTCGGTGAGAGCGCCCGTTCGGCCGGCCGCTGCTCTGGCTGGTCGTGACGCTCGTTTGACGCTCCAGGCACCCCAGGGGCCTTCGAATCGCGCCAGAAACTGCCCCTGACCTGCTGTGATGCCCGGCCCCACGCCTGCTGACATGATTCCGATGACGCATCACATGGAGTGTGTGGCGATTCTGGAGCCTGCTGCAAAGGGCTCTTGACCTGTGATTTCGTCGATGGCTGGGCGGTTGGACCCGAACGAGCATCACGACGGCGCTGCGCCGGACCCCGAACAGCTGGCAGACCGATCCCCGGCGCAGTCGTACGGTGGGTCCCTCCACTCCACGCCGCTACCACAGGCCACGTCTCAGCGGATGTAGTCCGCGCCGGTGATGTCGATCGTGGCGCCCGTCGTATGGCGCGAACGGCCGGACGCCAGGAACACGATCATCTCGGCCACGTCCTGCGGCGGGGTGACCTCGCCCAGTGGCACGCTCGCAGCGTCTGCTGCACCTGCCTCGGCGAGGTCCGTCGCTACCCACCCGGGTGCCACGGAATAGGCGAGGACACCGTCGGCCGCGAAGCCCCGGGCGATGCCCTTCGTCAGGGCCAGCAAGCCTGCCTTGGCGGCGCCGTAGGCCAGGTGTTCCGCGTCGTCCCCGCGGTGTGCGGAACGGCTGGACACGCTGATGACGATGCCTCCGCCGCGCTCACGGAAGTGCAGCACCGCGTTGCGGCTGAGGTCTGCCGGGCCGGTGAGGTTGAGGGCCAGGTTGTCGGCCCATCCCTGGCGCCACCCGGTCGGGTCTTCGAGCGGCGATCCGAGCCAGGCTCCCGCGTTGTTGACCAGGACGTCGATGCGGCCGCGCCAGGCCAGGGCCTCCTGCCACAGGGTCTCCGTCTCGCCCGGGTCCCGAAGATCGGCGCGGACCAGGGATCCGCGGTCTCCCAGGCGGCGTTGGAGGTCGTGGGCGGCCTGGTCACTGCTGGCCCAGTGCGCTACGACGTAGGCGCCTTCGCGATGAGCGGCGAGTGCGGTCGCCCGGCCGATGCCGCGCGACGCACCGGTGACGAGGACCGTCTTTCCGGCAAGGAGGAGGCCGGCGGGGGAAGTTGTTCCGCTGCTCATGCGACCGCCTGCGCTCCGGTGATCTCGACGACGGATCCGCACATGTACGGCGCCTCGTCCGAGGCGAGGAACGCGACCAGCGCCGCGACCTCCTCCGGTGTCCCGACGCGGCCGAACGGCACCAGGGAGTCGAGGTCGGCGACGGTGCGTCCGGTCCGGGCGAGATGCGCCTCCACCATCGGTGTCAGGATCTCTCCCGGGCACACGGCGTTGACCCGGACGCCCTGGTGGGCGTGGTCCCGGGCGAGGCTGCGGGTGAAGGCGACGACGGCGGCCTTGGTCACGTTGTACGCGATGTGTCCCGGCGCCGGCTGAAGGCTCCACTGCGAGGCGGTGTTGACGATGGCACCACCGCCACGGGAGGCCATGTGCGGCAGCGCCGCCCGGCACAGGTGGAACAGCGGGTGCACGTTGATGGCGAAGCTCGTCTCCCAGTCCTCGGCGGAGAGGGCGAGGAGATCGCCGCGCCGGTTGACGCCGGCGTTGTTCACCAGCACGTCGAGGTGTCCGTGCCGGGCGACCACGTCGTCGACGGCCTGGTGGCATGCGCTCGCGTCGGCGAGGTCGAACTGTGCGACCTCGGCCGTCCCGCCCTCTCCCGTGATCTCCGAGGCGACTGTGTCCGCCGTGGCGCCGTCGACGTCGCAGACCACGACGGTGGCCCCCTCGCGCGCCAGACGCCGGGCGATCGCGGATCCGATACCACCGCCCGCGCCGGTGACGACACAGACCTTCTCCCGGAAGCGGGAAGCCGTCGAAGCCGTCGAAGTGGCCGCAGCAGTCGGCGAGTCGGTCATGACACTCCCCTTCGGGGGTTCAGTCCTTCGGGGGTTCAGTGGCTGGTGAAGATCGTGTCGTGCCAGCCCTTGTGCGAGGCACCGGTGATGTCCGAGATGACGTGCTTGACGTTGGTGTACTCGTCGAAGGAGTAGGCGGACATGTCCTTGCCGAAGCCGGAGGTCTTGTAGCCACCGTGCGGCATCTCGCTGATGATCGGGATGTGGTCGTTGATCCAGACGCAGCCCGCCTGGATCTCCCGGCTCGCGCGCCCGGCGCGGTAGACGTTGGTCGTCCAGGCGGACGCGGCAAGCCCGTACGGCGTGTCGTTGGCGAGGCGGAGCGCCTCGTCGTCGCCGTCGAAGGGCAGACAGACGAGGACCGGGCCGAAGATCTCCTGCTGCACGATGGCGGAGTCCTGTGCGGCGTCGGTGATGAGGGTGGGCTCGTAGTAGGCGGCCCGGCCGAACGGCCCGTCGGGGATCTTCCCGCCGCGTACGACAGTGGCACCGGAACGCCGGGCGTCCTCCACCATGCCCGCGACCTTGTCGCGCTGCCGGAGGGAGATCAGGGAGCCCATGTCGGTGGCCGGGTCGTCGACCGGGCCCAGGCGTACGGCGTCCATCAGTTCCGCGACGCGGGCCACGAACCCCTCGTACAGCGGCCGTTGGACATACGCGCGCGTGGCCGCCGTACAGTCCTGGCCGGCGTTGATGAGCGCCCCCGCCACCGCACCGCGGGCCGCGGCCTCCAGGTCGGCGTCGTCGAAGACGACGAAGGGGGCCTTGCCGCCGAGTTCGAGGTGGACGCGCTTGACCAACCCGGCTGCCTGCGCGGCGACTTGACGGCCGACCGCGGTGGAGCCGGTGAAGGAGACCATGGCGACGTCGGGGTGTGTGATCAGCGCCTGCCCGGCGACGGGGCCGGTGCCGGTGACGATGTTGATGACACCGTCGGGGATGCCCGCCTCCTGGGCCGCCTCAGCGAACATCACCGAGGTGAGCGGGGTGAGTTCGGACGGCTTCAGCACGATCGTGTTGCCCGCGGCGACGGCGGGCAGCACCTTCCACGCCGCCATCTGCAACGGGTAGTTCCAGGGTGCGATCGAGCCGACGACGCCGATGGGTTCGCGGCGGATCGTGGAGGTGTGGTCGCCGGAGTACTCGCCGGAGGCGCGGCCCTCCAGGTTGCGGGCCGCACCGGCGAAGAACCGGACGTTGTCGATGGTGCCGGGGATGTCGAAGCCGGTGGTCAGCCTGATCGGCTTGCCGCCGATACGGCTCTCGACCGCGGCGAACTCCTCGGCGCGCTCCTGGAGTTGATCCGCCCAGCGCAGGAGCGCCTCGGAGCGTTCGGCGGGCGTGGTGCGCGACCAGTCCGCGAAGGCCTCGCGGGCGGCGGCGACCGCCTCTTCCACGTCCTCGACGCCGGCCAGGGTGTCGGTCGCCAGGACCTCCCCGGTGGCCGGGTTGGTCACCGAGAACTCCTCGCCGGACGTGCCGGGGCGGCGCTTGCCCGCGATGTACTGCGTTCCGGTGGTGTCGGGGGTCTCCATCAACGCTCCTGTTCGGCGGCGCCCCACAGGTCGCCAAGGGTGTAGCCGTGCGGGAAGGGGTCGGTGTCGTCCAGGACGTACTGGTTGAATCCGGTGATCCAGCCGCGTCCGCTGATCGTCGGCAACACCGCCTCGTACGGCCCGACTTGGGTGGTGTCGAGCAGCGTGCCCGTGAAGGTGGTGCCGATGATCGACTCGTGGACGAAGGGGGTGTCCAGGGCGAGTTCGCCCCGTGCGTGCAGGGCGGCCATGCGGGCGCAGGTGCCGGTGCCGCAGGGGGAGCGGTCCAGGGAGCCGGTCCAGGTGGCCGGGTCGGCCAGGTCCACCTCGCCGTTGGGCAGGACGACGGTGTTGCGGCCGGAGACGCCGGGTGTGGGCGAGGGGCCGTGGATCATCGTCAGGGCGATCTGGGCGATGCCGGGGTTGAGCGGATGACTGACCGGGAACTGCTGCTGGGCCGCCGTACGCAACACCGCTCCGGCGCGGGTGAGTTGCTGGGCCGAGGACCGTTCCAGGGTGACGCCGAGGTCGGCGGCGCGGGCCTGCACGAAGAACTGGCCGCCGAAGACGATGTCGACCGGGACACGGCCGTACTCGGGCAGGTCCAGTTCGTGGTCGAGGGCCACCACGAAGGCGGGCACGTTGGCGAAGGTGACCCGGGTGGCCTTGCCGCCGGACACCTCGGCGCGGACCCGGACCAGCCCGACCGCGGTGTCCACGGTGAGTTCCGTGACCGGCTCGCTCACCGGCACCGCGCCCGTCTCCACCAGCGCGGTGACCGCGCAGATGAGGTTGGAGCCGGACATGGGGCGGAAGCCGCCCTGCTCCAGCACCACCAGGCCGAAGTCGGCGGCCGGGTCGGCCGGGGGCAGCACCAGGGCGCCGCACAGGGCCGGGTAGCCGCGCGGCTCCTGGAGCAGCAGCCGGCGCAGGTCGTCGAGGTGCTTCTCGCAGTAGTGCAGCCGCTCGGCCATCGTGGCGCCCTTGACGCGCAGATGGCTGCCGATCAGCACGCGGCCGGGCTCGCCCTCGGCGTGGACGTCGATGGCGTGGACACGGCCGTACGAAGGCATCAGGCGGCCACCCTTTCGTTCGCCACGGCGACTCCGGCGGCGATCAGCAGGTCGCGGAACTCCTCGACGTACTGCGGGGCCAGCGGCAGCACCGGCCGGCGGGTCGGGCCCGCGCTCGCGCCGACCAGGTCGAGGCCCGTCTTGATGCCGCAGGCGTAGTTGTGGGACTCCAGGAACTGGCAGATCGGGAAGATCTTCGCCCACAGTTCGCGCCCGGCGACGAGGTCTCCGCGGACGGCGAGGGCGTCGTACAGGTCGGCGCACAGCCGGGGGATCACACTGGCGGTGCCCCATACGCCCGCCTTGGCCCCGCTCGCGAGCGCGGCGAAGGTGAGGGTGTCCCAGCCGTTGAGGGCGGTGATGTCCTGTGCGTGCTGCTGCTGGACGGCGGTGAACCAGGTGAAGTCGCCGCCGGTGTCCTTGTAGGAGGTCACCGCGGTCTCCCGGGCCAGCTTCGCCAGCTCCTCGGGCGTGAGGCTGACGCCGGTGGCCGACGGGATGTTGTAGTACATGATCGGGATGTCGATGGCGTCGGACACCGTGCCGAAGAAGCCCAGCATCTCGTCGAAGGTGGGGGCGTCGTAGAACGGCGGCACGATCATCACGGCGGACGCGCCCGCCTTCTCCGCGTGCACGCTCAGCTCCACGGTGTCCGCCGTGCTGAGCGCGCCCGTCCCGGCCACGACCGGGACACGTCCGGCGGCGGCCTCGACGTACACCTCGGTGACCCGCTTGCGCTCGTCGAGGCTCAGCGTGGTGAACTCGCCGGTGCTGCCGCCGGGCACGAGGCCGTGGATGCCGCCGCCGATGATGTGCTCGGCCTGGCGCCGGATGCCCTCGGCGTCGACGGCGGAACCGTCCGCGGTCAGCGGGGTGACGACGGCGGCGAGGATGCCGGTGAACTGGGGGGCGCTCATGAAGGGACTCCTGAGATCAGTATGGGGGAATCAGTCGGAAGGCAGCCGGAGACAGCGGCCGGTCACCGGCGGGCGAAGCGGCGCGGTGAGACGGCGTCGGCGACGGACGGCAGGCGGCCCGTGGTGATGGCCTCGGTGATGATCTCGGCGGTGGCCGGAGCGAGGGTGAGCCCGAGCATGCCGTGGCCCGAGGCGACGTAGACGTTGGGCAGGGGATCGAGGCGGCCGATGATCGGCAGGCCGTCCGGGGTCATCGGGCGCAGTCCGGCCCACGGACTCGCTTCTCCCGGCGGGTTGCCCCAACCGGTGAGCGAGTCGGCGGCCGCCTGCTTGATCGCGGCGATGCGCCGGGGGTTGATGTTCTCCTCCAGGCCGCCGAACTCCATGGTGCCCGCGAGCCGCAGGAAGCCGTTCAGCGGCGTCACCGCGACCCGGGCGTCCTCCAGCGTGAGGGGCGTGCGCAGCGGCACCGGGGAGGGGGAGTAGTCGACGCTGTAGCCCTTGCCCGGCCGGATCGGCAGCGGGACACCGAGCTGGGCGGCCATCTTGGCGGTCCACACGCCGCCGGCCAGCAGCAGGGTGTCGCCCGTGTACTCGCCCTTGTCGGTGAGCACGCCGGTGACGGTGTCGCCCTGGCGCAGGAAGCGGCGTACGGGGGTGTGTTCGTGGATCTCGACGCCGAGTTCGCTGCACCGCTTGAGCAGGCCCTGGGTGAGGGAGTCGGGCTCGACCTGGCGGTCGTCCGGGAAGAACAGACCGTGCTTGATACGGCTGTTCAGCACCGGTTCCCTGGCCTGTACGGCGTCCCCGTGCAGGTGCTCGGCGACCATGCCGAAGCTCTCGAAGACGTCGAGGGAGGCGAGCTGCTCCTCGTAGCGTTCCCGCGTCTCGAAGGCCAGCAGGACGCCCGCCTTGTGCATCTCGAAGGCGATGCCGTCCCGGGTCCAGTCGTCGAGGAGGTCCATGGTGCCCTCGGCGAGGCGCAGGGTCGTCTGCAGACCCTGGCGGAAGTCGCGCGCGGTGCAGTGCCGGGCCATGGTCAGCATGAACTTCACGAAGGCGGGGTTGAGCGAGGGCTTGACGTAGAGCGGGCTGTCCGGCTTCAGCATCCACTTCAGGGACTGCAGGATCACGCCCGGCGCCGGCACCGGGCCGCTCTCCGCCAGGGCGATCTTGGCCGCGTTGCCGTGCGAGGCGGCGGAGCCCGCGCTCCGGGCGTCGAGAACGGTCACCTCGCAGCCGCTCCTGGCCAGCCGGTAGGCGGCGGCCAGGCCGACGGCGCCGGCTCCCACAACGATGGTCCGCATGGGGTCGTGTACCTCCTTACAAGGCTTCGAATGATCCGGGGCACGGGTTTCGCCCCGACGCGGTCAGACCTCGGGCTCCCAGGGACGTCCCACCACGAAGCCGTTCCGGAACGGATCTGTCGGATCGAGGACCAGCTGGTCGAAGGAGGTGATCCAGGCGCGCCCGGAGACGCCTGGTACGACGGCGTCGTACGGCCCGACCACGGACGGTGAGGCGGGCGGAGGTGCCCGTGCCGCACGGGGAGCGGTCGATCCGGCCGGCGAACACCGTGTTCGTGATGCCGGGGATCAGCGGGTTCTCCGGGTGGCTCACCCGGCCGAGACCGGGAACGTCCAGGTCCGCGGACTCGTGGTGGACGAAGGAGGGCTGGTGGACCAGCTTCACCCGCCGCACCTTGCCGTCGGCGCACTCGCACCCGAAGACGCTCTCCCCGGGGACCGGCCCGACCCCACCCACGACTACCTTGCCGGACTCGCCCTCGGCCCGCGCGTCCACGACGTTCACGGCACGGCTGAACCTCATGGGCCTTCCTTTCGAGATCGCAGATTGTCAAACAATCGGCGGCTGGGCTGACGCTAGACCGGGCCACCCGGCGCGGTCAATGCCCGGAAGTGAATGAATCGACCGGCCCGGCGCGGTCGTAGACCCATTTCGTGGTCCGTTCGTGCGGGCCGAGTGTCGTGGCGCCCGACGTCGGCAGCGGCTTCGGAATCACGCTTTACGGCCAGGTCAAGGCCCTGTTCGTGTCATGGGCGCCTGCTGTCGCGGGCCGCGGTGCCGATTGATCGCCGCATCGGAACATCACGATTTCGGCTATTGACACGGCGCAGCGGCGTTCCTAACCTTCCGGCACATCTTGCTGCGTGTCTGACAATCTACGGCGCGACTTCCTACCGGGAGCGCTCCGTCTCAAGGGGCATCGCCTGCGGCGGCGCCTTCCTCGTCACCTGAGCCGTCGGCTCACCCACCGCCGAGCACAACGCCGCGCGCCCCGGACCGACGGAATCCCCTGCCGCACCCTGCACCACTCAGCCTCTAGCACTGGAGCACGAGCCATGGCCCTCACCAAGCAGAGCAGGTACACGTTCTACGTGGTCGGAGTACTCATCCTGGCCTGGCTGGCCGGCTACTTCGGCGGGAAGGCCGGCTCGGACGGCGGCTCGACCGAGACCGTCGCCAGTTCGGGTGACTCCGCCAAGGCCGCCTGGGTCGACAAGATCAAGAAGGCGGGCGTGCTGCGGGTCGGCTGCGCCGACGCCCCGCCGACCATCGTCGTCAAGACGGACGGCACGTGCACCGGACCCGACCTGATCCCCCTGCAGAACTTCGCGGACGGCATCGGTGTGAAGGTCAAGACGGTGGCGACCACCTGGCAGAACATCGTCGCCGGACTCCAGGCGGACAAGTACGACGTCGCCGCCGACCTCGACCAGACCGTCGAGCGCAGCCTCGCGATCCGGTTCACCCACGGCTCATGGTCCTACCCGGGCGTGTTCCTGGCGCAGCGTGACAGCGACTACGGCACCAGCAAGCAGATCCTCGACGCGAACAAGCCCATCGCCACCACGCAGGGCTCCGCGCTGGACGCGGCGCTGCAGCAGGCGGGCGCCAAGGAACTGCGGGTGGACACCTACCAGAACGCGGCCGCCGGTGTGAAGGCGGGCAAGGCCATCGCCATCTTCGCCGACCTCGGCACCGCCGTCGACATGGCCACCAAGGACAAGTCCCTCGGCATCGTCGTCCCCAACCCGGCGATCTTCGTGCACCACGTGGCCTACGGCGTCCCCGCCGGCATCGACGCCCGCTCCATGGACATCCTCAACGTCGCGATCGACAACTCGGTGGCCAGCGGCGAGATCGACCGCGCCTTCGCCGAGGCCGGCTACCGCGACATCGACGCCCTCGGTGACCTCGAGATCAAGTCCTGACCGGGTCTCGCCGACCTCCCGGAGGTAGTCCGCGATGAATTCAGTGAATCTCGCCTACGAATTCGACCTGAGCGTCATCGGTCCCTCGCTGCCCACCCTGCTGGACGGGCTGTGGCTGACTCTGAAGATCTCGACGGTCGTGATCCTCGCGAGTGCCGTCCTCGGGTTCCCCCTCGCCGTGGCCCGCATGTCGAAGATCGAGGTCATCCGCTGGCCGGCGCAGCTGTACATCGAGGTGTTCCGATGTACGCCGCTGCTGATCCAGCTGCTCTGGGTGTTCTACGCCCTTCCCGCACTCCTCGACATCAACCTGCCCGGCGAGCTCTCGATCATCATCGCGCTCACCGCACACCTGACCGCGTTCATGTCCGAGACCTACCGCGCGGGCATGCAGTCGGTGCCCGTCGAGCAGATCGAGGCGGCGCACATGCTGCGCCTGAACCGGGTGCAGATCCTGCGGCACATCATCGTGCCGCAGGCCTTCCGCCAGCAGATTCCCACGATCCTGTCCCTGAACGTGAGCATGTTCAAGGACACCTCGCTGGTCTCCGCGCTGGGCCTGGCCGACCTGACCTTCCAGGGCAACATCCTCTCCAGTCAGACCTACCGGCCCATGGAGATCTTCACCATGGTCGCCGTCATCTACTTCGTGATCGCCTTCCCCGCGACCCTGTTCACCAGCTACATCGAGCGGCGCCTGCTCACCAGCGGTTCGCGTGGTGCCCAGCCGCCCACGTCGGGGCTGCGCGGCACGCTCGCACGGCTGCGCCCCGGACAGCGGCCACCCGCCGTGCCCGACCTGGCCCTCAAGTCCGTATCCAAGTCCGCACTCAAGCCGGAAGGTGTCTGATCACGATGACAGAGACCAACCCGACCCTCGACAAGACACCGGACACCGGTGCGGACGCGGAGCTCGACGGCGCGTTCGTGCGTACCCGCGGTGTGAGCAAGTCCTTCCACGGCCGCCCCGTCCTCAAGGAGGCCGACTTCCGGATCGGCAGCGGTGAGATCGCCGTCCTCATCGGCAAGAGCGGTTCCGGCAAGAGCACCCTGCTGCGGGTGATCGCCGGTCTCGAGGAGCCGGACGCCGGGGACATCGACCTCGCCGGCCAGGCCGTCGTACGCGACGGCGAGTACACGGAGGAGTGGAAGGAACTCCGGGGCCAGATCGGAATGATCTTCCAGAGCTACACCCTGTGGCCCCACATGAACGTCCTCGACAACCTCACCATCGCGCCCCGCCTCGCTCTCGGCGAGTCCAAGGCCCAGCTGCTGGAGCGGGCCGAACGGGCCCTGACCGAGGTGGGCATGGCACAGCACCTGCGCAGCCGCTGCACCCAGCTGTCCGGTGGCGAGCGTCAACGGGTGGCCATCGCGCGGGCGTTGATGATGCGGCCCCGTCTGCTGCTGTGCGACGAGATCACCTCCGCGCTCGACCCGCCGGTGGCGGCCGAGGTCCTCGGCGTACTCACCAAGCTGAAGGAGGAAGAAGGCATCGCCTGCGGGATCGTCACCCACGACATGGCCTTCGCGGCCCACGCCGCCGACCGTATCTGCTTCTTCGAGGACGGTCTGATCAAGGAGGACGTGCCACCGGACCGGGCCTTCAACGATCCGCAGACACCCGGACTCCAGGCATTCATCGACGCCGTCCGCTTCTGAGCGTCCCCGGCGGCTGATCCGGATCGGCGGCTCCGCCCACCGCACCGGGCCGGTCCGGACTCCGCTGCGCCGGCCCGGGCGGGGCCGTGCGCGGTGGCAGGCCCCCGTACACCCCTCCCCCCGGGGCCTGCCACCACCCCTCCCGGAAACTCTCCCGGACACTTCGTCTCCTACCGAAAAGGTCACCGACATGCCCCAACTCACCGAGCTGGCACGGAAACTGGCCGCCACGCCCAACTTCGCGACACTCGCCACGATCGGCAAGGACGGTCTGCCCCAGCAGACCACGGTCTGGGTGAAGGCCACCGGCGACGGGATCGCCTTCTCCACCGTCGAGGGCCGTGTGAAACACCTCAACCTGCTGCGCGACCCCCGCGCCAGCATCCTGATCACCGACCGCGACAACCCCTACACCTACGCCGTGATCCGCGGAGCGGTCACCATCACCCGGGACGGCGGGCCGGAACTGATCGACGAGCTCTCCCACAAGTACGAGGGCAAGCCCTGGCAGGAGACCGCGACAACGCCCAGAGTGGTCGTCACCGTCAGCGCCGAGCGCGTCACCGAGTACGGCGGCTGATCACCCGCCCGGCGGCTACTATGTGGTCTGACAATCTGCGGAGGACCCATGAGCGACCACGCCCCCCAACCGGCCACCGGGCCCCGGCCGGTCAGCAACCAGACCCGCCGCGATGCCGTGGTGAACGAGTTGCGGAGGGCCATCCTGGCCGGAGAGCTGGGACCGGGGCAACGGCTCCGGGAGGTCCAGATCTCCCAGCAGATGGGAGTCAGCCGTCCCACCCTGCGTGAGGCCGTCTACCAGCTGACCCACGAAGGACTTCTCGAACAGCAGCCCTACCGCGGAGTCGTCGTCACCGACATCGACGAGAAGTTCATCACCGACGTGGCCGCGGTCCGGGTCGCCCTGGAAAAACTGGCCGCCAGGGCCCTGGCCGACGATCCCGACGGCTCCCGGAAGGCGACGCTCCGGCGCAGCTGGGAGGAGTACCAGGCGGCCCACGCCGCCCAGGACCCGGACCGCCTCCACCAGGCCCACGTCAACCTGCACTGGACGGTGTGGACCGCCTCCGAGAACACCATGCTCGAACGCCTGTGGCCCACCGTGGAAGCCCAGATCAACATCGCCATCATGGTCGACGAGAGCACCCGTTCGGATCCCGACCGCGCCCTGCACGTCCATGAGCGGCTCATCGAGGCGATCCTCGACGGCGACCCGGACACCATCGATGCCGAGGTGGAACGCCACACCATGGCGAGCGCCGGCGAACTCATCGAGATGCTCGCCGAACGGAAGAAGCACACCCACGGCCCTGTCGCCTGAGAGGCAACCGGGCTCGGCGCAGCACACCTCCCGATACGCACCGCCTCCCGCGGGCTTCCGGGCCATCCATGACACATGACGCGTGTGTCGTGTCACCGCATTTACACGCAGGTCGTATTCCAGACCGGAGACCGCCGTGAACACCGCGGACGGGGTGGTGTGCAGCCGCTCGGCGGCCGCGGTCATGGAGCGGCCTCCGCGAGGACGACGCGACGCCCGGCGGACCGGCACAGCGACTGCGGGCCCCGGACGAGTTCACCCTCGCCGTTGACTCCGCATCCGTCGTCCATGGTGTGGAGAACCCCGGCATTCCAGCAACTCGGGTGGGCAGGTCGGAGTTTCGCTGAGACTCGACTTGGATGTGTCTTTCAGCGTAGTGCGGGTTCGTGCCGCGTCATGCGGTCGATCCTCGTCCCGTCCTAACCTTCCCTCATGCCCGCTGCTTCGGACAGCTGGCACCGGGAGGAGGACTCGGCAGGGGAACGCGAAGCGGAGATGCACGCGGGCGTTTCCTGCGCGCGGTCTGCCGGTGTCGCGCACAACCTCGTCAGCAGGCCAACAGGACGTGATTCCTCCGACCCCAAGGATGATCCCGATGACCTCGCAACCCTCGTCGCCGACTTCGCCCGACGGCTTCCACCCGGACCTGACCGGTGCTTCGAGCGGCCCGCTGCCCGAGGCGCGCACGCGGGTGCACCACGTCCGTGCCGACGACCTGGACGGCGGCACCGCGCAGACCGACGGCATGCGTCGCTTCGCCGCGATCAGCGGCGCCTGGGTCGGCTCGGAGCGGATGTGGATGGGGCAGACCACGGTGGCGCCCGCGACCACCTCGGCCGACCACCACCACGGCGATTCCGAGACGGGCATCTACGTCGTCAGCGGCCACCCCGAGTTCGTCTTCCTCGCCGATCCCACCGAGCGTGGGGCGGAGCCCGAGGAAGTGCGGTTGCGCACCGGGCCGGGCGACTACATCTTCGTGCCGCCTTTCGTGCCGCACCGCGAGGAGAACCCGGACCCGGACGAAGAGGCCGTCGTCGTGATCGCCCGCAGTACCCAGGAGGCCGTGGTCGTCAACCTGCCGAGCCTGTATGTGCTCCGGTCCGGGCAGGAGTAGCACCCCGTCCGCCGCCAAGTCCCGTTACATGCCAGGGTCGGTGCCCGCGGCTCACTCCGCGTCGGCGACGACCGAACCCACCCGCTCGGCCAGGCCGGGGTCACGGCGGACCAGGAGGGTCGCGTAGCCCACGGCCGCGACCAGGGTGGCCAGGGCCGCGTAGGGGAACCAGCTGTACGGGGCGGGCTGGCCGGGCTTGGCGAGGTAGTAGAGCGGAACCAGGATGGCGAGGGCGCCGATCGCGGGCAGCACGAGGTGCCGGACGGTGCGGAACTCCTGCGGGCGGTATCTGCGGTAGTACAGCGGCAGGGCGACGTTCGACGCGAGATAGACCAGCAGGATCAGGATGGCGCCCAGGCTCGAGGACTCCGTGAAGAAGACCACGGGGTTCATCGAACCGCCGTCGGACCCGAGCAGATGGCCCAGGCCCCAGCCTCCGATGATCAGCAGCGCGGTGGCGGTGAAGGTGATGATCGCGTTGTTCGGCGTACGACGGGTGGGGTGGACGTAGCCGAAGAAGGACGGCAGCAGTCCCTCGCGTCCGGCGTTGAACACCAGGCGGGCCTGGGAGTTGATGCCCGCGATCAGTACGCCCAGGGTGGAGGTCAGGCCGCCGATGTAGGCGAGGAGCGCCAGCGCGCCGAGCGTGTGGTGGGCGACGTCGATGAAGGGGATCCGGGAGGCGCCGAGCCGCTCCACGTCGTAGCCGAAGCCGGTCACCGTGGCGTAGGAGAAGAGGATGTAGCTGACCGTCATGATCGCGACGGAGGAGAAGACGGCGCGGCCGACGTTGCGCCGTGGGTTCTCCGTCTCCTCCGCGAGGGCCGCCGAGTTCTCCCAGCCGATGAACAGGTACACCGCCAGCGGGAAGCCGGCCGCCAGCCCCTTGAGTCCGTGGGTGAGGTGGTCAGGCAGGAATGGCGCGGCGGAGAGGTCGCCGCGGTGCTCGACGATCGTCGCGACCGACACCACGACGAGCACCAGCATCTCCACACCGAAGAAGTAGCCGGCCCACTTGGTGGAGACCACGATCCCGCGCAGCATCAGCACCACGGACAGTCCGGTCAGCAGCAGCGTCCAGATGATCCACGGCAGGTCCACGCCCGTGTAGTGGTACAGGGTGATCTGCACGAAGCCGCCCGAGATCGCGATCACCGAGGCCATCGCGATGATGTAGCCGAGTCCGGCCAGCAGGGCCGTGGTCACCGCGCTGACCGGCCCGAAGGTCTTGCCGACGAAGGTGATGAAGCTGCCTGCGGAGGGGTGTGCCCGGGAGAACTCGGCGAGCGTGTTGCCGAGCAGCGCGACCGCCACCCCCGCCGTCACGATGGTCAGCGGAGACGCGACCCCGGCGGTGGTGGCCAGGAAGGCGAAGCCGAAGAAGAAGCTCATCGCCGGGCCGACGTTGGCCATCGTGGCGGCGGCGATGTCCGCCATGCCGAGGACGCCGCCGCGCAGCCGCTGGGGCGCGCCGGCGACGGGGCCCGACGTCGACGACGGGCCGACAACTCCGGGGTCCGGCATGGCGACAGCTCCTTCTGCGGGGTGGCGACACAGGGAAGGGAGAGGGAGGGAGAGAAGGGATCAGTTCAGGCCGGCGCGCCGGTGCGCCTTCACCGCGTGTACCGCCGGGTCCATCGCGCCGCGGGTGAGTTCGTCGAGCAGGTCGGCGTGGCAACGGTTGCGAGCCCGTACGACCGCGGGGTCCGGAGCGGGCCCCAGCAGGCACTGCCGACCGAGCAGGTCGGCGGCGAACTCGCGGATCCCGGCGCCGCCGAGAGCCTCCGCGAGGTCGAGGTGGAAGCGGGTCTCCAGTTCCAGGAGCCGGGCCGGGTCCTCGACCAGGTCCAACTCCTCGACCAGTGCCCGCAGTCCGTCGAGCCGCCCGTCCGGGACCTCGCCCGTGCTGTGCGCCACGAGACCGCATTCGAGCAGCAGATGGAAGGAGTCCAGCGCGGCCGCCTCGTCGGCGTCGTGCAGCACGGCGACGACCGCGTCCCAGTCGGCGGCGACGAAGGTCCCGCCCGCCCGGCCCCGACGGCGGTCGAGCAGGCCGTCCTGGCACATGGCCTCCAGCGCGCGGCGCACGGTGATCTCACTGATCCCCAGTTCCTCGGCGAGGACGCCCGCGTCCGGCAGCCGGTCTCCCGGCGCCACGGACCTCAGACGCACCCGCAGGGCGATCCTGGACTTGACGAGCTCCGCTCCCGTGGGGCCCCGGCCGGCCAGGACGCGGGTGTCCCATGCCCCGCCGACCGGCACGGACCGCGCGGGCACCGGCTGGTTGTAGGGACCGAACTTGCCCGCTGCATTCACCACGACGCCACCCTAACGGCCTGTCGAGCGCGGGCAGGGCCCACGGCGACGGCATCCGCACGGAGGGTTCTCGCGACCATGCCGCGGTGTGGTGCATGGGGGCTCCCCAGGGGACCGGAACACGGGGACGACACGGGGACGACACGGGGACGACACACGGGGGCGACACGGAGACGACACGGTGGCAGCCACAGGGGCGGCAACGGGGGACGGAAGACGCCGTACGCGCTGCACGAAAAATAGAGCAAGGTGAACAGTTAAACAAGTCTTGTTCTTTTAGATCGTACTGAACTAATTTCCAGGGGCCCTGGTCCGCACTCCCTCCATGGATGTCGAGATGACCACAACCGTCCCCAAAAGCCCTCCCACGGAGCCCGATTCCGGCCTCCAGGCCGGACTCAAGAACCGCCACCTGTCGATGATCGCGATCGGCGGTGTCATCGGCGCCGGCCTGTTCGTCGGCTCCGGCTCCGGCATCGCCGCCGCCGGCCCCGGCATCCTGATCTCGTACGCTCTCGTCGGCGTCCTGGTCGTCCTCGTGATGCGCATGCTCGGCGAGATGGCCGCGGCCAACCCCACCTCCGGCTCGTTCTCCGCCTACGCCGACCGCGCGATGGGCCGGTGGGCCGGCTTCACCATCGGCTGGCTGTACTGGTTCTTCTGGGTCGTGGTGCTCGCCGTCGAGGCGACCGCCGGGGCCAAGATCCTGGCCGGCTGGATACCGGCGGTCCCGCAGTGGGGCTGGGCCCTGATCGTCATGGTCGTCCTCACCGCCACCAACCTGGTCTCGGTCAGCTCCTACGGCGAGTTCGAGTTCTGGTTCGCCGGCATCAAGGTCGTCGCGATCACCGGGTTCATCGTGGTCGGCGGCCTCGCCATCTTCGGCCTGCTGCCCGGCTCGGACCATCCGGCGAGCGGCTTCTCCAACCTCACCGCGCACGGCGGCTTCCTGCCGAACGGACCCGGAGCGATCCTCACCGGCGTCCTGATGGTCGTCTTCTCCTTCATGGGCAGCGAGATCGTCACGCTGGCGGCGGGCGAGACCGCGAACCCGCGGGCCGCCGTCACCAAGGCCACCAACAGCGTGATCTGGCGGATCGCGGTGTTCTACCTGGGCTCGATCCTGATCGTGGTCTCGCTGGTGGGCTGGGACGACCCGGCCATCCTCAAGGACGGCTCGTACGTCGCCGCCCTGAGCTCCGTCGGCATCCCGCACGCCGGCGAGATCATGAACGCCATCGTGCTGACCTCGGTACTGTCCTGCCTCAACTCCGGCCTGTACACGGCCTCCCGCATGGCCTTCTCCCTCGGCCGCCGCAGTGACGCCCCGGCCGCGTTCGGCCGGACGACGGACCGTGGCGTCCCGCGCTCGGCCATCCTCGCCTCGGTGGTCTTCGGCTTCGTCGCGGTCGCCTTCAACTACCTGTGGCCGGACACCGTCTTCCAGTTCCTGCTCAACTCCTCCGGTGCGATCGCCCTGTTCGTCTGGCTGGTGATCTGCTTCTCCCAGCTGCGGATGCGCAAGATCATCGAGCGGGAGTCGCCGGAGAAGCTGGTCGTCCGGATGTGGCTCTACCCGTACCTGACCTGGGCCACCATCGCCCTCATCACCTTCGTCCTGGGCTACATGCTCACCGACACGGCCGACGGCGGCGGCCGCGACCAGGTCGTCCTGTCCACCCTGGTGGCCCTGGCCGTGGTGGTCTTCGCCGTGGTCCGCCAGCGCAGGGCAGTCCGGAACGGGACGCACACGCCGGACCGCGTCACGGTGTCGTAGGGGGTCGCTTCCGTCCCTCCCGCGGTGGTGGCATGGGCCTCTCCGGCCATGCCACCACCGCGGCGTCGCTTCTTGCGACTCGCCGGCGTCGCCGTGCCGGGTCCGGAGTCCTTCGTAGGCTCCTAGCAGGCCGGGGGGGCTGCTGGTGGGGAGGGATCTGCTGTCCTGGTGGCGCGGCGGAGGGCGGTGCTGGCTGATCGGGCCGAGCTGCTGCGCAAGGAACTCGCCGGGATCGGCAGCGGGCAAGCCACCGCAGGCGGTGGCCGTGACGCTCATTTGACGCTCTGGGCACCTGAAGGTCCGTTCAGCGGGCCGAAAAAACGCTCCGGAACTGCAGGTTCTCTCACCCTCGCTGAAGAGTTGCCGGCTCGAAGGGTGCTGCCCCGGGAGACGCCCTTCTCACTTGGGCGGCAGGCTCGCGGCGAAGTCTCGTCCCTCGGCGACCCAGTCGCCGAGCGCTTCGTCCTGCGCGACCGCGGCGCCGTCGACCACGACCCAGCCGCGCATCGGGCGGCCGGTCATGTCGAAGATCCGGGTCCCCGGCCGGGCGAGCGCCGCGTCCGTGGCCTCCGGGCCGACCCGCACCATGAGGTCGTCGCCGGTGACGCCCACGGCCGTGTTGCCGTGCAGCAGGAACGCGGTCCCGCCGAACATCCGCTTCTCCGTGATCTCCGGATCCGCGCCCAGCCGTTCGCGGATCCGCTCCGCCAGCCGCTCGTCGTACGCCATCGTCATCTCACCCTTGTTCCACGAGCCGTGCTTCCAGGTCCCGCAGGTCCTTGACGAGGTCGGCCCGTACCTGGCGGGCGAGCAGCGGTCCCGCCACCGAGACCATGTCCAGCAGCCGGGGCGGCTCGTACCCGGCGACGCGCAGCACATAGTCGATGCGGCGGCCCAGGAAGTACGCCGTACGGGTGACTTCGGCGCCGACGCCGAAGCCCCCTCCGTCCGCCTCCCGGGTCAGTTCCGCCCTGCGGACGCCCTGGGTCCACTCGGCGTCGTGCCGCCGGTCCATGGCGTAGGCGGCCACCCGCTCAGGCGACAGCGGGACGACCCGCTCGGCCGTGACGTCGATCGGCATGACCCCAGCTTCCGCGCCCCGCCTCGGTGTCACCACCCGGTGCGCAGCAGATGGTTGAGGAGCAGCGCGAGTACCGCCTGGGCGGCGAGCCAGGCGCGGGGGTGGGTCAGGAAGGCGCAGGACGGGAGCAGCCACATCGCGAACGGGAGCCAGATGCGTTCCGTTTCGGCCTTGCTCATGCCGGACAGGTCGGCGGTCAGCAGGGCGAGAAGTGCGGCGGCCACGAGGACGGCGAGGCCGACGGCGTCGCCGTGTCTGCGGATGAGTGCTACGGCGGTCCGGCGCAGGCCCGCCGCCGTCGCCAACCCTGTGATCAGCACGGCGCACGCCAGATTGGCCCACACCCAGTAGCCGTACGGCCTTACGCCGCCCGCGCCCTGGCGGTAACGCGTGACCAGCAGCCGGTACGCCTCCCACCAGTCGAACCCGACGAGTGTGAACACGGTCGGCACCACGGCCAGCCCGGCGAGGAACGCCAGGAGGAGGGCCGGCCGTTCCCGGACGCGGCGCCGCCCCAGCCACAGCACCGCCGCGCCGATCAGGGCGAAGAGCGTGAGGCCGTAGGAGAGATAGCAGGTCAGTCCGAAGAGGAGTCCGGAGCCCGCGGCCCACCACACCGACCGCCCCGTGACGGCCAGTGCCAGCAGCGCCACCGCCCATGCCGCCACTGCCGCGAAGTACGCGTCGGCCGACGTCCCCATCCACACCGCGGCCGGGGCCAGGACCAGGAACGGCGCCGCCCGCCTCGCGAGCCCCTCCCCGGCCAGCGCTCGCGCCGTCACCAGCACGGCCACGCACGCCGTTGCGCCGACCGTGATGCACCAGATCCCGGCCCAGCCGCCGCCCCGCAGCCCGGCCCGGTCGAGCAGGACGAAGGTGAGCGTGGCGGCCGGCGGGTGGCCGGCGACATGGGCGGGCCAGTTGTCGGGGGAGTCGAGAAGGATGTGCTGGGTGAAGTCCCGCAGGGTGGCCGGGATGTCGTGGAAGCGGTCGATGACCTGGAGGTACTCGTGGCGGGTGGTGAGCCGGTTCGCGATGCCCCGCTGCCATCCGTCGATCAGGGCGAGGGAGAGCATCCAGGCCGTCGACGTGCCCCAGGCCGTCGCCAGCAGGGCCCGCCAGGACAGGCGGGCGGCCAGGACGGGGCCGTACGCCACCACGGCCGCCGCCACCAGCAGTGCGGCCGGGGTGCCGGGGCCGATGTGAGGGCCCCAGGCGGCCAGCAGCGGGGGCCAGTGCACCAGCAGCGTGTCCTGGAGGGGGCGGCCGACCAGCACGGCAACGACGACGAGCAGGACGGCGGCCACCACGGCGCACAGATCACGGAGCAGATCGCGGGTCACACCGGCACGCTAGGCCGGGTGGCCGCGCCCGACCCGTCACCCCGGCCGGACGTCAGCGTTTCGTCATGGGTCGTGGACCCGTCCACGGGGTGGTCCGGACCTACGGTCGAGCCATGACCTGGTCTCCCTTCTCGCCCGGCTTCTGGCGCAGCCCGCTGCGCGGCCCCCGGTTCACCTCGGCGCTCGGCCTCGTCCTGCTCGTCGGCATCACCGTGCTGTTCCTGACCGGCCTGGTCTCCTACGCCGCCTACAACCCGGACCTGTCGCCGGTGAACGACAAGACCCCGGACAAGGGGATCCTCGGCTTCTACCTCTTCGCCTGGCCGACCGACCCGCACTGGCTGTACCGCCTCAACCAGGGCGTCCACGTGACGTTGGGGATCACTCTGATCCCGGTGCTGCTGGCCAAGCTCTGGTCGGTCGTACCGAGGCTGTTCACACTGCCGCCGGCCCGCTCCCTCGCTCACGCCCTGGAGCGGATCTCGCTGCTGTTGCTGGTCGGCGGCGCGCTGTTCGAGTTCGTGACCGGTGTCCTCAACGTCCAGCTCGACTACGTCTTCCCGGGCTCCTTCTACCCGCTCCACTTCTACGGCGCCTGGGTGTTCTTCGCCGCGTTCGTCGCCCACGCCGCTCTGAAAACCCCGGCGGCCGTGCGGAACCTGCGCCGGCTGCGGCAGGAGGAGTCCTCCGACCTGGTCGCCCCGCGGCCGGATCCTCCGACCGTCTCCCGGCGCGGTGCCCTGTGGTTCGTCGGGGGCGGCTCACTGCTGCTGTTCGCCACGACGGCGGGGCAGAACTTCGACGGACCACTGCGGCGCACCGCCCTCCTCGCCCCGCACGGCGGCGCAGAGCCCGGCAGCGGCCCGAACGGCTTCCAGATCAACAAGACGGCCGGGTACGCCGGGATCGTCGCGGCGGAGACGGGCGAGGACGCCTGGCGTCTCGTCGTGACTGGACGTACCGGTACCCTCCGGCTCAGCCGCGCCCAGCTGGCCCGACTGCCCCTGCACAGTGCGGCGTTGCCCATCGCCTGCGTCGAGGGCTGGTCGACGTCCGACCAGTGGTGGCGCGGCGTGCGGCTGAGCGACCTGGCCGCGCTCGTGGGCCACGACGACCCGGCGGACGTCTTCGTCGAGTCCCTCCAACGGCGCGGCGCCTTCCGCCGCGCAGCCCTGCGCGGCAACCAGGTCGCCGACCCGCGCTCCCTGCTCGCCCTGTACGTCAACGGCGAGGATCTGTCCTTCGACCACGGTCACCCGGCACGCGTCATCGTGCCCGCCGCGCCCGGTGTGCTGAACACCAAGTGGGTGGCCCGTCTGACCTTCGGAGAGCTGTGATGCGACCGCGGATCCCTGTCGGCAGCCCCTTCCAACTCCTCCTGCTCGCCGCCTCGTTCGCGCTTGCCGCCTATGCGGGTGTGCGTCTCCTCGCCGACGACTGGTTCGGCGTGGCGCTGTGGTTCGTGGGGGCCGCGCTGCTGCACGACCTCGTCCTGCTGCCCCTGTACGCGGTGGCGGACCGGGCCGTCGTACGGGGGCTGGGTGCGGCCGGGCACCGCGAGTGGGTGCTGTACGTCCGCGTCCCGGCCGCCCTCTCCGGTCTGCTCCTGCTGGTGTGGTTCCCGCTGATCAGCGGGACGGTGGACCGGCGCTACCGGTCGGCGACGGGGCTGTCGCCGGACGGCTTCCTCGCCCGCTGGCTGCTGATCACCGCCGTGTTGTCCGGCGCCTCGGCACTGCTGCTGGCGCTGCGGCTGCGCAGGGCGAGGAAGCGGCGGCCGCCGGTCGCCCACTGATCGACGGCACGCCACCTCGTCCGGTCCGCGTACCGCAGCAGGGCCGGGGTGCCGAGCCGCGCCCAGGGGAAGGCGCCGCTCGGCGTGAGGGTGATGTCGACGACCTGCACCTCGGCACGCTCATCGACGTCCACCGGCGAGGTCTCGGCAATCAACAGGCCGCCGGGGGCGAGGACTTGTGCCGCGCGGTCCAGCAGGGCGCACGGATCGCCGCCGATGCCGACGTTGCCGTCCATGAGCAGGACCGTGCCCCAGCGGCCCTCGCCGGGCAGCGGCTCGAAGACCGAGCGCCGCAGTGCCGGGCCGCCGAGCCGCACGGTGCGGTCGACGGCGGTCGCGCTGACGTCGATGCCCAGGACGGTCCGGCTCCGGGCGGCGAGTTCCGCGACCAGCCGCCCCGGTCCGCAGCCGACGTCCAGTACGGCGCCCTCGCAGCGGTCCAGTACGTCCAGGTCGACCCGGTCGGCCCGGGCGCACCAGCGTTCCACCTCCAGCGGCAGCAGCCAGCCGTCGGCGCGGCGCAGGAACAGCGGGCCGCGGCCGGCGCGCAAGGCGGTGGTGTAGGGGTCGGCGGTGGCCCACGTGGCCGTGCTCATCGGTGCGTCGCCGCCGTGCACCGGGCGAGCTGCGCGGCGAATCGCCCGTGGGGGGCCAGTGCGGCGACGGCATGGGCGTCGGCAGCGATGTCGACGTCCCGCAGCCGGGGCAGGTCCCGCACCCGCAGCCCCGCGCCGACGAGCCGCTCCCGCTGCACGGCCCCGGTGACCGGCGTCGACATGGGAACGCCCCGCAGCAGGGCGGGGTCCGGATCGGCCAGCCCGAGGGCCCAGAAGCCGCCGTCCTCGGCGGGCCCGAAGTACGCGTCGCAGTCGGCGAAGTCCACGGTGAGCAGCTGAGGCGTCACCTGCGGGGTGTCCATGCCGATCAGCAGGGCCGGCCCGACGCACGCGGCGAAGGCGTCCGCGAGCCGTGCGTCGAGACCGCCCGCGCACTGTCGTACGACGTCGAAGCCGGGCGGGAGCCAGGGGCCGGGGGTGCCGTCCAGCACGAGGACGCGGCGGGTCGCGGGGGTGGCCGCCACGGCGAGCAGGCTGTCCGTGAGGGCGGCCTCCGCCAGCGCCGCGGCTTCCCGCGGGGTGAACGGTGGGGTGAGCCGCGTCTTGACCCGGCCCGGCAGCGGTTCCTTGGCAATGACGAGCAGCGTGGTCACCGTACGGTCCCCCCGTCGGCCAGTACGCGGCTCATGTCCCGCACCGCCTGCCAGGTACCGCGCCAGGTGCCCGTCACCTTGGAAGCGCCCGCCCGGGGCAGGTAGGGGACGTCGCGCTCGGTGATCCGCCAGCCCGCGTCGGCGGCGCGGACCACCATCTGCAGGGGGTAGCCGCTGCGCCGGTCGGTGAGGCCGAGGGCGAGCAAGGGCTCGCGGCGGGCGGCACGCAGGGGGCCGAGGTCGTGCAGGCGCAGGCCGGTGCGGCGGCGCAGCAGCCGGGCGAGCGCGAGGTTGCCGGCGCGGGCATGCGCGGGCCACGTACCGCGACCGCTCGGCCGCCTTCGCCCGAGTACGAGGTCGGCGGCGCCCTCTCGCACTTCCCGTACGAAGGGCACGAGCAGGGCCGGGTCGAGGGAGGCGTCGCAGTCGCAGAAGCAGACGACGTCGGCGGTGGCCGCGGTGAGCCCGGCGTGGCAGGCGGCGCCGAAACCCCGGCGGGGCTCGTGCACGACCGTCGCGCCGAGTGTGCGGGCGATGTCCGCGGAGCCGTCGATGGAGCCGTTGTCGACGACGAGGGCACGCCAGCCGGCCGGGATGCGGGCCAGGACCCAGGGGAGGGCCTCGGCCTCGTCGAGGCAGGGGAGCACGACATCCACTGTGTTCATGTCGGTGGTCACGACTGTCACCCTACGAACGCGAACGGGATATACCGGACTCCAGCTCCTTACGAAACAGGGACG
This sequence comes from Streptomyces fulvoviolaceus, assembly GCF_000718165.1. GTDB lineage: Bacteria > Actinomycetota > Actinomycetes > Streptomycetales > Streptomycetaceae > Streptomyces > Streptomyces fulvoviolaceus. The sequence goes on along the minus strand of NZ_JOEY01000022.1, from coordinate 222,509 downwards.
TCGAGGGCCGTGGGGGCCACCGCGGGCAGCGCGGTGCGACGCTGGACGCATGCAGCAGCCGTACGAGTCCTCCGAGTCCTCGCAGGCCGGAGCCGCCCGGGTCCTGGTCGTCGACGACGACCCCACGGTCGCGGAGGTCGTCGCCGGATACCTGGACCGGGCCGGATACACCGTCGACCGGGCCGACGACGGCCCCACGGCCCTGACCAGGGCCGCCGTGCACTGGCCGGACCTGGTGGTGCTGGACCTGATGCTGCCCGGCATGGACGGCCTGGAGGTGTGCCGCCGGATGCGCGACCACGGACCGGTCCCGGTCATCATGCTCACCGCGCGCGGCGACGAGGACGACCGCATCCTCGGCCTGGAGGTCGGGGCCGACGACTACGTCACCAAGCCCTTCAGCCCGCGCGAACTCGTCCTGCGGGTGGAGTCGGTGCTGCGCCGCACCGGGCCCGCCACCGGCACCCGCCTGCTGAGCGCGGCCGGTCTGGCCGTGGATCCCGTTGCCCGCCGTGCCACCAAGAACGGCACGGAACTCGCCCTCACCCTCCGCGAGTTCGACCTGCTCGCCTTCTTCCTGCGGAACCCGGGACGGGTGTACGGCCGCGAGGACCTGATGCACCAGGTGTGGGGCTGGGACTTCGGCGACCTGTCCACCGTCACCGTCCACGTGCGCCGGCTGCGCGGCAAGGTCGAGGACGATCCGGCCCGGCCGCGCCTGATCCAGACGGTGTGGGGCGTGGGCTACCGCTTCGGTCCGGGAGGGGAGTGAAGGTGCGCGACACCCTGCTCATCGCCCTGTTCGCCTTCCTCGGCGCGGTCGCGGCCGGACTCCTCGGGGCCGCCGCACTGTGGCTGCTGCGCCGCCGCTCGCTCACCGTGTCCCTGACCGTGGTGGCCGCGGTCGCTGTCACCGCGATGCTCGCCGGCACGCTGGCCGTGGCGCAGGCGATGTTCCTGTCCGGACACGACCTGAGTGTCGTGACGACGGTCGTCGCGATGGCCGCCGTGGTCTCCCTGGCCATCGCACTGCTGCTGGGCCGCTGGGTCGTCGCCCGCAGCCGCGAACTCGCCGTCGCCGCCCGCTCGTTCGGCGACGGAGGCGCTTTCACGGCCCCCGACGGCCCGGCCACCGCCGAACTGCAGGCGCTCAGCGACGAGTTGGCGGCCACCAGCGCGAAGCTCGCCGAATCCCGCGACCGCGAACGCGCGTTGGAGACCTCCCGTCGCGAACTCGTCGCCTGGATCTCCCACGACCTGCGCACCCCGCTCGCCGGTCTGCGCGCCATGTCCGAGGCGCTGGAGGACGGCGTCGCCACCGACCCCGACCGCTACCTCAGGCAGATCCGCACCGAGGTCGAGCGCCTCAACGACATGGTCGGAGACCTCTTCGAGCTCTCCCGCATCCACGCGGGAACCCTGCCCCTGAGCTGCACCCGGATCTCGCTGTACGACCTGATCGGCGACGCGCTCGCGGGCGTCGACCCGCTCGCCCGCGAGTACGGTGTGCGGCTGGTCGGCGACCGGGTGGCGGCGGTCCCGGTCGAGGTCGACGGCAAGGAGATGAGCCGGGTCCTCGGAAACCTGCTGGTCAACGCGATCCGCCGGACCCCCGCCGACGGCACGGTCGCGGTCGCCGCCGAGCGCTCGCCGGAGGGCGTGGTGGTGTCGGTGACGGACGGCTGCGGCGGCATTCCCGAAGAGGACCTGCCGCGCGTCTTCGACACCGGCTGGCGCGGCACCCACGCCCGGACACCACCGGCAGGCGCGGGGCTGGGCCTCGCCATCGTGCGGGGGATCGTGGAGGCCCACCACGGGCGGGCCACCGTACGCAACATCCCCGGCGGTTGCCGCTTCGAGGTGGTGCTGCCCGCCGCCGCTTCCTGAAGGCGGGCAACACCACCGGTCCGGTCCCCCCGGGGCCCTATGCGCCCTGGATTCCGGCCCGCGCGAATTCCGCCATGCCCTCCTCGAAACCGACCTGCGGCTTCCAGCCCAGCTCGGCCCGCAGCCGTGCGGAGTCCGCGGTGATGTGCCGGACGTCGCCCAGCCGGTACTCGCCGGTGACGAGGGGCTCGGGCCCGCCGTGCGCGGCGGCCAGCGCGCGGGCCATCTCGCCGACGGTGTGCGGTTCACCGCTGCCGGTGTTGTAGGCCGTCAGCGCACCACCACGTGTCCCGGCCTCCAGCGCGGTCACGTTGGCGGCGGCCACGTCCCGTACGTGGACGAAGTCCCGCCGCTGCCGCCCGTCCTCGAAGACCCGCGGGGCCTCGCCCCGGGCCAGCGCGGAGCGGAAGAAGGAGGCGACGCCGGCGTACGGGGTGTCGCGGGGCATCCGGGGTCCGTACACGTTGTGGTAGCGCAGCGACACGGCCTGCCCGTCCGTCACCCTGGCCCAGGCGGCCGCCAGGTGCTCCTGCGCGAGCTTGGTCGTGGCGTACACGTTGCGGGGATCGGCGGGAGCGTCCTCGCCGACCAGCCCGGGGGAGAGCTCCGTCCCGCACACCGGGCAGGCCGGTTCGAACCGGCCCGCGTCCAGATCCGCGACGTCCCGGGGCCCCGGCCGCACCACCCCGTGCCGCGGACACTCGTACCGGCCCTCCCCGTACACGACCATCGACCCGGCCAGGACGAGCCGCCGTACGCCCGCTTCGGCCATGGCGGCCAGCAGAACGGCGGTGCCGAGGTCGTTGCGGGAGACGTACTCCGCCGCGTCGGCGACCCCGTCGCCGAGCCCGACCATCGCCGCCTGGTGACAGACGGCGTCGACGCCGGCCAGCGCTCGGGCGACGGCCACGGGGTCGCGCACGTCGGCGGCCGGGTTCTCCCGTACGTCGTACACGACGGGTTCGTGCCCGTGAGCCTGCAACGCGTCGACGACATGGGACCCGATGAACCCGGCACCGCCGGTGACCAGTACACGCATACCGCCACGCTAGGTCCGCGACCGTGCCGGACCCCGTGACCCGCCCGGCACGTCATCACTCCGTAAGACGTCGAGGGTGAGCGCGGCCGACGGCGGGCTCGACGCTCGCGGGCTGCTGACCCAACGCGGGGTGCGGACCGACCGTCTGGTTGCCGTGCGGATGGCCGAGGGGGCCGCGCAGCGGCTGGTGCTGAGCGACACGTCCGGCGGCCGGGTGGAGCTGGACCCGCGGGTCCTGGCCGCCGATCCCCTGCTGTGGCACCGTCTCGAACAGGGGGCCCGGCGGTCCTGCGGTACGGCATGCCGGTACTGGAGAGCCTGGGCCGACGGATCGACAGCGAGTCGTGCCGCGCGCGGGATCCTTCGGGCTTCCGGCCCGGGGTAGCCCCTGCACGCGCGGCGCCGGCAGCCGGTCAGGCCGGATTCGACGGCCCCGTGGCACCGAGCAGCTCATGCAGCTGGTGCGAGGTGGTGATCACGCCGAGCAGGTGTGTGCGCCCTTTCTCCCGCCCTCCCGGCCCGGACTTGTCCTTCTGCGCCGGCGCCACCAGCGGGCTGCGGACCCGGGCCATCAGCGCGGCCACCTCCAGCGCGGTGTCGTCGGGGTCGGCGATCGGCGGGGGCTCGGCCTTGCCGGGCAGGCAGTCCCCCACGCTGCGGCCCGCCGGCGCCTCGCACAGCCGGTCGGCGTGCTTCTCGTCGACGACCGCGGCAAGCGTCGGGTCCTCGACGAGGTACGCGGGCACCAGCACCTTGACCATCTGGGAAGCGGGCAGGATCGCCTTCGGCTTACCCCGTTTCGTCCGGCACGAGCCAGCCCGGCGACCGGTGCTCGGCCATCAGCCGGGCCGCGTCCAGCGCATCGCTGTCGACGCTCACCGTCTCGTATCCGACCGCCAGGTCACGGGCGCGCACGGCGGGCTCCTCGGCTGCGGGAAACGTACCTGTGGCCGGCGTCGTACCCGCGAGGGCCGAGGCCCAGAACGTCGACGCGAACCATACGCGGCGCGTTCCGCCGGGAGCACACTGGAAGGTGTGCTCCCGGTGCTCACTAGGGGGTGTCGGCCGATGGCGGCGTCACAGTGTCGGAGGGTGCGCCTGTGGCGGTGGCGGAGCAATCCGCTGCGGCGGCGCAGCGACCTCGTCGAGGCGTGGATCGTCCTCGCCGGGTGGGTGTTCGCTCTGGTCGGCGGCCTGCTCGTGGGCCTGGCGACGGCGGACGCGGTCGAGGCGGCGGCCGAGCGGCAGCGGGCGCAGGTGCATGAGGTCTCGGCTGTGCGCGTCGAGGACGACAAGGACCGCGTGCCCGCGCGTGCGACGACCGATTACCGGATGTGGGCCACGGTGCGCTGGACTGAGCCGGACGGTTCGACGTACACGGACGAAGCCAGGGTGCCGTCCGGGACCCGGGCCGGGAGCACGGTCACCGTGTGGGCGGACGCGAACGGCCACATCACGGCGGAGCCCCTGACCGACGGGGAGACCCGGCTGCACGCGGTCGCAGGTGGCGTGCTGGCGGCGGTGGGTGCGGGTGGGGCGGTGCTGGGCGCCGGCTGGGTCGTACGGCTGAGGCTGGAACAGCGGCGTCTGGCGCAGTGGGCTGCGGAGTGGGAGCGGATCGACACCCGGCGGGGGTGGAGGACGGGCTGAGTCAGCGGGTGGACTCGAGGCCGTCGGCCCAACTGCTCCCGCCCCGCGCCTCGTCGAGGCGCCGGGCCTGCATGGCCTGGCGGCAGAACCACTCGCCGAGTTCGGAGCCGCACGAGAGCACGCGTCCGGGCCGTCCTTGCGGTAGGCGCTGATCGTCCGCTGGCCGTCGCGATGGGCGACCACGGACAGGCGGCGGTTCTCCCGCGTCGTCAGGTCGTGGCGGACCCCGATTCCCGGCGTCCGTCGAGATCACCGGCCTGAACCGCCTGGCGGCCGCATTCGCCGACTTGCTGCGTCGGGCGTAGAGCGACGGCGAACTCTCTGCGGTTCCGGCGGTAGCACATGGAGCTTGCGCTCCACGGGGTCCGGCGGGATCCGGTGCGGGAAGGGGAGAGGGCCGCGGGGAGTGGTGTCTCCGCGGCCCTAGGTCGTGCGTGTACGCCGGTCAGTGGCCGCCGGCGAGTTCGCCGCTGAGCGTCTCGTGGATCCGGGCGCTGGGCTGGTTCAGGCCGATGATCTCGACGGTCCTGCCGCGCTGGGCGTACTTGGTCTCGATGGCGTCCAGAGCGGCGACCGAGGAGGCGTCCCAGATATGGGCGGCGGACAGGTCGATGACGACCTTGTCGGGGTCGGTGGCGTAGCTGAACTGGCCGACGAGGTCGTTGGAGGAGGCGAAGAACAGCTCGCCCGTGACCCGGTAGACGACCGTGGTGCCGTCGGGGTCGGTGACGGCGGTGACCTCGGCGAGGTGGGCGACGCGCTTGGCGAAGATGACCATCGCGGTGATCGAGCCGACGACGACTCCGATGGCGAGGTTGTGGGTGGCGACCACACACGCGACGGTGATCACCATGACGGTGATCTCCCCGGCCGGCATCCGCTTCAGCGTCTTCGGGGCGATGGAATGCCAGTCGAAGGTCGCGAACGACACCATGACCATCACCGCGACCAGGGCGGCCATGGGGATGTCGGAGACGACCGGCCCGAAGACGATGCACAGCACCATCAGGAGCGCGCCCGCCAGGAACGTCGACAGGCGGGTGCGGGCCCCGGAGACCCGTACGTTGATCATCGTCTGGCCGATCATGGCGCAGCCGCCCATGCCGCCGAAGAAGCCGGTGACGATGTTGGCGACGCCCTGGCCGACGGATTCGCGGGTCTTGGAGGAGTGGGTGTCGGTGATCTCGTCGACCAGCTTGGCCGTCATCAGCGACTCCATCAGACCGACCAGGGCCATGGCGAGCGCGTACGGGGCGATGGTGGTGAGGGTGTCCAGGGTGAACGGTACGTCCGGCAGGCCCGGCACGGGCAGCGCGGACGGCAGGTCACCCTTGTCGCCCACGGTCGGGACCGCGATGCCGGCCGCGAGGGTGATGACGGTGAGGATGACGATGGACACCAGCGGCGCCGGGATCACCTTGGTGACCCTCGGGAAGAACACCATCAGTGCCAGACCTGCGGCGATCATCGGATACACCGGCCAGGGCACGTCCGTCATCTCCGGTACCTGCGCCATGAAGATGAGGATGGCGAGGGAGTTGACGAAGCCGACCATCACGCTGCGCGGCACGAACCGCATCAGCTTGGCCACCCCGAGCGCGCCGAGGACGATCTGGAACACGCCGGCCAGGATCACGGCCGCGACCAGGTAGCCGAAGCCGTGCTCGCGATTCAGCGGGGCGATGACCAGGGCGACGGCACCGGTGGCCGCGGAGATCATGGCCGGGCGGCCGCCGACGATCGCGATGGTGACGGCCATCGTGAACGAGGCGAACAGGCCGATGGCCGGGTCGACGCCGGCGATGATCGAGAACGAGATCGCCTCAGGGATCAGGGCGAGGGCGACCACGAGGCCGGCCAGCACCTCGGTGCGCAGCACCTTCGGGTCGGACAGCCAGGACGGGCGTCGGGAGCCGCGCAGCCAGGCGGCCGGGGACAGTGCGGAGGAGGACAAGGCGAGAGGAACCTGTCGTGCTCGGGCCCACCCGGCATCACGGCGGGCGCGCAGGAAGGAACAGAGGGCCGGGGCGGCCATCCATGAGGTCCGCGACCGGCGCGGACCGAAGTCAGGGGGCGGCAGCCGGGCGACCCGCGAGGGAATCGGACGCTGCTCGGGGGCGAAGGGTCACGGCGGACAGGCAGCGGCGCCGGGCATCACGGACATGCGCACGCTCTCTCCTGCGGACCACGGTCTTCGCCGGGGGCTTCGTCGGCCCCGACACGGCTGTCGGTCACGGGACGGCATCCCGCACCATGGGAACGGGCGCGACAGGGCAGCCTGTCCAACACCGACGTAACTCTACCCTAACGTTAGAGTAGAGATCGGCACGCCGGCCGCCCGCGGCCGCAGCGAGAGATGAGGAAGGCACCCCGCGTGAGCAGCGAGCACATGCAGATCGGCGAGGTCGCCGCACGGACCGAGCTGTCGCTGCGCACCATCCGGCACTACGAGGACACCGGCCTCGTCATCCCCTCCGCCCGCTCGCAGGGCGGTTTCCGCCTCTACACCGAGTCCGACGTCGCCCGCCTGATGGTCATCCGCCGTATGAAGCCGCTCGGCTTCACCCTCGACGAGATGCGCGCCCTGCTCGACACCACCGACCGGCTCGACTCCGGTGAGGAACTGCCGCCCGACGAACGCGAGGAACTGCTGGAGCGGATCCGCGGCTTCGAACAGGCCGTCCAGCAGCGGGTCGAGGATCTGCGTACCCAGCTGGCCCGGGCCGAGGAGTTCGCGGCCACGCTGGCGGAGCGCCTGATCAGGACTCCCACCCCCTGACCCGGCAGCACGCGCCCGACGCGCTGGTCACAGACCTCCGCCCGGCCCGGCGTTCCGGCCCGGAGGTCGCGATCGCCACCGCCCCCACACCGCAACCGGCGGCAGGCCACCCGTCACCAGGTCGACCAACGTCCCTGAGCAGTGCACCCGGCAGCAGCCGACCTCGCGCTCCGGGCCCTTGAAGGTCCACAGGTCAAACCCTCTTTACGGACACGTCCGTTCTGTGGCGCGGGGTGGGTCCTTCCTGTCAGGCTCGGACGCGTGACGTACGTAGTGACTGTGGACACCTGCATCCCGGAGGGCACTCCGGAGATGGACCCGCTTCAGCGCGCCGGGGCCGTGGCGCTCATCGAGGACGGATTCGACTCCGTCCGGGCCGTCGAGGGACCCGACGGTGTGGAAGTCGGTCTTCTGGACACCATCGTGGCCGTCCACCCGGGCGGAGCGCTTCTGAAGGTCATCGTGGACGCTCCGGCACTGGAGTTCGCCGAGGACTCGGTACGGGCGCTCGTGGACGAACTGCTGGAGCGATCCGAGCTGCTGGCCGACTGGACGATCGAGCGGTGCGAGGTCGAGCTGCACCAGGATCTGGCCAAGAGGAGCCTCGACGCGGCCGAAGGCCCGGATGTCCCGCCCGATGATCCTGCTGCCCGGAAGGCCAGGCACGCCGAGAGCCCAGCGCCGGAAGACACCGAAGAGGGTTACGGCGCCGAGGCGAAAGCCGCGGCTGTGCGCCGTCAGATGCTGGGGTTGGCGGCTGAACTGCGCTCTTTCCCCCTGGCCAAGTTCGGCGTGCTCGGCGACGGGGACGACGAGAGGGGAGACGGCGACGACGAGTTCGCCGTCTCGCCGGAAAGCGCCAGACTCGCCGCCGGCGCCTTGGTCTACGCGACCGACATCCTGGTGGACGAGCTCTTCGAAGACGTGCAGGTTCTGACCCAGGAGGACGCCAGCGTCGCGGAATGCGAGGGTCCCCTGTGGCACTTGGAGCGCCTTCCCGACCGGTACGCACTCCGGTACGACGCCCACTTCGCCCGCCGCTTCCTGGTGACGGTGATCGCCATGACCACCCGCTTCACCGACGGGAGCTTCCAGCAGCTCAGCTGCGTCGCCGAAGAACTCGCCCTGAGGTTCCTCCTGAGCCAGGCGACCATGACCCTGGAGCTGTACGAGCTTCTCGACGACGAGGTGTCGGCCGCCCTCGACGCGTTCGCCGACAGCGTCTATGAGGACATGGACCACGAGTGGCTCTACGACGACTCGACGGACGGGATCGACGAAGCCTCCGCGGGTGCCGCGCTCGGGGTCGCACCCATCGCCTTCAGTTCGTGGTTCACCCCGTTCAACGAGGGCAGATACGTCCACCCGTCCGCGGCGGACGAACCCGAAGCGGCAGCGCAGTGAAGCGTTCCGCAGTAGACGCCCGAGGACGCTTCTCCAACTGTGGCGGGGCGCATACGTGCAGGCCACATACTTGCGGGGAAGTTAGGTAACCCTTACCGTGCATACTTGAACCACTCAGGGCCTCGGCCGTCACACCGGTCCGCCCGCGGCGAGCGCTTCACCGACGCAGCCTGGCCGTTCCTCCCCCAGTGCCTCAAGGGCCTGGGAGGTACCCCCAGCCGGAACCCGCTCACAGGACCCGCACTTGAATCAGAGCACCAACGGTCTGTACGACCCTGCCCGCGACCACAGTGACTGCGGCGTCGGCTTCATCACCCGCCTCGACGGGGCACCGAGCCACGACGTCATCCGCAAGGGCGACGAAGCGCTCCGCACCATCCCGCACCGAGGCGGCAAGTCCGCCGAGGGTGTCGGCGACGGCGCCGGCGTGAGCGTCGACCTGTCGGTGGAGTTCTTCGCCGCGATCACCGGCGAGGAGCTGCGCGCCGGGCACTTCGGCGTCGCCAACTGCTTCGTGCCGACCGACGCCGGGCGCCGCGACGGCGCTGTGGACCTCGTCGGCCGTAGCATCGCCGAGCAGGGCTTCGACGCCGTGCTGGTCCGTGACGTTCCCGTGGACCACTCCGTCGCCCGGCCCGCTGCCCAGCCGTATCAACTGCCCATCGTGCAGTGGGTGTTCCGGGCCCCGGAGGGGTGGGAGCGCCACGAGGTCGACTCGGCCGCCAACCGGGCGCTCCTCGCGATCGAAGCCGTCGCCTACGCCGACGACGACGCGTACGCCGGGCTGTACCCGCTGTCGCTGAGCGCGCGGACGCAGGTGCTCAAGGGGCGGCTCAACTCCGGGGAGGTCATCGGGTACTTCCGTGATCTCTGCGATCCCCGGCACTCCGTGCGGTCGCTCTACTTCCACACCCGGTTCTCCACGAACACCGAGCCGCACCCGACCATGGCGCAGCCGTTCCGCCTCATGGCCCACAACGGCGAGCTGAACACGGACCGCAAGAACCGGCTGAGCGACGAGGCGCTCGCGCGGGCCCGGACCCGGAGCATCGTGCGCCCGCCCGGGCAGTCCGACTCCAGCCGGCTCGACCAGACGCTGCAGAGCCGGGTGTTCGACGACGGCCTGGACATCGTCGAGTCGGTCGTGTCGCTCATGCCGCCCGCCTGGGAGAACGACCGCACCCTGCCCGTCGCCGTCCGCGACATGCTGGAGTACTTCTCGCTGTACGAGGAGAAGAACGACGGTCCGGCGGCCGTCGTCTTCAGCGACGGGGACGTCATCGGCGCCCGGCTCGACCGGCTCGGGCTGCGCCCGCTGCGCACCGTCGAGACCGCCGAGTACCTCATGGTGGCGTCGGAGGCCGGCCAGGTCGCGTTCCCCGATGAGGACGTCGTGCACCGGGGCCGTATCGAGGTCGGCGGCATGCTCGTCGTCGACCACCGCACCGGACGCCGGATGCGGACACGTGAGGTGCTCGACTCCCTCGCCGCGCGTCGGCCGTACAGCGAACTGCTCGTCGCGGCCCGCGTGAACCTCGACGACCTGCCCGCCCCGGACTACTACCGCGGCACGACGACGCTCGGGTACGACGGCGACCTGACCCTCGCCGGGCGGTACGTGGCGTACGCGCTGAACCAGGAGAGCTTCCGGTTCATGCTCGACCCGATGCTCGCCGACGGGTCGGAGCGGATCTCGGCGATGGGCTACGGCAACGCCATCAACGCGCTCAGCGACACCGAGGGCGGCATGGCGAAGTACTTCTCGCAGCGCTTCGCCCAGGTGACGAACCCGCCGCTGGACAGCATCCGCGAGGCCGACGGCATGAGCATGCGGGTCGCCCTCGGCCCGAAGCCCGACGGGACCGGGAGCACGGGCGGCCGGCAGCTGGTCGTGTCCTCGCCCGTGCTCGGGCACCTGGACATGGTCCGGCTGCGCGACCAGCGGATCGTGCCGCTGGAGCGGTTCGCCATGCTCTACGAGCCGGTGGTCGGGGACGAGACCGCCAATGCCGACGCGCTCCGGTCCGCGCTCGCGCGGCTCTGCGACGACGTCGAGCGGTTCGCCGCCGAGGGGGGCGGCATCGCGGTCCTCACCGACCGGGCGATCTCCTCGACACGCGCGCCGCTGCCGGTGATCCTCGCCGTCGCGGCGGTGAACCAGCGCCTCATCGAGACCGGGCTGCGCCTGCGCGTCTCGATCGTCGCGGAGAGCGGTCAGTTGGCTTCCTCGCACCACGTCGCGACCGCCCTCGGCTTCGGCGCCGCCGCCGTCTACAGCCTCAGCGCGCGCCTGCGGGCCGAGGAGAGGTACCCGAGCGCACCGGCCCCCGCGGGCCACATCACCGAGACCGACCGGGCGCTGGCGAAGTTCCGCAAGGCGGCCGAGAAGTCCCTTGCGAAGACCATGGGCCGCGTCGGGCTGTGCACCGCCGAGAGCTACATCGGCGGCGAGTTCTTCGAACCGAACTACCTCGACACCCGCGACGACGTGTTCGCGCGGACCTTCCCGCACATGGAAGCCCCGGTCGGCGGCGTCGGGTTCGCCCGCATCGCGCAGGCCACGACGGACTGGCACGAGCGGGCCCGTACGGTGGAGAGCGAGCAACAGATCCCGCTGCTCGGCCTGTTCAAGGAGCGGTCGGACGGTGCTGGGCACTCGTTCGGTGTCACGGCCGTGCGCGGCTTCGGTGACATGGTGGAGGAGCGGCCGGAGTTCGGCCGGTCCAGCGACCCGGACGCGCTCCGGTTGCTCACCCTCGGCCAGCTCGACGACGCCTTCGGCATCACCGACGCCGCGTACCGGAACACGGGGTACGACGCGCTCAGCGACGCCGAGATCGACGCGTTCCGGATCACGCCCGGGTACCGCGCCTTTCTGCGGACGACGCACGAGGAGCGGTCGCGCCGCCCGGCCGCGCTGCGTGACGTGCTCGCGCTGCCCGCGGATGTGACGGGGCTGCGTACGGCGGAGGACTTCGCGCGGGAGCTGGGACGGTTCTCGACGACCGGCAACGCGAGTGTCACGGTCCGCGGGGTCGTCGCCTCCGCCACTGAGCAGGGCACCGTCCACCTGCGTCTCACCGCACCCGGACCCGACGCCGCCGAGCGCCACGCCGCCCTCGCCGAAGGGCTCGCGCACCTGGGCGAGTCCAAGACCCTCGCCGTGCGCGCCGACGGCGTCGAAGTCACCGCCAACGGCACCGCCGCCCACCTCCTCAACCTCCTCGACAACGCCCCCGACAGCGTCCCCCTCGACGACGTCCAGCCCGCCCATGAGATCACCCGTGCCCTCGCCTCCGGCGCGATGAGCCACGGCGCGCTCGTGGCGACCGCGCACGAGGCCGTCGCGCACGGCACGAACATGGTCGGCGGCATGTCGAACAGCGGGGAGGGCGGCGAGCACCACACCCGCTACGGCACCATCCGCGGCTCCCGGATCAAGCAGTTCGCGTCCGGCCGGTTCGGCATCTGGGCGGGCTACCTCGCCGACCCGATGCTCCAGGAGCTGGAGATCAAGATCGGCCAGGGCGCGAAGCCCGGTGAGGGCGGTCAGCTGCCCGCGCCGAAGGTCACCGTCGACATCGCGGCCGCGCGCGGCGGGACCCCGGGCATCGAGCTCATCTCACCGCCGCCGCACCACGACACGTACTCCATCGAGGACCTCGCGCAGCTCATCCACGACTGCAAGGCGGCGCGGGTCCGGGTGATCGTGAAGCTGGTGTCCTCGGAGGGCATCGGCACCATCGCGGTCGGTGTCGCCAAGGCCGGCGCGGACGTCATCAACGTCGCCGGGAACACCGGCGGCACGGGCGCCGCGGCCGTCACGAGCCTCAAGTACGCCGGGCGGTCGGCGGAGATCGGTGTCGCCGAGGTGCATCAGGCGCTCGTCGCGAACGGGCTCCGGCAGAAGGTCGTCCTGCGTTGTTCCGGCGCGCACCAGACCGGCGGCGACGTCGTCACCTCGGCACTGCTCGGGGGCGACAGCTTCGAGTTCGGTACGACCGCGCTCATGATGCTCGGCTGCGTCATGGCGAAGAACTGCAACGTGAAGTGCCCCGCCGGGCTCACCACCAACCCCGAGGCCTTCGAGGGCGACCCGCGCGCGTTGGCGCAGTATCTGCTCAACATCGCGCACGACGTCCGGCAGATCCTCGCCCGCCTCGGCCTGCGGTCGCTGCGCGAGGCCCGGGGCCGCACGGACCTGCTGCAACTCCTCGACCACCCGGCGAGCGTCGGCCGCCTCGACGTCCGGCGCCTCCTCGCGCGCGTGCCCGAGAAGGCCGTAGAAGACCCGGAGTACCTGGAGAAGGACTTCACCACCGACGACGCCCTCATCGAACGCGTCCGTGCCGCGCTCGTCGACCGGCGCGAGCCGTCCCTGCTCGTCGAGGGCATCCACCTCGGCAACAGCGACAAGTCGGTGGGCGGGCAGCTCTCGATCGACGTCGAGCGGTTGCTCAACCACCAACTCGCCGTCGATGCCCCCGCGATCACCACCGACGACCGCGGCCGTCGCCGCCTCGTCGACGGCGCCGTCCGCATCCGTACCACCGGCTCCGCCGGACAGTCGTACGGCGTCTTCTGCAACGACGGCATCGCCCTCGAACACACCGGCACCGCGAACGACGGCGTCGGCAAGAGCCAGAGCGGCGGCCGGATCGTGGTCCGCGCCCCGGGCGGCGGCAGTGCCGAACGCGGTGGCAACGTGCTCGTCGGGAACTTCGCGCTGTTCGGCGCGACCGGCGGCCGGACGTTCGTGCAGGGCGAGGCCGGTGACCGGTTCGCCGTGCGGAACTCCGGTGCGACCGCGGTCGTCGAGGGCCTCGGCGACTTCGGCTGCGAATACATGACCGGCGGTACGGTCCTCAACCTCGGCGGCTTCGGCAAGGGTCTCGGGAACGGCATGAGCGGCGGGTTCCTGTATCAGTACGACCCGTCGGGCGAGCTGGCCGGCCGGGTGAGCGCCGACTCGCTGCTCGTGTTCCCGGTGACGGACACCGGGCACGGCGCCTTCCACGAGGAGGCCGTACGGCTGCTGCTGGCATGGCACTTGGAGGCCACCGGCTCCGAGCTGGCCGCCCGGCTGCTCCACGACTGGGACACCGAGCGGCAGCACGTGTACTGCGGAATGCCCCGCGCGCTGCTGCTCTACCAGGACGCCGGCGAGATCCTCGGCGCCGCGACCCGGAGCGAGCTGCTGGACGAGCTGGCGACCTCGATCGCGACGGACAAGCTCCGCGCGTTCAAGGTCGACTACCGCGACCGGCGGACCGTGCTCGGCGGCCGTGCCCCGGCCTTCGGCGACCAGGGCAGTGACGACATGTTCTCGCTGCTGTCGTCGTACACGGTGCTCGGCGTCGCACAGGACCTGGCGCTGAAGCGGGTGCCGGGCGCGACCGGCCCGGACGACCCTCGGGTCGCCGAGGCCGTCCGCAACCTCGTGCTCACCGAGGACTTCTTCGTCAAGCAGCGGGTCGTGAAGTATCTGCGCGGCACGCTGGAGCGGTTCGACGACGACGAACTCGCCACACTCATCGCGATCAAGCGCCTCGACGACTACAAGCGCGCGCTGAAGCAGCGCAACAACCTCAGCGTGGACGCCCCCGGCACCTACGGCTGGATCATCCACCAGACCACCAAGAACGCCGGCCGCGTCCGCGCCGCCCGGTTCGACGAGCTGCTTGCGAACGCTGCGCTGGAGGACATCGCCTCCCGCCGTGCCCCGCAGGCCCCGACCGAGACGGTGACCGCATGACCGTCATGCCCCCGACCGGGTCCCTCATCCCGGCCGACGCGCCCTTCTCCGCCCAACAGGAGTCCTGGCTTGCCGGGTTCATCGCCGGTATCGCGGCCGCAGGACGCCGGGACAGTGCCGGCGCCGACGCGCCCGCGGCGACGATCGACGTGCTGATCGGCACCCAGACCGGCAACGCCGAACTCGTGGCCGACGACGTCGTCGCCGGTGCCCGCGCCCGCGGCCTCGGCGGCCGGGCCACCGCCCTCGACGACGTCACCCCCGAGGCACTCGCCGCGATGTCCCACGTCATCGTCGTCACCTCGACGTACGGCGAGGGCGAGATGCCCGACAACGCCGGGCTGTTCTGGGAGGCGTTGCAGTCCGACACCGCACCCCGGCTGGAGGGCCTGCAGTACGCGGTCCTCGGGCTCGGCGACCGTGGCTACGACGACTTCTGCCAGGCCGCGAAGCTCATCGACACCCGCCTGGAACAGCTCGGGGCGACCCGGTTGCACGAACGCGTCGACTGCGACGTCGACTTCGAGGAGCCTGCGGGGGAGTGGACGGCGGCGGTGCTGGAGCGTCTCGCCGCCGAGACCGGTGCGAAGGGGACGGGTGCCGCGGAGGCACCGAAGAAGCCCCGCTCCCAGTGGAACAAGCGCACCCCCTACCCGTCCCGGCTCGCCACCAACCGGCTCCTGTCCGCCCCGCACAGCGCGAAGGAGATCCGCCACTACGAGTTCGACCTCGGCGACAGCGGCATCACGTACGAGGCGGGCGACGCGCTGGCCGTCGTACCGGTGAACGACGACGGTCTGGTCGGAGCGCTGCTGGAGCACCTGGGTTCGAGCGGCGACCAGGAGACCGCCGAACTCCTGCGCACGGAACGGGAGATCCGCACGCCGTCGAAGGAGCTGATCGCCGACCTCGTCGAGCGGGCGCCCGCAAGCGAGTTGGCCGCGGTCGTCGCGCACGGCGACCGCGGCGACCTCGACTCCTGGCTCTGGGGCCGGGACCTGCTCGACCTGCTCCGGGACGCCGGGTCCAGGGCACCGTCGACGGCCGAACTCCTGCCGTTTCTCCGGCCGTTGCAGGCACGCCAGTACTCGATCTCGTCGAGCCCGCTGGCCCACCCGGGCAGCATCCACCTCACCGTCGCGTCCGTGCGGTACGACAGGTACGAGGGCGTGGCATCGACGTACCTGGCGGATCGGGTCGGTGCGGACTCGACCGTGGGCATCTACCTCCAGCCGAACGCTTCCTTCAGCGTCCCGGCCGACGACGCCCCCATGGTCATGATCGGCCCCGGCACGGGCATCGCCCCCTTCCGCGGCTTCCTGCACGAGCGGGCCGCGCGGGGTGCCTCCGGGCGCAACTGGCTGTTCTTCGGCGACCAGCACCGCGAGACGGACTTCGTGTACGAGGACGAGCTGACCGCGCTGCGGGAGCGGGGCGTGCTCACCGAACTCGACCTGGCGTTCTCGCGGGACCAGGCCGAGAAGGTCTACGTGCAGACCCGGATGCGGGAGCGGTCGCGCGAGCTGTACGCGTGGCTGGAGGACGGGGCGCACGTGTACGTCTGCGGGGACGCCTCCCGCATGGCGAAGGACGTCGAGGCGGCCCTGCTGGGCGTCATCGCCGAGCAGCGCGGACGCGGGGAGGACGACGCGGCGGAGTACCTCGCGGATCTGCGGCGGGCGAAGCGCTACGTACGGGACGTGTACTGAGCATGACGGACCATCACGGTTGCGGGTTCGAGGGGTGCTGCCCCAGGCGGAACGGCAGCGTGCGGCTGATCGACCCACGCATGCCGGAGCTGGCGCGGTGCCTGACGCTCTTCCAGTACGTCCAGGCGGTCACCGGGGGGTCGGTCGCGCGGATCGACCAGGCCGGCAGTTACGCGGTGCCGAGCCTGCGCGGCGACGCGTTCGCCGTCCACCCGGGATCGATCGCGCTCCGCCTCGACGCCGAGGGGATCGAGGCGGCCGTGGTCGCGCGGGACGAGAGCACGGTCTCCGTGCGCCTTCTCGACGCGGAGGGCCGGACCGTCCACCAGGGACGGCTGCTCTCCGAGGGGGACCGGCTGCTGGCCGGGCTCGCCGGCACGGTCGAGGCCGGGGCGCGGGCCGACGGACCGTCCACGCCCCCCGAGGTGCCCGCGTGGGAGAACGGCGACCAGCTCGCGCAGCTCGACGCGGTCCTCGCGGACGGCGGGGCCGCCCGGCGCCGGGCGTTCGACCGGTACCGCGGCGAGCACCGGGAGATCGAGGCCGGCGTCGTGTCCGCTGTCCTCGACCACGTCTGCTCCGTCGGGCTGCCGATCGGCGTCGCGGTGTTCGCCCCGGCGGCCATGCAGGCGTGCGGCGGCCCCGTGCATGTCACCGACCGGACCGTCGGCGGGCGGGTGTTCGCGGCGATCGCGGAGAGCTCGGTGGAGATCGACCTCGCGGGCGTCCGGGCGTGCCACCTGGTCCGGTCCACGGCGGCGCACGGCCCGACCTCGGCGATCGAGCTCGACGACGAGGACGGGCGCTGCGTCGCGGTCATCACGCAGTTCGGGATGGTCGGGGAGGACGTGCACGCGGCGTGGGAGCACCTCGCGGCGTCGCTGCCCGACGCCTAGCCGGCGGCCAGGAGCTCCCGACGCTTCTCGAGCCCGGCGGAGTCGGTCAGGCGGTCGAGGCGAGCAGGAAGTCGGTGCTGCGGACCTGGGGCCGGGTGATCGCCTGGACCGGGGTGGGGAGGGTCCAGGTGACCGTGCCGCTGTTCCGCCGGACCTGGGCCGGGGTCTTCGTGGAGCGGTTGCCGGCGAAGACGAACACGCGCAGTACCAGGAAGCGGCCTATGCCCGCGAGCCCGGAGGCGCCGAGGTAGACGATCTGCTCGGTCAGCGTCCCGGGGGAGGACTGCACCGCGTGCAGGAGGAACATCGCGAGGCAGGTCACCACGTACGCGGCGGTGGCCGAGCCCGCGGACTGCCAGTGCTGTCGCCATCCGGCGCGCTGCCCGGTCCCGAAGGTGAAGCGGGAGTGGAGCTCGGTGCACAGGAGGGTGGAGGCGACGGTGATCACGGCGTTCGCCACGGCCCAGGGCATCAGCCCGGCCAGCGGCGAGATCGCGAAGCTGGACAGGACCCCGATGCCGCCGCCGCACAGCACGAAGCGGGCGAAGGAGGCGAGGGGGCCGGGGGCCGCGGTGGTGGCGGTGATGCGGGGTGCGGCGTCCATAGCGATATCCGTCCTGCGCGCCGTGAAGTTGCTTGACTAACTCAACTATAGCGTATTGCTTGAGTTACGCAAGTTAATTTCGCGCGGGGTGCTGACGGACGGAAACGCGGGTGCCGGCGGCACAGAAACGCGGGTGCTCACGGCACACAAAAACGTCCAGGCCGGCCCCTGCGGGCCGGCCTGGACGTCAGTGATCTGACGAGGTCGGGATCAGACCAGGTCGAACCGGTCCAGGTTCGAGACCTTGACCCACGCGTCGACGAAGTCCTTCACGAACTTCTCCTTCGCGTCGTCGCTCGCGTAGACCTCCGCGAGGGCGCGCAGCTCGGAGTTCGAGCCGAAGACGAGGTCGGCACGGGTGCCGGTCCACTTCAGCTCGCCCGTGGCGGCGTCGCGGCCCTCGAAGGTGGCCTGGTCCGAGGAGGTCGACTTCCATGCCGTGCCCAGGTCGAGCAGGTTGACGAAGAAGTCGTTGGTCAGCGTGCCCGGGGTGTCGGTGAACACGCCGTGCGACGAGCCGCCCTGGTTGGCGCCGAGGACGCGCAGGCCGCCGACGAGGACGGTCAGCTCGGGGGCGCTCAGGGTGAGCAGGTTGGCGCGGTCGAGCAGCAGGTACTCGGCCGGCAGGCGGTTGCCCTTGCCGAGGTAGTTGCGGAAGCCGTCCGAGGTGGGCTCCAGCGCAGCGAAGGACTCCGCGTCGGTGTGCTCCTCGGTCGCGTCCACGCGGCCCGGCGTGAAGGGGACCTCCACGTCGTAGCCGGCGTCCTTGGCGGCCTTCTGGACCGCCGCGGCACCGCCGAGGACGATCAGGTCGGCCAGGGAGACCTTCTTGGCACCGGAGTTGAACTCCGACTGGACGCCCTCCAGGACACGCAGGACCTGGGCGAGCTCGTCCGGGTTGTTGACCTCCCAGCCGCGCTGCGGCTCCAGGCGGATACGGGCGCCGTTGGCACCGCCGCGCTTGTCGCTGCCACGGAACGTCGAGGCCGACGCCCACGCGGTGGAGACGAGCTGCGAGACCGTCAGGCCCGAGTCGAGGAGCTTGGCCTTCAGGGCCGCGACGTCGGCGCCGTCGATGGCCTCGCCCTCCGCCTGCGGCAGCGGGTCCTGCCACAGCAGGGTCTCCGCCGGGATCTCCGGGCCGAGGTACAGGGACTTCGGGCCCAGGTCACGGTGGGTCAGCTTGTACCAGGCGCGGGCGAAGGCGTCCGCGAACTCGGCCGGGTTCTCGTGGAAGCGGCGCGAGATCGGACCGTAGATCGGGTCGAAGCGCAGCGAGAGGTCGGTGGTGAGCATCGTGGGCAGACGCTTCTTCGACGAGTCGTGGGCGTCGGGGATGATCGCCTCGGCGTCCTTGGCCACCCACTGGTTGGCGCCGGCGGGGGACTGGGTCAGCTCCCACTCGTAGCCGAAGAGGATGTCGAAGAAGTCGTTGCTCCACTGGGTGGGCTTGGAGGTCCAGGTGACCTCGAGACCGGAGGTGATGGCGTCGCCGCCCTTGCCGGTGCCGTAGGTGGACTTCCAGCCCAGGCCCTGCTCCTCCATGGTGGCGGCCTCGGGGTCGTTGCCGACGCTCTCCGCCGGGCCCGCGCCGTGGGTCTTGCCGAAGGTGTGACCACCGGCGATGAGGGCGACGGTCTCCTCGTCGTTCATCGCCATACGGCGGAAGGTCTCGCGGATGTCGCGGGCCGCCGCCAGCGGGTCCGGGTTGCCGTTGGGGCCCTCCGGGTTGACGTAGATCAGGCCCATCTGGACGGCGCCGAGCGGGTTCTCCAGCTCACGGTCGCCGGTGTAGCGCTGGTCGTCGAGCCAGGTGGTCTCGGGGCCCCAGTACACGTCCTCGTCGGCCTCCCAGACGTCGGCGCGGCCGCCGCCGAAGCCGAAGGTCTCGAAGCCCATCTGCTCCAGGGCGACGTTGCCGGTGAGGATCATGAGGTCGGCCCAGGAGATGGACTGGCCGTACTTCTTCTTGACGGGCCACAGCAGACGGCGGGCCTTGTCGAGGTTGCCGTTGTCCGGCCAGCTGTTCAGCGGCGCGAAGCGCTGCTGGCCGCGGCCGCCACCGCCGCGGCCGTCGCTGATGCGGTAGGTGCCCGCGCTGTGCCAGGCCATACGGATCATCAGCGGGCCGTAGTTGCCGAAGTCGGCGGGCCACCAGTCCTGCGAGGTGGTCAGTACCTCGGCGATGTCCTGTTTCACGGCCGCCAGGTCGAGGGCCTGGAACGCCTCGGCGTAGTCGAAGTCCCCGCCGAGCGGGTTCGCGACCACAGGGTCCTTGGCGAGGATCTTCAGGTTGAGCCGCTCCGGCCACCACTGGCGGTTGCCGCCGCCCTGGGTCGGGTGCGCGGCGCGCGTGTGCGCGACCGGGCAGCCGCCGGTGCCCTCAGTCTTGGCGTCGGTGACGATTGCGTCGGGGTTCTCAGACATGGGAGTCCTTCCGAGGGTGGATCACGGTGCTGAAGTAGTGGCTTGGGGGGAACAGTCGGGACACAGGCCCCAGTAGATGACCTCGGCCTCGTCGATCGCGAAGCCGCGGTCGTCGGCCGCGGTGAGGCAGGGGGCGTGGCCGACCGCGCAGTCGACGTCGACGACGACACCGCACGAGCGGCACACGAGATGGTGGTGGTTGTCCCCGACGCGTCCCTCGAACCGGGCCGGGCTGCCCGGCGGCTCGAGGCGACGGACGAGTCCCGCCGTGCTGAGGGCGTGGAGTGCCTCGTACACGGCTTGAAGCGATATGTGGCCCACGCGATCACGCACACCGGAGGCGATCGCTTCGACGCCGAGGTGATCACCGTCCCGGACGGTCTCGAGCAGTGCGACGCGGGCGGCCGTCACCCGCAGGCCGGCACCGCGCAGCTCATCGGCGGTGTTCGGGGTCTGGGGCTCGGTCATGGCGACCAACCTAGCGCCCTAAACACGAATGATTCAAGTAAACGAATGTCCCAAGTTTTGTATGCCTGGTATGTTCATCTTTAGCCCATTTGGACCGCTCACATCGTCGGCCCCGCCGGTGTGCGCCCGGCGTAACCCCTGACGACCGGCCCGGGAGACATCCGTGTAATGGGCATTTCGTACCGTCACGGGAGATCGAAGTAGCCAAGTCTCAGGAGGAGTGCGTGGCCGTGCCCGACTCGCCGAAGGTGCGGACCGTCTGCTCGTACTGCGGTGTGGGCTGCGGCATGCTCCTCGACATCGGAGTCGGACCGGACGGACGGCGTACGGTCCTGAAGGCCTCCGGCGACAAGGAGCACCCCGCGAACTTCGGCCGCCTGTGCACCAAGGGCGCCACCACCGCCGACATGCTCGCCGCCCCCGGACGGCTCGCGAACGCACTCGTGCGGCCCGAGCGCGGCGAGGAGCCCGCCCCGGCCCCCGCCGCCGAGGCGATCAGCCGGACCGCGCGCCGGCTGCGGGCCGTCATCGACGAGCACGGACCGGACGCGGTCGCCCTCTACGTGTCCGGGCAGATGAGCCTGGAAGCCCAGTACCTGGCGAACAAGCTGGCCAAGGGGTTCGTCCGCACCAACCAGATCGAGTC
This sequence comes from Streptomyces fulvoviolaceus, assembly GCF_000718165.1. GTDB lineage: Bacteria > Actinomycetota > Actinomycetes > Streptomycetales > Streptomycetaceae > Streptomyces > Streptomyces fulvoviolaceus. The sequence goes on along the minus strand of NZ_JOEY01000022.1, from coordinate 201,245 downwards.
CAACTCCCGGCTGTGCATGGCCAGCGCGGGCACCGGCTACAAGCTGTCGCTCGGCGCCGACGGCCCGCCCGGCTCGTACCAGGACCTCGACAAGGCCGACGTCTTCTTCGTCATCGGCTCCAACATGGCCGACTGCCACCCGATCCTGTTCCTGCGCATGATGGAGCGGGTCAAGGCGGGCGCGAAGCTGATCGTCGTGGACCCGCGCCGCAGCGCCACCGCCGCCAAGGCCGACCTGTTCCTCCAGATCAAGCCCGGCACGGACCTCGCGCTGCTGAACGGCCTGCTGCACCTCCTGCACGAGAACGGCCACACCGACCCCGACTTCGTCGCCGCGCACACCGAGGGCTGGGAGGCGATACCGGAGTTCCTCGCCGACTACCCGCCGGACGTGGTCGCCGAGATCACGGGCCTCGCCGAGGACGACATCCGGGAGGCCGCGTGGCTGATTGGCTCAGCCGGTGAGTGGATGAGCCTGTGGACCATGGGCCTCAACCAGTCCACACACGGCACCTGGAACACCAACGCCCTGGTCAACCTCCACCTCGCCACGGGCGCCATCTGCCGCCCCGGCAGCGGCCCCTTCTCCCTCACCGGCCAGCCCAACGCCATGGGCGGCCGCGAGATGGGCTACATGGGTCCGGGCCTGCCCGGCCAGCGGTCCGTGCTCGTCGACGACGAGCGGGCCTTCGTAGAGGAGTTGTGGGAGCTGCCGTCCGGCACCCTCCGCGCCGACGGCGTCGGCAAGGGCACGATCGAGATGTTCCAGAAGATGGCCGACGGCGAGATCAAGGCCTGCTGGATCATCTGCACCAACCCGGTCGCCTCCGTCGCCAACCGGCGCACGGTCATCGAGGGCCTGGAGGCCGCCGAGTTCGTCGTCACACAGGACGTCTTCGCCGACACCGAGACCAACGCGTACGCCGACGTCGTGCTGCCCGCCGCCCTGTGGACCGAGACCGAGGGCGTCCTCATCAACAGCGAGCGCAACCTCACGCTCGCGCAGCCCGCCGCCGACCCGCCCGGCGAGGCGATGGCCGACTGGCGGATCATCGCGGCCGTGGCCTGCGAGATGGGGTACGAGGAGGGGTTCTCGTACGACAGTGCCGAGGAGGTCTTCGAGGAGATCAAGCGGGCCTGGAACCCGAAGACCGGCTGGGACCTGCGCGGGGCGACCTACGAGCGGCTGCGCGAGACGCCCGTGCAGTGGCCGGCCGCGAGCACGGACGGGCCCGACCGCAACCCCATCCGGTACGTCGGTGAGGACGGCGCGCTCGCCTTCCCCACCGCGAGCGGCCGTGCCGTCTTCTTCGCCCGCCCGCACATCCCGGCGGCCGAGATGCCGGACGACGACTACCCGTTCGTCCTGAACACCGGACGGCTCCAGCACCAGTGGCACACGCTGACCAAGACGGCGAAGGTGCCCAAGCTGAACAAGCTCGACCCCGGGCCGTTCGTGGAGCTGCATCCGCAGGACGCCGTGGCTCTCGGTGTGGTTGACGGCGACTCCGTGGAAGTGGCCTCGCGACGCGGGCGGGCCGTGCTGCCCGCCGTCGTCACCGACCGGGTGCGGCAGGGGTGTTGCTTCGCGCCGTTCCACTGGAACGACCTGTTCGGGGAGTACCTGAGCGTCAACGCCGTGACCAGCGACGCCGTGGACCCGCTGTCCTTCCAGCCCGAGTTCAAGGTGTGCGCGGTGTCGTTGACGAAGGCGCCGACGCCGGTGACGGTGCGGACGCCGGAGATGGTGCGGGCGCCGGAGGTGGCGACAGCAACTCCGGCTCTTGTGGCGGACGTTGCTCCCGTCACCCCCTCCGCCGCGAGTGTCTTCGGGCTCGAACCCACCCCGCCGCCCGTCCTCACCGACCACGAACGCCAGTACCTGGTCGGCTTCCTCGCCGGCATCCCCGCCGGCGCGCCCGGCGTGCCGGTCCTCCCGCCCGACGCGCCCTTCAGCCCCGCGCACGCCCTGTGGGTGAACGGCACGCTCGCCGGGATGTACTCCAGGACTACCGCCGCACAGCCCTCAACCACCGTGCTGCGCCGCGAGGTTGTCATCCTGTGGGCCTCGCAGACCGGCAACGCCGAGGACTTCGCAGTCGCCACCGCCGACCGGCTCGCCACGAGCGGACACGCGACGTCCCTGGTCGGCATGGACGAGGCCGATCTGGCGGCCCTGCCGTCCGGCGCCGACCTGCTGCTGATCACCAGCACCTTCGGCGACGGCGACGCCCCCGACAACGGCAGCGGCTTCTGGGAGACCCTGGCCGCGCCCGACACCCCTCGCCTGGAGGGCCGCCGCTACGCCGTCCTCGCGTTCGGCGACTCGTCGTACGACGACTTCTGCGGCCACGGCCGCCGCCTCGACCAGCGCCTGGACGAGCTCGGCGCGCTGCGGCTGGCCCCGCGCATGGACTGCGAACCGGACTACGAGGACGTGGCCCACGGCTGGCTGGACCAGGTCCTCACGGCACTGTCCGGCACACCGGGAACGGCACTGTCCGGCACGTCGGAAGCAGCCCCCGCGGCGGCTCTCACCACGCCGGCTCTCCCCGCGCCGGCCCTCCCCGCCGCGCCCCCGCGTCCGAAGAAGCCCGCCCCCGTCATCGCCCGTCTCACCGGCAACCGCCTGCTCAGCCTGCCCGGCGCGGGCAAGGAGGTCCGCCGCTTCACCTTCGACACCCGGGACAGCGACACCCCGCTCGTGTACGAGGCCGGCGACGCCCTCGGTATCCGCCCGCTCAACTCCACGGACCTCGTCGAGGAGTGGCTGACGGTCAGCGCCCTCGACGCCGAGGCCGCGGTGGACGTGAACGGCGTAGGGGAAGTGGCCCTCGGCGAGGCCCTGCTCCGGCACCTGGACATCACCCGGATCAGCTCCGGCCTGCTCCGGTTCGTCGCCGAACGCACCCGCGACCCACGGGAGTTGAAGAAGCTCCTGCGTCCGGACAACAAGGACGAGCTGGCCAAGTGGACCTGGGGCCGGCAGGCCGTGGACGTCATCACGGAGTACGGCGTGAAGGCCGACCCGCAGGAGTGGGTGGAGACCCTGGGGCGCCTGCAGCCGCGCCTGTACTCCATATCGTCCAGCCCCCTGACCGACCCCGACCTCGTCTCGCTGACGGTCTCCGTCGTGCGCTACGAGAACCTGCACGGCAGGCCGCGCCACGGCGTCTGCTCGCCCTTCCTCGCCGACGCCGCCGCGGGTACCCCCGTCCCGGTCCATGTGCAGCGCTCCCCGCACTTCCGCCCGCCCGCCGACTCGGCCACGCCCATGGTCATGGTCGGTCCCGGTACCGGAGTCGCCCCCTTCGTCGGCTTCCTTCAGGAGCGCCGGGCCCGCGGCGACCGCGGCCCGAACTGGCTGTTCTTCGGCGAACAGCACCGGGCCACCGACTTCTACTACGAGGACGAGCTGACCGGCCTCCTCGCCGACGGCACCCTCGCCCGTCTGGACACGGCCTTCTCCCGGGACCAGCGCGCCAAGGTCTACGTCCAGGACCGTATGCGCGAACACGGCCCCCTGCTGTGGTCCTGGCTCCAGGACGGCGCCCACTTCTACGTCTGCGGCGACGCCTCCCGCATGGCCAAGGACGTGGACGAGGCGCTGCGGGACATCGCGGTCGTCCACGGCGGTCTGGACGCGGCCGGGGCGGCGGCGTACGTGAAGCAACTCGCCACCGACAAGCGCTATGTGCGCGACATCTACTGACCGGATCCCGGGGCGGGCCCCCGGCCTCGCGTGGGAGTATCGGTCGCCATGAGGGCGTCCCCTGCGGTACGGAGCCTGCGCGCGGCGGTGTTCGCCGCGCTGTGCGTGCTGCTCGCCGCCGGGGGACACGCGCTGGCGACCGGCATGGCGCCGCCGGTGTGGACACAGGTGGCCGGCTTCGCGCCGGTCTTCACGGCCGGCTGGCTGCTCGGCGGCCGGGAGCGGTCCCTGGCGTCCATCGGCGGCGCGACGCTCACGGCCCAGGGCGGGCTGCACGTCGCGTTCGGGGCAGTACGGCCGCACACTATGACGGTCATGCACGGCATGCGCATGATGCATGCGGCGGCGCACCCGCACGCCCTGACCCCCCACGCCACCACGGCCCACATCTCGGCCGCCGTCCTGCTGACCTGGTGGCTGCGGCGCGGCGAGGCCGCGCTGTGGTCGCTGCTGCGCCGGGCCGCCACGCTCGTACCGGGGCTCGCCGCCTGGTGGCAGGTACTGAGGGGAGCGCGGGCCGTTCCGGCCGCGCCCGGGTTCGTACGACCGTCCGCGGACGGCCCGCGAGCACTCCGCGGCCTCCTGCTGCGGCACGCGGTCCAGCGGCGCGGTCCGCCCACGGGGATTCCGTACGCGATCTGACCCCGACCCCCCTCTTCAGTACGGAGATCCACCCACCCATGTCTTCCGCACGCACCACCCTGTGCCGCGCCGGTGTCGTCACCGCACTGGCCGCCATCGGCGTCCTGACCGCCGCGGGCGTCGCTTCCTCGCACGTCACCGTCCACCCCGAGAGCTACGCCAAGGGCGCCACCGACGGCGCCCTGACCTTCCGCGTCCCCAGCGAGAGCGACACCGCGAGCACCACGAAGGTGCAGCTCTTCCTGCCCACCGACCACCCCCTCCTCGGCGTGCTCGTCTCCCCGCACGACGGCTGGACCGCCAAGGTGACGGACACGAAGCTCAAGACGCCGGTCAAGACGGACGACGGCACGATCACCGACGCCGTCTCCGAGATCACCTGGACCGGCGGCAAGGTCGGCCCGGGCCAGTACGAGGACTTCGACGTCGCCTTCGGCCAGCTCCCCGACGACACCGCGCAGCTCACCTTCAAGACCCTGCAGACCTACTCCGACGGCAAGGTCGTCCGCTGGATCGAGGAGGCCGCGCAGGGCGACGAGGAGCCGGAGAACCCGGCACCGGTCCTCAAGCTGACGGCGAGCGGCAGCTCGGCGGCCGCCGCGTCCACGACCTCCAAGGGCTCCGCGGAGTCGGCGGACTCCGCGAGCGACTCGACCGCGCGCGGCCTCGGCATCGGCGGGCTGGTCGTGGGGGCGCTGGGCCTCGCGGCGGCGGCCTTCGCCGTCGTACGCAGCCGCACCTCGCGGTGAGCGGAGACGGAGACGGGGACAGGGGCGGGGACATGAGAATTTTCCTCATCGACACGTGATCGCCGATGCCGGATGGGAGGATGTGGCGCCATGACAGCAGGGTGGTGTTCCCGCACGCTACGGGCCGCGGTGTTCGCCGCCGTCTGTGTGCTGCTCGCCGCCCTGGGCCACGTCCTGATGTCCGGCCGTCACGTCCCCGGCTGGACACTGGCCGCGGGCCTGGTCGTGACCGGGTCCGCGGGCTGGTGTCTGGCCGGCCGTGAGCGCGGACTTCCGCTGATCGTCGCCGTCGTGGTCACCGTCCAGACGCTGCTCCACTCGGCGTTCTCCCTCGCGCAACCCGCGCCCGCAGCCCCTGACATGGGCGCGATGCACATGGAGTCCATGCACAGGAGTGGCATGGGCTCCATGGACATGTCCCACATGGGGACCTCGGCGGGGGACGGCACCTCCTCGTCCGGCATGCTCGCCGCCCACCTGCTGGCCGCACTGCTGTGCGGCCTGTGGCTGGCGCACGGCGAGCGGGCGGCGTTCCGCATCCTGCGGGCCGTCGCCGGATGGCTGGCGGCGCCGCTACGGCTGCTGCTCGCGCTGCCCGCCATCCCGCACCGCCCGCGCCTCCGCGCGCGTCGACGTCGCTCGGACCGGGCGCCGCGCCTTCTCCTTCTCGTCCACGCGATCACCCTTCGCGGTCCGCCCCTGGGGACGGCTGTCGCCTGACGACAGCCCGTATCCCGGGGCTGCCCCTGCGCGCTCCGGGCCTCGGCCGTACGCCCACACCGTCGTCGTACGGCCGTATCGCCTCACCGGACCGCCGCGCCTTCGTGCGCCGGAGCGGCCCGGATCCCGGATGACCCGAGAAGGACACCAAGGTGATCACTTCCGCCCTGCCCGCCTCGACCGACTCCCGGACGAAACGGGAGTCCGCCGATGCCTCCGCCACCGCCTGGGCGCTCGCCGCCCGCACCGGCGACCCGGCCGCCGTGGACCACTTCGTGCGCGCGCTCCACCGCGACGTGCTGCGTTACGTCTCCCATCTGTGCGCCGATCCGCAGGCCGTGGACGACCTGGCACAGGACACGTTCCTGCGGGCGCTCGGCAGCCTCCACCTCTTCGAGGGCCGCTGCTCGGCCCGTGTCTGGCTGCTGTCCATCGCCCGCCGCGCGGTGATCGACGCCTTCCGGCACGCCGCGGCCCGGCCCCGTCTGTACGACGCCCCGGACTGGCAGCTCGTCGTCGAGCGGGCCCAGCCGCAGGACCTGCCCGGCTTCGACGACGGCGTCGCCCTGCTCGACCTGCTGGCCGCACTGCCCGCCGAGCGCCGTGAGGCCTTCGTCCTCACCCAGCTCCTGGGCCTGCCCTACGAGGAGGCGGCCGCGGTGAGCGACTGCCCGGTGGGGACGGTGCGTTCGAGGGTGGCCCGGGCTCGCGCGACCCTCATAGCGCTGGTGACCGATGGGGGCACCTCTCACGCCCTTGAGGCAGTGGGGGAGGACCGGCCGGCCGCTCTGGCGGCCTGAGCCGGCAGCCCGATTTGTTCCGGACCGGCCTGGCCGCCGCACCGAGCGCGGCGGGCCGGTAAGGCCGGTCCCGGCCCGAGCGCCTCGGGTGGGCGGGCCCGGCGCGCGCGGTGACGCCGTACGCGCGGCCAGGAGTGTCGGGCGGCGCTGAGGCCGACATTCGGCGCAGGCGCCGCCCGGGTACCCGCAAGCGACGGGGAGCTACTCCGCTGTGGACCCCTCGACGAGGTCCGGCAGCAGCCCCCGCACCGCCGCGCACTGCTCCGGCCCCACGACGTGTGCCAGCGCCTCCTTGACCGTCTCGGCGAGGGCCGCGGAGGCCTCCTTCAGCAGGCGGCGGGCCTTGTCGGTGAGGGCGACCTCGACGCCGCGCTTGTCGCCGCAGACCGACTTGCGGGTGACGAGCCCGGCGTGCTGGAGGCAGGCGATCTGGTAGGTGAGGCGGGTCTTGGGGCGGCCCAGGAGCTCCGCGATCTGCGTCATGCGCAGGCCTGCCCCGGGCTGCCCGGCCAGCAGGCACAGGACGAGGAACTCGTCGTGCGAGACGTCCAGCCGCTCCTTGACGACGGAGCGCAGCTGCTGCTCGACGGCGCCCGTCGCGGCGAGCAGCAGCATCCAGGCGTGCAACTCGGGCGGCAGGAGTTCGCCGGACATGGAGGGACATTCGGGCAGGTCGGCCATGGATTCGAGTCTATCTGTTGTCCAATTTTGGATTATTGGCTAGCGTACCCTCCGTCATCCAAATTTGGACTAACTGGAGTGAGAGATCATGACCGTCGCCGTCGAAACCGGAACCTGGCAGCTCGACACCACCGCCACCACCGTCGCCCTGGCCCACAAGACGATGTGGGGCCTGGTCACCGTGAAGGGCACCTTCGCGGGCGTCGGCGGACAGGGAGAGGTGCGTCCCGACGGGTCCGCCGTCGGCACCCTGACCCTCGACGCCGCCTCCCTGGACACCAAGAACGCCAAGCGCGACATCCACCTCAAGGGCGCCGACTTCTTCGACGCCGACAACCACCCCGAGATCACCTTCGCGGTGCGCAGCGCCGAACTCCGCGACGGCGACGCGGTGCATGTCGTCGGTCAGCTGACCGTGCGCGGCATCAGCCGCCCCCAGTCCTTCACCGCGAAGCTCTCCGACGCGAGCGCCGAGGCGCTCACCCTGAACGCCGAATTCTCCGTGGACCGCGCCGAGTTCGGCCTGGGCTGGAACCAGATGGGCATGATCCGCGGCCTGACCACGGTCACCGCCGCACTCCGCTTCGTGCGCTCGGCAGCGTGACATAGGCGCTCGACAGCGTCTGCGGCGAGGCCGTGAACACGCGCAGCCGGATCCGCTGGCCCTGGTGCGGCAGGGCGTACGTCCCCTCGGGAGGCCGGAGTTCGTACGTCGCCGTCGCCTGGGCGGCCAGTGTGGCCGGGCCCCGCAGCACCGACCAGTACGGGTACATGCCCTGGCCCCGGGTGAGCGTGAAGTGCGGGGTGAGCGCGTCGTCGTCCGTGTTGGTGACCCGGAGCGTCAGCCGCGAGAGGGTGTGGGCCCCGGCCCGCACCGAGATGACCCGCATCCGCAGGGGCGGTGAGCCGGTGGCCGCCAGCGCCGCGCTCGCCAGGGCAGGGGCCAGCAGCAGGACGGCCGCGGCGATCCGTACCGGACGACGGTGCGGACCGGACAGCAGGCGGGGGCGCGGCTGCCAGGCCCCGGCGAACTCGGACAGGGGCGCGGTGACCGCCGCCGCCAGCCACAGCGGCGTCATCATCAGGTAGTAGCCGTCCTGGGACCGGGTCGCCAGATAGAAGGCGAGCCACGGCAGGACGGTCGCCGCCGGTCCCAGCCGCCGTACGAACAGCACGAACACCGCCAGCAGTCCGCCGAGCAGCAGCAGGCTCGCGTGGGAGTACCAGTCGAGCCGGTCGCTGCCGTTCGTGAGATACAGCGACACGTCCACCAGGCCCTGCCCGTGCAGCACCGCACCCTGGGTGATCGGCAGCGCGACGCCTTCGATCCAGGCACCCGGCTCGCTCACGATGAAGTACGTGTTGATGAGCAGCCATACGGTGGCGGCGGCCCCGCAGATCCGCAGCACCACCAGCGCCGCCGCCCGCGCGCCCAGCTCCCCGCGCCGTACGGCATAGATGCCGGCCAGCAGGAACGGCGTGAGGAACCACGGCAGTTGCTGCGCCGCGCACGCCGCACCCAGACACGCGGCCTGCGCCACCCCGGCCGGTCCGAGCCGCCCGCCCCGTCCGATCCGCGGCCAGCGCACCACCACCGGAACCAGCAGCGCCAGCGCCAGGATCGCCGGGTAGCCGAGGCGGCCGTACATGGGAAGCATCGCGAAACCCAGGCACGCCATGGTCGCCGCCGACCGCCACGGCACGGGCAGCAGCCGCCACAGCACGACCGTGCCGACGACGAGCGCGCCCGTGCTCACCGCGGTCGCCGGGGTGCCGCCGTGTCCCAGCCACAGCAGGGGCGCGGTGAGCAGCGGGGCGAGGGGCGGATAGCCGTACGTGAAGTCGTAGCCGCCCGTGACGGTCGGGGTGAGGGCGATGCCGCTCCGGCCGAACAGCCAGGGCCACGGGTTGCCGTAGACGGCGTGCCCGGCGGCCAGTTCGCGGGCGGCCTGGGCGGTGAGGACCGCCTCGTCGGAGCCGCGGTGGTACAGGACCCACGCGCACAGCACGAGCGTCACCCCGGTCACCAGCACGCACAGGTCCACACGCGCCAGCGACCGCTCCCGGCGCACCACCAGGGCCAGCACCCCGCACAGCAGGATCGAGGCGTAGCACCCGGAGATGACGGCGGCGACGCCCAGCCGGTGCGTGGCCGCCTGCGTCCACACCTCGCGCGTGCCGATGAAGAGGCTGACGTCGGCGAGCAGGGTCAGGACGCGATGCCACTGCGCGGGGGGTTCGGGGGTGGCGGACACCGCCGGCTGTGTCCGCCGGCCGCGTGCCGACAGCTGTGAATCTGCCAAGAGCACGGCACCGGACGGTAATCGGGGCCGGTGAGCGGGGTGCCGTTGGAGGTGAAGAGTCCGGTGTGAGGGCGGTAAGACCCCATTTCGCCGGGGTGAAGAGTGGCGGGAAGCGGCCGCCGGGCCGGTCGCGGACCGTGTCGCTGTTGGGCCGAACGGGTGACTTGGCGTAAGAATTGGCTGGTGCAGGCAATGAAGGCGAGTCGGATCGGGGGGAGCCGGTGAACAGGTACGACGTCACCGATGAACAGTGGGAGGGGCTCGCCCAGGTCGTTCCGTTGCGCGGCCGGGACGCCTGGCCGTCCGCGGTCGACCACCGGACCGTCCCGGAGGCCGAGACCGAGGCGCGGCGTCGCTTCGTCGTCCTGCGGATCAGCATCTTCGCGGACGCCCGCGAGGTCGCCGAGACGCTGATGGCGGGCATCCCCGTGCTGCTCGACCTGACCAGCGCGGAGACCGAGGTCGCCAAGCGGGTCCTGGACTTCAGCACGGGCGTGGTCTTCGGCCTGGCGAGCGGCATGCACCGCGTGGACCGCAACGTGTTCCTGCTGACACCGGCGGGGACCGAGGTCACCGGGCTGATGGAGGGGGTGGGGGTGCGCGGAGAGTGAGGGCGCCGTTCGCCCGATCGTAGGAAGGTCGCCGGGGCGGAACGGTTCGCCTGGTGGCGGAGTCCTACGGTCCGGATATGACCGTGTCCCCCACGTCTCCCATGTCCCGTACGACCGTGTCCAGCGCGTCCGTGTCCGGTACGTCCGTGTCCGGTGCGTCCGTCTCGGGTGCGTCCGTCTCCGGTACGTCCGTCTCCGGTACGTCGCCCCGCGTGCCGTCCGCGCGGTCCGCGCCGGCATCGGTGTTACCCGGGGGCGGTGCGGGCGAGGACCGTTCCGGCCGGCCGCGCCTCACCGAACTGCGGCTGTCCGCCTTCGCCGCACACCGCAGCGCCGGATTCCCGCTCGGCCCGCTCACCCTCTTCGCCGGTCCCAGCGGCCACGGCAAGACGAGCGCGCTGCGGGCGTACGAGGCACTCGCCCGGCTCGGCGGCGGGGCCGCGCTCGACGAGGTGTTCACCGACCCGGTCGCCTGCGTGCCCGACCGGGCCCGCCCCGACGCACAACGCCGCCGCGGCTTCCGTATCGGCTGTACGGCCGACGGACCCGAGGGGCCGGTCCGGCTCGACGTCGCCGTGCAGGCCGAGCCCGAACTGCGCATCGTGGGGGAGCGGTTGACGGCGGGCGGGCTCGTCCTGCTGGAGACCGCCCTGCGCGACCCCTCCCGCCGGGCCGTACAGGCCGCCTGGCACACCGCGGGCGCGGCGCCCGTCACCCGCGCCCCGCTGCCCGACGACCGGCTCGGCACCGCACTCCTCCCGCTGCGCGTGGCCGGCAAGACGGACGGGCAGCGGCGCGTCCTCGCCGCCGCCGAGCAGATGGTGGTCGCCCTGCGCTCCGTCTTCGCCTGCGATCCCCGGCCCGGACGGATGCGCACCCCCGTCCCGACCGGCTCCGGACGGCTGCTCGGCGGCTGCGACAACCTCGCCGACGTCCTGTGGCGTACCCGCGCGGAGTGCGGACGGCGGCACTCCCAACTCGTCGCCGCGGTACGGGCCGGGTGCGCGGGCCCCGTCGCCGACGTGCTCGCCGAGCCGCTGGCCGACGGGACGGTGCGGGCGCTCCTCGACCGGGGCGACGGCAGCCGGACCGCGCTCGGGCGGCTGGGCGACGGGGAGTTGAGGTACCTCGCGCTCGCGCTGGTGCTGCTCACCGGGCCCGGGGTGCTCGAGGTCGACCCGGTCGGCGAGGTGCCCGCGGCGATGCAGACGCTCACCGTGCTCGCCGACAACCTCGACCGGGGACTGGACGTACGGCAGCGCGGCGAACTGCTGCGGCTCGCGGCGCGGATGTGCGAGCGCGGGCACATCCGCCTGGTCGGCGCGGTGAGCGACGCGTCGTGGGCCGCCGGGGCGGACGGCGTCACGGTGGTACACCTGGACGCGTGACAGAACCTCTCGACGTGGCGAAACTGCAGCGCAGGCTGGCCGAGTTCGCGGCCACGCGCAACTGGCAGCCGTACCACACCCCCAAGAACCTCGTCGCCGCGCTCAGCGTGGAGGCATCCGAACTGGTCGAGATCTTCCAGTGGTTGACGCCGGACGAGTCGGTGCGCGTCATGGACGACCCCGACACCGCGCACCGCGTCACCGACGAGGTGGCCGACGTGCTCGCGTATCTGCTCCAGCTGTGCGAGGTGCTCGGCATCGATCCGCTGGCGGCACTGGACGCGAAGATCGACCGGAACGAGCGGAGGTTTCCGGCGCCGTAAGGAGTCGCTGAGGAGCCGTTCAGTCCGTTATCACTCTACGAAGTCAAAACTCCGCACGAAACCGATTCGTTGTCCGCAGATTTCCGCCTTCCTCTGGCTTTTCACCCCGTCGGCCCTCACTCTGGGTAGTGGACAACGGAGTTCGGGCGGCGGACGTGCCGAGAGTGCGTCGTGACAGACGGGGACAGCTCATGGACGCGGTGCGGCTCATCGTGACGAGCAGGCGTGCCCTGGCGGGGAGCGGTGAGGCGCCCCAGGTCATGACGGAGGTGTGGCAGGCGCAGGCCCTGGCCCAGGCGATCGGCAGCCGCCTCGCGGTCTTCGGCCCGCCCGAACTGCGCGGCGAGGCACTGGGGTTGACCGAACTGGCGGGCCGGGGCTGCGGCGTCCTGGACCGGCCGGACATCGACACCGAGCACCTGCGCGCCGCCCAGCTCACCGAACTGGGCGACGCCCGCCAGGCCCTGCTGTGCCTGGGCGGTCTCCTCGGCGAGGTCGGCATCGCCCTCGTCGGCCTCGCCTGCGCCGCCGACGACGAAACCACGTACTGGCAGTGCATGGAGGCCATCGACGCGGCGGACGAATCGAGGGACCGGGTGCTGCAGATGCTGCGAAGACTGGCGGACCGGGGTGAGGGGTTACCGGAGCGGGAGGCGGGGTGAGGGGCCGGTCGGTCCGCGGGCGGCGTTCGTACCGAAGTCGACTGAAGTCAGCCGGCCCAGCACTCCTCACCGACTGCGTGCCCCGTACCTGAGGGGTGGATCCGCATACATCATCGCCATCCCGCCGCACAGCGCACCGGCGTAGAAGCCGCCGAGTCCCTTGCCGCTGTCGGCGTGCGCCACGACTCCCTCGACGCCGAGCGCGGTCAGCACGATGCCCGCGACGATGGGGAAGTGACCGTAGCCGAAGGCGTTGACGGCCGGCGCCAGGCGTCTCCGGCCGCGGGCCTCGTCAAGGCGGTGCTCCACCAGCAGGCTCACTACGTCGAAGTGGAGCCACCACAGTCCGTCGGCGGCGGCGACACCCGAGGACGGCGGCTGCCGGCAACGGTGTGCTGAGCGGATGGTCCGTGGCTCCCAGGCCCATGGCGATGAGTGATTCGCCGATCGCGATGATCACGAAAAGCTGGTGGCGCTCGGTGCAGTAGGCGGCGCTGTGGATACGCCAACTGCCGTGGCGGGCCTGGGCTGTCGTCAGGCTGCGGCGCGTGCCCGGACGGCGTCGAGGTCGTCGCGGACCCGCTGCGGCTCGGTGTCGAGCGGCATGTTGGCCTCGTCCCGTACCGCGTCCAGGGAGCCGGTCGGGTCTTGGTCCAGCACCGCGAACAACGGCCCCAAGTCACTCGGTGCGGCTCCCTGTTCGGCCACCAGCTCGAAGGTGCGGCCGGCCGCCTCGGGCGCGGTGAGGGCCGCCACCAGGACCCGTGCGATGTCGGAGCGCGCGACCCTGCCGTCGGCGGGGCCGCCGGAGCGGCGGCGGTCGCCCTGGAGGAACACCAGGCGCTGCTCGTCGGGTCCGTTCATGTCGAACCAGCCCGGCCGCACGATGGTGTAGGTGAGGCCGCTGGCTCGTACCAGACGTTCCGAGCGGCGCTTCCACTCCAGGAGGTGGCCGTAACTGCTGCTGCGGGTGGTGGCCCCGATGGAGGTCATCAGCGCCACGCGGGGCCGTGCGCCGTCCAGGGAGGCCAGGGAGGCCAGGGCGGTCAGGACGTTGCGTACGCCTGCGTAGTCCACCGCCTCCGGCGAGGAGGCGCCGGTGCCGAAGGAGCCGAGGGTGAGCACGATGGCGTCGGCGCCGGCCACCGCCTCGTGCAGGGTCTCGGGCCGGGTGACATCGCCGACGACAAGTTCGGCGTCGGCGGGGAGCCGCTGGGCGCCCTTCGCGCGGTCACGCACCAGGGCCCGGACGGTGTGCCCGCGGGCGATCGCCTCGGCCACCACGAGCCGTCCGATGCTGCCGGTGGCGCCGATCACCAGCACGGTCAGGGGGTGGGTTGCCATGTTCGTTTCCTCCTCGCCAGGGCACGGGGGGATGAGCGCCCATGCCGTCAGTCTCACTCGGGCGTCGCGATCACGCGCCCTGTGCGTCAAGTCCCCCTGCGGGTGGTGTTGCCACAGGTCACTCCCGTACGAGGGCGATTCTCAGCGCCCTCGTACAGCGTCCACGTGGGGGGCGGTCATGCCTGCTTCGGCTTCGCGAAGGTCGCGCCGTCGATCACGAACCGGTAGCGGACGTCGGAGGCGTGGATCCGCTCGTAGGCGGTGTTGATGTCCTGTGCGTCGATCAGCTCGATGTCGGCGGTGACGCTGTGCTCGGCCGCGAAGTCGAGCATCTCCTGCGTCTCGGCGATGCCGCCGAACAGCGATCCCACGAAGGACCGGCCGTTCTGGAGGAGGGCGAAGACCTCCATCGGCATCGGCTCGGTCGTCACACCGACGTTCACCATGGTGCCGTGCAGGCGCAGCGTCCCGAGGTAGTCGGGGAGGGACACAGGCGCGCTGACGGTGTTCAGGATGATGTCGAAGGTGTTGGCCAGCTCGGTGAACGCCGAGCCGTCACCGGTCACGGCGTAGTGGTCGGCGCCGAGGGCCGCGGCGGCCTCGCGTTTGCTGCTGGACTGCGACAGGACGGTCACGTCGGCGCCCATGGCCTTGGCCATCTTCACGCCGAGGTGGCCGAGCCCGCCGAGGCCGACCACCGCGACCTTGGTGCCGGGCCCGGCACCGAACCGCTCGAGCGGGGAGTAGACGGTGATGCCGGCGCACAGCAGCGGAGCGGCGGCGGCCGGGTCGAGAGTCTCGGGAACACGGACGACGAAGTCCTCCGGGGCGACGATCGCCTCGGAGTAGCCGCCCTGGGTGTGGGCGCCGGGCTCGGCAGGGTCGGGGGCCCCGAAGACAAGGGTGTTTCCCTGGAGGCAGTACTGCTCCTGACCTGCCCGGCAGTTCTCGCACGCGCGGCAGGAGTTGACCATGCAGCCGATGCCGACCAGGTCGCCGACCTGGTGGCGGGTGACGTCGGGGCCGATCTCGGTGACCCGGCCGACGATCTCGTGGCCGGGGACGAGCGGGCTGATGGCCAGCGGGCCGAACGTCCCGTCGACGTAGTTCATGTCGGAATGGCAGATCCCGCAGTACAGGATGTCGAGTTTGACGTCGTGCGGGCCGACGTCGCGGCGCTCGATGGTGACGGGAACGAGCGGCTTGCCTGCTTCGTGGGTGCCGAACGCGTTGACGGTGATGGGCATGGTGATTCCTTTGCGGGTACGAGGTGGTGTCAGGCTTCGGGGATGGCGCGTCCGTAGGCCGCGAGGGTGACGTTCGTGGGCTCGGGGCCACCGCGTCGGCCGGTCTCCAGGGCGTCGAGGGCCTTCAACTCGTCCGTGGTCAGGGTGAAGTCGAAGACGTCGATGTTCTCGGCGATGCGGTGGCGCTTGGTCGACTTGGGGATCACCGAGCGGCCCTGCTGGATGCCCCAGCGCAGCAGCACCTGGGCCGGGCTCTTGCCGTGCACCTCGGCGATCGCGGTGACGGCCGGGTCCTCAAGGACGCTCCTGCGGTCCTCGCCGTATCCGGGGTAGAAGGTGATGCCGCCGATGGGAGACCACGCCTGGTTGAGGATGCCGTGCTCGTCGTCGAAGTCGAGGACCGCGCGCTGCTGGAAGTACGGGTGGATCTCCAGCTGGTTGACGGCCGGCACGACGGAGGTCGCGTCGAGCAGCGTGGTCAGGTGGTCGACCATGAAGTTGCTGACGCCGATCGCCCGGACCTTGCCGTCTGCCAGGAGCTGTTCCAGGGCCCGGTAGGCCGCGAGGGTCTTGTCGAAGTCCGACGGCAGCGCCTGGTGCAGGAGCAGCAGGTCGATCTGGTCCACGCCGAGCTTGGCGGCGCTTTTGTCGAAGCCGTGCAGGGTCTCGTCGTAGCCGTAGTCGCTGACCCAGATCTTCGTCTCGATGAAGATGTCGTCGCGGGGCACGGCGGAGGCGCGGATGGCCTGGCCGACCTCGCGTTCGTTGCCGTACGCGGCGGCGGTGTCGATGTGGCGGTAGCCGAGTTCGAGCGCGGCCGTGACGGCGGCCCGGGTCTCGTCCGGCGGGGTCTGGAAGACACCGAGTCCGAGGGCGGGCATCCCGACGCCGTTGTTGAGAGTGAGGGTCTGCATCACAGGGACCTTTCGTGCGGGCGGGTACGTGCGGGGACGATGAGGGTGAGGGTGGCCGCGAGAGCCAGGGCGAGCAGGACGGCGGACCCGGTCAGCGCGGCACCCGAGCGGGCTGCGAGGTCGGCGGCCTCGTGTCCGGTGGAGACGGAGGCGGCCACAGCGGTCAGGATGCTCAGGCTCAGCGCGCTGCCGATCTGGTGCACGGTGTTGACCAGGCCCGAGGCGGCTCCCGCGTCCGCGGGGGCGACCCCGTCCACGCCGCTGGAAGTCAGCGGGGCCAGCACCAGGCCCTGGCCGGCGCCGATGAGCACCATCGGCAACGCCACTCCCGTCAGGTAGGGCGTGTGCAGGTCGAGGCGGCTGAGCCACACCATGCCCACCATGGTCAGGGCGAGCCCGGTGGTGAGCACCCGCGGCCTGCTCGCCCGCTCAAGGAGCCGCGGCACCTGGACGGCGAAGACGAAGTTGACCAGCGTCATCGGCAGGAAGGCGAGACCGGCCTGCAGCGGCGTCCAGTGGTAGACGCTCTGTACGAACTGCGCGGTGAAGAAGAAGAACCCGATCATCGCGCCCATGTAGAGCATCCGGGTGACGTAGGCGCCGCTGCGCTCCCGGCTGGCGAACAGCCGCAGCGGCACGATCGGCTGCGCGGCCCGCCGCTCCACCAGGACGAACAGGGCCAGCATCACCAGTCCCGCCACCAGTGGAATCAGGGTGGCCGGAGCGGTCCAGCCGACGTCGGTGGCGTCCACGATGCCGAAGACCACAGCGGTGGAGCCCGCAGTCGCCAGGAGCGCCCCGGCGACGTCGAAGCGGCCGCCCTGGCGCTCGGTCTCGGGCAGGAACCGCACGGCCAGCGCCATCATCGCGATGCCGACCGGGACGTTGAGGAAGAACCCGGCCCGCCACGAGATCAGGTCGGCGACCAGGCCGCCCACCACCAGACCGAGAGCCGCGCCGAGCCCGGCCACCGCGCTGTAGGCGGCCATCGCCCGGTTACGGGCCCGGCCCTCGGCGAAGCTGCGGGTGAGCAGGGACAGGGCGGACGGGGCCAGGACCGCCGCCCCGACGCCCTGCAGCGCCCGAGCTCCGATCAGCCACCACTGATTCTGTGCGGCGCCGACCAGAAGTGAGGTCAGTGCGAAGACGACCAGGGAGAACAGGAACACCCTGCGGTGTCCGAACAGGTCACCGGCCCGGGCCCCCAACAGCAGCAGGCCGCCGAAGACCAGGACGTAGGCGTTGGTGATCCAGGACAGGCCGGTCTCGGAGAACCCCATGTCGGAGCGGATCTGCGGCAGACCGGTGAAGACGATCGAGTTGTCGAGGATGACCATGAAGTAGCTGACGCAGATGATCGTGAGGATCAGCGTCGCCCGGACCGGGGCGGCAGGGGCCGGCGCACGCACCGCCATGGGCGGCGTGGGTTCCGCTGTGGCGACGTCGCCGGTCCCGTCGTACTTGGGTGCTGCGCGCACGGTGTGTCCTTCGCTTTCAGGGTGAGGGCCCGGTGTCGGACTCCTGGTCCTCGGTGCTCTCCAAGAGAACCCCGCGCGGGCACAGGGGTGGGAGTCACTGGTCTTCCAGGTACTGGCAGTACCTCGCAGGTCCTCGCGGACGGACCTACGGTGAAGGTCAAGGCAGGACCGTCGTAGGTCGGGCCGGACCGTCCCGCCGGGGCGCGATCACCGGCGGCGGAGCTATTTCAGGGATCTGGACGATGGCAGACAGAGACAAGAAGAGCGTGGCCGCCGAGGTCCGCGAGTTCCTGAGCACCCGGCGTGCCCGGATCACCCCCGAGCAGGCCGGACTGCCGGTCTACGGCGGCAACCGGCGCGTTGCGGGCCTGCGCCGGGAGGAGGTCGCGCTGCTCGCGGGCATGAGCGTCGACTACTACGTCCGCCTGGAGCGCGGGAACCTCTCCGGCGCCTCGGACTCGGTACTGGAATCCCTCGCGCACGCGCTGCAGCTGGACGAGGCCGAGCGCACGCACCTCTACGACCTGGCCCACGCGGCGACCCCGTCGGGCCGGCGCCCCACGGCGACCGCGTCCCGGGTGCGGCCCACGATCCTGCGCCTGCTCGACTCGATGGCCGATGTGCCGGCGTACGTGCGCAACGCGCGCTTCGACATCCTGGCCGCGAACACGCTGGGGCGGGCGCTGTACGCACCCCTCTTCGACTCACCGCTGTTCGCCCAGCGCGGCCCGGTCAACAGCGCCCGCTTCCTGTTCCTGGACCCCGCGAGCAAGGACTTCTGGGTCGACTGGGACAAGGGCGCTGACGACGCGGTCGCGTTCCTGCGCATCGAGACGGGCCGGGCGCCCCACGACAAGGCGCTGACCGACCTGATCGGGGAGCTGACGACCAAGAGCGGCGGCTTCGCCCGCCGGTGGGCCCGCCACGACGTGAAGTTCCACCGTTCCGGAATGAAGAACCTGCACCACCCCCTGGTCGGTGATCTCGCCCTGCCCTACGAGGCGATGGAGTTGCCGTCCGACCCAGGTCTTCGCCTCAACTTCTACACGCCCGAACCGCACTCCCCGGCAAGCCAGGCCCTGGGCCTGCTGGCCAGTTGGGCAAACACCACAACGGTCGTCCCGACCGCGAACGACTGAGTACATCCGAGGAGAACCCCTTCATGCAGTACCGACCGCTCGGCCGCACCGGTGTCCAGGTCAGCCCGCTCTGCCTGGGCGCGATGATGTTCGGCCCCTGGGGCAACGAGGACGAGGCCGACTCGATCCGGATCATCCACCGTGCCCTGGACGCGGGCATCAACTTCGTCGACACCGCGGACGTGTACTCCGCCGGGGCCTCGGAGGAGATCGTCGGCAAGGCGCTCAAGGATCGCCGCGAGGACGTGTTCCTCGCGACCAAGTTCTTCATGCCGATGGACCAGGACGACCCCAACCAGCGCGGCGGCAGCCGCCGTTGGATCATCCGCGAGGTCGAGAACTCGCTGCGGCGCCTCGGTACCGACCACATCGACCTCTACCAGGTCCACCGCCCCAGCCCCGACACCGACGTCGCTGAGACCCTCGGCGCCCTCTCCGACCTCGTGCACCAGGGCAAGATCCGCTACATCGGCTCCTCGTCCTACTCCGGCTCCCAGATCGTCGAGGCCCAGTGGACCTCGCGGGAGCGCCACCTGGAGCGGTTCGTGACCGAGCAGCCGCCGTACTCGATCCTGGTCCGCGGCATCGAGGAGGACGTCCTGCCCACCGCGCGCCGCCACGGCATGGGCACCCTCACCTACAGCCCGCTCGCCGGCGGCTGGCTCTCAGGCCGCTACCGCAAGAACGCCACCGAGGGCCCCGCCTCCGCGGCACGCCCCCAGGCCCGCTTCGACATGAGCACCCCCGCCAACCAGCGCAAGCTCGACGCCGTCGAACAGCTCGCGCTCCTGGCGGAGAAGGCGGGCCTCACCCTGATCGAACTGGCCGTCGCCTTCGTCATCAATCACCCCGGCGTCACCTCGGCGATCATCGGACCGCGCACCATGGACCAGCTGGAGGCGTTCCTGCCCGCCGCCGACGTCACGCTGCCCTCCGACGTACTCGACGCCATCGACGAGATCGTCCCGCCCGGCGTCACGGTCAACCCGGTCGACAACAGCTACGGCGACTTCGAACTGCGCGCCGACCAGCGACGCCGCTGACGCGTCCCGGGCTGGCCGGTCACGTCGGCCAGCCGCACCGACCTCCCCGCGACCACGCAAGGCGCACCGCTGTCGAAGGCCGCAGACTTTGCTCGGCTCCGGGGCCGGGCCGATCACCGGTGTACGGCCGGTACGTGGGACGGCATGCCCCGGTGGGTGGCCTCACTCGGCCGGTTGTGCGGTGGCCTGGTACTGATCGGCGGCCCAGGAGGCGAGGATGCGGAGGCCGTCGTGGGTGGGGGAACCCACTTCGGCGGTCCATACGACGAGCTGCTGATCGGGGTCGGTGCTGGCAGTCAGGGTGTCCCAGTCCAGGGAGAGTTCGCCGGCGACCGGGTGCTGGAGGACCTTCGTTCCCACGCTGAGAGTGGAGACATGGTGGGCGGCCCACCACTGGCGGAAGTCCTCGTCCTGAACGGACAACTCGCCGACCAGAGCGGTCAGTCGGGGGTCGTCGGGATACTTCGTCGCCTGCATGCGCAATTGCGCGACCACGGTACGGGCGACGCCTTCCCAATCGGCATACAGGGTGCGCATCGCCGGGTCGGTGAAAAGAATGCGTACGTAATTGCGGTGCTTTTCCGGGACGGCGGCGAAGTCGGTGACGAGCGCCGCCGCCAGCGGGTTCCAGGCGATGACGTCCATTCGCCGGCCCATCACGATCGCGGGCGTGGAGGTGAGGTCGTCCAGGACCCTGCGCAACTGCGGCTGGACCTTCTGCCGGGCCCTGCGGCGCGGCCTCGCGGTCTCTTTCCCGGCCAGGCCGAACAGGTAGCGCCGCTGGTCGTCATCCAGATGCAGGGCCTGGGCCACGGCTTCCAGCACCGGCGCCGACGGAGGCAGGCGGCCCTGCTCCAGGCGCGTGTAGTAGTCCGTGGAGATCGACGCGAGGTGGGCGACCTCTTCCCTGCGCAACCCGGCGACCCGGCGCGGGCTCGCGCTGTCGGGCAGGCCCACGGCGCGGGGGCTCAGCTCGGCCCGGCGGGCCTTGAGGAACTCGCCCAGCTCGTTCAGGTGCGGTGTGGGACTCATGCCCCCCCAGTGTGGCAGTGGAAGCGCCGGCCGTGAGGGGGAGGGATTCTTCCCAGGATGTTTCTTTCCCAGGAACAAATCCTCCTCTGCACGGGCGCATACATGGGTGCAAACCTGGAATTGCGCCGGACCGGACAACGGACCGGGCAATGGAAGGAAAGAGCATCGTGCCGGAAAAGGAATCCGCAGCACAGCAGGCCATCGGCGACGTCGCCCCCAAGCTCGCCGACCTCACCGACCAGGTGCTGTTCGGCGACGTCTGGGAACGCGAGGGTCTCTCCCCGCGGGATCGCAGCCTGGTCACCGTCACCGCGCTGATCGCCCTGTACCGCTCCGACCAGCTCGGCTTCCACCTCAAGCTGGCTCTGGAGAACGGGCTGAGCAAGGGGGAGCTGAGCGAGGCCATCACCCACCTGGCGTTCTACGCGGGCTGGCCCAACGCCATGGGCGCCGCCGGACAGCTGAAGGCGATCCTGGCGCCCGCCGACGCCGCCCAGGATCACTGACACCCCTCTCTTTTTCACACAGGAGCGTTCCCTCTCTCATGAGCAAGGTCATCTTCGTCACCGGTGCCGGCCGCGGCCTGGGCACCGACATCGCCCGCCAGGCCCTGGCCGCCGGCCACCAGGTCGTCGCCACCGGCCGCCGCCCCGAAAACGTCCTCAAGGCACTCGGCGGCGAACAGGACAACCTGCTGGTCACCGCACTCGACATCACCAGCACCGACGCCGCCCAGGAGGCCGTCGACGCCGCCGTGACCCGGTTCGGCCGCGTCGACGTACTGATCAACGACGCCGCCACGTTCCAGGCCGGCTACTTCGAGGAGATCTCGGACGCGCAGATGCGGACGCAGTTCGAGACGAACCTGTTCGGCCCGATGAACATCACCCGCGCCGTACTCCCGGTCATGCGCGCCCAGCGCTCCGGGCACATCGTCACGATCTCCTCCATCGCCGGTCTGGTCGGCCAGGAGTTCTGCGTCGCCTACGCCGCGTCCAAGTTCGGCGTCGAGGGCTGGATGGAGTCTCTGCGCCACGACGTCGAGCCGTACGGCATCCGCACCACCATCGTCGAACCCGGCTTCTTCCGCACCGAGCTGCTCGTGGACGCCTCCACCAGCTGGGCCGAGCTGTCCATCGACGACTACGCCGAGCGCACCCGCACCACCAAGGCGATGTGGCAGTCGATGAACGGGCAGCAGGCCGGCGACCCCGCCAAGCTCGCCGACGCCCTCCTGCGGCTCACCGACCTGGACGAGCCGCCGCTGCGCTTCGTCGCCGGTGACGACGCGATTCCCACCGCCGAGGCGAAGGGCAAGGAGATCACCGACCAGGCGACCGCCTCGCGCACCCTGGGCAGCGGCCTCGCCCACGCCGACGCCGCCTGACCGCCGCCCGCCCCAGCCACCCGATCCGCACCAAGGAACACGTCATGGAATTCGTCAAGCCGCAGCCCACCGGCAAGGGCCCCGCCGACTGGTTCGACGGAGACGTCTGGTTCGACGTCATCCACGCCGGCCAGGAACCCTCCCGCATCCGCGCCAACATGGTCCGCTTCGCCCCCGGCGCCCGCACCGCCTGGCACCACCACGCCGTCGGCCAGACCCTCCACGTCGTCGCCGGCGTCGCCCTGGTCGGCACCCGCGACGGCTCCGTCTTCGAGGCTCACCCCGGCCAGACCATCACCTGTCCGCCCGGCGAGGAGCACTGGCACGGCGCCACCGAGGACCGGTTCATGCAGCACCTCGCACTGTGGGACGCCACCGCCCCCGGCGATGACCGCCCGGAGACCACCTGGCTGGAGCACGTCACCGACGCCCAGTACCAGGCCCCCCGCACCCGCAACAGCCACTGACCCCATCCCCACGACGAGGAGCATCCGATCATGACCGCGACGATGACCGCCCTCTTCGGCGGCACCGGACCCCACTGGACCCCGCGCCAGGTCCCTGTCCCCCAGCCGGGCCCCGGTCAGATCGTGGTGCGCGCACACGCCGTGGCACTCAACAACGCCGACGCCGCCATGCTGGAAGCTGCCGACCCCACCGCGGGCGGCAGCGGCAAGGAGTACCAGGCGGGCTACGAGTTCGCGGGACAAGTCACCGCTGTCGGCGACGGCGTCGACACCATCGCTGTGGGCCGGCGCGTGATGGGCACCGCCCCCGCGAGCTTCGCCCAGGACGTGCCGGCCGACCACCGGCACGTCCTGCCCATCCCCGACGGCCTCGACGACACCGAAGCCTGCGCGCTGCCCACCGGCCTGCTCACCGAGCACGGTGCCCTCATGACCGGCGGCTTCCGCCCTGGCCAGTCGGTGCTGATCACCGGCGCCACTTCCAGCATCGGCCTCATCGGCCTGCAGATCGTCCGCGCCCTGGGCACAGGCCAGATCATCGCCACCACCCGCAGCGCCGCCAAGCGTGACCTGCTCAAGCAGGCCGGAGCCGACACCGTCATCATCACCGGCGAACACGACCTCTCCCAGTAGGTACTCGACGCCACCGCCGGCAAGGGCGTCGACCTGACACTGGATCACGTCGGCGGCCAGACCTTCGCCGCCTGCCTGCCCGCCACCGCGGTGGACGGCGCCGTGGTCAACATCGGTCGCCTCGACCAGGCGGCCACCACCATCGACCTCGACGCCCTGTCCTACCGCCACCTGCGCGTGCACGGCGTGTCCTTCGGGTTCACCCGCGCCACAGAGCTCGGCGCCGTCATTGCAGCCGCCGGCCAAGATCTGCTGCCCCCGGTCTCCGACGGACGCGTACGCCCCCTGATCGACAGCATCCTGAGCTTCGACACCGTCGACCAAGCCGTCACTCGGCTCCGCTCCCACCGAGCCCTCGGCAAGATCGTCCTCACCGTCCCCTGACCCGAAACGAACAGCGTCGGACCGACACACAGTCTCGAAGATCTGGCCACACCGTCCGGGCCCCGGCCACGACGGTCACGACGAACGCGAGTCAGCCGGGTGTGAACTTGAGCCAGTCGTCCCGCCAGTTGGTTTCGGCGGCGGTCTTGACTGCGGCAGCGATGAGCATGACGGAATTCCGCCGATCAGTGGTCGACGGGCCACTTCGGCGCCTGCATTACAAATATGTGGCTACTCTGACCTGGTTTGATCCGCCTTGGATTCCATGGGCGAAAAACCCGCTTCCATTTGGAGGTCGGACAGATCCGCGTTCAACGCCGCCATCAGCTCCTCCATCTGCTGCAGCAGCCCCTTCGGCTGGCCGGTGCCAGCACCGGCGCCCTGCTGCGGCACGGTTTCTTCGGACATGACGGCCTCCTCGGCCCAAGGCCCCCGAGGGGAGGCCGACGCGGGTGACAGGTGACGCCCCGGCGACGACCGGCCGGCGCGGGCGCCGGTCGCTCCGGCTCCGCCCGAGCCAACGATCACCATCGGGCCCGGTCACTGGCACGGTCACCCCTCGCGCGCACCGTTGACGGATTTTCACCCGACCGGGGACGGGCGGGGACAGGCGGGGCCGGAGGGACCGGTGAGGCTCCTGGCCACCGGAGCGTGCAGGATGGAGGCATGGATCTTCGCATCTTCACCGAGCCCCAGCAGGGGGCCACCTACGACACCCTTCTCTCTGTCGCCAAGGCCACCGAAGACCTCGGCTTCGACGCGTTCTTCCGCTCCGACCACTACCTCAAGATGGGCTCCGGGGACGGACTCCCCGGCCCCACCGACGCCTGGATCACCCTTGCCGGCCTGGCTCGCGAGACCAAACGCATCCGGCTCGGCACGCTCATGACCGCCGGCACCTTCCGGCTGCCCGGCGTGCTCGCCATCCAGGTCGCGCAGGTCGACCAGATGTCGGGTGGCCGGGTCGAACTGGGCCTGGGCGCGGGCTGGTTCGAGGAGGAGCACACGGCGTACGGCATCCCGTTCCCGAAGGAGAAGTTCCCCCGCCTCGAGGAGCAACTGGAGATCGTCACGGGCCTGTGGAAGACGAAGGCCGGCGACACCTTCGACTTCCACGGCAAGTTCTACGACCTCACGGACTCGCCCGCGCTGCCCAAGCCCGCCCAGGACAAGATCCCCGTCCTCATCGGCGGCCACGGAGCGGCCCGCACCCCACGGCTGGCCGCCCGGTACGCCGACGAGTTCAACATGCCGTTCGCCTCGGTCGAGGACAGCGAGCGTCAGTTCGGCCGGGTCCTTGCGGCCGCCGAGGAGGCCGGCCGCAAGGGCGACGACCTCACCTACTCCAACGCCCTTGTCGTCTGTGTCGGCAAGGACGACGACGAGGTAGCCCGCCGGGCCGCCGCGATCGGCCGCGAGGTCGAGGAACTCAAGGCCAACGGCCTGGCCGGCACCCCGGCCGAGGTCGTCGACAAGATCGGCCGCTACGCCGAGATCGGCTCCCGCCGCTTCTACCTCCAGCTCCTCGACCTCCACGACCTGGACCACCTCGACCTGATCTCGTCCCAGGTCCAGTCGCAGCTGTCGTAGGGGTGGGATACGGCCGGGAGCGGACCGCTTCCGGCCGTATCTACCGGCGATTCCCGGTGAAGGTCCTGAAGGCCCACCCCAGGTCCGGTTCCGTCACGCACCGGAAGGCGCGCCGGACGGGCGGGGCGCACAGGGCGGTCACGATCGCGGCGGCCACGACACTGACGACGATCTCGCCCAGCGGCCCACCGATCCACTCGGGGTCGTACCAGCCCCAGAACTTGGCGCCCTGGGCGAAGAAGCCGTGCAGCAGATAGCCGTAGAGCGTGCCCGCACCCAGTGCGGTGAACCAGGTCCGGCGCCCGGGCACCCAGGCCAGGAAGCAGACGACCAGAAGCAGCGAGCAGCCGAAGAGGACCAGGGTCATCACGGGCCCGTACCAGTAGGGCGCGCCCAGTTCCCCGGCGCCGTCGCGCTGGAAGAACCAGGCGCCGCTCCTGCGTGGGACCGCCCAGTACGCCACGGCGAGCGCGCACACGAAGAGCGGCACCGCCAGGACGCGCACCTCCCTGCGGCGCACCAGCCGGAAGTGCTCCGGTTTGAGACACAGGCCCAGCACGAAGTACGGCAAGAACTGCAGGGCGCGCTGCAGAGCGAGGTCGTTGCCGATGGCCGGCGAGACCGTCGCGGGCACCGCGAGGGCCAGCGCGAGCGGCAGCGGCCACCGCACGCGTCGCCACAACGGAGTCGTCAGTCTCCAGAGGAACAGCGCCGCCAGGAACCACGTCAGGTACAGCGGGTTCAGCAGGCTGATCGGCCGCTCCGGCACCTGGTCGGTCCAGCGGGTGTAGAGGGTGTACGCCGTCTCGAAGACGACATAGGGGACGGCGACCCCGGTGATCAGCCGCCTGATCTTCTCCGGGCTGCCGTCGAAGCCGCGCGAGAAGTAGCCGGAGATGACGATGAACGCCGGCATGTGGAAGGCGTAGACGAGGATGTAGGCCGCGGTGACCGCCCGGCTGCCCGGGCGCAGCGGCTCCCATGCGTGCGCCACCGCCACCAGCACGATCGCCAGGTACTTGGCGTTGTCGAAGAAGGCGTCGCGCTGCTTCGGGTTCTCGTGCTGCTTCGGGGCTTCCGGTGAACCCGAGCGGTCGTCTGGTGCAGGTCCGGCCGGAGTGACAGCTGTGGCATGGCGTTGCGGCATCCCACGCGCCTCACCGGTTCAGGCCGACGTAAACGCGTCCATTGGTGCACCGGAACATGGCCGAAGCCAGTGTGTCGGGTGAGGTGTGGAACGTTCAATAATCCGGTACGGCGCTGCCGCGCAGCGTCGGACCACCGTTTCGAGGCACCCCCACTCCGGAGCCGCCCGGGCATCCGGAGCCGAGAATCCGGAGTCTTCATGCGTCTTCGTCCCGCTCTCCGCCGTACCCGCGTCTCCGCCCTGGCCGCGGGGCTCGCCGTGGCAGGTGCACTGGCCGTCGCGACACCCGCGTCGGCCGCGGCCCAGGCCGATGTCACGGGCACCCTGCGCGTCACCATCACCGACGGCGACTCGGTCATGACCCAGACCGCAGGCGTCTACACCTGTCACGACGGCTTCACCGTCGGTGAGGCGAAGGACATCTCCGTCACCGTGCCCGCCGGCCAGTGGGTGCAGGTCTTCAGCAGCCACGGCTGCTACGACGCTCTCAGGATCAGCGGCGCCTACATCGAGACGGACGGACAGGTCATCCCCTTCACCCTGTGACCCCTGTGATTCCTGTGGCCTCTGTGATTCCTGCGGCCGGGGGCTCCTTGTAGTAGCAACCGCCGATCGCGCCGCGCTCGTTGACGTCTCCGGGCACGGTGCGGTCGGCGCCGGGAAAGGCGACCGGCGTGACCGGGCCGCCCGGGCCCTGGGTCAGCAGGAAGCCGCGCACCTGCGTCTGGTCCGCGTTGACGGTGGCACCCACGATCCGGCCACGGTCGTTGATCCCGAACGCCAGGGTGTACCGGGTCCCACGCGGGTCGATCGTGGTGACGTGCCCCTTGTCCAGCAGGAAGCCCAGCGCCCTCCCGGACCTGTCGAGGTAGTCGCCCACCATCTGGCCCCGGTCGTTGACGTCGAGGATCTCGGTCCCGGCGGCGCCGGGGACGTCGATCGTGGTGAAACGCCCCCGCTCCCAACGGAAGCCGTGCCCGGTGCCCTTGGCGTCGACGTAGACGCCGACCACCTGTCCGCGGTTGTTCAGCCCCTGCGGCAGTGTGTACGCCGCACCGGGCATGTCGATCGTGGCGAAGGCGCCCCGGCTGTTCCGCAGGAAGCCGTGGGGCTTGGCCGAGTCGTTCACCAAGCCGGTGTCGGTGCTGTAGTGGCCCACCACCTCACCACGGTCGTTGATCTTGATGGCCTCGGTTCCCTTCGCCCCGGGGACGTCGAACACGGTGACCTCACCGGACGGGTCGCGCACGAAACCGGACTCGTCAGTGGCTCGCTCGTACTCGCCGGAGACACGGCCGCGGTGGTCGATGCCGAAGGCGCACAACTGCGCCGCCGGATCCGGCGAATCGGCGCTGGTGTAACGGCCCTTGTCCAGCACGAACGCGTGGTACCCGGGCGTGGGGGCGGCCTGCGCGGCGCCGCTCGTGCCGGTCACGGAGGCCGCGCAGACGGCCGTAGCGACGATGGTCCTGCGAACTGCCGAGATCATTCGCTCCTCCTCCCTGAGCGGGTGTCTCTCACGGTTCGCACGGGAGGCGGCGCCGGATTGCATTCCTCCGGCTGAGCGAAGGGCCGAGCGGACGGCCGGGCGCCTGGACGGGTGGAAAATCCCGGGTGTGAGCAGCGGTTTTCGCTGTACGTTACAGACGCGTTCTTCCCTTGCCGGGATCCATCGGCATCTTCGAGGTGTAACCACATTGTTCCTGACGATCAGTACCACCGGCACTCCAGAGAGCCCCGCCACCGACCTCGGCTTCCTGCTGCACAAGCATCCCGAGAAGGCGCAGGCGTTCTCCACGTCCTACGGCACGGCGCACGTCCTCTACCCCGAGGCGGATGCCGGGCGCTGCACGGCGGCGCTGTTGCTGGAGGTCGACGCGGTGGCGCTGGTGCGGCGGGGCAAGGGCAAGGGGCGCGGAGGTGCCCCGGACGCGGCGCTCGCGCAGTACGTCAACGACCGGCCGTACGCCGCCTCCTCGCTGCTCGCCGTGGCGCTGAGCGGCGTGTTCTCCAGCGCGATGCGGGGTGTGTGCAGCGCGCGCCCCGAACTCCCGGCGCAGGCAAGGCCGTTGCGCATCGAGGTGCCCGCGCTGCCGGCCCGCGGCGGCCCGGACCTCGTACGGAATCTGTTCGAGCCGCTCGGCTGGACGGTCACCGCCGAGCCCGTGGCGCTGGATGCCGAGTTCCCGGAGTGGGGCGACTCGCGGTACGTGCGTCTCGAACTGGAGTCCGCGCGACTCACCGTCGCCGAGGCCCTGCGTCACCTCTATGTCCTGCTCCCCGTCCTCGACGACGCCAAGCACTACTGGGTGTCGTCCGACGAGGTCGACAAGCTGCTCAGGGCCGGTGAGGGCTGGCTGCCCGACCACCCCGAGCAGAAGCTGATCACCAGCCGGTACCTGTCCCGCCGTTGGTCGCTGACCCGCGAGGCGATGGAACGCCTTGAGCTGGTGCGGCTGGCCGAGGCGGACGACAGCGAGGTCGAGGAGATCGACAACGCCGTCGAGGCGGAGACCGAGGCCGAGGAGCGGCCGACCCCGCTCGCCGTGCAGCGTCGGGACGCGATCATCGAGGCGCTGCGTACGTCCGGAGCCTCTCGTGTCCTCGATCTCGGGTGCGGGCAGGGCCAGTTGGTGCAGGCGCTGCTGAAGGACGTGCGGTTCACCGAGATCGTCGGCGTCGACGTGTCGATGCGCGCGCTCACCATCGCCTCCCGGCGGCTGAAGCTGGACCGCATGGGGGAGCGGCAGGCCTCGCGCGTCCAGCTCTTCCAGGGCTCGCTGGCGTACACCGACAACCGGCTCAAGGGGTACGACGCCGCCGTGCTCAGCGAGGTCGTCGAGCACCTCGACCTGCCGCGGCTGCCCGCCCTGGAGTACGCGGTGTTCGGCTCGGCCCGCCCGAGGACCGTCCTCGTGACCACCCCGAACGTCGAGTACAACGTCCGCTGGGAGAGCCTCCCGGCCGGACACGTCCGGCACGGCGACCACCGCTTCGAGTGGACGCGCGCGGAGTTCCGGGCCTGGGCGGACGCGGTGGCCGAACGGCACGGCTACGGCGTGGAGTTCGTGCCCGTCGGTCCGGACGACCCGGAGGTGGGGCCGCCCACGCAGATGGCTGTGTTTGAGATCAAGAGCAACGTGAACGAGAAGGAGGCGAAGGCAGCATGACCGAGACAACTGAGCGCAAGGGGCGGGTCCTGCCCGTCACCGACCTCTCCCTCGTCGTCCTCGTCGGCGCCTCCGGCTCCGGCAAGTCCACCTTCGCCCGCCGGCACTTCAAGCCGACCGAGGTGATCTCGTCCGACTTCTGCCGCGGCCTGGTCGCCGACGACGAGAACGACCAGAGCGCGAGCCGCGACGCCTTCGACGTCCTGCACTACATCGCGGGCAAGCGCCTCGCCGCGGGCCGCCGTACCGTCGTGGACGCGACCAACGTGCAGCAGGACAGCAGGCGTCAGCTGATCGACCTGGCGAGGAAGTACGACGTGCTGCCCATCGCGATCGTGCTCGACGTGCCCGAGGAGGTGTGTGCCGAGCGCAACGCGTCCCGCACCGACCGGGCCGACATGCCGCGCCGCGTCATCCAGCGCCACATCCGCGAACTCCGCCGTTCCGTACGGCACTTGGAGCGCGAGGGCTTCCGCAAGGTGCACATCCTGCGGGGCGTGGAGGACGCCGAGAACGCCACCGTCGTCACCGAGAAGCGCTTCAACGACCTGACCCACCTCACCGGCCCCTTCGACATCGTCGGCGACATCCACGGCTGCGCCTCCGAACTGGAGTCGCTCCTCGGCAAGTTGGGCTATGTCGACGGCGTCCACCCGGACGGCCGCACCGCGGTCTTCGTCGGCGACCTCGTCGACCGGGGCCCCGACAGCCCGGGCGTCCTGCGCCGCGTGATGTCGATGGTGGGCTCGGGCAACGCCCTGTGCGTCCCCGGCAACCACGAGAACAAGTACGGCCGTCACCTCAAGGGCCGCAAGGTCCAGCACACCCACGGCCTCGCCGAGACCATCGAGCAGATGGAGGGCGAGAGCGATGAGTTCCGCGCGCAGGTACGGGAGTTCATCGACGGGCTCGTCAGCCACTACGTCCTCGACGGCGGCCGCCTGGTCGTCTGCCACGCCGGCCTGCCGGAGAAGTACCACGGCCGCACCTCCGGCCGGGTCCGCTCGCACGCGCTGTACGGCGACACGACCGGCGAGACCGACGAGTTCGGGCTGCCGGTGCGCTACCCGTGGGCGGAGGACTACCGAGGCCGGGCCGCCGTGGTCTACGGCCACACCCCGGTCCCGGAGGCCACCTGGCTCAACAACACGATCTGCCTGGACACCGGCGCCGTCTTCGGCGGCAAGCTGACCGCGCTGCGCTGGCCGGAGCGGGAGCTGGTCGACGTACCGGCGGAGAAGGTCTGGTACGAGCCGGCGAAGCCGCTGCGGACCGAGGCCCCCGGCGGCCACGACGGCCGGCCGCTCGACCTGGCCGACGTGTATGGCCGCCGGGCGGTCGAGACCCGGCACGCGGGCCGCGTCGCGGTCCGTGAGGAGAACGCGGCCGCGGCCCTGGAGGTCATGAGCCGTTTCGCGGTGGACCCGCGCCTGCTGCCGTACCTCCCGCCGACGATGGCTCCGACGGCGACTTCGCACATCGAGGGCTACTTGGAGCACCCGGCGGAGGCCTTCGCGCAGTACGCGCAGGACGGTGTCGGCCGGGTCGTGTGCGAGGAGAAGCACATGGGCTCGCGGGCGGTGGCCCTGGTGTGCCGGGACGCGGAAACGGCGAGGAAGCGCTTCGGCGTCGACGGGCCGACGGGCTCGCTGTACACCCGCACGGGCCGCCCGTTCTTCGATGACGAGTCGGTGACGGAGGAGATCCTCGGACGGCTCCGAACCGCGATCGGCGAGGCAGGCCTGTGGGCCGAACTCGACACGGACTGGCTCCTGTTGGACGCCGAGCTGATGCCGTGGTCGCTGAAGGCCGCCGGCCTGCTGCGATCGCAGTACGCGGCCGTCGGCGCCGCCTCCGGAGCGGTGTTCCCGGGCACGCTGGCCGCGCTGCAGGGCGCGGCGGACCGAGGGGTCGACGTGTCGGACCTGCTGGCCCGCCAGCGTGAACGGGCCGACACCGCCTCGAAGTTCACCGACGCCTACCGCCGCTACTGCTGGACCACGGACGGCCTCGAGGGCGTCCGCCTGGCACCGTTCCAGATCCTCGCGGTCCAGGGCCGCAGCCTCGCCGGCCTCCCGCACGACGAGCAACTGGCCCTGCTGGACCGCCTGGTGGAGCACGACGGCACCGGTCTCCTGCAGACCACCCGCCGCCTGTACGTCGACACGGCCGACCCCGAGTCGGTCCAGGCGGGCGTCGACTGGTGGCTGGAGATGACCGGCCGGGGCGGCGAGGGCATGGTCGTCAAGCCGGTCGGTGCCGTGGTGCGCAGTGCGGAGGGCCGCCTGGTGCAGCCCGGTATCAAGTGCCGCGGCCGCGAGTACCTCCGGATCATCTACGGCCCGGAGTACACCCGCCCGGAGAACCTCGCCCGCCTCCGCAAGAGGTTCCTCAACCACAAGCGCTCGCTCGCGACCCGCGAATACGCGCTGGGCCTGGAGGCCCTGGACCGCCTCGCCGAGGGCGAGCCGCTGTGGCGGGTGCACGAGGCGGTGTTCGGGGTGCTGGCGCTGGAGTCGGAGCCGGTGGACCCGCGGCTGTGACGGTTGACTGACCGGCCGGCCGAATCACGTCGGCCGGTCAGCCGACCAACCGCAGCCGCTCTCCGCACACCCCCACCCGGACGCTCTGCCCCCAGGTCAGTTCCAGGGCGTCCGTCTCCACGCCGTCGCCGAAGGCGATCAGCCGTTCGGACTCGACGGTGAGGTGCAGGGATGCTCGTGCCGGGAGTTCGCCGGCCACCAGTGACGTGCCGGTGGCCGGTGAGGGCCAGGCCTCGCGGACGAACCACAGCAGGCGGTCCTCGGTGGGGCGGGGGAGGGGCAGGGTGCTGCCCCGCTCCTGCCAGACGGACCGGAGCCACCCGGTCGCTCCGGTCCCCGTCCCCACCAGTACCCCGGAGGATGCCTGGGCCTCGACGACACCCCCGTCGCCCTCCAGACCCAGGCGGTATCTGGCCGTCTGGTGTCCGACGGCTCCGAGATAGATCTCGTTGAGCGCGACCAGTCGCTGTGTGTCGTCGGCGACGGCCTCGACCATGGTGAGTTCGTCCACGTGGCTCGTGAGGGCCGCCGGCAGCAGTGCCGTCGCGTCGGCGGGCCGGTGCCGTACCAGCACGCCGGGGTTGCGTCCCGGATCCGTGTCGATGCCCAACACCGGTTGTCCCGCCAGGTACTTGGCCACGTTCGCCACCAGCCCGTCCTGCCCGACCACGACCACCACGTCCTCGGGGGCGAACAGGAAACGGTCCAAGTCGGCTCGTTCCACCCGGGCCTGACGCCAGGTCAGTGGAATCGTGGAGGTGACCTCCGCCAGTGCCCGCCTGGTCCGGCGGTGGCGTTCGGCGACCTCCTCGATGTCCCGGCCCCGGGAGGACAGGAAGAAGGCGGCCTGGCCGTGCGTGCCGTGCCGGGCCACCAACTCCTCGTACTCCGTGGTGCGGTGGACGAGGACGACTCGCGGGGCAAGAGTCACTCCGGCGCTCCCAGTCTGGAGAGCAGACCCGTCAGCACATCCGGCGACACCGTCACGCTGTCGATGTGCGGCAGGTTCTCCGCGAGCCGTGTCCCGGTGAGCGCGTGCAGTGTCGCCACGTCCACGTCGGCGTGCACCTGCAGCCACGCGGCCTGTGCCTGAGCCCGCGCCTCACCGACCTCGCGTGCCCCTTCGGCCTCGGCACGAGCCAGCCGTACCGAACGCACCGCCTCCGCCTCCGCCCGTACCGCATCCGCCGCCGCATGCTCCTCCGCCTCGCGGCGGGCGTTCGTGCCGCGCTGATCGACCAACTGCTCCTCGCGCCGGGCGAGTTCGATCTGGCTGTCCAGCTCGTTCTCGGCGATGGCCCGCTCCCGCTCGACGGCCACGGCCCGCCGTTCGTACGTCGCCCGGTCGGCCTCCTGCTGGATCTGCTCGCGGGCGGGGGTGCGCAACGCCCGCTCCACCTCCGGCTCGGGGCGCAGCGCCATCACGCGGACGGCCACCACCTCGATGCCCGTGTCCGGCAGCCGGGGTTCCGCGCCCAGTCCCGCCGCGATCCGCTCGCGCACCGCCACCACGCCGTCGACCAGCGCGGACGACAGCGGCGTACGGGCGAGCACGTCGAGTGCGTGCTGCTGGGCCGTCTCCGTCAGCAGCGTCCCGAGCTGTTCCAGAGGCGCGCCCCGCCACGCCCCCGTGTCGGGGTCGATCGAGAAGTCGAGGCGTGCGGCGGCGACGGCCGGGTCGCCGATCCGGTAGGTGACCGTCGCCTGCACCGACACGTCCTGGAAGTCGGACGTACGGGCGTGGAAGGTCATGGCCAACTCCCGGTCGTCGACCGGCACTTCGGAGAGCGCGGCGGTCAGTGCGCGGAACCAGAAGCTCAGCCCGGGCCCTTCGTGCAGCAGCTGTCCGCCGCGGTGGTGCCGGATGTGTGCCGTGGGTGCGCCGCGCAGGTGGCGCCAGCCCAGGCGCCGGGTGATGTCGGCCACGAGGCTCCTCCTTGTCGTCGTATCGACGATAAGCCGTTGAGGTGCTTATCGTCAAGAGGACGAAAATAAGAAGGCTCAAGAAACGGGCGAGGGGAGCGTCAAGACGCTCCCCGATGGTCAGGATGGAGTCATGGGATTCCATGTCGACTCCGAGTTCGGGCGGCTGCGCCGCGTCATCCTGCACCGGCCGGATCTCGAGCTCAAAAGGCTCACGCCCAGCAACAAGGACGCGTTGCTCTTCGATGACGTGCTGTGGGTGCGCCGGGCGCGTGCCGAGCACGACGGGTTCGCCGACGTGCTGCGCGACCGTGGCGTCACCGTCCACCTCTTCGGTGACCTGCTCACCGAGGCCCTGGAGGTCCCGGCGGCCCGCGCGCTCGTCCTGGACCGGGTCTTCGACGAGAAGGAGTACGGTCCGCTCGCCACCGACCACCTCCGGGCCGCCTTCGAGACGCTGCCCGCCGGGGAGCTGGCCGAGGCCCTCGTCGGCGGGATGACCAAGCGGGAGTTCCTGGACGCGCACCCGGAGCCGGCCTCCGTGCGCTTCCATGTCATGGACCTCGACGACTTCCTGCTCGGCCCGCTGCCCAACCACCTCTTCACCCGCGACACCTCGGCCTGGATCTACGACGGCGTCTCCATCAACGCCATGCGCTGGCCGGCCCGGCAGCGGGAGACCGTGCACTTCGAGGCGATCTACCGGCATCACCCGCAGTTCCGTGACGAAACGTTCCACGTCTGGTCCGAGGGGCAGGCCGACTACCCCTCCACCATCGAGGGCGGGGACGTGCTCGTCATCGGCAACGGCGCCGTGCTCATCGGCATGAGCGAGCGGACCACCCCCCAGGCCGTCGAGATGCTTGCGCACAAGCTGTTCGCCGCGGGCTCCGCACAGACGATCGTGGCCCTCGACATGCCGAAACGGCGCGCCTTCATGCACCTCGACACCGTGATGACGATGGTCGACGGTGACACCTTCACCCAGTACGCCGGGCTCGGCATGCTCCGCTCGTACACCATCGAACCCGGCGTCGGCGACAAGGAGTTGAAGGTCACCGACCATCCGCCGGAGCACATGCACCGCGCGATCGCCGCCGCCCTCGGGCTGGACCAGATCCGCGTGCTGACCGCGACCCAGGACGTGCACGCGGCCGAGCGTGAGCAGTGGGACGACGGCTGCAACGTGCTCGCCGTCGAGCCCGGCGTCGTCGTCGCCTATGAGCGGAACGCCACCACCAACACGCATCTGCGCAAGCAGGGCATCGAGGTGATCGAGATCCCGGGCAGCGAGCTGGGCCGGGGGAGGGGCGGACCGCGCTGCATGAGCTGTCCGGTGGAGAGGGGGGCGGTATAGAAAGGCAGACTGTATAGAAATGCTGAATGTCGTATAGACTTCCAGAGTCCTGTTCTCGTCCCTCTGGAGCGTCCCCATGGCGACTGTCCCGACCGCCCTCGCCGGGCGCCACTTCCTCAAGGAGCTCGACTTCACCGGGCAGGAGTTCCTCGGTCTGATCGAGCTGGCCGCGGAACTCAAGGCCGCGAAGAAGGCCGGGACCGAGGCACGGCATCTCCAGGGCAGGAACATCGCGCTGATCTTCGAGAAGACCTCGACGCGCACGCGCTGCGCGTTCGAGGTCGCGGCCGCCGACCAGGGCGCCTCGACGACGTACCTGGACCCGTCGGGCTCGCAGATCGGGCACAAGGAGTCCGTGAAGGACACCGCGCGTGTGCTGGGCCGGATGTACGACGGGATCGAGTACCGCGGGGACAGCCAGCAGAAGGTGGAGGAGCTGGCCGCGTTCGCCGGCGTCCCCGTCTACAACGGCCTCACCGACGACTGGCACCCCACCCAGATGCTCGCCGACGTGCTCACCATGACCGAGCACAGCGCCAAGCCCCTGACGGACATCGCCTTCGCCTACCTGGGCGACGCCCGCTTCAACATGGGCAACTCCTACCTGATCACCGGCGCCCTGCTCGGCATGGACGTCCGCGTCGTCGCCCCGAAGTCCTACTGGCCCGCCCAGGACATCGTCGACCGGGCCCAGGAGCTCGCCGAGACCAGCGGCGCCCGCGTCACGCTCACCGAGTCCGTGGCCGAGGGCGTCGCGGGTGCCGACTTCGTCGCCACCGATGTCTGGGTCTCCATGGGTGAGCCCAAGGAGGTCTGGGACGAGCGGATCGCCGCCCTCGGCCCGTACGCCGTGACCATGGACGTCCTGCGCGCCACCGGCAACCCGGACGTCAAGTTCCTGCACTGCCTGCCGGCCTTCCACGACCTGGGCACGAAGGTCGGCCAGGACATATACGAGAGCCACGGCCTCGACTCCCTGGAAGTCACCGACGAGGTCTTCGAGTCGGCGCACTCGGTCGTCTTCGACGAGGCCGAGAACCGCCTGCACACCATCAAGGCCGTCATGGTCGCGACCCTCGCCTGAACAGGCCTTATGCTGTCCGGCGGCCCGGAGCCACCCCTTCCGCGGCCGCCGCCCGCGACCACCCGTCGCACCACTGAGAAACGAGCACCACCCGCATGCCCCGCAGAAAGTCCCCCGCCCTCCTCGTCGCCGAATCCGGCACCGACCGCGAGGGCCACGGTCTCCGTCGCACGATGGGCCTCTTCCAGCTGATCTGCTTCGGCCTCGGCGCGATCGTCGGCACCGGCATCTTCGTCGGACTCTCCGATTCGGTCGCCCAGGCTGGCCCGGCCGTCATCGTCTCCTTCGTCCTCGCCGCGATCACCTGCGTGTTCACCGCGTTCGCCTTCGCCGAGCTGGGCGGCGCGATCCCGGTCTCCGGATCGTCGTACTCCTTCGCCTACGCCGGACTCGGCGAGACCACGGCCTTCCTGGTCGGCTGGTGTCTGCTCCTCGAGTACGGCGTCTCCGTGTCGGCCGTCGCGGTCGGCTGGAGCCAGTACGTCAACGAGCTCCTCGACAGCCTCGTCGGGCTGCACCTGCCCGAAGCCCTCTCGGCCGGACCCGGCGACGGCGGAGTGATCAACCTCCCCGCCGTGATCGTCATCGCCATGGCCGCCGTACTCCTGGTCCGCGGAGTGCGCGAGAGCGCCCGCGCGACGGCCGCGATGGCGGTGTTGAAGCTCGCGATCCTGGTCGCCTTCTGCGCGATCGGGTTCACCGCCTTCAGGGACGGCAACCTCACGCCGTTCTCCCCGGCCGGCCTCGGCGGCATCGGCGCGGGCACCACGGCCGCGTTCTTCTCGTACATCGGCTTCGACGCGATCACCACGGCCGGCGAGGAGGCGAAGAACCCGCGTCGGGACATCCCCGTCGCGATCCTCGTCTGCATCGGCCTGGTCACCCTGCTGTACTGCGCGGTCGCCGTCGCCGCGATCGGCGCCATCGGCGGCGACGAGGTCGGCGGCCGGCCCGCCGCGCTGTCGTACGTCGTCAACGAGGTCACCGGCTCTTCGGTGGGCGGAGGCGTCATCGCGTTCGGCGCGGTCGTCGCCATCGCCTCGGTGGTGCTGGCCGTGATGTACGGCCAGACCCGCATCCTCATGTCCATGTCCCGGGACGGACTGATCCCGCGTGTCTTCGAGAAGGTCTCGCCGAAGACCTCGACGCCGGTCGCCGGCACCCTGATCGTCGCGGTCGTCTTCGCGGTCCCGGCCGCCTTCGCGTCGCTGGACTCGGTGGTCAACCTCTGCACCATCGGCACGCTCGCCGTGATGGCCGTCGTCAACATCGCGGTGATCGCGCTACGACGCCGGGAGCCGGGCCTCGCCCGTACCTTCCGGGTGCCGCTGTACCCCGTGACACCGTTGCTCGGCGTCGGCTTCTGTCTCTACCTGATGTACGAGACGGGCGGGACGACCTGGCTCCAGTTCGCGGTGTTCCTGGCCGTCGGATTCCTGGTCTACGTCGGCTACGGGCGCCGGAACTCCCGGCTCACCCAGGCCCCGGTCACGCCGGACGCCACTGCCGCGGAACCACTGGCAGTCTGAACCAGACCGCCTTGCCGGACTCGGTGGGGCGGTGCCCGCAGGACGAGCTGAGGGCGCGGATCAGCAGCAGGCCGCGCCCGTGCTCCTGCCAGGGGTCGGGCTCGGTGTCCACCGGACGGGTGAGGTTGCCGGGCGGCGCCGGGTCCGGGTCGTGCACCTCGACCTGGCAGCCGCCGGGCAGCAGCTCGACGACCAGCTCTATGGGGCTGTCCCCGGTGGTGTGCTCCACGGCGTTCGCGACCAGCTCGGCCGTCAGCAGTTCCGCGGTGTCGCAGTCCGCCCCGTGCTCCAGCTCTGCCAGCGCGGTGCGCACGAGAGCGCGGGCCACGGGCACGGCCGCGGCGGAGTGCGGCAGTGCGATGCGCCAGGAGGCGGAGGCGGAAGGGCGATCTTGCAAGGCGGGTCCGTTCATGAGCAGGCTGTCCTGCTTTCAACCTTATGAATGGTACGGCGCCGCCCGGCAGAGGCGTCCGACGGTCACCGTACGGGACCTTCGGCCCCGTTACCGGGCGGCTTACCCGTAGCAACGGCTTGCCTCGCACGGCTTCTCCCGTCGTTACCGGGCTATCGACGACTCGTGACGGACGGGACGTGTTCAGGTCGTGTTCAGGTCATACGAGGACAGGGCTATCGCGCACTCGTGACGACAGTCAAAGATGGGTGATAGCTTCGAAGGGTAGAGCGCACCTCATGCAGGGATAGAGCGCACCTCATGCGAGGAGGCCGCACGACATGAGTCCCTTCACCGGTTCCGCCGCCCGGACCGCCCGCTGGGAGCACCTGCGCGTGGACCTCGCGGACGGCGTCGCTACCGTCACCCTCGCCCGCCCCGACAAACTCAACGCGCTCACCTTCGGCGCCTACGCCGACCTGCGCGACCTGCTCGCCGAGCTGTCCCGGGAGCGGACCGTACGGGCCCTGGTGCTGGCCGGCGAGGGCCGCGGCTTCTGCTCCGGCGGCGACGTCGACGAGATCATCGGCGCGACCCTGTCGATGGACACCGCCCAACTGCTCGACTTCAACCGGATGACCGGGCAGGTCGTGCGGGCCGTACGGGAGTGCCCGTTCCCGGTGATCGCGGCGGTGCACGGGGTGGCGGCGGGCGCGGGGTCGGTGCTGGCCCTGGCCGCGGACTTCCGGGTGGCGGATCCCTCGGCGCGCTTCGCGTTCCTGTTCACCCGCGTCGGCCTGTCCGGCGGCGACATGGGCGCGGCCTATCTGTTGCCCCGGGTGGTCGGCCTCGGCCACGCGACCCGCCTGCTGATGCTGGGCGAGCCGGTCCGCGCCTCCGAGGCCGAGCGCATCGGCCTGATCAGCGAACTGACGGACGAGGGCCGGGCGGACGAGGCCGCGCAGGCACTCGCCCGCCGCCTGGCCGAGGGCCCGGCATTGGCGTACGCCCAGACGAAGGCCTTGCTGACGGCCGAGCTGGACATGCCCCTGGCGGCCAGCGTCGAGCTGGACGCCTCGACGCAGGCCCTGTTGATGCACGGCGAGGATTACGCCGAGTTCCACGCGTCCTTCAAGGAAAAGCGCCCTCCGAAGTGGCAGGGGCGGTGACGATGTCACCCTCAGGGGCGCGGGGCTGTATTGAATCTGCGGCTACCGCCGCGTGGGCGCGACCAGCCACAACGGACCCGCAGCCGCCGACGACGATCAGCCACCCCCAACGCATCGCGATCATCGGCGGCGGCCCCGGTGGCCTCTACGCCGCCGCCCTGCTGAAACGTCTCCGCCCCGACCGCGAGGTCACCGTCTGGGAACGCAACGCCCCCGACGACACCTTCGGCTTCGGAGTTGTCCTCTCCGACGAAACCCTGGGCGGCATAGAACACGCCGACCCCAAGGTCTACGCAGCCCTCCAGCAGCACTTCACCCGCTGGGACGACATCGACATCGTCCACCGCAACACCCGCCACACCTCCGGAGGACACGGCTTCGCCGCCCTGGGCAGGAAACGCCTCCTGGAGATCCTGCACGACCGCTGCCGCGCCTTGAGCGTAGAGCTCCGCTTCCGCTCCGAGGCCCCGGCTCACCTCCCGGAGACGTACGACCTCGTCATCGCAGCCGACGGAGTCAACAGCACCACCCGCGAGGCCCACGCCCATGTGTTCCGCCCCCATGTGACCACCCACCGCTGCCGCTACATCTGGCTCGCCGCGGACTTCGCCTTCGACGCCTTCCGCTTCGAGATCGCCGAGACCGAGCACGGCGTGATGCAGCTGCACGGCTACCCGTACGCACCCGACGCCTCGACCGTCATCGTCGAGATGCACGAGGACGTCTGGCGGGCAGCAGGTTTCGAGGAACTGGACGAGACGGAGTCCGTGGAACACTGCGCCAAGATCTTCGCGGAAGCGCTCGGCGGGCGCTCCCTCCGCTCCAACAAGTCCGCGTGGACCACGTTCCGCACGGTCGTGAACGAACACTGGTCCCACGGCAACATCGTCCTGCTCGGCGACGCCGCCCACACCGCCCACTTCTCCATCGGCTCGGGGACCAAACTGGCCGTCGAGGACGCCCTCGCGCTGGCCGCTTGCCTGGAGGAACAGCCTTCCTTGGAAAGGGCGTTGGCGGCCTACGAAGAGGAGCGCAAACCCGTCGTCGCCTCCACCCAGCGCGCCGCCCGCGCCAGCCTGGAGTGGTTCGAGAACCTCGGTCTCTACCTCGACCAGCCGCCCCGCCAGTTCGCCTTCAACCTCCTCACCCGCAGTCGCCGGGTCACCCACGACAACCTGCGCCTGCGCGACTCCCACTTCACCTCGGCCGTGGAGCGCGAGTTCGGCTGTCCGCCCGGCACACCCCCGATGTTCACTCCGTTCCGGCTGCGTGAGCTGACCCTGCGCAACCGGGTCGTCGTGTCGCCCATGGACATGTACTCGGCCACCGACGGACTCCCCGGCGACTTCCACCTCGTCCACCTGGGGGCCAGGGCCCTCGGCGGGGCGGGCCTCGTGATGACCGAGATGGTGTGCGTCAGCGAGGAGGGCCGGATCACGCCCGGCTGCACCGGCCTCTACAACGGAAGGCAGGCCGAGGCCTGGACCCGGATCGCCGACTTCGTGCACACCCAGGCCCCGGGTACCGCGCTCGGCGTGCAGCTCGGCCACAGCGGGCGCAAGGGCTCGACCAAGCTGATGTGGGAGGGCATCGACGAGCCTCTCCCCGACGGCAACTGGCCCCTCGTGGCCGCCTCCCCGATCCCGTACAAACCCTTCAGCCAGACCCCACGCGAGCTGACCCGCGCCCAACTCGCCGACATCCGCGAGCAGTTCATGGCCGCCGCTTGGCGTGCCGCCCGCGCCGGCTTCGACCTCCTCGAACTCCACTGCGCCCACGGCTACTTGCTCTCCGGCTTCCTCTCCCCGCTGACCAACCGCCGCACCGACGCCTACGGCGGCTCGCTCGCGAAACGGCTCCGCTTCCCGCTGGAGGTCTTCGACGCCGTACGTGGCGTGTGGCCACAGGATCGGCCCGTGACTGTCCGTATCTCCGCCACCGACTGGGCCGAGGAGGGGACTTCGGCCGAGGACGCCGTCGAGATCGCCCGCGCCTTCGCCGCGCATGGTGCCGACGCGATCGACGTGTCCACCGGGCAGGTCGTGGCCGAGGAGCAGCCGGAGTACGGACGGTCGTACCAGACGCCGTTCGCGGACCGTATCCGCCACGAGACCGGCGTCCCGGTGATCGCGGTCGGCGCGATCTCCTCCTGGGACGACGTCAACTCCCTGATCCTGGCCGGGCGTACAGACCTCTGCGCGCTGGCCCGCCCCCACCTCTACGACCCGCACTGGACGCTGCACGCGGCGGCCGAGCAGGGTTATGACGGTCCGGGTGTCGGCTGGCCGGCCCCGTACCGGGCGGGCAGTCGCCGCCCCCAGAGCGGACGCACGGACGCCCCCAAGCCCCGGCTGACGCTGGGGACTTGAGGGCGTCTCGGTAACGGATTCAGCGGATTACGACAGTTCGACCATGCCCGCCGTCAGCGTCGCCCCGTCCGCCGGGTCGATCAGGATGAACGCGCCGGTGCGCCGGGAGACCGCGTAGTCGTCGAGCGCGAGCGGCTCGGCGGTGCGCAGGGTGACCCGGCCCAGGTCGTTCGCGGACAGCTCGGTCGCGCCGGCCAGGTCCTTGACGATCGCCTTGACGGTCCGGGTGGTGTGCCGGACCAGGACCCGGTCGCCGACCCGCAGCGGACGGTCGGCCAGGTGGCAGACGGATGCCTGCACATCCCGCGTGAGCGCCGGGACGTCGACCCCGGCGGTGATCATGTCGCCGCGCGAGACGTCCCGCTGGTCGGCGAGCCGGACGCTGACCGACTGCGGCGCGTAGGCCACCTCCTGAGCGGTCCCGAGCACGTCGATGCCGGTGATCTCGGAGGTCTCGCCGGACGGATGCACGGTGACGCGGTCGCCGACCCGCAGCGTGCCCGACACCAACTGGCCCGCGTAGTAGCGGACTTCGCCATCCCGGATCACGTA
Organism: Streptomyces fulvoviolaceus; assembly: GCF_000718165.1. GTDB lineage: Bacteria > Actinomycetota > Actinomycetes > Streptomycetales > Streptomycetaceae > Streptomyces > Streptomyces fulvoviolaceus. Next base: position 158,762 of record NZ_JOEY01000022.1, on the reverse strand, counting down.
CTGCACCGGGAAGCGGGCCGGGGCGTCGGCGGCCTCGGTACCGACCGGGACGTTCTCCAGGAACTCCAGGAGGGCCGGACCGTCGTACCAGTCCATGTGCGCCGAGCGGTCCACGACGTTGTCGCCGACGAGCGCGGAGACCGGGATCGGCGTGAAGCCGGGCAGGCCCAGCTCGGCCGCGTGGCCCGCGAAGTCCTCGACGATCCGGTCGAACTCCTTCTCCTCGTACCCGACCAGGTCCATCTTGTTGACGGCCAGGACCACGTTCGGGACGCGGAGCATGGCGGCCACGGCGGCATGGCGTCGGGTCTGCTCGACCACGCCGTTGCGGGCGTCGATCAGGATGATCGCCAGCTCGGCGGTGGAGGCGCCGGTGACCATGTTGCGGGTGTACTGCACGTGGCCGGGGGTGTCGGCGAGGATGAACCGGCGGCGCGGGGTGGCGAAGTAGCGGTAGGCCACGTCGATGGTGATGCCCTGCTCGCGCTCGGCACGCAGACCGTCCGTGAGAAGGGCCAGGTCGGGGGTCTCCTGGCCACGGTTGCGGGAGGCGTGCTCCACGGCCTCCAGCTGGTCGGCGAGCACCGACTTGGAGTCGTGCAGCAGCCGGCCGACAAGCGTGGACTTGCCGTCGTCGACGGAACCGGCCGTGGCGAAACGGAGGGTGTCGATAGTCGTGGCGGTCATGTCAGTGGTGGCGGTCATGCTTAGAAGTACCCCTCGCGCTTACGGTCTTCCATCGCGGCCTCGGACATCTTGTCGTCGGCGCGGGTCGCACCGCGCTCGGTGAGCCGGGAGGCGGCGATCTCGGCGATCACCTTCTCGATGGTGTCGGCGTCGGAGTCGACGGCGCCGGTGCAGGACATGTCGCCGACCGTGCGGTACCGGACCTGCCTCTTCTCGACGGTCTCGCCGGCCTTGGGGCCGCCCCACTCGCCGGCGGTCAGCCACATCCCGGCCCGCTGGAACACCTCGCGGCCGTGGGCGTAGTAGATCTCCGGGAGCTCTATCTCCTCGCGGGCGATGTACTGCCAGACGTCGAGTTCGGTCCAGTTGCTGGAGGTTCCACAGCTCGGGCCGCTGGCGGCGCGGGTCCCACTGCGAGAACTCGTCGCGCAGGGAGAACACCCGCTCCTTGGCCCGGGCCTTCTCCTCGTCTCGCCGACCACCGCCGAACACGGCGTCGAAGCGCTCGGACTGGATCTTCTCGGTGAGCGGCAGGGTCTGCAGCGGGTTGCGCGTCCCGTCGGGACGTTCGCGCAGCACGCCGCGGTCGATGTAGTCCTGTACGGAGGCCACATGGAGGCGCAGCCCATGTGTGGCGGCCACACGGTCGCGGTACTCCAGGACCTCGGGGAAGTTGTGCCCCGTGTCGACGTGCAGCAGCGAGAAGGGGATCGCCGCGGGGGCGAAGGCCTTCAGCGCCAGGTGCAGCATGACGATGGAGTCCTTGCCGCCGGAGAACAGGATCACCGGCCGCTCGAACTCGCCCGCCACCTCGCGGAAGATGTGGACGGCCTCGGACTCGAGTGCGTCCAGGTGGGAGAGGGTGAAGTCGCTCATACCAGCCCCCGCTCGGCCAGCAGCGCGTACACGGTGTCGGCCGACTCCCGCGGCGACTGCACTTGCGTCGGCAGCACGAGCGCGGGGTCCACCGGCGGCTCGTACGGGTCGTCGATACCGGTCAGCCCGGACAGCTCGCCCGCCGCCTGCCTGGCGTACAGCCCCTTCACGTCCCGCTCGCTGCAGACCTCGACCGGGGTCGCGACATGCACCTCGATGTACGGCGTCGCGCTCGCCTCGTGCCGCTTGCGCACGGCCTCGCGGCTGTCGGCGTACGGCGCGATCACCGGGACGACGGACAGGACGCCGTTGCGCGCGAGCACCTCGGAGACGAGCCCGATGCGCTGCACGTTCGTGTTGCGGTCCTCCCGGGAGAAGCCCAGGCCCGCGGAGAGGAAGCGGCGGATCTCGTCGCCGTCGAGGACCTCCACGCGGTGTCCCTCGGCCTTCAGCCGGTCACCGAGGAGACGGGCGATGGTCGTCTTGCCCGCGCTCGGCAGCCCGGTGAGCCAGACGGTGGCTCCCTGAGCCCTTGCCGTGGTGGTCATGCGCAACAGTCCTCTTCCCTCTTCCTTACGACCCGAGGGACAGTAGGTAAGAAACTTGAGAAGAGGGACAGAGGAACCTGAGCGTTCCCTTAGGGGCCTGTGATGTGCCTGAGGTCACACACCCGCGAACACGGCTCCCGCGTCCCGCAGCCGCCGGTGCAGCCCCCGGAACACCGCCGCCGACCGGGCGCCCGGCCAGTCCTCGGGAAGCAGGTGGGCGGGCAGGCCGGGGTCGGTGTAGGGGAGGTGCCGCCAGGAGTCCAGGGCGAGGAGGTAGTCGCGGTAGGCCTCCTCCGGCGGGGTGTCCTCGCGCTGCTCCCAGTCGTGCAGCACGCGCGCGTGGCGGTCGAGGAACGCCTCGTGCTCCTTGGCGATCGCGGCCAGGTCCCACCAACGGGCCACGGCCTCGGCGGTCGGTGCGAAGCCGAGGTGCTCGCCGCGGAAGAAGTCGACGTACGGGTCCAGCCGCAGCCGCTGGAGGGTGTGCCGGGCCTCCTCGTACAGCCGCGCCGGGGCGATCCACACCCCGGGGGTCGCGGTCCCGAAGCCGAGACCGGCCAGCCGCGAACGCAGCACGTGCCGCTTCTGCCGCTCCGACTCCGGCACGGAGAACACGGCGAGCACCCAGCCCTCGTCCGCGGGCGGCACGGTGGCGTAGATGCGCCGGTCGCCGTCATCGAGCAACTGGCGGGCGTCCGGCGACGGCTCGTACCCGGCCGCGCCCTGCGCCGTACGGGCGGGCACGAGCAGCCCGCGCCGTTTGAGCCGGGACACGGACGAGCGTACGGAGGGGGCGTCCACGCCGACCGCGGCCAGCAGCCGGATCAGCTCGGCGACCGGCACCGGGCCGGGCACGAAGCGTCCGTACGCGCCGTAGAGCGTGACGATGAGAGACCGTGGGGCATGCTGGTCGGACACGTTGATCATCTTAGGTCGTCGGCATCAAGGCTGGTCACCTTCGGTGCGCAGCCTGAACCGCTGGAGCTTGCCGGTGGCGGTGCGCGGCAGCGCGTCCAGGAACACGATCTCGCGCGGACACTTGTACGGCGCCAGCTCGGCCTTCACGAAGGCGCGCAGCGTCTCGGCGTCCCGCGCGGCGCTCTCCCTGAGGACCACATGGGCGACGACCACCTGCCCGCGCGCCTCGTCCGTCCGCCCCACGACCGCCGCCTCGACCACGTCCGGGTGACGCAGCAACGCGTCCTCGACCTCGGGGCCGGCGATGTTGTACCCGGCGGAGATGATCATGTCGTCCGCGCGGGCGACATAGCGGAAGTAGCCGTCGCTCTCGCGGACGTAGGTGTCGCCGGTGATGTTCCAGCCGCCCCGTACGTAGTCGCGCTGGCGCGGATCGGCGAGGTAGCGGCAGCCGACGGGCCCGCGCACGGCGAGCAGCCCGGGCTCCCCGTCGGGCTTCTCCGCGCCGTCGTCGTCGACCACGCGCGCGTGCCAGCCCGGTACGGGAACCCCGGTCGTCCCGGGCCGTATCCGCTCGTCGGCGGCGGAGATGAAGATGTGCAGCAGTTCGGTCGCGCCGATGCCGTTGATGACGCCCAGCCCGGTCCGCCCGTGCCAGGCCTCCCAGGTGGCGGCGGGCAGGTTCTCGCCGGCGGAGACACAGCGGCGCAGGGACGAGGTGTCGTACGCGTCCAGCTCGTCGAGCATCGCGCGGTAGGCGGTGGGGGCGGTGAACAGTACGGAGACCTGGTGTTCCGCGATCGCCGGCAGTAGCTGCCGGGGACCGGCCTGTTCGAGGAGGAGGGCGCTCGCTCCCGCCCGCATCGGGAAGACCACGAGACCGCCGAGACCGAAGGTGAAGCCGAGCGGGGGACTCCCGGCGAAGACGTCGTCCACATGGGGGCGCAACACATGCTTCGAGAAGGTGTCGGCTATGGCGAGCACATCCCGGTGGAAGTGCATGCACCCCTTGGGGCGCCCGGTGGTGCCGGAGGTGAAGGCGATCAGTGCCACGTCGTCGGCCGCGGTGTCCACGGCGGGGTACGGCGTCTTCGGCGCGGTCCGGTTCAGCAGGTCGTCGGGGGCGTCACCGCCGTACGTCGTGATCCTGAGCCCCGGTATCTCGGCCTTGGCGAGGTCGTCGACGGCCCGGATGTCGCACAGCGCGTGCTCTATGCGCGCGATCTCGCACATCGTGGCCAGCTCGTGCGGCCGCTGCTGCGCCAGCGCGGTCACGGCGACCGCGCCCGCCTTCAGAACCGCCAGCCAGCAGGCGGCCAGCCACGGGGTGGTGGGGCCGCGCAGCAGCACCCGGTTGCCGGGCACGATGCCGAGCTCGCCGGTGAGGAGATGCGCGAGCCGGTCGACGCGGGCGCGCAGTGTGCCGTACGTCCATGTGTCCCCGGCGGGGGTGTGGAACACCGGCCGGTCCTCGTCGGGGCCCGTCAGCAGATCGACGGCACAGTTCAGCCGATCGGGGTAACGCAGCTCCGGCAGGTCGAAGCGGAGCTCGGGCCACTGGTCGGGGGGCGGGAGGTGGTCGCGCGCGAAGGTGTCGACGTGGGCCGAGACGTTCATGGCGGTAGGCCCCCTTGCCTTGTGGGCGTCGGTGGTGGGCTCGCATGAGGAGCGTATCGTGTTGGTGACGACAGTCAACGGTGCGCGATACCGTCGTGGGGTCCAGTGGAGAGAGGGGACCGGCAATGCCCGCATTCTCGCTCGAACCAGCACAGACCGCCTGGTGCAGGGAGCTGCGCACCCTCGCCGCCGACCGGCTGCGCCCGCTCGCGGAGAAGGGCGAACCCGGGCACGTCAACCGTCCGCTCGTCGCCGAGCTCGGTCAACTAGGGCTGCTGTCACGCCTGTTCACCTCGGGCGCCCTCGATCTCTGCCTGATGCGGGAGTCCCTCGCGTACGCCTGCACGGAGGCCGAGACCGCCCTCGCGCTCCAGGGTCTGGGCGCCCACCCGGTCCACGCGCACGGCACGCCGTCCCAGCGCGAGCGCTGGCTGCCCCGGGTGGCGGACGGCATCGCGGTGGCCGCCTTCGCGCTGAGCGAGCCCGGGGCGGGGTCGGACGCGGCGGCGCTGTCCCTGACCGCCGATCCCGACGGCCCGTCCCGCTGGCGGCTCACCGGCGAGAAGTGCTGGATCTCCAACGCCCCCGAGGCCGACTTCTGCACCGTCTTCGCCCGCACCACGCCCGGCGCCGGTGCCCGTGGAGTCACCGCCTTCCTGGTCCCCGCGGACCGCCCCGGCCTCACCGGCACCGCCCTCGACATGCTCTCCCCGCACCCCATCGGCAGCCTCGCCTTCGACGCCGTACCGGTGACGGGCGACGACGTCCTCGGCGAGGTCGACCGAGGCTTCCGGGTCGCCATGGGCACCCTCAACCTCTTCCGCCCCAGCGTCGGCGCCTTCGCGGTCGGCATGGCGCAGGCGGCACTGGACGCGACCCTCGCCCACACGGCCCAACGGGACGCGTTCGGCGGCAAGTTGAAGGACCTCCAGACGGTCGCCCACCAGGTCGCCGAGATGGCACTGCGTACGGAGGCGGCCCGGCTCATGGTCTACAGGGCGGCGACGGCGTACGACGAAGGCGCCGCGGACGTCCCCAAGCGCGCCGCGATGGCGAAACTGCTCGCCACCGAGACCGCGCAGTACGTCGTCGACACGGCCGTCCAACTGCACGGCGCCCGCGCCCTGCGTCGCGGCCATCTCCTCGAACACCTCTACCGCGAAGTGCGCGCCCCACGCATCTACGAGGGGGCCAGCGAGGTCCAACGCGGCATCATCGCCAAGGAGTTGTACGCGAACGTGGAGGCCGCCCAGTGACCGCCGAGCGCATCAACCCGCCGGACCTCTCCCCGCCCACCGGCTTCTCGCACGCGGTCGTCGCCACGGGGACCCGTCTGGTGTTCCTCGCGGGCCAGACCGCCCTCGACATCGACGGCAAGGTCGTCGGCGCCACGCTCCCCCTGCAGTTCGAGAAGGCCCTCACGAATCTGTTGGCCGCGCTGAGGTCGGCCGGTGCCACCCCCGCCGACCTCGCCCGCGTCACCGTCTACGCCACGGACATCGCCGCGTACCGCATTCACGCCCCCGAACTCGGCCGTATCTGGCGGAGGTTGGCCGGACGGGACTACCCGGCGATGGCCGTCGTGGAGGTCGTACGCCTGTGGGACGAACAGGCGATGGTGGAGCTCGACGGCTTCGCGGTGCTGCCCTAGCATCGCCGATATGCCCGAAATCGAGCTCAGTGCGGGAGTCGTCGAGTACGAGGACACGGGCGGCGACGGCCCGGTCGTGGTCCTGCTCCACGGCCTGGTCCTCCCCCACTCTCGGCTTCGCTCGAGCGGGCGGTGCCCCCATCGCGACCGTCTGGCGCAAGGTCGTGGCCGATCTGCGCGGCGACCACCGGGTGATCGCCCCGACCCTGCCGTACGGCTCCCACCGCAGACCGATGAGCCGGCCGCCCACGCCGGATGTGGTCAACGAGCTGGTCGTGGAGTTTCTTGAGCGTCTCGACCAGCGGGAGGTCACGCTGGTCGAGAGCGACTGCGGGCGGGCCCAGACGGTGGCGGCCCGGTATCCGGAGCGGCTGGCCCGGCTGGTGCTGATCTCCTGCGAGGCCTTCGACAACTATCCGCCGGGTCTGCCCGGGAAGCTGATCGGCGTGGCCTGCAGGGTGCCCGGCGGGGTGGCCTTCCTGGTCCGCGTCCTGGGGCTGAAGCCGCTGCGCCGGCTGCCCGTCGGCATCGGCTCGCTCGCCAAGCGTCCGGTGCCGGACGAGATCGTCGACGGCTGGCTGCGGCCGCTGCGGACGGATGCCGCGATCCGGCGGGACTTCCGTCACTACGGGACGCACATCCGGAAGACCGAACTGCTCGAAGCCGCCGAGGGGTTGCGGTCGTTGGACAAGCCCGCGCTCGTCGTGTGGGCGACCGAGGACCTGATGATGCCCCGCGCCCACGGCCGCCGCCTGGCCGAACTCCTCCCGCAGGGGCGGCTGTTGGAGATCGAGGACTCACGGACGCTGATCGCCGAGGACCAGCCGGAGCAACTCGCCTCCGCGCTGCGGGAGTTCATCGCAGGTAAGTGATCAGGCGGCGATCGTCAGCAGTGCGGCGGGCACCCGGTGCGGGGCCACGATCCGGCCGTCGGGCAGCAGCTCGCCGGTGTCGTCGAAGACGATCGCGCCGTCGCACAGGAGGTTCCAGCCCTGCTCGGGGTGGGCGGCGACGATGTGCGGGGCGTTGCGGTCGGACGAAGCACCCGAAGTCTGGTGGGAACACATGGTGCACCTCCACGTCGGTAGGACCGTCGGTATGGGGTCCGTATGAATAGACCATGCTCCCGTCCCGAACTCATCGGAACAGCGCGCCGTGAAGCGTGACAACACCCGGACAACACTCGGACGGTTCCACGACGGTCGGTGCGGACTCGCCACCGAATGAGTGACGATCACCGTCGTGAGCACGCGTGCCCGGTACCAGTGGAAGCCCTCATTCCACTCATCCGGGAGGTACCCCGTGTCCGTACGCCCCGCTCTCGCCGCCGCCATCGGTACCGCACTGTTCCTGCTGGCCGCGCCCGCGACCCTCGCGACCGCCGACCCGTACGAGACCGTCACCGTCGACCCCGTCGGCCGTATCGCCGAGGACGGCACCGTCACGCTCTCCGGCACCTACCGCTGCGCCGGTGGCACCGGCCCGGTGTTCGTGAGCTCCTCCGTGGGGAAGCGCTCCGCGTCGGTCCGCCACGGCATCGGCGGTACCCGCGCCGTGTGCGACGGCACGGAACACCGCTGGGAGAACACCGGCAAGCCCTCCCCGAGCACCCTCGAACCGGGCGAGGCCCACGTGGAGGCCACGCTCATGGAACTCCACGCCCAGGGCGGCCTGCCCCTGCCCCGCTTCCACGCGGCCGAGCAGCAGGACATCACCCTGACCGAGGGCTGAGGCCGGAGAGCCGGTTGCCCCCCGCCGAGGGGTCGTTCGCGATACCTCGCCGAAACCCCCTGGTCCATGGCGTGAGAGCCCCCTTCAGAAGCGGAGCATGACATGCAGGGTGCTCACGGCCACGAGGGCTCGGACAGCAGGTGGACCCGTCGTGCGGGGCGGGGGAGGAGACTGGCTTCCTCCCTCGCCGGGGCGACGGTCATCTCCTCCTCGCCGCTCTCGGCGGCGCGGCCGGGGTGGCGATGGGCGTCCTCGCCACCACGGTCTACGCGGAGGTCAAGGGCTGGGCCACGGTGGTCCCGGCACTGGCCTGGGGCGGGGGCCTGGGCGCGGCCGTCGCGATCGGCGCCGTCGCCGGTCTGCTCCCCTCGCTCCGCGCGGCCCGGATGCAGCCGACCGAGGCGCTCCGGGCGACCTGAGCGACACCGCCGGCTCCCCCGACTGGTCGGTGGTGGGCCGAACTTCGGGCGATCCTCGGGTGGGGTGTTCACACGACGAGAGGTCCGCTGCTTCGCTGGCGATGTGCCGGAACACGGAGGGAGGCCGCGTGGACGTCGGTGGCGCGACCGCCCTCCTGGTCGCGGTCGCAGGAGTCGTCGGGACGCTGCTGTCCGCGCTGTTGACCCAGCGCGCGGCGGACCGCAGTCGGCAGCGCGAGCAGGAGCGGGCCGAACAGTTGCGGAAGCGGCGCAGCGAGGCCCAGGAGCTGCGGTCGTGCTACGTGGCGCTCAACACCTCGGCTCGGCAGTACCTTTCCGCGCTCACCGACCACTTGCACGCGCTGGGCCGCGACGAGGATCTGCGGTCCGTGCGGCAGCGGCTGACCGAGGCACGTGACCAGCACCGGGACGCGTACGCGGAGGCCCAGATGCGCGTGCCGGAGCGCGTGCTCGAACTCGCGGGCGGCCTCAGCCATGGCCTGGGTGCGGTGTACGGCATGGTCCGGCGTCTGGACGATGGTGTGCCGCGAGCGGGGGACTCGCCCGCCGCCGTACAGGCGGGTATCGACGCGCTGTGGGGCGGGCTGCGGGCTATGCGCCGCGCGCTGCGGGCCGATCTGGGCGCGTCCCGGGCGGATTTGGGGCGTTGAGGAGGAGAAGCGCGGGATCTTGTCGCCATCCGTCCGGCCGATCGGCATAGTGGCCTTGATTCCAAGGGCTGTCGAGATCTCGGGGGAGAGCCAGGATGTCGGTGAGTGACGAGGAGAGCGGCGGCGTAACGGGGCTTCGAACCTGGGCGGCGGACGCCGCGGAGCGGGTGAAGCGGCTGACCCCCGCCATGGGCGCGAGAGATGTGCCTCCTCGGGCGTACGACGCGTCGATCGCCGAACTCGGCCAGCTGGCAGGGCTGCTGGACCACGACCCCGCTCTCCGCAGCGCGGTGAGCGTGTGGCTGGGTGGTGCGCTGGCCATGCGGTACTCCGCCGGGGGTGGTGAACCCGCGGACCAGGAGCGCGCGGAGCGGCTGCTGCGGGAGGCCCGGGACCGCGGGACGGCGCTGGGAGCCGCGGCGGGAGAGGAAGACCGGCGCTGGGCGGCCCTGTTCCTGGTGTCGGTCATTACGCCGATACGGTCGCAGCAGGGCGGGTACGGGGAGGTACCCGACCTCTCCGCCTTCGTCGGCTGGTTCGCACAGGCGGGACTCGCCGGGACGGCGGCCTTCAACACGGAGCTCGAGGAGCTGACCGCGGAGGCGCTGGAGCTGCCGTTGCCCCCGGAGTTCCTGGCGGAGTTGCGGCGGATGCGGGGGATCTTCTCGACTCCCCCGGGGGCCGAGTTCACCGACCTGCTGACCAGCATGATGCCCGCCGGGGATCCCCACACGGACCAGCTGCGGCGGATGATGGACCAGTTGTTCGGCATGGCAGGCGGTCCTGCCGGCGGTCCTGCGGGCGGGCGGGCGGGCGCCTCGGGACCCGATGCCTCAGGACCTCGTAGGAGCCCTGCTGCCGAGCCGTCCCCGGAGCCCGACCCCAAGCCCACGCTCACCCCCGACGACTTCCGTCGGCTCGCCGCCGGCTTGGACGCCATGAACGCCGCCACACACGGCCTCGACGACGTGCTGAACAGTGGCGATCCCGAGGCACTCAACGACGTTCTCCGCCGACTGGGCTCCGTACAGAAGAACCCGCCCCCCGGGCCGGACCCGACCGCCGGGCTGGAGGCCATGCGGGCGCTTCTGCTCAACATCAGTTCCGTCGCCGGCGGCGCGAGGCAGGACCAAGCGGCCGGCCGGGCCAACCTGCAGAAGATCGTCGACCACTTCGCGACGCTCGAAGGGGCGCTGCCTCCGGGCGTGGCGGATCCTGCCGTCCTGGGGCGGGCGATGGCGCTGTACACCAGGGTCCTCGACGCGGGCGAGTCGGAGGACGTCGAGGCGCTCCGGGACCTGGTGGACGAGGCGGAAGCGCTGGAGAAGTCCGTCCCCGAGGGCCATCAGTTCCGCTCCATGGTCCTCTCGGCGCTGGGCGCGGCCTACTGCCGGCTCGGCATCGTCACCGGGGACAGGGAGATGATGCTGCGTGCCCTGCCGTACATGGAGAAAGGGATGTCCGGAATCAGGGAGAGCGGTCTCCCGTTCGTCGACGAGATGTCCCTGCCGCACATCCCGGACTTCGATCTGCTGCGCGCCGGCCTCGCCGGCGACCCGGTGCCGGCGAACGAGCCCGTTCGCCTCCCCTCGGACGCCTCGACGGAGGATCTCCACCGCTCCGCGCACGCTGTCGCCGTGTACTACTCCCTCAACCATGACCCGGCCGTCCTGGACAGGCTCATCGACGAACTGGAGCGGATCCGCGACCGCGTCCGGGAGGGGAGGGCGCCGCGGACCGCCGCTGACGCGCTGTGGGAGCTGGCCATGGCGTACCGCGAGCGCGACGTTCTCAACCAGGACGTGAAGAACATCAGGGCCCTGGAAGCCGCCAACGAGGCGCTGACGAGGCTCGCCGCCGACGTCCTTCTCCAGTCCGGTGCGGAGCACGGACTGCTGGCGGCCCGTTCCGGGGCGAGCAGGGGTGTGGAGGCCGCTCTGTGGGCGGGCTCGCAGGGGCGGCTGCACGAGGCCGTGGCCGCTCTGGAACTGGGCCGGGCCCTGGTGCTGCACGCGGCGTCCACCTCGTCCGCCGTACCCGAACTCCTCGACGCGGGCGGACACCACGATCTCGCCGAGGCATGGCGGGCGGCCGATTCGGGCCAGGGACCCGCGGCCGCTGCCGACGACGGCGTCCCGGACGAACTGCCTGGCACGCTGCGCCGCCAGGCCCTCGAAGCCCTCGGCTACCGGGAGGGCGGCCTGCTCGGCGCGCCCACCCTGAGCGAACTCGCGGACGGGGTCGAGGAGAGCGGCGCCGACGCGCTTGTCTATCTGGTCCCCTGCGAGGACGGAGACGCCGGCGTGGCGATCGCGGTGAGTCCGGTGCTCGGAGCCGGGCTCTCGGTACGGTCGCAGCTGGCCGGCGCCGAGAGCGGCCCGCTGGAGCGCTACCTCGACGCCACCGCCGTACGTGATGCGGCGGCACGCGACGGCAGCGGATGCGGCGACCCGTCCGCCGAACAGGCCTGGGAGGAGGCCATCAAGGAGCTCTGCGACTGGGCCTTCCAGGTGCTCGGCCCCGTGCTCGCCGACGTGGACAAGGGGCTCGGGGCCGACGGCCGGCCGCTCAGGATCGTCCTGGTGCCCTGCGGCCGACTCGGCCTCGTCCCCTGGCACGCCGCGCGCTACCCGGACGACGCGCCTCACCGCTACCTCTGCGAGACCGACGTGATCAGCTACGCGGCGTCCGGCAGTCAGTTCCTGCATACGGTGAGACGCGCGCCGCGGGATCCGGCGGCCGCCCCCGTCCTGCTGGCCGACCCGACCCTGGACCTGACGCATGCCGAGGTCGAGGTCATGGCCCTGAGGGACGCCTTCTACCGGCAGGCCCGGATGGTCGGGGGGATCTTCGAGGTGCCCGAGGAGGAGCTGGTCCCCGGTACTCCCGACGACGTCCTCTCGTTCCTCGCCGACGGGGCCTCGCTGCTCCACGTGGCCTCGCACGGATCGGCGGGCACGCGTCCCACGGTCTCGGCCCTGCATCTCGCCGCCCCGGAGCCGAGGGGCTGCACGCCCGCCGAACCGGATCCGGGCATGCTGACGGTGACCCGGCTGCTCGATCGGTCGGTCCCTCAACGGGCCGCCGAGGACGGGCCGTTGGTCGTGCTGAGTGCCTGTCAGACCGATCTGAGCACCCGCGACCACGACGAGGCGCTGACCCTCACCACGGCGTTCGTCTCGGGCGGAGCACGGGACGTCGTCGGATCACGGTGGACGACCAACGACAGCGCGTCGGCGCTGCTGATGGCGGTGTTCCACCACTACCTGACCATCGACGGGCTCAGCCCCGTCGACGCGCTCAGGGCCGCGCAGCGGTGGATGCTCGACCCGCACCGTGAGAACCCCGGCTCGCTCAGTGGCGAGCTGCTGCGGCAGATGCGGCGACCGGACCTCGACCGGATCTCGCTCTGGGCCGCGTTCATTCATCAGGGGCATCCGGGGCCGGGGAGAAACGAAGACGGGAAAGGGAGGGGGAACGGATGAACGACGGCCGTGAGAGTTCGGCCGGCTGGCTGCTCGCCCTGATCGGGGAGCACCGGGCCACCATCCGCGAGGCGCTCGACGACGAGCAGCACACGCTGCTGCTCGCCAGGCTCGGCGCCCTCGCCGAAGTGGCGCCCGACGACGACAGGGCGGTCCGCAGGGCACTTCAGGGCGTCCGTCTCGCTCTGCTGCCCCTGCCGCTCGACCATCCGGTGCGCGTCGCGCTGGATTCCGTGCGGCTGGTTGCCGCGTCACCCGGGCCGGTCACCGTAGCGGCAGCGCAGGAACTGATGGCCTCGCTGTCGAGCCCGCCGCCTCAAGCCGCCGCACCGGACCAACTGCTTCTGGCGCAGGCCCTCTCGGCAGAGGAGGCGCGGGCGCGGTGCGGCGACACGGCACCGCCTCCCGAGCTGATCAGGCTGCCGGATCCCCAAGGCGACGACCGCTACCCAGAGTTCCAGTTCACCGCAGGCGGCGGCACCCCGTACGAGGTCGTCCTCGAGGTCAACCGTCTTCTCCTCGCGGACGTCGACCCCTGGGGCGCCGCGTCCTGGTGGCTCAGCGGGAACACCTGGCTGGGCGGAACCCCCGTGTCGCTCCTCGGCCGACTGCCCGACCAGCAACTGCTCGGCGCGGCCACCGCACTGGTGGAGGGGGACTGATGACCGGCCTCTTCCCCATGACCCCGTTGGAATTTCGCCCCGTCCGCCATGTGATCCCGGCCGGCACGGAGCTGTGGCGGGTGCACAACACCAAGTACAGGCCGCACGAGTTCAACCCGAACCTCGCGGACCCTTTCGAGTTCAAGAACGGCAACCGTTTCGACGGCACGCCGCTCGATCCGTATCACTGCCTGTACCTGGCGGACAGCCCGACCACGGCCCTCGCGGAGAGTGTGCTGCGCTCCAGGCCCTTCGAACCGTCGGCCGGCATGCGGGTCATCCCCTACGCCACGGTCTGGCGCCGGTCGCTGAGCGTGCTGCGCACCAGGTGCGAACTGACCCTGGTCTCCCTGATAGAGGCGCCCGACCTGGCCGCCGTCTGCCAGGACTCCACACTCTTGGAGGACGAGCGGAACTATGTACAGGCAAGGCGCTGGGCGAGCGAGATCCGGGCGCAGGCGCCCGATGTCATGGGGCTGATCTGGCAGTCCCGGCACAACCGGCCCAAGCGCGCCCTGGTGCTCTTCCATGACCGGTTCGACCACTGCGAGGGCGGGCCGCTGGAGGTGCTGCCGGAGGAGGGCATTCCGGAACTCGACTCCGACGCCGGCATCGATGAGGCGAACCAGCTTCTCGCACCGCTGCGGTCGAAGATCTCGCAGCCGAGAAGGGAGTGACGTCCTGAGGTCGCTGGGCCCGCTTGTCCACAGGTGAAGCATGAGCCATCGTGAACGCATGGCATCGCCCCTTCCTGACCATGCGTCACTTCTCGCCGAACTCCAGGAAGTCAGACGCGCGGGGCTGGTCCGGTTGCGCGGGCGCGCACTGCCGGCGCTGGAGTCGGCCGCGGAAGCGGTGACCGAGACGACCGCGGCCCGGAGCCCGGGCGCGGCCGTCGAGGCGCTGTTGCGGCAAGCCGTGTCGCACCTGGACGCGGGCACGCTGCGCACCGCCGCCGAGTACACCCTGGGCCTGGCGCAGGGCACCCGGGACTGGCCGGCGTCCTCGCGTCGCCGCAGCGCGGCCTCGGTGTACGGCGTGAGCGTCGAGCGGTTCCGCAAGGACCAGGAGGTGATGGTCCTCGGGGAGGTCGCCGAGTACATCCTGCGGCTGGTGTCGCAGGAGGGCGGGGCGCCCGGCGCCGGAGCGGACGAGTGGAGCGTCGGCACCCACCGGTCCGTCCAGGTCCGGGCCGGCGACCGGCAGGTGGGGCTCACCGTGCATGTGCACCCGGTGGACCTGTTGCGGGACGTGGACGTGGTCGTCTCCCCGGTCAACGTCCATCTCGCGCTGCCCGAGCCGTACAAGTCGTCGGTCGCCGCGTCGCTCCGCCGGGCGGCCTCGGTGCGTGGTGTGACCGGGGACGTGCTGGACGACCCGCTCCACGACGAACTGCGCAAGTGGGCCGCGCGGCACGGGACCGCGGGACGCGCGGTGCTGCCCGGCACGGTGGCCGCCACCGGCTCGGGCGCCTTGGCCGGACAGGGAGTGCGGCGGATATACCACGCCGCGATCGCCGTTCCCCGGGCGGGAACCAACGACTACGACGTGCTGCCCGCCGACGTCACCCGGGCGGTGTCCCGGGCCCTCGCGCTGCTGGCCGAGGAGGGCGACCGGCACACGCCGCCGCTGCGCTCGGTGTGCTTCCCGCTGCTCGGCTCGGGGCGCGGCGGGCTGCCGTACGGCGTCAGCCTGGCCGCCGTATGGGCCGCCGTGGAGGCGGAGTTGGCGCGCGGGGCGCAGTGGGACGTCCACTTCGTGGTGCGCGCCCCCGAGGCGGCGGCGCTCGTCGAGCGCATCCCGGCCGGGATGTGACCGGTCCGCGACCGGAGTTCGCCCGGCTCACCCGGTGAAATGGAAGGAGTCCCGCCGCTCCGCATGAGGAGAAGCCGGGGGGGCTACGGGGATGCGGAGCGGCGGGACGGATGAGCGGGTTCATGGACTGCGATGCCTGGGTGGGCTCGGGGCCGGGCGGCCGACGGATTGACGTATGTAATCCGCTTCCCTGTGCGGTGAATTGGCGACGGGAATCGGAGTATGGAGTTCCGGCAGGTGAATCCGGACGGGAATGTCAACGGATTGTCGGCGATCTGTGGAATCCGGGAATTGATCATGCCGTCGTGCCATCATGATGCGTTCCTGGTACGGGTGTTGCGTCAGGTGGTCGTCCGCGACTGCCGGGGCGGGGCAGGACTCGGACCGAGACGGGGGATCGGGGGAGTGAACAGATGACGGAAGTCTGTGATCTTCAGGCTGCCTGCCCGGTGTGTGCGACCCCGGATCAGCGGAGCGACTTCTGTGCGGTGTGCGAATGGCGTCTCCAAAGCGACCTGGTACTGGGGGAGTTGACCGCCCGGGAGGTGGAGGTCGCCGGGGCTGCGCTCCTAGCGGCCGAGCATGTCTGGGACGTCGGGGCGGCGGCGCTGTCGGCCCGGGGTCCGGAGGGTGCCGGGCGCGTCGCGGAGGTGACCAGGGGAGGTCCGCCGAGGCGGGAGGAGGAGAAGTCGCCCGCAACCGGTTCGGCCGGCCTCGGGATTGTGTCCGGGCGCGGCGCTCTCCTCGACGAACTCCACCGCGGCCGCTTCAAGGAATTGTCGTTCGTGGAATTCACGGCCGACGGTCTCCACGTGATCAGGGTGACCGTTGGGGAGGCCGGAATCCCGCTGCAGAACGACACGGAAAGCGCGGCATGGCGTTTTGTCGTACCAACGTTCGATTCCGATGAGGATGTGTGTCGATTCCAGCTCGCGGGAGGAATAGGCACCCTGCCGCCCGTGGACCGTCGGGAATTCGACACCGCCGTGCTGGAATGGCTCAAAGCATGCCTGCCCGCGGTTCCCGACCCTCCGGTCGTCCTGCTGTCGCCCCCGGCCGGGTGGAAGCTGCTGGAGCGCGCGGCCGCCGTGGTGCGGGAGGTCTGCGCTCCTCGGGTGGAACTGCGCGCGGGCAGTGCGGAGTCGGCGCGCCGTACGACCGCGGACGCGGTTCGGCGTCTTGTACGAACCCTGCCGCTCCTGGCCGACCACACGCTGCTGCTGGCCAGGCTCGACCGTGACACCGGCGCCGTGCAGGCCCACAGTCATGTGCTCTTTCCCGCGGGCTCCCGGCTCGGCCTCGGTGAGACGGACACCGCCGAGGTCACCGTGTACGGCGGACCGACCGACTGCGACGCCCTGTACCTTCCGGTGCTGGCCGGTGCGCCGGCCGCCGACGGGACCGGTGCGCCACATGTGAGCACGCATCAGATCGAGGTCGGGGCACTGGAACCGGTGCGGCTGACCTTCGTACTCCGCGGACCGGGGGAGGTGGACCTCGTCGCACCGCCCGGTGCCCGCAGGGTCGATCCGGCCGCCGTCGACATGCCGTGTCTGCTCTCTCCCCTGCCGCGGCGGATCACGCCGCCGCCGCGGCTGGAGCTGTACTTCACCGTCGAGCTCAGCGGCGCCGATCCGGCCGAGACCGAGGAACGCCTCACCTTCGTGCGGGACGTCGTGGGCCTGCTGGCCCGGCGGGATCGCGCCGGCACCGCGATCCGTGTCGGAGCCGTCGGCCACTACGACCACACCGTCTACGAGGGCATCGGGGCCAAGGTGGGCATCCTGCTGGCGGCCCCCGTGTCCGCGCGGCCGCCCGCCGAGTTGACGGCCGCCCTGGGGGGATGGGCGCACGCCCGGCGGCGGCAGGACCTCGTGTCGTCCCTGGAGGACGCGCTGCGGGAAGTGGCTCAGCTCGTTCCCGAGGACGAGCTGCGGGGAGTGGCCCGGCCTGCCGCCAAGGACCCGGGCGCCACCGACGTGCAAAGGGTGGTTCTGATCGTCGCCCGCCGTCCGCCCGCGCCGGCCCGCCAGCACGGCGTCGTCCCGGCCTGTCCGCACAGCGTGGACTGGCGGACGGCCCTCGACCGGCTGCGCTCCCACCGTTTCCGGGTGATGACCCGGGCCGACCCCGCAGCCGGGCCGCCACCTCCGGACCGTCCGGGCCAGGACGCCCGGCGCTACGCCGACGAGGCCTGGAAGGACCTCGGCGCCGACGGTGTCTTCCGTCCAGGCGCCGACCCGGCGGCAGCGGTGGCCCGGATCCTTGCCCCGCCCTGGCGGGTGGAGGGCCCGGACTGCCGTCTCGGTCTCGCCTTTTCCGCCCCGCTCATGTGACACCAACCGCGTCTCCGCCGCCCCAGCGTCCCCGGTACGAGGAGAGTCCATGCCCGACCTGTACGACCCGAACAAGAAGGAGTCCGGCGGCCCGCCCCCGGACCCCGCGAGCGCGTCGTCCGGGGGCGGTCTCCCGCCGGGCACACCGCCGAGGCCGCCCGTGAACGGAGCAGGCGGTGCCCCGGAACCCGGGCCTGCACCGGATCCCAGGCCGGTACCAGAGCCCGGGCCGGTACCGGACCTTGTGCCGTCCTCGGACCCCGAGCGGATCCCGTCCGCCGGCCAGGTGAACGGGACGGCCGAGGACCGTATAAGAATCGGACTGTGGGGCGCGCCCCGCTCGGGCAAGACGACCTATCTGACCGCCCTGCCGATCGCCGCGATGCAGTATCAGCGGCACAACGAGGGCAGCTGGCACATCTCCGGCATGACGCAGGAGGCCAACGCCTTCCTTGCCCGGGGCGTGGACCTGCTGACCCGGCAGCGGGCCTTCCCTCCGGCCAGCATGGGTGTCCAGGGCATGGCCTGGTCCGTCCAGGGGCCGGAGAAGAGGGAGAAACTCCGGACCAGGCGGCCCGACTTCGTGCTGGAGATCCAGGACGCGGCCGGTGAGGTGTTCCTGCACGGACATCCCCAGCAGCCCCAACTCGTCGCCCATCTCGCGCGGTCCCAGGGGCTGATCTATCTCTTCGACCCGATCGGTGACGCCGAGGAGGCCACCGAGGCCTTCACCTATCTTCAGGCGACGCTGACCCAGCTGACCGCGAAGGTCCGCGACCGGGGCGGGCTCGTCAAAGGCAGGCTTCCGCACCATGTGTCCGTCTGCATAGCCAAGTTCGACCACCCGGACGTCTTCCGGCCCGCGGTCGATGCGGGCTGGGTCGTTCAGGACACGGTGGGCTCCCAGCTTCCCAGCGTGCCCGGGGACCGGAGCGAGAAGTACTTCCAGTGGATGTGCGAGGAATTCCGAGGCGCCAACGCCCGCCTGGTACGCGACGCCCTGTACGCCTACTTCGCCCCCGAGCGCATCTCCTTCTACGCGACCTCCGCCGTCGGCTTCCGGCTGAACCCGCAGCACGTGTTCGACTACGGGGACTACGTCCAGCCGGTCTCGGTGGACGGGACACCACGCATCCGTACCTCCCCCGTGCCGATCAACGTCATGGAGCCGCTGATCGACCTGGAGAGCCGGATCCATCAGGACCGCACCCGCGGCTGGGGTGGATGGCCCGGGGGGAAGCGGCGGTGAACGAGGGCCTCGGAGAGGAACGACTGACCGCCCACTGGGCGGTGCTGGGCAAGCATCCGGGGCAGACCATGGGCTACGAGGTGCTGCGGAGCAGCCTTCCCGGCGACCGGGCCGGCACCTACCTCTGGAAGGCCTCCGCCACCGGTGCACCCGGCGACCGCGACCCGGAGGGCGAACTGCCGTGGAGGGTGTTCCTCGGCAGAACGGACACGCACCCGGAACCCGTCTGCGCCTCCGTCGAGACCACGTGGGACGGGTCGACCGACGGTACCGGCGCCCCCAGTTACACCTGGAGGCTGACCCTGCTGGAGTGGGCGGAGGCGGGCCGGGCCGCCCTGACCTGGTCCGGGATCGACCGTGCGCTGCTGTCGGACCCGCCGGCCCTGCCCGGTGACGCGGTCCCGATGACTGTTGCCGTGCCGCGGACGCCTCCCACTGAACTCGCCCAACTGGTCGACCAGTTGGGCTTCGAGTGGGTGGCCGGCGTGGCCGCGCTGCTGCTGGACAACCGACAGGTGGCGATCACACCGGGACCGGGTGAGGCACTGCCCGGTGTCTCCGACCGCGTCCGCGTGCTCGACGCGGTCTGCTCCCTCCTGCCGTACGCGTGCCGGGCCTGGCTCAGCGCCGCGACCTGGACCGGCCAGGCGCAGCACGACCTGAGACTGTTCTTCGCGCCCGCGGCACGGACGGGTCAGATCGCGGCCGTGCTCGGCGCAAGCCCGCCGGACGAGCCGCGGGACGAGAACGCCCGGACCTATCTGCACAGGCTCCGCAGGCTGCGGGCGAAGACCGGCGACACCACGGAGATCGTGGAGTATCTGCTGACCGTCGTGGAACCGGCCACGGTCCC
Organism: Streptomyces fulvoviolaceus; assembly: GCF_000718165.1. Classification (GTDB taxonomy): domain Bacteria; phylum Actinomycetota; class Actinomycetes; order Streptomycetales; family Streptomycetaceae; genus Streptomyces; species Streptomyces fulvoviolaceus. The sequence continues at coordinate 139,244 of NZ_JOEY01000022.1, read as the reverse complement.
ACGCCCCGGGGCGGCGCTCCGGGTCCTGCGCGAGGCCGACCTGCTGGACACGGTGGTCGAGGAGATCCGGTCCGGCGGAGGCGAGGTCGAGGACGTCGGCCGGGTCCTGGACCGGTATCCGGCCGCCTCCTTGGACGACCGTCGGCTGGCTGTGCTGACCTTCTTCCTGGTCCGGAGCGCGAGCCAGGGCAGCCAGGTCGCCGGGAGCCTGCTGGCGGAGCACTGGACCGAGCGCACCGGACCCCTGCTCGTCCGAGAGGTCCTGGCTGCCGGAACTTCGGCCGAGTCCTTCGAACGGGCCAAGCGGTATCTGGGCGTCATCCACGATGCCGTCGAGACGCATCGTGGCGGCAGCTTCGACGAACTCTTCAACGCTCTGGTCGAGACCCCGGAACCGACGCGCGAATGGACCGGGGCGCTCATCTACATGGCCGAGGCCGAGTGGAAGCGCAGCACGGACGACGCCGACCGCCTCCTCGTTCGCGAGTCGGCCGTCGGGAAGACCTGGCTCAAGTACCTGCTGAAGCACAAGGACCGCAGTCTTGCACCGCTCCACCGCCTGGTGCGGCGGGTGCGGGACGACATGGCCGTCGATGACACCCCCGGCTGGCTGCGCTTCGCGGCCGTGCTGCTGGGCGACTTCCGGGCCCCGGCCACCTCCACGGATGCCGCCGACTTCGCCGAGGCCGTCGAGGGAGGCTGGCGGACCACCCTGGAGATCGCCCGGTTGGAGAGGCGGCCGGAGGTGCTCGGTCTGATGTGGCCGCGGCTGTGGAGGGTCGCCCGCACAGACCGGGGACTGGGGGAAGCCGTGGAGCGGCTGGTCCCTGTCGAGGAGCCGCAGACCTCCGGGGGCGTGGCAGCCGACGCCGACCTCTTCTGCACGGCTGTCCGGGCCGGAGCCCGGCCGGGTATGCCCCGGCTGGAGCGGCTCACCGAGGAGGGGGAGCTGCGGGACTACGCGGCTGCTCTGACCGGCCGGATCGAATCCGACGGAGAACTCAGGAGACTGGCGGTCCAGGCACTTCTGGAAGGGGAGTTGGGCCAGGGCACATGGTGGGTGATCGAGCGGCTGAGCCGCGATCTGCCGGACAGCTTCCTGCATCAGCTCTGCGACGAACTGCACGGGCGGCTCACCGGACGGGGCCGACCCCTCAACGATCTGGAAGTGCGCGACTGGCTCATGGAGGAGCTGGCGAAGCGGTACGACCTGGGTTGGCTTCGCCCGGTCCATGCCTTCCGGAAGGCGGTGAAGGCACGGGCACCGTACCGGGAGTTGGCCCGGATCATTCTGGAGTCCCATGGACAGCGGGGTCTCCCCGCACCGCTGCTGGACGCGATCGCTGTGTGGACGCTCGACGTGGGGCCGTACAGCCTGGAGCAGGTCGCCCTGCACATGGACGGCCTGGCGACGGGCTTGCCGGGGCTGGAACTGCAGGTGAACGTCGTACGCGGAGACAGGCACGGAGAGCTGCGTGACCGGCTGGTGCAGTACAGCGAGGCCCGGCGGGCTCGGCACGAATGGATCCTGGAGGAACTCCAGCGCCCGCCGGAACCGTCGGGCACGGCGTCCGGGACCGGGGCGGAACGCCGGGGCGTCTTCAGGAAGATGCGCGGGTGGTTCCCGGGGGGATCCGGATGACGACTCCCCCCGCGCCCGCCATCGCCATCGACCTCGGCTTCCGCTTCCTTCGCGTCGCCCGGACCAGTGCGGAAGGGACGCCGGAGTTGGTGGACCTGTCCGGAACGGTGCGCGGAGAAGGGCTGCCCACCCCTGCCGAGATCCGTGGTAACCGCGAGGCGGCGCTGAGCCTGGCGTACTCGAAGTACTGCGAACGCTTCGGTACGCCCGGTCAGGTGGTGCTGGTCGTCCCGCCGGGGGGACAGGCCGTAGCGCCCGAGGTCGCCGGGATGCCGCGGCCCCGGCTGCTGGACACCCCGCACGCGGTGCTGGCCCTGCTGCGGCATGCGGGCACTCCGATCGCGCGCCGCCTGCTGGTGTGCGACCTGGGCGCCTCGGCGGCCGGGGTCACGGAGTGCGCCGTCGTCGGCGGGGCCGTGGCCGTGGCCCCGGCCGCTCCGTCCCCAGGCGCCGACGGCGGCTACGGTGCCGCGTTCGACAAGGCCGTGCTGGAGGGGGTGGGGCTGCCGCACGACGACCCCGACGTGCTGCGGGAACTCGGCGAGGGCAGGGCGCAGAACGCCCGGCGCATCGAGGTCACTCTCGACCGGATGGCGGCCCACCCCGACCGGGCCGCGGACACGGTGCTCCACGAGCTGGCCGGCCAGGAGATCACCGCGGAGCTGGTGTTCCGGGCGCTGGGCCGGCTCACGGACGGTTTCGACCAGGCCCTGGAAGGTCTGCCGGGAGCTCCGGCCACCGGCCCGGATCCGTCCCGCACACCGGTGATCGCGGTGGGGGGTGTGGCCCGGTCCCGGGCGCTCCTACGGCACCTGACCGGCCGTCTGGGCCGGCCGGTCCCGCTGCCCCACGGGACGGACCCCGCGCTGGCCGCGGTGTTCGGGGCCGCCCTGGTCGCCGGCGGACACATCGATCCGGCTGACCGCTATCCGCATGCCGTGGCCGTGTGCGTGCACCGGACTGTGGTGGGCCGGCCGCGAGACGAAGAACTCCTGATCAGCCCGCCCGGCACGCTGGAGCCGGGGGGAGCCACCGTGTTCGCCGAGGCCGACGGGGAACGGCTGCGGGTCCGGACCGGACCCGCCGACGGGACCGGCGGACGCGAGGTCCGGATCCTGGTCCGCGCGGCCGGGACCGGCACCGCCGCCCCGGTCGGCGTGGTCACCATCCCCCCGTCCGGCGACGGTGCGCGCTTCTACGTCGGCGTGCGCCTCGCCACCGACGGGACGGCCCGCCTCGTCCTGGAACCGCTCGACGAACCGCTCGACCGCGGCCGGCCCGACGCGCACACGGCCGGGAACCGCCGGCCCGTGCAGCCCCCGCCCACGGAGTTCCCGCTGGGCGTCCTGCCGGCCGATCCCCAGCCCGAGGCTCGATCCGCCCCCCCGCCCGACACTCAGGGAGCCCGTACGTGAAGCGATCCGCCTGGTCACCGCGCGCGGTGACCGTGCTGCGGCGCGGGGCCGCCGTGGCCGCCGCAGCCCTGCTCGCCGTCCTGCCCGCGACCGCCGTGCCGGCCACCGCCGCCGGAACGGCACCGACCCGGGACGAGATCTACCGGGAACTCGGCGTTGCCGATCAGCCGGTCGACTACGTCGTCCTGGTGGACACCTCCGGTTCGATGGCCGCCAAAGGCCGCTACAGCACCGTGCGTTCCACCCTGCGCACCTTTCTGGGCGGGCTGTCGTCCGCCGACCATGTCGCCCTCATCACCTTCGACGACCGCCCCGAGGAGCGCTACATCGGATCGGCCGGCGACGCGGCGAAGATCGTCTCCCGGCTGCCCAAGGCACCCAACCCGTCCGGCGGGACCGACATCGGGGCGGCTCTGAACCAGGCCCTGCGCGAACTCGAACGGTCGGACGCCGCGGACATCGCCTCCGTGGTCCTGCTGACCGACGGCAAACACGATCCGCCACGGGGGTCCGACTACCCCAAGTCGTCCGGCGCCTCCTGGGACAAGCTGCGCAAGCGGGCCGAGGCCCTCGGCGAGCGCACCGAACTCGCCGGATACGCGCTGCCGTTGGGCAGCGGTGCGACCGGCGCGAACCTGCTCGGGAAGGTCGTGGAGGACACGCTCGTCCTGCGCCCGGACAGCATCCAGGACCTCAGCGCCTATCTGGAGCGGGCCGGGGACAGCACCCGGGCCCGGTCGGCGGCGCAATTGCTCGCCACGGACAAGGGGAAGGGCGTCGCGATGTCCTGGACGGACACTGGTGTCCGCGACCTCACCGACGGCTCCGCCACCGCTTCCGTCACCTTCCGGTCGGCCACCCGGTATGTGCCGCTGACGGTGAGCGGGGTACGGGTCTCGGCGGACGGTGTCCCGCTCGACGTGACCGGTGTGCCGGGCCGACTGACCCTGAAACCGGGCGAGTCCCGCAAGTACACCGTCCGGCTGGACGGGGGCCCTCGGGCGGGCGGACTGCCCTACCGCCGGACCGAGGACGGCGAGGCCGCGTTGCGGGTGTCCGGTGAGGTGTCCGCGTCGTGGCAGCGGGCGCTCGCCCCCGACGTGGACCTGAGGACTCCGGACGCGGTCGACGTCACCGGCGGCCCCCTGGCGGTGCGGGCGGAGGTTGGCTCGGCGTACTTCCTGCCGGCCGTGTTCTCGGCGCTGGCGGCGGCCCTGGTGCTCGGATGGCTGTGGTGGCGCAGTGTCAACCGGCCTCCGCTGCAAGGGGTGTTGACGGCCGTTCCGGTGTTCGGCGTGGAGATCCCGGACCGGATCGCGCTGTCCGGCAGGAGGGTGGGGTTCCGGCCACGCGGCGGTGGACAGGGCACGGTGCACGGCCGACGCCGCCGGACGGCCGACGGGCCCCGGGTCGATCTGCTGATCCGCTACACGCCGGACGGCGCCTCCGGAAGGCCGGACCAGGTGACCTGCGGGCCGGGGAGCAAGGCCGTTCTCGGCGGCTTGTCGTTCACCCATCTCCCGCCCGAGCCGGCCACCGGTCCCGGAGCCGATGCCGTCGTGCCGGGCAGCGGGCGGCCCTGATGACCGCTCAGCCGCTGCTCAACGTGGCGGCCACCCATGTCGGCACCCGGGCGCTCGGGCCCGGCGTCCGGTCGGTGGTGTGGGTACAGGGATGCCCGTTCCACTGCGCCGGGTGCGTCGCCCCGGAGTGGATTCCCGACCGCCCCGCGCGGCAGGCCGGTCCCGGGGAGCTGGCGGCCGAACTGCTCGCCGACCCTCGGGTCACCGGTCTGACCCTGTCGGGAGGCGAGCCGATGCAGCAGGCGACCGGGCTGGCCGCACTGGTCCGGCAGGTGCGGGAGGTCCGGGACGTCTCCGTGATCTGCTTCACCGGTCATCGACTGGAACGGCTGATGGCCAGGCCTCCGTCGGCGGGCGTACCGGACCTGCTCGCCGTCGTCGACGTGCTGATCGACGGGGTGTACGTGGCCGGGCTGAACGACGGGCGCGGCCTGCGCGGCAGCACCAACCAGCGGGTCCACCACCTCACCCGGCGGCTGGCGCACAGCGGATACGACTTCGCGCACCGGGCCCGCGACGCGGAGATCGTCGTCAACGGCCCGGAGACGCTGCTCGTCGGAGTGGCGCCGAAAGGGTTCCCCGCGGTGTTCGACACCGCGGTCGACACGGTGCGCGCCCGTATGCGGGGAGCGGACACCAACAGCCCGGGTCCAGGAGAGGAAGGGTCGTCATGAGCTGCAGGAAACGCATTCAGGTAGACCAGTCGGAGTGGTACCGCATGCAACAGAGGGCGCGGCAGCTGCGGGAGGTCAAGCGGGACATCCCACGGCTGTTCGCCGATGTGCGGGCACGGACCCAGGCCGACATCGACCGGGCATTCAACTCCGTGGCGGAACGGCAACGCCGCCAGCAGGAGGCGGTCGACAAGCTGAGCGACCAGACCCGCGCACTGGAGGCCGACACCACTCGCAGGCTTCGGGAGCAGGCCGACAGCCTGCGCCAGGAACTTCGGGAGACGGCCGGCCGGATCGAGCAGGACACCCGGCAACGGCTGGAAGAGCAGCGGAAGGAGACCGAGCGCGCCATCGCCGTCGAGCGGGACAGGATAGGCGTGCTGGAACAGGACCGGGCGCGTGCCGAGATCACCGCACAGACCTGGCTGGCGGACGCCCGCACCATGGCCGACCTGATCGACGGGGAGCTGCCTCACGACCGGTACGCGCCCGGCCAGCTGGACAGGCTGCGCCGCCGTATCGCCACGGCCGAGCAGACCACCGCGGACGGCCGCTTCGACGCCGCTCTGGCCGGGGCACAGGAGGCCTTCCACGGGCTGAGCGAGCTGCGGGTGGACGTCGAGCAGCGGGAGTTCGAGCGCTGCCTGGCACAGAAGGAGGCGATCGAGGCACTGGTGCAGGTCGAGGCCCTGACCGAGGAGAACCGGGAGCGTCCGGTCGTCGGACCGGACGCCGAGGTCATCGCCGGTTACGTGCTCGATGTCGTGCACTGGTCCGAGGGCGAGTACGACCGGGTACGGCAGGACACCGCTCAGGCACTTGCCCGGGCCCGTGACCCGCAGACGGGTGTGGAGGACCTGCGCAGCCTGCGCGAGGACGAGGCGCCCCGGCTCGAACAGAGCCTGGGCGAGACCGTCGAGCGGGCCGGGATGCGCCAGCTCACCTCGCAGATGAGGGTGAACCTGGCCGACGTCGTGGCCGACAGACTCGCCGAGATCGGCTTCTTCGACCTCGTGGAGAAGGAGTCCGGGTACGTCGACGGCGATTTCCGGAAGGCCTTCCGGGCCCGGCTCCGGAACGAGGCCAGCGGCAACGAGATCACGGTCGAGATCGAGCAGGCCGACAAGGACTCGGACCAGTGTGTGATCCGCGTGGTGTCCCACGACTACGACGTCACTGCCGAGGCCGAACTCCGGGACCGGAGCGACGCGGTGTACGAGGTGCTGCGGGAGCAGGGCGCGCCCATCGGGCTGGTCGCGGCGGCGCCCGTCGCGGAGCCTCATCCGCTCCCCGGTACCGGTGAGCAATCGGGTTCTTCGGGCCGGGAAACCCCCGGCACATGAACAGGACCATGACGAAGGACAGCCCTCCTCCCCACCCCCCGGGGACGGAGCGGCTGAACCCGGCCGCCGTCCGTACCGGCGAGCCTTTCACCGTCCTGCACGGGCCCGGTGTCGGCGACGTCTTCGTCGACAGCACCGGCCAGGTGTGCTCCATGGAGCAGGCGCTCTGGCGCATGCTGCGAGCGGCCGGCTTCGAGCGGATCGTCTTCAGCACCCTTCAACACCCGGTCTACTTCCGGGACAGGGCGTCACGGGATCTGTCCCGCCGACCGGCCGACCGCAATACGGCCCCGGCCGACCGCCGCGGTCCGCGCACCATGCGGCACACCGGTCTGCGCGGGCCGCTCGGCGGGACGCAGTTGCCGGGTGCCGCACCCCGGTCCGAGGCAGAACCCGCCGCGGACCAGGACCGGGGAGCCGGTGCGGCACGCGGGTCCGGGATCGCCGATCCGTTCGGCGTGATGACCCTCGCCGCTCATCTCCGCGACGCGGAACACCGTACGGCCGTGGTCTTCCCGCATGCGGAAGAGTTCCTGCTTCTCAACCGCGCCCCACGGCAGTTGGCCGGAGCCATGGCCGAGTGGGCGTCCGACACGGTCGCAGGGAACCAGTGGATCTTCGTGTTCCGCAGGCCCTCCTTGCCCGGAGTGGCCGAATTCCTGGCAGGGCTCAGAAGCTATCCGCAACTGGAGACCTTCGTGAACGAACGGGTGGCTGAGCCCGGCCGTGGTGGCACCTTCCGGGTCGAACTTCCTCAGGTGGCAGAACTGGAGCGCCTGGTGCATTCGGTACGGCTGCGGAAGGGACTGCGGGTCGAGTGGCAGGACCTGGACCGGGTGGTCCGGGCGATGGCCGGCCAGCCCGAGACCGCCCGGGTCTGGAGGGACCGCCTCGAACAACTACGGGCGCACAAGGCACCGTTGAGCCACCTCATGATTCGGCAGTGGGTGAGAGGAGCCGTGTCCGACGAACGGACGCCTTGGGAGCGACTTGCCGCGATGCCCGGCATGGAGCCTGTGCTGCGGTTTTTCGAGCGCAAGCGGGCCGAGACGGAGGCGGCCGAGGAGCTGCGCGCCCGCGGGCTGGCCACTGTCGGTGAACCGCCGGCCCGGCACATGGTGTTCACCGGCAACCCCGGGACCGGGAAGACGACCGTGGCCCGGCTGGTCGGCGAGATGTTCCGGGACCTGGGAGCGCTGAGCCGTGGCCACTGTGTGGAGGTGAAGGCCAGTGACCTGGTCGCTGGTTACATCGGGCAGACCGCCATCAAGACCAGCGCGGAGGTGGATCGGGCGCTGGACGGTGTGCTCTTCATCGACGAGGCGTACACGCTCAGCGACCAGAGCGACGGATTCGGACAAGAGGCCGTCCAGGAACTGCTCAAACGCATGGAGGACGACCGAGGCCGCCTGGTGGTCATCACGGCCGGCTACCCGGCGAAGATGGAGGAGTTCCTTGGGGCGAACGTCGGCCTCAGGAGCCGGTTCCCGCATGTCGTCGAGTTCCCCGACTACGATCCGGACACCCTGAACGAGATCCTGCTGAAACGCCTGGCTGAGCTCGGCCTGCGTCCCGGAGAGGAGGCGGCACAGGGGCTGCGGCAGATCGCCGAGGGCATGTACGACTCCAGGGACGAAAGCTTCGGCAACGCCCGGGAGATGCGTACCCTCGCCGACGCGCTCTTTACCCCGTGGGCCGTACGCGCCCGACGGGACGTCGAACAGCCCGTCATCGTCGACGACATCCCGGAGGAGTACCGGGACCACCTGCCGAAACCGGTGCCCGAGCTCGCCGAACTGCTCGCCGAACTCGACCGGTACGTCGGCCTCGGGGCGGTGCGCGGGGAGCTGGAAGGACTCGCGTACCGGCTGAGGATGCGCCAGGAGCGTGGCAAGAAGGCATTCGCCCCTCCCCACCTGCTGTTCACCGGCCCTCCGGGCACAGGCAAGACCACGGTGGCCCCGTTGGTCGGCGATCTGTTCCGCAGACTGGGGCTCCTGCGCAAGGGACATGTGGTGGAGGTGACCCGCACCGACCTGGTGGCCGAGTACGTGGGGCAGACCGCGCCCAGGGTCCGTGCGGCTGTCGAGCGGGCGCTGGACGGCGTGCTGTTCATCGATGAGGCCTACAGCCTGGTCCGGGACACAGGGGGCCAGGGTGGTTTCGGCGCGGAGGCCGTGGACACCCTGCTGCGTGAAATGGAGAAGTGGCGCGGCCGAGTGGTCGTGATCGCGGCCGGATATCCCCAGGAAATGAAGGAGCTTCTCGCCTTCAACCCAGGGCTGCCGGGACGGTTCACCACCACGGTGCCCTTCCCCGGCTACACCCCGGACGAGCTGACGGAGATCCTCCGTCGGATGGCTGCCGAGTCCGGCGACACCCTCGGCCCCGGGACCGCGGAACGTGCCACGCAATGGCTTGAGGAGATCCGACGGGCCCGTGGGGCCGCGTTCGGCAATGCCCGGGAGGTGCGCATACTGGTGGACCTCATGGAGGGCCGCAAGGGGGCACGCTGGAACAAGGGTGACAAGGGCTCGGAGTATCTGCCCGAGGACGTGCCGGATCCGTCCGCAGATCAGGGCTGAGCGCCGGTGATCTTCGTCCCGCCGTTCTCCTCCGGCCTTTGGCGGTCCGTCAGGACGCTGTTCAGGGCCTGGTCCGCGTCGATGAGCCGCTGCTCGATGGTCCGGGTGAAGTCCTCCACCTCCTCCAGGGTGAGGCCCTGTCCGGGCACGGGGCCGCTGGTGTCCGCACCGGCGGCCTCGCGCAGGGCCCGCGTCAGCTCCCGGTCGGCCTGGGCGTAGCGGGCCAACGACGTGAACACCTTGCCCTGTTCCGCCTGGATGCGTTCCAACCGGTCCTGGTCGGCGGCGAGTTGATGGGAGCCCTCACTGAGCTCGTACTCCGTGTTCGCCAGCGCCTCCTGCGCCGCCACGGCCCGCTCCAGCGCCTGCCGGGTCCGCGGCTCCAGCAAGGCGAGCTGCTCCTCGGTGAGTCGCAGCAGGTCGTCGGCCGCGGTGCGCAGCTCCTCGTCGACTGCCCCGAGGTTACGGCCGCGCAGCTCCCGCAACCGGGTGTCGACGGCTTCCCGCTGCGCCCGCAGCTCGTCCAGCTCCTTCGCCAGCTGTTCCAACCGCCGGAGCTCCTCGGCCTCTTGCCGCAGCTTCTCGTGTTCCGCCCGGCGGCGACGCAGCTCCTCCGCCTTCTTCAGGAGCTCGGCCAGCGCCGCCCGTTCGGACGCCACCCGCCCGGCCGCCGCGGTGAGTTCGTCCATCAGGTCCGTGGTGCGCCGCTCCATGCTCTTGCCCGCCCGGGCCGCCTCCAGCAGCCCGGGCAGCGCCTCGGCAAGGCCAGGGGTGTCCGTCAGCGCGTCGTCCAGTGCGAATACGGCGTTCAGGGCGTCGGCATCGTCCGGCGGGCCGCCGTCGGAGGCTTGGCCCAGCCGACCGAGGGTGTCGGCGGCCCACCCGACGGCGCTTCCCAGAATGCGGAGTACCGTATCCCGGTCGGTGCGCCCCGAGTCCGCCAGCGCGTCCGCGATCTCCTGCCTGTGGTCGCGCACGAATACCCCCTCGTCCTCGGCGGGGCCGCTCGGCGCCCCTGGCCGTCCCGGTCGACAGCGTATCGCCGTGGTGCAGCGCATGATGCGGATCGGCCCGGACAACCCCGGAACCACCGCGTCCATAGGCACGTTGAGAGAGTCTGTCGACGCACGCGGTGAGCCGGTGCGGGGCAGTTCTTGGAGAAACGGAACGAGGCAGACGTATCGGGGGAGCCGGTGGTCAGCGAGGTTCGACGGGACGACGACGGCGCCGGGTCGGCGGAGCTGCGGGAGGAGGCGTTCGACGCTCTTCGGGAGGCCCGACGACTCTTGGACTACCCGCACGGCTGGCCGCCCGTCGAGACGTTGGAGCCGGTGATCGAGCGGCTGACCCGCGTCGAGGCCGCGTTGGCGGAGAAGAACGAGTCGGATCTCTCCCAGGTCGTCTTCGTGGTCCTGGGCATCATGTTCGCCGTGCTCTGCCGGACCAGGAACGAGAGCGCATCGTCCGGTTCCAAGGAGCGGGCGGAAGCGCTACGGCGCCTACGGTGGGCGGACCGCAACGGGCCGCCGGCGGACCTCATCGTGGTACAGGCCCGCATGATGCTGGTCTTCCTGCTCGCGCCCTGGGCCCTGCCCCGCCCTGACGGCAGCCGCACCGCTCTCGGGGCGGCGCTGTTCGCAGCCGTGGACCGGCGGGTGCTGACCGAAGCGTTGCGCCGGGATCTCACCGAGGCCAAGAACGTGGTCGACCGTGTCGCCGAGGCCTCGCTCCCGCCGGAGATCCAGCAGACGACCGCGAGGATCCAAGGGGAGATCGAGCGGATGCTCGCCCCGGACTCCGCATCCCCTGCCCCCGAAGAGGCTCACGCTACCGATGAGGCCCACGCCTCCCAGGACGCCGAGGTCCTCGGTGAAGCCGGCACACCCGAGTCTGTGCTCCTCGACGTCGTCCGCGGTCTGCTGGCCCTGGCCGGCGCACGCAGTACGCCGCAGTTCACCCGCGTGCTGGTCTGGCTGACGGTCGAGTTGCAGTCCAAGGCCGAGAGGCCGACCGACCGCTCGCTGTACATAGTTGACCCGGAAGCCTCAGCGCTCCTGGGCCAGGCAGCCGTCGGCAGGGCAGCCGGCGCCGTCGACGGCATCCGGCGTGGCGCCGACCTGGCGCTGGACGCGCTGCGCGCCCTGCCGCTGGACGCGCCCGAGCAGGTCCGGGTCGCCAGGCTCCATGCCTACCTGCTGCTCACGGCGGAGTTCCTGGAGCCCGGATCGGTCGACTTCGGCACGGTGCGGCGGCCCACGCCGGAGCCGGACGACGGCAGCGGCGACCGCCTCGACGACTGGCCGATCAGCCTCCCCGTGGAGCCGGGCCTGGTTCCCCATCTCGACAGCTTTCTACGGGACTTCGTCGCCCACCTCGGCATGCGCGAGCGACGCATGGCCGCCTGGTACGACCGATTGCTGTCCTACCGAACCGGCGATCACGGCTATCTGGAGGACGCCGCCACGCTGCTCGGGGAGGCGCTGGAGGCGAGCGACGCGGACTCCTGGTGGGCTCTGGCCCTGCGCGTGGAGCTCACCGAGGTCCTTGAGCAGGCTGCCTCGCGGGGCGGCAGCCACCAGGACGCCGACGTCTCCCTGGCCGCCAGGCGAGAGCTGGGCGCCGCCCTGGAGAGTGACGGTTCACTGCCGCCCGACGCACCGCTGATCCTCGACCTCGCGCTCAGCGCCGCCGACGGCGAGCTGCGGCACGCGCAGCGCACCGGAGACCATGAGGAGCTCCCGCGCCTGATCGAGAAGCTACGCGCGCTGTACGCCGGCCTCCCGGCGGACAGCACCATGCGCGACAAGCTGGCGGAGCGGTTGAGCCGGCTCGAAAAGCTGCGCGCGGACGGGGAGCGAGTCACCGGGCGTGCGGCGCCCCAAGCGGTCGGACCGGCCGGACCGGTCGACACAGGAGAACCCGTCGCCGAGCGAGCGTCCCTGGACCGCGAAGTCGCCGAGTTGCGCCGCAAGTTCGACGAACCGGAGACGTACCACGAGCAGGAGTACGACCGGCGCGCCCACCTCGGCCTGCGGCTGCTTCTCGCCGTCGTGCGCGGTGACAAGGACCCGGCACTGCTAGACGAGGCCATCACCGAGCTGACCCGCGTCCGAGCGCTGATCGCCGAGGGGCGTGGCGTGGCACAGCGCGTGGACGTCCTGACGAAGCTGGCCGAGGCCCACGTCATCCGCGCCGCCCGGCGCGGCCCGCATGCCGACGCCGACAGGCGGGCATTCGTGGACATCACCCGCGAGGCGCTGGCCGAACTGGCCGCCGACGTCCTGCTCCAACTCGGCGCCGACCACGGCCTGTCGGCGGCCCTGAACGGAAGCCTGCTCGCGCGGCGGCTGGCGCTCGTCGACCACCGCATCGGCCGACCGGCCGACGCGGTGGCCGATCTGGAGAAAGGGCGAGCTCTGGTGCTCCAGGCCGCCTTCGCCTCCCTGAGCATCCCCGAGCTCCTCGACGCCGTCGGCCACCCCGAACTGGCCCGGCAGTGGCGCGCCCAGGTCCCGGCGAACCCGCTGCGGCCGACAGCCGAGGACGCATCGCCCCCTGCGGCCCACGGCACGCCGATCCCCAGCGCGCTGCGGCGCAGGGCGCTGGCCGCGCTGGGCGTCCGCCCCGGTGCCGGGGCGGGTCCGGGCATCCGGCATCTGGTGGGCGCCGCCGACGTGGCCCAACTGACGGCCGGCCTGGCTGCCACCGGCACCGAAGCGCTGGTCTACCTGGTGCCCGGGGCGCCCGTGGCCGATGCCTCGATGCCCGGCTACGCGCTGATCCTGCGCCCCGGTGCCGGTCGCCCCGCCTTCCTTCCCCTGCCGGAGCTGACCACCCCTGGCAGCGAGCCACTGGAGCGATACCTCGACGCCGCGGCGGAACGCTCCCGAGCGCTCACCGACCCGAACCTGCACGCATCCTGGCGGGCCGCCTGGGAGGCGCACTGGCAGGTCACGCTGGACGAACTGTGCGAGTGGGCCTGGAAGGCGGTGATGGGCCCCGTGCTCGCGGTCGTACGCCCGCTGCTCGCGGCCCAGGGACCGCTGGCCCGGCCACCGAGGGTCGTGCTCGTGCCGTGCGGCCCGCTCGGCGTCGTCCCGTGGCACGCCGCGCGCATCCGGGGTCTGGGCGCGCACGGCCACCGGTACGCCTGCCAGGAGGCCGTCCTCAGCTACGCCCCCTCCGGCACCCAGTTCCTGGCCGCTGCCGCCCGGCGTCGGATGTCTCCCGCCGACGGGCGGCAAGTGCTCGTCGCCGACCCGCAACTGACCCTCCCGTGGGCCGAGATGGAGGCGGCCGCGCTGCGCGCCGGCTGCTACCCCGACGCGCTCCGGTACGGCGAGTTCGTCACCACCGGTGTGGTACCCGACGCCGCCGGCACACCGGCGGAGCTGCTCGCCGTCCTGCCCGGCGGCGCGTCGCCGGCCTCCGTGGTGCACCTGTCCTGCCACGCCCTTGCCGCGCCGCGCCCCACCGGCTCCGCGCTGTGGCTGGCCGCCCCGCCCGGCGCGGGCCCGGACGCCGGCCGGCTCACCGTGGCCGACATCTTCGACGGCGCCACCGGTCGACGGCCGGACGCCGGCCCACTGGTGGTGCTCAGCGGCTGCGAGACCGACCTGAGCACTCGCCATCACGACGAGGCGTTGACCCTCGCCACCGTGCTGGTCGCGGGCGGTGCCGCCGATGTCGTGGGGTCCCGCTGGGCGGTGCGTGATGGTCCGACCGCCGTGATGATGGCCGTCTTCCACCACCATCTCACCGTCGGCGGTCTGGCCCCGCCCGACGCCCTGCGCGCCGCTCAGTTGTGGATGCTCAACCCTTACCGAGAACTCCCGCCCACCCTCGACGGCCCCCTCCGCCACGAAGCCACCCGCCCCGACCTCCACCGCATTCATCATTGGGCTGCCTTCACCCACCAGGGCAACCCGGCGTCGGCTGCGACCGGTTGAGGCGTAGATCCACCGCCTCAACCGGTAGTGGTGCCCCCCGGTGGCCGGCCCCTGGCAAGGCCTCCTTGCCAGGGGTCCTCTGCAGCTCAGCAGAGAGTGATGTTCTGTCAGATGTCCCGGAAGATCTCGATCTGCGCCCCGACGGAGTTGAGCCGCTCGGCGAGATCCTCGTACCCGCGGTTGATGACGTACACGTTGCGCAGCACGGACGTGCCATCCGCCGCCATCATCGCCAGCAGGACGACCACGGCGGGCCGGAGCGCGGGCGGGCACATCATCTCGGCGGCGCGCCAGCGGGTCGGGCCCTCCACCAACACGCGGTGCGGGTCGAGGAGTTGGAGGCGTCCGCCGAGGCGGTTGAGGTCCGTCAGGTAGATCGCGCGGTTGTCGTAGACCCAGTCGTGGATCAGCGTCTGGCCCTGGGCGACGGCGGCGATGGCCGCGAAGAACGGGACGTTGTCGATGTTCAGTCCGGGGAACGGCATGGGGTGGATCTTGTCGATCGGCGCCTCCAGCTTGGAGGGCCGGACGGTGAGGTCCACCAGTCGCGTACGGCCGTTGTCGGCGAAGTACTCCGGCGTACGGTCGTGGTCGAGCCCCATCTCCTCCAGGACGGCGAGCTCGATCTCCAGGAACTCGATGGGAACGCGACGCACCGTCAGTTCCGACTCCGTCACCACCGCGGCGGCCAGCAGGCTCATCGCCTCGACCGGGTCCTCGGAGGGGGAGTAGTCCACGTCGACGTCGATGGTCGGCACGCCGTGCACGGTGAGGGTGGTGGTGCCGATGCCCTCGACCCTGACGCCGAGCGCCTCCAGGAAGAAGCAGAGGTCCTGGACCATGTAGTTGGAGGACGCGTTGCGGATGACGGTGACGCCGTCGTGCCGCGAGGCCGCGAGCAGCGCGTTCTCGGTGACCGTGTCCCCGCGCTCGGTCAGCACGATCGGCCGGTCCGGGCGGACCGACGGGTCGACCTGGGCGTGGTACTGCCCCTCGGTGGCGGCGATGTCGAGCCCGAACCGCCGCAGGGCGATCATGTGCGGCTCGATGGTCCGGGTGCCGAGGTCGCAGCCGCCGGCGTACGGCAGCTTGAAGCGGTCCATGACGTGCAGCAGCGGACCGAGGAACATGATGATGGACCGCGTCCGTACGGCGGCCTCGGCGTCGATCGCCGCCATGTCCAGCGCGGCCGGCGGCACGAGCTCCAGGTCGACGCCGCCGTTGATCCAGCGGGTGCGGACACCGATGGAGTTCAGCACCTCCAGGAGGCGGTAGACCTCCTCGATACGGGCGACCCGGCGCAGCACCGTGCGCCCCTTGTTGAGCAGCGAGGCGCACAGCAGGGCCACACACGCGTTCTTGCTCGTCTTGACGTCGATCGCGCCGGACAGCCGACGACCGCCGACCACGCGCAGGTGCATCGGGCCCGCGTAGCCCAGAGAGACGATTTCGCTGTCCAGGGCTTCACCGATTCGAGCGATCATCTCAAGGCTGATGTTCTGGTTGCCGCGCTCGATGCGGTTGACCGCGCTCTGACTGGTGCCGAGCGCCTCGGCAAGCTGCGACTGTGTCCAGCCCCGATGCTGCCGGGCGACACGGATGAGCTTGCCGATGCGTACGAGGTAGTCGTCTGCCATGAGGTTGAGGCTATCTCAGATATGAGATGGCACATCTCGAGGGGGCCATTCGGGTGACGGACCTGAGGTGGATCTGAGGGTTCGTCAACGCCGCTTGGCGGTACGGGTGCGGCGCCATCCGAAAGGTCCGGGCAAATCCATTGATGTCGTACGACGTCCCGTGCTGCTGTGGGTCCGCCGCGGTCCGTGCTTGCCGCCGCTGGTGATGGACCAGGAGCGCCGGTTGATGTTCAGGCGCACCCCGGGAAGGATCCGGAAACTCTTGCGGAACGTGAGGGGCATGTCTGTCTCCCGTCGAAGTCGTGGAACGTATCTGTCGGTTACCCCGACTTCGCGTACTGATGGCAGGCCCGGTCCCTGTGTTGCGGCACGCAGCCCGCGCCGAAGGTGCCGTTCGGCCGGATAATCACCTGGCGGGCCCGGACGTGCGGGGTCGTGCAGGACGTCACAACCCCGAGCCCGGGCATGACCATCCCGGCCTCATGTACTAGAGTTATCTCGACATCGAGATATCTGCCGAGGCGCACCGCGGCCGCACGCCATCATCGGCATGGCAGTAAGGCATACCTAACTTAGCCTGACCTTAGCGGAAAGGCCAAGACGGTGTGGCGGCAGGATGCGGTGGTAAGCGCACAAAAATGAAGGAGACTGTCGTGTCGGCGAACAGCTTCGACGCCCGCAGCACGCTGCAGGTGGGCGACGAGTCGTACGAGATCTTCCGGCTGGACAAGGTGGAAGGCTCGGCTCGCCTTCCGTACAGCCTGAAGGTGCTGCTGGAGAACCTGCTCCGCACCGAGGACGGCGCGAACATCACCGCCGACCACATCCGTGCGCTGGGCGGCTGGGACTCGCAGGCGCAGCCGAGCCAGGAGATCCAGTTCACGCCGGCCCGCGTGATCATGCAGGACTTCACCGGCGTGCCCTGTGTCGTCGACCTCGCCACCATGCGCGAGGCCGTCAAGGAGCTCGGCGGCGACCCGGCGAAGATCAACCCGCTGGCCCCGGCCGAGCTGGTCATCGACCACTCCGTCATCGCCGACAAGTTCGGCACCAACGAGGCCTTCGCGCAGAACGTCGAGCTGGAGTACGGCCGCAACCGCGAGCGCTACCAGTTCCTGCGCTGGGGCCAGACCGCCTTCGACGAGTTCAAGGTCGTCCCGCCCGGCACCGGCATCGTCCACCAGGTGAACATCGAGCACCTCGCTCGGACCATCATGGTGCGCAACGGCCAGGCCTACCCCGACACCCTCGTCGGCACCGACTCGCACACCACCATGGTCAACGGCCTCGGCGTCCTCGGCTGGGGCGTCGGCGGCATCGAGGCCGAGGCCGCGATGCTCGGCCAGCCGGTCTCGATGCTCATCCCGCGCGTCGTCGGCTTCAAGCTCACCGGTGAGCTCACGCCCGGCACCACCGCCACCGACCTCGTGCTGACCATCACCGAGATGCTCCGCAAGCACGGCGTCGTCGGCAAGTTCGTCGAGTTCTACGGCGAGGGTGTGGCCGCTACCTCCCTGGCCAACCGCGCCACCATCGGCAACATGTCGCCGGAGTTCGGCTCCACCGCCGCGATCTTCCCGATCGACGACGAGACCATCAAGTACCTGAAGCTGACCGGCCGCGACGCGCAGCAGCTCGCGCTCGTCGAGGCGTACGCCAAGCAGCAGGGCCTCTGGCTGGACCCGAAGGCCGAGCCCGACTTCTCCGAGAAGCTCGAGCTGGACCTGTCGACCGTCGTCCCGTCGATCGCCGGCCCGAAGCGCCCGCAGGACCGCATCGTCCTCGCCAACGCCTCGCAGCAGTTCGCGCAGGACGTCCGCAACTACGTCGCCGAGGACGACGAGGCGGGCAAGGAGTCCTTCCCGGCCTCCGACTCCCCGGCCTCCTCCAACGGCGTACCGACCCGCCCGACCACGGTCACGGCCCCCGACGGCTCGACCTACGAGATCGACCACGGTGCGGTGACGGTCGCGGCCATCACCTCCTGCACCAACACCTCGAACCCGTACGTCATGGTCGCCGCCGCGCTCGTCGCGAAGAAGGCCGTGGAGAAGGGCCTGACCCGCAAGCCGTGGGTCAAGACCACCCTCGCCCCGGGCTCGAAGGTCGTCACCGACTACTTCGACAAGGCGGGGCTCACCCCCTACCTCGACAAGGTCGGCTTCAACCTCGTCGGTTACGGCTGCACCACCTGCATCGGCAACTCCGGCCCGCTGCCGGAGGAGGTCTCCAAGGCCGTCAACGAGCACGACCTCGCGGTCACCTCGGTCCTCTCCGGCAACCGGAACTTCGAGGGCCGTATCAACCCCGACGTCAAGATGAACTACCTGGCGTCCCCGCCGCTGGTCGTCGCGTACGCCCTGGCCGGCTCCATGAAGGTGGACATCACCAAGGACGCGCTCGGCACGGACCAGGAAGGCAAGCCGGTCTTCCTGGCCGACATCTGGCCCTCCGAGGCCGAGGTCAACGACGTCGTGGCGAACGCCATCGGCGAGGACATGTTCAACAAGTCCTACCAGGACGTCTTCGCGGGCGACGCCCAGTGGCAGGCGCTGCCGATCCCGACCGGCAACACCTTCGAGTGGGACGCGGAGTCGACGTACGTCCGCAAGCCCCCGTACTTCGAGGGCATGACGATGGAGACCACCCCGGTCTCCGACATCGCCGGCGCCCGCGTCCTCGCCAAGCTGGGCGACTCGGTGACGACGGACCACATCTCGCCCGCCGGTGCGATCAAGGCCGACACCCCGGCCGGCAAGTACCTCACCGAGCACGGTGTGGAGCGTCGTGACTTCAACTCCTACGGCTCGCGCCGAGGCAACCACGAGGTCATGATCCGCGGCACGTTCGCCAACATCCGCCTGCGCAACCAGGTCGCGCCGGGCACCGAGGGCGGCTACACCCGCGACTTCACGCAGGCCGACGCGCCGGTGTCGTTCATCTACGACGCCTCGCGCAACTACATCGAGCAGGGCATCCCGCTGGTCATCCTGGCCGGCAAGGAGTACGGCTCGGGTTCGTCCCGCGACTGGGCGGCCAAGGGCACCGCGCTGCTCGGCGTCAAGGCCGTCATCGCCGAGTCCTACGAGCGCATCCACCGCTCCAACCTCATCGGCATGGGTGTCATCCCGCTGCAGTACCCGGCGGGCCAGTCCGCCGAGTCCCTCGGCCTGACCGGCGAGGAGGCCTTCTCCATCGCCGGCATCACCGAGCTGAACGACGGCACCACCCCCGGTACGGTCAAGGTCACCACCGACAGCGGTGTGGAGTTCGACGCGGTCGTCCGCATCGACACCCCCGGTGAGGCGGACTACTACCGCAACGGCGGCATCCTGCAGTACGTGCTGCGCAGCCTGATCACCAAGTAAGCGGTCAAGTACGCGGTACGACAGGGCAGTTGAGGGCCGCATCCCCGGCGAGGGGGTGCGGCCCTCCGCCATGTCCGGAACCGTGCGGGCGGCCGTCTGCGAGCCGCCGCCTGTGGGTCACAAAGCCCCAGGTCATCACCCACCCTCAGGTGGAACACAGGGTTCCCTAAGCGGACGGGGACAGGATCGAGACATGAATGGCACCTCCGGGTCCCGAACCGGCCGCGTCCGAGTGCTCATCGTCGATGACGAGCCGGCACTCAACGAAGTGCTGTCCGTCGCCGTCACCGAGGCGGGCTGGCGGCCCTATCCGGCGTTGGACGGGCAGAGCGCGCTGAAGACCGCCCGCGGCTGCGCGCCGCACGCCGTCGTGCTCGACGGGATGCTGCCCGACCTGGACGGCCTGCAGGTGCTGCGCCGGCTGCGGTACGAGAGCCCGAAGCTGCCCGTGCTCATGCTCACCGCCCGCGATGCGCTGGAGCATCGCCTCGACGGCCTCGAGGCCGGCGCCGACGACTACGTCACCAAGCCGTTCTCCCTGGAGGAGGTCGTGCTGCGGCTGCGCGGACTGCTGCGCCGGGCCGGGTCCGAGCACGGCCGCGGCGACGACTCCGTACGCGTGCTCGGCGACCTGGTGCTGGCCGAGGACACCCGCGAGGTGCGCCGGGCGGGCGTGCCGGTCCAGCTCACCCCCAAGGAGTTCGACCTGCTCACCCTGCTGCTCGGCCACCCGCGCCAGGTGCTGAGCAAGGCACAGATCCTCGACCACGTCTGGAGCAGCTCCTTCGACGGCGGCGGCAACCTCGTCGAGGTCTACATCTCCGGCCTGCGCCGGAAGATCGACAAGGGGCGGGCGCCGATGATCCACACCGTGCGGGGCCTGGGCTACGCCATCAGGGCCGCGGAGGACGGGAGATGACCGCCCGCCCGAGGCCGCGCACCCGCTCGATGCGCACGCGGCTGCTCCTCTTCATCAGCGCCACCCTCGTCGTCGTGTGCGCCGCGATGGCACTCACCACCGTCTTCGCCCAACGCTCCTATCTGCTGGGCAACCTGGACGACCGCGTCACCAACGCCGCCGAGCGCAGCCTGGGCGGGGCCTCACTCCACCCGGATCTCGACAAGGACCTCACGTTCCTCCACGAGAGCGGTCACCCCGCCGGCATGCTCGCCGCCCGGCTCGACGCCGACGGTTCGATCGTCGCCGCGGCGCTCGTCGGCCAGGACGCGGAGCCGCAGACCCTCACCGCGGCCCAGCGCACCGCCCTGGCGGGCATCACGGCCGACGGCTCGAAGCACACCCGGACGGTCCCCGGCCTCGGCACCTACCGGGTCACCGCGCTGAACAACAACGGAGTCCGTGTCCTCACCGGCCTCCCGATGGACGACGTACAGGACATGATCAGCGGACTGGTCGTGATCGAGGCGGGCGTGGCGGCCGCCGGCCTGACCGTCGCGGGCTGCGTCTGCGCGGTGGTCATACGACGGCAACTGCGCCCCCTCGGCCGGGTCGCCGCCACCGCCGCCGAGGTCTCCCGCGCACCGCTCGGCCACGGCGAGGTCGCCGGCCTCACCCGGGTGCCGGACCGCGACACGGACCCGGACAGCGAGGCCGGCCAGGTCGGCGCCGCGCTCAACCTCATGATCGACCACGTCGAGTCCTCACTGGCCGAACGGCAGCGCAGCGAGGAGCAGATGCGGCGCAGCGAGGAACGCATGCGGCGCTTCCTCGCCGACGCCAGCCACGAACTCCGTACGCCGCTCGCCTCGATCGCCGGATACGCCGAGTTGATGAACCGTGGCACCGACCGGGTCGAGCCGGTGCTGGCCTGGCGCCGGGTCTCCGCCGAGTCGGCGCGCATGACGGGCCTGGTGGAGGACCTGCTCCTGCTGGCCCGGTTGGACGAGGGGCGTCCGCTGCAGTCGTCCGAAGTGGACCTGGCGGCCCTGGTGGCCGAGGCGGTGTGGGACGCCCGGGCCGCGGGCGGCGGCCACGACTGGCAGCTCGAACTCCGCCTCGACGCCCCGGCGTTGGTCTTCGGCGACGAGGCCCGCCTCCACCAGGTGGTGGCCAACCTGTTGGCCAACGCCCGTATGCACACACCTGTCGGCACCCGGGTGGTGGCCTCCGTCGAGTCGACCGACTCCCGCTGCGTCATCCGCGTCCGCGACGACGGGCCGGGTATCCCGCCCAGCCTTCTCCCCACGGTCTTCGAACGCTTCACTCGAGCGGATACGTCCCGCGCTCGTGCGGATGCGAAGTCGGGCGGCTCGGGCCTCGGACTGGCGATCGCGTCGGCGATCACGGGGGCGCACGGGGGGCGGATCGGGGTGGAGAGCGTCCCGGGTCGTACGGAGTTCACGATCGAGCTTCCGGTGGTGGGCGAGGTCAACGAACTCCCTGCGGTTCTGCCGCGGCCGGCGTCCGTCTAGGAGCCCGGGCCCCTACCCTGACCGCGTGACGCCCACCGACCTCCTCCTGAACGCCCTCCACGACCCCGGCGACCCACCCCTGCACCTCCTGCCGGACCGAGCGGCACAGCTGCTGCGGGAACTCGACGCGCCGCCACGCCTCGCGGCCCACCTGCGAGCGGTGCACGACGTGGCGTATCAACTCGTCGACTGGATGGCGCGGAGGCACCCGGCGACACCGCTCGCCCGCGAAGCCGTCCTCTTCGGCGCCGCCACGCACGACATAGGGAAGACCGCCCACGTCACCGAACTCGCCGGCCCGGGTTCGGCGCACGAGGAGACCGGCCGCCGGCTGCTGCTGGCCCACGGCGTCGACGCCCGTCTGGCCCGCTTCGCCGCCACCCACGCGACCTGGACCCTCCCGGACCTCGGCATCGAGGACCTGCTGGTCAGCCTGGCCGACAAGATCTGGAAGAACAAACGCGTCCCTGACCTGGAGGACCGGATCGTCAGAAGGCTGGCCGAGGCGAGCGGCCGTACGGTCTGGGAGGAGTTCCTGGACCTGGACGACCTCCTGTCGGCCGTAGGGGAGGGCGCCGACGCACGGCTGGCCTTCCAGGCGTCCTATCCGGTGGGCCGGAGTCGCTGACCCCCGATCCGCCTATCTCGCCCCTGTCCCAAGCCGCTTCAGGATTCCCTCAGGTTGCGCCCCCAGTGTCGTCCGTGCCAGGCCGTCCGCCATGGACGTGCCGACGACGAAGGGAGCCGGCGAGGATGGCCGACCCCACGACCGAGCAGCCGCAGAGACCTACTTCGCCTGGATGGGCGGCACCGCCGGCGACGCGGCCTTCTACTGCCGTATCCCAGAGCCCCGTCATCTGGATCGAGGTGAACTGCCAGTCACCGTTCGCCTTCGGGTCGTTGTCCGGCGAGACCAACGGCGGCGACCCCACCCAGCAGCACCTGCACTGCGTCGTCCGCACCCCCAACGGCAACGACTACGGCAAGGAACTGCTGCGCCGGCACCTGCTGACATCGCCGCACCACCACTGAGCCGCAGGGGCCGCACCCACCCGGGTGCGGCCCTTGTGCGCCAAGCGTTTACAACCGCTTCCCGTGGCGCTAGCTTCCGAAGGAAGTGTGGTGGGAGCGCTCCCACACCGGTGGACCGGAACCTGCCCGAGGGTCGCTCCCACCCCACGCATCCGCACGGCCCGTACCTCAAGGAACGGACTGGACTGTCATGATCCTGACAAGAAAAGAGGCGTCCCCGGGTCGCCGATTAACACCCCCCACCCGAACCAGCGCCCTCTTCCTCGTTCTTCTCTCCCTGCTCGCCACGATCCCGGCCCTGAGCCTCGTCATCACGGCCGGCGGTGACGCGGAGGCCCACGGCACCCCCATGAAGCCCGCGAGTCGCACCTTCCTGTGCTGGCAGGACGGGCTGACCGACACCGGTGAGATCAAGCCGGTCAACCCGGCCTGCAAGAACGCACAGGCGGTCAGCGGCACCACGCCGTTCTACAACTGGTTCTCCGTGCTGCGCTCGGACGGCGCCGGCCGCACCCGCGGCTTCGTGCCGGACGGCGAACTGTGCAGCGGCGGCAACACCAACTTCACGGGCTTCAACGCGGCCCGCGACGACTGGCCGCTCACCCATCTCACCTCGGGCGCGACGGTCGACTTCTCGTACAACGCCTGGGCCGCGCACCCGGGTTGGTTCTACGTCTACGTGACCAAGGACGGCTTCGACCCGACCCAGACCCTCACCTGGGACGACATGGAGGACTCGCCGTTCCTGAGCGTCGACCACCCGCCGCTCAACGGCAGCCCGGGCACGGTCGAGGCCAACTACTCCTGGACCGGCCAGCTTCCGGCGAACAAGTCGGGGCGCCACATCATCTACATGGTCTGGCAGCGCTCGGACAGTGCGGAGACCTTCTACTCCTGCTCCGACGTCACCTTCGACGGCGGCAACGGCGAGGTCACCGGCATCCACGACCCGGGCGACCCGACCGACCCGGTACCGGGCACCTGCGCGGCCACCCGTAAGACGACGGGCAGTTGGAGCGGCGGCTACCAGTCCGAGGTGACCGTCACCAACTCCGGCGACGTCCCGATGCTGGGCTGGATGGTCAACTGGACACTGCCGAGCGGCCAGAAGGTCGACAGTCTCTGGAGCGGCAACGCGACCTACAGCGGCCAGGACGTGATGGTCCACAACGCCGACTGGAACGGCTCGCTGGATCCGGGCGAGAGTGCGACCTTCGGCTACGTCGTCACGGGCGACGGAGGTGACACGGCCACGACGCTTCCCTGCCAGGTCGGCTGAACCGTCACCTGAACCCTCCGCTCTGGGCGGACCCGGTGGGTAGTGAGCCACCGGGTCCGCGAGCCGGGTCGGCGAGGGGGGGTGTTGCCGACCCGGATGGTGCGTGGCTTGGTGCGACCAGTCGGCGCGACAACGTTGTCGAGTGGTCTACACAAGACTCTACCGCGTCAACGGACAACGATGTCAAATCAGTTGGGGGAGCCGACTGCCCCACCCGGGTGACCCGCCCGCGCGCCCCCACCGCCGCACGCGCCCTTCCGTGGTACCGGTGGCGCACGTTACTGTCCCTGCGGCTTGTGCGACCTGTGGTGCGCGACCCGTCCGAAGGAGGAGGGGCCGCGTCATGCGTTTCCGTCCTACGTCCCTGCTGCTGGCCGCCGTTCTGGCGCTCGCCGGCGCCACTCCCGCCCTCGCGGCACCGCCGCCGGACCTGGTCGGCGATCCCACCGCGTACGTCGACCCGCTCATCGGCACCAAGAACGGCGGCAACGTCTTCCCGGGCGCCGTCGCCCCGTTCGGCATGTTCTCCTTCAGCCCCGAGAACACCCGCGGTGACGCCACCCGTACCGCCGCCCCCGGCGGCTACCAGTACGACGCCACCCGCATCCGCGGTTTCAGCCTCACCCACATGTCCGGCACGGGCTGCGGGGGCGGCAGCGGCGACATCCCGTTCTTCCCGTACGCGGGCGAGGTCACCTCGTCCCCCGCGAGCGACACCAAGGACGCGGTCTACGCCGCCGACTTCAGCCACGCCGACGAGACCGCGGAGCCCGGCCACTACAAGGTGGGCCTCGCGACCGGGGTCACGGCCGACCTCACGGCCACCGCCCGCACGGGCTCGGCCCGCTTCACCTTCCCGGCCGACAAGCCCGCCTCGCTCCTGGTCCGCACCGCCAACTCCGAGGTGGGCTCGACCGATTCGGCGATCGACATCGACCCGGCGACCCGCACGATCTCCGGCTCCGTCACCTCCGGCAACTTCTGCGGCTACCTCGATCCCGAGGGCCAACGCGCCTACTACACCCTGCACTTCACGGCTCACTTCGACCGCCCCTTCAAGGAGGCTGGGACCTGGCAGGACGACCGCCTCGATCCCGGATCTCTGAAGTCCAGTGGCGGCACGGGGGGTTTCGCGGCCGGCGGTCGTCCCGTCGCCGGCAAGGGGGCGGGCGGATACGTCGAGTTCGCGCCCGGCACGGAACAGGTCGGCGTCAAGGTCGGCATCTCGTACGTCAGCAGAGCCGGCGCCGAGGCCAACCTCGCCGCCGAGAACCCACCCGGGCGTTCCTTCGACTCCGTGCGGGACGCGGCCCACCGCGCCTGGCGCGACCAGCTGGACGCGATCAGGGTCGGCGGCGGCACGGACGACGAACGCACCACCTTCTACACCGCGCTCTACCACTCCCTCCTCCACCCCAACGTCATCAGCGACGCCGACCGCAGATACCGCGGAAGCGACGACGAGGTGCACACCGTCACCCGCGGCCACCGGGCCCAGTACGGCACCTTCTCCGGCTGGGACGTCTACCGCGACCAGGTCCAGCTGCTGACCCTGCTGAACCCCCGCACCGGCTCCGACATCGCCCAGTCGCTGTACGAACTGGCCGAGCAGAACGGCGGCATCTGGGACCGCTGGCTGCATGGCGCGAGCGGCACCCACGTCATGAACGGCGACCCCTCACCCATCGCCCTGGCCGGCATCCGCGCCTTCGGCGGCGCGGACTTCGACCTGCGCGGCGCACTGGCCTCGCTGACCAAGGCGGCCACGGTCCCCACCGAACAGGACCTCTCACCCGCCGGAAAGCCGGTGCTGTCCGTCGGTCAACGCCCCTCCCTCGACAAGTACTTGAAGCTGCACTACATGCCGTCCGTCTCCAACGCCTGGGGCGGCGCCGCCGAGACGCTGGAGATGTCCGGCGCCGACTTCGCACTCTCCCAACTGGCCGCAGAGGCAGGGGAGAAGAGCACCGCGGACACGTTCGCCGCCCGCTCCCAGTGGTGGCAGAACAACTTCAACATCGCCGCCGATGCGACAGGCGGCTACATCGCCAACCGCAAGGCCGACGGCAGCTGGGTCACCGGCTTCACCCCGGCCACCGGCAACGGCTTCGTCGAGGGTACGGCGGCCCAGTACACCTGGATGGTCCAGCACAACCCCGCCGGTCTGTTCGCCGCGATGGGTGGCCGGGACAAGGCGCTGGCCCGCCTCGACTCCTTCTTCCACGACGCCGACGGCGGCTGGGCCTTCACCGGCAGCGGCGGCGAGAAGTCCGAGCTGGACAACGAGCCGTCGATCAACGTGCCCTACCTGTACGACTACGCGGGCGCCCCCTACAAGACGCAGGAGACGGTCCGGGCGGCGATGCGCGAGCTTTGGTCCCCACAGCCCGGCGGCATCCCCGGCAACGACGACCTCGGCGCGATGTCCTCCTGGTACGTCTTCTCCGCGCTCGGCATGTACCCCCAGGTGCCCTCCCGCGCCGAACTCGCCCTCGCCTCCCCGCTGTTCCCCCGGATCGAGATCGACCGCCCCCACGGCAACGACATCTCCGTCCACGCGGAGGGCGCGGCGGCGGTCGCGCCGTACATCAACTCGTTGAAGGTCAACGGCCGTACCAGCGACCGCCCTTGGCTCCCCGCCTCCTTCGTCCGGGACGGCGGCACCCTGGACTACACGCTCTCCGGCACCCCGGACAAGGGCTGGGGGAGTGCGACGGCCGACGCCCCGCCGTCCTTCCGTGAGGGCGAGCAGCGGTACCAGATCGGTGTCGGCCCGACCACGGCGACGATCGCACCGGGCGGCAGCACGAAGGTCGGCATCCGCGCCCTGTCACTGAGCGGCGGGGCGGGTCCGGAGATCCGCTTCCGTGTCGAGGCGCCCGACGGCGTCGAAGCAACTCCCGCCGGGGGAACGGTCGTCGACGGCAGCCAGGAGATCACGCTGAGCTCCACCCGGGACACCGAGCAGGGCTTCTACGACGTCAAGGTCACGGTCACCTCGGACGGCACCTCGTACGAGCAGCCGGTGTCCCTGACCGTCGCCGCGCCCGGCACCCTCCTCGCCGCGTACGACAACACCGGGATCTCGGACGACTCCGGCGACCACGACGAGGCCGACTACGACGGCGGCGGCTGGAACTACTCCCGCCAGGCGCTGGCCGCGGCCGGGCTGGCACCGGGGAAGCAGGGCACGGCCGCCGGTCTCGCCTTCACCTGGCCGGACTCGCCCAGCGGACGCCCCGACAACGCCTCGGCGAACGGTCAGACCATCCAACTGGACGAGCCAGTCAGTCAGTTGTCCTTCCTCGGCAGCGCGGTCAACGGCAACCAGCAGGCCCAGGCCACCGTCACCTACACCGACGGCAGCACGGACACGATCGGCCTCGCCCTCACCGACTGGACCGTCGGCGGAGGCGGCGGCACCGTCCAGTACGGCAACGAGGTCGTCGCCCGGGCCGCGTACCGGAACGTGGCGGGTGCGGACCGGGACCCGGTCGCCACGTACGTCTTCGCCACGAAGCCGTTCACGGCGCCGGAAGGGAAGAGCATCGCGAGCGTGAAACTGCCCGACGACGCGGACCTGCACGTGTTCACGCTGGCTCAGGGCTGAACACCTGGTCCAACCAGTCGAGTTGGCGGCGTACGTGCAAGGCGTCGCCGCCCTCGTGGCCGTTGTACGGATAGGCGTGGATCTCCTTGCGTGGGTCCGCGCCGGTCAACTCCCCGTAGCGGTTGAAGGCCGCGTACGCCCCGCTCGGCGGGCACACGGTGTCGCGCAGGCCCACCCCGAAGTGGGCCGGGGCCTGCGCGCGCCGGGCGAACGAGATGCCCTCCATGTAGGAGAGGGTCCGGTAGGCGGCCTGCTCGGAGCCGCGGTGGACCGACAGGTACGCGGTGATCTCGCCGTAGGGACTCGCGTCGGTGAGGTCCAGTGCGCGCCGGATGCCGCACAGGAAAGGGGCGGTGACCAGGACCGCCGCCAGGTCCGGGACCAGCCCGGCGACGGCCAGGGCGAGGCCGCCGCCCT
This sequence comes from Streptomyces fulvoviolaceus, assembly GCF_000718165.1. Lineage (GTDB taxonomy): Bacteria > Actinomycetota > Actinomycetes > Streptomycetales > Streptomycetaceae > Streptomyces > Streptomyces fulvoviolaceus. Next base: position 111,277 of record NZ_JOEY01000022.1, on the reverse strand, counting down.
GGCTGTTGCCGACGGCGGTGGTGCGGGACACGTCCACGCCGGGCAGCGCGCGCACCGCCGTCACCGCGCGCACCGCGTCCGTGATCAGCCGTCGGTAGTGGTGGTCGCGCGGGTCGAGCAGGCCGCGTGCCGCCGGGCCCGGGCCACCCGGCGCCGTCGCGTGCGGGTCGGGCGTGGCGCCGCCGTTGCCGTACTGGTCGCCCTGGCCGCGGTTGTCCATCAGCAGATGCGCGTACCCGGCGTTCACCCAGGTCAGCCGCTCGTGGGGAAGGCCGCGACCGCGGCCGTAGCCGACGTACTCGACGACCGCCGGCAGTGGCTCGCGCACTCCGGCGGGCCTGCTGTACCAGGCGCGTACCGGATCCCCGGCGAAACCCCGGAAGGTCACGTCCCAGGTCTCCGTCAGCCGTAGCCCGCTCTCCGCGGGGCGCACCGAGACCAACGGGTCCCACTGGGCGGCCTCTTTCAGAGTGTCACGCCAGAACTCGTCGAATTCCGGGGGTTCTTCGACATCGGGACGGTAGTCCGCCAGCTCCCTCGTCGGCAGGTCGAACGCAGGCACAGGGCACCTCGCATGAGTCGGTCAAAGTAGTGAAACTTGCGGAGGGGACCGGGATTTGGTTTCCCTGTTCTACCCCGCCCACGCCGGTTCCAATGCCTCACGTTCGTCCCGGGAATCTCCTGCGTGACCCATTGACAGCGCTTTCTGGGTGCCTCTAAGTTGCCGCGAAGTTACCGGTAAGAGCTCGAAAGTTTCGGTTCCGCGCGCCCCGCCCGGGAGGCCCGAGCATGAGCACCCCCACCACATCGGCTCCGCCGCCCGGCACCCAGGAGCCACCGCCGCCCAAGACGGGAGACCGCCCCGCACGTCCCGCCAAGCGCCCCACCTGGCGCCGGGCCCTGCGCCGCGACTGGCAGCTGTACTCGCTGGCGCTCCTGCCGCTGCTGTTCTTCCTGCTCTTCCGCTATCTGCCGATGATCGGCAACGTGATCGCCTTCCGGCGCTTCGAACCGGGCGGCTCGATGTTCGGTGAGGACTGGGTGGGCCTGCGCTATGTGCGCATGTTCCTCAGCGATCCCACCTTCTGGCAGGTGTTCCGCAACACCCTGTGGCTCGGCGGGCTCACGCTCGTCTTCTGCTTCCCGATCCCGATCGTGCTGGCGCTGTTGCTGAACGAGGTGCGCAGACACTCGCTGAAACGGTTCGTCCAGTCGGTGTCGTACCTTCCGCACTTCCTGTCGATGGTGATCGTCGCGGGGATCACGATGCAGATGCTGGCCAGCGACGGCCCGGTCAACCATGTCCTCGGCTGGTTCGGCCACGACCCGATCCGCTTCATCCAGGAACCCGAGTGGTTCCGCACGCTCTACGTCGGCTCGGAGATCTGGCAGACCGCCGGCTGGGGCACGATCCTCTACCTCGCCGCGTTCACCACGATCGACGAGGACCTGTACGAGGCCGCACGCATCGACGGTGCCAACCGCTGGCAGCAGATCTGGCACGTCACCCTGCCCGGCATCCGCCCCACCATGATCACGCTGTTGATCCTCAACATCGGCACGTTCATGGCGGTCGGCTTCGAGAAGGTCCTGCTGCTGTACAACCCGCTGACGTATCCGACCGCCGACGTGATCTCGACGTACGTCTACCGGGCCGGTGTGGAGTCCAGCAGCTTCAGCTACGCCGCCGCCATCGGGCTGTTCGAGTCGATCATCGGCCTGGTCCTCATCACGTCCGCCAACACGCTCTCGCGTCGCACAGTGGGGACCAGCCTGTGGTGAAGCCGAGTCGTTCCTACCGGGTCTTCCAGGGTGTCAACGGGGTCGTCCTCACCTTCGTCGTGCTGGTGACCCTGTACCCCTTCGTCAACATCATCGCGAGGTCCTTCAGCGGGGAACGGCAGATCCGTGCCGGTGAAGTGACCCTGTGGCCCAAGGGGTTCAACCTCACCACGTACAAAATCGTCTTCCAGGACTCGATGTTCTGGCGCAACTACGGCAACACCGTGCTCTACACGGTCGTAGGGACCGTCGTGGCCATGGTTCTGACGACCTGTTACGCCTACGTCCTGTCGAAGAGGCACCTCAGGGGGCGCACCGCGCTGGTCGGTGTCGCCGTGTTCACCATGCTCTTCACTGGCGGTCTGATCCCCAACTACGTGCTGGTCACCAGCCTCGGCCTGAAGAACAGCGTCTGGGCGATCGCGCTGCCCAACGCGATCAGCGTGTTCAACCTCCTGGTCATGAAGGCCTTCTTCGAGAGCCTGCCGTCCGAGCTGGAGGAGGCAGCGCAGATCGACGGCCTGAGCACCTACGGCATCCTGCTCAGGATCGTGCTGCCGCTGTCCAAAGCGGTCGTCGCGACGATGGTGCTCTTCTACTCGGTGTCCTTCTGGAACTCCTGGTTCAGCGCGTTCCTCTACATGGACAGCAGCGACCTGATGCCGGTCACCGTCTACCTGCGCAACCTCATCGCGGGCGCCACCGGCGGCGGCAACGCAGGCGCCGGCACGGAACAGCTCAGCCAGGTCGGCGCCAACATCCAGGCCGTCACCATCGTCCTCACCGCCCTCCCGATCCTCGCGGTGTACCCGTTCGTCCAGCGCTACTTCGTCTCGGGCGTGATGCTCGGCGCGGTCAAGGGCTGACAGTCCGTCAATTCACTTACGGAACAAAGGAGTATCCGTGGAGAACTCAGGACAGCTGTCACGGCGTCAGATCCTGGCCGCCGCAGGCTTCATCGGCCTCGCCACGCTCACCGGCTGCAGCAGCGGAGACGACGGCGGGGACACCAAGGACCTGTCGAAGAAGCAGGACGGCGCGATGAAGGAGTACCGCGCCGGGCAGCAGTTCAAGGCGGCCAAGGCGCTGTCCTTCTCGATGCTGCACAACGACAACCCGGTCTACCCGCTGAAGAACAACTGGCTGTTCTGGAAGGAGGTCACCAAGCGCACCGGGATCACGCTCAAGCCCGTCGACGTCCCGCTGGCCGACTACGAGAAGAAGCGCGGCGTCCTCATCGGCGCGGGCGACGCCCCCTTCATCATCCCCAAGACGTACCACCCCTCCGAGGTGGCCTTCGTGTCCTCGGGCGCGATCCTCCCGGTGAGCGAGTACGTCGACCTGATGCCCAACTTCCGGGACAAGGTGAAGAAGTGGAGCCTGGAGCCCGAGCTCGACTCCATCCGCCAGTCCGACGGCGAGTACTACCTGCTGCCCGGCCTGCACGAGAAGCCCAAGGCCGGCTACTCGCTGTCCTTCCGCACGGACATCCTCGACAAGCACGGGCTGACTCTGCCGACCAGCTGGGACGAGGTGTACGACGTCCTCAAGGCGCTCAAGGAGGAGTACCCCGACAAGTACCCCTGGACCGACCGCTGGAGCACCAACACCCCGTTCCCGTGCGGTGCGTTGTTCAGCTACCTCGGCCAGGCGTACGGGGTCAAGGCGGGCTGGACGTACGACAACATCAGCTTCGACACCAAGGCGCAGAAGTTCGTCTTCACCGCCGCGACGGACGCCTACCGCCAGATGGTCGAGTACCTGAGAAAGATTGTCGCCGAGAAGCTCCTTGACCCGGAGAGCTTCACCCAGCAGGACGACCAGGCCGTGCAGAAGCTGCTGGCGGAGAAGTCCTATGTGATCAGCGCCAATCCGCAGGAGCTGGTGCAGAACTACCGCTACAACCTGGAGAAGCAGGTCAAGGGCGCGAAGATCGAGATGGTGCCGGTGCCCCTCGGACCGGCCGGCCCGATCGTCCTGAGCGGCATCCGGCTGGAGAACGGCGTCATGATCTCCAGCAAGGCCCTCAAGAGCGACACCTTCGTCGCGATGATGCAGTTCGTGGACTGGCTGTGGTACTCGGACGAGGGCCAGGTGCTGTGCAAGTGGGGTGTCAAGGGCGTCACGTACACCGAGTCCGCCGGCGCCTACAAGCTGGAGCCCGGCATCTCCCTCATGGGCTCCGACCCGGACGCCCCGAAGGACCTTCAGAAGGACTTCGGCTTCTTCAACGGCGTCTTCACCTACGGCGGCAGCTGGAAGCTGGTCTCCTCCTCCTTCAGCCCGGACGAGAAGAAGTTCCAGGACGTGATGTCCCAGCGTGAGGAACTGCCCGTCGACCCGGCCCACCCGCTCCAGTCCTTCGAGCAGGAACAGGCGACGCTCTGGGACACCCCGCTGAAGGACCACGCCATCCAGAACACGCTCCAGTTCGTCCTCGGCAAGCGCCCGATCTCCGAATGGGACGCGTACGTCTCCGAGTTGAAGGCGAAGAACATGCAGCAGCTCGTCGACCTGCACAACAAGGCGTACGAGCGCTTCAAGAAGGCGAACGGGTGATCCTCGTCCCCGCCGAGCCGTCCGGCCGGCTCTCCGACGCCTGGCGCCACTGCGTCGGCACCGGCCGGATCGAACTCGCCCTGCGCCGCGACTACCAGGACTCGCTCGCCCTGCTCCAGCGCGAGATCGGGTTCCGGTACATCCGCGGGCACGGGCTGCTCAGCGACGGAATGGGTGTGCACCGGCCGTACGAGTGGCAGGGCGCCCGACGCGTCCATCACTCCTTCACCTACGTCGACCAGGTCGTCGACGCCTATCTGGAACTCGGTATCCGCCCCTTCCTCGAACTCGGCTTCATGCCTGCCGAGTTGGCCTCGGGCCGGCAGACCGTGTTCTGGTGGCACGGCAATGTCACTCCGCCCCGGGACGCGAAGGAGTGGGCCGGACTGGTCCGGGCCACCCTCGCCCACCTCGTCGACCGCTACGGCCTCGACGAGGTGCGCACCTGGCCCATCGAGGTGTGGAACGAGCCCAACCTGCCCGACTTCTGGGAGGGTGCGGACGAGGCGGCGTACCACCGGCTGTACGAGGTGACGGCGGGTGCGGTGAAGGACGTGGACGCGGAGTTGCAGGTGGGCGGCCCCGCCGTCTCACCCGGTGCGGACGAGTGGCTGGACCGCTTCGCCGAGTTCGCCGAGTACCACGACGTCCCCGTCGACTTCGTGTCGAAGCACGCCTACACGTCGGGCCCCGCCCAGCACGTGCCGTTCGGCGTCCACCAGACCCTCGCGCCGGCCCAGGGCCTCCTGGACCAGTTCGCCACTCCGCGAGAGCGACTGAAGGGCACCCGGCTCGCCGAACTCCCCCTCCACATCACGGAGTTCAACTCCTCCTACCGCCCCGACAACCCGGTCCACGACACCGCCTTCCACGCCGCGTACCTGGCGCCCGTCCTCGCCCGCGGCGGCGACCACGTCGACTCCTTCTCGTACTGGACCTTCAGCGACATGTTCGAGGAGACCGGCGTGCCGACCGCGCTCTTCCACGGCGGCTTCGGCCTGCTCGCCCACCGACAGGTGAAGAAACCGACGTACCACCTGTACGCCTTCATGGCGCGGATGGGCCCCGAACTGCTCACCCGCGGCGACGACCACCTGGTCACACGGCACGCCGACGGCCGTGTGACCGTCCTCGCGTGGGCGCCGGTCGACGCGAGCGGGCAGCCCCCCGGACCCGAGCGGCACAGGCTGCGGCTGTCCGTGCCGGTACCGGGCTCGCGGGAGGCGTTCGTACGGCGGTCCGTGGTCGACGAGGAGTACGGCAATGCCCGCACCGCCTGGCAGCGGATGGGCAGCCCGCGCTCGCCCGGGCCCCACTGGCTCGACGTCCTGCACGAGGCCGCCGAGCCCGCCCGCCGCCACCTGCGCCTGCCGGTCGAGGACGGCCGGGTGGACCTGGACCTGACCCTTGCCCGCCACGAGGTCACCCTCGTCGAGGTCAGTGCCGTCGCGGACGAGACCCCGCCCTGGTCGGACGAGCGACGGCTGCTCGGAAGGGAGCCGCAGTGAGCACACCCGTCACCTTCGGGGAGGGCGCCCTCTCCCGCGCCGCCGCGCTGGTCCACACCCTCGTCACCGTCGAGGCCCTGCTGCTCGTCGCCGCTTCCCCGGGCCTGGCCGCGCTCCTGCTGGTGGGCCCCGACCCGTCCAACCTCCCGCTCGCCGCCGTATGCCTACTGCCCCTCGGCCCGGCCCTCTCCGCCGCCCTGTACGCCCTCCACCACCGCGACCGCGACCTCACCGACCTCCACCCGGCCCGCGCCTACTGGCGGGGCTGGCGGCTGAACGCCGTACCGGCCCTGAAACTGTGGGCGCCCCTGCTGGCCTGGCTCACCGTGATCGCGTTCACCCTGACCCACTTCTCCGCGACCGGCCTGCCCGGCTGGTGGGCCGTGCTGCTGGCGGTCATCGGGCCGGCGTCCCTCCTCTGGGGCGCGCACGCGCTCGTCCTCACCTCCCTCTTCGCCTTCCGCGGCCGGGACACCGCACGCCTCGCCGGGTACTTCCTGTTCCGGCACGGCCGCGCCACCCTCGGTGCCGCCTCGCTGCTCGTCCTGACCGCCGCGGGGACCGTCCTGCTGACCGAGGCCCTGCCCGCGCTGCTGGCCGCCCCGCTGCTCCTGTCCCTGCTGCACAGCAGCCGCCCGGTGATCGCCGAGACCCAGGAGGACTTCACCGAATGACGCACAAGATCCGGTACGGCGGCGACTACAACCCCGAGCAGTGGCCCGAGGAGGTCTGGGACGAGGACCACCGCCTCTTCACGCGGGCCGGCATCGACACCCTCACGGTCGGTGTCTTCTCCTGGTCCCTCACCCAACCCGCCGAGGACACCTACGACTTCACGGTCCTGGACCGCATCCTCGACCGGGCGGCGGCCGAGGGCCGACAGGTCTGTCTGGCCACCGGAACGGCCGCCCTGCCGCCCTGGCTGGCCAAGGCGCACCCCGAGGTCAACCGCACCGACTTCGAGGGCCGCCGCCACCGCTACGGCCAGCGCCACAACTTCTGCCCCAGCTCACCGGCGTACCGCCGCCACGCCACGGCGATGGCCGGATGTCTCGCCGAACGGTACGCGGACCACCCGGCGTTGCTGGCCTGGCACATCAACAACGAGTACGGCGGGGTCTGTTACTGCGACGTGTGCGCCGACGCGTTCCGGGAGTGGCTGCGGAACAAGTACGTCACCCTGGACGCCCTCAACGACGCCTGGTGGACGACCTTCTGGTCGCACCGCTTCACCGACTGGGCCGAGATCGAGCCCCCGAACGCCCTCACCGAGCACTGGCGCGGCCCCGACCACACCGCCTTCCAGGGCATCACCCTCGACTACTTCCGCTTCACCACCGACGCACTGCTCGGCTGCTTCCTCGCCGAGAAGGAGGTGATCCGCGCCCATGACCCGGACACGCCCGTCACCACCAACTTCATGGGCATGTTTCGCCCCCTCGACTACCACCGCTGGGCACCCCACCTCGACTTCGCCTCCTGGGACAGCTACCCGCCCCTCGACGCCCCGCCGACCTGGCCCGCCCTGGCCCACGACCTGATGCGCGGCCTCAAGGACGGCGCCCCCTTCTGGCTGATGGAACAGACCCCGTCCACCACGGCCTGCCGTGACGTCAACCCATTGCGCAGACCGGGGGAGTTGCGCCTCGCGACCTTCCAGGCTGTCGCCCACGGCGCCGACGCGGCCCTCTACTTCCAGATGCGCGCCTCCCGCGGAGCCTGCGAGAAGTACCACGGCGCGGTCATCGGCCACGCCGGCCGCGACGACACCCGCGTCTTCCGCGAAGTGGCGGAACTGGGGCGGGAATTGGAGCTGCTGGGCGACGCCTCGCTGGGCGCCCGCACTCCCGCCCGCACCGCCCTGATCTTCGACTGGGACAGCTGGTGGGCCCTGGAGATCTCCGACGGCCCCTCCCGGCTGGTCAAGTACCAGGAGGTGCTCCACGCCTACTACCGGGCCGCCCGCGAGGCCGGCGCCGACGTGGACGTCGTCCCGCACACCGCCGACCTCACCCCGTACGACGTGGTCCTCGCGCCCGTCCTGCACATGGTCAAGGGCGACCTTGCCGCCCGCCTCGAAGCGGTGGCAGCCCGCGGCGGCACGGTTCTCACCACCTTCCTCTCCGGGCGAGTCGACGAGCACGACCGCGCCTTCCCGACCGACGTCCCCGGCCCGCTCGCGCCCCTCATGGGCATCCGCGTCGACGAGTGGGACTCGCGCCCGCAGGACGTCGTACAGCCGGTAGAACTGGGGGAGTTCGAGGCAGAGGCCCGGCTCCTCTTCGAGATCGTGCAGCCGCGGGGCGCCGAGCCCGTCGGGACGTACGGCGCCGACTTCTACGCGGGGACCCCGGCCGTGACGCGGCACGCATACGGCCAGGGCGAGGGCTGGTACGTGGCCACCGCCCTCGACCAGCCCGGCGTCGACTGGGTGATCCGCCGCATCCTGACCCGCCACAGCCTCCTCGGCCCGTACGCCCACCAGCCCGCCGTGGAGACGGCAACCCGCGTGGCCCCCGACGGAAGCCGCCTCCTCTTCCTCCTCAACCACACGGCCGACCCGGCCCACCTGACCGCCCATGCCGCCGCCACCGACCTCCTGACCGGCAAGCGGGTCGGGGAGGGCGAGCCCCTGACCCTCGACCCGCGGGGCACAGCGATCCTGCGGATTCAGTAGATGCGCCGCCCATGTGCGTCGGGCACACCAGACTTCCGCAGGAAGTAGCTGTTGATCTGGTCGCGCCACTCGCGGGCGCTGCGGAGCTGCTCCTCGTACCGCTCCGCGACCCGTGCGTGGCGCGCGGGATCGACGAGGTCCGTGAGCGAGGCCCACACCTCCCGGGCCTCCTCCACCTCCGCCACGCCCTCGAAGTGCGTGTCGTAGATGTGCTGGATCACCGTCTTCCCGCTCTTCAGGACGTGCCCGTACGGCACATGGTGGAAGAACAGCAGCAGTTCGTCCGGGCAGGTTTCAGACGACTCGTACACCTCGGCCCACGGCTTGGCGTACTGCCCCGCGTACCCGGTCCCGCTCGCCACGCTCCGGTCGACGCCGATGCCGTCCCGGTCGGCGAAGTGGTAGGTGCCCCACGGGCTGTACTCGTACCCGTCCACGCTCGGCCCGTAGTGGTGCCCCGGCTGCACCATGAAGCCCACGCCGAGGGGAGCGGTGTACTTCTCGTACGTCGCCCAGGAGCCGTGGAGTACGGCGTGCAGCCCGGTGATGAGCCGCTGTGGGGCGTCCGGGAAGGTGAGCCGGATCCACTCGTCGAGAACGGCGTCCGGATCCGCGTCCGGCTGCCAGGCCAGCCGCCCGAAGGTGTACAGGTTCGCCTGGGCCAGCGGATGCCCGGTCCAGAACGGATCGTCGCCGACGTTGGAGACGGCCACCAGGCCGCCGCGCGCCAACTCGCCCACAGGTGAGCCCTCTTCGGGCCGGAACCGCAGTGCCCCGCTCCACATCGGCCCCAGCCAACAGACGTGCCGCTGCTGCCCGGTGTACTCCTGCGTCGCCTGCAGCTCCACCGTCAGCCGGGTCCGGGGCATCGCCCCGATCAGAGGTGAGACCGGCTCCCGGACCTGGAAGTCCATCGGCCCGTGCTTCACCTGGAGAACGGCGTTGCTGGCGAACTCCCCGTCCAGCGGCACGAAATGGTCGTACGCGGCCCGCGCCCGGTCCGTCCTCCGGTCCCGCCAGTCCTGGCGGTGGTTGTAGATGAAGGCCCGCCAGTGCACGATGCCGCCGTGCGGAGCGAGGGCGGCGGCCAGGGCGTTCGCCCCGTCGGCATGGCTGCGGCCGTACGCGAACGGCCCCGGCTGCCCCTCGGAGTCGGCCTTCACCACGTACCCGCCGAAGTCGGGGATCGCCTCGTACACCCGGGCGGTCGCCTCGGCCCACCACTCCCGTACGCCCGCGTCGAGCGGGTCGGCCGTCTCCAGGCCGCCGAGCACCACCGGGGCGGCGAAGGTGACCGACAGATGGGCCCGGATCCCGTAAGGCCTCAACGCCCCCGCGATGTCCGCCACTTCACCGATCCGGTCCGTGAGCAGACGGGCCTCGGTCCCGTGCACGTTGACGTTGTTCACCGCCACGGCATTGATCCCGCAGGCCGCGAGCAGCCGGCCGTACGCCCGCACGCGCTCCAGGTCCCCCCGGGTCCGCCCGTCCTGCCAGAACAGGGACCCGCCGGCATAGCCCCGCTCGACCTGGCCCATCACCGGGTGCACGGCCACGTTGTCCCAGTGGTCGAGCATGCGCAGGGCCAGCTCCGGTCGGTGCTCCTCACGTTCGTACGAGCCCCGGAACGCCGCCTTCCCGAGCCGTACGACGTGGAACAGGCCGTACAGCAGCCCGGGCCCATCGGACGCGGTGACGGTCGTACAGCCGTCACCGCGCTCGAAGGTGAACGCCTCGGAGGAGCCGTCGCCGGTCAGCTCCAGCACCAGGTCGTACGGCCCGGCGGGCCCGTCGAATGAGACGCTTCCTCCGAACCGTACGCAGGCCTGGGTCACTTCCCCGTGCACCGTCTCCACCAGCGGCCCCGATCCACGGATCAGCGTCCGCCGGGTGCCGATCGGCCGGTACGCCTCGTCCGGCAGCCAGGCCGGATCGACACCCTGCATGAGACCCCCAATGCACCTGCTCAGGCGAGCAGTTCGACTTCCGACACGACGGACTCGCCGTCGAGGACCAGGCGGTACTTCCCGTACGTACCCGGAGACCCCACCGTGAACGCCCGTGTCTGGCTGTCCCACGCGAAGGACTCGCCCGATCGCTGGTCGAGCGTCTTCCACTCGGTCCCGTCGTCCGAACCCTGGAGGGTCCAGCCGGTCGGTGCCTTCGTGTGGTCCGAGGATGAAGTCACCGTGTACTGGAGCCCCTTGACCGGCCCGGTCACCGGAAGGTCCACCGACGTCACCGTCGCGTCCGTCACCGACGTGTTGTCGAACAGGGCCCCCTCGCCCTTCAGCACGTCCGCCCGAGGCGTCGGCACCTTGTCGTCCTGGGTGATGGAGACGGGAGCCGCGTCCTTGCCCGTGCCCCACGACGACGGCCGCGACCCCATGTCGAAGTCCAGCGTCCCACCCTTCGCGAGTAACGAGTGGGGGAGCGAAGTCGACGTCCACGTACGCCCGTTGACCCGCAGCCCCTGCACGTACACGTTCCGCGCGCTGTTCCTCGGCGCCCTGACCACCAGGTCCCGGCCGTTCTCCAGATGGACCGTGGCCTTCGTGAACAACGGTGATCCGACGGCGTATTCGCCGCTTCCCATCACCAGCGGGTAGAAGCCCAGCGCGGAGAACAGGTACCAGGCCGACTGCTCGCCGTTGTCCTCGTCACCGTGGTACCCCTGGCCGATCTCGCTGCCGGTGTACAGCCGCGACAGCACCTCACGGACGTTCCGCTGTGTCTTCCACGGCTGACCGGCCGCGTCGTACATGTAGTTGACGTGGTGGGCGACCTGGTTGGAGTGGCCGTACATGCCCATCCGGACGTCCCGCGCCTCCGTCATCTCGTGGATGACCCCGCCGTAGGAACCGACGAAGTCCGGCGAGGCCGTCTCGGGGGTGGCGAAGTACTCGTCGAGCTTCTCGGCGAGCCCGCTGCGGCCGCCGTAGAGGTTGGCGAGGCCCCGGCTGTCCTGCGGGGCGGTGAAGGCGTAGCCCCAGCCGTTGGTCTCGGTGTAGTCGTAGCCCCATACGCGCGGGTCGTAGGCGGAGGACTCGACGCGCCAGTCCCCGTCGACATCGCGGCCTTGGAAGAAGCCGGCCTTCGTGTCGAACAGGTTCACGTAGTCCCGGGCCCGGTTGAGGAAGTACTCCGACTCCTCCGCGTACCGCTTCTCGCCCGTCTTCCGGTACAGCGCCTGGCCCATCCGCGCGATGCCGTAGTCGTTGAGACAGCCCTCCAGCGCCCACGACAGGCCCTCGTGCGTGTCGGTGCTCGTGTAGCCGAGGAAGGGCGAGGTCGCCATCCCCTTGCGGCCCACGCCCGAGGAGGGCGGCACGACGGTGGCGTTCTTCAGGGCCGCCTCGTACGCCGGCTTGGCGTCGAAGTCGACACCCTTGACGTACGCGTCCGCGAAGGCGACGTCCGAGGAGGTGCCGGTCATCAGGTCCGCGTACCCGGGGGAGGACCAGCGTGAGGTCCAGCCGCCGTCCTTGTACTGCTGGACGAACCCGTCGACCATCTCGCCCGCCTGAGTGGGCGTCAGGAGTGAGTACGCCGGCCAGGTCGTCCGATAGGTGTCCCAGAAGCCGTTGTTGACGTACACCTTGCCGTCCACGATCTTCGCGCCGGTGTGCGTCGGGGTGTCGGGCCCGGGCATCGGCGAGAACGGGGAGGCGTACTGGTACTTCGAACCGACCTTCTCGAAGCCGGAGTTGGGGTACAGGTACAGCCGGTAGAGGCTGGAGTACAGCGTGGTCAGCTGGTCCGGTGTCGCGCCCTCGACCTCGACCTTGCCGAGGATCCGGTCCCACTGCCGCTGGGCACGTGACGTGACCTTCTCGAAGGAGGTGCCGTCCGGGATCTCCTGGCGCAGGTTGTCCTTGGCCTGGTCGAGGCTGATGAGCGAGGTCGCCAGCCGTAGCGTGACCGTCCGGTCGTCACCGGCGTCGAAGCGCAGATAGCCCTTGACCCCGCCGGAGTCCCCGTCGGTCACCGGCTTGTCGAACACGCCGTACACGAAGAGCCGGGTGGCCCCCGTCGACAGCCCCGACTTCACGTCCGAGTACCCGGTGACGACACCCGCGTCCTTGTCGAGCGTCAGCCCGGCCTGGTCCGTCACGTTGTCGAAGAGGACGCTCGTGTCGTCGCCGGGGTAGGTGAAGCGGAGCGCCGCCGCGTGGTCGGTCGGGGCCATCTCCGCCTTCAGCCCGTTCTCGAACTCCACCCCGTAGTAGTACGGCCGCGCGGTCTCGTTCTCGTGCCGGAAGGCCAGCTCCCGTGCCTCACGGCCCGTCTCCGGGGTGCCGGAGGCGGCGGACGGCATCACCTGGAAGGTCTGCCGGTCGCCCATCCAGGGGCTCGGCTCATGGCTCGCGCTGAACGCCTGGATCGTCGGCAGGTTGTCGTCGTTGTTGGCGCGGGCGTAGTCGTACAGCCAGCTCAGCGAGGACGCGTTCGTCACCGGGGTCCAGAAGTTGAAGCCGTGCGGGACCGCCGTGGCCGGGAAGTTGTTGCCGCGCGAGAAGCCGCCGCTGGAGTTGGTGCCGCGGGTGGTGAGCGCGTAGTCGGACAGATGGGCCTTGGGCCGCTCGGGCCGGACGGGCTCGATCGCCAGGTCGTCCAGCCAGCCGCGGAACTTGGCCGGGCCCTTGGGGGAGTCGTACGCGACCAGGATCCGGTCGACGGTCTTCCCGGCCGCGACCGACCCGATCCCCGAGGCCACGTTGTTCCACTGGTTGACGTAGAGCACCTTGGCGGCGCCCTGCCCCTGAGGACTGAGTCCGAACCCGTGCTGGTCCGTCGCGTTGAGCTCGCTCAGATACGTGCCGTCGGTGAAGGCCAGGTCCACCGCCACGTTCGTAGCGTCGTAGTCCCGGTCGCCGTCCGCCATCGACGGGTAGATCCGGTACGACAGCCGCGTGTCCGGGCGAACCCGCAGGTTCACGTCGAAGACCTTGTTGTACGAGTACGCCCGCCCGTCCGCCGTGTGCCGGCCGGCGTACCGCAGCGCCCGTTTGCCGGTGAAGCCCGCGCCCGCCTTCGCGGTGGGCGAGCCGCTCGGGCCGCGGTCGACCAGGGAGAGCATGTCCTGCGGGACGGGGCCGTTGCCGCCGCCCGTGGAGAACTGGACGTCGGCGAGCTGGAGGATGCCGGGGGCGCCGTTGTTCGCCGTGATGTCGAGGCGGAAGTGCTGGTATTCGGCCGGATCGGTGAGGTCGTACGACTTTGTCTGGAACCGTTCGGCGAAGGACTCCCCGGAGCGCGTGTCGAGGGTCTTCCAGTCCTTGCCGTCCGTCGAGCCCTGGAGCGTCCAGTCCTTCGGGTCGCGTTCGGCGAAGTCGTTGGCCGAGGTGAGGGCGTAGGTGACGACCTTGACCGGCTTGTCGAGGTCGAACTCGGCCCAGCCGATGGGCTCGAAGGTCAGCCACTTGGTGCCGGGCTCGCCGTCGACGAGGTTCTCCTTCACCTCGCCGCCGCCGGTGTTCTCGCCGCTCGCCCGCACGTCCGTGACGTGGTCGGTGACGTTGCCGGGGATGCCGGTGCTGTAGCCGCCGTCGACGCCCGAGGCCCGCGGGGAGCCGTCCGGCGCGGTGTCGACGGTGTTGAGCCAGTCGGGGGTAGGGTCACCCGCCTCGAAGGAGGAGGCGAAGGACCGGTCGGCCGCGGCGGCCGCCTCCGGTAGCGCGACCGCCGCCCCCTGCGAGCCCACCGTCATGACAAAGGCGGTCGTGATCACGACCGCCGTACCCCGCCGTCTGAGTCGAGTTCTGTACCACCGCATTCGCGAGTACCCTCCCTGCACGAGGCCGGACAACGTTGTCAGCATTTCCGTGCAAGGATCAGTTGTGGCTCAAGTGGACAGTGATGTCAAGGGTGTTGGCTGTGGCATTCGGGGTCTATGTCGCGGATTTTTCCGGCAAGCGGTACACGGGCCGCTCATATTTCCGCGAGGTCTCAACTCGGAAAAGACCGTTGGCCAACCTTGCATTCGATCTTGCTCAGCTGGCAAGAAGTGGACTATACCTGTCGGCGATTCACACGATCCGCCGTCGATGATCCACAGTCCATGATCCGTACGTCATGATCAGCACGTCCAGCACGACCCTGCTTGACCTGACCGCGGTGCCCGGGAGGATCCGGTTCACCGCCTGAGTCCTGGAGAAGGCGAGGACTTGAGCATGGGATCCACTTCCGCCGAGAACAACGGCGCCGCAGGTGTCGGCCGCCGCGAATTGATCAAGCGGTCGGCCGCACTCGGTCTGATCTCCGTACCCACGATGAGCTTCCTGTCCGCGTGTGCCACCGGCGGTGGCGGCGACGAGAAGGAGACCAAGGCCCCCGAAGGGGCGAAGTCGGCCGCGAACCCCCTCGGCGTCAAGAAGGGCCTCGCCCTCGACGCGTTCATCTTCAAGGGCGGCCTCGGCGACCAGTACGCCAAGGACGCGGAGGCCGACTACAAGACGAAGTACGCCGCCACGGTCAAGCACACCGGCACCCAGCAGGTCGGCCCCAAGCTCACCCCGCGCTTCGCGGGGGGCAACCCGCCGGACGTCATCGACAACTCCGGCGCCGACCACCTCGACATGAACAAGCTGTCCACGCAAGGGCAGCTCCAGGACCTCCAGGCGCTGCTCGACGCGCCCTCCATGGACGACGCGAGCAAGAAGATCTCGGACGTCATCCACCCGAGCACCATCGAGAAGGGCAAGCACGGAGACGTCTTCGACGTGCTCTACTACGCCTTCACGATCTACGGCACCTGGTACTCGCAGAAGGTCCTCGACGACAACGGCTGGGAGTACCCGAAGACCCTGCAGGACATGGTCACGCTGTCCGGTGAGATCAAGAAGAAGGGCATCGCGCCCTGGACGTACGCCGGAAAGTACCCGTACTACGTCCACTTCAACCTGTTCGCCGAGATCGCCAAGATCGGCGGCATGGACGGCTGGATCGCGATCGACAACCTGGAGCCCAAGGCCTGGACCTCCAACGACGCGGTGAAGGAGGTCGTCGAGTTCTACGAGGAGCTGGCCGCCAAGAAGTACTTCCTGGAGGGCAGCCAGGGCCTGACCCACATCCAGTCGCAGACCGCCTGGACCAAGGGCAAGGCCGTCTTCATCCCGAACGGCTCCTGGGTGGAGAACGAGGCAGCCCCGACCACGCCCAAGGACTTCGCGATGTCCGTCGGCGCGCTCTTCGACGGCACCGGCGACAAGATGCCCAACGGCACCCTGCGCGCCGAGCCCAGCGAGCCGTACATCGTCGCCGCCAAGGGCAAGAACCCGGTCGGCGGCATGGAGTTGCTGCGCATCATGCTCTCCAAGAAGCACGCGCAGAACTTCGCCAAGCTCGTGAAGTCGCTGACCTGTGTGCTCGACGCGACCGAGGGCATGACTCTCTCGCCGGGTCTGACCTCGGCGAGCGCGGCCTTCAAGGCGGCCGGCGACAACATCATCAGCCTCCAGCTCCAGGAGTGGTACCCCGCGCTCACCGACGAGAAGATCGGCGGTCTCACCGGGCAGCTGCTCACGGGTGACCTGAAGGCGGCCGACTGGATCAAGAAGACCCAGGCATACGCCGACGCCGTGGCCAAGGACGACTCGGTCGAGAAGTTCAAGCGCGAAAAGTAGGGTCCGGGCAGGCGGTATTCGAGGGGAAGGGCCGGGAAGCACACCATGCAACACGGCAAATACCGATTCATCGTGGGCTTCCTGGCCCTACCCGTGCTGGTCTACGCGATCTTCGTGATCTCGCCGTTCGTCCAGGCGTTCCAGATCTCGCTGACCGACTGGTCGGGGCTGGTCGGCACGGCGAAGTTCGTCGGACTCGAGAACTTCGAAAAGCTGTGGAACAACGAGGACTTCTGGAACGCGCTGCGCCACAACGTCTACATGCTGATCTTCGTCCCGATCATCACGCTGGGGCTCGGCCTGTTCTTCGCCTTCATGCTCAACGTCGGCGGAAAACGCCGTAAGAACGAAGTGATCACCGGCGTCGCCGGCTCGAAGTTCTACCGCTTCGTGTTCTTCTTCCCGCAGGTCATCTCCATCACCATCGTCGCCGTCATCTGGTTCAACATCTACAACCCGGACCCCGACGACGGCATGCTCAACTCCCTGCTGGGTGCGGTGGGGTTGGACAGCTGGCAGAACGCCTGGCTGGGCGAGAAGAGCATCGCCCTGCTGTGCATCATGGCGGTGATGATCTGGTCGCACGTCGGTTTCTACGTAGTGCTGTTCTCAGCGGCGATGGCCTCCATCCCACGGGACATCTACGAGGCGGCGCTGCTCGACGGCGCGGGGCGCTTCCACACCTTCTTCCGGATCACCCTCCCGCTGCTGTGGGACACCGTGCAGACCGGCTGGGTGTACATGGGCATCATCGCCCTGGACGGCTTCGCCCTGGTGCAGATCATGTCGGTCAACATGGGCGGCCCCGACGGCGCCACGGACGTCATGCCGCTGCGCCTGTACCTGACGGCCTTCCGCGACAGCCAGTTCGGCTACGCGTCCGCGATGGGCGTCGCGATGCTCATCGTCACCATGACGTTCGCAGTGCTCACGATGCGCTTCGCGCGGCGTGAGCGGATCGAGTTCTAGGGGTGCGGGGCGACATGACGACGGGCGACATGACGACGGACACGAACGCGATCACGGACGCGGTGAGCAAGACCGACGAACCCCGTCCCGGCGGCATCACGAAGAAGCTCGGCCCGACCGACGGCCGCAGCTCCGAGGGCGGCATCCTGCACGTCTTCTCGCACGGCATGCTCGTCGTGTGGGCGCTGATGGTCGGCGTTCCGCTGCTGTGGGTGCTGTGGAGCTCCTTCAAGACCAGCAACGGCATCCTGTCCGACCCGTGGGGCCTGCCGACCACGTTCCACTTCGAGAACTGGGCCAACGCCTGGAACCAGGCGAACATGGGCCGGTACTTCGTCAACACCGCGATCGTGGTGGGCGGTTCGGTGATCGGCACGATGGTGCTCGGCTCCATGGCCGCGTACGTCCTGGCCCGCTTCACCTTCCCCGGCAACCGCTTCATCTACTACCTGTTCGTGGCCGGCATGTCCTTCCCGGTGTTCATGCTGGTCATCCCGCTGTTCTTCGTGCTGCGGGACTTCCCGGGCAGCTCGCTCCTCGCGACGTACCAGGGCCTGATCCTCGTCTACATCGCGTATTCGCTGCCGTTCACGGTCTTCTTCATGACGGCCTTCTTCCGCACGCTGCCCACCTCGATCGCGGAGGCCGCGCTGATCGACGGGGCGTCGCACACGCGAACGTTCTTCCAGGTGATGCTGCCGATGGCCAAGCCGGGCCTGATCAGTATCGGGATCTTCAACTTCCTGGGACAGTGGAACCAGTACCTGCTGCCCATGGTGCTCAACCAGAACGAGGACAAGTACGTGCTCACCCAGGGCCTCGCGATGATCGCCCTGCAGCAGGGCTACGAGAACGACTGGGGCGCGCTGATGGCCGGCATGATGATCGCGATGCTTCCGGTGTTGATCGTTTACTTCATTTTCCAGAGGCAGGTTCAGGCGGGTCTCACGGCGGGTGCGTTGAAGTAACGGCCCTACGGCCGTAAGGGCGCCGGTCCCGCGGGGGTGGGGCCGCCGCGCTGTGTCCAAGAACCCGGATCCGGTTCAACCTCTTGACGGGAGGCGACCCGAACGGCTCAGCTTAGAGTTCACTAGTTGGACATAGACGGGGCCTCATCGGTGCGGTCCCGCGCGCAGGAGGTCGTCGTGGAGACTCCGGGGTCGCAGTCGTCGCTGCACAGAGCCAACCTGGAACGGGTCGTACGGGCCGTACGCCTTGCCGGGTCGCTCACGCAGGCGGAGATCGCGCGGACGACGGGTCTGTCCGCGGCGACCGTCTCCAACATCGTGCGCGAGCTCAAGGACGGCGGAACGGTCGAGGTCACCCCCACTTCGGCGGGTGGCCGCAGGGCCCGCAGCGTCTCCCTGAGCGGCGACGCCGGCATCGTCATCGGCGTCGACTTCGGGCACACACACCTGCGCGTCGCGGTCGGGAACCTCGCCCACCAGGTACTGGCCGAGGAGTCCGAGCCCCTCGACGTGGACGCCTCCTCGACGCAGGGCTTCGACCGGGCGGAACAGCTGGTCAATCGCCTGATCGCAGCAACGGGCGTCGACCGTTCGAAGATCGCCGGCGTGGGCCTGGGCGTGCCCGGCCCGATCGACGTGGAATCCGGCACCCTCGGCTCCTCCGCCATCCTGCCGGGCTGGATCGGCACCAAGCCCGCCGAGGAGCTCGGCGGCCGCCTGGGCGTGCCCGTGCACGTGGACAACGACGCCAACCTCGGCGCCCTCGGCGAGCTCGTCTGGGGCAGCGGCAGGGGCGTCAGGGACCTGGCGTACATCAAGGTCGCGAGCGGTGTCGGCGCCGGCCTGGTCATCAACGGCCAGATCTACCGGGGCCCGGGTGGCACAGCGGGAGAAATCGGGCATATTACTCTTGATGAGTCCGGTCCCGTCTGCCGCTGTGGCAACCGGGGCTGCCTGGAGACCTTCGCGGCCGCGCGCTATGTGCTTCCGCTGCTCCAGTCCAGCCATGGCACCGACCTGACGATGGAAGGCGTCGTACGACTGGCCCGGGACGGAGACCCAGGCTGCCGTCGGGTGATTGCCGACGTCGGCCGCCACATCGGCAGTGGAGTCGCCAATCTCTGCAATCTGCTGAACCCGAGCAGGGTGGTCCTCGGCGGTGATCTCGCCGAGGCCGGTGAGCTGGTGCTCGGGCCGATCAGGGAGTCCGTCGGCCGCTATGCGATCCCCAGTGCGGCACGCCAACTGTCCGTGCTTCCCGGGGCACTTGGAGGTCGCGCGGAGGTGCTCGGAGCACTCGCTCTCGCCCTCAGCGAGATGGGTGATTCGACCCTTTTGGACAGCACGCTGCATGCAGCAACTCCTGCGTTCACTTAGAGAACGCAGGACGCCGTTGCCATCTCGTTAAGTATTTACTTCTTGACGTCGCACGTGTGGCCGAGTTGACTTCCAGCCACCTCGGCCGCAACGACGCGGCCTCGTCAGGGAGGTTTCTGAAGTGAATACGCGTATGCGTCGTGCAGCCGTTGCCGTCACGATCTCGGCCCTCGCCATCACGGCCACCGCTTGCGGCAAGGCCGGCGACGACGACTCCGACAGCGGCAGCAGCTCGTCGGGCGACAAGTCGATCGGCCTGCTCCTGCCCGACAGCGTCACCACCCGGTACGCCAAGTTCGACAAGCCGTACTTCGACGCGAAGGTCAAGGAGCTCTGCTCCGACTGCAAGCTTGAGTACGCCAATGCCGCAGGCAGCGCGGCCACCCAGGCCCAGCAGGTCAGCAGCATGATCACCAAGGGCGTCAAGGTCATCGCGATCAGCGCCGTGGACTCCGCCGCCATCAAGTCCTCCATCCAGGCCGCCGTCGACAAGGGCATCAAGGTCGTCGCCTACGACCGCCTCGCCCAGGGCCCGGTCTCCGCGTACATCTCCTTCGACAACGAGAAGGTCGGCGAGCTCCAGGGCCAGTCCCTGCTCGACGCCATGGGCTCCAAGGCCACCCCCTCGGCCAACGTCGTCATGATCAACGGCCTGGCCTCCGACCCGAACGCCGCGCTGTTCAAGAAGGGCGCCCACAGCGTCCTCGACGGCAAGGTCAAGATCGCCTACGAGCAGTCCGGCGACTGGGACGACAAGGTCGCCGCCCAGAAGATGTCCGCCGCCATCACGCAGCTCGGCGCCAAGAAGATCGCGGGCGTCTACTCCGCCAACGACGGCATGGCAGGCGGTATCGCCACCGTCCTCAAGGGCGCCGGCATCAGCACCGTCCCGCTGACCGGTCAGGACGCGGAGCTCAGCAGCATCCAGCGGATCCTCGCCGGCACCCAGGCCAGCACGATCTACAAGGCGTACAAGCCGGAGGCCGACGCCGCCGCCGAGCTCTCCGTGAACCTGCTGGAGGGCAAGAGCATCGACTCCCTGGCCACCACGACCCAGACCAGCGGCTCGGGCGACAAGGTGCCCTCGCAGCTGCTGACCCCGGTCGCGCTCACGAAGGACAACATCGAGAGCACGGTGATCAAGGACAAGCTGTACACCGTCGCCGAGATCTGCACCGCGGACTTCGCCGCCGCGTGCAAGAAGGCCGGTCTGCAGTAAGCAGCCGCCGCTCCTTGCGGCAGTAGACCTGTCCGGTGTCCGCCCCACCTTCAGACCCCGCTGTGGGGCGGGCGCCGGACGGAAGCATGGCGAACGCAGCCGTTGCCAAAGGGCATCGGCCGCGTGCATGTTCATCTTGTAAATCTGTGCATTCAGCACAACCCTCCGCGCCCTATCCCAAGCGCGGCATCCCCGCCGGTCAGGCGGCGAAGGAGATGGTTCACGTGTCCGCTACGCCCGTGCTGGCGTTGCGCGGAGTCTCCAAGCGATTCGGTGCGGTGCAGGCACTCACCGACGTCGAACTGGAGGTCCACGCCGGAGAAGTGGTCGCCCTGGTGGGCGACAACGGCGCAGGAAAGTCCACGCTCGTAAAGACGGTCGCCGGTGTGCATCCCATCGATGAGGGCGTCATCGAGTGGGACGGCAAGCCGGTCAGCATCAACAAGCCGCACGACGCCCAGGGACTCGGCGTCGCGACGGTCTACCAGGACCTCGCCCTGTGCGACAACCTCGACGTGGTCGGCAACCTCTACCTCGGACGCGAGCTGCTGCGCCGAGGTGTGATCGACGAAGTCACGATGGAGAAGAACGCCCGAGAGCTGCTGAGCACGCTCTCCATCCGCATCCCGAGCGTCCGCATCCCGATCGCGAGCCTCTCCGGTGGCCAGCGCCAGGTCGTCGCCATCGCGCGCGCCCTGATCGGTGACCCCAAGGTCGTCATCCTCGACGAGCCCACCGCCGCCCTCGGCGTCGAGCAGACCGCGCAGGTCCTCGACCTGGTCGAGCGGCTGCGTGAGCGCAACCTCGCCGTCATCCTCATCAGTCACAACATGGCCGACGTGAAGGCGGTCGCCGACACTGTCGCCGTGCTGCGCCTCGGCAAGAACAACGGCTCCTTCTCCGTGAAGGACACCAGCCACGAAGAGATCATCGCCGCGATCACGGGTGCCACGGAGAACGCCGTCACCCGTCGTGCGGGGCGTCGCAGTGCGGAGGCGGCAAAGTGAGCGACACGTCGAAGGTGGACAAGACGGACGGCGTGGTCGAGGGACAGACCACGGTCGCTCCGGCCGACGACCCGACGGCGGCAGCCGTCTCCGTCGTCGACCCGCGCCTGCTGGTCCGTGAAGAGGGCCTCAAGGGCTACTGGACCGAGTTCAAGCGCAAGGTGAAGGGCGGCGAGATCGGCTCCCTGCCGGTCGTCCTCGGCCTGATCGTCATCTGGACGATCTTCCAGCTGAAGAACGACCGGTTCCTCAGCGCCGAGAACCTGTCCAACATCAGCTTCTACCTGTCGGCCACCGGCATGATCGCCATCGGCCTGGTGTTCGTGCTGCTGCTCGGTGAGATCGACCTGTCGGTCGGCTCCGTCAGCGGCCTCGCCTCCGCGCTGTTCGCGGTGTTCGTGGTCAACCACTCCATGAACCCCTGGCTCGGCCTGATCCTCACCGTGCTGATCGGTGTCGGCATCGGCATGTTCCACGGCTGGTTCTTCGCGAAGATCGGCGTACCGGCCTTCGTCGTGACCCTGGCCGGCTTCCTCGGCTGGCTCGGCCTGATGCTCTGGCTGCTCGGCTCGACCGGCACCATCAACATCCCGGACACCGGTCCGGTGCACCTCCTCAGCCAGCGTTCCTTCTTCATGGACCAGGCCATCATCGGCGCCTACCTGCTGGCCGCTCTTGGTGTCGCCTCCCTGCTCGTCGGCTCGCTCATCGAGCAGCGCCGCCGCAAGGCCGCGGGGGTGCCCTTCCGGACCAACGGTGAGATCGCGCTGCGCGTCGGTCTGCTCGCGGTGGCCGCGTTCGTCGCCGCGTACGTGCTGAACTCCTCCAACGGTGTGTCCAACGCCCTGGTGATCTTCCTCGTGTGCCTGGTGATCGTGGACTTCGTGCTGCGGCGTACGCCGTTCGGCCGCAAGGTGTTCGCGGTCGGCGGCGGGATCGAGGCGGCGCGGCGTGCGGGTATCAACGTGTCGCTGGTGCGGATCTCCGTCTTCGCCATCGCGGGTGGCTTCGCGGCGGTCGGCGGCATGTTCTTCGCCGGGCAGACGCAGAGCGCTTCGCTGACGTCGGGTGGCGGTAACACGCTGATGCTGGCGATTGCGGCCGCTGTCATTGGCGGTACGAGCCTCTTCGGTGGTCGCGGTTCTGTCTGGTCCGCGCTGCTCGGCATGCTGGTCATCCAGTCGATCCAGACCGGTCTTGACCTGCTGAACATGAACACGTCGATCCAGTACATGATCACCGGTGCGGTGCTGTTGGGTGCGGTTGTCATCGACTCCGTCTCCCGTAAGAGTCAGAAGGCGGCGGGGCGTGCATAACGCCTTTGCGCCGTAGGGGTGCGGGTCGTGCTGCGAGTGCCGGTCCGTTGTGGCTGGTCGCGCAGTTCCCCGCGCCCCTAGGTGGGTCATGTTGCCCGGTGCCTATTTGGTGCCGGGCAACTGTCATGTCGTAGGAACGGCCGATCTTGGGTACAGCCGATCGCGTGACGTATGACGCACCTCCCGGGCGCCGTCCGCAAAGGCGGAACATTAGACTCGACAAGCCCGGCAACAGCTCTACTGCAAGGAGGCACGGGTGCCGCTGCTGACCCGCATCAGGGGACCGCGCGATCTGGACCGGCTCAGCCTGGAGCAGCTGGACCAGCTGGCAGAGGAGATCCGGACCTTCCTCGTCGACGCCGTCTCCAAGACCGGCGGCCACCTGGGCCCTAACCTCGGTGTGGTCGAGCTGACCATCGCTCTGCACCGGGTCTTCGACTCGCCGAAGGACAGGGTGCTCTTCGACACCGGTCACCAGGCCTACGTGCACAAGCTCCTCACCGGCCGGCAGGACTTCGCGAAGCTGCGCAGCAAGGGCGGCCTGTCCGGCTACCCCTCGCGCGCCGAGTCCGAGCACGACGTCATCGAGAACTCGCACGCCTCCACGGTCCTCGGCTGGGCCGACGGCCTGGCGAAGGCGAACCAGGTCCTCGAGCGCGACGACCACGTCGTCGCCGTCATCGGTGACGGTGCCCTCACCGGCGGTATGGCCTGGGAGGCGCTCAACAACATCGCCGACGCCAAGGACCGCCCGCTGGTCATCGTCGTCAACGACAACGAGCGGTCGTACGCACCGACCATCGGCGGCCTCGCCAACCATCTGGCGACCCTGCGGACGACCGACGGCTACGAGCGCTTCCTGGCCCGCGGCAAGGACCTCCTGGAGCGCACCCCGGTCGTCGGGAAGCCCCTCTACGAGACCCTGCACGGGGCGAAGAAGGGGCTGAAGGACTTCATCGCCCCCCAGGGCATGTTCGAGGACCTCGGCCTGAAGTACGTCGGCCCCATCGACGGGCACGACATCGACGCGCTGGAGTCGGCGCTGGCCCGCGCCAAGCGGTTCGGCGGGCCGGTCATCGTGCACTGCCTCACCGAGAAGGGGCGCGGCTACAAACCCGCCGAGCAGGACGAGGCCGACCGCTTCCACGGCATCGGCCCCATCCACCCCGACACCGGCCTGCCGGTCAAGGCCTCCGCCGCCAGCTGGACCTCGGTCTTCGGCGACGAGATGGTCAAGCTCGGCCGGGAGCGCAAGGACGTCGTGGCCATCACGGCCGCCATGCTCCAGCCGGTCGGCCTGAAGAAGTTCGCCGAGGCCTTCCCCGAGCGCATCTACGACGTCGGCATCGCCGAGCAGCATGCCGCCGTCTCCGCGGCCGGCCTGGCCACCGGCGGCGTACACCCCGTCTTCGCGGTGTACGCGACCTTCCTCAACCGCGCCTTCGACCAGGTCCTCATGGACGTCGCCCTGCACAAGTGCGGCGTGACCTTCGTGCTCGACCGGGCCGGCGTCACCGGCGACGACGGCGCCTCGCACAACGGCATGTGGGACATGTCGATGCTCCAGGTCGTGCCGGGCCTCAGACTCGCCGCCCCGCGCGACGCCGAGCAGTTGCGCGCCCAGCTGCGTGAGGCCGTCGACGTCGACGACGCGCCGACCGTGCTGCGCTACTCCAAGGGCGTCGTCGGCCCCGCCGTACCCGCCGTCGGCACCGTCGGTGGCATGGACGTCCTGCGCGAGCCGGGCACGGACACCCCCGACGTGCTCCTCGTCTCCATCGGCGCTCTGGCCCCGATGTGCCTGGAGATCGCCTCCCTGCTGAACAAGCAGGGCATCTCCACCACGGTCGTCGACCCGCGCTGGGTCAAGCCCGTCGACGAGGCCATGGCTCCCCTCGCGGAGCGCCACCGGGTGGTCGTCACCGTCGAGGACAACAGCCGCGTCGGCGGCGTCGGTTCGGCGATCGCGCAGGCTCTGCGCGACGCCGGCGTCGACGTCCCGCTGCGCGACTTCGGCATCCCGCCGCGCTTCCTCGACCATGCCTCCCGCGCCGAGGTCATGGCGGAGATCGGCCTCACGGCCCCGGACATCGCCCGCCAGGTCACCGGCCTGGTCTCCAAGCTGGACGGCCGCTACAGCGACAGCGCGGCCGAGGTGGAGCCAGCCCGCGACTGACCCGCGGCCGACCCGCGAACGGCACGCCCGAATGGGCCGCTCCCACCACTGCGAAGAGTGGTGGGAGCGGCCCATTTGCGTGAATCCCCACGCGCCGGGGCATACGCAGTACGCCCCCTCTCGATCATGTCGAG
Source organism: Streptomyces fulvoviolaceus (assembly GCF_000718165.1). GTDB lineage: Bacteria > Actinomycetota > Actinomycetes > Streptomycetales > Streptomycetaceae > Streptomyces > Streptomyces fulvoviolaceus. Next base: position 85,960 of record NZ_JOEY01000022.1, on the reverse strand, counting down.
GACGACACAGCGTGGGAGGTACCCGTGAGCAGCACCCTCTTCCGGACGAAGAAGGTCGAGCAGTCCATCCTCGATACCGAGGAGCCAGAGCACGCGCTCAAGAAATCCTTGTCCGCGCTGGATCTGACCGTCTTCGGCGTCGGCGTCATCATCGGCACCGGCATCTTCGTCCTGACCGGCACGGTCGCCAAGAACAACGCCGGCCCCGCCGTCGCCCTGGCCTTCGTCGTGGCCGGCGTCGTCTGCGGACTCGCCGCGCTCTGCTACGCCGAGTTCGCCTCCACGGTCCCGGTGGCGGGCTCCGCGTACACCTTCTCGTACGCCTCGCTCGGTGAACTGCCCGCCTGGATCATCGGCTGGGACCTGGTCCTGGAGTTCGCGCTCGGTACGGCGGTGGTCGCGGTCGGCTGGTCCGGCTACATCGCCTCGCTCCTCGACAACGCGGGCTGGCACCTGCCGGAGGCGCTCAGCGGCAGAGACGGGGCCGACGGCTTCGGCTTCGACATCCTCGCCGCCGCGCTCGTCCTGGTGCTCACCGGCATCCTCGTGCTCGGCACGAAGCTCTCCGCGCGCGTCACCTCGCTCGTCGTCGCCATCAAGGTGACCGTCGTCCTGACCGTGATCATCGCGGGCGCCTTCTTCATCAAGAGCGACAACTACGACCCGTTCATCCCGAAGGCGCAGACCGTGGAGGCCGGCGGAGACCTCCAAGCGCCGCTCATCCAGCTGATGTTCGGCTGGGCTCCCTCCAACTTCGGCGTGATGGGCATCTTCACCGCCGCCTCGGTCGTCTTCTTCGCCTTCATCGGCTTCGACGTCGTCGCCACGGCCGCCGAGGAGACCAAGAACCCGCAACGGGACATGCCCCGCGGCATCCTCGGCTCCCTCGTCATCTGCACGGTCCTCTACGTCGCCGTGTCGATCGTCGTGACCGGTATGCAGCACTACACCGAGCTGTCCATCACCGCGCCGCTCGCCGACGCCTTCAAGGCCACAGGGCACCCCTGGTTCGCGGGCTTCATCAGCTTCGGCGCGGCGGTCGGCCTGACGACGGTCTGCATGATCCTGCTCCTCGGACAGACCCGCGTCTTCTTCGCGATGAGCCGCGACGGACTGCTGCCCCGCTTCTTCTCCCACGTCCACCCGCGGTTCAGGACCCCGCACCGCCCGACCATCCTCCTCGGTGTGGTCATCGCGATCGTCGCGGGCTTCACGCCCCTGAGCGAACTCGCCGAACTGGTCAACATCGGCACGCTGTTCGCCTTCGTGGTGGTCGCGATCGGCGTGATCATCCTCCGCAAGTCCCGCCCCGACCTGCACCGGGCCTTCCGCACCCCGTGGGTGCCGGCCCTGCCCATCCTGTCGGTGTGCGCCTCCCTGTGGCTGATGCTCAACCTGCCCACCGAGACCTGGCTGCGATTCGCCATCTGGATGGTCCTCGGCTTCGCCGTGTACTTCCTCTACGGCCGCTCCCACAGCCGTCTCGGACGGCAGGAGGAGACGACGGTCGGTCAGGTCCTGAAGCCGCCGGGTGGCGGCGCGGAGTAGCCGACCGCGCCCTGACACACGGGCCCCGTGCCTCCGGCTCCGGCAAGAGGCACGGGGCCTCTTGGCGCCCCAAAGGGGCGCGAGGCAGTATCGATATGCGGCTCCGCCGCGTGGGCGCGACCAGCCCCCACCGGCCCGCGGCAAACGAACCGCACAACCAGCGGAGCGCTCAGCCCGGCCTGACAGTCCGCGGCCCCGCCACCTCCGCGCCCAACTCCGTGACCCTCCGCCGTAGCTCCCGGTCCGCCGTGACGACCAGCACCGGGCGCTCACCGGCCCGCGCCACCAGCTCGACCATGCGATCGTCCCCGCTGCCCGGCGCGGCCTCCACCAGGACGCCGGGCACCGACTCCACTCCCCGGGCCGCCCCCTCGACCACGAGGACGATCTCCACGGGACCGGACCGCCCCGGCACCCCGTCCGCCGCCAGCCGGTCCCGGAGCCGTTCCGCGGCCCCTCGCCGGTCCCGCCACCATCCGTCGGGCACCGACCCGACGACGTTCGCGGCGTCCACGATCACGAGCAGGGGGTCGTTGTCGTCCATCCGGCCAGGGTGCCACGCTCACCGCACCGAGCCTGTATGCCGGGGGTGACCAGGCAGGGAGCGAAGGGGGCCGCTTAGAGTGAACCGGTGAACGGCGACTGGCTCATACGCGGCCGCGACGGCCGGCTCAGTGTCTATCTGCCCTCGGGCGACGCCGTACTGTGCCGGGCGGAGCGCGGCCCCGGCGGACCCTGGGAACCCGCCCGTCGCGTGGGCGGCGACCAGAAGGTGCACCCCGTGCTCGCGCTCGGTCAGGGCGCCGACGGCTACGCCCATCTCGTCTCCTGGCGGCCCACCCGGTCCGGCGAGTCCGGCCTCGTGCACTCCACGCACTTCCGGCCCCGGCTCGCCGCCCTCGACTGGGCCCCGATCGGGCACCCGGACAAGAAGGGCGACCGCACCGGCACACCCGCCGTCGCGGTGGACGACCGGGGACGCGCCCATGTCTTCGTACGCAACTCCGCGGGCGGGGTCGGCATGGTCGCCCAGAAGGAGAAGGGCGGCTGGGACCCGTGGCGCGACCTCAAGGGACGTGAGATCCACGAGGAGTTGGCGGCCGTGACGGGGGAGTCCGGACGCGTCGAGGTGTACGCGGCGGCCCCGGGCGGCATCCTGCACTGGCGGCAGGAGGAGCCGGGCCGCCCGCCGGTCCTGGAGGAGGCGATCGAGGCCCCGGTCCGCCCGGGCACCCTGAACGCCCTCGCCACCTCCCCGGACGACACCACGCTCTTCTACACCGACACCTCCGGCGACCTGTGCGCCTGGCGCCCCGGTGGCAAGCCGGTCACCCTCCTCGCCTCGGCCGGCCCCGGCCCGGTCTCCGCCGTCCGCTGCGAACTCGACGGCCACGACTGCACGTTGCTCGCCCAGCGCTCGGCGAGCGGTCGCGTCGCCTTCGCCGCCTACCCGACCGAGCAGGAGACGGCGGGCGCGTGGTGGACGGAGTCGGGACCTCAACTCCCCGCGGACGCCGTGGTGTCACTGGCGACGGACGAGAACGGCGGGGTCGTGGCAGCGACGTTGTCCCCGTCGAGCGGCCAACTCCTGCTCGCGCGGCGGAAGGACGAGCCGGGACTGGCCCTGACGGCCTGGCAGGAGGCCTGAGGCCCCGGTGCCGTCAGGATGTTCCGCCGGTCGCCGGTGACTTCTTCGCCGACTCCGGGATCTGCTGGTCCTCGCGCAGGGCCTGCCACAGCCGGCCGGCCTGCGGCTGGGCGGCGACCACGCGGTTGGGGTCCTGGGTGTCGTACTTCACCGGCAGCATGAGCGTCTCCATCGTGGACGGATCGATGCCGTTCATGCTGCGGCCGAAGTCGGCGAGTTCGGTGAGGGAGTCGAGGCCCGAGTCGGTGGTGAGGGACTCGGTGAGGCTGTCGGCGATCCGGTACGCCTTGGTGGGGCTCCCGAGCAGATCCTGCTTCTTGATCTCGCTCAGCAGGGCGATCAGGAACTGCTGTTGCAGGCCGATGCGGCCCAGGTCGCTGCCGTCGCCGTAGCCGTACCGGGTGCGGACGAAGCGCAGGGACTGCGTACCGTCGAGCTTGTGTGTGCCGGAGGTCAGGTTCAGCGGCTCGATGTCCTGGTCGATCGTGACGGTGACCCCGCCTATCGCGTCGACCAGCCTCTTGAATCCCGCGAAGTCGACCTCCACGAGATGGTCCATCCGCACCCCGGACATCTTCTCGACCGTCTTGACCACACAGGCCGGACCGGCGAGCGAGTAGACGGAGTTGAACATCACGCGCTGGGCCGAGGGCAGTGTGGAGCCGTTCCGCGTGGTGCACTCGGGGCGTGTCACCAGGGTGTCGCGCGGGATGCTCACGGCGACGGCCTTCGTGCGGCCCTCGGGTATGTGGATCACCAGCGCGGTGTCGGAGCGTGCCCCCGCGACCTTGCTGCCTCCGTCCAGCGCCGAGTTGGCGCCGGCGCGTGAGTCGGAGCCCAGCACCAGGAGGTTCCGGCCCGTGGTGGGCAGCTTCTCGGGCCGGTCGTCACCGATCGCCTTGTCGAGGTCGACGCCCCTGATGTTGCCGTTCAGGTCGCTGTAGAGCCAGTAGCCGGTACCGGCGACGGCCACCACGAGCACGGCCAGGCCGATGAGGATGTTGCGAGTTGTCCGACGTCTCATCCTGGTCCGGATCCTCTCGATCCCGCACTGCAAGACGATGATCGGACGATCATGCACAAGAAGTGGTGATTTTGTAAACAAGAAGCGAAGAACGAAAAAAGGGGGCCTCCGCGATTTGCGGAAGCCCCCTTCAGTGCTTGGAAGTTACGCCGGAACCGACGCCACGCCCGGAGCCAGGAACTTCTTGCCGTTCACGCGCTCGGAGACGCCCTCGCGGTCCAGGTACGGCGTGATGCCGCCCAGGTGGAAGGGCCAGCCGGCGCCCGTGATGAGGCAGAGGTCGATGTCCTGGGCCTCGGCGACGACGCCCTCGTCGAGCATGAGCCCGATCTCCTGCGCCACCGCGTCCAGGACGCGCTCGCGGACCTGCTCCTCGGTCAGGACGACATCGCCCTGCTTGAGGATCGCGGCGACCTCCGGGTCCAGCTCCGGCTTCCCGGAGTCGTAGACGTAGAAGCCGCGCTTGCCGGCCTTGACGACGGCCGCGAGGTTCGGGGAGACCGTGAAGCGCTCCGGGAATGACCGGTTGAGGGTCTCGGAGACGTGCAGACCGATCGCGGGACCGACCAGCTCCAGGAGGACGAGAGGAGACATCGGCAGGCCGAGGGGCTCCACCGCCTTCTCCGCGACCTCGACCGACGTGCCCTCGTCGATGACGTTCTGGATCTCGCCCATGAAGCGGGTGAGGATGCGGTTCACGACGAACGCCGGGGCGTCCTTCACCAGAACCGCCGTCTTCTTCAGCTTCTTGGCGACACCGAAGGCCGTGGCCAGCGAGGCGTCGTCCGTCTGCTCACCGCGGACGATCTCAAGGAGCGGGAGGATCGCGACCGGGTTGAAGAAGTGGAAGCCCACGACCCGCTCGGGGTTCTTGAGCTTCGACGCCATCTCGGTCACCGACAGCGAGGAGGTGTTGGTGGCGAGGATCGCGTGCGCCGGAGCGACCGCCTCGACCTCCGCGAACACCTGCTGCTTGACGCCGATCTCCTCGAAGACGGCCTCGATGATGAAGTCCGCGTCGGAGAAGCCCTCGGCCTTGTCCAGCACACCGGAGACCAGGGCCTTGAGGCGGTTGGCCTTGTCCTGGTTGATACGGCCCTTGCCGAGCAGCTTCTCGATCTCGGCGTGGACGTAGCCCACACCCTTGTCGACGCGCTCCTGGTCGATGTCGGTCAGCACGACCGGCACCTCCAGGCGGCGCAGGAAGAGCAGGGCGAGCTGCGAGGCCATCAGGCCCGCGCCCACGACGCCCACCTTGGTGACCGGACGCGCCAGGGACTTGTCCGGCGCACCCGCCGGGCGCTTGCCGCGCTTCTGCACCAGGTTGAACGCGTAGATACCGGAGCGCAGTTCGCCACCCATGATCAGGTCGGCGAGGGCGACATCCTCGGCGTCGTAGCCCTGCTGCAGGTCGCCGTTCTTGGCGGCGGCGATGATGTCGAGGGCGCGGTAGGCGGCCGGGGCCGCACCGTGCACCTTGGAGTCGGCGACGAACCGGCCGCGCGCGACGGCCTGGTCCCAGGCCTCACCGCGGTCGATCACCGGGCGCTCGACCTCGACGTCGCCCTTCAGCACCTGGGCGGTCCAGATCAGCGACTGCTCCAGGAAGTCGGCACCCTCGAAGAGGGCGTCGGCGATGCCCAGGTCGAGGACCTGCTGGCCCTTGAGCTGCTTGTTCTGGTTGAGGCTGTTCTCGATGATCACCGAGACGGCCTTGTCGGCACCGATCAGGTTCGGCAGGATCGTGCAGCCGCCCCAGCCGGGGACCAGGCCGAGGAAGACCTCGGGGAGCGAGAAGGCCGCGATGGCCTTCGAGACGGTCCGGTACTCGCAGTGCAGACCGACCTCGACACCGCCGCCCATCGCCGCGCCGTTGTAGTACGCGAAGGTCGGGACCCCGATGCCGGACAGACGCTTGAAGACCTCGTGGCCGCCCTTGCCGATGGCCAGCGCGTCCTTGTGCTCCTTGAGGAGCTCGACGCCCTTGAGGTCGGCGCCGACCGCGAAGATGAACGGCTTGCCGGTGATGCCGACACCGACGATCTCGCCGGCCGCGGCCTCCTTCGAGACCTGGTCGATGGCGGCGTCGAGGTTCGCCAGCGAGGCCGGGCCGAAGGTGGTCGGCTTGGTGTGGTCGAAGCCGTTGTCGAGGGTGATGAGCGCGAAGCGCCCGGCACCGAACGGCAGGTCGAGGTGGCGTACGTGCGCGGACGTGACGACCTCGTCGGGGAACAGCTCGGCCGCTCCCTTGAGGAGTTCAGCGGTGCTCACTTGTCGCCTCCGGCGTCCTTGTGGTGCGGGTTCTCCCAGATGACCGTGGCGCCCATGCCGAAGCCGACGCACATGGTGGTCAGGCCGTAACGGACCTCCGGCTGCTCCTCGAACTGGCGGGCCAGCTGCGTCATCAGACGCACGCCGGAGGAGGCCAGCGGGTGACCGTAGGCGATGGCGCCGCCGTACTGGTTGACGCGCGCGTCGTCGTCGGCGATGCCGTAGTGCTCCAGGAAGGCGAGCACCTGGACCGCGAAGGCCTCGTTGATCTCGAAGAGGTTGATGTCCTCGATCGACAGGCCCGCCTTGGCGAGGGCCTTCTCGGTGGCCGGGATCGGGCCGTAGCCCATGACCTCCGGCTCGACGCCCGCGAAGGCGTACGAGACCAGGCGCATCTTGACCGGCAGGTTGTTCTCGCGGGCGAAGTCCTCGCTCGCGATGATCGACGCGGTGGCACCGTCGTTCAGACCGGCCGCGTTACCGGCGGTGACCCGGCCGTGCACCCGGAACGGCGTCTTCAGACCGGCCAGGCTCTCCAGGCTGGTGCCCGGGCGCATCGGCTCGTCGGCGGTGACCAGGCCCCAGCCCGTCTCACCGGCCTCCGGGTTCGTCCGGCGTACGGAGACCGGCACCAGGTCCTGCTGGATCTTGCCGTTGGCGTACGCCTTGGCGGCCTTCTCCTGCGAGCGCACGGCGTACTCGTCGGCGCGCTGCTTGGTGATCGTCGGGTAGCGGTCGTGCAGGTTCTCCGCGGTCATGCCCATGAACAGGGCGGACTCGTCGACCAGCTTCTCGCTCACGAAGCGCGGGTTCGGGTCCACGCCCTCGCCCATGGGGTGGCGGCCCATGTGCTCGACACCACCGGCGATGACGGCGTCGTAGGCACCGAAGGCGATGGAGCCCGCGACGGAGGTGACGGCGGTCAGCGCGCCGGCGCACATGCGGTCGATCGAGTAGCCGGGGACCGACTGAGGGAGACCGGCGAGGATGCCCGCGGTGCGGCCGAGGGTCAGGCCCTGGTCGCCGATCTGCGTGGTCGCGGCGATGGCGACCTCGTCGATCTGCTTGGGTTCGAGACCCGGGTTGCGGCGCAGCAGCTCCCGGATCGCCTTCACGACGAGGTCGTCGGCACGGGTCTCGTGGTAGATGCCCTTCGGGCCCGCCTTGCCGAACGGGGTGCGGACGCCGTCGACGAAGACGACGTCCCTGACGGTACGAGGCACGATGGCTCTCCTCCAGATGCGGGATGGCACTGCTGCACGGCGCAAGCGCTGAGCGCGCGCTCAGGCCCATGCTACTTATCGGTAACGTAGCTGCACACCCCTGGAGGGTGGAGCGGCGAAGGTCACATCGAAGAGGGCAGTGCTGGAGCGCCCCTCAAGGGGTGCGGGGAACTGCGCGACCAGCCACAACGGACCCGCGGCCACAAACGGCGATTACCGAGACGGCGGCGCCGTGGACCCCCGAGGCGTCAGCACCGGAGTAGGCACCGGATGCGACCCCGGCCCCTCTCCCGAGAGCACCCCGAACAGCGTCCGAGCCGCCTCCACACCAAATCCATGCACGTCATGACTCATCGCGGACAACGTCGGATGCGTCAGCCGACACAGCTGAGAGTCGTCCCACGCCAGCAGAGACACATCCCCCGGCACCGACAACCCCATCTCCGCGGCCACGGACAGCCCGGCCACCGCCATGATGTCGTTGTCGTACACGATCGCCGTAGGCCGGTCCGCCGCCGCAGCGCTGAGCAGCGACCGGGTGGCCCGCGCCCCCGCCTCGCCCGAGTAGTCGGTGGTGAGCTGCCGGGCTCCGGCCAGTTCCAACGTCCGCGCCGCCTCGTCGAAGGCGGCTGTACGCATCGCGGTGTGCCCGAGGGCCGCCGCCCCGCCGACCCGGGCGACCCGCCGGTGCCCGAGCGCGGCCAGATACCGCACGGCCTCCGTCACGGCGGTGGCATCGTCCGTCCACACGGACGTGAGGCCGCCGGTCAGGGTCGGATGTCCTACGGCGACCACGGGCATCCCGAGCCGTTCGGCGGCCGCCACCCGCGGGTCGTCCGGGCGGAAGTCGACGAGGATCGATCCGCCGATCTGCCGGCCCCGCCACCACGACTCCTGTATCCCGACCTCCTCCTCCACACTCCGTACGAGCCTCAGCAGCAGCGAGCAGGAGTGCTCGGTCAGGACGCTCTCCACGCCGGAGATGAACTCCATGTAGAAGGGTTCGAGCCCGAGCAGCCGGGCGGGCCGGCAGATCGCGAGGCCCACCACGTCCACCCGAGAGCCGGCCAGCGTCCGGGCGGTCAGGCTCGGCGCCCAGCCGAGCTCCTGCGCGGCCTGGAAGATCCGCTCCCGGGTCGCCTCCGACAGCCCCGGCTTGTGGTTGAACGCGAGGGACACGGCACCCTTGGACACACCGGCACGCGCGGCGACGTCCTTGATGGTGACGCGGGAGGTGGTCATCGGCCGGCCTCCAGGCAGTACAGGGCCGCTCGGGCGGCCTCGGCGTCAGGAGTCTCCCAGCCCCGTATGCCGATGGTCACCTGCTCACCGGGCAGCAGCGTGACGAGCCCGGTGTCCGCCCGCGCGTCCGGGTCCAGCCGGTCGGCCTGCAGCAGCAGATCCCGTACGAGGGTCCGGGCCGTCACCGTGATCCCGCCCGGCACGAGCGTGACGTCGAACTCCGGCCGCAGATACGGCACTTCACGATCCGGCGCCGGAAAGCGCACGGCCCGCAGCCCGTCCGCGTCCGCGACCAGGAACTCCTTGGCGCCGACCGGCTCCAGCTCATGCGGGACACCGAGATCGGCCACCGACCGCGCCTCGGCCCTGAGATCGAGTGAGGTCTCGGTGATCATGCCCCCCTCGACGGACATCCGACGCAACCGCACAGGGCCCGTCCACGCCCCCGGGGCCTGGTTGACGGCGGCCAACACCAGCCCCTGCTCCCGCACTTGGAACGTGAGCAGCCGGTCCGCGTACAGCCGCCGCAGCTCGTGGTAGAGCGGCTTCTCCCGCCCGTCCCCGTCGATCGCCGCCCAAGAAGTCACCGGCCAGCAGTCGTTGAGCTGCCATACGACCGTTCCCGCGCACACCGGCCAGTGCGACCGCCAGTGCTCGATCCCGGCGGCCACGGCCCGCGCCTGGTTGACCTGCATGAGGTAGTGCCAGCGGTCGAAGTCCCCCTCCGGCAGGGCGAAATGACGCGCGAGCCCGCGCTCCAGCTTGCCGTTGCCGTCGTCGGCCTTCTGATGGTGCAGCATGCCGGGGGAGTCGGATGCGAGCTCCTCACCCGGCAGCGCGCGCCGCAGGGTGGCGTACGCGGGCGGTGCCTGCCACCCGAACTCGGCGACGAAACGAGGCACGTCGGCGCGGTACTCCGCGTAGTCCTCCCGGTTCCACACCTCCCACGAGTGGTGCGTCCCGTGCGCCGGATCGTTCGGATGCCGGTCCCACGACCCCGACCACGGACTGCCCGCCGTGTACGGCCGCGTAGGGTCCAACTCGGCCACCACACGCGGCAGTACGCCGAGGTAGTACCCCTCGCCCCAGGACTCCCCGGCGAGCCGCGGTTCCCATCCCCAGTCCCGGAACCCCCACAGGTTCTCGTTGTTCCCGTTCCACAGCACCAGGGACGGATGCGGCATCAGCCGTACGACGTTCTCGCGGGCCTCCGCCTCCACCTCGCCCCGCAGCGGCTGCTCCTCAGGGTAGGCCGCGCACGCGAACGGGAAGTCCTGCCAGACCAGCAGCCCGAACTCGTCGCAGGCGTCGTAGAAGTCCTCGCTCTCATAGATCCCGCCGCCCCAGACACGTACGAGGTCCACGCCGGCGTCGGCGGCCTGGCGCAGCCGCTCCCGGTACCGGTCCCGGCTGATGCGCGACGGGAACGGGTCGTCCGGGATCCAGTTCACGCCCCGCGCGAAGAGCCGCTCGCCGTTGACGACGAAGGCGAACCCGGTGCCGTGCTCATCGGACCGGCGGTCCAGCTCGACGGTCCGGAAGCCGATCCGCCGCCGCCACACGTCCAGCGCGCGATCCTCGTGCAGCAGCGTCAACTCGACGTCGTACAGCGGCTGTTCGCCGTACCCGCGCGGCCACCACAGCCGCACGTCCGGCACCTCCAGCCGTACGATCCCCGCCGTCCCGTCGAGCTCCGCACGGGCCCGCACGCCGCCCACCGTCGCCTCGACGGCGAGCGGTGCCTCGACCCTGCTCCGCTCGACCTCGACGGCCAACTCGACGCGCCCCAGCCCGTCTTCGACGGTCACCAGCGGTCGGACCCGGGCGATCCGGGCCGTGGACCACTGCTCCAGCCGCACCGGCCGCCAGATCCCGGCGGTCACCAGGGTCGGCCCCCAGTCCCAGCCGAAGGAGCAGGCCATCTTGCGGATGTACTGGTACGGCTCGGTGTAGGCGGCGGGTCGCTCGCCCAGTTTCCCGCGCACGGCCTCGGCTTCGGCGTAGGCGGACGCGAACCGCACGGACAGCCGGCCCGCCATGCCGGTCACGTCGAAGCGGTACGAGCGGTGCATGTTCCTTGTCCGGCCGAGGAGTTGGCCGTCGAGAAGGATTTCGGCCGCGGTGTCCAGACCGTCGAAGACGAGGTCGGTCTGCTCGTGTCCGTTGGTGGCCTGCAGTTCGGTCTCGTAGGTCCAGTCCCGCCGCCCCACCCAGGCGACCTCGGTCTCGTTCCGGCCGAGAAAGGGATCCGGGACGGCCCCGGCCGCCAGCAGGTCGGTGTGCACGCATCCCGGTACGACGGCCGGGAGTTCAGCCCCCTCATGCCGCAGGATCCATCCCCCGGCAAGTGGTGTGTCCTGAAGCATGCGCACTCCCTAAACCGATCGAGTTCAGCACTGGGGAACGTTTGAGCATCGTTGGCGGGATAGGGACTTTACCGGTTAAGAAAACGTTGTCAGAGTTCGGAACCAGCCAACCCGCACGTGCTCGTCCGTCCCGAGAACGGAGCTGATGCACATGAACCGCCGTACAGTCCTGGCCGTGGTCGTGGGAGCCGCCCTGCTGGTACCGGGGTGCACCGGCACCGGAGGATCCTCGAAGGGCGCCGACGCCAAGGCGCCCACCGACCCGTCGAAGGTCACCGGGACCATCAAGGTCCTCACCGTCCGTACCGACCTCGTACAGGACGGCACGCTGAAGAAGTACGCCGCCGAGTTCAACAAGACCTATCCGAAGGTCAAGGTCGAGTTCGAGGGCCTCACGGACTACGAGGCCGAGGTCAAGATCCGCATGAACACCGAGAACTACGGTGATGTGCTGCTGATCCCGGCCGTCATCAAGAAGGCCGACTACCCGAGGTTCTTCGCCTCGCTGGGCACCCAGGAGGAGCGCGGCAAGAAGTACCGCTTCACCGACTACACCACCGTGGACGGCAAGGTCTACGGGCAGAGCCCGGTCGCCGTGAGCCCCGGCTTCATCTACAACAAGCGGATCTGGAAAGAGGCCGGGGTCACCGAATGGCCCACCACACCAGCCGAGTTCATCGAGGACCTCAAGGCCATCAAGACCAAGACGGACGCGATCCCGTACTACACCAACTTCGCGGCCGGCTGGACGCTCACCTCGTGGACGTACGTCGACGGCGCGGTCACCTGTGACCCGCAGGCGACCGACAAGCTGGCCGAGGGCGACCCGTGGGCGAAGGGCGCGGACCTGCGCACCGGTGACCAGCTGCTCTACGACATCGTGCACTCCGATCTGATCGAGAAGGACCCGACCACCAGTAACTGGGAGGAGTCCAAACCCAGGACGGCGAAGGGCGAGATCGCCACGCAGTGGCTCGGCACGTGGGCGATCGTGCAGTTCCAGGACGCCGCCAAGAAGGCCGGCGTGAACCCCGACGACATCGGCTTCATGCCCTTCCCGTCCCAGACGGACGGCAAGTTCTGCGCGACCATCGCCCCCGACTACAACCAGGGCATCAACGTCCACTCCAAGCACAAGGCCGCGGCCCGTGCCTGGATCGACTGGTTCACCGACAAGTCCACCTACGCCGAGGACAACCTCGCCATCTCCCCGCTCAAGGACGCCCCGCTGCCCGCCGTGATGAAGCCGTACGAGGACGAGGGCGTGAAGTTCATCGAGGTGGACGACGCCCAGGGCGCGCGGGTCAAGCAGCTGGACAGCGACTCGGAGGTCGGCATCTACGCCCCCGAGTACCGCCAGAACCTTGTGGACCTCGCCCGCGGCGCCCGCAAGGGCAGCCTCGACGGCTTCCTCGCCGACCTCAGCAAGCGGTGGACGGACGCCCAGAAGAACCTGGGGTCCTGATGACGGACACGACTCAGAAGGCGGCCGTGGAGGTGATCCCGGCCGCCCCCGTCCCGGCTCCCGCCCCGCGCAGGACCCGCCTCTGGCGAGGTGTCACCCCCTGGTTCTTCCTCGTCGCCCCGCTCGCCCTGCTGATCACCTTCACCTACGCGCCGATCGCCAACATGGTCGCGTACAGCTTCACCGACTGGGACGGCGTCAGCCCCGTACTGCATTACACGGGCGCCGAGAACTACGAGGAGATCTTCACCCGCCCGGAACTCTTCGAGGTGTTCTGGGTCAGCGGCTACTACCTCGCCGCCTCCGTCGTCCAGATCGTCGCCGCCCTCTACTTCGCGACGATCCTGAGCTTCAACGTCCGCTTCCGGAACTTCTTCAAGGGCGTGCTCTTCTTCCCGTACCTGATCAACGGGGTCGCGATCGGCTTCGTGTTCCTCTACTTCTTCCAGGACGGCGGCACTCTCGACTCGGTGCTGAGTCTGTTCGGCGTGAAAACCGACCACGCCTGGCTGGGCACGCCGGTCTCCGCGAACACTTCGCTCGCCGGTGTCTCGGTCTGGCGTTACCTGGGCCTGAACTTCGTCCTGTTCCTGGGCGCGATCCAGTCGATCCCGGGGGAGCTGTACGAGGCGGCCGAACTGGACGGCGCGAACCGCTGGCACCAGTTCCGCTACATCATCGCGCCGGGCATCAAGCCGGTCCTGACCCTGACGGTGATCCTCTCGATCTCCGGCTCGCTCTCGGTCTTCGAGATCCCGTACATCATGACCGGCGGGGCGACCGGCACCGAGACCTTCGTGATCCAGTCGGTGAACCTGGCCTTCCGCTTCAACAAGACGGGCCTGGCCTCGGCGACCGCCATCGTCCTCCTGCTGATCATCCTGCTGGTGACCTGGGTGCAGCGGCGCCTGGTACCCGGCTCCGACGAAAAGGGGGTGGACCTCGTATGACGCGCCGCACGGTGGCCCGCACCCTCGTGTACCTGTCGCTGATCGGCGCGACCCTGGTGGTCCTGCTCCCGCTCCTCGTCGTTCTCCTGACTTCTCTCAAGTCCGAGAAGGAGATGGCGAACACGAGCGGCGCACTCGAACTCCCCCACGACCTGCTGAACTTCCACAACTACGTGACGGCGTTCCAGGACGGCGAGATGCTCTCCGCGTTCACCAACACGGCGATCATCCTGCTGGTCTCGATCGGCGGCACGGTCCTCATCGGCTCGATGACGGCGTACGCCATCGACCGCTTCGCCTTCCGCTTCAAGAAGCTGGTGGTCGGGCTCTTCCTGGTCGCCGCACTGGTCCCCGGCGTCACCACCCAGGTGGCGACCTTCCAGATCGTCGACAGCTTCGGCATGTTCGACAGCCTGTGGGCGCCGATCGCGCTCTACATGGGCACGGACATCGTCTCGATCTACATCTTCCTGCAGTTCGTACGGTCCATCCCGATCTCCCTGGACGAGTCCGCCCGCCTCGAAGGCGCCAACGCCTTCACGATCTACCGAAAGATCATCTTCCCGCTCCTGAAGCCGGCGATAGCGACGGTGGTGATAGTGAAGGGGATCACCGTCTACAACGACTTCTACATCCCCTTCCTCTACATGCCCTCCGAGGATCTTGGCGTGATCTCGACGTCCCTGTTCCGCTTCCGCGGCCCCTACGCAGCCCACTGGGAGGTGATCTCGGCCGGAGCGGTGCTGGTGATCCTGCCGACGCTGATCGTGTTCCTGTCGTTGCAGCGCTTCATCTACAACGGCTTCATGAGAGGAGCGACCAGGTGAGCCGCCTTCTCCGGAGCGGCTAGGCGGACGCGGACGCGGACAGCGCAGCCACCAGCACAGGAGTCACCTGCTCCACCTGCCAGGGCCGGGCCCCGTACCCCGCGAGCGCGGCGCCCACGGACTCGGCGTCCACATCCTTGGGCGGCTCCCAACACACACGCCGCACCGTGTCCGGCGTGATCAGATTCTCCTGAGGCATGTTGACCTGCTCGGCCAGCGCGGACACCGCGGAGCGCGCCGCGGACAACCGAGCCGCAGCGACAGGATCCTTGTCGGCCCAGGCGCGCGGGGGCGGAGGCCCCGTCACCGGCTGCCCCGGCTGCGGCAGCTGCGCGTCGGGAAGGGCCTTGGCCCGATCCACCGCACCCTGCCACTGCTCCAGCTGCCGCCGCCCCATCCGATGCCCGAACCCGTTCAACGCGGCCAGCGCCTGCACGTTGACCGGAAGGGAGAGCGAGGCCTCCACGATGGCCGCGTCCGACAGCACCTTGCCCGGCGACACGTCCCGCCGCTGGGCGATCCGGTCCCGCGTCTGCCACAGCTCCCGTACGACGGCCAGCTGTCGGCGCCGCCGCACCTTGTGCATCCCGGAGGTCCGCCGCCAGGGATCCTTACGGGGCTCGGGCGGCGGAGCCGAGGCGATCGCGTCGAACTCCTGCAGGGCCCACTCCAGCTTGCCGTGCCGGTCCAGCTCCTTCTCCAGCGCGTCCCGCAGGTCGACGAGGAGCTCCACGTCCAGCGCGGCGTAGCGCAGCCAGGGCTCGGGGAGCGGGCGGGTCGACCAGTCGACGGCCGAGTGCCCCTTCTCCAGTACGAAGCCCAGCACGCCCTCGACCATCGCGCCGAGGCCGACCCGGGGGAACCCGGCGAGCCGCCCGGCCAGCTCGGTGTCGAACAGGCGCGTGGGCACCATGCCTATCTCGCGGAGACAGGGAAGATCCTGAGTGGCGGCGTGCAGCACCCACTCCACTCCGGAGAGGGCCTCGCCGAGGCCGGAGAGGTCGGGGCAGCCGACGGGGTCGATCAGCGCGGTCCCCGCGCCTTCGCGGCGCAGCTGGACCAGGTAGGCGCGCTGGCCGTAGCGGTAGCCGGACGCGCGCTCGGCGTCGACGGCGACCGGGCCGGAGCCCGCGGCGAACGCGGCGATCACCTGGGCGAGGGAGTCCTCGTCGGCGATTACGGGAGGAATGCCCTCGCGGGGCTCGAGCAAAGGGATCGGCGCCGGTTCGACGTCGTCCGGAGGGGCGCCTCCGGTGGTTCGCAGTGAGCTGTCTGCTGCGGTCTCTTGGGCGTCGGTCACATGTCAAGGGTATCTGTGTATGGACGGCGCCCGCCGACGGAACGTTCCGTCGACGGGCGTCTGAGGGTCGTAAACCAGTCAGGTCAGTGAAAGATCCGGTTCACGGTGCGGGGAGGGTGCGGCTGAGGATCGGCGGGGACGTGCCGGGGACAGGGTCAGTGGATGATTCCGGTGCGCAGGGCCACCGCCACCATGCCGGCGCGGTCACCCGTGCCGAGCTTGCGGGCGATGCGGGCGAGGTGGCTCTTGACGGTCAGGGCGGACAGGCCCATTGAGACGCCGATCGCCTTGTTCGACTGGCCCTCCGCGACCAGTCGCAGCACCTCGACCTCACGGCCGGACAGTTCTCGGTAGCCGCCCGGGTGGCTCGGGGAACCCGGGGGGCGGCGGTGCATACGGGCGGCGGCGGAGCCGATGGGGGCGGCGCCCGGCCGGGTGGGGAGCCCGACGTTGGTACGGGTGCCGGTGACGACGTAGCCCTTGACTCCGCCCGCGAGGGCGTTGCGTACGGCACCGATGTCGTCGGCGGCGGACAGGGCCAGGCCGTTGGGCCAGCCCGCGGCGCGGGTCTCGGACAGCAGGGTGAGGCCCGAGCCGTCGGGCAGGTGGACGTCGGCGACGCAGATGTCGCGGGGGTTGCCGATGCGGGGACGAGCCTCCGCGACGGACGAGGCCTCGATGACGTCGCGCACACCGAGCGCCCACAGGTGGCGGGTGACGGTGGAGCGGACGCGGGGGTCGGCCACGACCACCATGGCGGTCGGCTTGTTCGGGCGGTAGGCGACCAGGCTTGCGGGCTGCTCGAGGAGAACGGACACCAGGCCTCCTGGGGTGCGGGACGGCTTTGAAGGTCACAGACGTCTTCGGCACCAAACCTGGGATCCTTTAGAGAAAGATCACGATCTAGTGAGTAACAATTCGTGCAATTCGGACAGGCGGTCGATCGTTCGGCGAACGAATCGGTTCGTTCGAGGATCCGGTCCTGACTGAAAGTGGCCGTATCGACAAAGTGACCGCCAAACGCCCGCCGTCGGTGTGCCCGCAGTCGGTGAGGCTGCCGTCAGCGTGACTGGGGCCCGCGCCGCTGCGGCAGGGTCACCACGGACGCGTCGCCCGGACCGGCCGGCGGCAGGCCGGCGACCTGGGCGAGCAGATCGCACCAGGCGGCCAGGTGTGCGGCCGTGTCCGGCACGCCGCCCAGGCCCTCGCGGGGCGTCCAGGAGGCGCGGATCTCGATCTGCGAGGCGGCCGGACGTTCGGACAGGCCGCCGAAGTAGTGGGAGCTCGCGCGCGTGACGGTGCCGCTCGGCTCGCCGAACGCCAGTCCGCGCGCCGTGAGCGCACCGGTCAGCCACGACCAGCACACGTCGGGCAGCAGCGGGTCGGCGGCCATCTCGGGCTCCAGTTCGGCGCGCACCAGCGTCACCAGCCGGAAGGTGCCCCGCCAGGCCTCGTGCCCGTCCGGGTCGTGCAGCAGCACCAGCCGGCCGTCGGCCAGGTCCTGGTCGCCGTCGACGACCGCGGCCTCCAGTGCGTACGCGTGCGGGGCGAGCCGCTGTGGCGCCCGCGTCGGCTCGACCTCGATCTGCGGCCGCAGCCGCGCGGTCCTCAGTGCGTCGACGGCAGCCCGGAAGGGCAGCGGAGCATCACTGCTCGCATTTCGGTCCCCCTCCTTCGCGTCGTCCATTCCGCCAGTGCCGTCCGACAGTCGTCCCTGAGCCGCAGCCATGCGGGGAAGATTAAGGGGAACGGGGCCTCAGCGCAGGGAGGGACACCCCTGTAGGGGTGCGCGGCCTTGTCGGTTCGGCGGCGTGCGAGACTTTCCGTCGTGAGCGCGAACGAGGGCCCCGAGGGCCGGCAGCCGACAGCGACGTACGATTCCGCCTTCCTCAAGGCGTGCAGGCGCGAGCCCGTGCCGCACACCCCGGTGTGGTTCATGCGGCAGGCCGGGCGCTCACTGCCGGAGTACCGCAAGGTCCGCGAGGGCATCCCGATGCTCGAGTCCTGCATGCGTCCCGAGCTGGTCACCGAGATCACGCTGCAGCCGGTCCGCCGGCACAACGTCGACGCGGCGATCTACTTCAGCGACATCGTCGTCCCGCTCAAGGCCATCGGCATCGACCTCGACATCAAGCCCGGCGTCGGCCCGGTCGTCGAGAAGCCGATCCGCACCCGCGCCGACCTGGCCCAGCTCCGTGACCTCACCCCCGAGGACGTCTCCTACGTCACCGAGGCCATCGGCCTGCTGACCCGCGAGCTCGGTTCCACCCCGCTCATCGGTTTCGCGGGTGCGCCTTTCACCCTCGCGAGCTACCTCGTCGAGGGCGGTCCGTCGCGCACGTACGAGAACGCCAAGGCGATGATGTACGGCGACCCCGAGCTGTGGGCCGACCTGCTCGACCGCCTCGCGGAGATCACGGCCGCGTTCCTGAAGGTGCAGATCGAGGCGGGCGCCTCGGCGGTCCAGCTCTTCGACTCCTGGGCCGGCGCCCTCGCCCCGGCCGACTACCGCCGCTCGGTGCTGCCCGCCTCCGTCAAGGTCTTCGAGGCCGTCGCCGGGTACGGCGTCCCGCGCATCCACTTCGGCGTCGGCACCGGTGAACTGCTCGGCCTCATGGGCGAGGCCGGCGCGGACGTCGTCGGCGTCGACTGGCGCGTCCGGCTCGACGAGGCCGTCCGCCGGGTCGGCCCCGGCAAGGCGCTCCAGGGCAACCTCGACCCGACGGTCCTGTTCGCCGGCCCGGAGGCCGTCGAGGCCAAGGCCCGTGAGGTCCTCGACTCGGCCGCGGGCCTGGAGGGCCACGTCTTCAACCTCGGCCACGGTGTCATGCCGTCCACGGACCCGGACGCGCTGACCCGGCTCGTGGAGTACGTCCACGCGCAGACGGCTCGATAAGAAGCGCTCACCACGTGTGCCGGGGCCGGGCCTGCCTGCCGAACAGCAGGCGGCGCGGTTCCGGAGGCGGGGGTGTGCCCGGCTTGAGCGGCCAGGCGAGCAGCATGCCCGCGAGGAAGCCCACGACGTGCGCCGCGTACGCCACCGTGCCGACGTCCGAGACGCCCTCGCCGGACGAGTAGAACGCCTGCAGCACGAACCAGAAGCCGAGCACCAGCCAGGCCGGCAGCCGCAGCGGCAGGAAGACCAGGAACGGCACGAGCACCCAGACCCTGGCCTTCGGATACAGCACCAGATAGGCGCCCAGGACCCCGGCGATGGCTCCCGAGGCGCCGATCAGCGGGTCGCCCGAGTCGTCGTTGAGAAGCGCGAAGCCGTACGACGCCGCATAGCCGCAGACGGCGTAGAAGAGCGTGAACCGCACATGTCCCATGCGGTCCTCGATGTTGTTGCCGAAGATCAGCAGGAAGAGCATGTTGCCCAGCAGGTGCAGCCAACTGCCGTGCAGGAACATCGCCGTGAGGACGGACAGCGCGGGGGACTTGTCGTAGTCCGGAGGGCCCACCAGACAGCCCGGCGTCCCCCCTTGGCTCACTCCGACGTCGCCCGTGGGCACGAGCCGTGGCATCTGATGGTGGATCAACTCCTGCGGCACGGCCGCGTACTGATCCAGGAAGGCCTGTAGATGGCAGAGCTGGGACAGGCTGCTGTCGCCCGCCACGGAACCGGCGAGGCCGGGTGTGAACAGGAAGACGAGGACGTTCGCGGCGATCAGTGCGTATGTCACCCAGGGGGTGCTGCGCACCGGGTTCACGTCATGGACGGGGATGACCACAAGGAATGTCTGCCCCCGATGGACCGGACGAATCGGTGAACACCGGCACGCGCGCGTACGTATGACTCCTCAACTGCCCGCGGCACGGGGAAGGCGGGTCGCGGGGACTACGTGAGGAACAGGCGATGAACGACCGAGTTACTCCTCCGATGCAAGCTCTTCCCGACGGTGAAGCAGAGATCTCGCTGGTGCTGCGTCTGCCCTGGGAAGACGTGGCGAGGCTGGGCCAGGAGGCCGGGCGGCTGGCCTCCCAGATGCAGCGGCCGGTGACACTGGACGAGGCGGTGAGCAGCCGGCTGCGGTCCACGCGGGCCGCGGCTTCGCATGCGAAACCGGCGGGGGAGCAGCCCGCTGCGGTGCCGAGCAGTGCGTCTGTGTCGTCGTTGCCGCCGCGGCCTCCGGCGGATCAGGCACGGCAAGCTATTGAGCGGATCAATGGGAGCGCGTAGGGCCGTCTGCGGGGTGCATGCCGTATGTGGCTGGTCGCGCAGTTCCCCGCGCCCCTAAGGGTGCTGTCCTACCGTCTTCGCTGCTTTGCGGGCGGCGACCAGCACTGGGTCCCAAACCGGTGAGAACGGTGGTGCGTAGCCCAGGTCCAGGGCCGTCATCTGTTCCACCGTCATCCCGGCCGTCAGGGCCACCGCCGCGACGTCCACCCTCTTGCCCGCGCCCTCCCTGCCGACGATCTGCACGCCGAGCAGCCGCCCTGTGCGGCGCTCGGCGAGCATCTTCACCGTCATGAGGGAGGCGCCGGGGTAGTACCCGGCGCGGCTGGTCGACTCGATGGTGACCGTCTCGAACTGGAGGCCCACCCTGCGCGCGTCCTTCTCGCGCAGGCCGGTGCGGGCGATCTCCAGGTCGCAGACCTTGCTCACCGCGGTGCCGACGACGCCGGGGAAGGTGGCGTAGCCGCCGCCGACGTTGGAGCCGATCACCTGGCCGTGCTTGTTGGCGTGGGTGCCGAGGGCGATGTGGCGCTCCTGGCCGGAGACCAGGTCGAGGACCTCGACACAGTCGCCGCCGGCCCAGATGTTCTCGTGCCCGCGCACCCGCATCGCGAGGTCGGTCAGCAGCCCGCCGTGCTTGCCGAGCGGCAGTCCCGCGGCCTTGGCGAGCGTCGTCTCGGGACGTACGCCGATGCCGAGCACGACCACGTCCGCCGGATACTCGCCGTCCTCCGTGGCCACCGCCCGCACCCACCCGTCCTCGCCGGTGAGCAGTTTGGTCACCTCGGCGTCGTTGACCATGGTGATGCCCATGCCCTCCATGGCCTCGTGCACCAGACGGCCCATGTCCGGGTCCAGCGTGGACATGGGCTCGCTGCCACGGTTGACGACCGTCACCTCGTAGCCCCGGTTGATGAGCGCCTCGGCCATCTCCACGCCGATGTACCCGGCACCGACGACCACCGCACGCCGGCCACGCGTGCGTGCCAGCGTGTCGAGGAGTGCCTGGCCGTCGTCGAGGTTCTGCACGCCGTGCACACCCGGGGCGTCGGCGCCCGGCATGTCCGGGCGGATCGGGCGGGCGCCGGTCGCGATCACGAGTTTGTCGTACGACGTCCAGGACTCGGCCCCGGAATCGAGGTCACGCGCGCGTACGCGGCCCCGGTCCACGTCGATCTCCGTGACCTCCGTCCGCATGCGCAGGTCGATGTCCCGGGCGCGGTGCTCCTCGGGCGTACGGGCGATCAACTGGTCCCGCTCGGGGACGTCGCCGCCCACCCAGTACGGGATGCCGCACGCCGAGAAGGAGGTGAAGTGGCCGCGCTCGAAGGCCACGACCTCCAGCTCGCCGGGGCCCTTCAGACGGCGTGCCTGCGACGCCGCGGACATTCCCGCGGCGTCGCCGCCGATCACGACCAGACGCTCTGTCCCACGGTTCGTAGCGCTCGTACGGCTCATGCTCATGCGAACACGCTACGGGGGCAGGGCAGGGGGTCCGGGGGTATCCCCCGGGAAAACACAGTAGGCCTGCTCAGGCTGGTTCAGTTCTCCTCGCCGCCCTCCTGCGGGCGGGTGGGCTCCGGTGCCGTCCGGGCCGTCGGCATCGGGCCCAGCGCGGTCATCACGGAGGCGGTGGCCGGCCGGCGCGGCAGCCGGGGGCGGATCAGACGCAGCCACACCAGCACGATCAGCGCGAGCACCGCCGCGAACGGCAGCACCGCCGCCAGCGCCACGACGATCCAGCGCAGCATCGTCACGAAGGCGCTCCAGCCGCCCGCCAGGGCGTCGACGATCCCCGGGTCGTCGTCCTCGGCGGCCGCCTTCACCGGGGACTCGGCCAGGGACAGGGTGATGGTGGCCATGGTGGTGCGGTCCTTCAGGGACGCCTGTCGGGCGAGCAGCGACTCCAGTTCGGCCTGGCGGGAGCTCAGCTCGCCCTCCAGCGTCACCACGTCGCTCAACTTGGTGGCCTGGTCCATCAGTTCGCGGATCCGCGCCACGCTCGCGCGCTGCGTGGTGATGCGGCTCTCCACGTCCACGACCTGGTCGGTGACGTCCTGCGCTTTCGCGGTGCGCTCGAGCAGCTTGCCCGCGCCCTCCAGGTCGGCGAGGACCTCGTCGTACTGGTCGACGGGCACGCGCAGCACGACGTCGGTCTGCTCCTCGCCCTCCTCGTCCCGGAAGGTGGACTCCTTGCCGACGTAGCCGCCCGCGGTCTCGATGGTCGTCCGGGCCGCGTCGAGCGCCTTCGGTACGTCCTTGACCTGCACGGTCAGAGTGGCGGTGCGGATGATGTGGTTCGTGGCGACCTGGGGTGCCGTGGTCGCCTTGGCGCCGCCGGCGTCGCTGTCCGCGGCGCCGGCCGCGCCCTTCTCGTCGCCCTGCGAGGCGGCCTCGTCCTGGGCGAGGCTGCCCGCGCCGGAGTCGCTGCTGTCGGCGCCGCCGCTGCAGCCGGTCAGGGCGAGGGCCGCGGCCAGCAGGATCCCGGCCAGGGCCTGGACGGGTCGTACGGAACGTCGTGTGCGCATGTGGGCGTACCCCCCGAGGGTTGTGACGACTGACGCTTCTTCGACGCCGGGGCGGGCCCGGACGTTGGCCTTCGAGGGTCCCGATGAGGTCACGGTCAGGACTCGTGAAGGACACCGGGGCGCGGACGGTCTGTCAGTGGGGTCTGAGAGGCTGGGGACATGCGCGAAGAGCAGAGTCGTACGGGCACGGGGCAGGTCGTCGTCATCGGAGCCGGCATCGCGGGGCTGGCCGCCGCTCACCGGCTGGTGCAGCGCGGCGCGCGCGTGACCGTGCTGGAGGCGTCGGACCGGGTCGGCGGCAAGCTGCTGCCCGGCGAGATCGCGGGCGCCCGCGTCGACTTCGGCGCCGAGTCGATGCTGGCCCGCCGCCCGGAGGCCGTGGCCCTCGCCCGCGAGGTCGGCCTGACCGACCGCCTGCAGCCGCCCGCCACCGCGACCGCCTCCCTCTGGACCCGTGGCGCCCTGCGTCCCATGCCCAAGGGCCATGTGATGGGCGTCCCCGGCACCGCGTCCGCCCTGACCGGCGTGCTCTCCGACGAGGGCCTCGCCCGCATCGAGCGCGACGCCGACCTGCCCCGCACGGAGGTCGGCGACGACGTGGCCGTCGGGGAGTACGTGGCGGCGCGGCTGGGCCGGGAGGTCGTGGACCGCCTCGTCGAACCGCTGCTCGGTGGTGTGTACGCGGGCGACGCCTACCGCATCTCGATGCGCTCGGCGGTCCCGCAGCTGTACCAGGCCGCACTGACCCACGACTCCCTGACGGAGGCGGTCCGCGAGATCCAGGCGAAGATGGCCGCCAACCAGCAGACCGGGCCGGTGTTCATGGGCATCGAGGGCGGCGTGGGCAGCCTCCCGCTCGCGGTCGCGGAGTCGGTGCGCGCGGGGGGCGGCGAGATCGTCACCGGGGCGTCCGTGACGGAGCTGCGCCGCGAGGCCGCCGGCGGATGGCGGGCCGTCGCCGGCGACCGCGTTCTGCACGCCGACGCCGTCGTGGTCGCCGTACCCGCCCCGGTCGCCGCCGGCCTCCTGCGTGCCGAGGCCCCCGCGGCCGCCACCGAACTCGCCGCCGTCGAGTACGCCTCGATGGCCCTGGTCAGCCTCGCCTACCGCCGCGCCGACGTCACGCTCCCCGAGGGCAGCGGCTTCCTGGTCCCGCCCGTCGACGGTCGCACCATCAAGGCGTCCACCTTCGCCTCCCAGAAGTGGGGCTGGATCGCCGAGGAGAACCCGGACCTGCTCGTCCTGCGCACCTCCGTGGGGCGGTACGGCGAGACGGAGATCCTCGGGCGCGACGACGCCGGCCTGGTGGACGTCTCCCGGCAGGACCTCGAAGCGGCCACCGGCCTGGACGCCACCCCCGTCGAGACCCGCGTCACCCGCTGGACCGACGGCCTGCCCCAGTACCCCGTCGGCCACCACGCGCGCGTGGCCCGCATCCGCGAGCATGTCGCCAAGCTTTCGGGACTGGCCGTGTGCGGCGCGCAGTACGACGGAGTCGGCATTCCGGCGTGCATCGCGAGCGCGTACGCGGCCGTGGACCGGATCCAAGGTGACCTTCGAGGTGTGGAGGAGCTCACCGCCAACCCGGTGCAGAGTCTGCACGGCGGAGCAGGAGAATAGGGACCATGAGCAACGACGCCCCCACCCCCGAGGCCGGCCGGATCCCGAACAAGGGCAAGCTGGCCAAGGACCTCAACGAGGTCATCCGCTACACGCTCTGGTCCGTCTTCAAGCTGAAGGACGTGCTCCCCGAGGACCGCGCGGGCTACGCCGACGAGGTCCAGGAGCTGTTCGACCAGCTCGCCGCGAAGGACGTGACGATCCGCGGCACGTACGACGTGTCGGGCCTGCGCGCCGACGCCGACCTCATGATCTGGTGGCACGCCGAGACCGCCGACCAGCTGCAGGAGGCGTACAACCTCTTCCGCCGCACGAAGCTGGGCCGCGCGCTTGAGCCGGTCTGGTCGAACATGGCGCTGCACCGCCCCGCCGAGTTCAACCGCTCGCACATCCCGGCGTTCCTCGCCGACGAGACACCGCGGAACTACGTCAGCGTGTACCCCTTCGTGCGCAGTTACGACTGGTACCTGCTGCCCGACGAGGACCGCCGCCGCATGCTCGCCGACCACGGCAAGATGGCCCGCGGCTACCCGGACGTCCGCGCCAACACGGTCGCCTCCTTCTCCCTCGGCGACTACGAGTGGCTCCTGGCCTTCGAGGCCGACGAGCTCTACCGCATCGTCGACCTCATGCGCCACCTGCGCGCGTCGGAGGCCCGCATGCACGTCCGCGAGGAGGTCCCGTTCTACACGGGCCGTCGAAAGTCGGTCGCGGACTTGGTTGCTGGACTGGCCTGACTATTCAATGCCGGTGGGGACCCGTGCCGCCAGGGGCGCGGGGCTGTATCAATTTGCGGCTACCGCCGCGTGGGCGCGACCAGCCACAACGCGCCCGCAGACGGCATCACCGCGCAGCCCGTGGTTTCGGCTCCGGATGCGGCGCACAAGCAGCGCGCCGCACCGGAAGCCGCCCCTCCAGCAGATACGCATCAAGGTGCCCGTTGACGCACCGGTTGGGCCCGCCGCCGATGCCATGCGTCCCCGCATCCCGCTCGGTCACCAGCACCGACCCCGACAACCGCCGATGCAACTCCAGCGCCCCGTCATAGGGCGCGGCCGCATCCCGCTCCGCGGCAAGGATCAACGTGGCCGGCAACTCACCGGCACCGGTCCGCACATCACGAGCCTGCTGTCGCGGCGCGGGCCAGTACGCGCAAGGCAGGTTCGTCCACACGTTGTCCCACGTCTCGAACGGCGCCACACGCGCGAGCCGCGTGTTGTCCCGGTCCCAGACCTTCCAGTCCGTCGGCCACGACGCGTCGTTGCACTCCACCGCCGTGTAGACCGAGCTGGCGTTCTCCGCCTCGGCGGCCGCCTCCGGATGCGGTCCGGCCTGCTGGATCAGCTGCTTCGGGTCGCCCTTGAGATAGGCCGACAGCGCCTGCGCGCGGTGCGGCCAGTAGTCGTCGTAGTACCCGGCCGTCAGGAACGAACCCTGCAGCTGCCCGGGCCCGACCTTCCCGCCGGCCGGCTCGACGGCCAGTTGTGCCGCCGCCTTGTCGTAGCTGCGCTGCACCTTCTCCGCCGTGTCGCCGAGCCCGTACACGCGGTCGTGCTTGGCGATCCACTCCCGGAAGTCCGCCCAGCGGCTCTCGAACGCGGCCGACTGGTCGAGGTTGTTGCGGTACCAGATCTGCGCGGGGTCCGGGTTCACCGCCGAGTCGAACACCATCCGCCGTACGTGCGAGGGGAACAGGGTCGCGTACAGCGCGCCGAAGTAGGTGCCGTACGAGGCGCCCATGAACGTCAGCTTCGCCTCGCCCAGCGCGGCCCGCAGGACGTCCAGGTCGCGGGCGTTGTTGAGGGAGTTGTAGTGCGGCAGCGCTCTGCCCGCACTCCGGGCGCAGCCGCGCGCGTAGGCCTTCGCCCGCGCGATGCGCTCCTTCTTGTACGACTCCGAGGGGTACGTCGGTGCCTGGGAGGGTGCCTTGAAGAACTTCTTGGGGTCCTGGCAGGACAGGGGAGCGGAACGGCCGACCCCGCGGGGGGCGTAGCCGACGAGGTCGTACGCGGCTGCCAGGCGCTTCCACTCGGGGACCACGCCGATCAGCGGGAAGTACATGCCGGAGGCGCCCGGCCCGCCCGGGTTGTAGACCAGGGCGCCCTGCCGGGGCACCCGGCGCTTGCTGTTGTGCGGGTCCTTCTGGGTGGCCCGCACCCGGCTGACGGTCAGCTTGATCTGCTTGCCGTCGGGTCGCGCGTAGTCGAGGGGCACGGACACCGTGCCGCACTCCACGTTCGCCGGCAGGTCCTCCTGCGCGGCGCACTTGCCGAAGGCGATGCCGGCGACCTCGGCGCGCGCGGCGGCGAGCGCGGTTCCGTGCAGCTCGGCGGCGCCCGGGACGGCCGGAGCACCACCTGCCGGGGCGACGGTGAGCGTGGTCAGGAGCAAGGACCCGGCGGCGGTGTAGAGGGCGGGAGCTCTCATCGCGTATCCCTTCGGTGCGCGGCTGCGACAAAAGGGATGTTTCGTTCGGCTGTCGGTGAAGGCAAGCAGCCCCGCCGGTGTCGGCGCCAATGCCTCCGTACGCCCCCGGCGTGTTATGCGCGCCAGTGCCCGGCGCGGTGTCCCTCGCGATGCTGCTCGCGGTGCTCGAAGGCCGCGCGCAGACCGGGTTCGCCGATCGCGCTGATGCCGCGTACGGCGACGGAGGTGAGGTACGTACGGTCGTCGGTGCCGGCGGAGTGCCGGGCCAGGGTGCCGAGCAGTCGTTGGCCGGCCGGTGAGGCCCAGCGCGAGTACGGGTGGACCTCCACCCGCGCGATGGCCAGGCAGCTCAGGGTGAGCGCGAGCGGGAGCGCGAACCAGAGGGCGACCAGGTGTCGCGGCATGTCCGACTGGGCGGGCATCAGCAGCGCGGTCGCGCCCAGGGCGAGGACGGCCACCGCGGCGCACTGCACCTGGCGGACCGCCGCGGCGATACCGGACCGGGCGCCGTCGGGCACGGCCAGGCCCGCGCTGACGAGCCGGTCGGCGAGGCTGCGCACCGCGTCCGCAGAGGCCGCGTCCGCCCGCACCGGCGCGATACGGGACTGGCCCTCCGGCCCGATGGCGCCTATGACCGATCGCTCGATGTCGTCCCGCCCGCGCGGGTCGACGACGGTCGCCCAGCCGGTGTGGGCGAGCAGCAGCCGGTGCTGGCGTGCCATCGAGACGAGCGTCAGATCGGCGACCCGCCGGGGGCCGCCGGACAGGAACGCGGCCTCGTACAGCGTCAGATCGTGCACCCGGCCCGTGGTCGCGAAGTCGGTGTCCACGGCCGCCGTGCGGACGGCGGCCAGGCACAGTCGCGTGCACGTGGTGCCGGCGGCGGCCCAGGCCAGCAGCAGGAGAAGGACCCAGAACATGGCATTTTTCTATGCGACCGGGTCAGGTCGGCGCCATGCCCTGTTCACAATCCGGACGGAGCGTTGCCTGTATGTGACGTTCCGGATGTGCGGGTCAGTTCTCCGACTCGGCCGGTTCCGGCGGGGGCGCGCTGGTCGTGGCCGGTGGGAGCGGGTAGGTCGGGGACGGTGACGGCGACATCGGGACCGCCGGGCTCGGATCGGCCGTCGGGCCGGGCGCGGCCGGGGAGTTGGTGATCGGCGGGGTGCTGCCGGCGGCCATGTCCCGCGCCAGGGCGTCGAAGTCGACGTACCCGGTGGCCTCCAGGATCTTGATGTGGTCCAGCACGGTCGTGTTGGCATCGTCGGCGAGGGCGCGGACGAGGGAGTTGCGGGTGCTGGCGCGGACCTGGGCGACGACCGAGAACACCTTGCCGTGGGCCAGCCGCAGGATGTTGGCGAAGTCCCGGTCGTAGTCGACGCCCTGCGCCGAGGTCAGGGTCGTGAGCCACTGCTTCTGCTGGTCGTTCGGCTCGTTGGGCAGCTCCAGACCGAGCTTGGCGGCGACGTCCCTGACCCGCTCGTCCAGGAACGTGTGACCCTCGACGAGGTGCTGTCCCGCCGTCCGTACGGCCTGTGTGGTGCCCTTCTGCTCCGCCTGCTGGCCTGCGGGCAGCTCCCACAGGCCGGCCAGCCGGACCTTCGTCACGAACTCCCGGTCCAGGGCGGACAGTGGCCCGTACTTCGTCGACACGGTCCCGGCGTTGAGCACGTCCAGGCCGGTGCCGGACCGGTCGCCGTACGACCAGATCGGGAAGATCAGCGCCAAGAGGGTCGCGGTCAGGCCCGTGATGATGAGGCCGGTGCCGGTGAAGATGCCTCTGCCGTTGATGGGGGGTCGGGGTCGCATGGTGCCTCCTGCTTGCGGCACCGCACGCTAGTGCGTTTCGGGTGCGGGGTTGGCATATTACTGCGGGCGCTACGCCAACTGCCGTACGGGAGCGAATGGTTGCATCGGGGGTGGGGCGGGGCGAATGGGGGAGAGTGAAGTAGCCGTATACAGGGGCAAAGGGGATGAATCAGGTGCGGTGGCTTTGCCTCGCGGATGGGGTGTTAACCCTGGCACACCTGGGAGTGGACGGGGGTGGGGCGGGCGCCTAGGGGGAGCGTGGAGGGTGGCGTAGGGCGTGCCCGCAGCCTGACGGACGGACTCAACGCCGCAGCAGCACGCGCCGCGTGGCCCGGGCCAGCCGTACCGTCGGCTTGAGGGACCGCGGTGCCGGACCCGACCGCTCCAGCCACCACTCCCGCAACTCCCCCCGTATCGCCGCCTCTTCAGGGCGCCCGGCGAGCAGCAGGTGCTCGGCGAAGTCCAGGGCGTCACGGCGGTAGCCGTCCGTCATCGGGTGGCCGTGGGCGTAGGCGAGGAAGGCGGGGCGGTAGGCGGTGCCCAGGATCTCCGGGAGCTCGGGGGCCACCTTCGCCACCACGTCCGCCCGCTTGCTCGCGAGGGCCCGCGCCTGGACGCCCAGCCGTACGCGGTCGAACCCCTCCGGTACCGGTGTTCCGGCGACGAGCGCGGACAGCAGTGCCGTCTCGGCGAGGGCGAGGGCGAGGCGCTGGCGGGTGGGGTCGCCGGCCGGAGCCTGGGCCTGCGCTGAAGGGGTGCCGGTGGCCGGGATCCCCGAGGGTACGGCTGCCTTGGCGCCACCCTTCTCCAGGGCCTCCCGAATCGCCCCCAGCTCCCCTTCCAGCTCCGCCGGTTCGGGGAAGTTCTCGTCCCGCTCCAGCAGTACCCCCGGCGGGGACACCCGGGACGCGAGGTCGGTCAGGATGTCGAGGACCGGGCGGGGGATCGGGTGGGCGTGGCTGTCGTGCCAGACGCCGTCGCGTTCGAAGCCGCCCGCGACATGGACGTAGGCGATGGCTTCCAGGGGGAGTTCGGCCAGCGCCTCGGCCGGGTCCTCGCCGCGGTTGACGTGGTTGGTGTGCAGGTTGGCCACGTCGATGAGAAGGCGAACCCCGGTGCGGTCGGCCAGTTCGTACAGGAACTGCCCCTCGGTCATCTCCTCACCCGGCCAGGAGATCAACGCGGCGATGTTCTCGACGGCGAGCGGCACCGGCAGCGCGTCCTGCGCGATACGGACGTTCTCGCACAGGACGTCGAGGGCGTCGCGGGTGCGGGGCACGGGCAGCAGGTGGCCCGCCTCCAGCCGGGGCGACGCCGTGAGCGGCCCGCCCGCCCGTACGAACGCGATGTGCTCGGTGACCAGCGGCGACCCCAGCGCCTGGGCGCGCTCGGCGAGGGCGTGCAGCCGGGCCTCGTCGGGCCGGTCCGCGCCGCCCAGCCCGAGCGAGACGCCGTGCGGTACGACCGTCACCCCGCGCTCGCGCAGCCGCACCAGCGACTCGGGAAGGTGCCCCGGGCACGCGTTCTCGGCCACGACCTCGACCCAGTCGATGCCCGGCATGCCCTCCACGGCGTCCGCGATCTCCGGCCGCCACCCGATACCCGTCCCCAGTCGCTCCATGGCCCGTCCCCTCCTCGGCTTCCTCCGAATGAATCCGCTGACCGCCTGCCTGGCGTGACGGAGGTATGGCCCCGGCGCCCGGAGCCGAACCCCTCCATGGATACGTTCAGAGCAACATTTGAGGTTCAGAGCCGAGGCGTTTCCTTGCGCGCGTTTTCCGAGGCGCCCCCGGGCCACCGCTCCGGTGCCCGGCCCAGCAGCCGCAACGCCTCCTCCAGGGGGCCGGATCCCTCCGCAACCTTCAGTACGGGCGCGAACGCGAACCCCGGTCCGCGCAGCGCCGGATCCGTCGGGACCCGCCGGGCCACGGCGAGGGCCGCGACGAGGACGTCGTGCGGCAGGTCGAGGTCCACGCCGAGCGTCGCCGCGACGTCCCAGGCGTGCACCACGTAGTCGATGAAGTGGAAGCCGACCGCCACCCGGCCGGGGAAACTCCCGCCGAGCTCCGGCAGTACGAACTCCCGCTCCTGGACGCCCTGTTCGGCGAACGCCTCGAGCACCGCCGTCGCGGCCGTCCGGTGCACCCGGGCGGGATCGGCCAGGTCCTCGGGCTCCCGCCAGTGCGTCGTTTCGCCGCCCGAGCCATGCGCGGCGGCCGCGAACCCGTGGTGTTGCGCCGCCATGTGCGCCACGAGCCGCCGCAAGGTCCACCCGGCGCACGGGGTGTCCCGCTCCCAGTCCCCGTCCCGCGCCAGCTCCACCACCCGCGATGCCTCGTGTACGGCGATCCGGTCCAGCTCGATGACATCCATGCCGTCGAGAATAAAAGTAAACGAACGATCGTGCTACTTGTTTTCGCTGATATGGCTGATATGGCAGCACTCGCCAACCAGGCGTGTTGTCAGGGGAGGTGAAGCGCCGACGAAGGGTCCGTGGCCGCCGGCCGCAGCCGCGAGGCGATGCCCCGCCGAGCTCTGTCATAGGGTCCGACCTCGTCGTACAGGACCGACATCGCGTTCGCCGTCTCCATCAGGGCGACCAGCTCGAAGGCCAGCTGCGCCGAGTCGGTGTCCGCACGCAGCTCTCCTGCCGCCCGCCCCTCCTCGGCACAGGACTCCAGCTGTGACATCCAGGCCCGCTGGGCCTCGACCAAGGCGTCGTGCACCGGGCCCTCGCGGGCGTCGAACTCGGCCATCACGCCGTAGAAGAAACAACCGCCCGGGAAGACCCGCCGCTGCGAGTAGTCCAGCCAGGCCTCGCACAGCCGCCACAGCCGGGCCACCCCCGCCACGGCCTTCGAGGCGGGCTCCAGCACCTCCGCGACGTAGATCCGCGAAGCCTCCCGTACGGTCGCCAGCTGCAGTTCCTGCTTGGAGCCGAACAGCGCGAACACCCCGCTCTTGCTCAACTCCAGCTCACCCGCCAGCCGCCCCACGGACAGCGCCTCCAGCCCCTCGACCGAGGCGATGTCGACGGCCCGGCGCAGCACCGACTGCCGGGTGCGGTTGCCGCGTTCGACGCGGCCGTCGACGCGGGTCACCGCAGTGCCGGGTGGTCCGCGACCACCGTGCAGGAGCCCGGGGCGATCTCGGTGAACCCCGCGTCCCGCACCAACGGCAGCCCGCTCGTGGTGAGTTCGGGCCAGCGCGCGGGGTCCGCGGTGCGTACGGCGAGCGGGAAGCCCGCGTCCCGCCAGGCGGCCCGGTCCTCGTCCGACAGCTCCCACCAGGCCAGTTGGGCGCCGTGGCCGGCCTGGGCCATCGTCTTGCCGGCCGACATGTCCAGGTCCGGGTTGAGCCAGAGCACGGGCGCCGATCCGTCCGCCTCCACCGGCGGCTCCGGGTCGTCGAGGTCGGTCCCGGAGACCTGGAGCTTCGCCAGCTCCTTGGGCCATCCGTCCAACGGAACGGGCGGGAACACCCGCACCTCCGCCGCCTTCCCCGTCACCGTGATCCCGGGCAACGCCTCCGCCCGCCGCCACTCGGCCCCACGGGCCCGCCGCACGACCTTGCGGATCCGCGCGTCCTGCCAGTCCCGCATGGCCTCGGCCCACTCACCGTCACCGAGGGACCGCTCATCACCGAGCATCGTCAGGACAGCACGGGCGGCGGTCTCCAGGGCGTCGGTACGGGCGGGAGGAGCAGCACGCTCGATCCGTACGACAAGGGGCAGAACGAACTGCGGTGCCTGATCACGGGCAGTGGCTTCGTGCTGGAAAGGGCTATCGCCGGCGGGGATCGAATCGTGGCTCACGTCAGCCAACCTTAAGGGGCGCGGGGCTGTGACATGTGCGGCTCCGCCGCGGGGCGCCACCAGCCACAGGCAACCCGCAGCCGCCCCACGACATCATGACCCACATGGAACGCGATCTACGGCTGGACAACATAGGCCGCCGCTACGGCCTGCGCGGCCCCTGGGTGTTACGCGACGTCAACCTGGTCATAGCCCCGGGCACCCTGACCCGCATAGAAGGAACCAACGGCACAGGAAAATCCACCCTCCTCCGCCTGCTCGCCGGCATCGACGCCCCGACGGAGGGCCGCATCACCGGCCGTCCCCACACGGCCTACGTCCCCGAACGCTTCCCGTCGGCCCTCCCCTTCACCCCGGCCGGCTACCTCACCCACCTCGGCGCCGTCCACGGCCTGTCCCGTACGAGCGCCGAGCGCGCCGCAGGCGAGTGGCTGGACCGCTTCGGTGCCGCCGCCTACGCCGATACACCGATGGCACAGCTGTCGAAGGGCAGCAGCCAGAAGGTCGCCGTCGCGCAGGCGTTGCTCGCCGAACCCGAGCTGCTCGTCCTCGACGAGGCCTGGACCGGTCTGGACACCGCCGCCCGGTCCGAACTGGAGCGTGCCGTCGCCGAACGCACCGAAGCCGGAGCCGCCGTGGTGTTCGTCGACCACGACCCGAGCCGCCTGGCGGGGGTGCCCGACGCGACGTACACCGTGCACGAGGGGACCCTCAACCGTCGTACGGACAAGGCGACTTCGCCGTCCGGCCCGCATGTCGTCGTCGAAGTGCAGGGCCCGCCCGGAGGGCGACTGCCCGAGCTCCCCCTCGCCTCGGTCGAGGAGATCACCCCGGGTACGTACCGGCTCACCGTCCCCGCCTCCCACTCGGACGTTCTGCTCCGCACCCTGCTCACGGCCCGCCCGCCATGGCACGTGGTGAGTGTGACCCGCGCCGACACCCCTCTCGACCGGTCTCCCGACCAGGAAGGCCAGGCATGACCGCCCTCCTCCGCTACCAGGCCGCCCTCCTCGTGCGCTCCCAGCGCTGGCTGCCGCCGTTCATCCTCTACGCCGTCTTCCTGGGCGTCGGCGTCCAGGGCGGCCAGCCGGTGCTGGACTCGCTCGGCTACGCGGCCGCCGCGCTGCTGCCCGTCGCCGGCTGGCTGGTACGGATCTGCGTCACGGGCGAGCCGCCCGCGGCCCGGGCCTGCGTGGCCGCGGCGGTGGGGCCCGGGCGCGCACATCTGGCCCGGCTGCTGGTGGCACTGGGTGCGGCCGTGGCGCTCGGCACGGTCGCGACCGTCGTGGTGGCGTGGATCACCGACCCGGTGAGTTCGGACCACCAGACCCGGGTGCCGCCGCTGCCGGCGGCCGCGGCCGGGCTGCTCGCCGCGCTGGCCTGCGCCCTGCTGGGCACGGCCGTCGGTGCGCTCACCACCTGGCCGCTGCTGCGCTCGACCGGCCGGGCGGTCCCCGCGCTGCTGCTCGCGGCGCTGCTCTCGCTGGTGGTGTCGGGCTCTCCGGCGCAGGCGGCGATCAGCGGCCTGGTGACCGGCTCGCAGTCGGCCAAGGTCGACTTCCCGCTGCTGCCGCTGGCCGGGGCCGCCGTGCTGGCGACCGCCGCCATCGCCGTGGCCTGCGCGCTCACCTCCCGCAGGTCACCCTGAGCAGGCCGTGCGCTGGGCTTCCTGCCACTCGCACACCGGGCACAGCGTGATGCCCTTGTACGACTCCGGGTACTCCGTCGGCTCCCGGCACAGCACACACTCCGCGTACTCCTCGCTCATGCCTCCAGCCTAGGACCCGATGAGCTCGGACACCTTCACGAACCGGTAGCCCTGCCGGCGCAGCTCGGGCACGACGGTGCGCACGGCCCGCTCGGTCGTCGGCGCCGCACTCCGCGTGCAGTGCATGACGACGACCGACCCCGGCCGCACTCCGTCCAGCACCTCCCGGGCCACCGCGTCCGCGTCCGTCGCGAACGCGTCCCCGCTCACCACGTCCCACTGCACGGCGGTGACGCCGGTCGGAGTGAGCGCCTTCAGGGCCCGCCGGTCGTAACACCCGCCGGGGAAGCGGAAGTACGGCATCGGGTCCGGCACCCCCGCCTTCCGGAAGGCGGCGTACGCCCGCTCCACATCCGTCCGCATCCGGTCCCCGGAGACGGTCGGCAGCCCGTAGCAGTCGTCGGTGAAGGCGTAGTGGCTGTACGAGTGGTTGGCGACCTCGAAGAGCGGATCCCGCCCGATGGACCGGGCCTGGGCCGGGTACTCCTCGGCCCATCGCCCCGTCATGAACACGGTGGACGGCACCTTGAGCGCCCGCAGCGCCGAGATCAGCCCCGGATTGTCGAACCGCTCGCCCGCCGCGGCCCGTGCCCCCTGGTCGGCGGTCATGTCGGCGTCGAAGGTGAGCGCGACGGTCTTGCCGTGCGTCCGGGAGCCGTTCTTGAAGACGGGGGTCAGACCGGCGGGGCCGGGGGCGAGGGTCGGGGGCCGGGAGGGGGCCGCGGAAGGTGCGGGCCGGGGGGCTTGGGGGGCCTGGGCGGTGCCGCAGGCGGCGAGGGCGGCGCCCAGGGCGCAGACGGTGATGACGCGTCGTACGAGAGTGATCACCGTACGAACATATGGCGGCTTATCTCACATATGGGTCGAACGTGGCTGCGGAGTCACCCGCTCAGCAGCCGTGCGCGGCACTCCTCCACGTCGAAGTCCGCCTTCGGGTACTGCGGGTCCAAGGCCCTCAGATGCTCCACGAGCAACCGGCCCACCACCCAGTTCCGGTACCACTTGCGGTCGCCCGGGATGACGTACCAGGGGGCGGACGGCGTCGAGCAGCGCTCCAGGGCGATCTCGTACGCCTTCTGGAACGCGGGCCACAGCGCGCGGTCGTCGATGTCGGACGGGCTGAACTTCCAGTGCTTGTCCGGGCGGTCGAGGCGTTTGAGGAGTCGGCTCCGCTGCTCCTCGTAGGAGATGTGCAGGAAGCACTTGATCACGGTCGTCCCGTCGTCGGCGAGGGACTGCTCGAAGCGGTTGATCTCGGCGTAGCGGCGCTCGATCTCGTCGCGTGGAGCGAGCTCGCGGACGCGGGCGACGAGGACGTCCTCGTAGTGAGAGCGGTCGAAGATGCCCAGCTCGCCGGGGTGCGGGAGGGCCTGCTCGATGCGCCACAGGAAGGGGTGCGCCCGCTCCTCGGGGGTGGGTGCCTTGAACGCCCGCACGCGGCAGCCGGAGGGATTGCAGAAGCCGATGACGTGCTTGATCGTGCCGCCCTTGCCGCTGGTGTCCATGCCCTGCAGGACCAGCAGCACCCGGCGCCGGTCGCCGGCCGTGCTCGCCGCGAACAGGCGTTCCTGCAGGTCGGCGAGGTCCGTGCCGAGTTTGGTCACGGCCGTCAGCGCGGCGGACCTGTCCTCCGGGCCGCCGGGGGCCGCCCGGGTGTCGTACGCGGTTAGGTCGACGGGCCCGCCCTCGGCCACGCGCAGCAGTTCGCGGAGGTCCTCGGCCTTCTTGTGCTTCGCGCCGCTCTCGGCCACGGTGCGCCCCTTCCGGTCCGGTCCCTCGATCGTGCGCCGCGGGCCCGGGCTCCGCCAGCCACCGCACGGGTTGGGCGGTGCCAGCCGATCGTGCGGGCCGGCGCCCGCGGCCCGGCCACGACGTCGCCGCCGGCGGGGGAGCGGTCCGGGTCGGTGAGCCACTGGCTCATCAGGCCGTCCGGGCCGAACTCTCCATCGACGGGCGCCGGTTGTCCTACCTCGACTTCGGTGGCACCGGCCGCCCGCTGGTAGCGCTGCACAGCCATCTGCCCGAGGGCGCCACCTTCGCCCGCCTCGCCCCCGCGCTGAGTCCCGAGTGGCGGCCGATCGCTCCGGACCAGCGCGGGCACGGGGAGTCCGACAGCGCCGCCGACTACTCACGCGAGGGCTACGTCGCCGACGTCCTGGCCCTCCTGGACCACCTTGGGCCGGCCCGGGGCGTCCTGTTCGGTCGCTCCCTCGGGGCCGTCAACGCCTGTCGGTTCACCGCCCGCCATCCCGAGCGGGCTGCCCTACGAGGCACCCACCCGCGACGCGCTCCTCGCGGGCTTCGGCCCGGCTGCGCCGTACTTCTCCGACCGGCTGGCTGCGGGAGAACTCCGACGGCAGTCGGCGACTGCCCTTCCACTCACAGGAGATGTACGACTCCGAGGACCGGGTGCACGGCGACCACTGGGCCGACTGGACGGCGACCTCCTGCCCGGCCCTGCTGGTCCACGGCACCAAGGGGGCATCCCGGCCGAACCGGTCGCCGCCATGGTCGAGCGCCGGCCCGGCACCGTGTCGGCCGGGCTCGACGCCGACCACCTTGTCTATACGGCTGCACCCGACGCGTTCGCTGCCGCCTTACGGTCCTTCCTCGACACCCTCTGAGTGCCTACCGGCGCCACGGCCCCGTCACCGCGAACGTCGTCCCGGGCGTGTAGCAGTTGACGTACATCGTCCCGCCGTCCGGGGAGAAGGTGACGCCGGCGAACTCGCCCCACTCCGGGGCCTCGGGGGTTCCGATGTTCTGCCGGCCGCGGGCCATGGCGTAGACCTCGCCGTGCCTCGTCACGCCGTAGACGTGCTGGGCGCCGTTGCCGTCCTCGCAGACCATGAGACCGCCGCTGGGGGCGAGGCAGATGTTGTCCGGGGACTCGCCGGGGAGCTGGATGTCGGTGTCGGGGCCGAAGACGATCACCAGGGTCAGACGGCGCGACGAGGGGTCGTAGCGCCAGATCTGCCCGAAGTGGTCGGCCGCGGAGCCCTCGGCGCTGTGCGCGAAGGACGACACGAAGTAGACGCACTGCCCGCCCCAGTAGCAGCCCTCCAGCTTCTGGGCGTGCGTGATGCCCTTCGGGCCGAAGTCCTGCAGCCGGATGGGGGTTTCGGTGGCGAGCGCGTCCGGTACGTCGACCCACTCGACGCCCTCGAAGCAGGCGCCCGTCTCCTGGATCGAGGACAGGTCCGGTACGCCGGGCACGCGCATCGCCTGCAGCTTCCCGCCCGCGCGCAGTGAACCGAGGCCGCCCTGGGGCCTGTTGGGCAGGAAGCGGTAGAAGAGGCCGAAGGGCTTGAGGAAGGCGTCCTCGGTCTCGTAGACGATCCCGCGCTTCGGGTCGATCGCGATCGCCTC
Organism: Streptomyces fulvoviolaceus; assembly: GCF_000718165.1. Lineage (GTDB taxonomy): Bacteria > Actinomycetota > Actinomycetes > Streptomycetales > Streptomycetaceae > Streptomyces > Streptomyces fulvoviolaceus. The sequence continues at coordinate 48,584 of NZ_JOEY01000022.1, read as the reverse complement.
GTGCTGGAAGCGGCCCATCGCGGTCAGCGGTACGGCCCCCGAGCGGTGCGGGTCGGCCGGGTCGACCTCGAAGATGAAGCCGTGGTCCTTGGTGTAGCCGTTGGTGCCGGCCTTGTCCTCGGTCTCCTCGCAGGTCAGCCAGGTGCCCCAAGGTGTGGGCCCGCCCGCGCAGTTGACGGCCGTACCGGCGATGGCGACCCGCTCGGACAGCACGTTGTTGCGGGAGTCCAGGGTCAGGGTCGTACAGCCGCCCTTGCCTGTGGGGTCGTAGGTGAGGCCCTCGATGGTCGGGACCGGGATCGCCGCCGTGGGACGGTTCTCGTGGTTGCGGACGAGGTGGACGCGACCGTGTCTGCCGGGGAGGGCGGTCATGCCGTCGTGGTTGGAGGGGACCTTGCCCTCCTTCGAGCGGAGCTGGTCGCCCTCGCGGGAGAGGACCTTGTAGTGGAAGCCTTCCGGCAGGTCGAGCAGGCCGTTCGGGTCGGCGACCAGGGGGCCGTAGCCGGTGTGGCCCAGGGACTGGGCGGCGGCGGTGCCCGCGAAGAGTTCGGAGAGGGCCCCGGTGAAGGCGATTCCCACGCCCAGGGCGCCGGAGCGGGCGAGGAGTTGTCGTCGTGTTGCAGACATGACGGGAAAACCTTCCTGCTGGCGGACAGGACTGCGAACCTGTGAACCCGCTGTGTCTATCACCTGGGTCCGGCTCCGGGAACCACGCGCGTAGCACGTGTCATGCGGCGGTTACTTGTCGGCCGGGTGTTCCTGCGGCTGATCCGCCCTTTCCAGGAAACGCAGCAGCTCCACGGGGAAGGGCAGGACGAGCGTCGAGTTCTTCTCGGCGGCGACCGCCACGATGGTCTGGAGCAGCCGCAGCTGGAGTGCCGAGGGAGTGTCCTGCATCTGCTGTGCGGCCTCGGCGAGCTTCTTGGAGGCCTGGAGTTCGGCGTCGGCGTTGATGATCCGGGCCCGCCGCTCCCGGTCGGCCTCGGCCTGCCGGGCCATCGAGCGCTTCATCGTGTCCGGCAGCGAGACGTCCTTGATCTCCACCCGGTCCACCTGTACGCCCCAGCCGACGGCCGGGCTGTCGATCATCAGCTCCAGGCCCTGGTTGAGCTGCTCGCGGTTGGACAGCAGGTCGTCCAGATCGCTCTTCCCGATGATCGAGCGCAGGGAGGTCTGCGCCATCTGGGAGACGGCGAACTTGTAGTCCTCGACCTTGATGAGCGCGTTGGCCGCGTCGATGACCCTGAAGTACACGACGGCGTCCACCCGCACGGTCACGTTGTCGCGGGTGATGCCCTCCTGGGCCGGCACCGGCATCGTGACGATCTGCATGTTCACTTTGTTCAGCCGGTCCACCAACGGGACGATCATCGTGAATCCGGGCGCCCGTACGTCACCCGCGAGCCGCCCGAACCGGAGGACCACCCCGCGCTCGTACTGCTTGATGACCCGCGCCGCCGCGGCGACGTAGACGACCCCCGCGGAACCGACTGCCACGACCACCGTCAACAGCTCCTGGAGCATCCCGGCCTCCTCGTCGAGAGGTCCGCTATGTCTGCTCCTGTAACGATATGCCCAGTGGCTGGTCCGGGGCCACGACGGGCCCGGACCAGCCACCGGGGAGAGCACTACTCCGCCGTCACCCGCACCGGCTCGGTGCCGACCGCGCTGTGCCGCTGGGCCCAGTTCTCGAGCGCCGTACGGCAGGCGTGGTCCAGGTGGTGCAAGCCGGACAGGTCCAGCTCGACGGGTCGGTCCTGGGGCAGCGCCTCCAGGCTGTCGAGGATCTTCGGCAGCCTGAGGAAGGTCGCGTTGCCCGACAGGTACGCCTGGACGGGGCCGGCGCCCTTGTCTATGACCTCCAGCTTGAGGTGCGAGGCCTCCCAGGCGGTCTTGGCGACCGCCAGCGCGAGACCGATGAGCACGCCCTCGAACATGCTGACCGCGACGATGGACACGGCGGTGACGACCAGGATCAGCGCCTCGCCGCGGTGCTCGCGCCACAGCGCCACGATCTCCCGGACGGGGATGAGCTTGGCGCCGGCGTGCACCAGGATGCCGGCCAGGGCCGGGATCGGGATGTACGCGAGCACGGACGGCAGCAGGGCCGCGAACAGCAGCAGCCACACGCCGTGCAGCACACGGGACGCCTTCGTCCGCGCGCCCGCCTGGACGTTCGCCGCACTGCGCACGATCACCGCGGTCATCGGCAGCGCGCCGAGCACACCGCAGATCGCGTTGCCCGCGCCCTGCGCGACCAGTTCCTTGTCGTACTCGGTGCGCGGTCCGTCGTGCAGCCGGTCCACGGCCGCCGCGCTGAACAGCGACTCGGCGGACGCGATCAGCGTGAACGCGACGATCGTGGCGAGCACGCCGACACTGGCGAGTTCACCGAACGCGTCCATCGACGGCGGCTGGATGGAGCCCAGCAGCCCTTGCACCTCGACGGTCGCGACCGGCAGCGAGAACACCAGCGCGACGAGGGTCGCGAGACCTACGGCGGCCAGCGGACCCGGAACCGTGCGCAGCTGCTTCGGCATCCGCTTCCACAGCACGAGTACGGCGATGGTGCCGGCGCCGAGGCAGAGCGAGGCCAGCGCCCCGGTGTCCTGGACGGCGTCGGCGAGAGCGCCGGGCAGTCCCGCTATTTTGCCGAGCCCGGAGGCCGGGGCCTTGGCGTCCGCGGCCGCGTACAGCTGTCCGGCGATCAGGACGAGCCCGATTCCGGCCAGCATGCCCTCGACGACGGAGACCGAGATGGCCCGGAAGTAGCGCCCCAGCTTCAGGGTGCCCATGAGGATCTGGAGGACGCCGGTCGCGAGGACGACGACTCCGAGGACGGGGAGGCCGTACTCCTGGACGGCCTCGAAGACCAGCACGGTCAGGCCCGCCGCCGGCCCGGAGACCTGGAGGCTGCTGCCGCGCATCAGACCGGTGATGAGCCCGCCGACGATGCCGGTCACCAAGCCCAGCTCGGCCGGGACGCCGGAGGCCACGGCCACGCCGACGCACAGCGGCAGCGCGACCAGGAAGACGACCAGGGAGGCGGCGAAGTCCTGCCGCAGGTGAGGGTATTTGGTCATCATCCGGATCACAGGGCCTCGAACGTGTCGGTCTCGGTGCGGTGGGCGCGCACGGCGCCGGTGTGCACCTCGTAGTACCAGGCGTGCAGGGACAGTTGACGGTCTTTCAGCTTCTTCTCGATGAACGGGTACGAGCGCAGCCGCAGCACCTGCGCCAGCGCGTGGGCCTGGACGCCCTGGGCGACGGCCGGGTCCTCGACGGCCCCGGTCGGGCGCGGCGTGGCGTGCGACGACAGCCAGTCGCGCACGGCCGGTACGGCGTCCAGGTCGTCGCCGCGGACGAGGGCGCCGACGGCGCCGCAGTGCGAGTGTCCGCAGACCACGATGTCGCGGACGCCCAGCACCTCCACGGCGTACTCGATGGTGGCCGCCTCGCTGGTGGGGTGCACGGAGGCGTACGGCGGGACGATGTTGCCCGCGGTGCGCAGCTCGAAGAGCTCGCCGGGGCGGGCGCCCGTGATCAGGGCCGGGACGACTCGGGAATCGGAGCAGGTGATGAACAGGACCTGCGGCGACTGGCCTTCGGCCAGCTTGGCGAACTCCTCAGGGCGTTGTCCGAACGTACGGGCGTTGTCGATGAGGGGCTGCATGTGGTGACTCCTCCTGGCGCGCCAAAGGCGCGTCGGACGTACATGACAGATGTGGGGGGTGACGAGATGTGAGGGTGAAGAGAGTGACTGCTACTGCTCTGCTGTCAGCAGCGGAAGACCTGAAGTGCGGCCGGAGAGTGGGCTGTCGAGGGTCTCGACAGACGGAAGCCGCCGCGTACGACCGGTTCGTGTACGTCCGCCGGGTCCTGTGCCAGCAGCGGGCGCTCGGGCCCCTCGGGGGCGAAGTCGATGACGCGGTGCCGGTCGCGGGTGCGCAGGGGACCGGTCGGGTCCCCGGACGGGTTGCAGTGGCGTTTCGTGGCGGCTTCGTCGCGCAGTGCCTTGCCGGAGAGCTTGGTTCCGGTCTGGGCTTTGGCCTCTACTTGACGCGGTGTGTACGCGGATGCGAAGCACTCGGTGGGTGCGAAGAACTGGAGGGCGAGCAGGACGGCGGCGAGGGCCGCGAGTACGGTCCGTACCGTCGTACCTCGGAACATGCGCCCCCCTCCCGGCAGTTCACACTTCTCGCTCTGACCAAAGCCTGGTCAATGGCTGGTCAAGAAACACCTTAGCCGTGCAAAGTTGTTTGCAGGGTTAACTTAACGTTTCCAGCTGAAGAGAGGCTGAAGCGCTGCGGGTGGTTGGCCTGAACCGGCCCTTGACCTGGGGGAATTGGTGGGTTAGGCGGGCTCGACCAGGCTCTTGGCGTCGCGGGCCAGCGCGGTGAGGCGGGAGATCGCGCGGAAGTACTTCTTGCGGTAGCCGCCGTTCAGCATCTCCTCGCTGAACAGCTGGTCGAAGGGGCGGCCCGAGGCGAGGACCGGCACCTCACGGTCGTAGAGCCGGTCCGCGAGGACGACGAGCCTGAGGGCCGTCGACTGGTCCTGTATCGGCTGCACGTCGGTCAGGCACACCGCCTTGATCCCGTCGGTCAGGGCGCCGTACCGGCTGGGGTGGACGCGGGCGAGGTGGTCCAGCAGGTGCGGGAAGGTGTCGAGCGCGGCGCCGGCGGTGGCGTGCGCCGCCTTCGTGACCTGCTCGTCGGAGAACGGCGCCGGCGCCTCGGGCAGCCCGCGGTGGCGGTAGTCCTGGCCATCGATGCGCAGCGGGCGGAAGCGCGCCGACAGGCCCTGGATCTCGCGCAGGAAGTCGGCGGCCGCGAACCGGCCCTCGCCGAGCTTGCCCGGCAGGGTGTTGGAGGTGGCGGCGAGCGCGACACCCGCGTCGACGAGCTTGCCGAGCAGGGTCGACACGAGAACGGTGTCGCCGGGGTCGTCGAGCTCGAACTCGTCGATGCAGAGGAGCCGGTGGCCGGAGAGCGTCTGGACCGTCTTCTGGAAGCCGAGGGCGCCGACGAGGTTGGTGAGCTCGACGAAGGTGCCGAACGCCTTGAGGGCGGGCTCGGCCGGGGTGGCGTGCCAGAGGGAGGCCAGCAGGTGGGTCTTGCCGACGCCGTAGCCGCCGTCGAGGTAGACGCCGCGGGGGCCGGCCGGGGTCTTCGGCGCCTTGGCCTTGCCGAAGCCGAGGAAGCCGCGCTTGCCGCCGCCGACGGCGTGCGCCCCGCCGAGCCCGGCGGCGAAGGACGCGAGGACGTGCACCGCCTCGGTCTGGCTGGGCTGGCCCGGGTCCGGGATGTACGTGTCGAACCGCACCGAGTCGAACCGCGGCGGGGGCACCATCTCGGCGACCAGCCGGTCCGCGGGGACATACGGCTCACGGGCGCACAGGGACAGCGGGGCGGCGTCGGCTATCGGGCCGAATCCGGACGCGGCGGCAGAGGTAGACACGGTTAACCATGCTAGGGCCTGTCCGGCGGGTCCGGCCGGGCTGGGGTGTGCGGTGCCGTGGTGGCCGGGGCCGAGCGGGGTCTGGTGCGTCCACACGCAAGGCGGGGGAGGGCGGCGACGTGGAGGGTCGGGGATCGACGACAACTCCGCAGGTGGGCGTGTCAGACCTTGCGACCCCGGCCGGACCCGCCGGGCAGGTCCTGGGGGCGTGCCACACTGCACGACATGCGACGCCTGTTCCCTGTGACCGACGAGACAGTGGCCCGGACTCAGGAGGAGGTCGAGTGGAGCCTCGCCGAGCTCGCCGCCGCCTATGCCTATCCCGAGCCCGTGCCCGGGGCGGGTTCCGGTGGGCGGGAGCCCTGGCTGCGGGCCAACATGGTCTCCACGCTCGACGGGGCCGCCCAGCACGACGGCCGTTCCCAGCCCATCTCCACCGCGACCGACATGCGGATCTTCGGCACGCTGCGCGCGCTGGCGGACGTGGTGGTGGTCGGTGCGGAAACGGTCCGCCAGGAGGGGTACCGGCCCGCACGCGCGCGTGCGGAGTTCGCGGAGCTGCGGGAGGCCGCCGGACAGGGCCCGGCGCCGGCGGTCGCGGTGCTCAGCGCGAGCCTGGATCTGGACTTCTCCCTCCCGCTGTACACCTCGCCCCTGGTGCCCACCCTGGTCCTCACGGGCGCGGCGGCCGCCCCGGACCGGATCGCCGCGGCCGAGAAGGCCGGCGCCCGGGTGGTGATCGCCGGCGACGGCGTCGGCGTGGACCCCGCGCGGGCCGTACGGGCCCTCGCCGACCTCGGGCACACCCGCCTGCTGACCGAGGGCGGCCCGCGGCTGCTCGGTCAGCTGGTGGCCGCCGGGGTACTCGACGAGCTCTGTCTGACTTTGTCCCCGATGCTCACCGCGGGCGACGCGCAGCGCATCGCCGGCGGGCCCTCGGTCGCGGTCCCGCGGCGATTCGTACTGGAGTCCCTGCTGGAGGAGGACGGGTTTCTCTTCAGCCGGTACCGGCGACCCTGAGCCCGACCGGGTCGGAAATCGGTTCGATCGGTACCGCTGGTCCCGACATCGGCGGAATCTGCCGTTCCGTTTACCTTTCGGCGGGCACACTGAATCCGGCAGTACCCGTGCGACGACGGGGCAGGATGGTTTCCGCAGGGCCTGGCACGGCCCACGGAGGAGAGAGGGCCGACCGGCCCTCGAAGGAGAAGGGGCGCCTGGTGTTCACAAGCGTTTTGATGATCGAGAAGGCCCTTACGTCCGCCGACGTGGAGTTCGTCACCACCTTGCACGGGGACGAGGAGGTCTCGTTCCACGTGCTGCTCCAGCCGCGCGGCGACCAGGCCGACCGGCTGCTCAGGGCCATCGACGACGTGGCGCTCGGCGAACTCGACGAGGCCGCGCACGAGCAGGAGACGCCGGAGGGGGAGGCGGCGAAGGGAGTGGGGCAGCAGGCGCTGGAGGTGTCCCTGCAGGCGCTGCGGGTGTCCGGGAGCGAGGCGGAGGGGCGCCTTGTCGAGGATCACCCGCTGGACGCGCTGAAGGCCCTGGTCGGTGAGATCGGTGCCGACGAGGTGATCGTGCTGACCGATCCCCACTACGTGGAGGAGTTCTTCCACCGGGACTGGGCGTCGAGGGCGCGGCACAAGGTGGGGGTGCCGGTGCTGAAGCTGTTCTCGCACAGCAAGGCGTAGTTCTCTGGCTGCGGGTGTGTGGGGGCTGGTCGCGCCCAAGCGGCGGAGCCGCAAACGTCACAGCCCCGCGCCCCTGGGGTGATGCGGTGACCCTTGTTTTGTAGGCAATAGGCTGGCCTCTCGAACGTCCGCCGTACGCACCACGCACAGGGAGACATACATGGCACCCGGCCTTCCCACCGCCATGGACCGACCGCACTTCATCGGCATCGGCGGGGCCGGGATGTCGGGGATCGCGAAGATCCTCGCGCAGCGCGGGGCCAAGGTCGCGGGCAGTGACGCGAAGGAGTCCGCGACCGCCGAGGCCCTGCGCGCGCTGGGCGCCACCGTGCACATCGGGCACGCGGCGGAGCACCTCGCGGACGACGCCACCTGTGTCGTCGTCTCGTCGGCGATCCGTGCCGACAACCCGGAGCTGGCGCGCGCGGCCGAGCTGGGGATCCCGGTGGTCCACCGCTCGGACGCCCTCGCCCGGCTGATGGACGACCTGCGTCCGATCGCGGTCGCCGGCACGCACGGCAAGACGACCACGACGTCGATGCTGGCGGTGTCCCTGAGCGAGCTGGGCCTGAACCCGTCGTACGCGATCGGCGGCGACCTGGACGCCCCCGGCTCGAACGCCCTGCACGGCGACGGCGAGATCTTCGTCGCCGAGGCGGACGAGTCGGACCGCAGCTTCCACAAGTACGCCCCCGAGGTCGCCATCGTCCTCAACGTCGAGCTCGACCACCACGCCAACTACGCCTCCATGGACGAGATCTACGAGTCCTTCGAGACGTTCGCCGGGAAGATCGTGCCCGGCGGCACGCTCGTGATCTCCTCCGATCACGAGGGCGCGCGGGAGCTGACGCGGCGGATCGAGGGCGTGCGGGTGGTGACGTACGGAGAGGCCGAGGACGCGGACGTACGGGTGCTGTCCGTCGTGGCCCAGGGCCTCAAGAGCGAGGTCACCGTCCTGCTGGACGGCCAGGAGCTCACCTTCACCGTCTCCGTCCCCGGCCGCCACTACGCCCACAACGCGGTCGCCGCGCTGGCCGCGGGCGTCGCGCTGGGCGTCCCCGCCGTGGAGCTGGCCCGGGCCATCGCGGCGTACACCGGGGTGAAGCGGCGCCTCCAGCTGAAGGGCGAGGTGGCCGGCGTGCAGGTCATCGACTCCTACGCCCACCACCCGACGGAGATGACGGCGGACCTGGAGGCGATGCGTGCGGCGGCCGGCGAGGCCCGCATCCTGGTGGTCTTCCAGCCCCACCTGTTCTCCCGGACGCAGGAGCTCGGCAAGGAGATGGGCCAGTCCCTGGCCCTCGCGGACGCCTCGCTGGTCCTCGACATCTACCCGGCCCGCGAGGACCCGATCCCCGGGGTGACGAGCGCGCTGATCATCGAGGCGGCGCGGGCGGCGGGCGCCGACGTGACGCCGGTCCACGACAAGGCGGAGGTGCCGGCGGTCGTGGCGGGAATGGCCAAGGCCGGTGATCTCGTTCTCACCATGGGCGCGGGCGACGTGACGGACCTGGGCCCGCAGATTCTGGACCGTCTCGCTCAGAAGTAAGGGGTTGGCCAACATGTCGTACGACGTCGAGAAGCCGGACGAGGAGTGGCGCGCGGAGCTGACCCCGGCCGAGTACGCCGTCCTGCGCCAGGCCGCGACCGAGCCCGCCTTCACCGGTGAGTACACCGACACCAAGAAGCAGGGCGTCTACTCCTGCCGCGCCTGCGGCGCCGAACTCTTCACGTCCACCACGAAGTTCGAGTCCCACTGCGGCTGGCCGTCCTTCTACGACCCGAAGGACACCGACGCGGTGGAGCTCGTCTCGGACCGGTCCCACGGCATGGTGCGGACCGAGGTGCGGTGTGCGCGGTGCGGGTCGCATCTCGGGCATGTGTTTGAGGGGGAGGGGTATGCGACCCCGACCGATCAGCGGTACTGCATCAACAGCATCTCGCTGAGGCTGGCTCCCGAAGAGGGCTGAGACCGTGCTGAGGCACGTGGATCGCGAGGGTGTCCGGCTCGCTCTCACCAGGCGTGCGGGTTCGGGCAGGCCGTTGCTGATCGTGCCGGGGGTCATGGCCGACGCCGTCGCGTGGCAGCCGGTCGTGGACGCGCTGGACGTGGCCGGACCGGTCTACGTGCTGAACCGGCGAGGGCGGAAGCCCAGCGGTGCGCTCGGCCCCAACTACTCGATGCGCACGGAGATCGACGACCTGGACCGCGTTCTCGACGAGATCGTCGCCGCCGAGGGCGCGGAGCACGGCGTCGACCTGTTCGGCTGGAGCTTCGGCGGGCTCGTCGCCCTGGAGGCGGCGGCGCGGCGCACCGGGAGCGTCCACTCGCTCACCCTCTACGAACCGGTCGTACGGCCCTTCGGCCGCGGGGCGCTCGCCGCCCTGCGGGAAGCCGCCGCGGCCGATGACCTGGACCGCGCCCTGGAGATCGTGAACCGGGACGTGTCGGGGTTCTCGGAGGAAGACGTGGCACAACTGCGCCGGAGCGCCGCCTGGGAGGTCCTCAGACCACTGGCCGCCCCGCTCGCCCAGGAGCTGACGGCCCTCGACGAACACCCCGCCGACCTGCGGGCGTTCGGGGCCCTGGACCTGCCCGTCACCCTGCTGCTCGGAGCCGAGAACGAGGGTGTCCCGCCCTACGGCGACGTGTTCGCCGAGATCGCGGCGGCGCTGCCCCGTGCCCGCGTCGTCACCATGCCGGGCCAGGGCCACCTGGCGCACGCGCAGGCCCCGGAGAGCCTGGCCCGCCACATCGGGCAGGCGCTCCACCGGGCCGAGCGGCGCGATCCGGACGTCGGCCTGTCGTAGCCGGTAGCAGGCTCTCAGGCCTCCGCGCGGCCGTACACCGCGCTCATGAAGATCGGGACGAGCGTATCCAGCAGGCGCTCCTCCGGTACGCCCGGGGTCTGGCCGCTGAACGTGGTGAACAGGACGCGTTCGACCATCCAGTTCAGGGAGGTGGCGAGGTCGTGGGCGGGGATTCCCTCGGGGGCCGCCCCGCGAAGGCGTTCGGACTCGATCGCCTTCGTCACCTCCGCCACGAACTCCTCCATCACCTGGGACCACAGGTCCTTGACGGCGGGGCTGGTGTACTGCGCGGCCACCGCCGCGGACGCGATCGGGCGGTGGGCGGAGAAGGCCTCGCAGAACGCGCCGATCGCGCCGCCGCCCACGGCTACCTGCTCGGCCAGTTCCTGACCCCGCACACCAATCGCCGTACGGATGCCTACGGCGGCAGCCTCGACCACCGCGCGCGGCTGCTCGTCGAGGTGCTGAGAGGCCTGCGCGCACGGCTCGGCGACGACTACCCGATCCTCGTCAAGATGAACGGCACCGACGACCTCCCCTTGCGCAGGGGAGCGACGACCGAGGAGCTCCTCCGGGTCGCCGTACGACTGCAGGACGAGGGCATCGACGCCGTCGAGATCTCCCGCGGGCACTACGAGTCGTGGCCCGGCATGATCCAGGGCAGATACCGCGGATTCTTCAGAACCAGCCTCGACTCCGGTGCGGGGCAGCACAGTTCGGCGCTGCGCAAGGCCGTCGGACGGGCCGTGGCACCGGTCGCGCTGCGGAGCGACTGCGCCCGCCGCTGGAGGGCTTCAACCTTCCCCAGGCCGAACTGTTCACGCGCGCCCTGGACGTCCCCGTCATCTGCGTCGGCGGCTTCCACACAAGGGCGGCCATGGAGGCGGCCGTCGACGGCGGGAAGGCCGACGCCGTCTCGGCCGCTCGCGCGATGATCGCCGACCCGTACCTGTACCGCAACGTCCTCGATGAGGCCGCGGACCGGCCGGTCTGCGGCTACTGCAACGGCTGCATCGCCCGCTTCGGCGGACTGCCCGTCGACTGCTGCAGCGACGAGATCCGGCACGACCGTGACGCCATGATCGCGCGGCATCGGGCTCGGACGGCGGACTGAGCATGCGCACCGAACGCAGACGAAAGGAAAGGGTTGCGAACGGCAACTCGCCTGCCCGCACAGGAGAAAACATGAGCCGACCTGTCAAGACGACCTCCTTCATGTCCCCGGTCTGGTTGCGTGCGGACCTGCCGAGGGAGACCGCCCTCGGCTACTGGGCCGGGCCGCACGCGGAGATCGCCGGGCGGCTGCCCAACCTGGCCGAGTACGTCCAGCGGCACTTCTCGCCCACCGACCACGGCTACTGGCCGTCGTCCCCCACGGTGGGCACCGCCGTTCCCACGAGCCGGCGGTGCGACGGCGTGGCCGAGGTCCGGTTCGGGAGCACGGTCGCCGCGCTCGGCATGCCGCTGCGCATGCGGGAGGTCTACCTGGACGAGCAGAACGTCTTCGAACGGGTCCTCGGGCAGGTCACGGGCCCGGGCGGGGGCCGCTGGTGGACCGGCGGCCACGACGACGCCGTGGGCCACCGCACGATCCTGCTGCTGCGGAGGCGGCGCGGGGTGAGCGGCCGCGCCTTCCGGAAGTACGTCCAGGACCGCATCGGCCCCGCACTCCACGAGGCCGGTGGGCGCGACCTGCGGACGTACACCTTCCTGCCCTGGTCGCGGTTGGTGCATCCGACGCTCGGCGTCAGCCACGACAATCCGGCTTTCCGCCGGACGAGTTGCTGAAGTCCGAGCAGGTCGCCGGGATCGTCGCCGACCAGCACACCGTCCTGACGGCCGTTCACGCCTACAGCGTGGAACGGAGTGTGCCGGTCGTCCGTGCCTCAGGCGGATGAGGAGGACGGCGCCGCCGTGCTGTTCCTGATCACCAGACTCGTCGGGACGAGATCCGTGCCGGGCTGCGGGCCGCCGTGGGTGCGGATCTGCCGTAGGACGCCCTGGACGCAGCGGCGGCCCACCTCGGCGAAGTCCTGGTGGACGGTGGTGAGGGGCGGGACGAAGAACGCCGCGTCGGGGATGTCGTCGAAGCCGACGACGCTGATGTCCCGGGGGACCTGGCGGCCGCGTTCGTGGAAGGCGCGCAGCAGGCCCAGGGCCATCTGGTCGTTGGCGGCGAAGACGGCCGTGCAGTCCGGTTCGGCGGCGAGCGCGAGGCCGGCCGCATAGCCGGACTCGGCCGACCAGTCGCCGTGCAGCGGCGGCGGCACCGGGCGCCCCGCCTCCTCAAGGACCTTGCGCCAGGCCTGAGTTCGGCGCTGACCGGCGTACGACGCCTCGGGCCCTGTCACATGCCATACGGTGCGATGGCCCAGGTCGAGCAGATGCCTTACGGCCTTCCGCGCGCCGTCGGCCTGGTCGGTGTCGACCACGCTGTAGCGGTCGCCGGCGTCGGAGTCCACGACGACGACATGGACGCCGGGCGGCAGCTGCACGGTGCCGGTGTCGAGGAGGTGCATCTCCATGATGACGATGACGGCGTCGACGGCCAGCTCGCCCATGCGCGTGAAGGCCCCGAGGACGTTGTCCTGGGTCGGGACGTCGATGGGGATCAGGGTGATGGCGTACCCCTCGGCCGCGGCGTGCGTCGCGATCGCCTCCACGGTGCGGCTGTTGCCGGTCGAGGAGAGGCTGAAGAGGATCACGCCTATGGTGTTGAACTGGCCGTAACGCAGGGCGCGTGCCGCGCTGTTGGGCCGGTAGCCCAGCTCCCGCATCGCCGCGAGCACCTGCTCCCGGGTCGAGGCGATCACCCCGGGGTGGCCGTTGGAGACCCGGGAGACCGTCTGGGACGACACGCCCGCGAGCGTGGCGACGTCGGCCATGGAGACGCGCTGTTTGCGGCGCCCGCCGGGCACGCCCGATCCGCCCCGTTCCACCACTGGTGCCCCCTTTGTTCGGTCCGGAACCCGTTGAGTGACGCACCGGATGTTACGTGTGGGAAACCTTGACGGCCGCCGGGGTGGATGCCACGATTCCGGCGCCGCCACGTTTACGTAAACATCGCTTCCGCTCCGGCCCTCATGTTTACGTAAACATGCTCGATTCCGAAAGGGCAAGTTGATGCGCAAGACCCCCACCACCACCCGCTTCACGCCCCGGCTGCGTGCCGCCTGCGTCGCGGTCGCGATCGCCGCGGTCACCGGTGCGACCCTCGTCGGCAGCCCCGCCTCCGCCGCCCCGGCCACCGACACGACCCAGTTCAAGGGCGTGAACTGGGCCGACCCGCGCGACAACTTCGCCGACGACCTGCTCCAGCTGTCGGGCCTGTCGACCTCCGACACCTACAAGCAGACCTACGCCAAGGCGACCCGGATCATCGCGGCGTTCCGCGCCAACCTCGGCGCCAACACCGTACGGCTGCCCATCAACCCGTACACGGTCAACGGCGCGTACTGGAAGTCGTACCGCGGGGTCATCGACGCGGCATCCGACCAGGGCTTCAAGGTCATCGTGTCCTACTGGGAGGGGACGGGGGACCGCAAGGACGGCTTCATCGACGACGAGGCCACCTACTGGCCCATGTGGAACACCGTCGTCAAGGCGTACAAGAACGACCCGCGGGTCTACTTCGAGCCGATGAACGAGCCGCACGGCTACACCGACACCGAGTGGGCCGACATAGCCGCGAAGTGGCTGCAGACCTACCCGTCGGTGCCGCGCAACCGCGTGTTCGTCAGCGGCGCCGGCTACAACGACCACGTCACCACCGTCTGCGCCGACCCGCGCCTGAAGGGCACCTACCTGTCCCTTCACCACTACGGCTTCTGGAAGTCGTACGCCACCTACGACGAGTGGGTCGCCGACCTCAAGGTGCGCATCGGCGACTGCGCGAACCGGACCGTGGCGGACGAGTTCGGATCCCCGATGACGACCGGCCTGAACTACAACGTGAAGACCCCGGACGACAACTTCATCAACTACCTCCAGGCCGTCACCGACACCTTCCGCGAGCTCAAGATGGGCTCGGTGTACTGGCCGGGTCTGCGCACCGACGACACGTACTCCCTGCAGACCCTCGTCGGCGACCCGAACCGTCCGTGGCTGGCCACCACCAACCAGTCCGGTGCGGACCGGCTCGCGTGGGGCTGGGGGCGCGGGAAGCCTGTCGAGGGCTGAGAGTCGTGCTTCAGATGCCAACCCGTGCCGTGAGCACGGGTTGGTAGAAGCCGGTGGACTCCGGTGTGTGCCAACTGAGGTCGGTGAAGCCGGCCTCGGCGGCGAACTCCGTCAACTGGTCGCGGTTCAGGGCCCAGTAGGTCGTACGGCGGGCCCGAGCCGTCCATGTGTCGGCCGCCGGGATGAGCTGGATGTGCTCCAGGTCGTAGCGCTCGCCGTCCTCGTGCCAGTGCCACAGCTGGAAGGTGATCACCCTGCCGTCGGGGGTCTGCGAGACCTGGGGCGGTGTGGAGGTGGGCCGGGTCCCGTTGTAGGACCGGACGGTGAGCAGCAGCAGTCCGTCCTCGCGCAGGACGCGGCGCATACCGCGCAGGGCCGCGGTGACGTCCTGCGCGGACAGCAGGTGCGGGAGCGCGTTGTCGGCGCAGACGACCACGTCGAAGACGGACGACACGAACGGCAGGTGCCGCATGTCCGCGGCGGCCGTCGGGAGGGTGGCGCCCCGTGCGGCCGCCTCGGCCGTGGCGCGTGCGGCGGCCCGGGGGCTCAGATCGCTGCCGACGACCTCGTGCCCGCTCAGGGCCAGCCCGATCGCCTGGGTGCCGATTCCGCAGGAACAGTCGAGGATCCTGCGCGGCCCCGCGCCCAGCCGCGCGCGGACGAGCTCGTCCAGGACCGTTGCCTGGTACGCCATGCTCGCGTCCCAGTCCTGGAAGATCAGGTGGTAGTCGGGGGCCAGGTCGTCGTAGAAGTCCCGCGTCGAGTCAGGGGCCATGCGCGCAACGCTAAGCGCTCCGTTGTATGTGCCGCGATATGCCGTCGGTCGTCTGCGGCGCCATCGTGGCTGGTCGCTCCCCCACTCTCGGCTGCGCTCGAGCGGGGGGACCCCCATCGCGGCGGAGCCGCATATCGATACGGCCCCGCGCCCCTTCAGGGCGTCGCCCTACCGCACAGGACTCCGCCGAGGCTGCTTGGTGCGCTGTGAAGATGTGGTGCGAGGCGAAGAGGTGTTCGGGGTGAGTCCCGCAGGGAGTCTCCCTCGAACCGGTGCGCCCCGCCGTCGACCGGGCCGTGCTGCCCACCCCGAGGAGGTCACCGACGGCCTGACCGGTCCCCTACGGCACGTCACCCCGGCCCGTCGATCGCGCACTCCTTCACCGTGAGGGGTTTGGTCTCCCCGGCCATGCGGCTGCACAGCACGCCCGTCTCGGAGGTGCCCTCACGAGTGCGGCGGACCACCTTGAGGACGATGCTGTGGCCGGTGCGGTCGCGGTACAGCGGGGCGTCGGTGAAGTCGATGACGCCGGTGGCCATGCCCTCGATACGGACGGTGCGCAGGTTCACCCAGGTCGCGGCGCGGCTCTGGGGACTGCCCTTGAGGGTGGCCGCCCAGTACAGGGCGCGGGTCGCGTCGTGGGCCAGGGCGGTCTGGCCGCTGGCCACGGCGGGGCTGTCGTAGCGCACGGTCTGCTTCTCCAGACCCGGCAGGTATTCCTTGGCGTTCACATAGAAGTTCGTCCTGTCGGCGGCCTTCTCCAGCTCCGCCAGCGCCGCGTGGTAGAGCGTGACCCCGGGCGCCGGAGCGACGGCACTCTCGCCCCGGGTGAAGTCGGCCTTGGAGAGGTCGTCGCCGGTGAGAATGGCCAGGGGCTTGCCGGCGCAGCCCGTTTCGGTGCCCAGCTGGGTCATCAGGGGTTCGACGTCCTCGACGCGGCCGGCGAAGTAGATCACGGACGGGACGTGGTCGCCGCCGCAGATCTCCTGGGCGTGCTGACGGAGTTCGGGGGTGCCGCCGCTGAGCGTGTAGCGGCGCTGCTTCAGCAGGGTGAAGCCGCGCTGGTCGAGCATCTCCTGGCCGTAGTACGCCTGTTCGGAGGTGTAGCGGTCGTCGGTCTTCGCCGTGTCACGGGCCAGGACCAGCGCGTACTGCTTCTTGCCCGGGGTGCGTAACTGGGTGGCGATCAGGCCGAGTTGCCTGGTCTGCCACTCGTCCGTGGCGGCCAGGCTGAACCAGTTGGCGAACTCACGGGGCAGATAGGTGGCGGAGTTCGTGCCGGAGACGATCGGCAGTCCCGCCTCCATGAGGATGCGGGTGGTCGTCCGGCTCGACTTGAGGTCGCGGCCGGTGCCGACCACGCCCACCACGCTCGGGTCGCGGGCGGCGTACGCGGCGATCGCCCTCGCCATCTCCGTCTGGTGGTCCAGGTCCACTCCGCCGTTCGCCACGAGGACGCGCAGCTTCGTGGAGGAGTTCTCGTTGATGACGGTCTGGGCCAGATAGACGCCCCCCAGTTCCTCGGCGCCCTTCACGAGTGAGGAGCCCTCCGACGGGTCGGGGCTGAGCGGGCCGGCGTAGACGACGGTGACGTATTTCTGGGCCGGGGGACCGGCGATGTCCGCGTTCTGCTCCGCGATGAGCTGCTCCAACTGGGCCACGGTCCAGGGCGGTTCGCCGACGCCGGACGAGTTCTTGGCGTCGACGCCCGTCTTCGACGCGGGCAGCCAGTGGGAGAAACGCACGCCGTCCGTCGCGATGCCTATGCACTCCGTGCCGCCGTCGGGCGCCGGCTCGAGCCAGGTGTCCTGGTTGGCTGTCAGCACGGACGCGGAACAGTAGCGGTCGTGCAGTGACTCGGCCCGCATGATCGTTCCCGCGGTCGTCAGGGCGATCACCAGGACCAGCGTGTGCAGGGCCCACACCAGACGGGCGAGGGTCGGCCCGCCGGCCGCCCTCCCGTGCCGGGGCCGGCCTTCGAGCGGCTTCAACTGGTCGTGCGGCAGCGGGATCTTCATCACCCAGGGCAGTACGGCCCGCTCACGGCTGGGCGACTGCTCGGCCCGCAGATCGCGTGCCCACTCCCGGTACCACCTGCGCAGCCGGTCGCTGAACCCGGGCGGCGGGGGATCCGCGGGGGGCGTCGTCTGTCCTTCGTCGCGCTGCAGCCCCTGTACGTCCTCCGAGCGCACGGCGGCGTAGACGAGCAGCGGGTCGAGTTCGCTGCGCCGGCTGCGCACGTCACTGACCGCCCGGATGAACGCCAGGCCGCCGTTGTCCGCGTCCGCGTGGGGCAGGAACAGCACGGGCGGGCGCGGGCGCTTGAAGCCGCGCAGGTCCCAGCTCCAGCGGCGGTGGTTGTCCCGCAGGTCCTCCCGCAGGGCCAGCACGCACAGCTGGAGGTGGAAGTCGTCGCCCGCCTTGAGCGCCTGCGCCACGGCGTACGCCCGGGCCGCGATCGCCTTCCAGGAACGCACCGGACGCAGCAGCGAGACCTCGGTCGAGTCCTCATGGTCCGCGGTCCTGAGGAAGGTCGTGGTCATGAACCAGCGGCTCTCCCGGCGCAGCCACAGGAAGATCGGCGCCCGCCCCGGCAGGACGTAGTTCAGGACCGTCAGCAGCACGAGGAAGCCGAGCCCCGAGGCCGCCGCCACGTACCAGTCGCTGCGGGCCAGGAGCGCGGCGAGCACGGTCACCAGGCTCGCCGGGAGGATGTGCGCCATGTCGAACAGGGGCAGGCCCGAGCGCCAACGCGGGGTGTCCTTCGGCCGCCAGCGCTGCGTGGCCAGCTGGTTGAGCAGGCGCTGGCGGTGCTCCTGCGCCGGCTCCGGCCGGTCGGGGCCGGGGGCGGTCCAGCCGCCGCTCTCGCTCTCGAGCTTCTTGACCGCGTCGGCGATGGCGTGCACCAGCCGCAGTCGCGGGAACGCGTACCGCCGGTAGACCGCCTTCGGGCCGCCCCACTTCTTCGGGTCGCTCAACGCGCGCACCATCGCCGCGGCCTTGCGGACCTGTGTGTCGCCCTCGTACGCGACCTGCGCCACCGCGCAGCGCGTGCCGTGCGCGCCCTGGCCCCGGTACAGCTGCCGGACCAGGGCAGCCACCGCGTCGTCGTCCGCGGTCTCCTGCGCGTGCACGACGAACACCGGCATCGGCGGCTCGCTCGTGCGGAACTCCTGGATGAGGATCTCGAGTTGATCCTGGAGATCGAACCCGGCGCCGGTCTCCGGCATGCCGGCATGGCCCTTACGGCACTCCGGCGGGATCCCGCGATCATCGCGCGCCATGGCAACCCCCGTTCACCTTGCGTGACTTTCGAGGCTAGCGGGTGCGGGAGGGGCGGAAGGGCCGCGTGCGGAACTTCAAGAACGTTTCTGCGGGCTCGTCACGTCGTCGAGGCGGGGTGTTCACTCGGCGCGGCCCAGGCCGGCTTCGCGGGCGGCGGGCCAGGCCGGTTCGGCCACCGAGGCGCCGCACGCGCCGTCCGCCTGGAACAGCGCGGTGAGCCCGAGCAGGAGGCTGATGCCGGCGGTGCCGGCGGGTGTGACGCTGCTCGGGGCGGGGTGGCTCGCCCTGACGGGGTGAGGCTTTCGCGGGGTCCGCAGCACGTCAGGGGCGTTCCCTGGGTCGCTGGCCTGCGCCATGATGGGCGCCGTGACCGTCACCGCCGTTGCCGCGCTGATCGGGGCCGTGGTGGGTGCGAGCGCCTCCATCACGGCCGCCCTGCTGACGCAGCGGGCGACGGACCGGCGGGACCGCGAACGCCGTATGTGGGACCGGCGGGTCGACACGTACGACGACATGATGGCCACGATTCACCGGTTCGCCCGGATGCGGGCGCACGCGGAGCGGACCGGGCGGCTTCCCGAGAGCCGGGGGCGAAGGGACGAGGCCAGGGGCTCGGCCCAACTGCTCACGGCCCGGATCGAGATCTACAGCTCCGAGAAGCTCCGCGGGGCCTGCGAAAAGGCCTTCGCGGAGATCCAGAATTGGATGAGGGCGTGGGAGGCGTGGCACGAGCGGGACGTCGGTCTGCGTCTGCAGAGCGACAAGGACGCCAAGTGGCAGGTGTTTCTCCAGTGCGTTCGTGATTCGAAAGAAGCCGATCGCGCACTTCTGGATCTCGTGCACATCGATGTACATGGAAAGAAAAGGAAGAGTGTCGAAAACTCTTCCGAAGACAATGCTCTTCCGTAGAGCTATCCTTGGAATTTCGGGCGAAGCGCGACGGCGCACCACGGGGGATACGGGGGTATCGACCGGTGCTGCAGAACGAGTATCTGATCGACATCTTCAAGGAGCGCGAGCGGCTGGGTTCGGCGTTACGTCTCACGCGGAAGTTCGCGTTGACGGCGACCCACTGCCTGGGCGGGCACATGCCCACCGAGCAGGACCACAGCCGGCTCAGCCTCACGGACGGCACACCGGTCGTCGTCCCGCTGTACAACAAGACCTCGGATCTCGCGCTGCTGCGGCTCGTGCTCGGCGACGACGACGCGCTGCCTCCCCGGGTCTCTTTCGGCAAGGCGAGGAGGGGCGAGTCCTGGACGGCGACGTACCGGTTCCCCGCCCAGGAGAAGCCTCCCACGGGCAGCGTCGTCGATCCCGACGCCCTCTACCGCAGGACCTCCGACCTCGTGGCCAAGGCGTTACGGCTGAGCTGTGAACTCCGCAAGGACCACGCGCCCTTCGCCGGCAGTCCCGTGGAGCGCGGGGCGGGCGCCGTGCCTCCCGTCGCACTCGGGGTGATCGTCGAGCCGCAGGACCGTATCTGGGCGGAGAGCGACGAGATCTTCGCCGGGAGTGTGGTGGAGGCGCTCGACCTGTTCAGCATCACCAGGCTCAGACTGCTGGCGGATGGCCATGCGGAAGCAGGTTTTCTCGGCGACGTGGAGAGCATCATCGTCGGGGAAAGGGACGCGGAGCGGCAGACCGGTAACGGAAGCAAGGTCGACAAGTTCCTCGACGACGAGGGTCTCAACGACTACGTGCAGATGGAGTGGACGCGGTGACGCCCTCCGCACAACCCTCTGGGAGGACTTGTCGATGATCCCCATCGGGACTCTGGACGAGGCGATATCCGTCGCCGAGGGAATTCTCGGAAGGCCGACTCGCGGTCCTTCGGAAGACGGCGACCGCCTTACCAGCTATGTGGGCGGCATCTGCGGCGACGACGCGACGGCGTACGCCGACCCCGCGGAGGTCGGCAAGCTCGTCCGCCTCGTCAAGCTCTGTCTCGCCTTGGGGCGGAAGCCTCTGGTCGACGACCTCCTCGACATGACCCTGCGGACGATGGAACTCGCCGAGGCCGACGAGGAGAAGTTCGAGGACGCGGCGTTGTGGAACCGGCTCGGCGCCTTACTGGCGGGACAGGGCGACCTGGTGCGCGCCAGGGCCGTCCTCAACACCGCCCGTGACCGGGCCCGTCGTCACCACTCGACGGAACTGCCGCGCATCCTGGCCAACATGAGCGCCGTGACTCTGCGCGCGGAGGACTACCGTGCCGCCGCGGTCTGGGCCCAGAAGGGTATCGAAGAGCTCTGGGACGGACCGGACGACCTCGAGACCTCGCTGACCGTCCACCGGGTCCGGGTGGAGGTCGCGAAGGTCAACGCCGATGTGAAAGCGCTGGACGACGCGCTGCCCTACTTCGCGGAGGCAGTGGACGCGCTTGCCGCGAGCAAGGGGGAGAAACAGGCGAGGGTCTTCGAGGCCCGCATCGCCCTGGCCACCGCGAGGTTCCGCCTGGCGGCCCTGACGGACGACCGGCAGGGCTGTGAGGGGCAGCTCGCGGAGCTCGAACTGCTCAATCTCGGCGCTCAGGTGACGCTCGGTGCGGGCCATCGCGTGGCCATCGTCGCCCAGGCGGCCCTGGCCGCAGCCGAGTTCGACGCGGGCGGCGGGGCCGACGGAGTGACCAGCGCCCGTACGAAGGAAGCGGTACAGGTACTCGACGCGGCCACGGAACGTGCCGCCAGGGAGGCCTCCCCGTTCGGCCGTGAACACACGCAGACGCTCAAACTGAGGCAGACGCTGGCGGACATGCGCAGTGCCGCGGTGCCGTACACCGAACTGCCGTATGTCATCGAGCACGTGTACAAGCCCGACGAGAACAACGACCGCAACAAGGCGAAGACGGCGGCTCTGAAACAGGAGCAGAGCACCATACGGCTGATCGCGCACGCCGGTTCCTCGTATTTCCTCAGCGCACAGCACCGCTTTCACGAGCCGATCATCCAGGCGCTGGACCGGGGAGTCCGTTTCCGCGCGGTCATCAGCAGTCCGTGGAACAGCCTGGCCGCCTTCATGCCGCGGGACAAGTCGGGGGATCCGATGACCTCGTGGAACATCGTGGAGCTGATCGAGAACAGCCCGTACTACAAGGAGGCCTTCGCCCCGGTGATCGCCTCCTACCAGAACCTCAGGGCGACGTACGGGAACCGGGTCGAGCTGCGGATCACCTCGATGGACATCCCCGGATCGACGCTCCTGACGTCGGACACGGGTTTCTTCGAGCCCTACATCACCTCGAACCCCGAGGACCGCACGCGCCGCGGACTGCGGGTGCTGGAGGTGAAGTTCCTGAAGGACAGCAAGTACCACGCCGACAGCCTTCAGGAGTTCACCACGCAGTGGGAACTCTCCAGCACCTACGAGCAGTTCAAGGTCCACGAGGAGGGGCACAAGGCGGCACTGCAGTCAGAGATCGACGCCCTGGTGGACATTCAGGTCAGGCCCAGTGTCAGGAAGGGAGACGTTCCCCGTTCCTGATGCGGCGCAGAACCGGCGCGGATCCGACGAAGAGCGATTCGGGCAGGTCGTCGAGCGGCCAGAACTGCCAGCGCTCGCACTTCTCGGGTTCCCGCACGCTGATATCGCCCGTGTAGTCCGTGACTTCCACGCCGATCTGCATGTGGTGGTTGGCCTCGGGGTCCGGGTCCGTCACACAGACCACTCGTGCGGCGAGGGCCTGGGCCCCCGTCTCCTCTGCCAGTTCGCGGACAGCCGCGCCGGTCAGCGACTCGCCCAGCTCGAGATGACCGCCCGGCAGCCCCCAGGTGCCGTGCCCGAAGGTGTTGGCCCGCAGGCCGAGCAGAACACGGTCGCCCGAGCGGACGATCGCCTGTACTCCTACCCGTACGTGTTCTGTCATCGTGCACTCCTCACTGATCCGGATACGTTTCCAGGAAGTTCTCGGCGTTCCGCTCGGGCAGTACCAGCGGTTCGGGGTTGTCCTGGGCGAGCAGCGAAAAGAAGTTCCCGAGCCGGCGCTCTCCCGTTTCGTCGATGACGACGACCTGGCAGTCGGGGTCGATGAAGAAATAGCTTCCCGCCCGAGTGGAATTGCGGTAGACGCGCAATTTGACACTCCGATTCTTGGCGGCAGCTCGGCATTTCTTGACCACCTGCTCGAATTCATCGTTCCCGAGCGAGAGCCAATCCTTGTTGTCCGCCCCATAGTTGGTCTCCGACATCTGGTAGACCTTCCAGACGTCGGGGAGCCACTTGCGGTCCTCGATGAGATCGAGGACGCGCGGAGCCCCTGCGGAGTTGACCCTGGTGACCACGGTCCCGAGCTTCACCTGCACGTAACGGTGATTCTTGCGCACTTCCCGCAACAGATCGAGAGCCTTGTCCCGATGTGGTGCGACGCCGGTTCTGAGTGCCTTGTGCTCCTCTGCGTCGGCAGATTCCAAGGGAAGTGCCAGCCATGAAAGGTGGGGAAGGATTCGTTTCATCGTGGGGTGTGGCGCCAGACCATTCGTGCTGAGCACCACACGCATTCGGCCTCCCCCCGGCAAGGGCTTACGCAATTCCTCCACGAGCTCCGGCAGGTATGGAAGAAGCGTCGGTTCGCCACCGGAGACAACCACACCCCGGACATTGGCCTGACGCAGCACGGAGGCGATTCTCAGCGCGTCCTCCCGGGACATGGAAGGGACTTCATGCCGCGGGCCGAAGCAAAAAGGGCAGCTCAAATTGCACCTGCCGATCGGCCTCAGGTCGACGAAGGGGGGGAGGGGGACGGAGTGCTGGGGGAGCATGGAGAGACTCTGCCATACCCATGAGCAGGGCAGGGCGCCTCTTATTCGAACAAGTCGCCGCTACTTGCGAACCTTTCCCTGTACCGGAGATCGGCAAGCGGCGGTGTCCTGCCCCACCCCGTCACTGAATCGATGAACCGTCAAGATATTGACTTTTGGCTGAACGATCCAGAGGATGACGAGGGTGACCCACTCCGTACACATGTCCGCCGGTTCGGTACTCCCCTCCGACCTGGACGAGGCGGTCCACCGCTGCCTCGTCGCCGGTTTCGACGGCACCACGACGTTCCCCGACACCCTGAAGCGGCTCGTCGACCGGGGCCTCGGTGGGGTCATCCTGTTCACCCGCAACGTGCGTGACGCGGAGCAGGTCCGTGAGCTCACCGATGCCCTGCGGGCGATCCGGCCCGATCTGCTGGTCGGCATCGACAACGAGGGCGGTGGCATCGGACACCTGGTGGGCGCCGGCGCGCCGGAGGTTCCCGGCTCGTACGCCCTCGGTGTCGCCGACGATCCCGCGCTCACCGCCCGCTGCGCCGACGCGCTCGCCGGGCACCTGGCCACCCTCGGCATCACCGCGTCCTACGCCCCCGTCGCCGACCTCCAGCACCTCCCGCGCAACCCGATCGTGCGCACCCGCTCCTTCGGTGCCGAACCCGACCTGGCCTCCCGGCATCTGCGCGCCTGGATCACCGCCACCGAGGCGCGCGGCATCGCCTCCTGTGCCAAGCACTTCCCGGGCCACGGCGGCACCGACACCGACAGCCACCACGGCATCGCGGTCGACCCGCGGCCGTACGACGAACTCCTCACCGACCTCGAACCGTTCCGCGCGGCCGTCGCCGCGGGCGTGCCGATGCTGATGAGCGCCCATGTCGTCTTCCCGGCGCTGGACGCCAACCGCCCCGCCACCCTCAGCCGCCGCATCCTCGGCGACCTGCTCCGGCACGACCTCGGCTTCGACGGCGTCCTGGTCACCGACGCCCTGGAGATGAAGGCGATCGCCGACCGCTACGGCGAGGCGGCCGGGGCCCGGATCGCGCTGGCCGCGGGGGCCGACCAGGTCATCGTCGCCGTACCGGAACTGGAGGTCACGCTGGCCTGCCGGGACGCGGTCCTCGACGCGCTCCGCTCCGACGTGCTGGCCGAGGATCGGGTGCGGGAGGCGGCGGGGCGCGTGCAGCGGCTCGCCGAGCGGTACGCGACCTCGGCCGCGACGGTCGCCGAGTGGGACGCGGACGCCGGGCTGGAGGCCGCACGCCGGGCCGTACGGAGCGGGGGCGTGCCGCCTGCTGTGCGGGGCGCCCATGTCGTCGACCTTTTTCCGCCGCCGCACCCCGCGCTCAACTGGGGCGGCGAGGATCTGCTGACCGAGGTCCGTGCGCTTGATCCGACGGCCGTGGGCACGGCGGTCGCCGGGGAGCCGGCGGATCCCGCCGCCCTCGTCGACGGGATCCTGCGTCGGGCCCGGCCGCTGGTCGTCGCCACCTGCGACGCCGGGCTGCATTCCTGGCAGGCGCGGCTGCGGGATGCGTTGCTGGCTCGGCGGCCGGATGCGATACGTGTCGACACGGGGTTGCCGGAGGGTGGTGACCTGTGCGCCTATGGACGCGGGCGGGCGAATCTGCGGGCGGTCGCGGAAGCGCTGGTAGGGACCTAAGCGCTCCGCGAGGCCGGTGCGTCGACTGCGGGTCCGCTGTGGCTGGTCGCGCAGTTCCCCGCGCCCCTAAAGGGGCGCGGTAGCTCACGGCACTTGTACGAGCTCCTTGATCCCCCGCTCTGCCAGATACCCCGCGTCCTCCGCCCGCGACGCCAGCACCACCGCCGGGCGGACCCCCTCCGTCCGCAGCCGCATCCATGCCTCGAAGAACGCGCCGCCCGGACCCGAAACGGATCGGGTGGCCGGGGTGCAGTCCAGGACCAGGGCGGTGTCGCGTGGCCGGGGGGAGTGGGGCTCGGCGATGGCCTCCGCGAACGCCTCGGCGATCGGCTTGGGGCGGCCGGACGAGTCGAACAGGCCCAGCGTGTACTCGAGTTCCGGGTAGTCGGCCAGGGAGCGGTCCACGTCGTGGGAGCACCACCACGTCACGCCCCACAGCCCCTCGCACTCGGCCGCGTTGCGCACGGTCGCCCGCGCGAACTCCGGCGCGTCCGCCGCCGGGATGTGCGGTTCGGGCGCGCCCGTCTCCTGGACCCAGACCGGCCGGGACGCGTCGGCGGCGTACGCCTTGGCGAGCTCCGTGCCGTACTCGGCGAGGTGCAGGACCTGCGGGGAGCGGGGGCCGTAGCGGCTGGCGCAGCCGCCGGAGAACACCCAGGGGTGGACGGTGGTCAGATCGCCCTTGCGGGCCGAGGCCTCGGGGGTGAACGGGTGGTCGTCGCCGTACCAGGCGGCGTCGTAGGCGGAGTGCGTGACCAGGCCGTGCTCACCCAGTCCGGACCGGGCGGCGGCCAGCAGTGTGTCCAGGTAATGGTCGACCTCGGCCACCGACACCGGGTTGTGCTCGACCAGGTTGTTGAGCTCGTTGCCCAGCTGCAGGCCGATGAGGTTGGGGCGGTCGGCGAGGGCGTGGCCGAGGGTGCGCAGGAGTTCCGCCTGGGCCTCGATGGTCTCCGGGTCGGTGAACACGTTGCGGTGGTGCCAGCTGCGGGTCCACTCCGGGTAGAAGTCGAAGCTCGACAGATGGCCCTGTACGCCGTCCACGAGGACGTCGAGACCCGCCTCGCCCGCCAGGTCGACCAGGTGCACCAGCTGGTCGACGGCGGTGGTGCGCAGGAGCGTGCGGTTGGGCTGGAGCAGCGGCCACAGGTGGAAGACCCGGACGTGGTCGAGCCCGAGCCCGGCTATCTGCGCGAGGTCCTCACGCGCGTGCGCCGGGTCGAAGTCGTGCCACGAGTGGAACCAGCCGCGGCGGGGCGTGTAGTTGACGCCGAAGCGGAGCGTAGGGATGGGATCCTCCTCGGGGCGGGGTCAGTCCCCAAGACGGGGCTTGTCCTCGCTGAATGTATCAACCACCATGGTCGGTAATGAATAGCGATTTGAACCAGGATTCCGGCGGAGCGGAACTCGTCGTCGGCCTCGACGCCGGCGGCACCCGTACCCGCGCCGTGCTCGCCGCCGCCGCCGCGGACGGCCGGCCGCTGGGCGAGGGCGCCGCCGGGCCGGGCAACGCCCTGACCGTGCCGGTGCCGCAGCTCACCGAGCACCTCACGGAGGCCGTCGCCGCGGCGGTGCCGGAGTCCGCGCGCGGCAGGGTGGTCGCGGTCGCCGGTGGTTTCGCGGGCGCCACGGCCGCCTCACCGGACGAGCCGGGGCACGTCAACGCCCGTGCCGCCCTCGCCGACGCACTGCGGCGCCTGGGCATCGTGACTCCGTCCCCGGTCATCTGCAGCGACATCGAGGCCGCCTTCGCCTCCGCCCCCGGCGCTCCCGCCGACGGCCTCGCTCTGGTCGCCGGCACCGGCGCGGTCGCGATGCGCATCACCGACCGTCGCGCCACGACAACCGTGGACGGCGACGGCTGGCTCCTCGGTGACGACGGCAGCGGCTTCTGGATCGGGCGCGCGGCGGTCCGGGCGGCGCTGCGGATGGCGGACGGGCGGGGGCCGGAGACGGTCCTCGCGGACGCGGTCGGGCGGGCGCTGGGACTCCCGGGTGACGTATTGCCGTACGACGACTGGACCCGGGCTCGGCGCGAGGCCTACCGCATGCACCTCCTCCCCGCCGTCATGGCCGAACCGCCCATCCGGCTCGCCCGGTTCGCCCCGCTGGTGGCCGAGGCGGCGCGGGACAAGGACGCCGTCGCGGAGGCGATCCTCGACGAGGCGGCGGACCGACTCGCCGAGACCGTAAGGGCGTTGAACCCTCAGGAGAGCGAACGGATCGTCGCCACCGGCGGCCTCCTCGGCCCCGAGGGCCCCCTCACGACCCCCCTGACCTCCCGGCTCCACACCCTCGGCCTGACCCTCGACTGGG
This sequence comes from Streptomyces fulvoviolaceus, assembly GCF_000718165.1. Classification (GTDB taxonomy): domain Bacteria; phylum Actinomycetota; class Actinomycetes; order Streptomycetales; family Streptomycetaceae; genus Streptomyces; species Streptomyces fulvoviolaceus. The sequence continues at coordinate 21,647 of NZ_JOEY01000022.1, read as the reverse complement.
TGGCGGACGGCTGCCGGGGCGCCGTGGCCCTCGCCCGTCTCTCCTACGGAGGTCGCAGCCGATGAACGACCTCCTCTACCGCGACCCCACGGCCCCCGTCGCCGTCCGCGTCCAGGACCTGCTCGCCCGCATGACCCTGCGCGAGAAGGTCGGTCAGCTCAACCAGCGGATGTACGGCTGGGACGCCTACCGCCGCACGCCCGACGGCTCCTTCGAACTCACCGAGGCCCTGTACGCCGAGACCGAGCGCTTCGAGGGACTCGGCGCCCTCTACGGCCTCCAGCGCGCCGACGCCTGGTCCGGCGTGGACCACGGGAGCGGACCCGGTGCCGAGGACGGCGCGGCCCTCGCGGACCTGGTGCAGCGGCATGTCGTCGAGCGGAGCCGGCTGGGCATCCCGGCCCTGTTCGTCGAGGAGGTCCCGCACGGCCTCATGGCGCTCGACGGCACGGTCCTGCCGGTCAATCTGGCCGTCGGCGCCACGTGGGATCCCGAGCTGTACGAGCGTGCCGCCGCCCACGCCGCCGCCGAGCTGCGTGCCCGCGGTGGCCACGTCGCCCTCGTCTCGGCCCTCGACATCGCCCGCGATCCCCGCTGGGGCCGTACCGAAGAGTGTTTCGGCGAGGACCCGTACCTGGCGGCGAGGCTGACGGAAGCGCTGGTCCGGGGGATGCAGGGCTCGGGGGAGCTCTTCGCCGCCGACAAGGCCCCCGTCGTCCTCAAGCACTTCGCCGGGCAGGGTGCCACCGTCGGCGGCCGCAACTCCGCCGAGGCCGAGCTCGGACTCCGGGAGCTGCACGAGATCCATCTCCCCGCCGCCCGCGCGGGCGTCCGCGCCGGAGCGGCCGCCGTCATGGCCGCGTACAACGAGGTCGACGGGATGCCGTGCTGCGGCAACCGCGCCCTGCTCACCGAACTCCTCAGAGACCGCTGGGGTTTCGACGGGCTCGTCATGGCGGACGGTATCGCCGTGGACCGCCTGGCCCGCATCACCGGCGACACGGTCTCCGCAGGCGCGCTCGCGCTCAACTCCGGTGTCGACCTGAGCCTTTGGGACGAGGGCTTCACGCGTCTGGAGGAGGCGGTCGGGCGAGGGCTGGTGGACGAGAAGGTCCTCGACGCCGCCGTCGCCCGCGTCCTGCGGCTCAAGTTCCGGCTGGGGCTCTTCGACCGGCAGACCGTGACGCCGCCTGCGCCGGCCGGAGGCGGCGAGATCAGCAAGGAACTCGCCCGGGCCGCCGTCACCCTCCTCGACAACAAGGGCGTCCTGCCGATCCCGGCCACCGTCTCCCGTATCGCCGTACTCGGACCCCAATCGGCCACCACCGCCCACCAGTTGGGTGACTACACGGCCCCTCAGCGCTCCGGCATCAGTGTCCTGGAAGCCCTACGGCGGCTCGCGCCACCCGGCGTCGACATCCGGCACGCCCGCGGCTGTGCCCTCACCGGCGGTGACCTCTCCGGCATCCCCGAGGCCGTCGCCGCGGCCGCCGCCTCCGACCTGGCCGTGGTCGTGCTGGGCGGCAGCAGCGCTCGTACGCCGGACACCGAGTTCGACGCCAACGGGGCCGCGCGCACGGTCGTTTCGGAGATGACCTGCGGCGAGGGCGTCGACCTCGCCGGGCTGAGGCTGGGTCCCGCCCAGTACGCGCTCATGGACGCCGTCGTCGCGACCGGCACGCCGACGGCGGTCGTGCTGATCCAGGGCCGCCCGCACGTCGTCCCCGACACGGCGGGCGCGCTGCTCACCGCCTGGTACCCCGGCCCGTGGGGCGGCGAGGCGATCGCCGAGGTCCTGCTGGGCCTGAAGGAGCCGACCGGCCGACTCCCCGTCTCCGTCCCCCGCTCGGTGGCCCAACTCCCCGTCTACTACAACCACAAGGACACCGAGTACGGCGGCTACGTGGACGAGAGCGCCGAGCCGCTCTTCTCCTTCGGGCACGGGCTGTCGTACACGAGCTTCGAATACGGCATGCCCCGACTCTCCGGCAGGACCGTCACCGTCGACGTCACCAACTCCGGGGAGCGGTACGGGCGTACGGTCGTGCAGTTCTATCTGAGGCGTCTGATCACGTCCGTGTGGCCGCGCACCCTCGAACTGTGTGCGTTCGAGGGGGTCGGCCTCGCACCGGGCGAGCGCCGTACGGTCGCCCTGTCCATCGAAGACGCCCGGGCCGACTCCGTCGAGATCCGTGTCGCGGAGTCGGCCCGGGCAGCGCTCACCTCAGTACCCGTAGTACTGGACCTCAGAGCTTGACGGCCCCCGACGAGACCCCCTTGTAGAACCACCGCTGCGTGATCACGAACAGCACCAGCACGGGGATCACGGAGATGACCGACCCGGCCATGACCATCCGCTGGTCGTAGCCGAACGACGAGCTCTGCAACCGCGACAGACCCAGCGTCAGTGTCATGTTGCTCTCCGAGCGCAGCACGATCAGCGGCCAGAGGAAGTCGTCCCAGGCGCTGATGAAGGTGTTGATGACGACCACCAGGATCGCGCCCCACGCGGACGGCAGATACAGGTACCGGAAGCGCTGCCACTCGTTCGCGCCGTCGAGCATGGCCGAGTCCTCGATCTCGCGCGGTACCGAGAGGAACGCGCCGCGCATGAGGAGGACGTTGATGGCGCCGACGAAGCCGGGCAGCCAGACGCCGGCCAGGCTGTCGACCAGACCCAGGTCGCGGATGCTGAGGAACAGCGACACCATGATCGACTCGAAGGGGAACATCATCGAGGCGACGAGGACCACCCAGACCGCCTTGCGGCCTTTCCAGCCGGGCTTGGAGAGCATGTAGCCGGCCGTGGTGGAGAACACCAGCTGGCTGGTGACCGACAGGGCGACCACGATCAGGCTGTTCTTGATGTACGCGGCCACCGGTACCTGTTCGAAGACCGTCCGGTAGGCCCGGAGGGTCGGGTGCTGCGGCAGCAGGGTGGCGTTCGCCCCGAAGACGTCCTCGCTGGTGCCCTTGAGGGAGGCCAGCAGTTGCCAGAGCAGCGGGCCGATCGTGAGGCCGAGCACGAGGAGCAACAGCAGGTAGCGGACGACCAGTTCGCGGGGGCGGCCGTAGTCTCGCCAGCGCGGCATCAGGCGCCGACGCTTGGCCGGAACAGCGGTCGTCGTCATGCGTCGTCCTCCTTCGTCAGGCGCTGCGCGAGCAGGGTCAGCCCCAGCGTCAGCAGGAACAGGGCCACGCTGACGGCCGAGCCGTAGCCGGCGTTGCCGGAGACCGGGTCCAGGCCGACGTCCCGGATGTAGAAGGGGAGGGTGCGGTCGGCGCCGCCGGGGCCGCCGGTGGCGCCGCCGAGCATGTAGATCTCGGTGAACACCCGCAGCGAGCCGATGCCGGTGAGCGTGCCGACGAGCATCATGGCCTGGCGTACGCCCGGCACGGTGATGTGCCAGAAGCGGCGGGCGGCACCGGCGCCGTCCATGGACGCCGCCTCGTGCAGCTCCTTGGGGACGTTCCCGAGCGCGGCCAGGTAGAAGACCATGTACCAGCCGAGGCCCTTCCACAGGGTCAGGCCCATCGCGGAGAGCAGGATCAGCCAGGAGTCGGACAGGAACGGGATGGCTGATTTGATCAGATGGGCCTTCTCCAGCCAGGTGTTGACCAGCCCGTCGTCGGCCAGCAGCCACTGCCAGCTCAGACCCACGACCACGCTGGAGGCGAGGACGGGGGTGTAGAAGGCGGAGCGGAAGAAACCGATGCCCGGCAGGTTCTTCTCGACCAGGACGGCCAGCAGCAGCGGCAGCAGCACCATCAGCGGGACGACGATCACCGCGTACAGGATGCTGTTGCGGGTCGCGAGCCAGAAGTCGGAGTCGTCCAGCATCCGCGTGTAGTTGTCGAGTCCGACGTAACTCGCGGCGCCGCCGAGCGGCTTGGCGTTGGTGAAGGACAGCAGGAGCGTGTTCAGGAACGGGAACACCCCGAAGACCACCGCGCAGACGATCGCGGGCGCGGTCCACAGCCAGGGCAGCCACCAACGGCGGTACATCGCCGCTCCGTTGGCGCCCGGAGCGGGGCCGGGGAGCACGGCCCGGGCGAGTCGGCGGGCGCGGGACGGGGCCGGGCCCGGCGCGGAGGACGTAGCCTCCACGCCGGGCACGGACACCGGGTTCGTGATCTGTGCCGTCACCGTCAGCCTGCCTGCTTCAGCAGCTCGTTGGCCTTCTCCTGGGCGTCCTTCACGGCGTCCGCCGCGCTCTTCTTGCCCTGCATGGCCAACTGGACCTGGGCCACGATGGCGTTCTGCACGGCCGAGGAGATGTTGGTCTGGTAGGCGGTGGCCGTCTTGAGCTGTTCGGCGACGAGCTTGCGGGCCTCGGAGAACGGGTCGTTACCACTGACCTTCTGGAAGAACGGGTCGTCCAGCGAGGTCGTGGTCGTCGGGAAGATCACGACCTTCGGGTCCTTGCACCAGGCCGTCTGGTTCTCGGCGTTGGTGAGGAACTCCGCGAACGCCAGTGCCGTGGGGGCGTTCTTGCTGGTCGCCGCGGTCGCGATGTACTGCGGGGCACCCGTGGTGTGGCCGAGCGCGTCGAAGGGCTGCTGGCCGACGGCGGTCTTGGTGTAGACCGACGGGCTGTTCTGCTGCACGAAGCGCACGAAGCTCGGGTTCGTCGAACCGTAGGCGACCTTGCCCTGGCTGTAGAGCGTGGAGGGGTCGTTGTTGGAGGACAGCGAGTCCTTCGGCATCGCGCCCTCCTTGTACAGCTTCGTCATCCACTCGACCCACTGGACGGTGCGCGGGTCGTCGGCGAAGACGGCGGACTTGCCGTCGGCGGACAGCGTCTTGATGTTCATCTGGTCCCAGTCGGCCGGTATCCGCCAGACCGGGTTGGCCATCGTCGCGTAGAACTTGCCGTCGGCCGCCTTGGCGACCTTCTCGTAGTCGGCGAACAGCCCGAACACGGTCGTCGGCGGCTTCTCCGGGTCGACCCCGGCCTTCTTCAGCAGGTCGGTGTTGTACGTCAGGACGATGCCGCCGGTGTACCAGGGCAGCACGGTGTGCACCGAGGCGCCCGAGGAGTCCTTCATGGTGCTGGACTTCCAGAACGCCGGGACGAACGGCTTGGCCGCGTCCGGGTCCTTGACGCCCAGGTTGAGCAGGTAGCCGGCCTTGGTGAGGGAGGTCGCGGTCGGGGAGTCGACGTTGAGCACGTCCGGCAGGGTGCAGGCCTGGGCGTCGGCGACGGTGCGCTGGCCGAACGTCGCGTCACCGGGGTCGTCGATCCACTTGACCTTGGTTCCGGGGTGGGCCGTCTCGAAGTCCTTGATCACTCCGTTGAAGAAGTCCCCGAAGTCTTTCTTCAGGTTGGTCGTCTGGAAGGTGATGCTGCCCTTCACGTCCCCGGTGAGCTTCCCGGAACCCACGTTGCCCTTGTCGACCTTGCAGCCGCCGGCGGTGGCGTCACCGTCGTCGGAACCGCCGGACAGGCCGCAGCCGGCGGCCGTCAGGGCCAGGGCGATGATCCCCACGATGGATCCGGTCAGTCTTCTCGCGCGCATTGCTGCCCTCCTGGGACCAGTCGGATGCGATGATCGCGGCTGGTTCAAATCACCAACTTGGACTCCGATTGATGAAAATGTGGACCAGAATTCATCGGAGGTCAATGGTTTGCCGTGTTGCGTTTAGGTTCCGTACCGCCGTCAGTGGCGGTGTTCGTGGTCCGGGTGGGTCGGATCGCCGGGGTGTTCGTGCCCGTGCGCGTACTCCACACCGGTGCGAGCTTGGTCCAGCCAGTCGAAGAAGGCTTGCCTGCCGGCCGCGCGGCGCAGCTCGCGTGCGATGCCCTCGCGGGCGGCCTCGTACGGTAGGAAGTCCGTGTGAGTCGCCCCGCCGAAGGGGTCGACTCCGCGTCGGAGCGCCTCCGGGGTGAGGAAGCGGTCCGGGTTTCGGTCGTAGTAGTCCCGTACGGCTGTCTCGGCGACGGTCTGCTCGGCCTCCAGGGCGGACAGGAGGAGTCGGGCGGCCGGGGAGTTGGCGAGTGCTGCTGCGACGATGCTGCCGAGGTCTGCGACGTCTGCCTCCGGCACGGTGAGCAGCTTGGCTGGGGGTGCCTCTGTTGGTGGCTCTAGACCCCGGTCTGCGCAGGCGCGGCGGGCTAGTTCGTCGGTGACGACTACCTGCGTGGCCCAGCGTCGCCGTTGCCTCGCCGCAGAGGGTGCCTCGGTTTGTCGTCTGGCGGCTGCGGGTTCGTTGTGGCTGGTCGCGCAGTTCCCCGCGCCCCTAAGGGGCGTTGCAGGGCCGTGGGTTTTCAGGAAGGCGTCTACTCGTGTCCTGGCTATCGCCTCGCCGTTCACAAGTGCTGCGTGTTCGGTCACTCCGTCACCTCCAGCGGGATGGCCTTCGTGTAGGCGACTCGGCTGTGCCAGGCGGTCTTGGCCATCAGCCAGTACGAGCCGGGCGGTACGGCGCCACCGTCCACGTCGATCAGGCACTCCCGCCGCTCTCCGCCGGGCACGGTGAAGCCCTGGAGGCCGGGGGTGACCCCGGGCCAGGTGCCCCATGAGGACACGGCCCACAGCTGGCCGGTGACCGGCCCCCGGGTGGTGTTCCGCAGGGTCACCGGCACCTGGACCCGCTCGCCCCTGCGGACGGTGATCCGCTCGGCGCCCAGGTCGCACACCAGACCCGGTCCTGCGGGCGGCCCGCCCGGCACGTCGAGGCCCACCACGTCCTCGTACGTCTGGCCGCCGTAGGTGAGCCGTGCCGCCAGCCAGTGGCGGCCGGGCTCGGGGTCGGCCGGCGGTGTCAGCGTGACCTCGGCGAGGGTGAAACCGCCGGGGCCCAGCGCGTACGGCAGCTCGGCGGGCTCGGCGGACCAGCCGGGCGGTACCTCGAAGGTCACCGTGCCCGACACCGGGGCGTCGGTGAGCTCCGAGCCGACCCGGACGGTCGCGGTGACGGGGCCGGACGTGGTGAGAGCCGTGGGCGACACGTACACCGCGACGGGCATGTTGCCGCGCGGGGCGGGGCCGGAGTTGTGGAGCCAGTAGCGGGTGTGAACGGGCTGGGCGGGTTCGTCGGCTTCAACTCCGGGGCCTGACACGGAAGATGAGCCGCCGGGCGTGCCGAGTACCGTGGCCACCTCGAAGCCGGTCAGCCCGACCTCCAGGACCCCCTCGGCGTCCGGCGTCAGCGGATCGCCGGGCCGTTCCAGTACGTCCGCACGAGCGCCCTCGGTCCACTCCACGGGCCCGCGCACCCGTGCCCGCACCGGCCGTCCGTTCACCTCGTGCACGCGTACGGCGACTCCGCGCCCCGGATCCGCGGCCGCCACGCTGCCCCGGGCGAGCGGGGAGCCGAGCGGCTTGAGGGCGTCGAGGAGCACCTCGCGGGCGGGCTCCAGCTCCAGCAGGGAGGTCTTCCTCGGCAACACGGCCGCCTCGCCCTCTGTCCGTAGCCGTGCGGTGAGCGGGTGGTTGAACTCGTGTCCGCGGGCGGGCAGTTGCTGCGCGCGCCAGTCGCCCTCGCCCGCGACGACGGCGTACTCGAAGGTGTGCGACCAGCGCTGCAGCTGGAACGCCGAACCGTCGGGTGTCGTGCGCCGGGGCGGGTCGACCCAGATGCCGGACGGCCAGCCGGTGCAGGAGCGCATCAGGGACATGTAGAGATCGCCGGATGCGGTGACCACACAGCCGGGCGTGCCCCGGTTGAGGACGGCGAAGCCGCGCCCGTCCCAGGCGTCGCCCGGCGGCAGGGCCTCGCCGCCGCCCGCCGCCGTGGCCGTGACGCTGAAGTCGTCCAGGTCGGCGATCAGCGCGTCGACCGCCTTCGCGTCGCCCTCGGCATCGGCGCCCGCCACCACGAGCAGCGGCAGCCGCTCCAGGTCGCGCAGGTCGGCGCCCGGCACCCACTCCTCGCGCAGGGAGGCGCGCGGCGCGACCCACACGGCCGCCACGCCCCGCTCGGCCAGCTGTCGGCGCAGCTCGCGCCCGGCGGCCGGGTCCCAGCCCAGTGCCTCGGCGACCACCGAGTTGCGCTCGGGGCCGCCGACGGCGATCCGGATGTCGGGGAGGTTGGAGTCGACCTCGAGGTCGCCGTAGCGGGGGCCGCCGGCGATGGTCGAGGTCGCGGTGACGCCCGCGCGGACGAGCGCGGCGGCGAGCGGCGCGCCCAGCTCACCGGCCTCGTCCCAGTCGCCGTACACCAACTCCGCGACACCGATGGACCGTTGACCGAGGAGCGCACCGGAGTCGTCGTACACCGCGACCCGTGCCGTGGACCCCAGTCCGAACCAGGTGTTGGCCGGGTTGTCCAGCGTCCACGGGAACTGCTGGCTGTTCACTTCCACGAAGCCGAAGCCGCGCCCGATCACCGCGTCGGCGACCTCGTGCACGGGCAGTCCGCCCCGGACGTCGGAGGGCCAGCGCACCCGGATGAGGCGGTCGGCGCCGTCGTAGCCGTCGATGGTCGTGGAGACGTCGAGCCGGTCGACGCCCGCCCAGAGGGTCAGCTGCTGCGTGTACTTGAAGAGCCCGAGGTCGGCGCGGACGGTGATGCGGGACCCGGCGGGGGAGTGCTCGACATCGATGTCGGCGCGGACATCCCGGCTGCGGGCCGCGGTCGTGCCGGTCGGGGTGAGGTGCCAGGGGCCCTCGCCGAAGCGCGGGTGCCGCGGGAACTCCTCCTGTACGACGAGCTCGTTGCCGATGTCGCCGGCGCGGAGTAGATCCTGGCCCCCCTCGGTGAGTGCGCGCAGGCTGCTGACGGCACCGCCGCGGCCGGGGTCGACCGTCACCTCGTAGAACTCGTTGCGGATGGTCGTGCCCTCGCCTGCGGTCCACTCGGGTATCGAACCCGCCGACAGCGGAAGGGACTTGAGCCCCATGCCCGGTACCTCCGGTACGACGACCCGGAGTCGGCCGTCCTCCTCGCGTACGGCGGGCAGCGGCTGGAAGTCGTCGCCCAGGGGCACGAGGCCGGGATCGTCGACGGTCAGCACGTCCTGGCGCGGCCAGGTCGCGGCGTTGAAGACGACCAGGTCGGGGCCGCTGCCCGGGGTGACCCGGTCGGCGAGGGCCTGGGTGGCGTCGGCGTGCACGGCCTCGGCGAGGTCGGCCAGCTCCCGCCAGCCGGTGAGCAGGTCGATGTAGACCTGGTCGGACTCGGAGCCGGTGATGGCGTCGTGGTGGGCGCCGTAGATCAACTGCCGCCAGGCCTTGTCGAGGGCCGCGTCCGGATAAGGATGCCCGGCGACGAGGGAGGCGAGCGTCGCCCAGGCCTCGGCGTCGGCGAGGAGTGTCTCGCCGTACCGCTGGGCCTGCTTGGTGTCGATGTAGGAGACGTCCTTGCCGGTGTAGATCGGGTTCATGTCCCGGGTCTGCGGCGACGCCTTGCGGCCCTCCGCCTCCAGTTCCGCACGGACGGCGGCGAAGAAGTCCCGCGGGATCGCGCTGATGAACCGCGGCCAGACGTACCGCTCGTTCCAGTCCCGGTGGATGCCCATCACCCAGCGGCACGGCGGCGCGTAGTCCCCGCCGACGGGGAGCAGCACGTTGCGCGTGAGGGCGACCTGCTTGAGCCCCTTGAACAGCTTGAGAGCGGCCTGCTCCGCCTCCGGCAGGGTCGGCGCGTTGTCGATCGCCCAGCCGGCGCCGTAGTGGTTGACCATGTACGCGGTGAGGATCCCGCGCCCCGAGGGAGCGATCCAGTCGAACTCCGCCGGGAACTGCATCCGCTTCGGATCCCGCGGCTCCTCGCCGAAGACGGAGAGGGTGGGTCCCCACTGGTGGAAGGGTCCCCGCGCCCACGAACTCGATGTGACGCCCGCGTCCGCCATCAGCCCCGGGAACTGCGGATCGTGCCCGAAGGCGTCCAGCTGCCAGGCGGTCTCGGGTGACGCCCCCATGATCCCGCGCTGGTATCCGTCGCCGTAGAGCGCGTTGCGTACGGTCGCCTCGGCGCCGGTGAGGTTGGTGTTCGGCTCGTTGTAGGTGCCGCCCATGATCTCGATGCGGCCGGTGCGCATCAGCTCGCGCAGGAAGGCGCGCTCCTCCGGGAAGGCGTCCCAGTACGGCTTGAGGTAGTCGACCTCCGCGAGCACGAAGGTGTAAGCGGGATCGCGCCGTGCCAGATCGCAGTGCGCGCGCACGAGACTCATCCCGGACTGGCCGCGCGAGTCGAAGGTGCGGGCCGGCAGACCGGTGGTGGCCGGGTCGTCGGCGACGTCCCAGGTCTCGGTGTAGGCGGCCTGGGTGTTCCACCAGACGGGGTCGTAGTGGAAGTGGCTGACCATGAACATGGTCCAGCCGGGCTCGGCGGCCGTGAACTCGGCGGTGTGGCGGGCGAGTTGGTCGCCGTCGGCGTCTTCGGCGATGACCGTGATCTCGCCGTCGCCCTCACCGGTCACGGGTATCTCGACGCGTACGGTGCCGTCGTCGCCCACGGTGGCGAGCGTCTCCCCGACGCTGCGGACTCCCCGGCCCTCGGCGGTGAGACGGACCGTGCGGCCCGGGGTGTGGCTGACTTCGGCGACCACCACCTGGTACGGCTGCTCGGCGGTGCCGACGAAGAGCTCGGTCGACTCGACAGAGGTGACGCGCATGGGGCTCCTACGAGGATGCTCGGCGGGGCCCCATCGTGGCATTGAGGAGGTGATTCAAACAACCATCTTCATGGAATATCGGTGGTTCATCCATGCAGGATCGGTCAAGGTCACTTCGCGCGTCGGCTCTTCACCGCATGCTGCGGGGTGATGTGGTCGGTCAGTGCCAGCGAGGCGCTCGCGCGCTGGTAGGAGAGCTGGGAGACCCGGACGTACAGGCAGTCGATGAGCATCAGGACGGAGTGCCGGCCGCCGATGCTGCCCGTGCGGAAGCTGGTCTCGGAGGAGGACGAGATGAGCCGGATGTCGGCGGCCTTGGCCAGCGGCGAGCGCGGGTCGGTGGTGAGCGCGATGGTGGTGGCGCCGCGCTCCTTGGCCATCTCGAACGGCTCGAGGGTCTCGCGGGTGGCTCCGGAGTGGGAGATGCCGATGGCCACGTCCGCCGGGGTGAGCAGGGCCGCGGAGGTGGCCGCCGCGTGCACCTCGGTCCAGCCGCGGACCGAGCAGCCGATGCGGAACAGCCGCGTCTCCGTCTCCTGGGCCACGGCGCCGCTGCCGCCGACTCCGTACACGTCGATGCGCCGGGCGCGGGCCAGGGCCTGGGCCGCGCGCTCGACCGCGTCGAGGTCGATCCGGTCGATGGTCTGCTGGATGGCCCGCAGGTCGGCGGTGCCGACGACCTGGACGACGCGTTCGAGGTCGTCGTCGGGGGAGATGTCCGGGCCGATCTCGGCGGTGCCCCAGTCGGAGACCTCGCCGCGGCCGCGCTCCTGGGCCAGCTCGATCAGCAGGTGCTGATAGGAGTCCAGGCCGATGGCGCGGCAGAAGCGGGTCACCGTCGCCTGGGAGGTGCCGGTGCGGCGGCCGAGCTCGGCGGCCGAGCAGTGGGTGACGGCGGCCGGATCCTCCAGGATCAGCTCGCCGACCTTCCGCAGGGAGCCGGCCAGGCGGGGCAGCTCGGTGCGGATCAGTGCGGTGACGTCGGTCGGAGGCATGGGGAGAAGGTATCAGCCACCCTTCAGGCCACTGATTGAATACCAGGACCGCCCTGTGATTTATTGATTCACGGATTGATGATTGTATGGTGGTTCAATCCATCAGTGGGGAGTGTCGCGTGTCCGTCGAGTCAGTCAGCGCCCAGGGCTTCGCACAGGAGAGCCTGGCCGTCCTCCGTCACGTCACCGAATCGGCCCGCGACGACGTGGCCCGAGCCGCCGGACTGATCGCCGACTGTCTGCGCGCCGACGGCGTGATACAGGCCTTCGGCACCGGCCACTCCCAGGCCATGGTCCTCGAAGTGGCGGGCCGGGCGGGCGGGTTGGTGCCGACGAACCGGCTGAGCATCGCCGATCTCGTTCTGTACGGCGGCGATGATCCGAGTGTTCTCGACGATCCGCTTCTGGAGCGGCAGCCGGGTGTGGCCGCCCGTCTTTACGACCTCGCGGCCCCGCGCACCGAGGACCTCTTCGTCATCATCTCCAACTCCGGTGTCAACAACGTGATCGTCGAGATGGCCCTGCATGCGAAGGAGCGGGGGCACCGGATTCTGGCCCTCACCTCTCTTGCCCACACCCGGGCGGTCCCTGCGGGGCACTCCAGCGGCAAGAAGCTTGTCGATCTTGCTGACGTCGCCCTCGACAACGCGGCCCCGCGGGGGGATGCGTTGCTGGAGCTTCCGGGTGGGGGTGCGGTGTGTGCGTTGTCCACGCTGACCGGGGTGATGTTGGTGCAGATGGCTGTGGCCGAGGCGTCTGCGCGGCTGCTTGCCGCGGGGGAGCGGCCGCCGGTGTATGTGTCGGCCAACGTGCCTGGTGGGTTTGAGGGCAACCTGGAGTTGGAGAAGCGGTACGCCGGGAGGATTCGGCGTACCGCCAGTTGAGCGCTCCGTTCAGGGGTGTGGTCGGCTGCGGGCCGGTGGGGGCTGGTCGCGCAGTTCCCCGCGCCCCTAGGGGGTTAGTGCTACCGCTAGTGGATAGGCGCCCGTGGTGAAGGGGGCCCCTGCCTTCTGCGACTCCACGTCGATTGGCACCAGGGCGTTTCCGTCGGCCGTGGTGACGTAGGCCGTGGTGCCGTTCCAGTTCAGGGCTACGTCGAAGGCCGACTTGCCGACCTTGATGCCTGTGCCGGGGGCGCCCGTGACCGTGTCTACGGGGGTGACCGTGTCGCCGTTGCTCGGGCTGACCCACAGGGTGCGGCCGTCCGGGGAGAGGGCGAGGCCGTAGGCCTGGCCGGAGACCAGGAGGGTCGGTTCGGTGTCGTTCGTGGCGGTGTCGATCGGGGTCACCGTCGAGCCGCCGGAGTTGGAGACGTACACCGTCTTTCCGTCGGGCGCCGCCACGACGTTGAAGGGGTTGGGACCTACGGGGACGGCGGTGCCGGCCTTGCCGGTGCTCAGGTCGACCGGGGTCACCGTGTTGTCGTGGATGTTCGCCACGTACAGGGATGTGCCGTCGGGTGTGATCGCCATGTTCTCGGGCCCGGAGCCGACGGGGAGGGGCGTTCCCGCCGTCAACGTGCCGGTGTCCACGGGCTGGACCGTGCCGTCCGTGTAGTTGGCGACCCAGAGCGTACGGCCGTCCGGCGTGAGCGCGAGTCCGGCGGGGACGTGGCCGACGGGGACCGTCGCGGTGACCTTCCCCTGCGCCACGTCGATGACGCTGACCGTGTTGGAGCCCTGGTTCGCGGCGTAGGCGGTACGCCCGTCCGCGCTGACGACCACCTCACCCGGGTTGTTGCCCACGGCGATGTCCGTGCTCTTCCCGGAGACCAGGTCGATGGAACTCACCGACGCGCCACTGAAGTTGGCGGTCAGGGCCGTCGGCGATCCGCCTCCGTCGGTGACCTGGACCGGGAGTGCCCGGTCGAGGATGCCCGTGCCCGAGACGACGAGGGAGTGGACGCCCTGGGTGGTCGCGGTCAGGGTGACGGTGGCCGAGGCGCTGCCCCCGGCCGGGACGGTCACGGTGCCCTCGGTGGCGGAGGCGGTGACACCGTCCGGGACGTCGAGTGTCCAGGTGACCGTCCGGGCCTCCTTGTCCGAGAAGTGGAGAGTCACCGTCTCGGAGGCGCCGGGCTTCAAGGAGAGGGACGCGGGGGTGAAGGAGGCGTCGACTCCGGGGTCGGGGGCGTTCTCCAGCATCGTCGTGTAGAGGAACTGGTCCATCACGCCGGGGGACACCTGCTGGGGTATCGCGTCCAGTTCCTTGCGCTCGGACCTGAGCTTGTTCCAGTACGTGGTGACGGCGTCCGTGTCGCCCTTCTTGTTGGCGAGCAGCAGGTCTACGGCGGTCTCGCCCGCGCTGCCGTAGCGGCCGAGCTTGTCCAGCCAGGCGGAGGTCTCGTCGAGGAACCCGGGGTTGTCGAGCCGGGCGCGCAACTGGGCGGGGGTGGCGGCCATGTCGGCGAAGTAGGACCTCAACTCGGCCGCGGCCCGGTCGAGTCCGCTGTCCTGCTCGTACGCCTTGCGGAAGGCGGCGATGAGCCCGGTGAGGGTGGGGGACTCGGTCGCGTCGAGCTGGGAGGAGTAGTTGTTCTCGGCGAAGACGCGGAGCCATTTCGCGGCGCCGGTCCCCGCTCCGGCCAGATCCCGTACCGAGGCGAGGAACGCGGCCCGGGGGTCGTACGCCTCCGGGTTCCACAGATAGGCGGCGGACGTGAACAGTGCGATCCGGCTCGCCTCGCCCTGGACCATCGGGTTGGCGGTCACGCCGGTCGCGGCGCTCGCGACTCCCGGCTCGCGGCCCGTGTAGGGGCCGAGCAGGAGACGGCTGGTGACGTAGTCGTTGACCGGGTAGTTGTCCCAGACCAGGATCGGGTGGCCGTACACCTCGCGCGCCTGCTTCAGCTGCTCGGTGGTGATGGTGGGCGCGATCACGCCGACGCCGGTCCACTCCACGACCACGTCCGGGTCCAACTGCTCCCGCAGGGCCTTCTTGTAGGGGGAGTCGGCGAGGTCGGAGTATTCGGTGGGGACCATCTCCAGGGGCTGCAGATCGGTGTGTTCGGCGGAGAACCGCTGCCACACGGCGTTGAGGAGATGGGCCTGTGCGGCTCCGGCCGCGCCGCCGCCGGTGCCGAACTCCTTCTCGTCCTCGGTGCAGTTCCACTTGGTGTAGCTGATGTCGTCCAGCGGAATCGCGAAGGAGCGGACGCCGATCGCGTACAGCGAGTCGAACTTGGCGGTGAGGGCCTTGATGTCGGACTCGGAGGAGTAGCAGACCGACAGGCCGGGGGAGAGCGCGTAGGTGAAGCGGACGTGGTTGGCGTCGGCCCGGTCCACCAGTTCCTTCAGCTGAGCCAGTTCGGCCGCCGGGTACGGGTCGCGCCAGCGGGCGCGCAGGTAGTCGTCGTCCTTGGGGGAGTAGACGTAGACGTTCTGCTTCGTACGGCCGTAGAAATCAAGCTGGTTGAGGCGCTCGGCGTGCGTCCAGGGGGTGCCGTAGAAGCCCTCGATGACTCCGCGCAGGGCGGCAGTGGGCCAGTCTCGGATGGTCACCTCGGGCAAGCCCCGTGCCTTGGTGACCAGTTGGCGCAGGGTCTGGGCGGCGTAGAAGGTGCCGGTGGTGTCGACTCCGGAGAGGGCGAGGAGTGCCTGTCCGTTCTTCCGGCCGGACGCCAGGACGTACCCCCCGGAGGCCAGGCCGGCCGGGGGCTCGGCGCCCAGGCGTTTCAGTGCCCTGCCGGTGGCGCTGTTCTCCTTCGGGCCGCCGAGGTAGACGGTGAGCGCGGCCGCGGGAGGCTTGTCGCCGGCGTCGACGGTGACGATCCGGTCGGCTCCGGCGGCCCGCAGCGCGGTCTCCACGACCCGGCGGGCCGAGGGGTCGGTGCCGGGGCCGACGACCTCCACGACCCGGTCGGGGACCGTGAGTCGGCCGTGTCCCAGGTGCATGTTCTGCGGGGTCGGCCAGACCTGGGGCGCGCTCTGTCTCGGCGCCGCCGACGCGTGCGCCGTCGGGACCGCGAGGCCGACGGCCATCAGCAGGGCGGTGGCCGTACGTCTGAAGCGAGTGGGTGGAAGCACGGATGCTCCTTCCGGAGGCCGTTGGTGAATGCATCCACCGCTTGATGTTAGAGATGTTGAATCAGTCATTCAATGGGGCGAGGGGTGCTCACAGCACCTTTCGGTGGACGAGGGCCGACAGGACGAGCGCGCCCGGCAGCAGCGGCAGCCACACCGTCAGGACGCGGTAGCCGATGAGGGTCGCCGTGGCCAGGCCGACCGGTGTGCCGAAGCAGGAGGACAGGGTGAACACCAGCGCCGCGTCCACCGGGCCGATACCGCCGGGTGCGGGCACCGCCCCCACCGCGGTGCTCGCGATGAGGAACGCGAACGCCACCTGCGTCCAGGACAGCGACATCCCGAGCGAGGCGCCGACCGCGTGGATGATGCTCGCCTGGAGCAGGGGCGCGGCGGCCGCGCCGCCCCACAGGGCGAGGACGCGGGAGGGGCGGGCGTGCAGCAGGCGTACGTCGGTCAGGGCGGTGCGCACGAAAGCGGCCGCGGGGCGGCGCAGCCGGGGGACGAGGGCCACCAGCAGGAGAGGCACGGCGATTCCGAGGGTCGCGGCCCCGACGGGCAGGAGCAGCAGGCGCCGGTCCGCGACGAGGTCACCGAGCCGCAGCAGATCGGGCAGGGCGAGCAGGAAGCCGAGCAGCACCACCGTCTTCGCGATCGGCCTGACCAGCGAGTACAGGGCCAGCGACGCGGTGGCCCGGGCCAGCGGGATGCCCTGTCGTTGCAGGAAGCGCAGGGTGACGGCGTGGGCGCCGATGCTCGCCGGGAGCACGTGGTTCGCGGCACCGGCGGCGAACTGAGAGGCCACCAGGAGTCCCGGCGGCAGCCGCTCCGGCAGGGCGCCTTGCCGGACGCACGCGGCGGACAGCCAGAACAGGCAGGTGAACAGGAGCCCGACGAGCAGCCACCAGGGGTCGGCGGAGGCCAGCCGGGCGGCGCCGTCGTACAGGGCACGCCAGTCCAGCGCCGCCCACACCCCGATCAGGAGGAGGGGGAGCAGGGTGAGCAGCCGGCGGGCCAGGCGTGTGAGGGAGCGGGGAGACCGGGCGGGATCCGGAGTGGGGACGGGGACGGATATGGGCGTGGGGTGCGGTCCGGTGGGACCTTCGACCGGGAGCAGGGTCACGGCGCACGTCGTCCTTTCGCGTCGCGCCCCACACACGGGGAGTGGGTCATGACGGATGCAGGCGAGGCAGAGGGGGACGGCGGAAACGTTCCCGCCCGGTGTGACGTTCCGGTGTCCGGCAGCCGAAGCCGTTCCGGCGGGTGGACGACACGCCTTCTCGGAGTGTGCCCAACGAGTGGCCCGCGGATGCTCAGTCCCGGCGGGCCACCAGCCGGTAGGCGTTGGACAGGCCCAGCCGGTGGGACAGGGGCTTGACCGCGAAGCGGTCGAGGGCCGTGCCCAGCAGGAGGGCCGGGACGCCGGCGAGGAGCATGCCCGCACGCAGTATGCGGCGGAGGGCGTTCGGCGGGGTGGGCAGCCACGGCAGGTTGTCGCGGGGCGCGGCCGCGTCCAGGGCCAGCCAGGCCGCTGCCAGCAGGTCGACCGGGTCGTGCGGTTCGGCGTGCTGTTCCGCGACCACCGTGAAGCCGAGGTCCGTCAGCCGGCGGCGGAGGTTCTCGACCGGGACGAAGTGCAGGTGCTGCGGCTGCAGCCAGGGCAGCCACCAGCGGCCGAGGAGCCGGGCGTAACGGCTGTCGGGGTCCGGGACCTCGATCATGAGGTGGCCGCCGGGGCGGATCGCCTGGTACGCGGCGCGGAGTTCGAGGCCGGGCTGGGTGCTGTGCTCCAGGTAGTGGAACATGCTGACGACGTCGTAGTGACCGGCGAGGTCCGGGGCCAGTTCGGGGAAGCTGCCGCGGTAACCGCGCTCCACCCGGCCGGCGCGCTCGGCGAGTTCGGCGCCGTCGGTGAAGTCGAGGCCGTCGAAGGTCGTGCCGGGGTAGACCTTGTGCGCCGACTCACAGAAGTGGCCGTGGCCCGTGCCGACGTCCAGCCAGTTCTTGGGGGACGGGGCGAAGGGGAGCAGGGACTCGGCCCGCTGTTCGTACATCCGGGTCCGGCCCGCGAAGGTGTTGCCGAGCTGCTTCTCGCCCAGACCGTCGTAGAAGTCCCGGTAGTAGAACTCCAGGCCCGCCTCGCTGAGCCGGGGGTTCTGGAAGGTGTGCCGGCAGTCCTGGCAACGGTCGAGGACGAAACGGCCCGGCTTGTGCTGGAGCAGATCCTTGGTGCGCAGACGCGTCTTCAGCTGCTCCGAACCGCACCAGGGGCACGTGGTGCGGCGGGGTTCGAAGAAGCGGTCCAGGCCGTCGGCCAGGTCGGCCTGATAGGTGGGCCGCAGGGCGGCGACCTGGTCGGCGCGGCTCGTGGGCGCCTCGGGTTCGCTGTCGGGGGCGTTGCTCACTGTTCCTCCTTGAGGGGCGTCGAGGGCAGCGCCCTGAAGGGGCGCGGGCCGTGTCGATATGCGGCTTCGCCACGTGGGCGCGACCAGCCCCCACCGGCCCGCGGATCAGTCACCGTGCCGGCCTGCGGGTCAGTCACCGCGCCTCCAGCGGAGCGATCCGCTCCAGATGGCTCGCGGCAGCACCCGTGCCGCCGGCCGCCCGGAACGCCGTACGGATGCGGCCGGCCGCGGCACGGTAGCCGGGTTCGTGGAGTACGGCGTCGAGCGCAAGCCCCAGCTTCACGGCGGGCACCCTGCCGAACCGGACGCGGATGCCCGCCCCCGCGTCGGTCACCTGTCCGGCCACGACCGGCTGGTCGTCCCGGATGGGGGCCACGACGAGAGGGACACCGTGCCAGAGGGCCTCGCAGACGGTGTTGTGCCCGGCGTGGCAGACGACCGCGTCGACCCGTTCGAGGAGCGGGAGTTGGGGGACCGAGGGGACGATCAGTACGTCCTTGTCGTCGGCCGTGGTCTCCCCGAGCGCGCCTCCCGGATCCACGATCACCGCCTGCACCCGGTCCGCCCGAACCCGCAGCGCGCTCAGGCACTCCGTGAGGAAGCGGGCGCCGACGTCGGTGTTGGCGGTGCCGAGGGTGACCAGGACCGTGGCGCGGGACGGGTCGAGCCAGTCCCAGGGGAAGCCGGGTGGCGTCGGGCGGGGTGCGATCGACGGGCCGACCCAGCGGATCTGCTCGCCCGTCATGGCGTCGGAACCGACCAACTCCCGTGTGCTGAAGCCGAGTACGAGGTGCGGGGAGAAGCGGGGGTCGGCTGTTCCCGACGGGTCGCCGATGCGGCCGCGGAGGCCCTGGAGAACCCCGTCCAGCCAGTCCGCGACCTTCGGCATGCCCGCCAGCACGTCGGTGAACTCGGCCGAGGTGGTCGCGGAGGTGGCCCACGGGATGCCCAGCCGCTC
Source organism: Streptomyces fulvoviolaceus (assembly GCF_000718165.1). Taxonomy (GTDB): domain Bacteria; phylum Actinomycetota; class Actinomycetes; order Streptomycetales; family Streptomycetaceae; genus Streptomyces; species Streptomyces fulvoviolaceus. The sequence continues at coordinate 2,705 of NZ_JOEY01000022.1, read as the reverse complement.
CGCCACCAGGCCTCCGGCCAGGGCCTGTTGGTCGGCGACGACCACGTCGGGGCGGAAGTCGCGGACGGCCGCCTCCACGCCGGGCGCCATGTCGTCGGCGAGCGGCACCAGGAACCGCTCCCACAGGAACTTCAGCGCCTCCGGGCCACGGATCTCCGGAGGTCGTACGCCGTCGCCCGTGCCCGGCACGGGTCCGGCACACGGGAACACAACCGCGTCGCCCGCCAGTTGCCGGACGAGCCCGGGATCGGCGCAGGCCCACGCCAACTCATGCCCCCGCTGGGACAGTTCGGCCGCCACGCCGACCGCCGGGTTGATGTGCCCCACCAGCGGCGGCACGACGAACAGGAACCTGCTCACCGGGCGGCCACCTGTGCCTTTTCGATCAGCTCCAGGATGTGGCCGCCGACGACACCCGCCGCCTCCACCAGCACCGAGTGTTCGTGCCCCGGCACCACCACGGTCCGGCAGTCGGGCAGCACCTTCTCCAGCCACGGTGCCAGCAGGGCGAGATCGGAGTCGCCGCCGTAGACGCCGAGGACCGGGCAGCGTACGGCGGCGATCTGATCCTCCGTCAACACCCGGCTGGCCGGGATGTCCTGGGGCAGGCTGGTCTCCCGGGCCAGGCGGGCCGCGCCCTTGGCCAGGCGGGCCGTGTTGTGGCCGCGGTGGACGGTGATCCAGGCCAGCGCGTCGTCCTCGTTGTGCGCCAGCTGGTGCAGGACACGTTGCAGGATGCCGCCGAGCTTCGGCGCCCAGGTCGCGGACGCGGGCTCGGACTCGATCAGGGAGACGCTGGCCGCCCGTTCCGGGTGGCGGGCGGCGTAGCCGAAGGCGATCGTGCCGCCGTAGGAGTTGCCGACCAGATGGACCGGGCCGGTCACCTCCAGCCGGTCGAGGAGGGCCTCCAGGTCGTCGATGTTGTCGTCGAGGGTGTAGCCGCTCTCCGGGCGCCCGCTGCGGCCGTGGCCGCGCAGGTCGTACATGATCACGTCGAGACCGGCCGCCGCGAATGGCGGGGCGATGGTGAAGTAGTAGCTGGCCAGGCTGTCGGTGAGCAGACCGTGGACCAGCACCACCGTGGCGGTGGGCGCGCTGCCGTCCCGGGGGCCCATCCTCTGTACATGCAGCCGGAGTTGCCCGGTGTCGACGATCGCCATCGCTCAGCCCGCCGCCTTGAGGCTCTGCACGACGTACTCGACGAGCCGGCCGACGGTGAGCTCGATGATCTCGTCGAACTCCATACCGGCGAGGAACTCGGCGAAGTTGACCTGCCGGCCGTACTTCTCCTCCAGCAGGCCGGCGAGCGTCACCAGGTCGATGCTCTCCAGCTCCAGATCGCGGTTGAAGGTGGTCGCCATGTCGATCTCGACGTCGTCGAGGCCGTACTCGTCCTCCAGGAGCTTGGTGAGCAGGTCCGTGATGTCGGCGAGGACCGCCTGTTCTTGCGGGTTCATCGGTCGTACGTCTCCTCTTCGCGGTCTTCTTGCACAGGCCCTGCGGTCCAGGCCACGACGTAGTCCCTGGCGGGCAGTCCGGGGGGATTGGCGGTGCGCTCGTGGTGCACGGTGTACGCGCGTTTCAGGCGTCCGGAGACCAACAGCCGGTCGCCGTCGGTCACTTCGCGCACTGTGAAGTCCCGCGGACGCCCGCCGAACCCCGTGCCCTCCGCCTTGGCGACCGCCTCCTTGGCGGCCCAGAACCGGGTGAACCACAGCGCCTCGGACTCGCCGGCGGCGGCGCATCGGTCGTGCAGGAGCCGGAGTTCGGCCGCATCGAGCGCGGTGGCGAAGGTCGCCGGGGCGCGTTCGGCGACCTCTTCGAGGTCGATGCCGGGGCCGGGTCCGGGCGTGCGCGGCCGTACGATCGCGACCGCGGACTCGGCGCGGTGGGCGAGCGAGACGTCCAGCGGGGGCAGGGTGCGGCCGTGCAGCCCGGTGACGTACGGGCGGCCCGACGCGTCGTTGTGCACCCGGATCTCCGCCGGGAAGACCGGGCCCTCGCGGTGGTCCCACAGCCACTGCCGTACGGCGTCCTTGACCGCGATCCGGCCCAGCAGCCACTGCCTGCGGCCGCGTGGGGCGTGCTCGGCGTACTGCGAACGCTCCGCGCTGCTCAGCGAGTTGCGCATGATCAGGTCGCGCGAAGCGAGGTCCGGCCAGCGTTCGTGGAGGAGGGACCAGCCGCCGGGGCGGGCCTCGGAGAGGGTGTTGCGCTCGGGGAAGCGCTCCACGGGACGGGTCTTGGGGTCGTTGTCGAAGCGGCGGTCCTGCCAGCCGGTGAGCTGCGCCCAGGTCCGTCCGCCGACCGTGAGGTGGACGTCGGCTTCCAGCGCGGTGTCGGTCAGGGACGTGATCCGCACCAGGCACTCCACTTCCGTGCCGGGGCTCGGGTGGGGGCCGTAGAAGCGCATCTGCTGCATCTGGACGGGGAAGACGACGGTCCGCTCGGTGCGGGTCGCCATGATCCAGTAGCCGAGGATCTGGCCGACGTTGTCGAGGAGGGCTCCGGGGGCGGGAGGGGTGGTGATGACACCGCGGATGTGGTGCTCGCCGATCGCGGTGAGGTCGGTGACGCCCTGGAACGCCGGCCCGTGGAACATCCAGCGCTCGCCGTAGAGCTGGGCGGCGGTGTGGTCGGGGGTGCGTTCGGAGGGGGCGAGGAAGGGGCGGGGCGGGGGGGCGGGGGGGGAGTGGGGGGCGAGT
>NZ_JOEY01000021.1 GCF_000718165.1 Streptomyces fulvoviolaceus | reverse complement strand
GTAATCGAGACACTAATTCGGAGGAATTCCTTGTCTGAACCTCTCCACGAGAATTACCTCACTTCCGAACGTGCGGCCTCACGTCGCACAGCAAGTTGGAGGTTCGGACACTCCCCCGCAGGGGGAGCGCCCGAACCCGCCCCCGCCCCGGGGGTGGCGGGGCCCGCCCGGCACCAGGGGGCGCCGGGCGGGGAGGCTGCGACCGAGGGCGGATCGCAGCCAGGAAGGGCCGGCCACAAGGGCAAGGCCAGGCAGGGGAAGTCACGTCCGCGTGACAAGAAGCAGCGCCCCGCCCACAGCGTCCGCCTCAACGAACAAGAACTCGCCATCATCGAATCCGGTGCCGAACACGTCGACATGAGCGTGGCCGGATTCATGGCCCACTCCGCCCTGGCCGCCGCTCGCGATCAGTCCCGCACCGCAGCCGCCATCGCCACCGAACGGGACATCCTGACCGCGCTGTTCGGCGTGCGCCGCCAGCTCGGCTGGGCCGGCAGCAACGTCAACCAGGCCGCGAAGGCCCTCAACTCCGGTGCCGACGCTCCACACTTCGCCGGCACTCTCGCCGATCTGCAGCGCACCGCGCAGGCCGTCCAGCGTGCGGTGGACAGGGTCGCCAACCGAGAGGAGGGGAAGGCCGCTTGATCCCCCGAATCCACCAGCAAGGCAGCAAGACCCTCGGTCTCCTGCTCTACCTGTACGACGAGAGCACCCACGAGGAACACGTCGATCCGCACCTCGTAGCTTCTTTCGACTACCTGGCCGCCCCCGATCCCGGCCGCGATCCTTCGGTGACGGAGAAGGACCTCGGACGTCTCCTCGACCAGCCCTTTGCCCTCCTCGACTCAGACCAGCGCCCGGAAAAGCACGTGTGGCACTGCTCCGTGCGCGCCGCCCCCGATGACCCGATCCTCAGTGACGAACAGTGGGGCGACATCGCCCGCCGTGTGATCGCCGCCACCGGCATCGACCCCGGCGACGGTGCCGGCTGCCGCTGGGCCGCAGTCCGTCACGCCGACGACCACATCCACATCATCGCCACCCTCGTACGCGAAGACGGCCGCCGCCCCGACCATCACCGCTCCGGCAAGCGCGCCCAGTCCGAATGCCGCCTCATCGAGAAGGAACTCGGCCTGCACCAGGTCGCACCGGGGGACGGTACGGCCGCCAGACTGCCAACCAGCGCCGAACGCCACAAAGCCGAACGCGAGGGCAGAGAGCGACCGGCGCGCGAGGAGCTTCGGGAGACCGTGCGTCGTGTGGTGGCGGGAGCGACGAGCGAGGAGGAGTTCTTCGACCGTCTGGCCGCCGCCGGACTGCTGATCCGGAAGCGCGTAGCACCCTCCGGCGACCTGCTCGGCTACAAGGTCGCTCTCCCGGACGACCGCAACGGCGAGAAGGAGCCGGTGTTCTACGCGGGCTCCACCCTCTCCCCCGACTTGTCCCTGCCTCGTGTCCGCAAACGCTGGACCGTTTACGCCCCGAACCAGGGCACCGGAGCGTCCTCGGACCAGACCACGGGCCCCGCGCCGAGCGGCCCGGCCACCGCGCGCCGCCGGGCGGCCACCGCGGCGTGGCAGGCGGTGCTGTTCATCGACCACGGTGAGGACGCCCAAGTGGCAGCACACATCGCCGCTGCCGGTGAGGTCCTCGACGCACTCGCCGAGACATCCGCTGCCCACACCCGCGGCCAACTGCGTGAAGCAGCCTTCGTGTTCGAGCGTGCCACCCGCTCCCACATCAAGGCCGAACACGGGCACGACCGCGCCCTGCGCCAGGCCGCCCGCGACCTCATCTATAACGGGCCCGCGCTCGGCCGCGGCGAGGACGGGGCCACCACCGCGATGGTGATCGACATGGCGTTCTTCCTCGTCACTGCCGCCGCCCACTGGCACGCGAGGAAGGATCACGCCCAGCAGGCCGCCGCCGCCCAGAAAGCCGCGGAGCACCTGCGCGCCGCCTACCAGGCCGCTGCCGACGTCCCGCTGGCCGTGCTGTACCAGCGGGGCCGACGCCTGTCCCAGCCCCTGCGCCAGAAGCAGGCCGTCCTTCTGCGGCAGGCGGTGCCGGAGCTGGCGGAACAGGTCCTCGCCGAACCGGGCTGGCACTCCCTGGCCGCTACCCTCGCCGACGTCGAGGCAGCCGGACACGACCCGGCCGCGCTCCTGGTGGAAACAACCGGGCAGCGGGAGCTGCAGACCGCAGACTCAGTCAGCGACGTGCTGGTGTGGCGACTGCGCCGCATGGCCGACCTGCCGGCCGACGCGACTGCGATGCCCGAACACGCCGCCAGGACCACGGGCAACGCTCGCACCGCCCGACCCTCGCCGACCCGAGACAACCCGTCCCGCAAGGCACGGTGATTCCAGACATACGCCGGTGCCCCTCTGCCAGAGCAAGGCAGAGGGGCACCGATGGGGCAGGGCAGTCAGGATGCGGCCTGGGCCTTCGCGAGCGCCTTCTCCAGGTTGGCATCTACGAGCCCCGGCCAACCGGATACGACCATCACGACATTGCCGGTGCGGATCGCCACCTGCTTCACGACGCTGCGCTGCCCTCCGGCCGAGTAGGTGAGCAGTTGGCTCCATTGCTCGTCCCCAAGCTCAGGGGCGGCAGTCTTCTGGGTACCCATGTCGATGACGGTGTTGCCTGAGGCGACTTGGTACGTGGGGCAGGAGACCATGGCGTCGAAGACCTCTCCAATGCCCTTCGACAGCTTCACGGCTGTGTCGCTATACAACTCCTCGGACACCTCGGAGGCGCTGCCGCCGTCGTAGGCGAAGGATGCCTTCGCCTTACGGGAGAAGTCGAGGCCGGCGCCGGTCGCCGCGTCGGATCCGAGCCTCTCCAGCGCCGGGCAGCCGATCACGGTCACGTCGTTGTCGGCTGTGGGGCGCTGCGGTACGTGGGTGTAGCCCTCGCCCAAGTCGCTGTCGTCCAGGAGTCGCTGGGCCAGTGCGGCGGAGGACAGCGGTACTGACGCCAAGGCGCTCTCGGACGGTGCGGCCGCGGAGGACCCTGGGCCGGCGGAGAAGCTGCTACCGGTCGAGCAGCCCGCCAGGGCCAGGACGGCGAAGAAGTTCAAGGTGAGAACGGTCGTGGTGGAAAGGCGCATGTGAACCCTAAGTGGCCTGCGGTACGTACGGGTTGACCAGGCCAGCCCTCCGGGTACCGGCAGTGAAAGGGGGCGTAGGGGTTCGGGGTTCAGTGGCCGAGGTGGCGCAGGCCCTCTTCGAGGGTGGGGTGCCAGTGGTCGACCGGACCGGAGTTGCGGTTGTACCAGGCGGCGTCCAACTGCGGCTCTTGCACCTGGTGACCAGCCCGGCAGCGCAGCCACACCGAGTCGTCGCGCATGCAGAAGACGATCCAGTCCCGGTACACGCCGCACTCGGGGCATGTGCGGACCTCGCCATCGATGACGAGTGGCTGCTCCCAGCGCATCATCAGCCCGGCCACCTCCGGGCGGGACGGCACCCGCAACTCCGGCGGTGGGAGGTCACTCATCGCCGATTCCTCCGCAGCCGGTGCGGCTGGCTCGGTGAGGTCGCGCCAGGGTTGTGTGGCCTGCAGCTGCAGCAGCAGCTCGTGGCCAGCACGCTGGGCTTCACGGAACGCGCGGTCCTCGCGGGCGCGTCGAAAGAACAAGATCTCTCCCTATCTGCCATCGGACGGGCGGGGAATGTGCCCGCATACGTCTGACCTGCGGCTCCTCCAGAGCGCGGCTCGTCAGCTGCGGCGGACAACCGTGAGCCGTCCCTCGGTGCTCTTGGGCAAGCTGCGGCGGGGCACAGGGACCGGTGAGGCAAGCGATGACGCGAACGCGGCGACCAAGTCGTTCGGAACGCTGGCGCTGAAGCTGGCACACCACAAGTACGGGGCGCCGAGCACGGGTTCCGCCCACGACTGCCAGCCCACCACGTCAGGACGCGGGTCAGCGTCCTCAATGAGCGGCGGCACCATCTCCAGGGAGACGCTGGAGGAAAACCCGGGGTCCATGGCGGTGGTACGAGGCCGATCCACGTCGCGGATCCAACCGCTGATGCTGAGCGCGTCAAGGACCGTCTCCGGCCCCGCGAAGCCAGTGTCAGGTGCCTCACGGGCGTCGATCGCCAGGAGGAGATCGGCGAGCGCCTCGTACGGAACGCCGGTGGTGAAGTACGCGTTCCACTCCGTCATCACGGATGTGGCATGCGGGCGGGCACTCAGTTGCCACGCAACGGGCAGCCCGCCCAGCTCGAATGGGTAGGCCGCAAGGATCCACTCGGCGCCACGCAGCTCGTCCGGGCTCACGTACAGCAGGGTGTGGCGCGAGGTGGGCCACATGCGCCAGCCGAGGCCGGCCAGGGTGTCGCCGATCCGCTCGGCGAGAGCATCATCGTCACCGGCGAGGTGACGCGGGGTGACCCAGTACACGGGTTCCGGTGAGTCGGGACGGGAAGGATCGCTGGGGTGGTGCGGATACAGGGGCGCCTCCGTGCGCTCGGGATGAGTTACTGACCGTCGTTGACCTGCGGTTTCGGAAGGTCGTCCACGTTGACATGCCCGTGCGCAGAACGCCAGTGGTTTCGGGATCTTCCCTGTCTGCCTCCGGCGAACTGGCAAATCATCGAAGTGATCCGCGCCTAGCACCCATGCGCATCGACCAGGGTTTCCCAGCGAGGAGGAGCGGACAGCAATCGGATCCGGCCATCCCCGGGGCGCTGCGGCCGGCCCACTACTCGTCACTCTGCCCCAGCCACGTAAGGTCAACTTCCTTACAGCTGGCAAGTTTCGGCAAGTTCCTCGCTCTACACCGCAGCCACGGGCAAGCTCTGGCACAGAGATCGTTACCGGCATCCGAGGAGGACATCATGGCCCTGCGTAAGCTCGGTAAGGACCCGGAGAGTCCCAGTGGCGGCTCCCCCACCATCTACCTCGACGAGGAGAAGGACAGTTACCTCGTGCAGGGGCTGAAGGTGGAGGACATCGAGCGCCTCGCGCAGATGGACATCCCCGGCCATGAATCGGTCGTGGAGATCCCCCGACGCATGGTGCAGTTCTTCCTGGAGGTGAAGAAGGCCGATGAGGACCCCGACGTTTGAGGAGCTGTTCCGCGACTGCCAGAGGACGGCCGTCCATCTGGAGATGCGCGACGCCTACATGAAGTCGGATCCGGCCTTCATCGACTGGAAGGCCGGTGAAACGCTCGACCCTGCCGAGCGTTGGGCCGACTGGCTCAGCCTCGTCACGGCCGCTACCTCCCGGGGCGTCGAGGTGCGCCGGGCGCGGATCGTTTCGACGCCCGTCAGCGAGTACATCCGCTTCGAGTACGACGTGACCGATGGACTCAACATCGCTGCCGGCGAAGAGGTGCGCTGGCTCTCCCGGCGAAACGCAACGGGCCTCACGCTTCCGGGCAACGACTTCTGGCTCTTCGACTCCAGCCTCGTCCTCGTCAACCACTTCGACGGCGAAGGCGAGAACATGGAGGTGGAACTCACGGAGGATCCGGAGGTGGCAAAGCTCTGCGAGTCGGCCTTCGAGGCCGTGTGGGCGCGGGCGACACCGCACGCAGAGTTCCAGCCGGCCTGATTACCCGAACGGCCACATCGCAGCGACATGACATCGCCATCTTCGAGCGTTCAGGAAGCCCGCAGGGCCCTGGGTAAACGCCTGAGCGAAATCCGGCTCGAAGCCGGGCTCACCAAGCGAGCCTTGGCCAACAGCCTCGGCTGGCACGAGTCGAAGTGTTCGCGCTTCGAGAGCGGCACGCGTCCGCCCTCGGAGCGCGACCTTCGTGCGTGGGCTGCCGCTTGCGGCGCAGAGAGCGTGGCCGAGGATCTCGTCTCGACAGCTCGCGGCATCGAGGGCATGTTCGTCGAGTGGCGCCGGATGGAGCGCACCGGCCTGAAGCAGGCCCAGGAGTCCGTCCTCCCCCTGTGGGAACGCACTCAACGCTTCCGTATCTACTCGCCGTGGCTCATTCCCGGCCCCGTGCAGACGGCCTCATACATCACTGCACTGCTCACCTCTATTCGCGACCGTCGCGGCCTTGTTGATGACGTGCCGGCGGCCGTCAGGGTGCGCGTGGAGAAGCAGCAGATCGTGTACGGCAACCACACGTTCGCGGTCCTCCTGGAAGAGGGAGCACTCCGAAAGCGCATAGGCGGCACGGACGTGATGGCCGGTCAACTCGGCTATCTTCTCAGCGTTATGGCGCTTCCCTCGGTAAGCATCGGCATCATCCCTGAAGACGCCGACCGTTCCAGCCTCTGGCCTGTCGAGGGCTTCTTCCTGTACGACGACCACACGGTCCACGTCGAACTCGTCTCGGCCCACCTCGCCGTCACGCAGAAGCACGAACTTGCCATGTATGCCCAGACGTTCACGGATCTGGCCGAACTTGCCGTCTACGGCCCGGCGGCGCGCGAGCTCATCACGGCAGCCATCGAATCCCTGGGGTGAATGCCCGGCAAGTTCCGGCACACTCGTAGAGCCCCTCCTGTCGCCCTTCTTAGCGTTACTGGCACGGCCGGAAACGCGCACTGAAGGGGCGAGACGGTGATCACTGTGGCAAGTAGCGGCAAGGCATCGAGAGCAACCGACAGCGCTGGGACCGAAGTTCTCCCAGTCGACGTCGAGACTATTTCGGAAAGCACCGAAGCAGCCCTCTCCATGCAGATGGCCACCTCCACCCGCAAAGACATGGACACCTCCCTGCCGGAGATCGTCGGACACCTCAACCTTCTACTCGGTGAGGACCTGGGGGCGGACGAAGACGAGGAGGTGCGGGAGTTGTTCCGCAAGGGGTACCGGCTCATCGACTTGCAGAACCGTCCAACCGCGGAGACTCCGTCGTTCGGCGTCTTCATCTACCTCCGGGATGTCGCCGACATCACGCGAAGGCTCCTGTGGATCTACTCACAGCGCCACGGGCTCGGTGCCCCGTGAGTATCCGGGAGGACCAGATCGTCCGGGAGCTTTCCAACTACATCTACGAGCACCCTGACGAGCAGATGGCGCTGATGCCGGTGTACGACGCCGCCCGCGACCACGCACAGCGCGGGACCTGCACCCACAGCTGGCGCTGCCCCCTCGTGACGACGGGCGCGGTCGTCGTCGACGAACGCAATCGCGTCCTGTCCCTGCGGCACGAAGGAGCCTTCGCCCTCGCCGAAGCGGAGCCGGAGGAACAGGACGACTCACTCAGCGAGGCAGCCCTGCGTCTGTTGACCGAGGCAGTCGGCATTCGCGAAGTATGGACGGAGCCCGACAGCGATGGCCCCTTCCTGATCGACGTGACCAGAGCGGGGCAACACAGGTACGGCCCCCGCCTCCGGATCGGCTTCAGGTACCTCTTCCGGGCCCACTCCGGCGCCATCGCTCCGATGGTGATCGAAGCCGGCGCAGCGGCCTGGATGCCCCTTGGGGAGATCAGTATCCCGTCAGTCCGCGACCGCCTTCGCGGCCACCTGGTCGGTGCCCCTTGAGCCCCCGGAACCAGCAACTCTGCTACGTGGCAAGCCTCTTGGCCCTCGGCGGTTCGATCCTCCTGGCCATCTGGAGAGGCTGAATGTACGAGCGCCGCACCACCGGCCCAACTCCTGCACCCTCTCCGCCCCTCGGCACCATCCCCGGTCAGAGGCAACCAAGCGATGTCCAGATAGGCGATTTCGTTTTCCTCGACGGGTTGTACCTGCGGGTCCACGACATGAGGTCCGCCGGCACCGCGGGGCGCCGGGTTCTGATCTTCGACGGGCACTCCCCGTGGGTCATGAAGGAGCCGGCTACCACGTATCGGCCCGTCGAACTCCTCTGACCCGAAGCCCCATTCAGTCATCACGAGAACTGTCACCTCACGCCAGCGAGGAGCTTTGCCATGCGCTTCCGCAAGATCCACGGAGCGGGGAACGACTTCGTCCTGTTATCCGACCCCGCGCCGGACGGCGAGAAGGACTGGCCAAAGGAGGCCGAGCGCCTCTGTGCCAGACGAACCGGCGTAGGCGCGGACGGCCTCGTCATCAGCAGCCAGATCAGCATCAGCCCGGTCGTCTTCGAAGTCGGCTGCTTCAACGCCGACGGCTCGATCGCGACGATGTGCGGCAACGCTCTGCGGTGTACCGCCTGGGCTGCACACCACGACCACGGCTTCCGCGAGATGAGCCTCCGCATGGCGGGGGTGATGCACGAGGCGATCGTGAGCGACGACTCCGTGTGGGTCACGGCCGAGGTCGGCGCGGTCCACCCCCGACGTGTCCAGACCGTCATCAACGGCAGGCCGACCTGGTTCGACAGTGCCCACACCGGCACCGAACACGTCGTCGCCATCGTGGACGACGTCGACGCCATCGACGCGGTACTCGTCGGGCGCCTCGTCCGCCACCACTCCGACCTTGCACCGCTGGGGACGAACGTCAACTTCGTCCAGGCCGCCGGCAGCCAGGCGCTGAAGATCCGCACCTACGAACGCGGCGTCGAGGCGGAAACCCTGTCATGCGGGAGCGGAGCCGTCGCGGCCGTCGTCATCGCCACCATGCGCGGACTCGTGTCGCCGCGCGCCGTCACCGTCCACAACCGCGCCGGGGAACCGCTCACGGTCCGGCCACATCCCGACCGACCAAACCGGACGCACTGGGTCGGCGGACTGGTCACCCACACCTTCGAAGGGGTCCTCGCATGACTCAGTTCCTCGACTCCAGCTCTGGCCTCGCGGTGCGCGAGGCCGCCCAGACACTTCGCGACTGGCAGCGTGACCGAGAGGGGCTCGGCGTCGCCCTCGTCTACGGGCCCGTGTCAGCCGAGGACCGGCTCTACCACTCGAAGTGCCCCATGGACCAGCGTTCCGTGACCGCCCTGTCCGACGCCCTGGACGACATCGGAGCCCGCTGGAAAGTGCTGAACCCGTGCGAGCCGGACTTCATCACGGAGTTGGCAGGGTATGACGTCGCCCTCTCGAACCTTCACGGTCCATACGGAGAGGACGGGAGGCTGCAGGGCCTGCTCGACTACCTGCGCGTGCCGTACTGCGGCAGCGGAGTCGCGGCATCCGCGGTGGCCGCCGACAAGATCCTCTGCAAGCGGGTGATGCTGAGCCTCGGCATCCCCACGCCGGGATGGTGGGTGTGGTCCGGTGGCCCGATGCGCTGGAACGGGCAGGCTGCGATGGTCAAACCGCCCTTCGGCGGCTCCAGCGTGGGCATGAGCCTGGTACGCGAACAGGCGGACCTTCCCAGGGCGCTGGCGGACGCTGCCAGCGAGGAAGGCGACGCCGTACTGGTCGAGGACTACCTGACCGGCGTGCCACTGACCGTGGGACTCCTGGAACTACCCGGAGGCGCGGTCGTCGTACTTCCCCCGCTGGCCACCGAAGCCACCGAGGCGGAGTTCTACGACGCCGACACGAAGCTCGACGTGGATTCCAGGGGCGCCGTAGCCGTACGGGCAGCCGAGCTGTCACCCGAGGCGCTGACCAAGGTCACCGAGTACGCCACGACGCTGTGGGACGGGCTCGGGCTGCGTGGATCGGCGCGCGTCGACTTCATCCTCACCGAGGACGACCAGCCGTACGTGCTGGAGGTCAACAGCACCCCGGGCATGTCCCGTGACAGCAACTTCGTGGTGGGCGCCGCGATGGTCGGGCTCACGCACACAGATGTCGTAGTGGCGATGCTGCACGAGGCGTTGACCCGACCGCCATACGATGTTCCTCTGCCCACTCCCGCGTTCGCCGGCACCACACTGACTCGGGAGGCTGCCGTCTCACCGTAGGAGCCCGCCCACCGTGTCGCGCGTCCACGATGTCCCCATGTGCCGACAGCTCATCGCCCCCGAGGAATGGGATCTGCACGGAGGGTGGGCACTCGGGGACAGGGTGGAATGGTCCAACCGGGCATGCGGCCTGGCGTCGCTGAGAATGATCCTGCTCGCCTACGGGCGCAAGGCACCCACGGTCACGGAACTCCTGAAACTCGCGGTCAAGCACGAGGTTCTGACCCCGCGTGGAGCACTCCACGCGGGGATCGCGAGCCTGGCTACCGACCTCGGTGTCCCTGCGACCGCAAAGCCCGTGCCCGTCGAAGACCTGCTCGGCCGCCTCGATGACGCACCCGTCATCGTGTCCGTCACCGAGCAACTCCCCGACGACGGACGTTCCGGAGGCCACCTCGTCATCCTTCGCGGCTACGAGGACAGTCCCGACCCGACCGTCCACATCCGGGACCCATCAGCCTGGGGCCAGACGCACGATCAAGTCCCCCTGAGTCGCCTGTCCCCCTCCTACGCCGGCCGCGCGATCACCTTCGCGCCCCTGAACAACGGAGAGTCTTGATGCCCGAGACAGACGGCGACACGACCGAGGCCGCAGGCGGCCGAAGGATCGCCGTACTCGGAGAGATGCTGGAGCTGGGCGACGAAGCCGTGGAAGCCCACCGCCAGGTCGGACGCATGGCAGCGGAGAACGGCGTCGATCTCATCGTGGCGGTCGGCAACACACTCGCCAAGCAACTCGCCCTCGCGGCGGGCGCGGCAGGCGTGCCGGACATCGCGATGGTCGGCGACAACGGCACCGCCGCCGCCTACCTGGCCTCCATCCTCCGCCCCGGCGACGTCGTTCTCGTGAAGGCGTCCCGCGGCGGACAGCTGTGGCAGATCGCCCAAGCACTCACCGGGCAGCCGGTCACCGGCCTGTGAGCCGCCTCGGGCCCCCTGACTCGCCAGGGCAGGGCAGGGCCGGGTCGAGAACGCCCAATTCGGGGTCTACAAGGTCCACACAGGACAGCGCGAAGGCTCCTCAGCTATCGACCGTTGAGTTCGGCGCGGCACACCGCGCAGTACATGGCCGCGTGGCGTCCGTGCCGACGCATCAGCTGACCGCAGCCTGCGCACAGTCCCAGCTCCCAGGGCGGGCAGCCCAGCGCGGCCGAGGCGGCAGCCCGCTCCACGGACGTGATCAGCGTCGGCTTCACGGACCGCTGTAGCGGCATCCGCGGCAAGGTGTAGCCACCGGTGGGCTGTCCCAGATCGCGGATGGGCCGGGCGTCGCTGACGAACCATCCCTCTTCGCCGGCGCGGCAGGTTCGGTCGATCTCCTGCTCGGTGAAGGTGATCTGATCGTCCTCCTCCTGCTCCGGCACGACGGGAAGCGGCGCCTTCTCCCCGACCAGCTCCCGCCATAACTCGCAGTCGTCTGCTGGCACCCACATGTGCCGACCGGCCCGGCCGCTGCCCCGATTGGGCACGTACACGGGGACGCTCTCCCCTGTCGCGCTGGAGAGAACGAGATCCTCGATTTGGACCGGCTTCTTCTCCGGATGGCACAGGGCGGGCAGGAACCACTCGGCATGAATCCCGCCGCAGTGGCCGGCTCCCTCGGTCAGGGAGCAGTGACGATCACTGCTGGGCACGCACTTCCAGACCTGGAGGTAGTGGTATCCACCGCGGATCACCATCTCCTTGCCGTCGGTGATGTCCTTCCACGGCATGTCGTCCACGCGGGCCCACGGCGCCCGGTCGATCAGCGAGGCCGTACGGTCCTTCGCCACCCACAGAGGCGTGATCTCGTGCTGTACGGCGTTGACGGACCGGCGATGGACACTGCTCGGACTGATGTGGTGGTACTGGATCTCCCAGCCGATACGGATACCCCCAGGGCCGGTGACGAGGGCATCAGAGACGCTCCGCCGATTCGCCGTGGAGACTTCAGCTTCGGCATCCAGACCGCAGCGCGAGGCCGTCTCGACGACCCGCTCCTTCGTGGCCTTGTGCTGTGCGCTCTCCGCCGGCGTCGCCTTGTGCGTGATCGGCAGGTGTGACGCCACGAGCGGCCGGCGACCCCCAACACGGCCTCGGCGGATGAACATCCACGGAGACTTTCCGCCGGACTCCGACAGGCACTCGCGCCCGTCATGATGCGCTAGACATTCGAGCAGCTGCGGGTCGCGGTCGGCGACACTCGCGGTGATCTCTCGGAGCAGATCCGGTCGATCCTCGTGACCGAGGTCGGGCAGGGACAGATTGATCTCTATGTCATATCCGGTGTGCCACACCCCATTTGCCATCTCAACACCATAAGGAGCACTGCTGACAGTCGAACAGATCGTCTGCGGTGCGAGCGTCACCGGCGCTGGCCGGGCTCAGTCCGGACAGGAGGGCCTGAACGAGGCCGTTGTGGGCGGCGGCCGTGGTGGCAGGGATCACGAGCGCGGCGATGCTCGCGGCGAGGAAGGTACGGCGGTGCATGTCCTCTGCTTCGGGTTCGGCAGCGGAGACTTCCGGGCCAATCGATCGCCTCATCCACCACAGTGAGTTCGCGTGATGGACATGCGAGGTCGCCCTCAGTAGTGCAAGGTCTACTGCCGCACCCCGCATGGCGTCCGGCGAATGTGGTGCAACATCAACGACGCGCCAAGTTTCCCAAGTCGGGCAAAAATACCCGAACCACCCTCAAGCCGGTGTCGGCATTGACGCGGAAACTAAAGTGCGCAACCATGATCGCCGTCGTTGGGTAAAGTCCTTCTGTAGTCGACCCAGGGGTGGTTCGCGTGGCGTTGCAGCCTTCACGCTTTGATCAGACAGTCGGAACCTCCGCTCCACGCATACGGCGTCACGTGATTTGGGCGTTGAAAACGGGCAACCAGGAGGCGGTCGACGCCTACGAGTTCAGCAGGTGGAGCGATGGCCATACCTTCGGCACCAACCGCTGGCGGTTCTGTGTGGGTGCGCTGAAAGACAAGGAGCACTTGGCCGAGGTCCTCCCCGAGGCCAAGCCCCTGCGTGTGCGAAGCACATTCATGCTCGCCGTCGATGGTGCAGTGCTCTACCCCGTCTGCTACGCCAACGACTCCACCACCGACGTGCGCGAGATGAAGGTGCGAGCCTCGCAGATCCGCCAGGAGCTGTTCGCTGCCTACGGCAAGCTCGCCCCGCAAGTCCAGACTGCCCTTCAGATCAGCGAAGGCATCGACGGGCAGGAGTGGACCATCGACGAGTTGGACGAGGCTCCAGAGGAGCTTCCCGACCAGCCGAAGATGCTGCTACTCGCCTATGCCAGCAACCGTGAGGGGGGCCTGCTCAAGTGCTACGTCGGCGAAGCGACACTGGACTCCGAGGGCTCCGTTAAGTGGGACTGGATCGAGCCTTTCCCCATCGCCGAGGCCGAGGGCGGTGCAGGTGGCCTGTCGGTCGTCGCGCCCACGGCCCCGATCACGCCAGGCTTCGGTACCGGTGCCGAACCCGACATCAACCTGGAAGACGCAGACGGTACCGCGAACGAGAGTGATGAACGCTAAGCATCCCCCCTTGTCACTGGCGCCGGTTTTGCCGCTGGACGTCTCCTCTTCTGTGGCTGCGGCCTTTGATGGTGCGCGACTCACCCAGGCCCGACGCCTGGCAGGTTGGTCGAAGAAGGAGTTGGCTACCAAGATCGACGTAACGCCGGCGGCCGTCGGTCAATACGAGGCGGGGGCCATCCGGCCACGTCCGGAGCAGGTACGGCGGCTGGCCGAGGCACTGGGAATGCCCAGCGCGTTCTTCACCGCAGGACGTCCACGGGCCGTGCTGGACACTGCCTCCGTACACTTCCGGTCCCTGAGGTCCGCACCCGCTCGGGAACGCGAACGAAGCTTGTCGTTCACGGAGCTGTTGTGGGAACTGGCGCACACGCTAGAGACGCACATCCGTTTGCCCAGAGTCGACCTGCCGGGCTGGGACGGCGGGGAGACAACCCCGGGCCTTGCCTCTGACCCTCAGCAAGCCGCTCACGCTCTGCGTGCTCAGTGGGGGTTGGGCGATGGACCGATTCCGCACCTAGTGCGGTTGCTGGAGTCGCATGGCATTTTGGTGAGCGTCATGCCCTATCTCAACCCGGACAGCCGCAAGGTGTACGGATTCTCCACAGCTCGGCTCCCACGGCCGGTGGTCGTGCTCAATGACGAGCGGGATGACGTCTTCCGCCACCGATTCAGCTGCGCTCATGAGCTAGGCCACCTCCTCCTCCACGGAGAAGCTCATCCCGGAGATATCCAAAACGAACGCCAAGCTGATGCCTTCGCCGCCGAGTTCCTGACACCCTCCGCGCGGCTCACCGGTGCGTTGCCGACACGAGTCGACTTCACAGCTCTGGGAAGACTTCAACAAACCTGGGGGGTCTCTCTGGATTCCCTGCTGGTGCGGTGCCGCGAACTGGGCCTGCACACCGAAGCAGTGAGCAGCCGAGCATGGAAGCGCCTCAAAGCCCTGCGATCGGAAGGCTTGCTCCCTCCTACGCCGGTACGCAGCTTCCCGGGAGAGGTCCCGGTATTGCTTCAGCGTGCCCTGGACATGGCCCAACGGAAGGGCGTTACTGCGGAAACCTTGGCGGGAGAGTTGCGATGGCCCAAGAAGATGGTCCACGAACTCCTCGACGCCCAGGACCCTCGACCGGCTCTCGTACTGACCGACACCTCCCTTTGACAGGAGCGGCGGCACCGGACGGATCACTGCTCGGCCCGAACGGAGCCATGCATTCGGCGATGTACCACACCTTGCTGTACCCCGGATCCGCAGGATGGGATTGTCAAGTTATGCCGTTTCAGCCCTTCGCGCGCGACTGGGATCGTGTGCAGGCGGTGGTCGATACCGAGCAGTGGAACTGGCTCGCGATTGAGATCTCTGAGATTCGACGATGCGCGGCCGTTGGTGACCAGGCGCATGATCGGCTTGCGCTGCTTCTTGTCGACCACCTGGTCGAGGTGATCGTGGGCCGTGAAGTCAACGCCCAACTCGCTCTGCAACTACCTGACAGCCTCATCGGGGAGATGAAGGAGTCCCGCGACAACGGTGTGCCGCTGAGTGCGATGTTGGACAAGGCGGTCGAAGAGCACGTAGGGCCGGAGCAGCGCAAGCGGATCGACGACAACCTGCGCGACAAGACCAGATATCTGACGAAGAAGAAGGTGCTGACGTCCCAGGAGTGCGAGGTGCTCGATCGAATGCATGAGTATCGCAACGCGACGTACCACCGGGAGACCCTCGAAGCGGGTTTGATCAGTGATCTCGTGTTGGCGTACATGATCCTAGCGAGCCAGCTCCTTGCCCGGCACAAGCCGATCGCCTGGGTGATGGCGACTTCCAAACCTGGCCCCGTCGTGCAGCCCCATGAACTGTCAGGACTACTCGCCGATGGTCTGGAGATGGATCTGATGGTAGTGGCTGAGCGATTCAGCGATCACACCGTGAAGCGAGTGGACAACATTGCCACGGCGGTCGTCATTGCGCAGACACTTCTGGATCCGCCCGGCGACGACATACAGATCCCGGCTCCGGACGACGATTTCGGTCGCCTGCTAACGAGCATCAGCAAGGAACATCCACGGCTCCGGTCCTGGACCAAGCGTGCGTCCGACCTGAAGACGAAGACCACATCGCTCCTAGACCTGATGATCCCTTTCATAAACTTGGACCGGGCGCTCAGCCCGGTTGAGCCATCGGTAAAGCGTCTACAGATGATCCTGGACTGGTGGGAGCAGAGGCAGCTGGACGAGATAAGGGGCAAATAGCGCCGCGCGCGTAGGTGATTTCAGCACGTAATACACGGGCCTTTTCCACCAGTTGGAATCCTGCTGGAACAGGGGGGCAGCTTGACTAAGTTGCGCAGATCAGTCGCTACCGACCTTAACTCGTCGAACCACGCTCTGCAGTCAAAATTCGACGGCACATGCTCAAGATTCCCTGTCGCGGGACAGCAACTGAGTGACCGCTGAGAATCCGACCAAGTAAGCGATGTTCAAAAGCAAGTTCGGACATTCGTGGTCGATTTTTACATATATGCCGGAAGTTCCGATCAGGGAGCCTCATATTCTGTGACACCCCGTAACCTGCGTCGCTAGCATCACGACCGTCACAAGTGGCTCAAGGAGCCCTTCCGGACCACGTTTTCAGGACGGCCGTGAAAATCAAGCGCGTGCGCATCCAGAACTTCTACTGCCTACACAAAGTGGACATCTCCTTCGAGGAGATAACCTCCTTCATCGGCCCGACCGGGGTCGGCAAGTCCACCGTGTTGCGAGCACTCGACTGGTTCTTCAACGGTGAAAAGGAGGTCGGCCTGAGCACGGACGACCTTCACTCCGCGGCGGACGGCGACCGCATCTCCGTAGAGGTGGAGTTCGACAGTCTCACCGCGTACGACCGCGAGTCTCTGGGCCGCTACGCCCCTGAGGGAGCCGAGAGCGTGAGCATCTGGCGCACTTAGCAGGACGGCGCAGACAAGATCACCGGCAAGGCGCTCGCGTTCCGCCCCTTCGAGGAGGTCCGCCGACACACGAAAGCCATGGACAAGCGCAGGGCCTATAGCGCCCTTCGGGAGAGCGACCCGGACCTCGAGCTGCCGCCGGCGGGCAACGCGGACGCTGTCGACGAGGCGATGCGGCTCTGGGAACTGTCCCACCGTGAGCGGCTCACCGAGTCAGAGGTCGAGGACACACACTTCTTCGGGTTCGCCGGGCAGAGTCTGCTGGCCAAGCTGATCGACTTCGTGTTCATCTCCGCCGATCTGCGCGCGTACGAGGAGACCGACGACCGCAGGAACACCGCCATCGGGCGGATCCTCGATCACGCCGTGGACCGGTCGGAGGCGACCGAGCAGCTCGGAGAGATCGAGGAGAACGCACACCAGGCGCGCCAGGACGTGCACACCAAGGTCTACGGGCCTGTGCTCGACGATCTCTCGGTCGCACTGTCGGACGAGGTCGCGAAGTTCACGACGGGCCGCCAGGTGGTCGTAACCCCCATTGTCCAGGCGCCGAAGCTCTCCAGGACGTCGTTCGAGGTCAGCATCAAGGACGGCGCCGCCAAGACCTCGGTCTACCGGCAGGGTCACGGCTTCCAGCGTGCCCTGATCATCGCCGCCCTGAAGCTCCTTGCCGAGCGTATGAACCCGCAAGACGGAACCCGAACCTTCTGCCTCGCCATTGAGGAGCCCGAGCTCTTCCAACATCCCCCGCAGGCAAAGACGTTCGCGAGCGTGCTGCGTGAGCTGGTCGCGTCATCCCCCGAGGGACGAACCCAGGTGATGTACGCGACGCACAGTCCGATCTTCATCGATCCGCGCGACTACCACCAGATCCGCCGCCTGAGCCGGGAGGGCGCTGCGGAGCACCCCGTCACCCAAGTCTGGCAGGTGACCGAGGCCGACCTCTGCCAGACCCTTGCGGGCCTGGTCAAAGAGGAGTCCATCAAGCGGTACGCGGGGACCCGGTGTTCCAACACGCTGGCCGAAGGCTTCTTCGCCCATGCCGTGATGCTGGTCGAGGGATTCACTGAGGAGGCCGTGCTCCTCGCCTGCGCGGAGCGGCACCGCCGCAATCTCGGTGCCCTGGGTGTCACCGTGATCAACGCCCAGGGCAAGGACAACCTGCTTCTGTGCCACGCCATCCTTACCACCCTCGGAGTCCCTTGCTACGTCGTCTTCGACGGGGACGCGGGCATGGAGCAGCGCAAGCGTGAGTCGGTACGGGACTTGGCCCAGGAGAAGCGACGAGAGAAGGAGCTGGAGTTCGAGAGGCAGGCCCGGAAGAACGCTGGGAAGAACGCCGATCTCCTCCGATATCTCGGGGCTTCCGTGACCCCGTGGCCCACGACGGCTGCGGAGGCCACCTACGCGGTGTTCCACGACAACCTTGAGACCTACCTGGAGACAGACTGGCCAGCGTGGTGGGCACGTCGGCGGGAGCTGATCGACTCTGGTGACGGCTTCGCCGGGAAAGACGCAGTCACCTACCGGGAGGCAACTCTGACTGCCTCTTCAGAGCCGCCCGTCGAGCTGGTAGCCATGCTCGACAACGTCCAGCATCTGGCGAAGTAGGTGTCAGCCTCTTGCACTCATTCCGGGAGCCGACCTTGCAGGTCGGCTACCGGATGTGGTCACGTCTGCCTCTTAACCAGCAAGTCCCTGACCGCGTTGCGGTCTCATTTCTGGTCTCATTCGCCGACGTCCGGGACCGTTCGGAAGCTCGCCGACCAACCGCTCCGCCGCAGGTCGGAACGTCCCGATCTCCCCCGAACCCCCAGACGAAGACTTGGAAAGCGTGTTGGGCGCAGCCCCTCACGTGTTGAGATCTCGTAGCCCCCGCAGTCGCCGACCGTGTTGGACAAAATGGGTCCTCATCTGCTGTGTTTACGGCTTTGGTTGCAGGTGGCCTCCATCTCCAGCACGGCCAAGTCGGCAACCCTTCCCACAATGACGCAGAACTGCGAGCCCGCGTGAGGGAACCATCTGGCTATCGTCGCCCGGTCAGCGACCGGACGTTCTCCAGCAAGGCAGGCAGGAAGAGACGATGGGCTCCGTAGCGACCGTCCGCGTCGTCTCCAGACATGTCGCAGCGTTCTTCCCATCGACACCCTCGCCGGTACGAACGAGTTCCTGTCTGCGCTCCTCCCAGGTCGGCCATTGCTGGGCGAGGTGGGTCTCCAGGGTGTCCTCGAATACGGTGTAGCGGCCGGTCGAGTCGTCGGCGGGCTGGGGATTCGGCGTTGCACCCAGGTACTGCAGAAGATTCGCGTTCTTGGTCCGGTTGTTCCGTGCCTGGCGCTCGGACTCCTGCTCCTTTTCCTGCCGCTGCTGCGGGATGAGGTGTTGCACCGGCGCCCGCTTGCGCTCCGCCATGCCGGCGTCGCCGTCGAACACGACATAGCAGGGCACGCCCAGGGCACTGAAGAGTGCGTCAGAGATCATGAGGTTGTCCTTGCCGTGGACCTCGATGACACTGATGCCCTCCGCGCCCAGGTTGATCCCCGACCGGTCCGCGCAACCGGTGATCACTCCCTCATTCCCGCGCCCCTCGACCAA
Organism: Streptomyces fulvoviolaceus; assembly: GCF_000718165.1. Lineage (GTDB taxonomy): Bacteria > Actinomycetota > Actinomycetes > Streptomycetales > Streptomycetaceae > Streptomyces > Streptomyces fulvoviolaceus. The sequence goes on along the minus strand of NZ_JOEY01000021.1, from coordinate 140,458 downwards.
CACCACGGCATGGGCGAAGAAGCCCTCCGCCAGCGCACCGCCCAGCGTGCCCTCGGCCCTGCTCCTCACCTTCTCGTCTACGAGCCCGTCCAAGGCCCTGCACAAGTCCTCCTCCGTGGCCTGCCACACTTCGGTGACGGGGTGCCCCTCACCGGCAGCGCAGCACAGGCGCCGAATCTGGTGGTATCCCTGCAGTATCGGGGACAGCAGCGGACTGCGCCCACATCGGCAGCCGAGGTCACCTGAGTACGAAGCAGGAGCCTCAGGCCAAGTTCACGGGAGCAGTAACTGCATGCGCCCGCCGGACGAATCGAAGGAGCTTCCGCAGCGCGCCCAACCGACCACAGGTTCGTCAGCCAAGGGCCTCTCGTTGGGCGGGTGTCAGTGCAGGAGTGAGGTTGCGAGTTTGATGGTCTGGGTCGGGCCGTCCTCGTCGAGGGCATGCGCCCCGATGCGGACCTCATAGTCGCCGCCCGCGATGTGGAAGGCGCCATCGACGTCGTCCCATCGGGCGAGGACGCGGGGTTCGAGGCACAGTTCGACCGAGCGGCTCTGGCCAGCTTCGAGGTGCACCCGGTCGAACGCGGCGAGACGCGGGACGAAGTCTGCGCCGTCCTGGCAAGCACGGCCGACGTAGACCTGCGGCACGGCCGCCCCCTCGCGGGTCCCGGTGTTTGTGACGACTCCTCGCACCCGCACGTCCGCGCCATCGGCGGTGACGGTGAGACCGCTGAACGCGAAGGTCGTGTACGAGAGCCCCCAGCCGAACGGGTAGTGCGGGGTGTGCTCTTCGCGGGCGAACCAGCGGTAGCCGACGTCGCTGCCCTCGATGTCGTACGGGACCTCGAAGATCTCCCCGATCCGTTCCTGGTTCGGGTTCGATGTCGTCGTGGCCGGGTCCCACTGCTCGGGGCGCGGCAACTGGCCGACGTGGGCGGGGAATGTGACGGGGAGACGACCCGAGGGGTTGACCCGGCCGAACAGTACTCCGGCGATCGCCTCCGCTCCGCCGATCCCGGGGTAGAACGCCGCGATGACGGCAGGGACCTTCGACGCCCACGGCACGCTGACGGCGCCGCCGGACTCGATGACGACGACGGTCCGCGGGTTCGCGGCGGCCACCTTCTCGATGAGGTCCTCCTGCCCGTCCGGGAGTCCGACGCCCGGCAGGTCGAGGCCCTCTGCGCGCCACTCCTCGGCGAGGATCACGACGAGGTCCGCGCCCTCGGCGGCGGCGACCGCGGCGTCGTGGTCGGTGCCGTCGAGGAAGTCCACGCGCCCGGCGCCGGCCTCGGCCCGGATGGCCTCCAGGGGGGAGGACGGGTGGTGGACGCGGTCGGACCAGACCCGGTCGAAGCCGGACGGCTCGACGAGGCTCCCCTTGGGCGTGACGGCGGAGGACCCGCCGCCGGCGAGGACGCCGGCGTCGGCGTGGCGGCCGATGACCAGGATGTGGTCGAGGCCCTGTGCCGCGGGCAGGGTGTCGGCCTCGTTCTTGAGCAGGACGAGGCCGCGTTCCGCGGCGCGCTGGGCGATACGGCGGCCCGCGGCGAGGTCGATCGGGCCGCCGGGCGTCGGCGGGTTGTCGATGACGCCGAGCCGGAACAGGGTCCTCAGCTGCCGGTGGACCATGTCGTCGATGCGCTCGGGCGGGACGCGGCCCTCGCGGACCGCGGCACGCAGCGGTTCGCCGAAGTAGTGCTCGGCATCGAAGTCGGCGCCGGACTGCACGTCCAGACCGGCGAGCGCGGCCTTCTCGGTGCTGTGAGTGGCGCCCCAGTCGGACATGACCCATCCCTCGAACTGCCACTCGCCCTTCAGGACGCCGTTGATGAGGTGGGCGTTCTCCCCGGCGTAGTGGCCGTTGACGAGGTTGTAGCCGGGCATGACCGACCCGGGCCGGCCCTCCTCGATCGCGATCTGGAACGCGAGCAGGTCGGACTCGCGGTGGGCGGCCTCCTCGATGCGGGAGTCCGCCATCACCCGGCCGGTCTCCTGCGCGTTGAGGGAGAAGTGCTTGACCGTGGACACCACGCCCTCGGCCTGGATTGCCGCGACAGACGCGCCGACGAGCCTGCCGGTGAGGAGCGGATCCTCGCCGACGTACTCGAAATTACGGCCGCCGGTGGCCTCCCGGACCAGGTTCGCGCCGCCGGCGAGCAACACCGCGAATCCCTGCGCCCGCGCCTGCCGGCCGAGGAGCGCCCCGGTCTCGCGGGCGGTCTCTGTGTCGAACGTCGCGCCGAGCAGCAGTGAGGACGGGAGCGCGGTGGCCTCGTCACCCTCGCGGACACCGCCGGGGTTGACCACGCCGAGGCTGGCGTCGGACTGCTGGATGCCCGGGATACCGAGGCGCTCGATCGGCGGGTAGAACGCCGCCGAGCCCAATGCACCGTCCGGGATCGGCGGGCGGCCGGGGATAGGGACCGCGATCGGCGCGGAGAGCCAGGCGAACTTCTCGTCCTCGGTCATCGCGGTGACGACGAGCCGGGCGCGTTCGTCCGGTGTCAGCCGCTTGTCCTGCCACGGGTGTGCTGGTTCGCTGTGCATCTGCTTCTTCACAGTGCTTCTCCTTCGCGTGGATGCAGACCTGCCGGAGTTTCCTTCGGGGGTGTGGTGCGCGGCATGGCCTCAGGTCACCCGCGGTGGGCGGGGAAGGCGTGGCGCCGTCCGGCGATGGTGATGAGGAGCGCGACGACCAGGAGCACGAGGGTTCCCCAGGCCAGGGACGAGGCTCCGAGGCCGCCGAGGAGTAGTCCGCCCACGACTCCGCCGCCGGCGATGCCGATGTTCCAGCCGGTCACGATGACCGGCTGGACGGTGTCCACGGCGTCACCGGCCGCGTTGGAGGCGGCGGTCTGCAGCAGGCTCGCGGCTCCACCGAAGGCGAGTCCCCACAGCGCGGCGCTGAGGAAGACAACGACGGGAAGAGAGGCCAGCAGGCCGAGTGCGAGCACCGCCAGCGCGAAGAGCGCGGTACTGCTGATCATGAGGAGCCGCAGATGGCGGTCGATGAGGATGCCCGTGATCCAGATGCTGGCCAGAGAGGCGACGCCGAAGACGAGCAGCACGGCGCTGACATTGCCGTCCAGGCCGACGGGGGCGAGGAAGGAGGCGATGTAGGTGTAGAGCACGTTGTGCGCCATCACGTACAGGAAGACGACGAGAAGGACCGGGACCACGCCGGGGATGGCGAAGACCCGACCGACGGGCGTGCGCTCCCCCTTGGCCTGTCCGGGGAAGTCCGGCACTGCCGCGAGCACCCAGACGATCACCAGACCGGCGAGCAGCGTCATCACCCCGAAGGTGGCGCGCCACCCGATCAGGTCGGCCAGGAGTGTTCCGACAGGGGTACCGATCGCGAGCGCGATCGGGGTGCCCGCCAGTGCGATGGTCAGGGCCTTGCCCTGCTGGTGCGGTGCCGCCATGCGCCGGGCGTACGGCGCGATGATCGCCCACAGCACGCCCGCGAACAGTCCGGCGACGAACCGGGCCGCGAGGGTGAGGGCGAAGTAGCCGGACAGCCCGGTGACGACGCTGGTCACGGCGTACCCGGCCAGAGCCAGGAGCAGCAGTCGCCTGCGCGGCCACCCCATCGTCGCGCTGATCAGCGGGATGGCGCCGACAATGGATCCGATCGCGAAGATGGTCACTGTCTGGCCCGCGGCAGACTCCGATATCCCGAGGTCGCCGCTGATCGCCGGCAGGATTCCCGCCGGCATCGTCTCCAGCATGATGGTGATGAAGCCGCCGGCCGCGAGGGCGAGCAGGCCGCTGAGCGGAAGGCGACCCGACTGGCCAGTGGGGGTAGGCGCCTGTTGTACTTGAGTCATAACCTTACGGTGCATGGTTGACATTGATGTCAAGGTCAAACCCAGAGCCTGCTGATGGGAAGTGAGGACGGCCACATGCGCATCGGAGAGCTCGCGAAGCTGACGGACACACCCGCGCGGTCGCTGCGCTACTACGAGGCGCAGGGGCTGATCGAACCGCGGCGGCTGCCCAACGGCTACCGCGAGTACGACGACTATCTGGTGGGCCGGGTCACCCAGATCCGCGGGCTGATCGACAGCGGCATTCCCACCCGGATCATCAAGCAGATGCTGCCGTGCCTCGGCAGCCCTCTGAAGATCGTCGTCGATGACGCCGAACCGGAACTGCTCGAACTCCTCGCCGTGGAGCGCGACCGGATGACGGACCGCATCGACTGCCTCACCCGAAACCGGAACGCCATCGACAGCTACATCGACGCCGTCAGCGAAGCGACGTCGGCACGGAGCACCGCCGGAGCCGCGTAGGCAGTCGCCGGAGCGGGCCCGGCCGATCGCCAGCTTCCGCCGCCTCAGGACTTTTGAGTCTTCGTGGTGCTGATCGCCGGCTGCAACGACATCTTCGCCCTGGAACTGCTGCATCAGATGGACTTCGCCCTGACCGACTTGGAACCGAAGGCGCTGCACGGCCGAGACCCCGGCATCATCAAGCGCCTGCCGCACGGTGAGTTCATCGAGGTCCACGAGCCGCTCAGCCAGGAGCAGTTGCACACCCTCACGGCGTACGAGCAGTACGAGCCGGTCGCAATCGGACCGGCGGTCGACGAGAACGGTGCCGCGCGCAAGGTGAAGGGCTCCGAGAAGCTGCGGGCCAAGCTGAGCCACGCCTACTACGGCGAGGAGTCCCAGATCCCGAAGCCCACCGTCGAGGAGTACCGGGAGATCACGGGCGGCGACGGCCACCACTGACCCCAACGCATCCCGCCCCGGCTTCCCTTCAGAGGGGAGCCGGGGCGGCGCTGAAAACAGAAGCGTCGGTCATCCGGTACGGGTGTTCCCCGGGCCGCGCGTCCCCGAGGTGCCGATGGTCCAGCTGAGCCCTTTCCTGTCCCTGGGCTCCGCGTCGAGGCGTACGACAATGACGCTGTGGGGGGCGAGAGTGAGACGACCGTCGATGATTTTGATCGTGTCGGTGTGCGGGCGCACGTCGTCGGGGTGTGCGACGTCGTTGAAGGCGTCGGGCGATGCCGCTCCAAGGACAGTGACCGTGGCCGAGTCCGTGGCCAGGGCACCGTTCACGCGCAGCCGCACGAGTGATGCGCTTTCGGGCGACTTGTTGAGCAGGGCGATCGAGACGGTGCCCGACTCCGGATCGCCGGTGGCGGCGACGTCGATCAGCGGTACCTCGGTGCCCTCCGCGTCCAGACCTCGGGTGCGCGCGAGGGCCGGGAGGGTGTGTGTCTCCAGGAGCGAGGTGTACATCTCGAAGACGTGATAGGTGGAGCGCTTCACTACGCCGGTCTCGTGGACGTACAGGGGCCCGCGGGCGTTGACGCCGGGAGCGAAGTTGGCCATCCGTACGCGATCGCCGTGCCGGATGCACGCGTTCAGGAACGAGGCCGCGAAGATCGCGTCGGCCATCGTGTAGGTGGAGTTGTCGTCGTTGAGGTCACGGGCGCCGATCGCGTCGGGGCCGTTGCCCTCGGGATGGTGCCAGCCGCGCAGATTCCACTCGTCGAAGGCGATCGAGATGTGAGGTGTGGCGGATACTTCCAGGAGGGCGATGAGCTGCACGATGGTGCGCTCGGGCTCGATGGTGTGGGCCATGCTGCCCAGATAGCCGGCCGGCTGGTTGTGGTCGGCGAGAGCGTCCCAGTAGCGGTGGACGGAGATGTAGTCGAGGTACTTCCCCGCGCTGCGGAGCATCGGCAAGGTCCATTGGGGATCGCCGTTGCTGGCCGCGAGCAGGCGGATCGTCGGGTCGACGCGCCGCATGATCTTGGCTGCTTCGGTCACGCGGCGTGCCCATGCCTCGGGGTCCTCCGCGCCGAGTTCCCACTCCTCGTAGTTCTCGTTCCCGACGCTCCAATAACGCACGCCGTAGGGCCGCTGTCGGCCGTTGGTGGCACGCCGGTCGGCCCATTCGGTGCCGGTGGGCGCGTTGCAGTACTCCACCCAGTCGCTCATCTCGTCGAGCGTGCCGGTGCCGGCGTTGGTGCAGATGTATGCCTGGGCGCCGAGTTCCGCGGTCCACGCAAGGAACTCGTCGGTGCCGAACCGGTTGGACTCCCTGACCCGCCAGGCCCGGTCGAACACCGCGGTGCGGTCCGGTCCGACGGCGTTCTTCCAGTGGTAGCCGGAGGCGAAGGACCCGCCCGGCCAGCGGACGACGGGGACCTGGAGGGCGCGGAGGGCGTTGAGGACGTCGGTGCGGAATCCGCGCTCGTCGGCCAGCGGCGATCCCGGATCGTAGATGCCGCCGTAGATCTCGCGGTGGAAGTGTTCGACGAACTGGCCGAAGACATTGCGGTCGTACGAGAAGAGCGGGGTCGTGTCGACGTCGATCTCGGCGGCGACCTCGTCGGCGCTCACTGGACCGGGTCCAGGATCGCGTCCGGAGCCTCGGCCGGCGCCGGTGGTGACTCCTGGCGGCGTACGGCGGCCCGGGAGAGGAGCAGTGTCCCCGCGAAGCCGAGGACCAGCGCGACCAGCACCCCCAGATTCGCGTAGGCCCACGCGCCGCTACGGCCGCCGAGCCCGGACGGCTCCAGCAGGAACCCCTGCCAAGTGAGCCATCCGGCAAAGGTGTTGGTGACCAGCCCCCAGCCGACGACGGTGGAAACGCCCAGGATGAGCAGGGGCAGGGCGGGAGTGCTGCCGTAGCGGCCGCGTGGGTCGTAGAGGTCTCGCTCGACGTAGTCCTCGCGGCGCAGGAGCAGGTCGGCGAGGAAGATGCCGCACCAGGCCGCCACGGGCACGCCGAGGGTGATGAGGAAGCCCTGGAAGGGGCCGATGAAACTGGTGGCGAAGAAGGCGACGTAGATCGCCCCGGCCGTCATCAGGACACCGTCGACGCCGACGGCGACGTAGCGCGGGACGGGAATGCCCGCGCTGAGCAGGGCCAGGCCGGACGAGTAGATGCCCAGCACCGCTCCGCCGACCAGGCCGAGCACGGTGACGATCGTGAACGGCACCAGGAACCAAGTCGGCAGCAGGGTGGCCAGCGCTCCGATCGGGTCGAGCCCGATGGCAGCGTTCAGCTTCGGCGAGGAGCCGGCGAGCAGGATGCCGAAGATCAACAGGACGGCCGGGGCGAGCGAACCGCCGAACGTGGTCCAGCCGACCACCCGGGACGACGGCGTGCTCCGGGGCAGATAGCGCGAGAAGTCGGCGGCGGAGATCACCCAGCCGAGACCGAAGCCGGTCATGACGAACACGCAGCCGCCCATGAGGACCTGGGGCGATCCGGCGGGCAGATCGCTGACGGCGGCGAAGTCGATGTGGTCGAAGACCAGCACGATGTAGACGACGGTGAGCACGCCGGTGACGATGGTGATCCACTTCTGCATCTTCATGATCACATCGAATCCGGCGATGCCCCCGGCCAGTACGAGTACGACGACCACGGCCAGGGCGAGGATCTTCGTGCCCACACCGCCGTCCCAGCCCAGCTGGGTGAACACGGTCGCCGTGGCCAGCACGGCGAGAGAGGCGAGCACCGTCTCCCAGCCGACGGCGAGCAGCCACGACAGCACGGAGGGGACGCGGTTGCCGTGCACTCCGAAGGGGGCGCGGCTGAGCACCATCGTGGGCGCGGATCCGCGCTTGCCCGCGATCGACACGAACCCGCACAGCAAGAACGAGAACACCACCCCGACCAGCCCGACGATCGTGGCCTGCCACAGGGAGATTCCGAAGGCGAGCAGGTAGGAGCCGTAGCTCAGCCCGAGCACGGACACGTTCGATCCGAACCACGGCCAGAACAGGGAACGCGGCCTCTGGGTGCGCTCCTCCTCGGCGATGGTGTTGAGGGCATTGAGCTCGACACCGAGGCTCTTGAGCCGACTGGACTGGTCGGGTATGGCGCCTTCGGAACTTCTGGCGCCTTCGAAAGCAGGCATTTCTTCTCCATTCGCAGCCGACCGGTCTTGCGGTGGCAACGGCAGCAACGGTCGGCGAGCCTCGCCATTGCCGTTGGCCGGATCCACATGGCCGGAAGGGGTTGGGAGAGTATTCGCACTGCCTTGTTTCACCGGTATGTCCCGTCGGCGGATACGGCGCTATCCGAGCGAAGGAGGGCCGGATCGGTGGGATGGGCGCCGACGACGCACGAACTCGGACGGCGGGGATCCGGTGTGCGCGACGAAGGATCTACGCAGCGCCTCCGGTGTGCCAAAGCCCGCGTTGGCCGCCGCGAAGGAGACGGAATGGCCTCCTTCGATGAGTGCTTTCGCCACCGTGAACCGCGCGTTCTCGACGTACTTCTGTGGTGTCGTGTCCAGTTCCGCGCGGAAGAGCCGGGTGAGCTGCCGAGGGCTGACACGGGCCCTCTCTGCGAGATCGGCGAGTGTGTGCGGGCCGACCGGGTCCTCGTTGATGTGCTGAATGAGTCCACGCAGGGCGGCGTTGCGCGGGACGATTCCGGAGAGGAGATCTGAATGCGGCGCTCGGTGAACTCTTCGCTGCTGGAAGACGATTAGGGAACGGGCGACGGATCGCGCCTCGTCCGTTCCGTGATCCTCGGCGAAAAGCGCCAGAGCGAGGTCGATCGCCGCGGTGAAACATCCGGAGCTGTAGACCGAGCCGGACTTGATATAGCTGGAATCGGTACGGGCCGTGATCGCCGGGTAGCGGGCCGCGAGTTCGGCGGCATGGTCCGGATGCGTGGTGGCGGAATGCCCGTCGAGCAGTCCGGCCGATCCGAGGACGAATGCACCGGTGCAGATCGACGCGAGCCGCTGAGTGCGCTCCGCCAGGAACCGAGCCGCTTCAGCGAGGTGCGGCGCGACCGGCGAGATGGGGAAAACCTCCCCTCCGGCAACCAGCACGATGTCGAAGTGCCCGGCGTCGAAGGCGGAAGCGTCGACAGGGATCCGCATCCCCATCGACGCGGTCACGTCCTGCCCGTCGACCGAGAGGGTCTGCACCTCGTACCGCGTGCCCTCCCGGTTGGCCTCCGCGAACACCTCGAGCGGGCCGGCCAGATCAAGCAGACAAGCGCCCGGGAACACGAGGACGCCGATCTTGTAGGTCTGCGGCATGACGCCCGCCTCTCCTTGGACAACGGCGCATGCCGTCCCGCCGGTCTCTCTATGCCGAGAATTCCTCGGACGCCTGCTGGGTCCGGTCGATCAGGTGATGCTGCCTTACGGCGTCCTCGAACGTGGTCGCCTCGCTGGTGCCGGTGGCCTTGTCCCGGGCGAACGCGGCATACAGGTGGGCCAGGTCCTGCACGCTCTCGTCGAGCGAGGCGTCCGGGAGGGACCGGTACTCCTCGGGAACGGGCAGCACCGCGAGCGTGGCCCCGTTGCCGCTGTCCCCGTTGACGCCATGGACGGTGTTGTCCTCGGCGTTCTCGAAGGCACGGTCGTTTGTCAGCCGCAGGACGCCCTCAGTGCCGGTGATGTCGATCTGCAGGCCCGTCGGGAACTTCTGAGCGCCCTCCAGCTGGACCGAGAACAAGCCGCCGTTCTCCAGGGTGCCGATGGCCATGACCTCGTCGGGCTTGGCGGAGGAAACGGTCTTGCCGGTCTCCAGGACAGTGAGCTCGGGGAACTGGGTCTCGACGATCGCGGTGAGGTCCTTTGGAGGGCCGACGATCTGGAACAGCACGTCGAGGAAGTGTCCGCCGTAGATGGACAGCACGTGAGTGAAGGCATCGACGTCGAAGGTCCAGGCGACCTTCTCCGGCATCACGGGCGGGAAGGCGTCCACACCGACCGAGATACGAGCGGCCCGTACGTCCCCCACATAGCCCTGCGCCACCAGGTCCCGCGCATAGCGAACGGCGGGCCCCTGACGGCGCTGGAGCCCGACGACATGCCGGACGCCCTTCGCCTCGGCCAAGGCAAGCAGTTCCTCCGAGTCCGACGTACGGGTGGTGAGCGGCCACTCGCTGTAGACGTCCTTCCCGGCCTCGATGGCGGCCTTCACGAGCGGCACTCGCTGTGAAGTCGGGGTCAGCACCGCCACAAGGTCGACATCGGGGTCCTTGATCAGGTCGTGGGCGTCCTCGTAGGCATGCGGGATGCCGAACTTCTCGGCCGCCTGCTGCGCTGATTCCTTCCGGCGCGCCGACACTGCGACCACCTCGAACTCCGGGAGGGTCCGCAACGCGGGGATGTGCCCGTAGCTCGCCCAGAAGCCGGTCCCAATGATCCCGACCCGGATTGCCTGCGCACTCATACCCTGCTCCTTCGCCACGTCTGGTTCACTCGACCCCTCTCGCGGTCGCGGCGCCCCGGGACGTCAGGGAAACTGGGCCGCGTCCTCGGGGTGTCGTGCTTTCGTCGTGATCCCAGGGTCGAACGTTGACACTGGTGGAAGGTCAAGCGGGAAGCCGCACGCGTCCTGCGGAGAGGTGGGTCACCTCGGTCCGGCTTGACCTTGACATAGATGTCAAGGATGCATCGTGGGGTCATGGCACGCGGTCAGGTCATGGTGCCCCGGTCACGACCGGGTACGCGACCTGTCCGGATCTCCGATCCGAAGGGACCACCCCCATGAGCAAGGCAACCGACACCCGCCCGGCAGAGGCTTCGGGCACCTTCCGCCTCGGCGGCGACCTCAAGATCAACCGCCTCGGCTACGGCACGATGCAGCTGACCGGCACGGGCGTCTGGGGCGAGCCGAAGGACCGCGGCGAAGCCGTCCGTGTGATCAGGCGCGCCGCCGAGCTCGGCGTGAACTTCTTCGACAGCGCCGACGCCTACGGTCCTGATGTCACCGATGGCCTCCTGCGTGAGGCTCTGCACCCGTACGGTGACGACATCGTCATCGCGACGAAGGTCGGCCAGACCCGCCAGGGCCCCAACCTCTGGACGCCCCTCGGCCGCCCCGACTACCTCCGCCAGCAGGTCGAGCTGGGCCTGCGCCGCCTCGGCGTCGACCGCATCGACCTGCTCCAGCTCCACCGCATCGACCCCGACACCCCGTTCGAGGACCAGATCGGCGAGCTGAAGAAGCTCCAGGACGAGGGCAAGATCCGCCACATCGGCCTCAGCGAGGTCACCGTGGCCGAGGTCGAGGCCGCGCAGGAGATCGCGCCGATCGTCTCCGTGCAGAACCTCTACAACCTCACCAACCGCTCCTCGGAAGAGCTGCTCGACTGGGCGACCGAGCAGGGCATCGGCTTCATCCCCTGGTTCCCGCTCGCGACCGGACAGCTCACCGGCGAAGGCAGCCCGCTCACCGAACTCGCCAAGCAGCACGGCGCCTCACCGTCGCAGCTCGCCCTCGCCTGGCTCCTCAAGCGCTCCCCGGTCGTGCTCCCGATCCCGGGGACGTCGAGCGTCGCGCACCTGGAGGACAACCTCGCCGGCGCGAGTGTCGAGCTCACCGACGACGAGTTCGAGGCGCTGTCGAAGGCCGGCGCCTGAATCGGCACCCCACCTCGCAATGATCCTCTGAACGGAGTACGCAGCATGGCCGTCACCAATCGACTCAGCATCATCCGCCAATCGCCCTCCTACTGGCGGATCGTCTTCGACAATCCCCCGCTGAACCTTTTCGACCTGGAGACGTTCGCGGAACTGAACGTCCTGATGGACGAGATCGAGCGCGACACCGATCTCAAGATCGTCGTTTTCGAGAGCGGGGACGAGGACTTCTTCGTCAACCACCACGACCTTGAGCAGCATGGCGTGGTACCGGACCAGCCGGGCGCTGCGTCGTTCGACCACTGGCCGAGCTTCGTGACCCGACTCGCACAGTCCTCCGTGATCAGCATCGCCAAGGTGCGCGGCCGAGCCCGAGCCCAGGGGTTCGAGTTCGCCCTCGCCTGCGACATGCGCTTCGCATCGAGGGAGCGGGCGGTGTTCTCCCTGATCGAGGTCGCCGGCTCCTCCATTCCGGGCGGCGGCGGCGTCGAATGGCTCGCCGCCCTGGTGGGACGCTCAAGGTCCCTCGAGATCGTCCTCGGCGCGGACGACTTCGACGCGGACATCGCCGAACGCTATGGCTGGATCAACCGAGCCGTTCCCGACAGCGAACTCGACGCATTCGTCGACGCCTTCGCCGAGCGCGTGAGCCGCTTCGAGAAGCGCGCGCTGGAGACCGGTAAGAAGCTGGTCAACGCGCGCGCCGGCGTCCCCTCGGAAGGGGACCTCTGGGTCTCGAACCACGTGCTCGCCGGGGTGGACAACTGGCCCGAAGCACAGGCGATGCTCACGAGGCTGAACGCCGCCGGCTTCGGCAAGGACAGGGGGTTCGAGCTGAACATGGCCGAGCGCCTAGGCAACCTTCCATCCGCATGACCAGGATCCGGGCGACCGGACGGAGTGCGCGGCGGCCCTGCCGGCCGTGGTTCGTTGACTGCGGTTCAGGGCGGCAGTAGGCCAGACGGTGGGTGCTTCCCACTGTCTGGCCGCCGTGATGTCCGAGTGATTGCCGTGTCAGCCCGTCCCGGGGCCGCTGGAAGCCTGTGCCGCGCCCTTCGATGACCTTTTCTCGATGCCGACGCGGTGTGGGCGAGCTCTGCTAACCGCCGGGGACTTCCGGGGTGTTGACCTGCGGTTGTCGGGTGCTGGCGGCCCGGTCCAGGCGGTCGCGGATGGCGCGGCGGGCGCGGTCGTCGGACTTGGGGTCTCCGAGGAGCTGGCGGGCGAGGTTCGATTCGAGGACCGCGCCGTGCAGTTCGAAGACGAGCTGGTCGATGTCCGTGTCAGGGGCGAGTTCCCCGAGGCGGACGGCCAGGCGTAGTTGCTCGGCCACCACCTGGAGGCCGCGCCGCAAGCCGTTGCGAAGGGCATCGCGGACGGGGCCGGGACGGCCGTCGAACTCGTGGGACGCCGCGGCGAAGAAGCATCCGCCGTCGAAGAGGTCCTGGCAGTCGATCCAGGCATCGAGCACGGCGTACACACTGGGCAGGCCGGGTTCGGCCCTGCCGGCCGCGCCCAGGACCCGGTCGGAGAAGACGTCGTGCGCGGCTGCGACGGTGGCGAGCTGCAGGTCCAGTTTGGTGGGGAACAGCGCCTGCAGACTGCTCTTGGACATGCCGAGGTCGGTCGCGAGCCGGCCCAGAGTCGTGCCTTCGAGGCCGTCGACCGACCCGATCTGCACGGCTCGCTCCAGGACGACCCGGCGTCGCTGGTCACCAGGACGAGTTGTCTGCATGGCACCAATCTAGCTCATGTACGGTCGACCGCACCGGCAGATACGTACGACCGTATTGTTACGTACGATCGTACGTACTAGAGTCGCGGCATCTGGCGAGCACCTTGCTCGGCAGGCATCGCGTCATGCAGTTCTGAGCCCTTGCGAGAGGCATTTCATGAGCACGCACGGCCCCGCCGTCTTCGTTCACGGCGGCCCCGAGACATCAGCCGTCTGGTCAATGCTGCTGAAGGAGCTGGACCGCGACGACATCATCTGCCTGTCACCCCCCGGGTTCGGCGCGCCGCTGCGGGACGGCTTCGACGTGAGTCTGGACGGCTATCTCGACTGGCTGGTCGCCTGCCTGGAGGAGTTCAAGCAGCCGGTCGACCTCGTCGGACACGACTACGGCGCCCTGCACGTCTTCAACCTCGCCATGAACCGGCCCGACCTCATCCGCAGCTGGGTCTGCGACGCGATCGGCGTCTTCCATCCCGACTACGAGTGGCACGCGCTGGCACGCATGGTGCAGACACCGGGAGAGGGCGAGCGCTTCGTGGAGGACAAGCTCCAGGCATCACTGGAGGAGCACATCGCCAACTGCCGCGAGTGGGGTGTGGGAGAGCCGATCGCCACACGGCTGGCCGCCGGCTTCGACGAGCACATGTGGCGCGCGGTTCTCTCCCTCTACCGGTCCGCCGCCCAGCCCGCACTGGCACAGGCCGGGCAGAAGGCTTCGGCCGCCGCGGCCCGTCCCGGCCTGGCCCTCTTCGTGACGGACGACCTGCTCACCGGCACCCACGACATGCGGCAGGAGATGGCCACCGAGGCGGGCGCGGAGGTCGCCGTCCTCGATGACGCCGGACACTGGTGGATGGCCGACGCCCCCGCAGTCGGCGCCGAGATCCTCAACGATTTCTGGGCCCGCCTGCCCTAGCGAAGGTGCGGCACGCCGATGTCCCTTCCCCCCCCAACGCCAAGAAAAGCGTGATGAACCACATGGGAATCCCCACCACAGCCCAGCCAACCCTCCACCTGGAGAAGCGGTTCAGACTCGCGGCGGCGATCGTCGCGACGGCGGCCGTCCTCGTCTCGGCGCCGTACGCGTCCGCGGCGACGGACCGGACGTCCCCGAGGCCGGTCGTCACCGATGTGAAGACGCTCGCCACGTTCGACTTCGCCGCCGGTGAGGTGCCGGAGAACCTCACCGTCAACCCGGACGGTTCTCTGACCATCTCCATGGCGGGCAGCTTCGCGGGCAAGCCTCCGACGCTGGTGCGGGTCGATCCGTCCGGGCGCAGCAAGGTGATCGCCGCCGGGCAGCTGGGCGATACCTTCGCCGGCATCACGCGCGGCCGCGACGGCACCGTCTACTTCAACGTGAAGTCCTCCGACACCTCACGGTCCGGCATATGGAAGCTGCCCCTCGATGGCACCCCTCGCCGCATCGCCGCTCTGCCCACCGACGGACTCCCCAACGGCCTGGCCCTCGACCCGGCCGGACGCACCCTGTACGCCGCCGACAGCTTCAAAGGCACCGTATGGGCCGTCCCGGCTTCCGGCGGAACGGCGAGCGCCTGGCTGACCGGTCCCGCCTTCACGCCGGACCCGTCCGTTCCCGCACCGTACCGGCTCGGCGCCAACGGCCTCCGCTTCCACAAGGGCGCCGTCTGGGTCACCAACTACTCGAAGGGCACCCTGCTGCGGATACCGGTCACCGTCACCGGCGCACCCGGCCGGATCCACACCGTCACCAGCAACCTCACCGGCGCCGACGACTTCAACTTCCTCAACGACCGCTCCGACGTGGTGTTCGCCGCACAGTACGGCCTCACACCCCCCAAGATCGCGGTCATCCACCCCGCCGGAACCACCGAAACCGTCCTCACCGCCTTGGACGGCCTCGCCTCCCCCACCGCCACCGCGGTGCGCGGAAACCGGATCTACATCACCAACGCCGGTATCACCGAGCAGCCCCACGACGCGAAGGTGCAGCGCGGCACCATCAACCTGACCGCTTCGAACTGCGGCCCGGCGTCCTGAACCAGTTGCCGCAGCCTGGACCCCCAGCACGGTCCGCTCATTCGCCGGAAGTCCCTTTCGGCCGCGGAATCCAGGAGCAAGCAATGAAGGAGCACACGGTGCCTATCGATGTTCATTTTCGCAGCGGCGAGATTACCGTCGCGGGCCACCTCTACCTTCCGGAGGACTACGAGACGGGCCAGAAACGCGCCGCCGTGGTGACCGTGAGCCCGGGCGGCGGGATCAAGGAGCAGACCTCCGGTCGCTACGCCCGTGAACTGTGCGACCGGGGCTTCGTCGCCCTGGCCTTCGACCACCGGTCGTACGGAGAGAGCGAAGGCTACCCCCGCCACGACGAAGACCCGTTCGCGAAGATCGAGGACATCAAGAACGCGGTGACCTACCTCGGTAACCGCCCAGAGGTGGATCCGGACCGGATCGGCGCCATGGGTATTTGCGGTGGAGGCGGCTACACGCCCGCCGCGCGGCGGCCACCGATCGAAGGATCAAGGCCGTTGCGACCGTCAGCGGAGTAGGCGATCAGCGTGGCGTCTTTCATGAGCAGGCAGGCGGCGACCACGGCATTCTGGCCTCCACGCTGGAGGCTTGCGGTGCGGCCAGGCAGGCGTTCTCACGCGGAGACGAGCCCACATATTTCCCCGTCATCCCAGGCCCGGAGGCCGAAAACGCCTTCGCTCCGCTCAAGGAGGCTCCGGACTACTACTTCAATCCGGCGCGCGGGGCACACTCCCGGTGGGAGAACAAGGTTCTGGCCTGGTCGCTGGAGAAGCAGATGGTCTTCTCCGTGTTGGATGTGGTGAGTCTCATCGCGCCGCACCCCCTCCTGCTGATTGTCGGCACGGAATCCGCCAGCCGACCTCACAACGAAGAGACGTACGCGGCTGCGGCGCACCCCAAGGAGCTGTTCCTGATCGAGGGCGCCTCACACATCGACCTGTACGACCTGGACCAGTACGTCAAGCCGGTCGCCGACAAGCTGGCAGCCTTCTTCACCCAGAATCTATGACTCGCCTTACTGCACCAAGGCTTGTCCCGCCATGATCGGTTGGCCGATGCAGGCGAGACCAATCCACGGCCTCTTCATCGTGAGCCCGCGTCCACGCCGAAGCGCACGTCGCGCTCGGTGGACGCAGCCGTCAGTTCTTGTTCAGTTGGTGTCGCAGCCGATGCCGTCACCGTCTTGGTCCAGTCGGTGGGGATCCTCGGGGCCGACCCACACGGGACCGGGAAGGTCCGAGCAATCCACGTCGGGGACGCCGGCCGGAGGCCCATCGGGCAGATCAGGACGTGCGGGCATGTCCGGTACCGAAGGCTCGGTCGTCTCCGGACAGGCCGCCCACAGGCCGGCGACGGCTTGACGGGCGGTGTCCTCAGATTGGGAGATCACCGGCCAGTACTTGTCGTTGGGCGGGAACAGGACGGCTTCGGCATGTCCACTGCTGACGAGGGATTCGTTGACGAAGGTGCCCTGCTCGTTCCAGATGTACAGCAGGTAGCGGTCATAACGGTCCGTCAACTCTGCGTCGCGCTGGATGCGCGCACTGCTGCCCGGCGGAAGCAGCTCGGTGGTCCGAGCCGTGGCGGCGTCGGCGAAGCAGGCACCCCGCTCCGGTGTGTCGATCTCCAGGAGCCGGACGCGGGCCACGGTGCCTTTCGGCACGATATGGCCGTCGCCGCGCACTTCGATGGTGTCGCCGTCGATGACACGCAGCACCACCACGCCCGGTGGCGCCGTATCCGGCGGCGGCTTCGTGATCGGAGGGGTCGGGGCGCTCGTGCGCGGCTGCAAGGGGGCGTCGCGCGTCTCGGAGGGCGTCGTCTCGGAGGTGGTGGATTTCCGGTCCTGCTCTTCCAGGAGCGCCCCAAGACCACCGAAAGCCACGAGAAAGCCGAGCACGATCAGGCCCGCAGTGATCCAGGGATGCTTGACGCGTCTGAGACGCGGCGGGCGGGACCAACTCGATCGGCGGCGCCACGCGTCCCGATCGGGAGGAGGCGAGGGACACATGCCGCCCTCCCTGGGCGGAGAGATACTGCCTCTTCAGTACAGCACCGTCCGGCTACGGCCGCCCGTGCGAGTGCCCTGACCAGCCCAAAAACGCGCCTGACGCCCCATCAGAACGAGCGTCAAATGAGCGTCACGAGCGTCATTTCAGCGTCAAGATATCGCCCGTAACGCCCACACCGCACATGATGCGTGCACACAAAACTGCAGTTCAGGAGCCCTTTGCGGCCGGTTCAAGGATCGCCACACACTCCACATGATGAGTCATCGGAAACAGATCGAAGACCCTGAGCGTCCGCACCCGATACCCTCCGTCCCGGAAGTACCCCAGATCCCGCGCCAGCGCGGCCGGGTCGCAGGCGACGTACGCGATCCGGCGCGCGTCCAGCGACGACAGGTGCTCGACGGTCTTCCGGCCCGCGCCCGCTCGCGGCGGGTCGAGGACGATGAGGTCGACCTCCGTGATGCCGGTGCGCGGCAACACGCTCTCGACCTTGCCCTGCTCGATCCGCACCCGGTCGAAGGCGGCGAGGTTGTGCCGCGCGTCCTCCACCGCCCGCTTGCCGGACTCGATGCCGAGGACCGCGCCCTTGTCGCCGAGGCGGTCGGCCAACGCCCCCGCGAACAGGCCCACACCGCAGTACAGGTCGAGCGCCATGTCGCCCTTGCGGGGCAGCAGGCCCTGCATGACCGCCTTCACCAGGGTGTCGGCCGCCTGCGGGTGGACCTGCCAGAAGCCGCCGCTGCCCACCCGGTGGGTGCGGCCGTCGGCCCGCTCACGGACGAAGGCGCGACCGTGGACGCGGTGGATGCCGCCGTCATGCTCCTCGACGCGCATGACGGAGACGGGCTTGTCGAGCTCGACCAGGGGCAGGCGGGCGCCGGGGCGGGGCTCCAGGATCACCATGCGGTCCTGGGATCCGGTTGCCGCGATCGCCTCCACCGACGCCATCCCGGACCAGTCACGGTCCTCGATGCCCAGCTCGCTCACGCCCGGCGCCGCGATCATGCAGTGCTCGATGGGCTCGACCTCGTGCGAGCGGTGGCGGCGCAGACCGGCGTTGCCGTCGGCGTCCACCGCGTACTGCACCCGGGTCCGCCACTGCGGCACCTGACCCGCCGGGAGCTTGTCGCCCTCGGCCGGCAGCACCGTGCCGTCCCAGCCGGCCTCCTCGGGCGTGAGACCCGCGAGCCGCTTCAGCTGCTCAGCGACGACCTCGCCCTTCAATCGCCTCTGCGCCCCCGGCTTGGCGTGCTGCCAGTCGCAGCCACCGCACCGCCCGGGCCCGGCGTACGGGCAGGGCGCCTCGATCCGGTCCTTGGAGGCCTCCAGCACCGACACCGCGTCCGCGCGCAGGAACCGGGCCCCCTCCTCGCCGTCGGTGACCCGCGCCACGACCCGCTCACCGGGCAGCGTGTGCCGGACGAACAGCACCTGGCCGTCGGCTGTACGGGCGATGCAGTGCCCGCCGTGGGCGACGGGCCCCACCTCGACCTCGTACTCCGTCCCCACCAGCGATTTCTTCGGTTCTGCCTGCATGGCGGGGTGACTCCACAACGTCAAGGGGGGGAAAGGCCGGGCAACAGCCCTCCAGTCTACTTCGGTGCGGACGTCTCCTTCGCCCGCTGCTCGGCCGGACCGCGCCGCACCGCACCCGGCGCGTTCCAGTCCTGCCGCTTGCGGGCACGGTTCTTGGCCGCCTCCGAGGACTGCAGCTGGTACGGCACCGAGGTCACCATGACGCCCGGTGTGAACAGCAGCCGGCCCTTGAGCCGCAGCGCGCTCTGGTTGTGCAGCAGGTGCTCGTACCAGTGGCCGACCACGTACTCGGGGATGATCACGGACACCGCGTCGCGCGGCGACTCCTTCCGCAGCCCCTTCACGTAGTCGATGATCGGCCGCGTGATCTCGCGGTAGGGCGAGTCGAGCACCTTCAGCGGTACGTCGATACCGCGCCGCTCCCACTCCGCGCGCAGCGCCTTGGTCTCGGCCGGGTCGACGTTGACACTCAGAGCCTCCAACGTGTCCGAGCGCATCAGCTTCGCGTAGGCGAGGGCCCGCAGCGCCGGTCGGTGGATCTTGGAGATCAGGACGACCGAGTGGACGCGGGACGGCCGGATGCTGTCGTCGCTCGGGCCCTCGGGGGCGGCGATCTCCTCGGACACCCGGTCGTAGTGCTTACGGATCGCGGTCATCGTCGCGTAGAAGATCACCATGCCGAGCAGCGCGACCCAGGCGCCGTGCGTGAACTTGGTGACGAGGACGACGACCAGGACCAGCCCGGTGAAGAAGGCGCCGAAGGTGTTGATGGCGCGCGAGCGGACCATGTGGCGGCGCTTGGCCTGGTCCCGCTCGGTGGCCAGGTGGCGGTTCCAGTGCCGGACCATGCCGGTCTGGCTGAGCGTGAAGGACACGAACACGCCGACGATGTAGAGCTGGATCAGCCGGGTCGAGTCGGCGCCGTAGATCCACACGAGGAGTGCCGCGGCGCCGGCGAGCAACACGATGCCGTTGGAGAAGGCGAGGCGGTCGCCGCGGGTGTGCAGCTGGCGCGGGAGGTAGCGGTCCTGGGCGAGGATCGAGCCGAGCAGCGGGAAGCCGTTGTAGGCGGTGTTCGCGGCGAGGAACAGCACCAGCGCGGTGGCCGCGGCCAGCACGATGAACAGGAAGCTGCCCTTGCCGAAGACGGCCGCCGCGACCTGGGAGATCACCGGGTTCTGAACGTAGTCGGAGCCGAGCGCGACGCCGTTGTGGATCAGGTCGACGGCCGGGTTCTCGGCCATGCGGACCTTGGTCACCATGGCCAGCGCGATGATGCCGCAGAACATGGTGACGGCGAGCAGGCCCATGGCCGCGAGCGTGGTCGCCGCGTTCTTCGACTTGGGCTTGCGGAAGGCCGGCACACCGTTGGAGATCGCCTCGACGCCGGTGAGCGCCGCACAACCGGAGGAGAAGGCGCGCAGCATCAGGAAGACAAGGGCGAATCCGGCCAGGCCCTGGTGCTCGGCCTTGATCTCGTACCCGGCCGTCGGCGCCCGCATGGTGTCGTCGAGCACCAGCCCGCGGAACGCACCCCACGCGATCATGATGAAGACGCCCGCGACGAAGACGTACGTCGGAATCGCGAACAGCGAGCCCGACTCCTTAACGCCACGCAGGTTCATCAGCGTCAGCAGCACGATCACGGCGATCGCGCACAGCACCTTGTGCTCGACCACGAAGGGGACCGCGGAGCCGAGGTTCTCGATGCCGGAGGCGATGGAGACGGCGACCGTGAGGACGTAGTCGACGAGCAGGGCGCTGGCGACCGTGAGACCCGCCTTGGGCCCCAGGTTGGTGTTGGCGACCTCGTAGTCGCCGCCGCCGCTCGGGTACGCGTGCACGTTCTGCCGGTACGAGGCGACCACCGTGAACATCAGCACCACGACCGCGACGGCGATCCAGGGGCTGAAGTGGTAGGCCGACACGCCCGCGATGGAGAGGACCAGCAGCACCTCTCCCGGCGCGTACGCCACGGAGGACAGCGGGTCGGAGGCGAAGACGGGGAGGGCGATGCGCTTCGGCAGGAGCGTTTCGCCGAGCCGATCACTGCGCAGTGCGCGCCCGATCAGGATCCGTTTGGGCACGTCGGTCAGTTTGGACACAACAGAGGATCGTAGGCGTTCGAACAGGGGACCAACCACCCGCCACCCCCCATCTGCTCTACGGGTGAAAACAGGGGGTCGTGCGGCTGCGGATTCCGCGGGTGGCGCGATGCGCATGCCTATATGACAAAACCCGCCCGTTTTCCCGGCCGTTGCCGCCCCATGGAGGTTCCATGCACGCGACCGCAGAGCTGATCGGCGCCGCCGCCGCCCTCGTCGGCCTCGGAGTCCTGACTCTGGTCAGCGTCCGCAGCATCAGCCGGCGCTGACCCGCGAGCAGGGACGCAACCGTGCACAGGGGTGCCGTCGTCCTACCGCGCGTGTGTAGCTTGGGCCTCGGTCTGAGACCCTGATGTGGCTGAGCAGTAACTCTTGACATCGGAAGGACGGTCGTGCACATCGTCATCATGGGCTGCGGGAGAGTGGGTTCCGCTCTCGCCCAGACCCTGGAGCAACAGGGGCACACGGTCGCCGTGGTCGACCAGGACCCCACCGCCTTCCGACGACTGGGCTCCGGGTTCGGAGGCCGTCGCGTCACCGGGGTCGGCTTCGACCAGGACACCCTGCGCGAGGCGGGCATCGAGGAAGCCGGCGCGTTCGCCGCCGTCTCCAGCGGTGACAACTCGAACATCATCGCCGCCCGCGTGGCCCGCGAGATGTTCGGCATCGAGAACGTCGCGGCCCGTATCTACGACCCCCGCCGTGCCGAGGTCTACCAGCGCCTGGGCATCCCCACCGTCGCCACCGTCCGCTGGACGGCCGACCAGATGCTGCGCCGGCTGCTGCCCTCGGGCGCGGAGCCGCTGTGGCGCGATCCCACCGGCGGCGTCCAGCTCGCCGAGGTGCACACCTCCGCGGCCTGGGTGGGTCAGCGGATCAGCCGGCTCCAGGAGGAGACGGGCGTCCGCGTGGCGTTCCTGACCCGCCTCGGCGAGGCGATCCTGCCCACCTCGCAGACGGTGCTGCAGGAGGGCGACCTGGTCCACGTGATGATGCGCACGGACGAGGTCGACACGGTCGAGGCGTCCTTCGCCAAGGGTCCCGAAGAGGAGGGCGGTCACTGATGAGGGTCGCCATTGCCGGTGCCGGTGCGGTCGGCCGCTCGATCGCGGGCGAACTGCTGGAGAACGGCCACGAGGTCCTTCTCATCGACAAGGCGCCGACCGCCATCTCGGTCGAGCGCGTCCCGCAGGCGGAGTGGCTGCTCGCCGACGCCTGCGAGATCACGTCCCTGGACGAGGCGGCGCTCCAGCGCTGCAACGTCGTGATCGCCGCGACCGGCGACGACAAGGTCAACCTGGTCGTCTCCCTGCTGGCGAAGACGGAGTACGGCGTCCCGCGCGTCGTCGCTCGCGTGAACAACCCGAAGAACGAGTGGCTCTTCAACGAGTCCTGGGGCGTGGACGTGGCCGTCTCCACCCCGCGTCTGATGTCCGCCCTGGTCGAGGAGGCGGTGAGCGTCGGCGACCTGGTCCGACTGCTCCGCTTCAGCCACGGCGACGCGAACCTGGTCGAGCTGACCCTCCCCGAGGAGTCGGCCCTGGCCGGCACCCAGGTCGGCGACGTCGAGTGGCCGGAGGACACGTCCCTGGTGACGATCATCCGCGGCACCCGAGTCCTCACCCCGACCCGGGACGACTCCCTGGAGGCGGGCGACGAACTCCTCTTCGTGGCCGCCCAGGCCCGCGAGGAGCAGCTGGAGGACCTGCTGTCGGTGCGCCGGGAGGACGCGGCGAGCTGAGCCTTTCAGGAATTACGACGGCAAAGGGCGCCCTGGAATCCCAGGGCGCCCTTTCCCACTCAGCCCGTCCGGCGCTTGAGGACGAGGCCGTCCAGGCCGAATGCGGGGGTCTGGGGGCGGCAGCCCCCAGGGATGGGAATGGGAAGGGGCGGCGGGGGCGAAACAACCCGACACCGCCGCCGGGTACTACGCCTCCCGACGGTGCCGCCGCCCACCCGCAGCCTCACCAAGCTCCGCCGCCAGCGCGGCCTTCCGCTCCTCCTCGGCCTTCTCCTCCGCCTCCATCTCCGCGAACACGTCGATGGGAGCCGGCGCCTTCGCGAGGAAGACCCAGGTCAGCCAGACGGCGAGCAGGAAGGGCGGGATCTTGAGGGTGACCAGGACCCAGCCGAGCTGGGCGGTGTTGGCCCACCAGTACAGCGGGAAGAGGATCGCGCACTTGGCGAGCAGGATCGCGCCCCAGGCGTAACTGGCCTTGGCATACGCCTTCTTGCGGCCCGGGTTGCGGGTGCGCCAGGAGAGGTTCTCCTTGAAGACCGGACCGAGGATGAGACCGATCAGCGGGACGCCGCACAGGGTCGTGATGATGTACGCGAGTCCCAGACCCAGCGTGTAGAGCATGCCGGGCAGGTAGAAGTCCTTGGCGTTGCCCGTCATCATCGCGAAGACGACGCCGAAGGCGACACCGAAGACACCGCTGAAGGCGTGCTTGACGGTGTCCCGCATCACCAGGCGGACCACGACCAGCAGCAGGGACACCGCTAGCGCGGCGATCGCCGACAGGTGCAGGTCCTTGTTGATCGTGAAGATGGTGACGAAGAGGAGGCCGGGCAGCACCGTCTCGACCATGCCCCGCACGCCGCCGAACGCCTCGAACAGCGCGGCCTCGGTCACCGCCCGGGCATCCCGCGCGGCTTCTTCGGTCTCTTCGGTCGGCTTGTCGAGCGACGTCACCGGCTACTCCCGTCCGAGGGGTCTCAGTTCGTATTTCGGATTGAACAGCACGCGGCGGCCCCGGCTCATCGAGATCCGGCCCGATGCGATCAGCTTGCGCCCCGGCTCTATCCCCACGATGGAGCGTCTGCCGAGCCACACCACGTCCAGGGCGGCGGAGCCGTCGAACAGCTCGGCCTCCAGGGCCGGGACTCCCGCACGCGGCCGCAGGGTGACCGTGCGCAAGGTACCAGTAACGGTCACGACCTGGCGGTCGTGGCAGTCGCCGATCCGCGTGCAGCCCGCGGTCTCGGTGTCCTCCCGCAGCTCCTCGGACTCCAGGTCCTCCTGCGACGAGGAGAGCCGGTCGAGCATGCGCCGGAACCGGCCCACCGGCTTCTCGGAACGAGGGACAGCACTCATGTCTGAAAGCGTACCGGGGCCCGCCGACAGCTTCGTACCCAAGGCACTGACGTTCGAACCGGTACCCCATCCCGGCTCCGTGATGCTGCATCTCCCGGGGGGACACCCCCCGGACCCCCGGCCGACCCACAGCTCACTTCTCAAATCGGTAGCCCATCCCCGGCTCCGTAATGAAGTGCTTCGGATGCGACGGGTCCGCCTCCAGCTTCCTTCTGAGCTGCGCCATGTAGACCCGCAGGTAGTTCGTCTCCGTCCCGTACGACGGCCCCCACACCTCCTGGAGCAGCTGCTTCTGGCTGACCAGCCGGCCGGTGTTGCGCACCAGCACCTCCAGCAGATGCCACTCCGTGGGCGTCAGCCGCACGTCCCTGCCGTCCCGGTGCACCTTCTTCGCCGCCAGGTCGACGGTGAACCCGTCGGTCTCCACCAGGACGTCGTCCTCGCCGCCCCCGGTGGGCTCGGCGCGGCGGACGGCGGCCCGCAGGCGGGCCAGCAGCTCGTCCATGCCGAAGGGCTTGGTGACGTAGTCGTCGGCGCCCGCGTCCAGCGCCTCGACCTTCTCGTCGGAGGAGTGCCGGGCGGACAGCACCAGGATCGGCACGCGGGTCCAGCCGCGCAGGCCCCTGATCACCTCTACGCCGTCCATGTCGGGCAGACCCAGGTCGAGGACCACCACGTCGGGATGGCGGGCGGCGGCGAGCTGGAGGGCGGTGGCGCCGTCGTGCGCCGCGTCGACCTCGTACTTGCGCGCCCTGAGGTTGATCACGAGGGCGCGCACGATCTGCGGCTCGTCGTCGATCACGAGCACCCGGGTCATGTGACCTGCCTTTCGGGTTCCGCTGGGTGGAGAAGCTCCGGGCGCGGTCCCGCCGCACGGAGCGTGAGCACCATGGTGAGGCCGCCGCCGGGCGTGTCCTCGGCGTTGAGGGTGCCGGACATGGCCTCGGCGAAACCGCGGGCGACCGCGAGGCCGAGACCGACTCCGGCACCGCGCGGGGCGTCGCCGTAGCGCTGGAAGGGCGCGAAGATACGCTCCTTGGCCTCGTCGGGGACGCCGGGCCCCTGGTCGACCACGCGCACCTCGACCCGGTCGGCGATGGCACTGGCCGAGACCAGGACCTGCACTCCCCCAGGGCTGTACTTGACGGCGTTCTCGACCAGGTTGGCCACGGACCGCTCGAGGAGCCCGGGGTCCACGGCCACCATGGGCAGGCTCTCCGGGATGTCCAGCTCCACGCTGTCCTCGGGCACCCCGCCGAGCGCCATCGGCACCACCTCGTCGAGGTCGATCTCCCGGATCAGCGGCGTGACGGTACCGGTCTGCAGCCGGGACATGTCGAGCAGGTTGCCCACCAGGTGGTCGAGCCGGTCGGCGCCTTCCTCGATGCCCTCCAGGAGCTCGGCCTGGTCCTCCTCCGACCACGCCACGTCGTCGGACCGCAGACTCGACACGGCCGCCTTGATCCCGGCCAGCGGTGTCCGCAGATCATGGCTTACGGCGGCCAGGAGCGCCGTACGGATCCGGTTGCCCTCGGCCAGCGTGCGGGCCTGGTCGGCCTCCTCCTGCAGCCGGCTGCGGTCAAGGACGACCGCGGCCTGGGCGGCGAAGGCGGCCAGCACTCGCTGGTCCTCGGCGGGCAGGACCCGGCCGGTCAGCGCGAGCGCCATGTGGTCGCCCACCGGCATGTCCACGTCGGCGTCCTCCGGCCGCGCCACAGCCGGCCCGAGGCCCGCCCGGCCCGCGCAGGTCCACGGGTCGACGTCGCTCTCCCGCTCCAGCAGGGCCGCCGACTCCATGCCGAAGGTCTCCCGGACCCGCTCGAGGAGCTCCTCCAGGCCGGTCTCGCCGCGCAGCACGTTGCCCGCGAGGAAGGACAGGATCTCCGACTCGGCACGCAGCCGGGCCGCCTGGTGGGTTCGGCGGGCGGCCAGGTCGACGACGGACGCCACCGAGACGCCGACGCCCACGAAGATCGCGATGGCGACGATGTTCTTCGGGTCGGCGATGGTCCAGTGGTGCAGGGGCGGTGTGTAGAAGTAGTTCAGCAGCAGGGAGCCCACCGCCGCCGAGGCCAGCGCGGGCAGCAGCCCGCCGAGCAGGGCCGCCGCCACGGTGACCGTCAGGAACAGCAGCATGTCGTTGGCGAGGCCGAGGTGCACGGTGTTGAGCAGCACCGCCAGGACCGCCGGGCCGGCCACGCCGACCAGCCAGCCCCACACGACCCGCGACCGCCCGAGCCGCGCGCCCCGGGCGACGGGCAGCCCACGCCCCTTGGCGACCTCGTCGTGGGTGACGATGTGCACGTCGAGGTCGGACCCCGACTCCCGGGCCACGGTGGCGCCGACGCCGGGTCCGAAGACGTACTGCCAGGTCTTGCGGCGCGAGGAGCCGAGGACGATCTGGGTGGCGTTCACACCGCGGGCGAAGTCCAGCAGCGCGGCCGGTATGTCGTCCCCGATCACATGGTGGAAGGTGCCGCCCAGGTCCTCGACGAGGGTCCGCTGGACGGCCAGTTCCTTGGGTGAGGCGGAGGTCAGGCCGTCGCTGCGGGCTATGTAGACCGCGAGCACCTCGCCTCCGGCGCCCTTCTCGGCGAGCCGCGCGGCCCGCCGTATCAAGGTCCGTCCCTCCGGACCGCCGGTCAGCCCGACCACGATCCGCTCCCGCGAACCCCAGATCTTCGACACCCGGTGGTCGCTGCGGTACTGCTTCAGGTACTCGTCGACCCGGTCCGCCACCCACAGCAGGGCCAGCTCCCGCAGCGCGGTGAGGTTTCCGGGCCGGAAGTAGTTCGAGAGGGCCGCGTCGACCTTGTCCGGCTTGTAGATGTTGCCGTGCGCCATCCGTCGCCGCAGCGCCTGCGGCGACATGTCGACCAGCTCGATCTGGTCGGCCCGCCGCACCACCTCGTCGGGCACGGTCTCCCGCTGCCGTACGCCGGTGATCGATTCGACGACATCGCCCAGCGACTCCAGATGCTGGATGTTGACGGTCGAGACCACGTCGATCCCCGCCGCCAGCAGCTCCTCCACGTCCTGCCACCGCTTGGCGTTCCGGGAGCCGGGAATGTTGGTGTGGGCGAGTTCGTCCACGAGAGCGACCTGGGGGCGCCGGGCGAGGACGGCGTCGACGTCCATCTCGGTGAAGACCGGGCCCCGGTACTCCAGCTCCTTGCGCGCGATCTGCTCCAGACCGTGCAGCATCACCTCGGTACGCGACCTGCCGTGATGCTCCACGAAGGCCACGACACAGTCGGTACCCCGCTCGATCCGACGGTGGGCCTCGGACAGCATCGCGTACGTCTTGCCGACGCCCGGTGCCGCACCGAGGTAGATCCGAAGCTTGCCGCGTCCCATGGGTCCTATTGTCTTCCGGTCACTGTCGCCCACGCAGCGTCGCCACTGCCGTCCACGCAGCGTCGACCTTACGGCCAGCAATCGCGACAAAAAGGGCCGGTAAAGCCCTCACGGCCGTCTTTGACGCAACCCTGACGCCCGGGCTTCAGTCCCCGACGATCTCCCCGTCGCCCAGCTCCAGCACCCGGTCGGCCAGGTCGAGCAGGGTCGCGTCGTGGGTGGCCACGAGCGCGGTGACGTTCTCGCTGCGCACGACGGCCCGCAGCAGCTCCATCACGGCATGGCCGGTCTCCGCGTCCAGCTGGCCGGTCGGCTCGTCGGCGACAAGGAGCGAGGGGTTGTTGGCGAGGGCGCGGGCGATGGCGACGCGCTGCTGCTGGCCGCCGGAGAGTTCGCCGGGGCGCTGCTTCGCGTGGTCGGCGAGGCCGACCAGGGACAGCAGCAGCTCGACGCGCTCCTCACGCGCGCGTGCCTCGACCCGGCGCAGCCGCATCGGGACGCCGACGTTCTCGGCGGCGGTGAGGATCGGGATGAGTCCGAAGGACTGGAAGACGAAGCCGATACGGTCCCGGCGCAGCGCGAGCAGACCGTCCTCGTCCAGCTCGGCGAGGTCGAGCCCGTCCACCACGACCCGCCCCCCGTCCGGTGCGTCGAGCCCGCCGACGATGTTGAGGAGCGTCGTCTTCCCGGATCCCGAACGCCCCTTGAGGGCGACCAGTTCACCGCGCGGCACCTCGAAGGAGACACCGCGCAGAGCGTGCACGGCGGCGGCTCCGTCCCCGAACGACTTGTGGATGTTCTCGACCCGCACCATGGTCTCGGTGACCACCTGAGTCATACGCCCTCCCCCGTGAACCGGGCGCCAGTATCCCCACCGGGCGCCCGGCACTTCAACGGTTTCAGCTCGGGTTGTCCCCGTGGGTGAGCGTCTCCCAGGCCACGAAGAGATTGTTGCTGCCGGCCGGGCGGTTCCGCTCGGTCAGCGTCTGCGTATTAGTCATGGGCATGCCAAGCCTATGGTGCAAGGCGTTGTACCCGACCTCGGTGACCGGCCCGAGCCCGGGCTTCAGCGACCCGCCGCACAGCCAGCTCGGCACGGCCGTCCCCAGCTCGTACCTGGCCTGGAACCCGAGCGCCTGCCGCAGCCGCTCGCCCACGTCGGTGCCGTACAGGTCCTGCCCCTGTATACGGCTCGTCTCGGCGACGTGCGAGATCGCGGAGATGCCGTACCCGGTGTGCGTGAGGTCGCGACAGGTCTCCTGGGTGAGTCCGGTGACGAAGGTGGACTGGCCCTGCCAGTAGGCGACGACCTTCGCCCTGGTGTCGAGGTTCTGGCTCGGCACGGTCTTCGGCAGGTCTCCGTCGGAGGCGAGGTAGACGTAGGCGGCGGTGCGGGTGCGGAACTTCGCCATGGCCTTGTCGTACGACGTCTTGTCCTCCAGGAAGACGGAGATGCCTACGGCCGCCTCCATCATCGACAGCTCCCAGTTGCCGTTGGAGTTCGAGCCGTTGATCACCTCGGGCAGGTAGACGTTCCGGAGCATGGTCGCGAAGCGCCCCGAGTTCGACCAGCCGCCCGGGTACGTGTACTTGATGATCTCGGCGGCCCGGGGCCAGGTGGAGCCGGCCCAGCCGGTCTGCAGGGGCGCGTTGCTGTTGGTGTGGTCCGTGATGACGGCGGACCAGGCGTCCATCAGCTGAATGGCCTTCTTGGCGTACCGCTCGTCCCGGGTGACGTACCAGGCGAGGGCGTCGGTGTAGGCGGCGATCGCGTCCTCGCGCTCGTCGGTGCAGCCGTAGTTGGGGTTCGAGTACGAGCCGCACTCGACGACCGCACGGGGCTTGGGCGTGCGGTTCAGGTCGGCGTACTTGCTCGCCAGCATCCGGTCGAAGGCGCCCTTCCAGGGCTGGGCGCCGGCGTTGACCTTGGTGCGGGCGAAGTCCAACTGGCCCTGGGAGACGGTGACTCCGGGGTGGACGAAGGTGGCGGGGGCGGCCTCGGCGGGCCAGGCGAGAGCACCGGCGACGAGGGCTGCGGCGGACGCGAGGAGTGCGGTTCTGTGCATGCGTGGGGGGCCTTTCGTTCCTGTATGTGAACGGAAAGCGCCTTTATGAACAGAGGCGTTGAGCGGAGACCGTAGGTACAGACCAATGCACCGTCAAGGGTCCACGCACGAAAACACGGGCATGACAAAGGGCCGCACCCCGTAACAGGGGTACGGCCCTCTCTGTCGTACGGCTAGCGAACCTCGGTGATCTCCGGTCCACGCTGCAACTGCCCCATGCCACCGGAGAAGCGAGAGCCCTCGTCCTCCTGCTGGACACCCTCGGGGACCATCTGCGCGTCGTTCGGCAGCTTCAGGACGATCGGGTCGCGAGGAGCCATCGGGCCCTCGCCGCGGACCACGACCGTGTCCCGGAAGATCTGCTCCAGCAGGCCCGCGGCCTGCGGCTGGACCGCGCCCTGACCCGAGATCACACCGCGCAGGAACCAGCGCGGACCGTCCACACCGACGAACCGCACGACCTGGAAACCGCCCGTGCCGTCCGGCAGCTGCACCGGAACCTGGGCCCTGAGCTCCCAGCCCAGCGGACCCTCGACCTCGTCGACGATGCCGCCCTGCTGGGTGATGCCGGAGCCGATCTCCTCGCGCACCTCGCCCCAGATGCCCTCGCGCTTGGGAGCGGCGAAGGCCTGCAGCTGGATGGCGCTGTCCTTGAGGACGACGGTGGCCGCGACGATCGCGTCGCCCGCGACCTCGACCCGCAGCTCCATGCCGTCGACGCCGGGCACGAAGATCCCGCCCAGGTCCACACGGCCCTCGGCGGGGTCGCGCACCTCGGTGTCGTCCCAGGGCCCGTCGGGCCGCGGCTCGGGCTCGAGCCTCACACGCTCGCGCTCGCCCTCTTCGTCCGCCTCAGTGTCGACACTGTCGACGACCTGCTCGGCCTCGCCGGCCGCGTCCTCGGCGGCACCCTTCTTCTTGCGACGTCCGAACACGTCACTGTCCTTCCCGGTCGGATACGACCGAAGCGTATCGATTCCCACCCGCTGTGCCGCCGACAGCGGCCTGACCGCTGGTGCCGCCCCCGTCGCCCACGGCGGCGTGGCCACCGGTGGACCCGAAGCCCCCCTCGGCCCGCGCCGAGTCGGGAAGTTCCGCGACCTCCTGGAAGCGGACCCTCTCGACCTGCTGGACGACCAGTTGGGCAATCCGGTCGAAGCGCTCGAACCGCACCGACTCGTGCGGATCGAGATTCACCACGATCACCTTGATCTCCCCACGGTACCCGGCATCAACCGTCCCCGGGGCATTCACGAGAGCGACACCGCAGCGGGCGGCGAGGCCGGATCGGGGGTGCACGAAGGCCGCGTACCCCTCCGGGAGCGCGACAGACACCCCCGTGGGCAGTACGGCCCGCTCCCCGGGCTTCAGTTCACGGCTCTCGGTGGTGCGCAGATCGGCTCCCGCGTCGCCGGGGTGCGCGTACGACGGAAGCGGTACGTCGGGGTCGACGCGCCGGATCAGCACGGCGAGTTCTCGACGGGGGGCACGGCTCACGGGTTCACCTCGAAGGCACGGGTACGCCGGACCTGGTCCGGGTCGTTCATGGCGGCCCGGATCTCCTCCGGGCGGCCGTTGTCGATGAAGTGGTCGACCTTCACCTCGATGAAGAGGGCGTCGGCGCGGACGGCGACGGGCCCGTCGGGGCCGCCGATCCGGCCGGTGGCGGTCGAGTAGATCTTGCGCCCGGCGACGGCCGTCACCTCGGCCTCCAGATACAGCACCGTGCCCACGGGGACAGGCCGTACGAAGTCGGTCTCCAGCCGTCCCGTCACCGCGATCGTGCGCAGCAGCCAGTTCAGCGAGCCGAGGGTCTCGTCGAGAGCGGTCGCGAGGACGCCGCCGTGCGCGAGGCCGGGAGCGCCCTGGTGGGCGGGCCGCACGGTGAACTCGGCGATGACCGACACCCCTTCGCCGGCCCGGGCCTCCAGGTGCAGCCCGTGGGGCTGCTCGCCGCCACAGCCGAAACACTGCTCGTAGTGCGCACCGAGCAGCTCACCGGGCACGGGGGCGTCAGGGTGACGCACCGGTTTCACGGCGTCGGCGGGAGGCTCAAGAGCAGCGGAATTACGACTCACAGCCGCAGACCTTACCCGCGCGTCGGCGGCAACCGGACACCGTGCCAAGCTTGGCTTCATGCAGCCCCACGCCACCCCGTACGAAGAACGCCTCACCGCCCCCCGCTCCTGGTGGCTGATCTCCTTCCTGGTCGGGTTCGCGCTGGCGTTGATCCTGCTGCCCTTCGGCACCCTGCCGATGCTCGGCGGTCTGGCCGGCGGCACCGCCGCGGCGGCGGTCGTGGCCAGCTCCTACGGCTCGATGCGCATCCGCGTCGTGGGGGACTCGCTGATCGCCGGCGAGGCGAAGATCCCGGTGTCGGCCCTGGGCGAGGCGGAGATCCTGGACCCGGAAGAGGCCCGCGCCTGGCGCATGCACAAGGCCGACGCCCGCGCCTTCATGCTGCTGCGCGCCTACATCCCCACCGCGCTGAAGGTGGAGGTCACGGACCCGGACGACCCGACGCCGTACCTGTACCTGTCGACGCGGGAGCCGGAGCGACTGGCGGACGCACTGAAGGCGGCTCGGACCGCCGCGGCGTAGAACGTTTGCGCAGGGCTTCACCCGGCGGGTGAAGCCCGAAGTCTCACGGAAGTCTTACCGGAGTCAGCGCCCGATCACCCGGGTCAGGGCCCGAGCTCCTTCGCGATGTCTCCCAGCTCCAGCGGATCCGCCGGGCGCTCCAGCGCCGGCAGTTCGGGCAGCGCGTCCCACGGCACCTGGACCTTGCGCAGGTCCGCCCGGATCCGGTCCGCGAGTTTCCTCGTGTCCCGACGGTTCATGACCGCTCCCACGGCCGCGCCCACCATGAACGGCATCAGGTTCGGCAGGTTGCGGACCGTCCGCTTCATGATCTGCTGACGCAGCTGCTGCTTCATGTGGCTGTTGAGCGTCGTGCTCACCGTCGACGGCTTCTTCACGTCGATCCCGCGCTCCCCCGACCAGGAGTTCAGGTACGCGGTGCTGCGCTGCTTGAGGTTGCCGGGCGGGCGTACGCCGTAGACCTCGTGGAGTTCGGCGATCAGCTTCAGCTCGATCGCCGCCACGCCGGTGATCTCGGCGGCCAGTTCCGTCGGCATCGCCGGCGGCACGGGCAGCATCGCCGCCGCTCCGATCCCGGCTCCGACCGTCGCCGTGGCGCCACAGGCGCCCGTCACGAGCTTGTCGGCGAGTTCCTCGGGTCCCTGGCCCGGGAACTGTCTGCGGAGCGCCTCGAGGTCCCTCACGGGGATTCTCGGGGCGTTCTCGATGATCCGGTCGGCGAGGTACGCCAGGCCTGCCCTGGCGCGGCTGCCGCTCTTGCGGACGCCTTCCCTGGCCTTGTCCCGGATAGCCGCCACACGCCGCCTTGCGACGGGTGCGGGCGTCTGTGTCGGCGCCGGGGGGTCAGCCCGGGCGGCCGCCGGTTCGAGCGAGGCTCCCGTACCGGGCGAGCCCCGCTCGTCGTCACGCGCGCCGTGAGGGTCGTCGAGCGGCCCTTGGTCCGCCTTCCCCAGGGAAAGACGGCGCTTCCGGGGAGGGGTCGAGCCAGTCACGGCCGACCCGTCCTCAGTCGCAGTCGCGGCAGATCGGCTGGCCGTTCTTCTCGCGGGCCAGCTGGCTGCGGTGGTGCACCAGGAAGCAGCTCATGCAGGTGAACTCGTCCTGCTGCTTGGGCAGTACCCGGACGGCCAGCTCCTCATTGGAGAGGTCCGCTCCGGGCAGTTCGAGGCCTTCGGCGGCCTCGAACTCGTCGACGTCCACTGCGGAGGTCGACTTGTCGTTCCTACGGGCCTTGAGCTCTTCAAGGCTGTCCGAGTCGACGTCGTCGTCGGTCTTGCGTGGGGTGTCGTAATCCGTTGCCATGTCGCTCTCCCCCTCTGGGTGTCTGCGGTGTCTCCAGCGCACGTAACGCGTGAGAGGCCGGACTTGTGCCCGACCTGAGGCGGAGATTTTGCCTCACATCAAGGTCTGTTACTCAATCGACACCCAACCGGACTCCTCTTGAGTGATCGGGTTGGATGGCGATCGGGACCGTACACGGTCCGAATCCCGCACTTCAAAGGCGTCTCACCGTGTACTTCCCGTGATCAAGACCCTCGAAAACCCGGATTTTTCCGGCTTTCCGATAGGGTGCATGATCACGGAGAGTAGATGGCCGGAAATTCTCCCTTGTGATCGATCACACACGGAACTGTCCACTTGGCGCCCCGAAAATTCCGCGCAAAGCGAACATCCCAGTATGTCGACCCCAGTGCGGGGGCCATGATCTCAGACCGGCAGGGTTACCCGCATCTCGAGCCCACCCCCCTCACGGGGCGTCGCCGAGATGTGCCCGCCGTGCGCCCGGGCCACGGACCGGACGATGGACAGACCGAGGCCGACGCCCTTGTCGCTGCCCGTACGCTCCGTGCGCAGCCGCCTGAACGGCTCGAAGAGATTGTCGATCTCGTACGCCGGCACGACCGGGCCCGTGTTCGACACGACCAGGACCGCCTGGCCGTGCTGGACGTCCGTGGTGACCTCGACCCAGCCGCCCTCCGGCACGTTGTACCGCACGGCGTTCTGGACGAGGTTCAGGGCGATCCGCTCCAGCAGCACGCCGTTGCCCTGGACGACCGCGGGTTTCTGGTCGCCGCGGATCACCACGCCCTTGGCCTGCGCCTCGGCGTGCACCTGGTCGACGGCCTGCTCGGCGACCTCGGCGAGGTCGACCGGCTTGCGCTCGACGATCTGGTTGTCGCTGCGGGCCAGCAGCAGCAGCCCCTCGACGAGCTGCTCACTGCGCTCGTTGGTGGCCAGCAGCGTCTTGCCGAGCTGCTGCAGCTCCATCGGCGCGCCCGGATCGGACAGGTGCACCTCGAGGAGCGTGCGGTTGATCGCGAGCGGTGTCCTCAGCTCGTGCGAGGCGTTGCCGACGAACCGCTGTTGGGCCGTGAACGCCCGCTGGAGGCGCTCCAGCATGTCGTCGAAGGTGTCGGCCAGTTCCTTGATCTCGTCGTCCGGGCCGTCCAGCTCGATACGGCGGGACAGGTCCGAGCCCGCCACCGCGCGCGCGGTGCGCAGGATGCGGCCGAGCGGCGAGAGGACACGGCCGGCCATCGCGTACCCGAAGGCGAAGGCGATGATCGCGAGGCCGAGCAGGGCCAGCAGCGAGCGGCTGAGCAGGTTGTCCAGGGCGTGCTGGCGCTGCTGGCCGACACAGGCGCTCATCGCGCTGTTGAACACGTCGGGCGAGGCCTTGGAGGGCAGGTCGCAGATGTCGCTGGTGACCGTCCCCTCGGTGATCTTGAAGGGCAGGTCACTGCCCACGTTCAGCGCCTGGGCGGCCAGCAGGTAGATGATCGACAGCAGCAGAATGCCGGCGATCAGGAACATGCCGCCGTACAGCAGCGTGAGCCTTATGCGGATGGTCGGGCGCAGCCACGGGAAGGGGGGCTGCACCCGACGCGGGTCCCAGGTCGGTTTCGGAGGCGCCTGAGGCGGCGCGGGTGCGGCGGCCACAGCCGATCAGATCCGGTAGCCGGAGCCGGGCACGGTGACGATGACCGCCGGCTCGCCCAGCTTGCGGCGCAGGGTCATGACCGTCACCCGCACGACGTTGGTGAACGGGTCGGTGTTCTCGTCCCAGGCCTTCTCCAGCAGTTGCTCCGCGGAGACGACCGCGCCCTCGCTGCGCATCAGCACCTCCAGGACGGCGAACTCCTTCGGCGCGAGCTGCACCTCCTTGCCGTCCCGGAAGACCTCGCGGCGGTTGGGGTCGAGCTTGATGCCGGCGCGTTCCAGGACCGGCGGCAGCGGCACGCTGGTGCGCCGGCCGAGGGCACGCACGCGTGCCGTCAGCTCGCTGAACGCGAAGGGCTTGGGCAGATAGTCGTCAGCGCCGATCTCCAGGCCCTCGACACGGTCGCTGACATCGCCGGACGCCGTCAGCATCAGCACGCGCGTGGGCATGCCGAGTTCGACGATCTTGCGGCAGACGTCGTCGCCGTGCACGAGCGGGAGGTCACGGTCGAGGACGACCACGTCGTAGTCGTTGACGCCGATGCGTTCCAGGGCGGCCGCACCGTCGTACACGACGTCGACGGCCATGGCCTCCCGGCGCAGTCCGGTGGCCACCGCATCGGCGAGCAGTTGCTCGTCCTCGACGACGAGTACGCGCACGTCGCTTGTCCTTCCTGTGTCCACCCGCGTAGCGCCTCTCGGGCAGGCGCGGGCAGGGGGTTTGGTGAGTGTGTTGACCTCCATCCTGCCCTTTTCGGCCATAAGTCGGCTGTAAGACGGGGACGCGGAGTCTGAAGGACAGGTGAGAGAGCGGGAATGCGGGATTTTCTCCGGCGGTTGAGGTTTCCGTGGAAGGGAGCGGGGGGAGGACGGCTTTACACCCCGCGATCACGCTCTGCTTGTGCCGCACCACCATGCGGTACGTCGCGATCCGCTTCCGCAGAGCGGGCGTGGGTGTCCGGCACCGTCGCCGCCCAGCACCGGGCAGCGCTGGGCACCCATTGGAGACGTGATCGCCCCTTCCGAACGGCACACCCCCGTGCCATCGACCCACGACCCAGGACGAGGGGGCGCAGCATGGACGCATTCACCGCAGGACTTCTGCAGCGCATAAGGGCGACCGAGACCGACCTGACCCGGGCTCGCGACGAGGGCGACGACTTCCTCGTCGAGGTGGAACAGGCCGAGCTCGACGACCTGCGCCGCCTCGCCGCCGAGCACGGTGTGGAGGTCGGCGCGTTCTAGCGTCTGTACAGCTCGTTTGTACGGCCCTTGCTTGACCGGTATGACAGCGGGACCCGGTGAATCCAGCACCGGGTCCCGCTTGTTTTTGCCGTTCTGCCGACCGCCGACCGCTCAGTCGTGCCAGGCGCCGAAGTCCTCCAGGAGCTGCTGGAGGGGCTCGAAGACGCCGGGGGTGGCGGCCACCGTCAGATGGTGTGCGGGGCGCTCTCCGGGGCGTCCACCGGTCAGGGCGCCCGCCTCACGGGCGATCAGGTCGCCCGCCGCGAGGTCCCAGGGGTGCAGACCGCGCTCGTAGTAGCCGTCGAGGCGGCCCGCGGCCACGTCGGACAGGTCGACCGCCGCGGAGCCGCTGCGGCGGATGTCGCGCAGGAGGGGGATGAGCCTCTGGGCCACGTCGGCCTGGTGCGCGCGGACCTCGGAGACGTAGTTGAAGCCCGTCGAGACCAGGGCCTGGTCCAGGGGCGGGGCAGGGCGGCAGGCGAGTGCGCGCTCGCCCTCCCAGGCCCCTGTGGCCCAGGCGCCCGCGCCGCGGACCGCGTGGTACGTCTCGCCCCGCATCGGGGCGTAGACCACCCCGACGATGGTCTCGCCGTCCTGCTCGGCCGCGATGGAGACGGCCCAAGTGGGCAGTCCGTACAGGTAGTTGACCGTGCCGTCGAGCGGGTCGATCACCCAGCGGACACCGGAGGTGCCCTGGACGGAGGCGCCCTCCTCGCCGAGGAAGCCGTCGTCGGGGCGGTGTGCGGAGATCAGGTCGGTGATCAGTTTCTCCGCCGCGATGTCCATCTCGGTCACGACGTCGATGGGGCTCGACTTGGTGGCGGCCACCGCCAGGTCGGCCGGGCGCCCGTCGCGCAGGAGTTCGCCGGCGCGGCGGGCGGCCTCCTGGGCCAGCTTCAGCAGTTCCTGGTGCAGGGGGTCGGTCACGGGGCTCCTCACGCGTACGGGCTGTCGGCGCCCGCGGCTGCGGGGCGGGGGGCGCGGGCGGGACAGCAGCCGACCGGGCAGAGGTTGTGGTCCGCGCCGAGGGCACCCAGGGCGCAGGGGGTGACCTCCTGGCCGCGCTCGACCGACGCGCGCTCCAGGACCAGGTCGCGGATCGCGGCGGCGAAGCGCGGGTCGGCTCCGACCGTGGCCGACCGGCGCACTGGCAGGCCCAGTTCCTCGGCCTTGGCCTTGGCCTCGGTGTCGAGGTCGTAGAGGACCTCCATGTGGTCGGAGACGAAGCCGATGGGGGCCATCACGACCGCGGGGACGCCGGACTCGTGCCGCTCCTCCAGGTGGTCGCAGATGTCGGGCTCCAGCCACGGGATGTGCGGGGCGCCGGAGCGCGACTGGTAGACGAGCTGCCAGGGGTGGTCGACGCCGGTGCGCTCGCGGACGGCGTCGGCGATGCATTGGGCGACGTCCAGGTGCTGCTTCACGTACGCGCCGCCGTCGCCGTGATCCTCCACCGGGCCGGAGCTGTCCGCGGACGCGTTCGGGATCGAGTGGGTCGAGAAGGCGATGTGGGCGCCGTCGCGGACGTCCTCGGGGAGGTCGGCGAGGGACTCGAGCACGCCGTCGATCATCGGCTCGAGGAAGCCGGGGTGGTTGAAGTAGTGCCGCAGCTTGTCGATCTTCGGCAGCTCGAGGCCCTCGGCCTCCAGGACGGCCAGCGAGTCGGCGAGGTTCTCGCGGTACTGGCGGCAGCCCGAGTAGGAGGCGTAGGCGCTGGTGGCGAGGACCAGGATGCGGCGGCGGCCGTCGGCGACCATCTCGCGCAGGGTGTCCGTGAGGTAAGGGGCCCAGTTGCGGTTGCCCCAGTAGACCGGCAGGTCCACGCCGTGGTCGGCGAAGTCCTTGCGGAGGGCGTCCAGCAGGGCACGGTTCTGGTCGTTGATCGGGCTGACCCCGCCGAACAGGAAGTAGTGCTGCCCGACTTCCTTGAGTCGTTCCTTGGGGATGCCGCGCCCGCGCGTCACGTTCTCCAGGAACGGGACCACGTCGTCGGGGCCTTCCGGGCCGCCGAACGAGAGCAGGAGCAGGGCGTCGTAGGGGGTGGCATCGAGCGCGTCTCGCATGGGTCGATCCTGTCATCCGGTACTGACAGGCGGGAAACGGTGGGGTGACCACCCGGGTTCCCGGACTGCCCGAGCAGGTGCGTTAGGGTCACCTCACTCGTAAGCTGTATCAGCCACCTTCACGCCTTACCGAGCCGCCGCTGCTCCCTGTGACCGGAGACCCCCGTGCCCAGCCCCTACCGCGCCCTGTTCGCCGCCCCCGGCTCCAAGGGCTTCTCCGCCGCGGGGTTCCTCGGCCGTATGCCGCTGTCGATGATGGGCATCGGCGTGGTCACGATGGTCTCCCAGCTCACCGGGCGGTACGGGCTCGCGGGGGCGCTGTCGGCCACCATCGCGCTGGCCGCCGCGGTGGCCGGTCCGCAGGTCTCGCGACTGGTGGACCAGTACGGGCAGCGGCGGGTGCTGCGTCCGGCGACGCTGATCTCGCTCGTGGCGGCGGCCGGGCTGCTGTTCGCCGCGCACTACGAGTGGCCGGACTGGACGCTGTACGTCTTCAGCGCCGGCATCGGGTGCGTGCCCAGCATCGGTGCGATGATCCGGGCCCGGTGGGCGGCCCTGTACCGGGACACCCCGCAGCTGCACACCGCGTACTCCTTCGAGTCCGTGATCGACGAGGTCTGCTTCATCTTCGGGCCGATCATCTCCATCGGTCTGTCCACGGCCTGGTTCCCGGAGGCCGGTCCGCTGCTCGCCGCCTGCTTCCTGGCGGTGGGTGTCTTCTGGCTGACCGCGCAGCGGGCCACCGAGCCGGCGCCGCATCCGCGCGAGCGGCACGGCTCCGGCGGTTCGGCGCTGCGCGCGCCCGGTCTCCAGGTCCTGGTGGCCACCTTCGTGGCGACCGGCGCGATCTTCGGGGCCGTCGACGTGGTCACCGTGGCCTTCGCCGACGAGCAGGGGCACAAGGGCGCCGCGAGCGTCGTCCTCGCGCTGTACGCGGCGGGCTCCTGCGTGGCCGGGCTCGTGTTCGGGCTGCTGCACTTCAAGGGAGCGCCCGAACCTCGCTGGCTGCTGGGCATATGCGCGATGGCCGTGAGTATGATCCCCCTCCTACTGGTCGGAAGCTTGCCGTTTCTGGCCGTGGCGCTGTTCGTTGCGGGCCTCTCCATCGCTCCCACGATGATCACGACGATGTCCCTGATCGAACAGCACGTACCACGCGCGCAACTGACCGAGGGCATGACCTGGATCAGCACCGGGCTCGCGGTCGGGGTCGCGCTCGGCTCCTCGGCGGCCGGCTGGGTCATCGACGCGGCCGGTGCGCGTGCCGGGTACGGGGTTCCGGCGGTGTCCGGGGCCGTCGCGGTCGCGGTCGGTTTCCTGGGGTATCGCCGGCTCAGCAGGCCGGCTCCGCGTCGGGGAGGCGTCGTTGAGCAGCACAGCGAGCGGGAAGAACGGCACGTGGCGTAACTGGGGCGGCAACGTCGCCGCCCGCCCCGCGC
The DNA here is from genome assembly GCF_000718165.1 of Streptomyces fulvoviolaceus. Taxonomy (GTDB): domain Bacteria; phylum Actinomycetota; class Actinomycetes; order Streptomycetales; family Streptomycetaceae; genus Streptomyces; species Streptomyces fulvoviolaceus. The sequence goes on along the minus strand of NZ_JOEY01000021.1, from coordinate 100,875 downwards.
GGGAGGTCACTCCGGCCTCCGTCGAGGAGCTGGCCGCCGCCGTACGGAAGGCCGCCGAGGACGACCTGAAGGTGAAGGCCGTCGGCTCCGGGCACTCCTTCACGTCGATCGCCGCCACCGACGGTGTGTTGATCCGCCCTCAACTGTTGACCGGCATCCGCACCATCGACCGGGATGCCCTGACGGTCACGGTCGAGGCCGGTACCCCGCTCAAGAGGCTCAACATGGCCCTCGCGCGCGAAGGGCTCTCGCTCACCAACATGGGCGACATCATGGAGCAGACGGTCTCCGGCGCGACCAGCACCGGCACGCACGGCACCGGCCGCGAGTCGGCCTCGATCGCCGCCCAGATCAAGGCCCTTGAGCTGGTCCTTGCCGACGGCTCGGTCCTCACCTGCTCCGAGAAGGAGAACCCAGAGGTCTTCGCGGCCGCCCGGATCGGTCTCGGCGCCCTGGGCATCGTCACCGCGATCACCTTCGCGGTGGAGCCGATCTTCCTGCTCACGGCCCGCGAGGAGCCCATGACCTTCGACAAGGTCACCGGCGCCTTCGACGAACTCTGGGCCGAGAACGAGCACTTCGAGTTCTACTGGTTCCCGCACACCGGCAACACCAACACCAAGCGCAACAACCGCAGCGCGGGCCCGGAGAAGCCGGTGCCGCAGCTCCAGGGCTGGTTCGAGGACGAGTTCCTCTCCAACGGCGTCTTCCAGGTGGCCCAGTGGGTCGGCCGCGCGGCGCCCGCCACGATCCCCTCGATCGCCCAGATCTCAAGCAAGGCGCTGTCCGCGCGGACCTACACGGACATTCCCTACAAGGTCTTCACATCGCCCCGCCGGGTGCGGTTCGTGGAGATGGAGTACGCCGTCCCGCGCGAGGCCGTGGTCGACACGCTGGGTGAGCTCAAGACGATGGTCGACCGGTCCGGCCTGAGGGTCAGTTTCCCCGTCGAGGTGCGCACCGCCCCGGCCGACGACATCACCCTGTCGACGGCATCGGGCCGCGACAGCGCGTACATCGCGGTCCACATGGTCAAGGGCACGCCCTATCAGAGGTACTTCACCGCCGCCGAGCGCATCCTCACCGCGCACGAGGGGCGCCCGCACTGGGGCAAGGTGCACACGCGGGACGCCGAGTACTTCGCCGGGGTATACCCCCGCTTCGGCGAGTTCACTGCCCTGCGGGATCGTCTTGATCCTGATCGGCGCTTCCAGAACGACTACTTGCGGAGGGTGTTGGGGTCGTAGCGGACTCGCTGGGCGTGGGGCTCGGGGTCCCGCTGTCGTCCGAGGTGCTGGGCGTCGGCGTCGGGCTGGACGTCGTGTCGCCGCTCGACGTGGCACCGTTCGACGGCGTGCTGTCGTCGGCCGGGGCGGACGGGGTCCCCGAGGTGGTCGAAGTGGGCGTGCCGTCGCCGGACTTCGAGGACGACGAGTCCTGACCCGTGACGGCGCTGCTGACCGTGGTGCCCTTGCCGCCGCTGAAGCTGGTGCCGGACGCCAGCTCGTACGTGGTGATGCCGGCCATGGTGACCCCGAAGACGAGCGCCGCCGCGAGCACCGGTCGCTTCCAGCTCCTGACCCGGGCGCGGTAGACGGTGCCTGCCGTGAACTCTCCGACGGCTGGCGGCTCCTGGCCCAGGGCTTTGGGCGCGACCGTCGCCTCACGGAGCTGTTCGCCGGTGCGTCTGAAGAAGTGCTGGAAGACGGAGCCCCCACAGGTGGCGATGGCACTCACGACACCGGCGCCGAGGATCGTGCCGTAGACCCCGAAGTACGAGGCGAGTTTGGCGGCCACCACCGCGGCCACCGCGCCACCCGCGACTTGAGGGACGTTCAGATCGATCCGCTTCTTCCTGACATCGGGCCTTTCACGCATCCCGGGGCCTTTCCTGCCTTTCCCATGCTTGTTCAACCAACTGCACGAGAAAAGGACGTACGAACGAAACCAATAGTTCCGTTTCTGGTGATTCCGTGAAGTACGCCACGTTCAAGATCCCGAAAACCGGGCAGCGGACGGCCAAGTCCCGTCTCTTGCAAGAAGTTGGGCGGCGCGCCAATCCACGCACGTGGCCCGAATGGAGTACTGTTGCGAGCCCTGGGTGCGGTCTCCCGCCAGGGCGTCCGTGGCCTTCAAGGAGCGCCAGGAGGGGGCCAGTTGCACAGGGTGACGGAGTTGGTCACTTAGCGTTGCGAATAGGTAACCGTGCCATAACGGCGTTCCAGGGCCTGCGCCCGACACGCCGGGCAACTCGGCAAGGTTGTGGCAGGCTGCACCCGGGCAGGCCACACTCGACTAGCGGAAGCAGCGACGCACGTGACGTCGGCAGGCACCACCCGGGAGGTCCCCATGCCCGAACTGCGTGTCGTGGCCGTCTCCAATGACGGCACACGGCTGGTGCTGAAGGCTGCGGACAGCACGGAGTACACGCTTCCGATTGACGAGCGTCTGCGCGCCGCTGTACGCGGCGACCGTCCCCGCCTCGGCCAGATCGAGATCGAGGTGGAGAGCCATCTCCGCCCCCGCGACATTCAGGCGCGTATACGTGCCGGTGCGTCCGCGGAAGAAGTCGCACAGATGGCAGGCATCCCCGTCGACCGGGTACGCCGCTTCGAGGGCCCCGTGCTGGCCGAGCGTGCCTTCATGGCCGAACGGGCCCGGAAGACTCCGGTCCGTCGGCCCGGTGAGAACGCCGGACCACAGCTCGGCGAGGCCGTCCAGGAGCGCCTGACCCTGCGCGGCGCCGAGAAGGAGACCGTCCAGTGGGACTCGTGGCGCCGCGACGACGGCACCTGGGAGGTCCTGCTGGTCTACCGGGTCGCGGGCGAACCGCACTCGGCGAGCTGGACGTACGACCCGCCCCGGCGGCTCGTCCAGGCCGTCGACGAGGAGGCGCGCTCGCTGATCGGCGAGTCCGAGGACCTCGCCGCCTCGCCGGAACCCAGCTTCCCCTTCGTACCGCGTATCGCCCGGCTGCCGCGCGACCGCCCGCTGGACCGTGCGCTCGACCGGGCGGGGCCGAGCCTGCCCGTGCCGTCGACCGAGCCCGCCGCCGAGGAGAGCACGAGTGAGCGGGACTCGCTGACCAGCCTGCTGGAGGCGGTGCCGAGCTTCCGGGGCGACATGGTCGTACCGGAGCGGCCGACCGCGTCCACGACTGTGTCCGAGACGACCACCGCCACCGAGGAGCCCGCACCCGAGCCCGAGGAGGAGGAGCCGCCGGCGCCCGCCGCCTCGGCCGGTTCCGCCTACGCGGACGTCCTCATGCCGCGCTCCGTCGGTGCCCACCGCGACCGTCTCGTCGGCGCCACCGACCGCCAGGCCGAGGCGGACGGCGTCCGCCCGGGGCGCCGGGCGGACGTGCCGAGCTGGGACGAGATCGTGTTCGGGACGCGGCGGAAGAAGCAGGAGTAGTCGGCCGTACGACGTCTTTCGTACGTGGCTTGAGGGCCCGCGCTGGTTGAGGCGGGCCCTCTCGCTGTGCGCCTACTGGGGATCCGGACCCACGGCGACCGGCCGCTCCGGGTCCGAGGACCACTCCGACCAGGACCCCACGTACAGCGCCGCCGGGATCCCCGCGACCGCCAGTGCCAGCACCTCGTGGGCGCCGGAGACGCCGGAGCCGCAGTAGACGCCGACCTCCGCGTCGTCGGCGGCACCCAGGGCCTTGAAGCGGGCGGCCAGTTCCTCGGCGGGCAGGAAGCGGCCGTCCGGCGCCACGTTGTCCGTCGTGGGCGCGGAGAGCGCGCCCGGGATGTGGCCGCCGACCCGGTCGATCGGCTCCACCTCGCCGCGGTAGCGCTCCCCCGCCCGGGCGTCCAGCAGTACGCCGGAACGCGAGAGAGCCGCCGCCCCGTCCGCGTCGAGGAGGCCCGCCGCGCCCGGCACGGGCTCGAAGTCGCCCTCGGCCGGGGTGGGCACGGTCGTCTCCAGCGGACCCCGCCAGGACGGCAACCCGCCGTCGAGGACCCGCACGTCCGGGTGACCCGTCCAGCGCAGCAGCCACCAGCCGCGGGCGGCCGCCCAGCCCTGTCCGCCGTCGTACACGATCACCGGCGTCGCCGCGGACACGCCCGCTCGGCGCATGGCAGCGCCGAACCCGGCGACGTCGGGCAGCGGGTGCCGGCCGCGGTCGCCGGACGGGCCGGCCAGCTTCCGGTCCAGGTCGACGTACACCGCGCCCGGGATGTGGCCTGCCGCGTACTCGGCTCGGCCGTCGAAGGGCGGCTCTCCGGCCGCCTTGGCCACGCTCAGCTGCCAGCGGACATCGAGGAGCACCGGCGGGTTCGGGCCCGCCAGGTCGCTCACGAGTTCGGATGCGGAGATGATGGCGTTCATGGCCACCATCCTTGCGCACGGGGTGGCCGCATCGCCCATGTCCGGCTACTCTGCTCCGCCGGACAGGCCCGATCACGAGGCGTACTGGATCGGGCACATGCTGTACAGCCGATCGACATCCGTCGGCAATCGCACGGAAACGGACAAGCAGTCGTACGACGGGCATTCTCCGGGGACGGGTGGCCCGCGGCGGCGCGCCCGGGACGCGCGGCACCACGGGTGGTGCGAGCATCGGCACGGAGGTCCGGACAGCGGACACGACACGGCCATCTTTGAGGGGCCGAGGAGAGAGTGACGATGACCGAGGCAAGGGGGTCGGCCGCCCCGAACGGCGACACGCACGCTCGGCCCACGCCCGGCACGCCCTGCTGGGTGAGTCTGATGGTGCACGGGATGGCCGCGACCCAGGACTTCTACGGATCGCTGTTCGGCTGGGAGTTCGTGCCGGGCCCGCAGCAACTCGGCCCTTATGTGCGGGCCCTGCTCGACGGCCACGAGGTGGCCGGCATCGGCCAACTCCCCCCCGACCGTCACCTCCCCATCGCGTGGACGCCCTACCTCGCCTCGAACGACGTGGACCTGACGACCGAAACGGTACGGCTGTGCGGCGGCACGGTCGGGGTGGGCCCCTTGGACGCGGACGAGGCGGGACGGCTGATGATCGGCTCCGACCCCTCCGGTGCCGTCTTCGGCGTGTGGCAGGTGGCCGCGCACCGCGGCACGTCGATTTCCGGGGTTCCGGGGACACCGGCCTGGCACGAGCTGCTGACCTTCGAGTCCGCGAGCGTCGCCAAGTTCTACGAGACGGTCTTCGGCTACGAGGAGGAGCCGGTCGTCTCCGCCGACTTCGACTACGTCACCCTCCACATCGGCGACCGCCCCGTCGCCGGCATCCACGGCGTGGGCAACGCCCTTCCCCGCGACCGGGGGCCGCACTGGATGACGTACTTCGAGGTCGCCGACACGGACGACGCGGTCAGCCACGTCATGGACCTCGGCGGCCATGTCCTGCGGCCACCGCAGGACACCCCCCACGGACGGATCGCGACGGTGGCGGACCCGGAGGGGGCGCGCTTCGCCCTGATCGAGAGTCCGGGCTGAGCCTGCGACTTGAGGTGAGCGAGGCACTGACGCCGAGGCAGGCTGTCGACCCGGCCCACGCCAGGTGGGCATGGGTCCGGATCAGCGAGGTCCCAGCAGGCGAACCAAGCCGTCCGCCAACGCTCCGTGCCAGCACACATAGTCATGGCCGCCGTTGTACTCGTCGTAGGTGGCCCGGTAGCCCGTCTCGCGCAGGGTGGCGTGCAGGGCGCGGGTGTGGTCGAGCATGGCGCCCTCGTGCAGGCCGACGTCGAGGTGGATCGTGACGGGGCGGGGTTTCGACGTGGCGTAGCGGTCGAGGAGCCAAGGGACGGTCCCGGTCTCCTGCTTGAGCACTCCTGGTGGGAGGCCGGGGCGCCACCACAGGGAGGTGGACTGGGCCAGGGCGTTGCCGAAGCGGTCGGGGCGGAGGTGGGCGGCGTACAGGGCGGTGACGGCACCCAGGCTCTGGCCGGCGACGGCGGTGCGGCGGGGGTCCGTCGTGAGGGGCCAGCGGCCCGCCGCCCAGGGCAGCAGCTCGTCCGCGAGGAACGTCACGAACTCGTCCCGCCCGCCCAGTTCGCGCCAGCGGGTGCTCCGGTCCACGGCGTCCGGTGACAGCACGACGAGCGGTGGCAGCGCGCCGTCTGCGATCAGCGCATCGAGGGTGTGTTCCAGGCCGAGCCTCCCCAGCCACATGTCCCCGTCGCACAGGACGAGGACGGGCAACGGCTCCCCCTCGTGCCCCGGCGGCAGATACACCCACGTGTCGCGGTCCCCGCCGAGTGTCTTCGCGGTCACCCGGTGCCGCTCCACCCGCCCCGCCGGCACGGCACCCTGCCGGTCCGCCCACGGTTGCGCGGGCGCGTGCGGCAGGGCGAAGACCGAGCTGTCCGACCGCTCCCAACGCGTCGGTACGGAACGCGGGTTGAGCGGATCCAGGACGGCGTCCGCGGACAGTGAGCGCAGGTGTCGCTGCAGCTCGTCCGGGTCCGACGGTGGTTCCTTCGCCGAGACTTCCGCGGCCAGGCGGTACGAGCCCCGATGGTCCGCGCGCATCCTCAGGCCCAGATGCCATACGTCGGTGCCGGGGACCTGCTCCAACAGGGACGCCGCGAGCCGCTCGCGGTCGATGATGCGGTTGCCCAGCAGCAGGACTTGGCGTGTGAAGTCCTGACCCCGCCAGAGGAACGTGACGGCTCTGTGGTCCGGTTCGTCGTCCAATGGCTCCACAAGGGGGGTGCCCCTCCCCTCCACCTCCGTCCAGAACTCGGCTGTCAGGGCTGCGCGTTGGCCCTCGCTCCCAACCCCGGACAGCTGGGCCACCAGACGGGCGATGCGTGGACCTGTGACGCGGACCGGCCGGAGGTCGGGTCTCACCTCAGTTCCCCCTTCGTACGAGCCAGTTCCACCAACCGCTGCAAGGTCTCCGTCGGACTCGGCATCGAGGCCATCTCACGGGCCGTGTCCCGGGCCGCAGCGCGCAACGACTCGTCGGTGAGCAGCCGTTGGACCAGCGCCTGAGTGAGGTCGCCGGACCCGTCGGGCACGAGGCCGCAGCCGCGGGCGCGTACGGCGGCCGCGTTGGCCGGGCGGTCCGCGCCCTCGCCGAGGACGATCTGCGGCAGTCCGGAGTCCAGGGCCGTGAGCGTCGTACCGGAGCCACCGTGGTGGATGACGGCGTCGCTGTGGGCGAGCAGCGAGCCGAGCGGCATCCAGTCCACCGGGCGTACGTTGTCGGGCAGTTCACCCAGGTCGGAGAGATCACCGCCGCCGAGCGCGAGTACGAACTCGGCATCGATCTCCCGCGCCGCGTCCACCACCCACTTCACCGGGGACACCCCGTCCACGAGGGGACGCACCGTGCCGAGCGTGACGGTGACGCGGGGGCGCTCACGGGTCGTGGTGAGCCACTCGGGCAGGCGGCCGCCGCCGTTGTAGGGGACGTACCGCATGAACCAGCGGCGGGGCTCGTCGGTGGTGCTCATGCTGGGCGGGCCGATGTCGAGCCAGGCGGCGACGGGGGCCGGGCCGTCGAGGCCGTGCCGTTCGTAGGCGGGCGCCAGGGTGTTGTTGATCATGCGGACGTGGGCCGACGTATGACCGAATCCCACCGCGTGCAGAACGGAGGGAACTCCCCTGCGGGCGGCGACCAGTTGGCCGGCCACGCCGAGCGGGGTGTGCACGACGAGGTCGGGCCGCCACTCGTCGGCGAGTTCGACCATGCGGTCGGCCATCTCGTCGCTGAAGAAGGAGAATCCCTTGCCCTTGGGCGCCTCGCCGCGCTCGCCGGGCGCGGGCGGCTTGCGGTCGCCCTTGGCCTTCTCCATGCGGGTGTAGAGCGCGTCGGGGTCGATACCGGGTGCGCAGTCGACGGCTATCAGGCCGGCGCGTTCGGAGTGCCCCACCGCCGCGCCGCAGGTGGCCACGAGGACGTCGTGGCCCGCGGCGCGCAGCGCGTGCGCGAGCGGAACCATGGGGTAGAGCAGCCCGAAGAAGGGCGGCCCCGCAAACAGGACGCGCATTGTTTCCTCATTTCTCCCTGCGCAGGAGCGGCGCCAACCAGCGCAGGAGTGGGGGGAGTTGAGGCTTGACCAGCATTTTGTCGACGCAATCGTCAACACAACTACTTAGGTTAGCCTAAGCTAATCACATGTCCACCGGATCCCCCCCACACTCGGGTGGAATGCGACGGCTCGCCGCTGCCTGCCGCCACCACCCGGGACTCCTGACCGCCCTCGTCCTCGGCTCGGCGCTCGGCACCGGCCTCGAAGCGTTCGGCCCCCTGCTCGCCGGTATCGCCGTGAACGACGCCGTGGCCGGCCACACTCACCGGGTCGCCGTCCTCGTCGGCGTCCTGTGCGCGCTGGCAGTGGTGCAGTTCGGCGCCGAGTTCACCCGCCGCTTCTTCGCCGGAAAGCTCGCTCTCGCCGTGCAACACGGGCTGCGCACCGCGGTGTTCGCGGCCGTGCAGCGCTACGACGGCGTGAAACAGGACGAGTTGCGCACCGGCCAGGTCGTCTCCCGCGCCAACAGCGACCTCCAGCAGATCCAGATCATGCTCGGCATGCTCCCCATTCCCATCGGGGTCAGCGCCCAGTTCGCCGTCTCCGTCGCGGCCATGCTGTGGCTGTCGCCGCCGCTCACGCTGGTCACCCTGACCGTCGTGCCGGCGCTCGCGTTCACCGCGGCCCGCAGCAGGCTCCGCCTGACGCCCGCGACCCGGGCCGCGCAGGCCCAGGCGGCCACGATCGCCGAGCACGTCGAGGAGACCGTCACCGGAGTGCGTGTGGTGAAGGGCTTCGGCCAGGAGGACGCCGAGACCGACCGGATGGCCCGGGCCGCCCGCGGCCTGTTCGCCCGCCGCGTGGTCGTCTCACGGCTCCAGGCCGGGGCCACCGCCACCATGTCCGCGCTGCCCGCGGCCGGCCAGGTCGGCGTCCTCGCCCTCGGCGGCTGGCTCGCCCTGCGCGGCAGCATCGACGTCGGTACGTTCCTCACCTTCGCCGCCTATCTGACGCTGCTGGCGGGCCCCGCCCGGCTGCTCGCCAACTTCACCGTCACCGCCCAGCAGGCCCGCGCCGCCTCCGAGCGCGTCCACGAACTCATCGACGCCAAGCCCGACATCACCGACCACCCGCACGCCAAGGACCTGCCCGAGGGCCCGCTGGAACTCGAACTGAGCGACGTCACCTTCGGCTACGCCCCCAGCGACCCCGTCCTCGCCGGAGTCTCCCTCACCGTGCGCCCCGGCGAGACCCTCGCCGTCGTCGGCCCGCCAGGCTCCGGCAAGTCGACGGTGTCCCTGCTGGTCAGCCGCTTCTACGACGCCCAGTCGGGCAGCGTCCGCGTCGGCGCACCGGGCGACACCACCGACGTACGCATGCTGCGGCTCGCCTCCCTGCGCGCGGCCGTCGGCAGCGTCTTCGAGGATCCCTTCCTCTTCTCCTGCTCGATCCGCGACAACATCGCCCACGGCCGCCCCGAGGCCACCAACGCCGAGGTGGCGGCCGCCGCCCGGGCCGCCGACGCGCACGGCTTCATCAGCGCGCTGCCCGAGGGGTACGACACCGAAGTGGGCGAGCGGGGCATGTCCCTGTCGGGCGGCCAACGGCAGCGCGTCGCCCTCGCTCGCGCCCTGCTCACCGACCCGCGCATCCTCGTCCTCGACGACGCCACGTCCGCCGTCGACCCGGCGACCGAGGCCGCCATCCACGACGCCCTGAGCACCGCGGCCGAAGGCCGCACCACCGTGCTGATCGCCCACCGCCGCTCCACGCTCAGCCTCGCCGACCGCATCGCGGTCCTCGACGGCGGCCGTCTGATGGATGTGGGCACGGAAGCCGAACTCACCGAACGCTGCGCCCTGTTCCGCGAACTCCTCGCCGGGCCGAGCGGCAGTCTGGACGAACGTACGGCTCCTCCCCCGGCCTTGGTGGCGGAGGACGGCGTCACTCCCGAACTCTGGCCCCAGAAGTCATCTTTCGGCCCGGACGAGGCCTCGGACGACGAACCCGCCCTAGACGAACAGGAGTTGCGCACCTCCACCGAGCCGGTCACCCTCCGCCGACTGCTGCGCCCGGTCCGTGGCCCCCTCCTGCTCGGCCTCGCCCTGCTCGCCGTGGACACGGCCGCCGCCACCGCCCTGCCCCTCCTGGTCCGGCACGGCCTCGACGACGGCGTGGCCGAGAGCAACGGCTGGATGCTCACCCTGTGCGCGCTGCTCGCCGCGCTCGCTGTCGCCGTCAGCTGGGCCGCCCTGAACAGCCAGTCCCGCATCACGCGCCGCTCCGGAGAGCGGATCCTGTACGGGCTCCGCGTGCGCACCTTCGCCCAACTGCAGCGCCTGGGACTGGACTTCTACGAGCGCGAGCACGGCGGCCAGGTCATGACCCGGGTCGTCAACGACGTCGACGCCCTCTCCCAGTTCCTCCAGAACGGGCTCCTCACCTCCGTCGCCTCGCTCGCCACCATCACGGGCGCCGTGTGCGCGATGATCGCCGTCCATCCGCCGCTCGCCCTGGCCGCACTCGCTCTGCTGCCCCTGGTGCTCGGCGCCACCTACGTCTTCTGGCGGCTGTCGGCGGCGGCGTACGACGAGGCCCGCAAGCGCATCGGCGAGGTCAACTCCTCGCTCCAGGAGAACGTCAGCGGTCTGCGCACCTCCCAGGCGCAGGGCCGCGAGCAGGGCGCCGCCCGCGACTTCGACAAGCTCTCCGGCGCCTACCGGGCGGCCCGGCTGCGCGCCCAGCGCTACGCCTCCGTCTACTTCCCGAGCATCAACCTCACCGCCGAACTCTCCCGTGCCCTGGTCCTGTTGGTGGGCGCGCACCGAGTGGCCTCCGGCGACCTCTCCCCCGGTGTGCTGGTCGCGTTCATGCTCTACCTGGGCATGTTCTTCTCGCCGATCCAGCAGCTGTCGCTCACCTTCGACAGCTACCAGCAGGCCTCCGTCGGCCTGCGCCGCCTCATCGAACTCCTGCGGTCCACACCTTCGGTCCCCGCTCCCGCCGACCCGGCCCCGCTGCCCGAACGGCTCACCGGTGAGGTCGAGTTGAAGGGCGTCGGCCACACCTACCCGGGCGTCGAGCGGCCCTCACTCATCGACGTCGACCTGCGCATCGCCGCCGGCGAGACCGTCGCCCTGGTCGGCACCACCGGCGCCGGCAAGTCGACCGTCGTCAAACTCCTCGCCCGCTTCTACGACCCCGGCGCGGGCGGCGTCCTCGTCGACGGCACCGACCTGCGCCGCTGGCCGGGGTCCGCGTACCGCCGTCTGATCGGCTATGTCCCGCAGGAGGCCCACCTGTTCAGCGGCGACATCGCCGACAACATCCGCTACGGCAGGCCCGGGGCGACCGACGCCGAGGTGGAGGCGGCGGCACGTGCCGTGGGCGCGCTGGACGCGGTCGCCCAGCAGCCGTACGGGTTCCGGCAGCCCGTCGGCGAGGGCGGCCGGTCCCTGTCCGCGGGCCAGCGCCAGCTGATCGCACTCGCCCGCGCCGAACTCGTCGACCCCGCCGTGCTGTTGCTCGACGAGGCCACGGCGTCCCTCGACCCGGCCACCGAGCAGGCCGTCGCACTCGCCGGCGAACGCGCAGCAGGCCGCCGTACGACGGTCGTCGTCGCCCATCGCATGACGACGGCGGCGCGCGCCGACCGGATCGTCGTGCTCGACCACGGCCGGATCGTCGAACAGGGCTCGCAAGACGAGCTGTTGGCGGCGGACGGGGCCTATGCGCGGCTGTGGCGGCATGGCGCGGCCTCTCCGGGTGACCCGTCCTCTCCCCTCTCCCCCACCGCGACTGGAGTGACCCGACCGTGAAGGCCCTCGTCCTCGCCGGCGGCACCGGCAGCCGGCTGCGCCCGATCACGCACACCTCCGCCAAGCAACTGGTGCCCGTCGCCAACAAGCCCGTCCTCTTCTACGGCATCGAGGCCCTGGTCGCCGCCGGCATCACCGAGCTCGGCATCGTCACCGGCGACACCGCCGCCGAGATCGAGGCGACGGTCGGCGACGGCTCCCGTTTCGGCGCCCGGGTCACCTATCTGCCGCAGGAACGTCCGGCGGGCCTGGCCCACGCCGTGCTCATCGCCCGGGAGTGGCTCGGGAACGACGACTTCGTGATGTACCTGGGCGACAACTTCGTCGTCGGCGGCATCACGGAACTGGTCGACGCGTTCCGGGCCGAGCGTCCCGACGCGGGCATCATGCTGACCAAGGTCGGCGACCCGTCCGCGTTCGGGGTGGCCGAACTCGACGGCTCCGGGCGAGTGGTGCGCCTGGAGGAGAAACCCGCCGAGCCGCGCAGCGACCTGGCGCTCGTCGGCGTCTACCTGTTCTCACCCGCCGTGCACGAGGCCGTGCGCGCGATCCGTCCGTCCGGGCGCGGCGAGCTGGAGATCACCGACGCGATCCAGTGGCTCCTCGACCACGGCCACGCCGTCACGCCCACCGTGATCGACGGCTACTGGAAGGACACCGGGAACGTCACCGACATGCTGGAGGTCAACCGGTCGGTCCTGGAGGGCATGGAGCCCGCCCGGCTCGGTGACGTGGACGCGGACAGCGAGCTGATCGGCCGCGTCCGCGTCGAGGCCGGCGCCCGGGTGGAGCGGTCCCGCATCGTCGGGCCGGTGGTGATCGGCAGCGGGAGCGTCGTCGCCGACTCCTACATCGGTCCGTCCACCTCCGTCGACAGCTCCTGCGTGATCATCGGCAGCGAGCTGGAGTTCTCGATCGTCCTCAGCGGCTCGCGCATCGAGCACGCGGGGCGTATCGAGGGCTCGCTCATCGGCCGCGGGGTGCGGGTCACGGGCGCCCAACGGGCGCCCCGCGCCCACCGGTTGGTGCTGGGCGACCACAGCCACGTCCAGATCACTTCCTGACTGCTGCCCCTGGCTCCTGGCTCCTGGCTCCTGGCTCCTGGCTCCTGGCTCCTGGCTCCTGGAGAACACCCCCGTTTGCGTCTGCTCGTCACCGGCGGAGCCGGATTCATCGGCTGCCACTTCGTCCGCTCACTCCTCGCAGAGGGTGCCTCCGACGTTCACCGGGGCACCGTCCTCGACGCCCTCACCTACGGGGGCGACCTCGCCAAGCCCCCGACCGGCCCGGACACGACCTGCGCTACTCGGTCGGCTGGTACCGGACGCGCCGCGAGTGGTGGACCCACTGACTCACGCCCCGGAAAACAGCTGGAGCGGCGATCCAGGACCGTGCACGATCATCGGCATGACCGGCCACGGGCAGTACGAGCACGTCTTCGCACCCCTGCGCGGAGCGAGGGCATGGGGCGTCCGTGTCCCCGGCTACATCGACCGCGACGAACCCGTGCAGCGCTTCGCCCCCATGGCATGCACCATCTACCTCGTCCTCGACGAGGGGTACTTCCGCGTGGACTGCCTCGGCAACCACGGGCAGCTCGGCTTCCGGGAGGTGTCCGAGCCCACCCCTTCTCCCGAATGGGACCTCGACGAGGACGAGTTCGCCGTCGGCGACTACGGATCGCACTTCCTCGGCGACGACGGCCAGCTCAACGCCGTCACCCAGGTCCGGTACGCCCTCAACGACGAGTCCGACCGCGCGGCCGGCACGGTTCGGGCGGCCGAGATCCGGTTCCAGTACGGCGGTGTGCTCTTCCTCGACCCCATGTACTACTGGGGTATCCGCCTCCAGGGTGCGGGCGCCTACGAGCGCTGGCTGGCCTGGGAGCGAGAGGACGCGCATAGGCGTGCCGTGTTCGGCCCGCTCGAAAAGCACATCTGGACCCCCTAGGCCCGTCAGGCTGAGGTGACCGGCAGGACGTCGGGGGACAGCGCGCCCGCGTGAGCCGAAGCGCTGGTCATCCGGCGGAGGTGGTGGCGGCGGCACAGGACCTCGTAACCGACCTCCTCCACCGGGCGGTTGACGTCACCGACGACCACCTGGGCGCCCTCGACCACCATCTCCCCGCCCACCGTGCGGGCGTTGTGCGTCGCCCGGGCGCCGCACCAGCACAGGGCCTCGACCTGGAGAGCCTCGATCCGGTCGGCCAGCTCGATCAGCCGCTGCGAACCGGGGAAGAGCTTGGTGCGGAAGTCGGTGGTGATACCGAAGGCGAAGACATCGAGCCCCAGATCGTCGACGACCCGCGCCAACTGGTCGATCTGGTCCGGCGCGAGGAACTGCGCCTCGTCGACGATCACGTAGTCGACCTTGCCGCCCTTGGACAACTGGTCGACCAGGTATCCGTACAGGTCCATGCCCTCGGTGGCCTCGACGGCCTCCGTGACCAGACCCAGTCGCGAGGACAACTTCCCCTCGCCCGCCCGGTCGTCCCGGGTGAAGATCACGCCCTGCAGCCCGCGAGCCGAGCGGTTGTGTCCGATCTGGAGCGCCAACGTACTCTTCCCGCAGTCCATCGTGCCGGAGAAAAACACCAGTTCGGACATCGCGGGAGAGCAACCTTTCAAGGTGGGCGGGGGTGATGGGGACAGCGTGGCCGGGTCGGCGTCAGGAGCGTACTTCCAGCAGCGGGACCAGCTGCTCGGCAGGGGTCATCGAACCGTGGTTGCCGACCATCGCCGACTCCTTCGGCTCCCGCTCGGAGGCGATGATGAGCACGTCGTCGCGGGCGGCGGCGACCACGTCGCCGATACGGTCGTACACCCGCTCGTCGAACCGGTCGGGCGACCCGAACCAGCCCGCCGCGATCGCCTCGTCCCGCGAGGCCACCCAGAACTGCTCGCCGAGGACCTCGCGCCAGCAGGTCAGGACGTCGCTCTGGGCGCCGGGGACGGCGTAGACGTGGCGGGCGCGGCCCTCGCCGCCCAACAGGGCGACGCCGGCGCGCAGTTCCCAGTCCTCGTCGAAGTCGATGCGGTGCTCCTCGTCGAAGGGCACGTCGATCATGCCGTGGTCGGCGGTCACGTACAGCGCGGTGTGCGGCGGGAGTTGCTCGGCCAGGCGCTGGACCAGTCGGTCGACGTACATGAGCTGGCCGCGCCAGGTGTCGGAGTCGACGCCGAAGCGGTGGCCGGCGCCGTCGACCTCGGCGTAGTACGTGTAGACCAGGGAGCGGTCGCCGGCGGCCAGTTGCTCGGCCGCGAGGTCCATACGCTCCTCGCCGGACAGCCGCCCGTGGAACGTTCCTCCGCTGAGCGCGACCTTGGTCAGCGGGGTGTTCTGGAAGGTGGGGGACGACACCTGGGCCGCGTGCACCCCGGCGTCGTGGGCCAGCTTGAAGACGGTGGGGTACGGCTGCCAGACGTGCGGCTTGGTCCACGGCTGCCAGCGCAGCTGGTTCATCAGCTCGCCGGTGTCCGGGTTGCGCACGGTGTAGCCGGGCAGGCCGTGGGCGCCCGGCGGCTGTCCGGTGCCGACCGAGGCGAGGGAGGTCGCGGTGGTCGCCGGGTAGCCGGTGGTCAGGGGGCGGCCGGTGCCGCCGCGCGAGCTGCTCAGCAGGGAGCTCATGAAGGGCGCCTCGTCCGGGTGCGCCTTCAGCTGCTCCCAGCCGAGACCGTCGATCAGGAACACGCAGTTCCGGTCGGCGGGGGTGAGCTCGGGAATCGTCGCGGTCATGCCCGGTACGGCCATGCCGGCGGCCAGCGTGGGCAGCAGGTCGGCGAGGGAGCCGGTGCCGTACTCGGGGACGGGGGCGGTGTCGAGGGCGAGGGGCTGCGGGTGGTGGTCCCAGGCGGAGGCGGGCTGCGCCATCAGCGGGTGACGTCCGCGGTCGCCTCGGAGATGGCCTGCGCGAAGGCGAGCGCCTGGCGCACGGTGTCCGGGCCGTCCCCGGCCTCGCTGACGCGCAGGCTCAGGTCGTCCGCCGTCGAGTTGCCGGTGTAGCCGTGGTCCGCCTCGCAGTTGGGGTCGCCGCAGGCGGCGGGCTCCAGGTCGATGCGGGAGACGGCGCCCCAGCCGATGGTCAGCACGACCTCGCGGGGCAGCGTGCCCGGCTGGTACGACTCCGGGTTGGCGACCACGCGACTGACCACGACCGACGAGATCCGGCCGATCTTCACGGACTCCGTGGACGTCGTGGCGTACGGCGTCGGGGAGGTGGTGTCCGCGTTCTGCTCGTCGGTGTGGCTGACGATGAAGCGGTTGCCGGTGAGGACCAGCACGGTCACATGCCGCCGCACCTCGTTCTGGTCGAACGTCGTCTCCTGGTGGACCAGGAACGACCGAATGGGCTCGCCGCCGACGGCGGCCTCCACCGCCTCGGCCACGAGGGCCGGGTAGTAGCCGCTGCGCTCGATCGCCGCACGCAGCCCCTGGGTCGTCAAACTGGTCTTGGCCATGACGTCCATCCTACGGTGGCCCACTGACTGCGAGGCACGCTCACGCCTGTCTCCGTAGGTCTCAGTACGTCGGGAGCGTCCGCGGGCCGAGGTCGTCGCGGGCGGGCGGAGGCGCCAGGCGGACGGAGGCGCCGAGCACGCTCAGCCCACGCTGGGCGACCACTACTGGTTCCAGGGTGACCGCGACGACCTCCGGATGGTCGTCGACCAGCCGCGACACCCGCAGGAGCAGCTCCTCCAGCGCGGGGGTGTCGACGGGGGTGGAGCCGCGCCAACCGAAGAGGAGCGGTGCCGTCCGGATCGCGCGGACGAGCGAGGTCGCCTCCCGGTCGGTGACCGGAATCAGTCGGTGCGCCGTGTCGCCGAGCAGCTGCGAGGCGGCCCCGGCGAGCCCGAACGACAGCACGGCGCCGGCCGCGGGGTCGATCACGGCCCGGATCACCGTGTCCACCCCGCGCGGTGCCATCCGCTGCACCACCGGCCGCAGCTCCTCCGGCGTCCCGAACAGCTCGGTCAGCTCGGCGTACGCCCGCCGCAGCTGCTCCTCGTCCGCGAGATCCAGTCGTACGCCGCCCAGGTCCGCCCGGTGCCTGAGGTGCGGGGCGGTGGCCTTGAGGGCGACCGGGTAGCCGAGGGTGCGGGCGGCTTCGGCGGCCTCGTCGGGGGTGGGGGCGGGCAGGGCGCGGTGGACCTGGATGCCGTACTTCCGCAGCAGTTCGCAGGTCTCCTCGGTACCGAGCGTGAATCCCCGCCCCCGCGCGAGCAGCCCGTCGATCAGTCCGGCGGCACCCTTCTCGTCGATGTCCTCGTGCTCGGGCACCTTGCCGGGCTCGGCGGCCTCCCGTCGCCACGCCGCGTACTCGACTGCGTCGGAGAGGGCCCTTACGGCGCGTTCGGCGGCGGGGTAGGCGGGGATGAGGCGGGAGCAGTTCTCCGGTGTCTCCTTGGGTGCCGGGGCGGCGGCCAGTCGGTCCAGTGCCCGGAAGGGGTGGTCGGCCCCGACGGCCGGCGCGGCGGCCTGGGGTGCGGTGCTGGTCGCGGCCGACAGCGCCTTCGCCAGCCCGCCCAGCTCGACGTGCACCACCAGCACCGGCTTGCCGGGCACCCGCTCCGCCGCGGACCTCAGCGCCTCCGCCAACGCCGCGTCCCCGGCCGAACCCTCCCCCACCGCCGGTATCGCGGTCACGATCACCGCGTCGCACTTGTCGTCCGCCAACGCCCGGGACAGGGCGGCATGGAAGTCCGCGGGCGCCGCCGCCGTGGTCAGGTCCAAGGGGGCCAGCGGCCTGAGTTCCTCGGAGAGACACGCCTCGTAGGTCAGCAGCCCCAGCGACTCGGAGTTCCCGAGGATCGCCACCCGCGGCCCGCCCGGCAGCGGCTGCCGCGCGAGCAGCAGCCCCGTGTCCACCAGCTCCGTGATCGTGTCCACCCGGATCACGCCGGCCTGCCGCAGCAGCGCCGACACCGTGGCGTGCGGCAGCCGTGTCGCCCGTACGGCATGTCCCTGCGGAGCGGACCCCGCGCCCTGCACCACGACCAGCGGCTTGGCGGCCGCCGTTCGCCGTGCGAGCCGCGTGAACTTGCGCGGGTTGCCGATGGACTCCAGGTACATGAGGGCGACGTCGGTGTCCGGGTCGTCGTACCAGTACTGGAGGACGTCGTTGCCGGACACGTCCGCCCGGTTGCCGGACGAGATGAAGGTGGACACGCCGGTCACGCCGGTGACCCCGCCGCCGCGCCGGTGCAGCCGGGACAGCAGGGCGATCCCGATGGCGCCGGACTGCGCGAACAGCCCGATGCGCCCGGGCCTCGGCGCCTCGGGCGCGAGGGAGGCGTTGAGCCGCACCTTCTCGGAGGTGTTGATGATCCCGAAGGCGTTCGGCCCGATGATCCGCATCCCGTACGCGCGCGCGTGCCGCACGAGTTCACGCTGACGCTCGCGTCCCTCGGGCCCGCTCTCGGCGTACCCGGCGGAGACCACGACGAGTCCCTGTACGCCGTGCGCCCCGCACTCGGCGACGACTTCGGGGACGTGCTCGGCCGGCACGGCGACGACCGCGAGGTCGACGGGACCGTCGATGTCCCGCACCGAGCGGTACGCGGGAACCCCGTCGAGCTCCTTCTGCTCCTCGGGGAACGCCTTGTTCACGGCATACAGCCGACCTGTGAACCCGGCGGACCGGATGTTGCCGAGAACGCTGCGGCCGACGCCGCCGGGTGTGCGGCCGGCGCCGATGACGGCGACGGAGCCGGGCGTCAGCAGCCGCTGCACGGACCGCCCTTCGGCGCGCTGCTCGCGCGCGTACTGCACGGCGAGCGAGCGGTCCGTGGGCTCCAGGTCGAACTCCAGGCGTACGACGCCGTCCTCGAAGCTGCGCTTCTGGGTGTACCCGGCGTCCCTGAACACCTTGATCATCTTGGTGTTGGCGGGCAACACCTCGGCGGCGAACCGGCGGATGCCCCGCTCCCGCGCGACGGCCCCGATGTGTTCGAGGAGGGCGGAGGCCACACCGCGCCCCTGGTGCGCGTCCTGGACGAGGAAAGCGACCTCGGCCTCGTCGGCGGGAGCGGACGCGGGCATACCGTCGGCGCCGATCCGGTCGTAGCGTACGGTGGCGATGAACTCGCCTCCGACCGTGGCGGCGAGTCCCACCCGGTCCACAAAGTCGTGGTGCGTGAAGCGGTGGACGTCCTTGGCGGACAGGCGTGGGTAGGGCGCGAAGAAGCGGTAGTACTTCGACTCGTCCGAGACCTGCTCGTAGAAGCTGACCAGGCGATCGGCGTCATCGACGGTGATGGGCCTGATGCGCGCGGTGCCGCCGTCGCGCAGCACCACGTCGGCTTCCCAGTGGGCGGGGTACTCGTGCCGGTCCGACGCGCTCTGCATGGGCCCCAGAGTACGGCTCGCGTACGACAACGGCGCGAGGCAGTCTGTGGAGAACGCAAGAGAGCTCACAAGGACGGACGTCGGACCGAGGCCGCGGTCCGACGACTCACCCCGGACGGGACGAAGGACCGCTCCGGCGGGCTTCACGTTGTGGGAAACTGGTCTAGACAACCCTGAACACCGAAGGGCAGCATCACATGGCTGAGCGCCGCGTCAACGTCGGCTGGGCCGAGGGCCTCCACGCCCGCCCCGCTTCCATCTTCGTCCGGGCCGCCACGGCCGCAGGTATCCCGGTGACGATCGCCAAGGCCGACGGCAACCCCGTCAACGCGGCCTCCATGCTGGCCGTCCTCGGCCTGGGCGCCCAGGGCGGCGAGGAGATCGTCCTCGCCTCCGAGGCCGAGGGCGCGGACGTGGCCCTCGACCGGCTCGCGAAGCTGGTCTCCGAGGGGCTCGAGGAGCTTCCCGAGACCGTCTGAGTAAAGACGCAGTAAGGCAACACCGAAGGGCTCGTCCGAATTACCGGGCGAGCCCTTCTTAATTCCCGTTCACAGACAGCAGAAATAATCCCCCGCGAATTATCTCCTCTTTGTATACGGCGCCAGTGTTAATGCCGCACGCTCGTCATGTTTACGGGATGTTGCGAGTTCCTCACACGTTCCGTGCGGTCCCCGCCGGAGGCGAACCGCAGTCGGTGCGCGGCCGTCGCGCGCTCGGTGTGCAGCGCCGTGACCGCTCGCGCCCGCTCGCTGTCGCCGCGCGCCACCGCGTCCACGATCGCGCCGTGCTCCGCCCAGGACTCCACCGGGCTGGCCGGCGCGTCCACCGCGTACATCCAGGCGATCTTGTGCCGCAGCTGGGTCAGCATCGAGGTCATCGCGGGACTGCCGGAGGCCTGGGCGAGCGTCTCGTGGAACCAGCCCCCCAGGGAGCGCAGGTCATCACTGTTGCCCCGCCTGGCCCGCTCCTGGCCCAGCCGGACCAGGCCGCGCAGCACCTTGAGATGGGCCTCGGTGCGCCGCTGGGCGGCCCGGGAGGCGCCGAGCGGCTCCAGGAGCATGCGCATCTCCAGGAGGTCGGCACCCTCCTGCTCGGTCGGTTCCGCGACGCACGCGCCCGCGTGCCGCCGGGTCACCACGAAGCCCTCGGCCTCCAGCGTGCGCAGCGCTTCCCGGACGGGGACGCGCGAGACGCCGTAGCGGCGGGCGAGCAGTTCCTCGGTGAGCCGGCTGCCGCGCTCGTAGACACCCGCGACGATGTCGTCCCGGATCGCCGTGCATACCGAGTGCGCCGGAATACGCATGACCGACCTCCGCTTTAATCCCCGTGAAACGTCGACGATTGACGTGTGTTCAGTGACTCTATTGCAATCAGCGGGAATTTCCGATGGCGGGCCGGAATCCATGGATATTTTTTGGACAGACGGCCGTCTGAAACGCCGAAGCCCCGGCTCGGGGAGCCGGGGCTTCGGGGTGCTTTGCCGTCTGTTGTCAGACGTTCACGAGACGCGGGCGTCAGACGCTGACGCCGTGCGAGCGGAGGTAGGCGACGGGGTCGATGTCCGAGCCGTACTCCGCGGTCGTGCGGGCCTCGAAGTGCAGGTGCGGGCCGGTGACGTTGCCGGTCGCGCCGGAGAGGCCTATCTGCTGGCCCGGGGTGACCGACTGGCCGACCGAGACAGCGATGGACGACAGGTGGCCGTACTGGGTGTACGTGCCGTCGTTCATCTTGATCACGATCTCGTTGCCGTACGACCCACCCCAGCCGGCCTCCACGACGGTGCCGCGGCCGACCGCGTGGACGGAGGTGCCACTGGAGGCGTGGAAGTCGACACCGGTGTGGCTGCCGGAGGACCACAGGGAGCCGCCGGTCTTGTAGCCGGTGGAGACGTAGGAGCCGGTGACCGGGAGCACGAAGCTGTTGAGGCGCTTGCGCTCGGCCTCGCGGGCGGCGCGCTCCTTGGCCTCGCGCTCCTCCTTGGCCTTCTCCGCCGCCTTCTTCTTGGCGGCGGCCACGGCCTTCTTGTGGGCGGCGGCCTCCTCGGCGGCCTGCTCCTGAGCGGCGGCCTGGGCGTCGATCTGGTCGGCGACCGAGTCGTCGATGGTGAGGACCGGGATGATGCCGGTCTGCTCCGCGGAGGTCTCCGCGGCGAGGGCCGGGGCGGCGAGGCTGCCGATGACACCGGTGGTGGTGAGCGCCGCGATACCCGCCACGCGGGCGGTGCTGCGCTTCATCCGGCTCGGACGACGGTGCTTCCCGGTGGCGCAGGTGAACGCCATATGTGGTGGGTTGTCCTTTCCTTCCCTCTCGCCTACCGGGTTAGCTGACGGGTTCGGAGCAGGAAGGTCTCCTACGGGCGCCCTCGCGGCACGCGCGGGCGTCCGATTCACCCCAGGGACTGCACAAGTGGGTCCCCGGCTCCCCTGGCTCGCGCCATGTGGGGACTCGGCGATGGCTGTCCGGTGCCGCGGATGCGGCGCGGTGCCTGACGGACAGCCCGGACGAAGCTAAACGGGACCACTTTCAATCCCCAAACGGATCAAGGCTTTTGTTGCACATGCCACAGGGCAGACAGGCAACCTCTCCCTCAATTCGGACATTAAGGGGCCCTGGTGGCGCTTCCGTCACCAGGGCCCCTCGGTGTGCCTGCTTCTGCTCGGGTCTCTACTCGGGCTTCTACTCGGCTGTCACGACCGTGACTTCGCCGATGCCGAGGGCCTCGACGGGCTCCTTGATCGACGCCGCGTCGCCGACGAGGATCGTCACCAGACGGTCCACCGGGAAGGCGTTCACGGCCGCCGCGGTGGCCTCGACGGTGCCGGTGGCGGCGAGCTGCTGGTACAGCGTCGCCTGGAAGTCGTCCGGCAGGTGCTGCTCGACCTGGTCGGCCAGCGTGCTCGCGACGGCCGCCGCGGTCTCGTACTTCAGCGGCGCCACGCCGACGAGGTTCTGCACGGCGACGTCGCGCTCGGCGTCGGTGAGGCCCCCTTCGGCGAGCGTGCGCAGCACCTTCCAGAGGTCGTCCAGGGCGGGACCGGTGTTCGGGGTGTCCACGGAGCCGCTGATGGCGAGCATCGCGGCACCGGAGCCGTCCGGGGCGGACCTGAGGACCTGCCCGAACGCCCGCACACCGTAGGTGTAGCCCTTCTCCTCGCGCAGGACACGGTCCAGGCGGGAGGTGAGGGTGCCGCCGAGGCAGTACGTGCCGAGCACCTGCGCGGGCCACACGCGCGCGTGCCGGTCGGAGCCGATACGGCCGATCAGGAGCTGCGTCTGGACGGCGCCGGGGCGGTCCACGATGACGACCCGTCCGGTGTCGTCGGCGGTCACCGGCGGCACGGGGCGCGGCTGGGCCGTGGAGCCGGTCCACGCGCCCAGGGTGTCGCCGAGCAGCGCGTCCAGGTCGATGCCGGTGAGGTCGCCGACGACCACTGCGGTGGCCGTGGCGGGCCTGACGTGGCGGTCGTAGAAGGCGCGTACGGCCGCCGAGTCGATCTTCTCGACCGTGTCCTCGGTGCCCTGGCGGGGGCGCGACATGCGCGAGGTGGCCGGGAAGAGCTCCTTGGAAAGCTCCTTGGCGGCGCGGCGGGAGGGGTTGGCCAGCTCGTGCGGGATCTCGTCGAGGCGGTTGCGGACCAGCCGCTCCACCTCGCTGTCGGCGAACGCGGGTGCCCTGAGGGCGTCGGCCAGCAGAGCGAGCGCCTTGGCGAGGCGGGAGGCCGGCACTTCGAGGCTCAGGCGGACGCCGGGGTGGTCGGCGTGCGCGTCGAGAGTGGCGCCGCAGCGCTCCAGTTCGGCGGCGAACTCCTCGGCGGAGTGCTTGTCGGTGCCCTCAGAGAAGGCCCGCGCCATGATCGTGCCGACGCCGTCGAAACCGGCCGGCTCCGCCTCCAGGGGCGCGTCCAGGAGCACCTCGACGGCGACGACCTGCTGGCCGGGGCGGTGGCAGCGCAGAACGGTCAGGCCGTTGTCGAGCGCGCCGCGCTCGGGGGCCGGGAACGCCCAGGGCCTGGCCTCGCCCGCCTGGGGCTGCGGGTGGAACTGCATCGTGGCGAGCTCGGTCACTTGGCCGCCTCCTCGTTCTTGTCGCCGGCCTCGATCGTGGCCTCGGCCTCGGGGTCTTCGGGGGGATCCGCGTCCTCGGCAACCTCTCCGGCGACCGGCTCGTACACGAGCACAGCGCGGTTGTCCGGGCGCAGCCGGGCCTTGGCGACCTCCTGGACCTCCTCGGCCGTCACCTCGAGGACGCGCCCCACGGCGGTGAGGGCGAGCTGCGGGTCGCCGAACAGGACGGCGAACCGGCACAGTTCGTCGGCACGGCCCGCGACCGTGCCGAGCCGGTCCAGCCACTCGCGCTCCAACTGGGCCTGGGCGCGCTCCATTTCCTCGGCCGTGGGGCCCTCCTCGGCGAACCGGGCGAGCTCCTCGTCGATCGCGGCCTCGATGACCGGCACCTCGACGTCCCCGGAGGTCTTCACGTCCAGCCAGCCCAGGGAGGGCGCCCCGGCCAGCCGCAGCAGTCCGAAGCCGGCCGCGACAGCCGTACGGTCGCGCCGTACGAGCCGGTTGTAGATGCGGGAGGACTCTCCGCCGCCGAGGACGGTGAGCGCCAGGTCGGCCGCGTCGCACGCGCGCGTGCCGTCGTGCGGCAGCCGGTAGGCCGCCATCAGGGCGCGGGCCGGCACCTCCTCCTCGACGACCTCGCGCAGCTGCTCGCCGATGACCTCGGGCAGCGCGCCGTCGCGCGGGGCGGGCTTGCCGTCGTGGGCGGCGATGGAGCCGAAGTACTTCTCGACCCAGGCGAGCGTCTGCTCCGGGTCGATGTCGCCGACGACCGACAGGACGGCGTTGCCCGGCGCGTAGTACGTACGGAAGAACGCGCGCGCGTCCTCCAGGGTCGCCGCGTCCAGGTCGGCCATCGAGCCGATCGGGGTGTGGTGGTAGGGGTGGCCCTCCGGGTAGGCGAGGGCGGTCAGCTTCTC
The DNA here is from genome assembly GCF_000718165.1 of Streptomyces fulvoviolaceus. GTDB lineage: Bacteria > Actinomycetota > Actinomycetes > Streptomycetales > Streptomycetaceae > Streptomyces > Streptomyces fulvoviolaceus. The sequence continues at coordinate 76,806 of NZ_JOEY01000021.1, read as the reverse complement.
GAACGCCGTGCCGTAGGGGACGTTGTCGTAGCGTTGCCGGCGCTCGTTCTTGACGACGTCCCGCTGGTTCTCCATCGACTCGTCGTCGAGGGCGGCGAGCAGCGACCCCATACGGTCGGCCTCCAGCCAGAGCGCGAGCTCCAGTTGGTGGGTCGGCATGGTCTCGAAGTAGTTGGTGCGCTCGAAACTCGTGGTGCCGTTGAGCGAGCCGCCCGCGCCCTGGACGAGCTCGAAGTGGCCGTTGCCCTTGACCTGGCCCGAGCCCTGGAACATCAGGTGCTCGAAGAGGTGAGCCAGACCGGTACGTCCCTTGACCTCGTGGCGTGAGCCGACGTCGTACCAGAGGCACACCGCCGCGACCGGGGTCAGGTGGTCCTCGGAGAGCACCACGCGCAGCCCGTTGGCCAGACGGTGCTCGGTCGCTGTCAGGCCCCCGGTGCCTGCCTGGTCTGTGGCCGTGTGACCCATGGGCATGTACGTCCCTTCAATGGCTGACGCGGTCGTTGAAACCGCGGTTCTGCTGCCGGTCCTGCCACTGTATGCAAGCGCGCGGACCGTCGGCGAAGTTCCCGGTCGACGTACGCCCAGAGCGAGATCGCGTAGCCTGCGGGCAGCCCGCGGGAGGCGTGCCTCTCCGCGGCGGGCCGGGCGCCTGCGCCGGGTCCCGGCCCGGACTGTCAGTGCCACGGTCCACAATGGTCAGCGTCAGATCCCGTTCGCTGCGGCAGGAGCGCCCTGCAGGCGAGCGACCCGAAACAGGAGGAGCCGGCAGCGATGGCCCGCCGCAGCACGAAGACCCCGCCGCCCGACGACTCGTACGAGGAGCGGATCCTCGACATCGACGTCGTGGACGAGATGAAGGGCTCGTACCTCGAGTACGCGTACTCGGTCATCTACTCCCGCGCCCTGCCGGACGCCCGCGACGGCCTCAAGCCGGTGCACCGCCGCATCGTCTACCAGATGAACGAGATGGGCCTGCGCCCCGACCGCGGCTATGTGAAGTGCGCCCGCGTCATCGGCGAGGTCATGGGCAAGCTGCACCCGCACGGCGACGCGTCGATCTACGACGCCCTGGTGCGCATGGCCCAGCCCTTCTCGATGAGCGTCCCGCTGGTCGACGGCCACGGCAACTTCGGGTCGTTGGGCAACGACGACCCGCCGGCCGCCATGCGGTACACCGAGTGCCGCGCCGCCGAGGCCGCGACCCTGATGACGGAGTCCATCGACGAGGACACCGTCGACTTCGCCCCGAACTACGACGGCCAGGAGCAGGAGCCGGGCGCGCTGCCCGCCGCCTTCCCGAACCTGCTGGTCAACGGCTCCTCGGGCATCGCGGTCGGCATGGCCACCAACATGGCGCCGCACAACCTCGCCGAGGTCATCGCGGCCGCCCGCCACCTGATCCGCTACCCGAACGCGGATCTGGACGCCCTGATGCGGCACATCCCCGGCCCCGACCTGCCCACCGGCGGCCGGATCGTCGGTCTCTCCGGCATCCGCGACGCGTACGAGACGGGCCGCGGCACCTTCAAGATCCGCGCGACGGTGGCGGTGGACAACGTGACGGCGCGCCGCAAGGGCCTCATCGTCACCGAACTGCCCTTCACGGTCGGCCCGGAGAAGGTGATCGCCAAGATCAAGGACCTGGTCGGCTCGAAGAAGCTGCAGGGCATCGCCGACGTCAAGGACCTCACCGACCGCGCGCACGGCCTGCGTCTGGTCATCGAGATCAAGAACGGCTTCGTGCCCGAGGCGGTTCTGGAGCAGCTCTACAAGCTGACGCCGATGGAGGAGTCCTTCGGCGTCAACAACGTCGCGCTGGTGGACGGCCAGCCCCTCACCCTCGGCCTCAAGGAGCTCCTGGAGGTCTATCTCGACCACCGCTTCGAGGTCGTACGACGCCGCAGCGAGTTCCGGCGCACCAAGCGGCGCGACCGGCTGCACCTGGTCGAGGGTCTGCTCACCGCGCTGATCGACATCGACGAGGTCATCCGCCTCATCCGCTCCAGCGACAACTCGGCGCAGGCGAAGCAGCGCCTGATGGAGACCTTCTCGCTGTCGGAGATCCAGACCCAGTACATCCTCGACACCCCGCTGCGCCGCCTCACCAAGTTCGACCGCATCGAGCTGGAGTCGGAGAAGGACCGGCTGAACGCCGAGATCGCGGAGCTGACCCGGATCCTGGAGTCGGACTCCGAGCTGCGCAAGCTGGTCTCCGCCGAACTGGCCGCGGTGGCCAAGAAGTTCGGCACCGAGCGGCGTACGGTCCTGCTGGAGTCGGCGGGCGCCACGGTGTCCGCCGTACCGCTGCAGGTGGCGGACGACCCGTGCCGGGTGCTCCTGTCCTCGACGGGTCTGCTGGCCCGCACGGCCAACGGCGAGCCGTTCCCGGAGGACGAGGACGTCAGGCGCGCCAAGCATGACGTGATCGTCTCGGCGGTGCCGGCCACGGCGCTCGGCGAGGTGGGTGCGGTGACGTCGACGGGCCGGCTGCTGCGTCTGAACGTCATCGATCTTCCGCAGCTCCCGGACACGGCGGCGGCCCCGAACCTCTCGGGCGGCGCCCCCCTGTCGGAGTTCCTCTCCCTGGAGGACGACGAGACGCTGGTCTGTCTGACCACGCTCGACGAGTCGTCCCCCGGTCTGGCGCTCGGCACGGAACAGGGCGTCGTCAAGCGTGTGGTGCCCGACTATCCGTCCAACAAGGGCGAGTTGGAGGTCATCACGCTCAAGGAGGGCGACCGGATCGTCGGCGCGATCGAACTGCGCACCGGCGAGGAGGACCTGGTCTTCATCACGGACGACGCACAGCTGCTGCGCTACCAGGCCGCGCAGGTCCGTCCGCAGGGCCGTCCGGCGGGCGGTATGGCGGGCATCAAGCTCACCGAGGGCGCGAAGGTCATCTCCTTCACCGCGGTGGACCCGGCGGTGGAGGCGGTCGTCTTCACCGTCGCGGGCTCGCGCGGCACGCTCGACGACTCCGTCCAGACGACGGCCAAGCTGACCCCGTTCGACCAGTACCCGCGCAAGGGCCGCGCCACCGGCGGCGTCCGCTGCCAGCGGTTCCTGAAGGGCGAGGACTGCCTGTCGCTGGCCTGGGCGGGCGCCGTACCGGCCCGTGCCGCGCAGAAGAACGGCACACCGGCCGACCTCCCGGAGATGGACCCGCGGCGCGACGGCTCGGGCGTGTCCCTGGCGAAGACGGTGTCGGTGGTGGCGGGACCGGTCTAGATCCCGTCGGGATCCTGCTCGTCAGGCTCCTGTACGTAGCGCAGGACGCCCCACATGCCGTGCTCGTCGGCGTGTGGGGCGTCGCTCTTGCACGCCTCCAGCTCCTTGCCGAGGGCGGACGCGTCGATGCCGGAGCCGATGAGGACGATTTGGGTGAGGCGGGCGCCAGCAGCCGCCCAGGGCTCCGGGTAGAAGCGGAGGAACCGTCCGACGGCATGCACGGCGTAGCGGTTACGCGTGTCGTACGGCCCGAAGTCGACGTGCCCCTTGATCCGGTACAGCCCCTCGGGCCGGCTGTCGAGGAACCCCATCAACCGGCGCGGGTCGAGGGGCACTTCGGAGGTGAAGGACAGGGTGTCGTAGGCGGAGTGGAGATGGTCTGCGTGATCGTCACCATGGGGGTGATCGTGCAGATCGTCGAAGGAGAGCTGCCCGATGCGCTCCTCGTTCGGCCGGCAGTCGAAGAGGAGCTCGGGGTCGATACGGCCGTAGGTGGCAGGGACGACGGCGGCGCGGTCGGTGAAGGAATGGACGAGTCCGAGGACACGCTCGGCGTCCGGCGCCCGGTCGAGCTTGTTGACCACGACGAGGTCGGCGAGGGCGAGATGCCGGTCGATCTCGGGGTGCTTGGCGCGGGTGTCGTCGAACTCGGCGGCGTCGACGACCTCGACGAGACCGCCGTAGACGATCCCGGGGTGCTCGCTGGCGAGCACCATGCGCACGAGTTCCTGCGGCTCGGCGAGGCCGCTGGCCTCGATGACGATGACGTCGATGCCGGCGGCGGGCGTGGCGAGCCGTCCGAGGTAGAGGTCCAGCTCGCTGGCGTCGACGGCACAGCACAGGCAGCCGTTGCCGAGGGAGACGGTGGAGTCGCCGAGCGCGCCCGCCACGGCCATGGCGTCGATCTCGATGGCGCCGAAGTCGTTGACGATGGCGCCGATGCGGCTGCCGCCGCTGCGGTGGAGGAGGTGGTTGAGGAGCGTGGTCTTTCCGGAACCGAGGAATCCGGCGAGCACGACGACTGGGATCTGCTGCGGGCTCCGGCTCAACGCGCTACCTCTCTCACGCCGACGCGTGCGCCGGACTGCCGCCCTGCACACGTACGAGGATTGAATGCGCACCCAGGATACGAGCCGGAAGAATCACTGCTAAGTGAACGATTGTTAGCAGCACTTGCGGGGCAGACGTTGGGCATGGCGCCGGTTCGTGCGACCCTCACTTCCCTCCGTGCGCCTCCTCTCCGCCTCCCCCGCCGATCAGAGCCGCTCGGCACCCTGGGAGACGGCAAGCGCCGCCCACCGCTCGCCGGTCCCCATCAGTCGACCCGCACCCCGACGACCGGCGGATGGACGCCTGAACCGGGGGTTGACATGGCCACACAGAGTACAGGTGTACGAAGGATCGTTTCGGCTGCGAAAACGAAGCTCGCGGCCGCCATCGACTCCGTCAGCACGCCGGGTTCACGGCACCGCAAGAGGGCCGCGCTGGCCGAGCAGCACCGGCTCTCCTTCGACCTACTCTGCAAAGCCATGGACGATCCGGCTCTGGCCGAGGTGCTGAACACGTACGAGTCCGAGATCCCCCTCCACAAACAGCGACAGTTCCTCTTCGCCAACGCGCTCTACGTGAACAACCTGCACTTCTACCGGATCGGCGCCCTGTCCCAGGCGGAGCTGTACGGACATCTGCGGGTGATGTGCCAGAACAAGGTGTTCCGCGAGTACTGGGAGGCGACCCGCCACCACCGCAAGAGCCTGCCCGAGGCGTCGGAGGAATTCATCCTCGGGCGGATGATGGACGACCTGATCCAGGAGCTCGATGACTCCGACACCGACGAGTGGTGGGTCGTGGGCGAGCCACCCGACGAGTCGGCATGACTGAGGGCCCGGCCTCGCTGCACCGGGCCCCGAGAAGGGCGGCGAACCGTCAGGAGGCGTCAGGCGTCGGGGATGTCACACTTTGCGCGGACGAGCGTCTCGCGCGTGATGACGACGATCCTCTCGTAGTCCGCTCGTGCGGCGTCCGACGGGAGCTCATGATCAAGTTCCGCGGTCGCTTCGCGCCCGATGACGGCGAAGTCGCCGTTACTGAGCTCGAAGATGTCGGGGCAGGTCTGCCCTGTGGTACTGCCACGCTCCCGAGGAGAGACCCCGACACGTCGCACGATCTTCACGGAGGTGTACCGCCTTGTGACTCAGAGGGATGGGTGTGCCCTCCGAAGCCATCCGCGGTGGTTCGTCGGCGCTGTGTCGGAGTGCGCTCTCCGCGCGCAGGGGTGTTCGCCGGAGCGCCCGGAGAGGGCCAGGTAAAGATATCGACTCCGGTGCGCCTGGTGCGCGTGTTATCCCCCTGCAAGTGAGTGAAATTTTCGCGACAGCCTTGACCGCCGGCCGCACACGGAAAGCCCTCTCCAGGCACGGCACTTCGAGTACCGGTCAGGTCACCGCGGGAACCGCCACCGGCGCCCCCGGCCCCACATACCGCGCCACCGGCCGGATGATCTTCGAGTCCGCCGCCTGTTCCAGGATGTTCGCACTCCACCCCACCACCCGCCCCGCGGCGAACGTCGGGGTGAACATCTCGCGGGGCAGACCACACAGCTCCATGACCACGCCGGCGTAGAACTCGACGTTGGTGTGCAGCTCTCGGCCCGGCTTCAACTCGGCGAGGATCGCCTCGACATGGCGCTCGACCTCGACGGCGAAGTCGACGCGCGGACCGCCGAACCCTTGCGCGACCTCGCGGAGCATCCGGGACCGCGGGTCCTCCGTGCGGTAGATCGCGTGGCCGAAGCCCATGATCCGGTCGCCGGCGAGCACACGTTCACGGATCCAGGCGTCGATCCGGTCGGGGGTGCCGATCGCGTCGAGGGTGTCCAGCGCCCGGCTGGGCGCACCGCCGTGCAGCGGCCCGGACAGCGCCCCCACCGCCCCCACGAGGCACGCCGCCACATCCGCCCCGGTCGAGGCGATGACCCGCGCCGTGAAGGTTGATGCGTTGAAGCCATGGTCAATGGTTGAGATCAAGTATTGCTCGACCGCCCGGGCCCGCCGCGGTTCCGGCTCCGAACCCGTCAACATGTAGAGGTAGTTCGCCGCGTACGACAGGTCCTCACGCGGCTCCACAGGTTCGAGCCCCTTGCCCAGCCGGTGCAGCGCGGTGAGAAGCGTCGGTACGGCCGCGGCCGTACCGAGGGTGTCCCGGCGCCGCCGGTCCGCGTCGATGTCGTACACCGGCCGGAACCCCTTCGCCGCACCGAGTAGCGACAAGGCCGTACGCATGCCGGCGAGCGGTCCGGAAGCTCCGCTCGCCGCGGCGAGCGCGGGCAGCGCCGCCCGCACCTCGTCCGGCAGCCGCCGCAATGCGGCGGTCTCGGCGGCGAACGCCACCGCGCGCCCGGCGTCCGGCAGTTCGCCATGGACCAGGAGATGCCAGACGTCCTCGAACCCGCGGGTCTGTGCGAGTTCGACGGCCGAGTACTGGCGGTAGTGGTAGAAGCCCTCGCGCCCCCGGACGTCCCCGATCTCGGTATCGGTGACGACGACTCCCGCGAGCCCTCGCGGTACGTCGACGAGGGTGGATGCGGACCTGTTGACGGACATGATTCCTCCCTGGACTTGATTCGAATGTCCATGGTTGACTCTTACTCTGTCAATATTGATTGAATCAACTCATCAGGATCAACCCACCGGGCTACGGATACGGTGACCTCTTATGCGCGATCAAGAACCCCTCCCCGGTTCCGCTTCCGCCGAGCGGCGACTGAGCACCAAGGAAGCCGCCGAGCTGCTGGGCGTGAAGCCCGAGACCGTCTACGCCTACGTGAGCCGCGGTCAACTGAGCAGCCGACGCGTCCCCGGCGGCCGGGGCAGCACCTTCGAAGCCAAGGAGGTGGAGGCGCTCGCCCGGCGCAACCGGCGGGAGAGCAGCGGGAGTTCGGGTTCCGGCGGTGAGCTGTCCGTACGGACCCGGATCACGTTGATCGACCGGGACCGGTACTACTTCCGGGGCGTGGACGCGGTCGAACTGGCCGCGCGCCACTCCTACGAAGAGATCGCGGAGTGGCTCTGGACCGGACAGCTGCGCCCTGGAGTCACCTTCACCGCGCCCGACGCCGCCGTCGACGTGGCCCGCCGCGCCGTCGACGCGCTGCCCGAACACACCGGCCCCACCGACCGGTTGCGGGTCGCGGCGATCGCCGCGGCGGTCGCGGATCCGCTGCGGTTCGACCTGTCCGAGGAGGCCGTGCTCGGCAGTGCGCGCACCCTCATCCCGACCCTCGTCGCCGCCCTCCCGCCTGCGCTGCGCGACCGCCGCGACGACGGCCCCCTGGCCCACCGGCTGTGGACGCGGCTGACCGGGCGGCCCGCCGACGAGGCGTCGCTGCGCGCCCTGGACACGGCGCTCGGCCTGCTCGTCGACCACGATCTCGCCGCCTCCACGCTTGCGGTCCGCGTCGCCGCGTCGGCCCGCGCGCACGCCTACGCGGCCGTCTCCGCCGGGCTCGGCGTCCTGGAGGGCCCTTTGCACGGCGCGGCCAGCGGGCTCGCCCACCGGCTGCTCCTCGACGTACTCGATCGCGGTGACGCGGCTCCCGTGATCGCGGAGGAACTGCGGGCCGGCCGTCGCATCCCGGGCCTCGGCCACCGGCTCTACCCCGGCGAAGACCCACGCGCGCGTGCCCTGTTCGGCCTCCTGGAGGAGATCCCGCGGGCCGAACCCGCCCTCGCCGCGGCCCACGACATCGCGGCCACCGCCGCCCGCCACACCCCGCTGCACGCCAACGTCGACCTGGCCCTCGCCGTGTTCACCGCCTCCTCCGGCATGCCCGCCACGGCGGGCGAGACGATCTTCGCCGTGGCCCGTACGGCGGGCTGGATCGCCCACGCCCTGGAGGAGTACGGGGAGCGCCCGCTGCGCATGCGCCCGAGCGGCATCTACGTAGGACCGAAGCCGCCTCGGCCACTGCCGGAGTAGGACTCGGACGCGGCCGGAAGTCACCCCGGGCCAAGTCAGGTTAGGCTCACCTCTGTGAGTACCTGTTCAACGGTCTCGCACGACCTCGACGAGCCCGTTTCCGGAACCGCGGCCACCGCACAGACGTGGCTGCTGCTGGAACAGTCCGGCCCCTGGGGTGCCAAGGCGCTCACTTCGAGCCACCTGGACCCCACGCTGGGCCGTGCCCTGGAGGCCGCCGCGGACGGCACGGGCGTGCGCATCGCGCTCATCCGCCGCCCTGGACGGCATGCCGACAGCGGCACACCCGCCGTGCGCCAGGTGTACGCGGCCCATGCCGTGCCAGGGAACGTGTGGCTGCACGGCGCGACGACCCGCGACCCGCGGCAGCTGCTCAACCTCGACTTCGCCGCGCTCGGCAGGGGCGACCACACGACCTTCGACGCGGCGCTCCGGGGGCGGCCCCACACCAGCGACCCACTCGCGCTCGTGTGCACCAACGGCAAGCGGGACCGCTGCTGCGCGCTCCTGGGCCGCCCGCTCGCCGCGGAGCTGGCCGCATCGGCCGTCGAGGGCGTCTGGGAGGTCACCCATCTGGGTGGTCATCGCTTCTCTCCGACGCTGCTCGTGCTGCCGTACGGCTACGCGTACGGCCGTGCCGAGGCCCATGCCGTCAAGCAGATCCTGCACAGCGTCGAAGGGGGACGGATCGTAGTCGAGGGCTGCCGCGGGAACTCGGCCTGGGAGCGCCCCGGCCAGGCGGCCGAGCTGGCCGTGCGCACGGCGGTGGGCGAATACGCGGCGGAGGCGCTGACAGTCGTACGGACGGACGGCGCGGCCCCGCGCTGGGAGGTGACCGTCGCCCACACCGACGGGCGCCGCTGGCGCGTCCTCGTGGCCCAGGGAGCGTCCCTGCCGCCCCGTCCGGAGAGCTGCGGGGCATCGGTGCTCGGCTCACCCGCGCGGATGGACGTAGTGGCGGTGCGCGAGCTGACGGCGACGGCGCTCGCGAGCTGACCGGGCTCGGCCTGGTTCAGCACACGTGGACAGGCCCGCCAAGCATTGATCAAGATATCCATGCCGCACCCCTTGCGGCAGATCCGGCGTGCCCACGTACCGTCATGGGTATGAGCCCCACTCCCCCCGCACGCCGCCTGCGCCTCGGAATGCCGAAGCGGGTGTTCTCGCAGGTGCTGCTGATGCAGCTGGCGATCGCCGCGGGAGTCGCGGTGCTCGCGACCGGACTGTTCCTCGCGCCTCTCAGCGACCAGCTGGACGATCAGGCGATGCGCCGCGCGCTCGCGATCGCCCAGACCACCGCGGCCCAGCCGCAGATCGCCGACCAGGTCAAGAACACGCCTCCCACGGCCGACGGACCGGTCCAGAAGGAGGCGGAACAGATCCGCAAGGCGACCCATGCCGAGTACATCGTGGTGATGGACTGGAGGGGCGTGCGCTGGTCGCACACCACCCCCGACGAGGTCGGCAGGACCGTCTCGACCGACCCCGGCCAGGCTCTGGCCGGCCAGGAGGTCATGCAGATCGACAGCGGCACCCTGGGCCGCACCGCGCGCGGCAAGGTGCCGTTGCGCGACAGCGACGGCGACATCGTCGGCGCGGTCTCGGTCGGCATCGCCTACGACAGCGTGCGGGCCCGGCTGATCCACGCGATCCCGGGGCTGTTCGCGTACGCGGGCGGCGCCCTGGCCGTCGGCGCGCTGGCCGCCTGGCTGATCTCTCGCCGGGTCCACCGGCAGACCCGTGACCTGGCCTTCTCGGACATCTCCGCGCTGCTCTCGGAGCGGGAGGCCATGCTGCACGGCATCCGGGAAGGTGTCGTCGCCCTGGACCGCGCCGGCCGTATACGCCTGCTCAACGACGAGGCACGGCGCCTGCTGGGCATCGGGGACGAGGCCATTGGCCGCTCCCCCGCCGAGGCGCTCGGCGAGGGCCGTACGGCCGATGTTCTGACCGGCCGGGTGACGGGCACCGACCTGGTCACCGTCCGCGGCCAGCGCGTGCTGGTCGCCAACCGCATGCCCACCGACGACGGCGGCGCCGTCGCCACCCTGCGCGACCGCACCGAGCTGGAGCAGCTCGGCCGGGAACTCGACTCGACCCACGGCCTGATCGACGCCCTGCGCGCGCAGGACCACGAGCACGCCAACCGGATGCACACGCTCCTCGGGCTGCTCGAACTGGAGATGTACGACGACGCCGTGGAGTTCGTCGGAGAGGTCGTCGGCGACCACCGGGCCACCGCGGAGCAGGTCACCGAGAAGATCCGGGATCCCCTGCTCGCCGCGCTGCTGGTCGGCAAGGCGACGGTCGCGGCCGAGCGCGGGGTGGCCCTGTGGGTGTCCGACCGGACCCGGCTGCCGGACCGGCTGGTCGATCCGAGCGGGCTCGTCACGATCGTCGGCAACCTGGTGGACAACGCGCTGGACGCCGTCGCCGGTACTCCGCACGCGCGCGTGGAGGTCGAACTGCGCGCGAAGGGAGGTGCCGTCGTCCTCAGGGTGCGCGACACGGGGCCCGGAGTTCCGGCGGAGCAACGCGAGTTGATCTTCACCGAGGGATGGTCGACCAAGAAGCCTCCGGCGCACCGGAACCGCGGCATCGGACTCTCCCTCGTGCGCAGGCTCGCCGAACGGCAGGGTGGCAGCGCGACCGTCGGTGAGGCGGGCGGCGGAGGCGCGGAGTTCACCGTCGTCCTGCCTGACGCGCTGGCCGAGCCGGAGCCGGCCCTCACCGCGTCGTCGGCCCGGCAGTCCGCCACCGAGGAGGAGTCGTGATGATCGAGGTTCTGGTCGTGGACGACGACATCCGGGTCGCGCGGGTCAACGCCGCCTACGTCGCGAAGGTGGCGGGCTTCCATGTGGCCGGCGAGGCCCACAGCGCCGCCGAGGCGCTGGGCCAGCTGGAGGCGCTGCCCCATGTCGACCTGGTCCTCATGGACCACTACCTGCCCGACGAGACGGGTCTCGCGGTCGTCCAGGAGATGCGCCGACGCGGCCACCAGACCGACGTGATCATGGTGACGGCCGCGCGGGACGTGACGACCGTGCAGGCGGCGATGCGGCACGGCGCGCTGCAGTACCTGGTGAAGCCGTTCGCCTTCGCGGGCCTACGGGCCAGGCTGGAGGCGTACGCGGAGCTGCGCCGCACCCTCGACGGCGGCGGCGAGGCGGAACAGGCCGAGGTGGACCGCATCTTCGGCGCCCTGTCCACGCCCTCGGAGCCCGATCTGCCCAAAGGGCACTCCCCCACCACGGCGGAGCTCGTCCGCCGGTCCCTGATGAACGCCGAAGGCCCCCTGTCGGCCCAGGAGATCGCCGAGCGGACAGGGGTGAGCCGCCAGACCGCCCAGCGCTATCTGAAGCTCCTGGAGCGCACGGGACGGGCCCGGCTCACGCTCAAGTACGGCGACGCGGGCCGCCCGGAACACCGCTACGTGTGGGCGACCCGCGCCTGAGGGCGTCAGCCCGCCTTCGCCACGAACTCCGTCGTGTACGTCTTGCTCAGGTCGACGTCGGCGTTCTGGATGTTGGGGTTGAACGCCTTGAGGACCTTCTCGACGGTCTCGGGGCCGTTCTTGGGCATCACGCCGTCCTCGGTGAACATCGGCAGCGTGTTCTTGATGGCCACCGCGTACAGCAGCTTGCTGCCCTGCGCGTAGTCGGTCGGCATCTCGTCGGCGATCTCGGTCGCGCTGTGGGTGGACATCCACTTGAGCGTCTTGACGAATGCATTGGCCAACTTCTGGACGGTGTCCTTGTGGCTGTTGACCCAGTCCGTCTGCATGTACAGGCTTGACGAGGGATACGGCCCGCCGAGCGCCTCCTCCGAGCCCTCGGGCGTGCGCATGTCCAGGAGGATCTTGCCAGCCTTCTTGTCCATGATCGTCGCGACGGTCGGGTCGGTGGTCATGCCCCCGTCGATGGCGCCCTGCTGGAGCGCCGAGATGAACGTCGGCCCCGCACCGACGGCGACCGGCGTGAACTCGCTGACCTTCACGCCGTTCTTGACGGCGAGGTACTTGGTGAGGAAGTCGGTGGAGGAGCCGAGGCCGGTGACGCCGAGCTTCTTCCCCTTGAAGTCCTTGGGCGAGGTGATGTCGCCCGCCGCCTTGTTGGAGACGATCTCCACCTCGCCGGGCGCGTGCGAGAACTGGACGACCGACTCCACCGCCTTGCCCTTCACCTGCAGGTCGAGCGTGTGGTCGTAGAAGCCCACGGCCCCCTGGACCTGACCGGAGACTAGTGCGGTCTCGGCCTGGACGCCGGCGGGCTCGCTCAGCAGCTCCACGTCGAGTCCCTCGGCGTCGAAGTAGCCGAGCCGCTGGGTCAGCATCGCCGGCAGGTAGATGACCTTGTCGAGGCCACCGACCATGATCTTGACCTTCGTGCCCTTTCCGTCGCCCTTGCTGCCGGATCCGCTGGACGCCGTACTGGCCGCGTCGTCGGCACAGGCGGTGAGCGAGGAGAGGGCGAGCAGGCCGGCTGCGGCCAGGGAGACGTATCTGGCGGTGTTGCGCATGGGGTTCACGTCCTTGTGAGGGTGCGGTGCGGGGTGGGGATTGCCTGGGGAGCGTTCAGCTGTCGGAGTCCGACGGCTTCCAGCGGAAGATGCGACGCTCGGCGAAGGTGAGGAGCCCTTCGGCGAGGAGCGCGACGACGGCGAGGATGACCATCGCGGCGTACACACCGGCCGAGTTGAAGGTGCCCTGCGACTGCGCGACGAGCAGGCCGATGCCCTTGGTCGCGCCGATGTACTCGCCGACGATCGCGCCGATGAGGGCGAAGCCGAAACTCACATGGAGGCTGGTGAAGATCCACGAGGTGGCGGAGGGGATGACCACCTGAAGCGTCACCCTGCGGTCGCTCGCCCCGAGGATGCGGGCGTTGGCGACCAGGTTGCGGTCGACCTCGCGGGCCCCCTGGAAGGCGTTGAAGAACACCGGGAAGAACACCAGCACGACGGCCGACGCGACCTTGGAGGCCGGGCCGAGCCCGAACCAGATCACGAAGATCGGGGCAAGGACGATCCTCGGTATCGAGTTGAGCACCTTGATGTATGGACCAAGGACATCGGCGAGCAAGGTGATCCGCCCGAAAGCAATACCGAACACGACACCGCCGACCACGCCGATGACCCAGCCGAGCAGCGCCTCGTACAGCGTGTACCAGATCTGTTCGCCCAGGGAGCCGAGTGCGGTCCCGTGCGTGATCCAGGTCCAGATCTGGTCCCAGATCTTCGAGGGCATCGAGAAGTTGAAGGGATCGATGATCTTGGCCCGGGAGAGCACCTCCCACAGTCCGAGGACGGCGGCCAGGAGCAACACCCGGGACACCGCTACGACGATCCTGCGTCTGCGAGCGGCACGCGCGCGTGAGTGCGCGCGATCAGGGGCCTTGGCCGTCTCGACGACCGGCGTGCTCAGGACCTCAGGCGACATGGGCGGCACCCCTCTCCCGGGTGATGCGGACCTCTTCGCCGAGGGACTCCCAGATCTCTCGGTAGATCTCGATGAACCGCGCCTCCAGGCGCACCGATTCGACCTTGCGGGGGCGCGGCAGGTCGATGTCGAAGATCTGCTTGACCGTGGCCGGCCCGGCCGTCATCACGACGACCTTGTCGGCCAGCGCGATGGACTCCTCCAGGTCGTGAGTGACGAAGACGACGGAGGCGCCCGTACCCGCCCACAGTTCGAGGAGTTCGTCGGACATCAGAGCCCGGGTCTGCACGTCGAGCGCGGAGAACGGCTCGTCCATCAGCAGGATCTCGGGGTCGTTGACGAAGGTCGCGGCGAGCGCGACGCGTTTGCGCTGGCCGCCGGAGAGCTGGTGCGGATAGCGGTCCTCGAAGGCCGTGAGCCCGACCCGGGCCAGCCACTCCCGCGCCTTCCGCTTCGCCTCCGCCTTGGGCACTCCGCGGAAGCGGGGACCGGCCATGACGTTGGAAAGAACCGTGCGCCAGGGGAAGGTGGCGTCCTGCTGGAAGACGAAGCCCACCTTGTCCCCGACCCCGCGGACCGGCTCCCCCACCACCAGGACCTCCCCCTGGGAGGGCTCCTCCAGGCCGCTGACCAGGGTCAACGTGGTCGACTTGCCGCAGCCGGTGGGGCCGACGACCGCCACGAACTCCCCACGCCCGACCGTGAGATCAAGTCCCCTCACGGCCGTGTGCAGACCCCCCGACGGGGTCCGGAACGTCTTGCTCGCGCCCCGCAGCTCGATGGCGGGGCTGATGTCTGTGCTCATGGCCGGGGACGGTAGATGTGGCCCACGCCACGACATCAGCCTTCTGAGCACATGCCGTTCTTTTGCTTGCAACGGCCTGTTGTGCTCGTTTTGCTCGCGCTACAACAGCGAAGCCGAAACACGGGCTTAACGCCCGTCAGGCCTTGACGGAAAGAGCCCCGATGATTGACGTCCTGGTCGTGGACGACGACTTCCGTGTCGCCGAGATCAACGCCAAGTACGTGGGAAGGGTTCCCGGCTTCCGGGTGGCCGCCCGCGCGCACAGCGCCGCCCAGGCCCTGAGCGCCGTACAGCGTGGAACCATCGACCTGGTCGTGCTGGACCACTACCTGCCCGACGAGACGGGCCTCGAACTCGTCCACCGTATGCGGGAACAGGGTCACGGCACCGACGTCATCATGATCACGGCGGCCGGAGACGTGGCGACCGTGCAGACCGCGATGCGTCTGGGCGCCCTCCACTACCTGGTCAAACCGTTCACCTTCGCCGCCCTGCGCACCCGCCTCGACTCGTACGCCGCCCTGCGCCGCACCGTCGACCGGGTCGGCGGCCGCGGCATCGCCGGCCAGGAGCAGGTCGACCGGATCTTCAGCGCCCTGCGCACCACACCGGCACCGCCGTCACCGGGCCTGCCGAGCGGGCACTCGGAGCCGACGACGGACCTGATCTGCCGCGTCCTGCACGGCGCCGACCACCCGCTCTCGGCCCACGAGGTCGCCGCCGAGACGGGCCTGAGCCGCTCCACCGCCCAGCGCTACCTCCGCCACCTGGAACAGGCCGGCCGCCTCCGCCTCTCCCTCAGATACGGCGACACGGGCCGCCCCGAACACCGGTACGCGTGGGTGGCGCCCTAGCTGAACCCCGATGCCGTACGACCGTGAGGGCGCCGCCCCTACACCGCTCCCGCTCCCGTCAGCGACCGCACCTCGGTCTCCGCGTGCTTGGCCTCGTCGGCCACCTCCGCCGAGGTCACCGTGCCGAGCCAGCCCGCGACGAAGCCCAGCGGGATCGAGACGAGGCCCGGGTTCTGCAGCGGGAAGTACTGGAAGTCGACGCCGGGGAACAGCGATTCGGGGCTGCCCGACACCACGGGTGACAGGAGCACGAGCACCACGGCCGGGATCAGTCCGCCGTAGACGGACCATACGGCGCCACGGGTGGTGAACCCGCGCCAGAACAGCGAGTAGAGCAGGACCGGCAGATTGGCGGACGCGGCCACGGCGAAGGCGAGGCCCACCAGGAACGCGACGTTGAGATCGCGTGCGAGCAGTCCAAGGGCGATCGCGACCACGCCGATCCCGACGGCGGCGGTTCGGGCCACGGCCACCTCGCTGCGCGGCTTGGCGTGCCGGCGCCGCAGCGACGCGTACAGGTCGTGGGCCACGGACGCCGAGGAGGCGAGCGTGATCCCTGCGACCACCGCGAGGATCGTGGCGAAGGCGACAGCGGCGACGATCGCGAAGAGAACCGTTCCTCCCGTGGACCCCGCGCCTCCGCCCAGATCGAGCGCCAGGAGCGGAACCGCTGTGTTCCCGGACGCGTTCGACCCGCGTACCGCCTCCGGCCCCACGATCGCCGCCGCGCCGAACCCGAGGACGATCGTCATGAGGTAGAAGCCGCCGATGAGCCCGATCGACCACACGACCGAGCGCCGTGCGGCCCGCGCGGTGGGCACGGTGTAGAAGCGGGACAGGATGTGCGGCAGCCCGGCCGTGCCCAGCACGAGCGCGAGTCCCAGGCTGATGAAGTCGAAGCGGGCGGTCCAGTCCCCGCCGTACTTCAGGCCGGGTGCCAGGAACGATTCGCCGTGACCGCTGCGCTCCGCCGCAGTGAGCAGCAGCTGGTCGAAGTCGCCGTGGAACCGCACCAGGACGAGCACGGTCAGCGTGACGGTGCCGCTGAGCAGCAGGACCGCCTTGACGATCTGGATCCATGTGGTGGCCCGCATCCCGCCGAAGGACACATAGATCACCATGAGCGCGCCGACGCCGATGACGGTCCAGGCCTGCGCCGCCTCGCTCGTGCCCCCGAGCAGCAGCGCGACCAGGCTGCCCGCGCCCACCATCTGCGCCACCAGGTAGAGAACGGACACGGTGACCGAGGAGGTTCCCGCCGCGATCCGCACCGGCCGCTCACTCATCCGCGCGACGACGACGTCGGCGAGCGTGAACCGCCCGCAGTTGCGCACCAGTTCGGCGACGAGGAACAGCACCACCAGCCAGGCCACGAGGAAGCCCACCGAGTACAGCATCCCGTCGTAGCCGAAGAGGGCGATGAGCCCGGAGATGCCCAGGAAGGAGGCGGCCGACATGTAGTCGCCCGCGATGGCAAAACCATTCTCCATCGGTGAGAAAAGGCGACCGCCGGCATAGAACTCCTCCGCCGAACCGTGCCGATGGCGACTCACCCATGTCGTGATCCCCAGCGTGACCGCGACGAACACGCTGAACAGGATCAGCGCGAGAGTCTGGTGGTCGCCCGTCACAGGACACCGCCCCGGACACCACGCGTCAGTTCCTGGGTGTCCCAGCGCAGTTCGAGCGCTGCCCGGTCCCTGCGCAGCCGCGCATGGCGGGCGTACGCCCAGGTGAGCAGGAAGGTGGTGAGGAACTGCCCGAGCCCCGCGAGCATCGCCACGTTCACGGCGCCCGCCACGGGCCGTGCCATCAGCCCGGGCGCGGTCGTGGCAGTCACCACGTAGGCCAGGTACCAGACGAAGAACGCGGCGCCCGCCGGAATCACGAACCTCCGGTACCGGCTGCGCACCTCCTGGAAAGCCGCGCTGCGCTGCACCTCGAGATAGACGTCGGCCGCTGCGGCAGCCGCGTCCTCGCGTTCTCCGCGTGCCGACGCAGTCGCCCTCACTGGCACGCCGTCACCGCTCGCCTCCCCCCAGCCGGAGGCGAGTGCGTCGTACCAGGGATCGTCGTACCTCACACTTGCGGACGCCTCGGCGGGGGCCAGGGCATGACCGTCGTGGTTCTCGACCGAACTTTCGGCATCACCCCCGACTCCGCGGGGACGACCGTTGCTTGACTGCATGCCCAAGGATGGACAGAACGGGAAGATCCCCGACTTCTCTTCCCCTCGCTCTTCACCCCATCAGGTGATTCAACCGGTCGGTGGCCGCACAAGCCCCTTCGCATAGGCGTAACGCACCGCCTGGGCGCGGTCCTTGAGCCCCGTCTTGCCGAACATGTTGTTGATGTGGGTCTTCACGGTCGCCGTGGAGACATGCAGCTTGCGGGCGATCTCCTGATTGCTGAGCCCCTCGGCGATCAACTCCAGCACCTCGACCTCCCGCGCGGTGAGCCCGTCCGGCGCCTCGGTGGGTGCCGCCGGCCGCGGCTCGGGTTCCGAGAGCCGCTCCAGGAGCCGTCGTTGGATGCTCGGCGACAGCCCCGCGTCCCCGGACAGCACGCTGTGTACGGCCCGTACGATCTCGTCACCTCCCGCGTCCTTGGTGAGGTAGCCACGTGCCCCCGCTTTCAGCGCCGGGAACAGCGACTCGTCGTCCGCGTACGTCGTCAGCACCACGACCTGCGTCCCCGGGTACTCGGTCCGGATCCGCCGGGTCGCCTCCACCCCGTCACAGCGGGGCATACGCAGATCCATCAGCACCACGTCCGGGGCGAGTTCGGCGACGAGCTTCACCGCCTCCTCCCCGTCCCCCGCTGCGCCGACGACCTCGACTCCGGGCAGCAGGCCCAGCAACATCACAATGCCTTCGCGGACCACGGTCTGGTCGTCGGCGACCACCACCCGCGCCGACTTCTGCTCCGCCTCCTCCGTCATGCCGGCACCTTCAACGTCACCACGAACCCCTCCTCGTCCGGCCCGGCGTCCAGCGAACCGCCCAGCAGCTCGGCGCGCTCCCGCATGCCCAGCAGACCGTACCCGGCTCCGGTGGCGGTGAGTTCGCCCGGTGAACCGCCCGAGTCCCGCACGACCAGCGTCACTTGGTGCTCGCCGTACTCCAGCCGCACCCGCACCTTGGCCCCCGGTGCGTGCTTGCGGACGTTGGTCAAGGCCTCCTGCGCGACCCTCCGCACGGCCTGCGACGCCTCGGCGGACAGTGGCCTGCGCTCACCCGAAATGGTGGCCCCGGCGCCCTCGGCCGTCCCCACGAGCTCGGTCAGGAAGTCCTCCACCGGAGTCAGCTCCCCACGCAGCGCCGACAGCGCCTGCCGGGTCTCGGCGAGGCCTTCGCGGGCCATTCCCCTTGCCGCCACCACCCGTTCGAGGATCTGGTCCCGGTCGGCGCCCCTCTCGATCAGCAGCCTGGCCGCCTCCAAATGCACGAGCTGCGCCGAGAGGCTGTGCGCCAGTACGTCGTGGATCTCCCGCGCGATGCGGCCCCGCTCAGCGAGAGCCGCCGACTCCGCCTCCGCCGCCCGCGCCGCCCGCTCCTGGGCGAGCAGCCGCTGGGCGTTGCCACGGGCCTCGGCGTCCAGTCGTAGGACGTACCCGGCAAGGGCTAGTCCCGCGGTCGTGGCCACGGTGGTCAGCCATGCGTCGTCGTTCACCGCGGCGTACAACGTGAGGGCGACCACGGTCACCGGCAGGGCAGTGGCCATGGGCAGCCGCTCCAGCGCGGTGACGGCACACCCGAACCAGATGACGAGGGCGGGAACCCTGAAGTCGGCGGCCTGGGCGACGGATGCGATCCCCAGGAGCACGGTGATGAGCGCCATGGACGGCCAGAGCCGGTGCGCGAGAGTGGTGCGAAAGAGGGCCCAGGCGACGAACGCGGCGAGCAGGACACCCGCCGCCGCCCCGACCGCGCCCCAGCCGCGAACATGGCTGTCGGTGAAGGCGCTCCAGAGGAGCATGCCGAGTACCACCGCCCGCACGACCCACCCGAGCATGCGCCGGGGACGTGATACTTCCGCACGCCCGAGCGCTTCCCGGGAGGGCCAGCGTGTCCAGGCGTTCTCCGTCACACGCGTTCCTTCCCCGTGGACCGGAACATGAGGTCACCGTACGCCGTGGCCGGTACGGCAGCCGGGCGGAGGGAGTGAGCGCGCCAGACGAGGATCCCGGAGCGGACCAGCAAGGTGGCCGCCAGGGCGAGCAGCAGTGCGGAGGAGTCCTGGTGGACGCCGAGCATCGCTCCGAGCGCGAAGAGGCCGACGCGCAGTCCGATGCCGACGACCCAGACAGCCACGCTCGCCTTGGTGCTCCTGCTCCACACCGCGCCGTCCGGCTCGGCCCATATTCGGGTCGTCCAGGCCCAGCCGGCTCCGATGGCGACACCGGTGAGCAGTTCGGCGGTGAGCAGGACGACCGATGCCGTGTGGTGGTGGGCGTCCACCAGGCCGGGCTCTCGGAGTGCCACGACGGCCAGGATCGCGGGCAGGAGCCACCAGCGCCGCCCGGTGTCGATCCGGCTTGCGCGCAGCTGCCGGACGATCACGAGGGCAGCTACGGCCACGATCACCAACACGTCGACGAGCCCGGACATCACAGCCTCCGTGAGCGAGGAAGGGTCTGCCGACAGCGAGCGCTGCCGACGCCTTCGACGCTACGGAAATCCGCAGGCCGGGAGATCGGAGCCGGGGTGGATCACGGGTGGATCCCCGAGCGGGCGGAACCTCCACCCACGGGTGGAGACACCCCCGGCAGGCTCCGAGCGACCCGCACCCACACAGCCCGCAGCCCGCAGCCCGCAGCCCGCAGCCGCCAACGGCGCACCCGCCCCACAGAGGCCACCCGCACCCGACGACGAATGCCGCACGGGCGGTGCGGGTGGGAACACAAGCCCGGCCGAAGGCGAAGCCGAGGCCGGTGAAACCCCCGGCCCCAGCCCAGCGCAGCGGCTACGCGTCGATGCGCGACCGGTCCAACGTCGCTGCCGACCCGGAAATGAACTCCTTGCGCGGCGCCACATCGTTGCCCATCAGCAGATCGAAGACCTGCTCAGCGGCCTCCAGGTCGGCGAGGTTGATCCGGCGCAGGGTGCGGTGCCGCGGGTCCATCGTCGTCTCGGCCAGCTGGTCGGCGTCCATCTCACCAAGACCCTTGTAGCGCTGGATGGAGTCCTTGTACCGGACACCCTTGCTCTGGAACTCCAGGAGCTTTTCGCGCAGCTCACGGTCCGAATACGTGTAGACGTACTTGTCCTGGCCCTTCTTCGGCTGGACCAGCTCGATCCGGTGCAACGGCGGCACCGCGGCGAACACCCGGCCGGCCTCGACCATGGGGCGCATGTAGCGCTGGAACAGGGTCAGGAGCAGACAACGGATGTGGGAGCCGTCCACGTCGGCGTCGGTCATCATGATGATCTTGCCGTAGCGGGCCGCGTCGATGTCGAAGGTCCGACCGGAGCCCGCTCCTATGACCTGGATGATCGCGCCGCACTCGACGTTCTTGAGCATGTCCGTCACGGACGACTTCTGAACGTTGAGGATCTTGCCGCGGATCGGCAGCAGCGCCTGGAACTCGGAGTTCCGGGCGAGCTTCGCCGTACCGAGCGCGGAGTCGCCCTCGACGATGAACAGCTCGCTGCGGTCCACGTCGTCACTGCGGCAGTCGGCGAGCTTGGCGGGCAGCGACGAGGACTCCAGGGCCGTCTTCCGGCGCTGGGCGTCCTTGTGCTGGCGGGCCGCGATGCGGGTACGGGCGGCGGCGACCGCCTTCTCCATGACGACCCGGGCCTGAGCCGCGGCATCCCGCTTCGTGGACGTCAGGAACGCCTTGAACTCCTGGGAGATCACGGTGTTCACGATGCGGCGGGCCGCCGAGGTACCGAGGACCTCCTTGGTCTGCCCCTCGAACTGCGGTTCGGCGAGGCGGACCGTGACGACCGCGGTGAGGCCCTCCAGGGCGTCGTCCTTGACGACGTCGTCCTCAGCGACGCGCAGCAGCTTCTTGGCGCGCAGCACCTCGTTCATCGTCTTGGCGATCGCCTGCTCGAAGCCGGCGACGTGGGTGCCGCCCTTGGGCGTGGCGATGATGTTGACGAACGACTTGAGCGTCGTGTCGTAGCCGGTTCCCCAGCGCATCGCGACGTCGACGCCGAGCTCACGGGTGACCTCGGTGGGCGTCATCTGGCCGTGGTCGTCCAGGACCGGGACGGTCTCCTTGAAGGTGCCCTGGCCGGAGAAGCGGAGGACATCACAGACAGGCTTGTCAGTGGCCAGGTACTCGCAGAACTCGCTGATGCCGCCGTCGAAACGGAACGACTCCTCGCCCTTGCTGCCACCCTCACCGAGACCGAACTCGTCGCGGACGACGATGGTCAGGCCGGGCACCAGGAACGCCGTCTGGCGGGCCCGCTGGTGCAGGTGATCCAGGGAGAGCTTGGCGTCCTTGAGGAAGATCTGGCGGTCGGCCCAGTAGCGCACGCGCGTGCCGGTGCGGGTCCTGGGGATCTTCTTGGCCTTGCGCAGGCCACCGGTCTCGAACTTGGCGTCCGGGCCCGCGGCGGCGAAGGCTCCGGGGACACCGCGCCGGAAACTGATCGCGTGTGTGTGCCCGCTGCGGTCCACCTCGACGTCCAGCCGGGCGGACAGGGCGTTCACCACGGAGGCGCCGACGCCGTGCAGACCGCCGGAGGCCGCGTACGAGCCACCGCCGAACTTGCCGCCGGCGTGCAGCTTGGTCATGACGACCTCGACACCGGAGAGGCCGGTCTTGGGCTCGGCGTCGACCGGGATGCCACGGCCGTTGTCCCGGACCTCCACCGAGCCGTCGTCATGGAGGATCACGTCGATGTGGTCGCAGTAACCACCGAGGGCCTCGTCGACGGAGTTGTCGATGATCTCCCACAGGCAGTGCATCAGACCACGGCTGTCGGTCGAGCCGATATACATGCCCGGGCGCTTGCGTACGGCCTCGAGCCCTTCGAGGACGAGCAGGTGCCGCGCGGTGTAGTTGGACCCGTCCCGGTCTGCTCCTGCCAGCAGAGCTGTGGACGGCACGGACGTCTCGGCGGTCACGCGGTTCGCTCCTCGCTGAATTTCAGGTGGGGCCCTTCTGGGTAAGGGCACGGCTTGGGTTGCCGCTCAGAGGGTACCGAGGCCTGGTAGAGCCGTTGTAACGCCACCCTCGTCTGAACGCAGACTAGTCCAGAGTCGCATGCATGTTCGATCCCTCGATGGAGTGAAGTACATATCACGTTCCCTTCCAGGCATGAACCATTTAGGCTCCGGGCACGTCCTCATGAACAACCGGCAACCCAGCCGGGAGGACGAACCTTGACCGACAGCGCGAAACCGTACGACACACAGACAAGCAATACGGCACATTCGCCGCCAACCGGCAGCAGACAGCCGGCCTCGAAAGATTTTTTCGAGTGAAAGCCCCGAGCGGGAACGTTTTAGGGCTGGTTGGATGTTGACCCTGGTACGACAGCTCGTCGAGCTAGAGAAGAGGCGACGTGACTACTGTTCTGACCCCCGCGAGCCCCATGACGGCCGCCGATCGCTGCGACCGCTGCGGCGCACAGGCATACGTGCGCGTTGTACTGCTCAGCGGCGGCGAACTGCTCTTCTGCGCCCACCACGGCCGCAAGTTCGAGCCGGAACTCAAGAAGATCGCCGCTGAAATACAGGACGAGACGGAGCGACTGACGACCGCTCCTGCAGCCGCCTCCGAAGAAGAGCGCTGACACTCGCGTTCCACGACGAGCCAGCTCCGGCACAGGCCGGCACAAGGGCGGCTGTCCCTGCTCCCAGGGGCAAAGCCGCCCTTACTCGTACCCGACGAGGCCTCTCGGCCTCGGGGAGGCGCCCTCAGGTGGCCCTGGGGGCGCCTCCCCACTCCAACGTCCGCATGACGTCCGACACACGCGTGTAGACGCCTGGACTGCCCGCACGCCCACAGCCGCTCCCCCAGGACACGAGCCCGATCAGCTTCCCCCGGGCGACCAGCGGCCCCCCGCTGTCCCCCTGGCAGGCGTCTCGCCCACCCCGCCGCTCTCCGGCGCACAGCATGGAGTCGGCGAGGTAGGTGCCGTCGGCGCTGCCCGGGTAGGCCTCCTCGCAGAGCGCGTCGCGCAGCACGTGCACGCGTGCCGCCCGTAGCCCGCGCGCGTAGTCACCGGCGCCTGTGACGTCGCCCCAGCCGTAGACCGTGGCGCGGGTCCCCGGTTCGTAGGCCCGGTCACCGGCGGCCGCCATTCCGATGACCGAGCTCTGCGACAGCGGCTCGGTGAGCGTGAGCACGGCGAAGTCCCCTGCGTTGGTCCCGCCGTCGTAGTCCGGGTTCACCCAGGAGTCGCGTACGGCGATCTCCTCGCCCTGGTCCGACAGCAGATCCGTACGGCCCGCGATGACCTTGAGGTCGCGGACCCGGTTCGGCGGCGCTCCCAGGACGTCGTCGCCCAGGCAGTGGGCCGCGGTGAGCACGGTGGTCCGGCCGACCGCGACACCGCCGCAGAACTGCCCGGCCCGCGTACCTCCGAACCGGTCACGGCTGGACAGCGCCACCGTCCACGGGCTCCTGGACACGTCTACCGGGAAACTGCCGACGACGATGCTGTCGGCGGCCACAGGGGCCGCGGACACCAACGGTATGGCGGCCGCCACGGCCGCCATGACCAGCGGCCGGGCCAGCGCCCGGGCAATGGGACGACGCATGCATGCTCCTCACTCCGGGGTGACGATCGGGTGACGATCGGAAACCCAGAGTCATGCAGAGCGCCCCCGCGCGCAGCACGAAGGCCCGGCTCCCTGGCGGGAACCGGGCCTTCGACGTCGTAGAACCGTGGCCTAGTCGAGGTAGTCGCGCAGCACCTGGGAACGCGACGGGTGGCGCAGCTTCGACATGGTCTTGGACTCGATCTGGCGGATGCGCTCACGCGTGACGCCGTACACCTTGCCGATCTCGTCGAGGGTCTTCGGCTGACCGTCGGTGAGACCGAAGCGCATGGAGACGACGCCCGCTTCGCGCTCGGACAGGGTGTCCAGGACGGAGTGCAACTGCTCCTGCAGGAGCGTGAAGCTGACCGCGTCGGCCGGGACGACGGCTTCGGAGTCCTCGATGAGGTCACCGAACTCGCTGTCGCCGTCCTCGCCCAGGGGGGTGTGCAGCGAGATGGGCTCGCGGCCGTACTTCTGGACCTCGATGACCTTCTCGGGGGTCATGTCGAGTTCCTTGGCCAGCTCCTCCGGGGTGGGCTCGCGGCCCAGGTCCTGGAGCATCTGGCGCTGCACACGCGCGAGCTTGTTGATGACCTCGACCATGTGCACCGGGATACGGATGGTGCGGGCCTGGTCGGCCATGGCTCGGGTGATCGCCTGACGGATCCACCAGGTGGCATACGTGGAGAACTTGTAGCCCTTGGTGTAGTCGAACTTCTCGACCGCGCGGATCAGACCGAGGTTGCCCTCCTGGATGAGGTCCAGGAAGAGCATGCCACGGCCGGTGTAGCGCTTGGCCAGGGAGACCACCAGACGGAGGTTGGCCTCCAGAAGGTGGTTCTTGGCGCGGCGGCCGTCCTCGGCGATGATCTCCAGCTCGCGCTTGAGCTTCGGGGCGAGCTTGTCGGCATTGGCCAGCTTGTCCTCGGCGAACAGACCGGCCTCGATGCGCTTGGCGAGCTCGACCTCCTGCTCGGCGTTGAGCAGCGGGACCTTGCCGATCTGCTTGAGGTAGTCCTTGACCGGGTCGGCGGTGGCACCGGCCACGGCGACCTGCTGGGCGGGCGCGTCGTCCTCGTCGTCGTCGGAGAGGACGAAGCCCTTGTTCTCGGCCCCTTCCTCTTCCTCCTCGCCGGGCTTGGCATCCTCGAGGACCTCGTCCTCGGCGACCTCGGCGTCGTCCTTGCCGCCGGTCGTCTTCTTGGCCGCCGTCTTCTTGGCGACGGTCTTCTTCGCGACCGCCTTCTTGGCGGTCGTCGTCTTCTTGGCGGCGGCCTTCGTCACGGGCGCCTCGTCCTCGACGGCGGGCTCCGCCGCGGGCGCCGCCGGGGTGGCGGTGGCGGTGGCCTTCTTGGTGGTCACCGTCTTGGCCGCGACCGTCTTGGTGGCGGTGCGCTTGGCCGGACTCTTCGCTGCGACGCTCTTTCGGGTGCGCTTGGGCTCCGCGGCACTGACCATCAGCGTCACACCCTCTTCCTCGAGGATCTGGTTGAGGCTGCGCAGTACGTTCTTCCACTGAGTGGCCGGAATCTGGTCAGCTTCGAAGGCCCGACGCACGTCATCGCCGGCGATCTGCCCCTCAGCCTTTCCCCGCTCAATGAGCGCCATGACAGAGACGGACTCGGCGATCTCCGGCGGGAGCGTACGGGATGTGCTGGCCGACACGAACAACCTCTCGGAACGTTGGAAAACGGCTTCCGGCCCCGTCCACGGCGGACAGGAGCCGACCACCGGCCTGGAAAAGGACCGACGGCGCGGGCGGGGGCCGGGAAGATACACAGCGCCTGAATCGGCGTCCGTATTCCCTCCGCGGCTGTCACCTCTTAGGTCATCGCGCTGTTCCCACGAGCGTTACGCCCAATCTGCGTGGCCCGAGTCACACCCCGTAAGCGCTCAAAAACGGTCAGACACGGGCAGAGGCGGTCACCAGTAGCCCTGGCCGGGGCGCTTCAACAGATCTGTCACCTCATGCACCGTCGGACCCCGCAGGATCCCCGGGAGGGTCCTGCGGGGTCCGACGGAGGCGGTTCGGCGACCGAGCGATGTCACAGGAGGGGGGAGACATCCTCGGCCGCACCGCCCGCGGTGTGCAGTCAGTGCTCGCGCGGCGCGGGCACCACGCGCTCCACCTCGGGGTGGACGATGAGCAGCTGACGCATGGCGTTCTCGGCAGCCATGCCGTCCCCCGCGGCGAGGGCGTCGGCGATCCGGCCGTGGTGCGCCAGCGACGCCTCGGTCGGCCGGTCACAGCCGGTGACCGGGCCGCCGGAGACCTGAAGGGCGGCCGAGACGATCCCGGAAAGGTGCTCCAGCATGCGGTTGCCAGCGACCTGGATGAGCAGGGAGTGGAACTCGGCGTCGGCCCGGGAGAAGGTGAGCGCGTCACCCTGCCCCATGGCGTGGCCCATGATCTCGACCATGTCGCCGAGGCGCTGCTGGATGTCCTCGCGGCCGTGTCCGGCGGCCAGGCGCGCGGCCAGCGGCTCGATCGTCCAGCGCAGCTCGCTCAGCTCGCGGCGCTGGTCGTCGCGCTGCGGCCCGAAGGCCCGCCATTCGATGATGTCCGGGTCGAGGAGGTTCCAGTCGCTGACGGGGCGCACGCGCGTGCCGACGTTCGGGCGGGCACTGACCAGGCCCTTGGCCTCCAGGACTCGGAGCGACTCACGGACGACGGTGCGGGAGACCTCGAAACGCTGGCCGATCTCCTCGGGCACCAGCGGGCGGTCGGCGCCCAGGTCACCGGAGACGATCATCTGGCCCAGCTGCTGGACGAGTTGGCCGTGGAGCCCGCGTCCGCGACTGCCGGCGGCGCGTCGGCCCATCCGGCCCAGTTCAGGGTCCGAGCCGTCCCACATGGGGGCGCCGACGCGGTCGGCGGCCGGGGCCTCGGCATACGGGTAGCGGTCGAGTTCGCCCGGGCCGGCCAGACCGGAGTCGGCGGAGCGGGCGGCGGTCATCATGGTGTGCGCAAGGGTACTCACGGATCCTTTGTCGGCGCCGTTCTCAACTCCCTTGAGGTCTTTGGTGAAAAGCACACGAAAGGGTGATCGCTCACCCCGTCGCAATTGACGCCTTATCGGAAAGAAATGGGCTTTCCCGGGGAGTTGTGCGCAGGTCGGAACCGGAAGGGCACGGACGGTCGTCATCGGACCCTGCTCCGGAGGGTCGTGAGCAGATATGCACAGAGCAGGGTGGTCAGCGACAACGTCAGCGCACCGCCCACGGGTTGGACGAGCACACGTGCGACGCCGGTCAGATAGCGCTCTCCACCGAAGGGCCACTGCAGCAGGAACACCTCGCGCAGCCGTGCGGGAAACCCGGCCGCCGCCCGCACGGACGCCCCCTCCAACGCCTTTTGCACGAGGGGTACGACAAGAATCGGTACGGCGACCACCGCAGCGAGCCCCGCCGTGGTGGACCGGAAGACGCCTGCGGCCAGGACACCGGCCCAGGCACACCCGACGACGAGCCCGAGCCAACTCGCGCTCAACGACAACCAGTCGGCCGGAACTTCCGTGAGCTCCCGTCCGTAGACGAGATAGAGCACTTCGGCGTCGCAGCCCACCGTGAGGAAGGCCAGCACCAGAGCGGTGGCAGCGGCGACGACGAGTTTCGCGGCGAGCAGCCCCAGCCGGCGGGGCACGGTGCCGCGGTCCGCTGCCAGGGCGGGGTGGCGGAACTCGTCCCCGAACGCGAGCGCGCCGAGCAGTCCCGCACCGAGCGCTGCGGGCGGCAGCGGCATTTCCCGGGGCCACGCGGCCAGCAGACGCGGCTGCGGGGTGTGACCGACACGGGCCAGGAATACGGCGGTGAGGGCGGACGTGACGAGGACTGCGGCGGCGGTGAGAAACCCCGTCCCGATGCCGGCGGCGCGGCGCAGCTCGTAGCGAAGCGGACGCAGGGGGCTGGGTGCGGGGCGGACGGAGATGGGGGGTGGGAGGGGGGACAAGGGATCGGTGGCCTTGAGGGCCGCGGCGGAGCGGAGAGCTGCGTGACCGCCGCCGACTTCCGGACCACTGCCCGTTCCCTGGCCGGCGGGAATGCCTCTCTCGACCGCACCGGCCGACGGGCCGGCTTCCCCTGCCCTCTCGGGCTCGGCGGAGTCCGATGCCGTGCCGTCCGGCTGCGTGCCCTCGGACCCATGGGGCGCCTCCGCGGGAAGCAGCCCCGCACCCGGTCCCATGTCCCCGAGTTCGTCGGCGAGTTGGTGGACCAGGATGCCGTGGCGAAAGGCGGTCTCGCCGACGTCGGCACATGTACTGCCGTACACGGAGAGACGGTTGCCGTCCTCCCGGACGACTTCCACGGAGCGCTGCGCGGTTCGGGCCTCCTTGGCGAGCAGGGCCGCAAGGCGACCGGCATGAGGGCTGCGGACGGCGACTCGGGGGCGCAGTCGGGTGCGGGCGAATTCCGCGGCCTCCTGGTCGGCGGCGAGTCTGCCCTGCTCGAGCGTGACGACGCGGTCGGCGGTGCGCGCGGCTTCCTTGGGCTCGGACGTGGTGAACAGGACCGTGCCGCCCTGGGCCGCGTGCGCCCGCAGCATGCCGTGCAGCCAGTGGCTTTCGCGAGTGGAGAGCCCGTCGGCGGGATCGTCGAGCAGCAGGGTGTGAGGGTCCGGCAGCAGGGCGCAGGCGAGGCCGAGGCGGCGGTCCATGCCGCGCGAGAGGGTGCCGAGCCGTTCGTCGCGCAGACTGACCAGGCCGACGACTTCGAGGACTTCGTCGGCGCGCCGGACCGGAACGCCCGTCGCGGCGCACAGCATGCGCAGGTGGCCGCGGACCGTGCGGGCGGGATGGCCCGGCACATCGCCCATGAGCACGCCGACCTCCCGCGAGGGATGGGCGATGCGGTGCAGGGGGCGGCCTCTGAAGTAAGTGATGCCACGGCCCTGTTGGAGTTCGAGCATCAGTCTGAGCGCCGTCGTCTTGCCCGCACCCGGCGCTCCGAGAAGCGCGGTGACACGGCCTGCGCGCGCTTCGAAGGACACGTCGTCGACGGCGGGCGGAACGTCCTTGCGGGAGTTGCTGGTCAGTCCGAAGGCCTCGATCACCCGCAGCAAGATAGCGCGCTATGTCCGGTTTTTAGGGCACCGCAAGGCTCGCCCCACAGCGGGGCGATCAACTGCTCGGACCAGTGTTCGCCGTTCGGAACAGGGGCCGAACATGGTTCGGCCCCGGGCTGGTTCCGCACCCGTCTCCTGGGCCCCGGCGTCACACCTCGGGGCGCAGCATCGGAGGGTTGAGCAGGGTGGCGCCACCGGCCCGGAAGAGTTGGGCAGGGCGGCCGCCCTGCCTGGTGGTCGTACCGCCTGTGGGAACCAGGAAGCCCGGGGTGCCCGTCACCTTGCGATGGAAGTTGCGCGGATCGAGCGCCACGCCCCAGACCGCTTCGTAGACACGGCGCAGCTCGCCGACCGTGAACTCGGGCGGGCAGAAGGCGGTCGCCAGCGACGAGTACTCGATCTTCGAGCGGGCGCGCTCCACACCGTCCGAAAGGATCTGCGCATGGTCGAAGGCGAGCGGCGCGACCGGTTCGCCGTTGCGGCCGTAACCGCCCTGCTCCAACAGCTCCTCGACGGGGGCCCAGCGCGCGTTGCTGGCGTCGCCGCCCGCCCGGGGAGCGGGCAGGTCGGGGGCGAGTGCGAGATGGGCGACGCTCACCACACGCATCCGGGGGTCGCGCTTGGGGTCGCCGTAGGTCGCGAGTTGTTCCAGGTGGGCGCCGTTGTCCTGGACGGGGACGGCCGGATCGTGGGCGCGCATGCCGGTCTCCTCGGCCAGTTCACGTGCCGCCGCCTGTGCCAGATCCTCGTCTGCCCGTACGAAACCGCCGGGAAGTGCCCAGCGCCCCTGAAACGGCGCCTCTCCCCTGCGCACCGCCAGCGCACACAGGGCATGGCGGCGCACGGTCAGCACGACCAGATCCACGGTGACGGCGAAGGGCGGAAAAGCTGACGGGTCGTAGGGCATGCGGCGATCATAGTCGTCTGCTTGACGATAAACACTCCCTTCGTCGGCCGCATCGGCAGCTGATCCACGTCGGTCCGGCAGGGGTCGTTCGATGCGCTCCCGACACCGTCGGGCGCGACGTCGTACGAGGTCACGCTCCCAGTTGCAGGCCGTCGGCCGCCTCTTCAACCATGGCCAGACCGAGTCGGCTGACCCTTACGGAGAAGGGGGCGCCCGCGACTCTGAGTCCTGTCAGGCCGATCTCGCCGAGCGGTGCGCTGCGCACGGGGCGCAGCGTGACCGTTCCGGCCGGGGCGTCGGGGCGGATTCCCGCGAGGGCGGTCAGCAGGAGGACCCCGGTGGCCGCTGCCGTGGCCGAGGGGCGGCAGGCCGCCGGATGGGGCAGGGGAGCGCTCCCGTCGGTGCGCTGCTCCCCCGCGTACATCTCGGGGAGCCGGTGGCCGAAGCTGTCGGCCGCGGCAAGGAGGCCCCGCAGCAGGGAACCGGCCTCCTTCTCATAGCCGGCGGCGGCCAGGCCCGCGACGGCGACCGCCGTCTCATGGACCCGTACGGAGCCGGTGCGGTGACCGAACGGGTTGTATCCCGCCTCCTTCGCGCCCAGTCCGCGCAGTCCCCAACCGGAATCCATGGTCGGGCTGCCGAGCAGCCGGGCGAGCTGTTCGGTCTGCACTCTGTCGAGCAGCCCGGGCGCCTGCTCGCCCCCGCCCACCAGCCCGGTGTCGAGCAGATGGACGGTGGTGGCAGCGAGCTGCGGCACCAGGCGTCCGTCCGGGGCGGCGGCGGCCGCTGGTCGACCGCCGCCCCGGTCCTCGACCCAGAAGTCCTCGCGGAAGGCCGTCCGCAGCTCCCGGGCCCATTGCCGCAGCCCTGCACCGCCGGGTCTGCCGAACGCGTCGAGCAGGTCCGCGCCGAGCACCGCCGCGCGGTGGGCATGCGCCTGCGTCTCGCAGCGGAGGGGGCCGCCGGGCTGCGGATCGCACAGGTACGTCCCCTCCCCCACGGCCGTCCGCAACCAGCTCAGACAGAGCTCGGCCGTCGGCAGCAGCTCCTCCGCCTCCTCCTGCGGGAGCCCCCAGCGGTGAGCCTCCGCGAGGAGCACGGGGAAGAGCAGGGTGGCTTCCGTGCCCGTGCAGCCGGGCGGGAGATGCGGCCCCGCGTCCCTCCGCGGCCCGGGAATCATGCCGGACTGCGCCGCAGGGCCCCGGAGTTGGGTACGCGCGAGTGTGCGGAGCGTTGCCGCGGCGAGCCGGGTGCCGAGCGGCAGCGCCATCCGGGCGGCGACGAGCGCCTCGGCCGGAGCCAGGCCGCAGCGCCAGGGGACGCCTGCCGCGAGGTGCGTGTCGGTGGGATGGGCCGGGTCGCGCAGCAGCAGGGCCTGGAGGTCGTCGATGCTCGTGCTCAGCAGCGGCTGGACTCCGGGGTGGTCGCCCGTAGCCCGCGCCGGGGCCAGGGGACTCGTCGAGGCGCGTCCCGCGGCCCGGACGGGGCCCGCGCCGTCCGGGCGCACCCGCAACTCCAGGCTCGCCGTGCCACCCGGGGGAAGGTCGAACTCCCAGCGCAGCAGGCCGGCCGACGCCAGTGCGTCGGCGGGCGGCGGATTGGCCGTGACCGATGCGCTGCCGGCCGCGCAGGACCAGCGCAGGCCGGAGTCGTGGACGCTCGCGGCCAGTTCGGGCCCCGCACGGCCTGACGCGATCGCGCCCAGGTCCGCGAGGTCCGTGCCGAGGGCCACCTCGACCGGCAGGCGCAGCGGACGGGGAGCCGCACTGCGCAGCGTGATGCGTTCCGTCCCGTCCGCATGACGTGTTCGTTCGACGACGACGTCCGGGTCCGGACCGGATCCTGGGGAGGCGTGCAGGGTTCCCACGAAGCGTGCACGGTCCGCCGCGGTCGTCCAGGCCTGGACGGCGACGGGTTCGCGGCCTGCGACCCGGACCTGGCAGCGGGAGAGCACGCGCCGGCCGGCACGGTAGAAACCCTCCAGCCCCTGCCCCGTCAGCTGCCCTTGATCCGTGGAGATGGCGAGGCCCGGGAGCGCCACGCAGATGATGGCGGTGTGTGCGGGAGGCAGGTCGACGGAACGTCGTGGGCCCGGGGACGGGGTTGGCGAGGACGGTGGCAGGGGGTTGTGGGGAGCGGGCGAGGACGGGCGAGGAAGACGGCCGGTGTTGGAGGGCAGAGGTCGGCCCTGGGCCCCCGGCGAGGAGGGGCTTCGGCTCTGGTCCGGAGGCAAGGGCCGGTTCAGGTCCATGGACAGGGGTCGAGATGTGCTCGTGGCCGAGGGCTGCTCGTGCCCCGTGGGCCCAGACGGACGTCGTTTCGGCTCCGTGGAGCGAGACGCCGGCCGGTCCCGCTCCGTGAGTAACGGGCTGCGGCCATCCCTGACCGTCTGCGAGGACGGGTACGCGGCGGGCTCGGCCTCCGCGGACGTCCGGCTTGTGCCGTTCGGGAACCTCGGCTCGGGTGTGCTCGCGTCCGCCGCCCGCGGCAGCGGGCCGGCATCACCGCTCCAGGGCGGCGCAGGCATGTCGAGGGCTGGACGGTCGTCGGCGGCGGAGGGCGGCGTCGGCTGGTGCAAGGGGCGCTTCCTCTGCGCTCTGTGCGCCTCGGGCGTGTTCGGCGCCGGGTGCGGGGCTCCTGAGGGACAAGGGTGGTCCGGCGGCACAGCCCGTCCAGGCGTTCCGCCACTCAGGTGAACGGGGCGGACCTCTTCGGAGTCACGCCCGCGGGTACGGAAGCCGACCGAATGGCCGCGCGGCTGGGCGTGCCGGTCCGCGACGCCTGTCGCCTCTCTCTGGTCGCCACCCTTTGCCCGGCGTGCGGCGATGTCCCTGGCCGACCCATCGACCGCGCGCCGGCAGGCACCCCCGACGGCGACCGGGACCGCCGCCGTGCCCTGGCTTCGCCCACTGTCCGGCCACCGGCGGCCGACCTCACGCCGCACCCACTCGCCGACCGACCTGAGGAACCGGACCACCGCCCGCGTCGCCCCATCAGCGCCCCGGCGACGAAAGACCGACCACTCCGGCGCACCGCGTTCCCACACGGGACCACTACTCCCCCAACAACTGCTCATCCCTCCCCCTCAACAGCGTCACCCCCGGCCCGCGCGCCGCCGGAGCAGGTCCCGCGCCGACGCGTGCCTTCCTTGCCCGAAGTCCGCGAACGTGTGCCTCCTGCCCGCTGAGGAGCGGGGCGTGTACTGCCCGACGCCCGTGTGCGGGGGCGGGATTCATCCGCTCCGGACGGTCCTCCTTCCGCCTCCGCGGGGTGCGAGCGGGCGTCGGGGCGAGTGCCTGAACGTGTCCGCCGTCGACGGCGGGAGGCCGTGTCGGACAAGGGCACCGACCGAGCCCCACCTGCATCGGCCGTGTCCTGCTGCGCCGACACCTCGGCTTCCTGTTCGTCGCGCGCTCGTCCGGCCCCCGACGGTGCACGTCCGTCGCGTTCCGCGCGCAGACACAGACGAATCGACTCCGGATCCAGTCCCTCGTTGCAGGCCTGGTGCAGGAGACGGGCGAAAAGGTAACCGGGATCCGCGCCGAGTGCCATGGCCAAGGCTTCCCTGGCCTCGATGTCGTCGCCTGCCGACCACGCGACCCAGCCGGCCAGGGTGAGCGGCGCCGCAGCGTGTTCGCCGTACGGTCCGACGCAACGACGGGCCAGCGCCCGCCACAGCCGCAGGGCCAGGCAGGCCTCATCTGCCTCCATCCACTCGGCCGCGCGGTCGCGGGTCACTCGGTCCTGCAGGCCGAGGATCAGGGCCGCAGCTTCTTCGTGTCCGAGCAGTTCGTCGTCGCGCAGGTCCGCCTGGAAGGTGCCGGCGACGGGTGGTGCTCCGGCGAACCGACCCAGGATCCGCTCGGCGAGCGCCAGCGTCTCCTCGGCCACATCCAGCCGGCTCGTTCCCTCGAGCATCCTGGGGACCAGCGCCATGCTCGTCGCGTCCAGTGCGACTTCCTGTTCCAGCGCGGCTGCGGTTTCCCAGGGCTGCAGCCTGGCCCGCAACTCGCGCAGTGTGCCCCGGACTTGCAGCCCGGCGTAGGTCGCCGCGGCGGCCAGCACGGAGGTGCCGGGCAGCCCCATCGGCAGTCCCTCGACGGGACAGCATCCCTCGCTCGGGCAGCAGTAGGACCAGAATCGGCTGTCGGAGATGCACAGCGCCTCGATCACGGGCACATCGAGCCGGCCGCACTCCGTACGCAGCAACGCGGCCAGGGGAGCCAGTCGCTCCATGATCTGCTTCCCGGACTCGCCTGCCGCCGGTTCCTGACAGAGGTAGGCGACCATCTGCTCGGGCTTGGCTCCTCTGCGCTCGCTTCCGGTGATCAGGCCGTGGGCCAACTGCCGTGCCACTGCGGCCCAGTCGTCCTTGTTCGTGGGAATACCGAGCCGGGCCCGGCCCCCGAACCGGCCGCGTCCGCTCCGGTCGTGCAGGGCGACCAGGACGATGCTGTCCTCGGGGCGGTACCCGAGCAGATACGGCAGGGCGTCGGCCAGTTCGGACGGGGTGCGCAGGGTGACTTGGTGCTCGCTCTCGTGTGCGTCGTACGTGACGCATTCGACGTGCTCGCCGGTCCCGGCCTGCCCGTCGCCCCCGCCGAGTCCGTCCTGCTCCTCGCACCCGTCTCGTCCGCCGATGTCACCGTTCCCGGAGGATCCAGTCGTTTCGCTGTGATTCGTCATGCGCCGACGATCTCGCGGATTGCGAAGTTCCGCTTCGACCTGTGGATAAGTCCGACCATGCCCACATCAACGCACTGTCGGCTGTCGACTCGGCCGGTCCGGCGTGTGCCCCGACTGTCAGAGGCGTCCTGTTGTATGGGACGCATGACGCACACGAGCAACGCGGAGCTTCGCACGGCGGCCGACACGGTCCTCGCCCGACTGGTCGGGGACAACACCGGGTCGGCGCGACTGCGCGAGGACCAGTGGCGGGCCATCGAGGCACTGGTCGCGGACAAGCGCCGTGCCCTCGTCGTCCAGCGCACGGGATGGGGCAAGTCCGCGGTGTACTTCGTGGCGACCGCCCTGCTGCGTGAGCGCGGCGCCGGCCCGACCGTGATCGTCTCTCCGCTGCTCGCGCTCATGCGCAACCAGGTCGAGGCGGCCGCCCGCGCCGGCATCCGGGCCCGGACCATCAACTCCTCCAACACCGAGGAGTGGGAGACCATCCGGGCCGAGGTCGCCGAGGGCACGGTGGACGTGCTGCTCGTGAGCCCCGAGCGGCTCAACAACCCGGACTTCCGCGACAACGTACTGCCCGAACTGTCCGCCGCCACCGGACTCCTCGTCGTCGACGAGGCCCACTGCATCTCCGACTGGGGCCACGACTTCCGCCCCGACTACCGGCGGCTGCGCACCATGCTCACCGATCTGCCGGCCGGCGTTCCGGTGCTCGCGACCACGGCCACCGCCAACGCGCGTGTCACCGCGGACGTGGCCGAGCAACTGGGCACGGGGACCAGCTCGGACGCGTTGGTCCTGCGCGGGCCGCTGGACCGCGAGAGTCTCAGCCTGGGCGTGCTCCAACTGCCCGACGCGGCCCACCGGCTGGCCTGGCTAGCCGACCATCTGAACGACCTGCCGGGCTCCGGCATCATCTACACCCTCACCGTGGCCGCCGCCGAGGAGATCACCGCTTTCCTGCGACAGTGCGGGCACACCGTCGCCTCGTACACGGGCAAGACGGAGAACGCCGAGCGCCAGCAGGCCGAGGAAGCCCTCCTCGCGAACCGCGTCAAGGCGCTGGTGGCCACCTCCGCGCTCGGCATGGGGTTCGACAAGCCTGATCTGGGCTTTGTCATCCACGTGGGCTCGCCCTCCTCCCCCATCGCCTACTACCAGCAGGTGGGCCGCGCCGGACGCGGCGTCGAACACGCCGAGGTGCTGCTCCTGCCCGGCCGCGAGGACGAGGCGATCTGGGCGTACTTCGCCTCTGTCGCGTTCCCACCCGAAGAAGCGGTGAGGCGCACTCTCGACATCCTCGCCCGCGCGGACCGGCCGCTGTCGCTGCCCGCGCTCGAACCTCTGGTGGAGCTGAACCGCACACGCCTGGAGACCATGCTCAAGGTCCTCGACGTGGACGGCGCCGTCCACCGCGTCAAGGGCGGCTGGGTCTCCACCGGCGCGCCTTGGTCGTACGACACGGAGCGCTACGCCTGGGTCGCCAAGCAGCGCGCCACCGAGCAGCAGGCCATGCGCGACTACGCCGCCGCCAAGGACTGCCGCATGGAGTTCCTACGGCGGCAGCTGGACGACGAGCAGGCGGCGCCCTGCGGCCGCTGCGACAACTGCGCCGGACCCCGTTTCACGGCCGACGTCTCCGCCGGCGCCCTGGACACCGCCGGTGGCTCGCTCGCCCGTGCCGGCGTCGTGGTGGAGCCCCGCAGGATGTGGCCGACCGGGCTTCCGGCCATCGGCGTCGACCTCAAGGGCCGAATCCCGCCCGCCGAACAGGCCACCCCGGGCCGGGCGCTCGGGCGCCTGTCCGACATCGGGTGGGGCAACCGGCTCCGCCCACTGCTCGCTCCGCACGCCCCGGACGCTCCCGCCCCCGACGACGTGGCGAGCGCCGTCGTGACAGTGCTGGCCGACTGGGCCAAGGCACCGGACGGCTGGGCATCCGGCGCTCCGGACGCGCCGGCCCGCCCCACAGGGGTGGTCGTCATGCCCTCGCGCACCCGGCCCCAGCTGATTCAGTCGCTCGGCGCCCGCATCTCCGCCGTCGGCCGTCTCCCGATGCTGGGTTCACTCGCGTACACGGACCACTCCGACGACCTGTCCGTGCCCCGCTCCAACAGCGCCCAACGCCTCCGTGCACTGCACGGAGCACTCACCGTGCCTCCGGCACTGCGGGACGCGCTTCAGGCCGCGAACGGCCCCGTACTGCTCGTCGACGACATGACCGAGACCGGCTGGACCCTCGCGGTCGCCGCCCGGCTGCTCCTGCGGTCCGGTGCGCAGGGGGTGTTGCCACTGGTGCTGGCCGTACGCGGCTGAACAGGCACCGAACGTGATGCGCCGCCACGCGCACGTGGCGCTTCCAAGTCCCACGTGTCACGCTCGGAGGTCTCACGCGTCGCCCGGCAAAACAGTGGGTAAGGATATAAGCCACGAACCGCCCGATTAGGGTCGGCGGGCCCAATTGCTCGTTGCCGCAACCAAGTTCGACAGGAAGAATCGAAGTCCGCTCCCCGCACGGCTCGCCCGTGGTCCGGTAGGGCTCTGCTGCGGTGTGCGCTCCCCCGAATCCGACCCCGCCCGCAGTGTGGGCGCGTAGCCGAAGGGAGGACCGTGTCCTTCGGATTCGCTCCGTCCTCCGCGGCGTCCACGTCGTCGTCAGCCGATCTGTCCGCCGCATCCTCCAACCCTCTGGCCCGCCTGCTCGAGCCCTCCGAGTGGGCCGCAGCCGGTATCCCCCTGCTGCGCAACCCTCGCGAGGTAGTCAGCGGGCTGCACTCCCGGCACCGCCCCAAACCGGCGACCGCGATCGTGGCGGTCCTCGACCCGGACGAACGCCTGCAGGCAAGCGCCTCGTTCGCTCGCCGTCCGGCCCCGGCCGACGGCTGGATGTTCCGCAACGCACTGCTCGCCCAGTTGCGTCGGGTGATCCCGCACGATCTGCGGCGCCGCACCCCGGTCCGCACCGCCGTGCTGCTCTACTGCCGTGAGGGCGACGCGCGTTGGACGGAGGAGGACGGAGCATGGATGTGGGGCCTGCGTGACGCCTGCACCCTGCACGGGCTGCGCTGCGGGGCGTACATCACGCTGACCCGGGACGGCTGGCAGGTCCTCGGTGAGGGCCGGGGCGGACGCCGCCCCAACTCGGACTCCGCGCCGGAGCCCTTCGGCCTGTCCGAGGCGCCGCCCCCGCTACCGCGCACCGGCGGTGCCGCCTCGGACGTCCTGCGCCGCGCGGCGGCCCGCTGACACGCATCGACCGAGCGTCGTAACTCCTGGCCGTACGTCCCTGTGTCGTACGGCTACGACGCCTTTCGGCACACAACGCACGCACCGAAGCCGCGGGAAAGCGGACCTCGGCACCACACCGGCGAACAGGGCGCCCGTGCACATGCGCGCACGCCGGAATGTCCGCCGTGCAGGTGCCGCCACAGCGGCACCTCTCGTCACCCGCCGGCGTCCCCTCGGACGTACCTGACCTGACTCAGACGCCTGCGCCCAGTACCGAGTTGATCTGCTGCGGGTCGCCGCAGACGATCAACAGGGCACCGGCTCTGGCCAGGGCCAGCGGAAGGGCGTCGGCGGCAGCGGCGGCGGGGCCTCCGTTGACGGCGACCACGACCACGGGACGGGACGCGGCACGGGAGGCCACGGCGGCGTCCGCGTAAAAGACGTCGTCGCCCGCCTCGTGCTGCGCCCAGTAGGCGGCTTCGCCGAAGGACAGTTCGTGGGCGGCCCACGGGTGGTGTTCGCCGGTGGTGATCACCAGCACGTCACCGGGGGCACGACCCGAATCCAGCAGCAGGTCGACGGCTTCCTCGGCAGCGTCGAGCGCACCCTCGGCCGAGGCCGGGATCAGCTGGATCTGCGGGGTCGCCGAAGCCGGAGCCGAAGCGGAGGCAGCAGGGGCATCAGGGCCCGACGGTCCGGGCTGAGCCACGGCCACATCACGCGGCGCGCGTTGCACCGGCGGCGCGGGCCGCAGTGGGCCGTGACGACCGGGGCGCGGCGGGGCCGCAGGGCGGGGGCCGGGTACGGGGCGAGGGGTCGGCGCGGTGCGGCCGCTGGCCGGAGTGGCGCGGGGACCCTGGGCACTCTCGTGAATCTGAGGCTCCTCGGGAATGAGAGGCATGAGCTGATATTTATCAAACGTTGGCACGGCTCGCGTCAGCGGGTGGCACATGAGTGCGAGCGGGATCGTCAGAAATCGAAGCCGAGCTGACCTTCGATCGCCGGAACGCTTCCCTCCGCCCAGCTGCGGGCCTTCTTGAGGTGCCGCCACTGGGGCAGCGCATCAAGATACGCCCACGACAACCGGTGATACGGAGTGGGGCCCCGCACCTCCAGCGCGGCCTTGTGAACGGGCGAGGGATACCCGGCGTTGGCCGCAAAAGCGAAGTCTGCATGGTCGATACCCAGTTCGGCCATCATTTTGTCGCGCTGAACCTTGGCGATCACCGAAGCCGCCGCGACCGCCACACACGACTGGTCCCCCTTGATGACCGTACGGACCTGCCAGGGCGCTCCGAGATAGTCGTGCTTCCCGTCGAGGATCACCGCGTCGGGGCGGACCGGCAGGGACTCCAGGGCACGCACCGCCGCGAGGCGCAGCGCGGCTGTCATGCCGAGATCGTCGATCTCCTCCGGGGAGGAGTGCCCGAGGGCGTACGACGTCACCCAGGTCTGCAATATCCCGGCAAGCTCGGTGCGCCGCTTGACCGTGAGCAGCTTGGAGTCGGTGAGACCTTCGGGAGGCCGGCGAAGTCCGGTGATCGCCGCGCAGACGGTGACGGGGCCGGCCCACGCGCCGCGCCCCACCTCGTCGACACCGGCAATGATCTTCGCTCCGGTCGTGGCGCGGAGGGAGCGCTCGACGGCGTGTGTGGGTGGTTCGTACGGCATGGCGCCCTTAGCGTACGCCGCCTGGATCACGCTGCGACACCCCGGTTTCCCCGAGTCGCGTCAGGAGCCCCACGACCCTCGATCACACACCGCTCGGGCGCAGCAGCGGAAGCACCAACTGGTCGATCATCTCCTGGAGATCCAGATCGCTCCATTCGCATGCGCGCATCTTCGATCGGTACATCATCATGGCGGGGATGGCGTCGAAGACATAGCTGTTCGCCGCATCGGATCGCACCTCGCCCCGCTCGATTCCACGGGTGATGACCTCGCGGAGCAGCTTGACGGTGGGCTCCACGACCCCTTCGAAGATCACGGCATGGAAGCGTTCCGCCTGGATTGGATCGCACTCGTGAATTACCGCGCGCAGCGCGAATCCGGGGCGCGAGAACATCGCCTCACGCGCCTGCCGGCACAACTCGAGCAGATCCTCACGCACGCCACCCAGATCCGGCGCCTCCTCGAAGCGCGGCAGTCCGGCCTGCAGCGCGTCCGCGACGAGGTCCTCCTTGGACGGCCAACGACGGTAGACCGCCGCCTTGCCCGTCTGGGCGCCGGCGGCGACGCCCTCCATCGTGAGGCCGTTCCAACCGACCGTGCTGAGCTGCTCCAGCGCGGCGTCGAGGATCGCATGCTCGAGCACGGCGCCGCGTCGACGGAGGGAGGCCGTCTGAGCGGGGGCGGCCGTCCAGCGCGAGGTAACCATCTGACTGTCTCCAGCGAACAGAGGAAGCGGGGATTCCGGGGATGGGGGACGTACCGCGCGGCGACACGGGGGGACACGCCACGCGACAACGACGTAAGTGAACGCTTGCGTTCACTAGTGGGGACTCACTACGGTTGACGCGACAGTGAACGCGATCGTTCACTAACGCACTTGTGGGGGACCCATAGTGACAACCTCTCAGTTGATTAAGGACCAGAAACCAGGTGCGGCCCGCCGGGAGGGACATCCCGGCATCGCGCTCACCGTCATCGCGGCCTGCCAACTCATGGTGGTACTCGACGCGACGATTGTGAACATCGCCCTCCCGCACATTCAAGAAGCGCTCAAGTTCAGCACGACCGACCTCACCTGGGTCGTCAGCGCCTACACGCTCACCTTCGGCGGCCTGCTGCTTCTCGGCGGCCGGGCAGGTGACATCCTCGGTCGCCGCCGGGTCTTCATGACCGGCATCCTCCTGTTCACCTTCGCCTCGCTGCTCGGCGGACTCGCCCAGGAGCCCTGGCAACTGCTGGCTGCACGCGTCCTTCAGGGCGTGGGGGGCGCGATCGCATCGCCCACCTCGCTGGCGCTCATCACCACGACGTTCCCCGAAGGACCCGAGCGGAACCGGGCCTTCGGCGTCTTCGCCGCCGTCTCCGCAGGCGGCGGTGCCATCGGCCTGCTCGCGGGCGGCATGCTCACCGAATGGCTGGACTGGCGGTGGGTGCTCTTCGTCAACGTGCCGATCGGCGTGCTGATCGCCGTGCTCACACCGCTGTACATCAGCGACTCCGAGCGGCACAAGGGCCGGTTCGACATCGCGGGCGCGATGACCTCGACGGCAGGCATGGCCCTGCTGGTCTATGGCTTCATCCGCGCCGCGGACGAGGGTTGGCGGGACAGCCTGGCCATCGGATCCTTCGGTGCCGCCGTGGTGCTGCTGCTGGCCTTCGCGTTCATCGAATCGCGCGCCAAGGAGCCGATCACCCCGCTCAGGATGTTCGCCGACCGCAACCGCTCGGGCACGTATGTGATCATGCTGAGCCTCGCCGCGGCGATGTTCGGCATGTTCTTCTACATCGTGCTCTTCGTGCAGAACGTGCTGGGGTACAGCCCGATCAAGGCCGGTCTCGCCTTCCTCCCCGTGACGGTCGTGATCGCCGCCGGCGCGGGGCTGTCGCAACGGTTCCTTCCGGTGCTCGGTCCCAAGCCATTCATGCTCGCGGGCTCCGCGCTCGCCGTGATCGGACTGGGCTGGCAGGCCCTCATCAGTTCCGACAGCTCGTACGTGGGCGGAGTCCTCGGGCCGATGCTGGTGTTCGGCTTCGGTATGGGCCTGAACTTCGTGACGCTGACCGTCACCGCGGTCTCCGGAGTCGCCCAACACGAGGCAGGGGCCGCGTCCGGCCTGCTCAACGCGACGCAGCAGGTGGGCGGTTCGCTCGGTCTGTCCATCCTGACCTCGGTGTTCGGATCGGCCAGCAAGGACGAGGCGGAGAAGCAGATGCCGAACTTCCTCGCCGACGGTTCGGCGGAACAGAAGGCGGAGTTCGCCAAGACGCAACAGCTGCCGTCCCCTTGGGGGCACGAGGTGCTCGCCCAGGGCATCTCCACCGGCTTCATCGCGGCCGCGGCGATGGCCGTACTCGCGCTGGCCACCGCCTGGTTGGTGATCAGGGTCCGCAAGAGCGACCTGGAGGCACTGGCCGGCACGGCGGGTCCGGGCCTCGGCTGATCCACCCCGGTTTGCGAGGAGCCGCGGATGGCCGGACCAGGTCCGGGAAACCGACGGCGAGGACGACGGTCCGGCCATCCGCCCACCACCAGCGGGACGCGGCAGGACACAGCCCCCGCGGGCGTACGACAGCCAGGGCGCAGAGATCACGCGGAGGTACCGTGGCCGGGGCACGCACCACACCCCGGCCATCACGGTCATCACCGCGATCGCGGCCAGTGCGACGATCACGAATCCCAGCACCACTCGCATGACCACCCCCTGTGCCTCTCGCGTGTCATCCGACTGTGCGAACCCACGCCTCACACAGCGGATGCCACGACAACGCCCGAGTGGTCACGCAGAGTTCCCGACATGCACAGAGAGTTCCCAAAGGCCAAGGCTCCGGCCGACGGACGGCGAGCGAGGCCAGGCCCGACCGGATGTGCAGCCACTCCGTTCAGGGAACCGCAGTCACCCAGCCCGGAACGGCCTCCGTCTGCTCCACCCACGAGGCGGGCGGCGTCCCGGCCTTACCGGCGGCGATCACCCCGCCGACGATGGCACAGGTCGTGTCCACGTCGCCGCCGACCTGAGCGGTCGTCCAGAACGCCTGCTCGTAGTCGCCCAGGGACCGCGCGGCCGACCAGAGCGCGAAGGGCACGGTGTCGTGGGCCGTCGTGCGCCGCCCGCAGCCGAGAACGGCCGCGACGGTGGACGCGTCTCCGTAGTCCAGCATGTCCCTGGCGCGCCGCAGCCCCGCGCCGACGGCGCTCTTGGGAACGAGCGCGATGACACCGTCGAGGAGCGCCTCGGGGCTGGGCGGACCGCCGGGGCCGGCGGCCAGCGCGGCGGCCGCGGAGACGGCCATGGCGCCGACGACGGCCTCACGGTGCTGATGCGTGGGATACGCCGAGATCTCCGCCTGATGGGTCGCCTGCTCCGGGTCGTCCGCGTACCAGGCCCCGAGGGGCGCGATCCGCATCGCGGCGC
This sequence comes from Streptomyces fulvoviolaceus, assembly GCF_000718165.1. Lineage (GTDB taxonomy): Bacteria > Actinomycetota > Actinomycetes > Streptomycetales > Streptomycetaceae > Streptomyces > Streptomyces fulvoviolaceus. Next base: position 33,805 of record NZ_JOEY01000021.1, on the reverse strand, counting down.
CGTTGCCCCAGGACCCCCGCCCGTCGAAGAGGGCCGCGGCCAGCTCACGCCAGTCGCCGCCCTCCCGGACCAGCCGCAGCAGGCGGTTGACCGCGGGGCCGTAGCCACGGTCGAAGTCGTGATGGTGGGCGAAGGAATGGGCCAGTGCGTCCTGATCGATGCGCCGGTGCGCAGCCAGGACTGCGACCACGGAGCAGGCCATCTCGGTGTCGTCGGTCCACTGCCAGGGGCCGGGCGGCAGCTCGCGGCGCTTCAGCAACGGGTAGTTCACCGGAACGAAGAACTGTGAACCCAGCGCGTCCCCCACCGCTAGTCCGCGCAGGCAGGCCAGGGCGCGTTCCAGGCGCCCGTCGGGAGAGGAATCAGGGGTCATCGATCTGCCACTCTATCCGGTGATCCCGTACGGTTCCGGATCTCGCCAGCTGTCAAAAGGCCGGTCAAGTGCGTACTTGCCGTCGTCTCCGAGAACGAGCATCCGCATCTCGGCGTTCCCCGGGTTGGACAGCGACTCGAATTCCGCGACCGTCCAGTGGAACCAGCGCATGCAGAACAGCCGCATGGCAAGGCCATGGGTGACCAGCAGCACGTTGGGTGGATGGTCGGGGGCCTCGAAGCTGCGGTACAGGCTCTCCAGGAAGCCTCCGACCCGGTCGTACACGTCGGCCCCGGACTCGCCCTGGGCGAATCGGTAGAAGAAGTGGCCGTACGCGTCCCGGTACGCCTTCTGGAGCCGTACGTCGTCGCGGTCCTGCCAGTTTCCCCAGTCCTGCTCACGCAGCCGGGGTTCCTCGCGTACGCGTATCAGCTCGGGGTCCAGGTGGAAGGCCCGCAGGGTCTCGTGCGTACGGCGGTAGGGGGAGACGTACACGCTGACGCGTTCGCGGCCGAACACCTCGCGCAGCGGTTTTCCCGTCTCCTCTGCCTGCTGCCAGCCCCGCTCAGTCAGAGCCAGGGCATGGTCGGGTTCACGCTCGTACACAGTGTCATCAACATTGCCCGTTGACTCGCCGTGCCGGACAAGGACGATGCGCCGTGGTCGTGCCATGCCAAAACCCTAGATCGAGTGAAGGCCTACCGAGCACTCGTACGCGCTCCATACGGCGTAGGTCACACACTTCCCGCACCAGGGATCACACCAGGACACACGTTTAGCAGGACATTAGGCGCACGTTTAGTGGGTCCGGATTTCAAACCGTCCAGGTCGGTTCCAGGTCCACGATGTCGCCCGTGAGGGCCGCGACGTCCGCCTCCGTCTGGGCCCGCAGGGCGAGCCGCTCCACGCGCTCCGTCCGGTATTTGCCGTGCTCGGCGGCCGAGCGCCACATGGACAGCACCAGGAACTCACTCCCCGGTGCCTCACCGAACAGTCCGCGGATCATGCCGGGCGAGCCGGCCATCGCGGGGTTCCAGACCTTCTCCTGCATGAGGGTGAAGTGCTCGGCGCGCTCCTCGTGGACACGGCAGAGGGCGACGCGCAGCAGGTCGGCGTCCGTGAAACGGGGTTCGAAGCCGGTCTTCACGTCGAAACGGTGGTCGAAGAGCCTGACCTGGGAATCCTTGAAGGTGCCCGACTGGGCCGACGCGAGCCGGTCGTGCGAGCGGGCCATGAAGGAGTCGTAGAAGGCGCGGCTCTCCCAGAAGGCGAAGATGTGCGCCACTCCCGGCCGTCCCCGGCTCCAGCCTCCGCCCTGTCCCCGAAACCCCGGCTCCCCCAGAAGCCCCGCCCACTTTCGCTGCCCCCGCTCGAAGCCGCGGCGGTCCACCACGGTGCAGCGAATCCACTTGACCAGCACCGCGCCATCGTAAGGCCACGGAGCGTGGCGCCGGTCACGCTCGGGCGCAGAGCTCTCCCGCAAACGCCCCGCTCACGTGACAGGATAGGCAACCGGCCTCGCCCGCCCGGCAGTTCGGACCAAGGACACAGGGGGAAGGGAAGTCTGGTGAACGGCATCAACAAGGGGATCCGCAAGGTCGAAGTCGCACTCAAGTGGGACCCGAGTCCTGCAGGGCAGCCGCCCACCGATCTGGACATCGTCGCCGCGACCTATCTGGCGAGCGATCCGTACGGTGCTCCCGCCTATGTAGTGCACTTCGACAGCCGCTCCCCCGACGGCACCATCTATCTCAACCGGGACAGCAAGGACGGCAAGGGTTTCGGCTGGGACGAGGTCATGACGCTGGAGCTCGACCGCCTCGACGGCCGGTACGCGCGCGTGGTGGTCGGAACCGTGATCCAGCAGCGTTCCACGCACCGGACCTTCGTCAGCGTGGTCAACCCGGCTCTGCGTATCCGTGAGGGCTACACCGTCCTGGCCGAGGACGAGTTCGGCGATGTCCTCGGGGCGACGGCGGCGACGGTCGGGGAGTTCGTCCGCGAGGGGGCCGGCACCTGGGACTTCCACCCCGGCATCCACGGTTTCGAGGACGACCCCGCGACCTTCACGGCGACCATGGGCCGCGCGCACCAGCCCTGACTCTCGACGGTCGTACGACAGGAAGGGGCGCCGCCGCAAGGCAGGCGCCCCTCCTCAAGAGCTACCTGCCGGCCTGTCGTCATGGAGTCGGCAAGCCACCTCAGCCGGCCGTCTCCGGGCGCCAGTCCGGCCCTCAGCACGTCACACCAGCCCGCGCAGTCGCGGCAAGTCTCTTAGCTGGGCGCCCCGTTGCATCGGGCTACCCCATACGCCGAGGGCGGCGGCGCCGGAAACCCGGCACCACCGCCCTGAGCAGTGGGTTCACCCCAGAGGGTGCCCAGAATCAGCTGCAGCCGCTGGTCGAACCGCAGCCCTCGCAGATGTAGCAGGAACCGGCCCGCTGCATCTTCGTACCGCAGGAGAAGCACAGCGGGGCGTCGGCCTGGATGCCCAGCTGCATCTCCACCAGCTCGGCACTGGTGTGGGCCTGCTGCGGGGCGGGCTTGGCCGCCTCGACCTCGGCCTTCGGGGTGGCGACGGCCTTGAGCTCCTGGGCGCGCGGCGCCGACTGGGCCAGGCCCTCGACGTCGACATCGTCGATGGACGGCTCGTACGAACCGGTCTCCAGGTGGCGCTGACGCTCCTCGGCGGAGTGGATGCCGAGCGCGGAGCGCGTCTCGAAGGGCAGGAAGTCGAGCGCCAGGCGGCGGAAGATGTAGTCGACGATCGACTGCGCCATCCGCACGTCCGGGTCGTCCGTCATACCGGCCGGCTCGAAGCGCATGTTCGTGAACTTCGAGACGTACGTCTCCAGCGGCACGCCGTACTGCAGACCCACCGAGACGGCGATCGAGAAGGCGTCCATCATGCCCGCGAGGGTGGAGCCCTGCTTGGACATCTTCAGGAAGACCTCGCCGAGACCGTCGTCCGGGTAGGAGTTGGCCGTCATGTAGCCCTCGGCGCCGCCGACCGTGAAGGACGTCGTGATACCGGGACGGCCCTTGGGGAGGCGCTTGCGGACCGGGCGGTACTCGATGACCTTCTCGACCGTCTCGCGGATGGTCGCCTCGGCCTTCTCGGTGACCTCGACCTTCTCCTTCTCCTTGGTCTTGGCAGAGAGGGGCTGGCCGACCTTGCAGTTGTCACGGTAGATGGCGAGCGCCTTGACGCCCATCTTCCAGGCCTCGAAGTAGACCTCTTCGACGTCCTCGACGGTCGCCGACTCCGGCAGGTTGACCGTCTTGGAGAGCGCGCCGGAGATCCAGGGCTGGATCGCGGCCATCATGCGGACGTGGCCCATCGCGGAGATGGAGCGCTCGCCCATGGCGCAGTCGAAGACCTCGTAGTGCTCGTGCTTGAGGCCCGGAGCGTCGATCACATTGCCGTGGTCGGCGATGTGGGCGACGATCGCCTCGATCTGCTCCTCCTGGTAACCCAGGCGGCGCAGGGCCTGTGGGACGGTGCCGTTGACGATCTGCATCGAGCCGCCGCCGACCAGCTTCTTGAACTTGACCAGCGCGAGGTCGGGCTCAAGACCGGTGGTGTCGCAGGACATCGCGAGACCGATGGTGCCGGTCGGGGCGATGACGGACGCCTGGGAGTTACGGAAACCGTTCTTCTCGCCGAGACGCAGCACGTCCTGCCAGGCCTCTGTTGCGGCGGCCCAGATCGGCGAGTCCAGGTCGTCCATGCGGACGGCCTCGGTGTTGGCGTCGGAGTGCTGCTTCATGACGCGCAGGTGCGGCTGGGCGTTGCGGGCGTAGCCGTCGTACGCGCCGACGACCGCGGCGAGTTCGGCGGAGCGCTTGTACGACGTACCGGTCATCAGGGAGGTGATGGAGCCGGCGAGGGCGCGGCCGCCGTCGGAGTCGTATGCGTGGCCGGTCGCCATCAGCAGGGCGCCGAGGTTGGCGTAGCCGATGCCGAGCTGGCGGAACGCGCGCGTGTTCTCGCCGATCTTCTGGGTCGGGAAGTCCGCGAAGCAGATGGAGATGTCCATCGCGGTGATGACGAGCTCGACGACCTTCGCGAAGCGCTCGACGTCGAAGGACTGGTGGCCCTTGCTGTCGTCCTTCAGGAACTTCATCAGGTTCAGCGAGGCGAGGTTGCAGGACGTGTTGTCCAGGTGCATGTACTCGCTGCAGGGGTTCGAGCCGTTGATACGGCCGGACTCCGGGCAGGTGTGCCAGTGGTTGATGGTGTCGTCGTACTGGATGCCGGGGTCGGCACAGGCCCAGGCCGCCTCGGCCATCTTGCGGAAGAGCTGCTTGGCGTCGACCTCCTCGATGACCTCACCGGTCATGCGGGACGTCAGGCCGAACTTGCCGTCCTCCTCGACCGCCTTCATGAACGTGTCGTTCACACGGACCGAGTTGTTGGCGTTCTGGTACTGGACGGACGTGATGTCGTCGCCGCCCAGGTCCATGTCGAAGCCCGCGTCGCGCAGGGCGCGGATCTTCTCCTCTTCCTTCACCTTGGTCTCGATGAAGCCCTCGATGTCCGGGTGGTCGACGTCGAGGATGACCATCTTGGCGGCGCGGCGCGTGGCGCCACCCGACTTGATCGTTCCTGCGGAGGCGTCGGCGCCGCGCATGAAGGAGACCGGACCGGAGGCGTTGCCACCGGAGGACAGCAGCTCCTTGGAGGAGCGGATCCGGGAGAGGTTCAGGCCGGCGCCGGAGCCGCCCTTGAAGATCATGCCCTCTTCCTTGTACCAGTCGAGGATCGACTCCATGGAGTCGTCGACGGCCAGGATGAAGCAGGCGGAGACCTGCTGGGGCTGGGGCGTACCGACGTTGAACCACACCGGGCTGTTGAAGCTGAAGATCTGGTGCAGGAGGGCGTACGCCAGCTCATGCTCGAAGATCTCGGCGTCGGCAGGCGAGGCGAAGTACTTGTAGTCCTCGCCGGCCTTCCGGTACGTCTTCACGATGCGGTCGATCAGCTGCTTGAGGCCGGTCTCGCGCTGCGGGGTGCCGACGGCACCCCGGAAGTACTTGCTGGTGACGATGTTGACCGCGTTCAACGACCAGAAGTCGGGGAACTCGACGCCACGCTGCTCGAAGTTGACCGAGCCGTCGCGCCAGTTGGTCATGACGACGTCACGTCGCTCCCAGGCCACCTCGTCGTACGGGTGCACGCCGGGGGTGGTGTGGATGCGCTCGATACGCAGGCCCTTGGTCGCCTTGGTGCCCTTGGTTCGGGAACTCCGTGCCGGACCGCTCGCCGTCTCTGTCATGCCGCCTCCCTGTACGGGCTAAAACGCCCTGAAGTGCCCCGATGTTCCCGTGGCACGGTGTTCTGTCTGATGTTGCGGGCACCCACTCGCTACGCCCGCAACAGGTCTTGGTTCGCCGCCGTCCGGCCGGGTCCGGGGTCTCCGCCCGGGTCCGGCCCGCCGATCAGTCGGCGGCGCGTGCGGGTACCGGGACTTGAGCAGTCCCTCCGGACCCGCGGTCGTCCTCCTGGCTCCCCCCGACGGCGCCTTCGCCGTCCACAACGTCCTCGCGGTCATCGTCGTCCGCGGCTGGGGGTCCCGTCTGTTCCCTGAGTTCCACGATCGCGGCCTCGAAGTCCTCGAGCGAGTCGAACGCCCGGTAGACGGAGGCGAATCGCAGATAGGCGACGAGATCGAGCTCCTGCAACGGGCCGAGTATGGCCAGCCCGACATCATGGGTGGTCAGCTCGGCGCTTCCGGTGGCCCGCACCGCCTCCTCGACCCGTTGGCCGAGCTGGGCGAGCGCGTCCTCCGTGACAGGCCGTCCCTGGCATGCCTTGCGCACGCCGTTGATGACCTTGGTACGACTGAAAGGCTCGGTGACTCCGGACCGCTTGACCACCATGAGCGAACACGTCTCCACGGTCGTGAAACGACGGGAGCAGTCCGGACACTGGCGGCGCCTGCGGATCGACGTGCCGTCGTCGGTCGTACGACTGTCGACGACGCGGCTGTCGGGGTGCCTGCAGAAGGGGCAGTGCATGAACTCCCAACCCTCCTCACAGCAGACTCAATAGCCTCGTTGGACCTCATGGGCCCCTCGAAGCAGCCCCAAGCATAGGCGATCGCCACGGTCCTAAAGACCCGGGGGACCACAACTTCTGGGCTGCTGCTGCAATCCAACCACTAGATGTGGGGCTTGGCTCATACATCCACGCTGTACGCGCGTGTCGCGCATGCGTTGGCATGTGCCGTGCGGCCACACCGCCGCACGCGCCGCGCCGACACACGCACTGCACGGCCATATCGCTGCGACACATGCGGAGATACCGTGGGCGCCGCAGGGAGGGGACGTGGGATTCCCGCACAGATGGGGGCCGGTTCCCGGTTGACGGGATGCCGGATGGCAGACTGGGGCGGCAACCCAGGGGACGGCGCCCCGGCGGTGAAGAGTACAGCAATGGACCCATTTGCCCGGCAGGCGCCACGTTAGCCATACACCCAGACACATGATCGCGACAGCCGCTTCAGAATTTTTCACTCGAACGTGTGTTTGGCGCAACCTTTCGAAAGCAACTACCGTTGTCCAGCAGGGAGACCATCGAGAGGGGCCGACGTGACCACCACCGCAGACAGTGCCACCATCACTGCCCAGGACCGCTCCCAGGGCCGACTCGAGCCGGTGCATGCGATGAACGAAGCCACGAATCCCGAGGGGCACAAGCGCTCCCTGCCGGGCCGACCTCCAGGCATCCGGGCGGACAGCTCCGGACTCACCGACCGGCAGCGCCGGGTGATCGAGGTCATCAGGGACTCCGTGCAGCGGCGCGGCTACCCGCCGTCGATGCGGGAGATCGGCCAGGCCGTCGGCCTGTCCAGCACCTCCTCCGTCGCACACCAGTTGATGGCGCTGGAGCGCAAGGGCTTCCTGCGGCGCGACCCGCACCGCCCGCGCGCGTACGAGGTACGCGGCTCCGACCAGGGCGCCTCGGCGCAGCCCACGGACACCGCAGGCAAGCCGGCCGCGTCGTACGTCCCGCTGGTCGGCCGTATCGCCGCCGGTGGCCCGATCCTCGCGGAGGAGTCCGTCGAGGACGTGTTCCCCCTCCCCCGGCAGCTGGTGGGCGACGGTGAGCTGTTCGTCCTGAAGGTCGTCGGCGACTCGATGATCGAGGCCGCGATCTGCGACGGAGACTGGGTCACCGTCCGCCGTCAGCCCGTCGCGGAGAACGGCGACATCGTCGCCGCGATGCTGGACGGCGAAGCCACCGTCAAGCGCTTCAAGCGCGAGGACGGCCACGTCTGGCTTCTCCCGCACAACTCGGCGTACGAGCCGATCCCCGGCGACGACGCGACCATCCTCGGCAAGGTGGTGGCAGTGCTGCGGCGCGTCTGACCGCCGCGGTCGGCCTCGCCGATCGACCGGGCCCCGGGACCCCTGCGCCGGTTCCGGGGCCCTGTGCTGTCCGGTCCCGGTGCCGGGTGGCTTCGGATCGCGGGTTGGCCTGTCCCGGTGCCGGGACAGGCCAACCCGCGATCATTCGGTTTCGACCTCGGCTTCGACCTCGGCTTCCGCTTCCGCTTTCTTCGCGGACGCGTCGATCGCCGCCAGCGACCTCCGGACCTGGTTACGGTCCGTGGTGTACCAGAAGTCGGGCAGTGACGCCTTCAGATAGCTCCCATACCGGGCCGTGGCCAGCCGCTGGTCGAGAACGGCGACCACACCGCGGTCCCCTGATGCCCGTACGAGGCGGCCGGCGCCCTGGGCCATGAGCAGGGCCGCGTGCGTGGCGGCGACCGCCATGAAGCCGTTGCCGCCGACGTCCTCCACCGCTTTCTGGCGGGCGCTCATCAGCGGGTCGTCGGGGCGCGGGAACGGGATCTTGTCCATGACGACCAGCTGGCAGCTGGGGCCGGGGACGTCGACGCCCTGCCAGAGGGACAGCGTGCCGAAGAGGCACGTCTTGGGGTCGGCCGCGAAGTTCTTGATCAGCTCGCCGAGAGTCTCCTCGCCCTGGAGGAGGATCGGGAACTCGGGGACACGGGACCGCAGTTCCTCTGCGGCCAGCTGGGCGGCCCGCATGGAGGAGAACAGCCCCAGGGTGCGGCCACCGGCCGCCTGGATCAGTTCGGTCAGCTCATCGAGCATGTCCGCGCGGTCGCCGTCCCGCGCGGGGCGCGACAGATGCTTGGCGACGTACAGGATGCCCTGCTTGGGGTAGTCGAACGGCGAACCGACATCGACACCCTTCCACTGGGGCAGGTCGTCGCCCTCGGTTCCCTCGGGGGCGAGCCCCAGGGAGGCGCCGACGCCGTTGAAGTCGCCGCCCAGTTTCAGGGTCGCGGAGGTCAGGACCACGGAGCGGTCCGCGAAGAGCTTCTCCCTGAGCAGGCCGGACACCGACATGGGGGCGACGCGCAGGGAGGCACCGAAGCGGTCATGTCGCTCGTACCAGACGACGTCCCACTCCGAGCCGTTCGTGATCCGCTCCGCCACGTCGTGCACCGTCTCCACGGAGGCCAGTGCCTGTTTGCGGACCGCGTCCTCGTCCTGGACCGACTTGTCGCGGGTCGCGCCGATCGCGGAGATGACGGTGCGGGCGGCGTCGCGCAATGCCATGAGCGCGTAGCCGAGGTCCTCCGGGATCTCCTCCAGGCGGCCCGGCAGGGCCAGCTCCATCAGCCGCTCGAAGCCCTCGGCGGCGGTCTGGAGCTGGTCGGCGGCCTTTTCGTTGACGAGCTTCGCGGCCCGGCGCACCGCTCGGTTGACCTGGCCGGGGGTGAGTTCGCCGGTGGCGACGCCGGTGACCCGGGAGACCAGTTCGTGCGCCTCGTCGACGATGAGTACCTCGTGCTGCGGGAGCACCGGAGCGCCCTCGATGGCGTCGATGGCGAGCAGCGCGTGGTTCGTCACGACGACCTCGGCGAGCTTGGCGCGCTCGCGGGCCATCTCGGCGAAGCACTCGGCGCCGTACGCGCATTTCGAGGCTCCCAGGCACTCCCGCGACGAGACCGACACCTGGGCCCAGGCCCGGTCGGAGACACCAGGCGTGAGGCCATCGCGGTCACCGGTCTCGGTCTCGTCCGACCAGTGGCGCAGCCGGAGCAGGTCCTGGCCCAGCTTGCTGGTGGGCGCGGCCGCCTCGAACTGGTCGAAGAGGCCCTCTTCCTCGTCCTGCGGGACGCCTTCGTGAAGGCGGTGCAGGCACAGGTAGTTCGACCGGCCCTTGAGCATCGCGAACTCCGGGCGGCGGCGCAGCAGCGGATGGAGCGCCTCGACCGTACGCGGCAGGTCCCGCTCCACGAGTTGTCTCTGCAGGGCAAGGGTGGCCGTCGCGACGACGACTCGCTCCCCGTGCGCGAGCGCAGGCACGAGGTAGCCCAGCGACTTTCCGGTACCGGTGCCGGCCTGTGCCAGCAGGTGGGAACCGTCGTCGATCGCGTTCGCGACGGATTCGGCCATGGTCACCTGGCCGGGGCGCTCCGTGCCGCCCACGGCAGTGACGGCAGCATGCAGGAGTTCGGGGAGTGAGGGCTTCGTCATAGCTCGACCACCCTACGGCCCGGCACTGACAAGCGGGTGATCAAGGCGGGGACGAGGGGCGGGATCAAGACCGGGTGCTCCTCGGGTGCGTGGCCAGTGGATATCGGATCGAATCGGATCGGTTCGCCATTGACCGGGGGTGATCTGTTCGGCTGCGGAATCGGTTCATTCGGTGTCGACGGTGACCGATTCACTGTGCGAGCCGACTCTGTCGAGGTCGGGGACAGCCGGTTCCGGGGATGGGCCGGTTCGTCTCGGACGAGGGATGGCCGGTTCCCGATCGGGGCCGGTTCACCCAGCGGCGGCAGTGACGTGCGTGGCCGCGGGGCCGGTTCGAATCATCTCGCCGTGAGTGGGAACCGGACCGGCACGAGCGGTGTACCAAAAGTGATGACTCAGTGACACGGTGCTACAGCAGATCGCGCAGGGACCGGTCTCGGACCATGAGGGCAGCCCGCTTGGCGGGCAGGTCCACCTCGGCGGAGAAGCGGAAACCGGCGCTCAGGAAGGCGGCGACGGAGGGAATGTTGCGAAGGTCGGGTTCCGCGACGACGCGGGTACAGGCGGACCGCTTGTCGAGCACGAGATCGGCGACGGCTCTCAGCAGAGTGCTGCCGAGGCCTCGCCCACGGTCGGTGATACCGCCGACAAGGAGGTGGATTCCGGTGTCGTGAGGTCTTGCCGGATAGCGACGGGCCAGTGGATCGAGGTCTGCCCGGTAGATCTCCCAGTAGCTCATCGGCGTGCCCTCCAGCACACCGAGGCACGGAACGCTGCGTCCGTCACCGGTGAGTTGGGCTCGCAGGTGCTCTTCCGTCGCGTTCTGGGGTCCGGCCAGCTCCCAGAACGCAGCGACGGCCGGGTCGTTCATCCAACGGCCGACGAGTGGAACGTCGCGCTCGACGCACACGGGGACGAGGTGGAACACGCCCGCCGGGGTGGCGGTCGGTCCCCAGTCGGCGACGCGATCGAGCAGGTCGTCACCGGCCGAGGTGGCTGAGGAGAGCTGCGCCGTGCCTTCGGCCTGGTGCTGTTCCCCACCGGTGCCGGCCCGTTCTTCCTCGAAGAGCGCGAGGAGTTCTTCGGGCAGGCGCAGTTCCAGCGTGTCCTCGCTGCACGCTCCCAGGCCGACGCCCGTGTTGGTGCTGTTCTCGCTGGTACCGGGGCTGGGGTCGCTACCGATGTCGGCGATGGGGGCGGTACCGGCGTTGGCACTCGCGTCGGTGGGAGACACGGCGACGCTCCTCTCAGGAGGCGGGGTGGGTCATGTTCCTCAGGGATGAAGGGAGTTGGTGAGGACTGGAGGTGTTGGTCGGGTGTGAGGGCGATAGGTGGGCCGACGAGCAGGTCGGTCAGGAACGGGTCGGTCAGGAGTGGAGGGGGTTGGCGATGGTGACGTAGACGGACTGGGTGTCGACCGGGCCGACGAGTTCGTCGAGGCCATGCACGCGGGTCAACAGATTGGCCTTGCAGCGCAGGACGGGTGAGTCGAGCAGGTGGGCGGGAAGCGAGGTGCGCAACCGGGCGGGGCCTGAGGCCACGTCGTCGAGGAAGCGGCGGAAGGCGGCGAGGAGCAGCTGTTCGTCGGCCAGGTGCTGGGAGCCGAACGCTCCGATGAGGCCCAGGACGTTGTTGATCGCGAGGTAGTACGCGAAGCGCTCGTCGGTGACCTCGTCAGAGACGAAGGTGTCGCTGTGTTCGCCGATGCCGGGCAACCGGGCGTCGAGTTCCGTGCGTCGTGACGCGCGGAAGTAGTAGCCCTGGTTGTCGCGGTAGCGACCGCCGGTGGGCCAGCCATCACTGTCCAGCAGGAGCAGGGTGTTCTGCTGGTGTGCTTCCAGGGCGATCCCCGCTTCCGCGTCCAGCCACAGCACAGGGCGGACGACCTGTTCGAGGTAGCGCAGGAACCACTCGGCGGCGACGGCACCACGGGGACGGCCGGTCCGGGCGGCGAGGCGCGTGACGACCTCGGCCAGCCGGGACCACCATGCCGGCCGGTCTCCCTCCTGGCGGCCCGTGGCGGCATCGGCTTGGACCTGGGGTCGGGGCGAGACGAGTCCGGCGATGCAGGACACGTCGTCCGTGGGGCTGAACGGGTTGTGCCGGATCATCACGTCGAGTCCGGGCACAGGGTTGCCGTCCGGTCCGTCGACGGCGAGCCAGGCCGGGTCACGGACGATGTCGAACCCCGGGTGGGCCGCCTGCCACTGCTTGGACAGGCCGCTGCGCAGCAGACGGTGCACCTCGACGCCGCGGTGGAGTTCCTTGCGGAGGTTCTCACGACGGGAGTTGGTGATGCGCAGGCCCAACGACAGCTTGAGCATGGCGGGGGCGCCGGAGCGGTGAACGGTTCGTACGGAGGAGGTGGGGTGCCACGGGGAGCCGTGCGCGCCGAGGTCCTGGAGGAGTCCGGCGTCGAGCAGGGCCGCGATCTCGGGGCGGTGTCGGACCTCGCGCCATTGCCACGGGTGCAGGGGCAGGGCCGTGTGGTTGTCGGGCAGTGGCAGTCCGGGTTCGGCGAGCCGTTGTGTGAGCTGGGCCGCGGTGACGGGACGGCCACGTTCGGTCCAGGCCGAGTCGGTGGCGAGTGCAGAGGAGGTGACAGCGAGCCAGTGCAAGGGGAAGGAGCCGCGCAACTCGGGTGAGTACAGCGATGCTTCGGCCTCGGAGAGACCTTCACGGCTCTTGGGGGCCGGGTGCAGTGGGTGTCCGAGTACGAGTGCCTGTTCGGCGGTGCGGAAGAGGTCGGGGCCATCCTCGGGGCGTTTCCGCCGCTCGCTGATGAAGGTGACGGTGCGGCGGGCGGAGTCGGCCACGCGCGCGACGAGTTCGGCACCTCCTCCGGCCGCGGGCCTGTCGTCGGTGCTCCGTTCCCCGAGCGACTCTCTGGTGAGCAGTGCCGCGACGGTGACGGCGTCGGCCGGCGGGGACTGTTCCGGGGCGTCGGCGAGGGAGGGAGGACCGAAGCGGTGCCATCCCGTGGGGGACCAGTAGTGGACCGGGGCTAGCAGGGCCGTGCCGCTGGCGGGGAGGGGGATGCGGAGGGTGCCGTTGTCGGGGGCGGAGAGCTTGGTCTCGCGTACCCAGCAGCGCAGCAGGTTCTCCACGGTCGCTGCCTCGGCAGCCGTGCGTGGGTCGGGATGTTCCAGGAGGTCGGCCGTGACACCACGCAGCTGTTCGGCCTCCGGGGCGCCGGCCTGTGCCGGAGTCGTGCCCTGCCGGTGAGGGGCCGGGACCTTGGGTCGTTGCCGGGAGGCGAGTGTGTCGGAGGAGCCGCGGGGGTCTGTGTGGGTGCGGTCGTCGGGAGTGGGGGTGGTGTTCAAGTGCGTGTTCCTCGGGGGTGGATCTGCGCGGGGTGGCTCTGTCTCGCGTGGCTCTGCCTCGGGCTGCGGGCGCTGGACCGGGGTTTCCGGCGGAGGTCCACCGGTTCGGTGGGATGGAGTTGGGATGGAGTTGGGGTCGACTAGGCACAGGGAGGTGCGTGGTGTTCGGGAGCGAGTCAGTCGGCGAGTGGCGCGGTGACGGCGCTCGCGGGGACACACAGGCGCGCGGCACACCGCTGGGACTGCGGCTCGGGCTCGGGCTCGGGCTCGGGCTGCCGTCTCTAACCCGCTCGTTCGGCGCGGTCGCCCTGGCCGCTCGGGCGGCGGCGCTGCTGCGGTCGGTCCTCGCGGGTGCGGCTTCGGGCCACCGCCTCGACGGCGTCGGCAAGTCGGTCGAGCACTGCGGCCGCCTGCTCGTCGCTGATCGTCAACGGCGGGAGCAGCCGCACGACGCTCGCGTGGCGGCCGCCGAGTTCGACGATCAGGCCACGTCGAAGGCATTCCCGCTGGACGGCGGCGGCGAGCTCGGGGGCGGCGGGGCGAGGACCGCGAGCGAGGTCCCGGGCCGCCGTCGAACCCGCGGCGAGACTGGCTCGATCTCCGGCAGGACCCAGGCCTACGGAGCTGTCCAACCCACCAGCACCACCGAGGTGTCCTTCCGAGGCACCCGCCCCTTCGGCGCCCTCGACACCCCCCTCCGGCTCCACCATCTCGACGCCGATCATCAGGCCCCGCCCACGCACGTCACCGACGATGGGGAACTCCCGGGACAGCTGCCGGAGTTGGGTCAGCATGCGGGAGCCGAGTGTGGCGGCGCGTTCGGCAAGGTGGTTCTCACGGACGTAGGCCAGCGTGGCCGTACCCGCGGCCATGGCGAGTTGGTTGCCGCGGAAGGTGCCTGCGTGGGCGCCGGGTTGCCAGACGTCGAGGTCGTCGCGGTAGACCACGACGGCCAGGGGCAAGCTGCCGCCGATGGCCTTGGAGAGCACCATCACGTCGGGCGTGATGCCACTGTGGTCCACCGCCCAGAAGGCGCCCGTGCGCCCGACCCCCGTCTGGACCTCGTCGGCGATCAGCGGGACCGACCGGCTCTCCGTGACGTGTCGCATGCGCCGCATCCACTCGTCCGGCGCCGGGATCACCCCGCCCTCCCCCTGGACGGGCTCGAGGATCATCCCGGCGGGCAGCGGCACCCCCGACTTGGGATCGTCGAGGACGGACTCGGTCCAGCGGGCGCCGAGTTCGGCACCGTACGCGCCGCCGACGCCGAACGGGCAGCGGTAGTCCTGCGGATAGGGCAGACGGGCGACCCGTACGTCGAAGGCGTCCCCGGAGGCTGCGAACGCGCCGGAGGTCATCCCGTGGTAGGCGCCGGCGAAGGCGAGCATGCCGTCGCGCCCGGTCGCGGCCCGGACGAGGGTGAAGGCGGCCTCCACCGCGTCCGTGCCGGCCGGTCCGCAGAACTGCACGCGTGCGCGGTCGGCGAGACCGGGCGGCAGAGTGCGGAAGAGCTCGGTGGTGAAGGCGTCCTTGACGGGTGTCGCCAGGTCGAGGACGTGCAGGGGCGCGCCCGAGTCGAGGACCTTGCGGATCGCCTCCAGGACCACGGGATGGTTGTGCCCGAGGGCCAAGGTCCCCGCGCCCGAGAGGCAGTCGAGGTAACGGCGGCCGTCCGCGCCCTCGATGGTCAGTCCGCGCGCCCGCACCGGCACGATCGGCAGGGCACGCGCGTAGGTGCGCGCCGCCGACTCGCGCGCCGACTGGCGCCGCAGGATCCCCTCGTGCGCGGAGCGCGCTCCCGACGCGGTCTCGGTTACGGCCACGGTTCTCCCGTCCTCCCGCTGTCCAGGGGCGAGCGGTCCTCGCGTCCTCACTCACCCCGACATACGAAACCCCGTGAGTCTTCGCTCGACATCTCGACAACCGGCGTCCCGATGTCTCATATCCCGATGTCCGGAAAACTCCGGGGAATTGGGCACGGGGGATCAGAGCGACCACGGGCAGCACGCCCCCCACCGCTACCAACCCCGGACCGTTCACCGGGTTACGGGTTGCCTCAAGATCCTTGCCGTGACGGAACTGTTGCCGTCCCGTCGGAAGTCCCTCACAGCGAGTGCATAGTGTTTGATGCCGTTCCCTGACGCCTTGACGGCACGTGAAGTCGGCGGCGGCAGCACCCGGTTCGTCCACACCAGGGGGAGTCACACCATGCGATCCATACGGCCTTCGTTCACCGCTCGCGGGGCAAGGCGCGCGCGGCGCAGAACCTCCTCCGTGCCGGCCGCAGTCGCCCTCGCCTCGGCGCTCGCGCTGACGGCCACCGCCTGCAACTCGGGCGACACCAACGCGGACGCGCAGGCCTCCGCCTCCGCGGCCGCCGAGGGCGACGGCAAGATCACGATCCCGGACAACATCAAGGACAAGCTCAAAGAGCACGGGATCGACGTCGACCAGTGGAAGGACGGCGCCTGGAAGGACTGGAACAAGGACGACTGGCTGCGCGAGGCCCAGGACTACATCAACCCGATCATCGAGGGCCTGTGGGACCCGGACCGGATGCGGGAGGCGGAGGATCCGGACACGGGCGTCGACGACAGCGACCTCTCCGGCGACCAGGGCGTGACCGACCCGGAGCCGACGCCGGTGGACGCGAAGGCCGTGCCGGCTACGTACCACGACAACGCCCCCGAGGCGGGCAAGGTGTTCTTCGACTCCCCCGAAGGCACGATGGTCTGCTCGGCGACGGTCGTGGAGGACCCGGCCCACCCCGGCAAGTCCAACATGGTGTGGACGGCGGGTCACTGCGTGCACGCCGGCAAGAGCGGCGGCTGGTACCGCAACATCGCGTTCGTGCCGTCGTACAACAACGAGGCCATGGCGACCGGGCAGCTGGAGGCCGCCGCCAAGGAGGAGGTCGCTCCGTACGGTGTCTGGTGGGGTGACTGGGCGCAGACCTCGGACCAGTGGATCGAGCAGGGCGGTGCCACGGGCGGGGACGGGGCCTCGTACGACTTCGCCGTGATTCATGTGACGCCGGAGGAGGGCGGTGACGGCAAGTCGCTGGAGGAGACGGTCGGTTCGGCTCTGCCGGTGGACTTCGAGGCCCCGGCCGTGGCCGAGGTGGAGAGCATCACGGCGACCGGGTATCCGGCGGCGGCGCCGTTCGACGGCGAGACGCTGTACCAGTGCCAGGACAAGCCGGGGCGGCTGTCGATCAGCGCCTCGGATCCGACGATGTACCGCATCGGCTGCACCATGACGGGCGGTTCGTCGGGTGGCGGCTGGGTCGCGACGGGTTCGGACGGCGAGCCCGCGCTGGTGTCCAACACCTCGATCGGCCCGGTGACCGCGGGCTGGCTGGCCGGTCCGCGGCTGGGCGAGGTGGCCAAGGGCGTGTACGACTCGGTCAGCGAGAAGTTCGCCGGTCAGTGACCGGCTGCTGAGTGCGAACGGCGGTGGGTGCCTCTCCGCCGCCGTTCACCCTCACCCTTCACACGCACCCGCTCCAACGGGGGTTCCCGCGCATGCGTTCCACACATGCGCCGGCAGTGCCGCGCCGTAGGCGACGCAACCGCACTCTCCTCGCCGCCACCGGGCTCGTCGCCGCGATGGCCCTGACCGCGACTGCCTGTGGTGGTTCGGGGGCGGACGACAAGGCCGACGGCACGGCCTCCCGGTCCGCCGGCCAGGGCACGTTCGAGATCCCCAGCGACATCGCGAGCCAGCTCGAAGAGCACGGCATCGACGTCGACGAGTGGACGGACGGCGGCTGGAAGGACTGGGACAAGGACGAATGGCTCAGCGCGGCCGAGGACTTCGTCAACCCGATCATCGAGGGCCTCTGGAATCCCGAGCGGATGAAGTCCGCGCAGGAGGCCGACAAGACGATCTCCACGCAGGACGCGTCCGCCGACCAGGGCGTCAGTGACCCCGAGCCGGCGCCCGTCGAGGCCACGGCGGAGAAGACGCCGTACCACGACAACGCGGCCCCGGTCGGCAAGGTCTTCTTCGACTCCCCCCAGGGTTCGATGGTCTGCTCGGGCACGGTCGTCACCGACGTGAACCACCCGGGCAAGTCCAACCTCGTCTGGACAGCCGGGCATTGTGTGCACGCCGGGCAGGGCGGCGGTTGGTACCGCAACATCGCGTTCGTGCCGTCGTACAACGACCTCGGCCGCCCCGCGTCGGAGCTGAGCGACGCGGATCCCGCGGAGATCGCGCCGTACGGGACCTGGTGGGCGGACTGGGCCTCGACCTCCAGCCAGTGGATCGAGGGCGGCTCGGAGAGCGGCGGCGCGGGTGCGGCGTACGACTACGCCGTGCTGCACGTGAAGCCCGAGTCGGGTTCCCAGTCCCTCGAAGAAGCCGCGGGCGCCCTCGCCGTCGACTTCTCCGCCCCGTCCGCGACCGAGGTCGCCACGATGGGCGCCTGGGGCTACCCGGCGGCGGCGCCGTACAGCGGGCTGCAGATGTTCAAGTGCGTCGACCGGCCCGGCCGGCTCTCGCTGAGCCCGTCCCTGCCGACGATGTACCGCATCGGCTGCACGATGACCGGCGGTTCGTCAGGCGGCGGTTGGTTCCGGGTGGTGGACGGCGAGACCAAGCTGGTCTCGAACACGTCGATCGGCCCGTCCGACAACCGCTGGCTGGCCGGCCCGCAGCTGGGTCGGACCGCCCAGACGCTCTACGAGAACATGAGCGAGGCGTACGGCGGTCGGTGACGCCCGCCCGCGAAGAAAGCCGAAGGCCCGCCCCCTGGGACAGGGAGCGGGCCTTCACTCTGCGGGTCAGAGGGCCGGAGCGGGCACGTACGGCGCGAGATCCGCCGCCAGTTCCTCGTGCACCCGCGCCTTGAGCAGGGTGCCCTCCGCGGTGTGCTCCTCGGAGATCACCTCGCCGTCGGTGTGGGCGCGGGCGACCAGCTTGCCGTGGGTGTACGGCACGAGCGCCTCGATCTCGACCGAAGGTCGCGGCAGCTCGTTGTCGATGAGCGCGAGCAGTTCGTCGATGCCCAGGCCGGTGCGGGCCGAGACGGCGATGGAGCGTGGCTCGATCCGCATGAGCCGCTGGAGCGTCAGCGGGTCGGCCGCGTCCGCCTTGTTGATCACGACGATCTCGGGCACGCCGGTGGCGCCGACGTCCCTGATCACCTCGCGTACGGCGGCCAGCTGCTCCTCCGGGTTCGGGTGCGAGCCGTCCACCACGTGCAGGATCAGGTCGGACTCGCCGACCTCCTCCATGGTGGAGCGGAACGCCTCGACCAGGTGGTGCGGCAGGTGCCGCACAAAACCGACGGTGTCGGCCAGGGTGTACAGCCGTCCGCTCGGGGTCTCGGACCGGCGCACGGTCGGGTCGAGGGTCGCGAACAGGGCGTTCTCGACCAGCACGCCGGCGCCGGTGAGGCGGTTGAGCAGCGAGGACTTGCCGGCGTTGGTGTAGCCCGCGATGGCGACGGACGGCACCTTGTTGCGTCGGCGCACCTGACGCTGGATGTCGCGGCCGGTCTTCATCTCCGCGATCTCCCGGCGCATCTTCGCCATCTTCTCGCGGATCCGGCGCCGGTCCGTCTCGATCTTGGTCTCACCGGGACCACGGGTGGCGAGGCCGCCGCCCTTGCCGCCGCCCATCTGACGGGACAGCGACTGACCCCAGCCGCGCAGCCTCGGCAGCATGTACTGCATCTGCGCGAGCGCGACCTGCGCCTTGCCCTCTCGGGACTTGGCGTGCTGGGCGAAGATGTCGAGGATCAGGGCCGTACGGTCGATGACCTTGACCTTGACGACGTCTTCGAGGTGGATGAGCTGGCCCGGGCTGAGTTCACCGTCGCAGATGACGGTGTCCGCGCCCGTCTCGAGCACGATGTCGCGCAGCTCGTTGGCCTTGCCGGAACCGATGTAGGTGGCCGCGTCGGGCTTGTCGCGGCGCTGGATCACGCCGTCGAGCACGAGCGCGCCCGCGGTCTCGGCGAGGGCGGCGAGCTCCGCGAGGGAGTTGTCCGCGTCCGTCGCGGTCCCCGTGGTCCAGACGCCGACGAGCACGACCCGCTCCAGGCGGAGCTGACGGTACTCGACCTCGGTGACGTCCTCGAGTTCGGTGGAGAGGCCCGCGACGCGGCGCAGAGCCGCGCGCTCGGAGCGGTCGAACTGGTCGCCGTCCCGCTCTCCGTCGATCTCGTGGCTCCAGGCGACGTCCTCTTCCATCAGGGCATCGGCCCGAAGACCTTCGGGGTAGGCATGCGCGAAGCGCTCAGTGTCCTGGGAAGAAGATGAAGAGGAGGTCATTGGGTCCTTACGTCGATGGGGATGCCGATTCGGCGACCGTCACTTGGAACAACGCACGAGTACCCCGGGAGATTCCCGTGTCCCGTGCCGCGCCGACCCGATGATGGTCGCACGGCACGGCCCGTCTCGTCACCGCCTTATTTCGCGGGCGCCGCCTTGGCAGGCACGGCCGACTTCCAGTCCGGGTGACCCGGCATCGGCGGGGTCTTCTCGCCGTAGAGCCAGTCCTGGAAGAACGTGCCCAGGTCGCGTCCGGAGATCTCCTCGGCGAGCGCGACGAAGTCCGCGGTCGTGGCGATGCCGTCCCGGTGGCGGCTCACCCAGGCCTTCTCCAGGCGCTCGAAGGCGGGGCGGCCGATCTCCTGGCGCAGGGCGTACAGGGCCAGCGCGGCACCGTCGTAGACGTTCGGCCGGAAGATGCTGATCTTCTGGCCGGGGTCGGGCGCCTTGGGGGCCGCGGGCGGTCCGCCGGCCGCGCGCCAGCGGTCGGAGGCGCCGTAGGCCGCCTTCATCCGCGCCTGCATCGGCTTGTCGGCCTTCTCCTCCGCGTAGAGGGCCTCGTACCAGGTGGCGTGCCCCTCGTTGAGCCACAGGTCGGACCAGGTGCGCGGGCTGACGCTGTCGCCGAACCACTGGTGGGCCAGCTCGTGCACCATGATCGACTCGACGTACCACTTGGGGTAGGCGGGCTCGGTGAACAGGTCTCTCTCGAAGAGAGAGAGGGTCTGCGTCTCCAGCTCGAAGCCGGTGTCCGCCGCGGCCATCAGCAGACCGTACGTCTCGAAGGGGTACGGCCCGACCTTGCCCTCCATCCAGGCGATCTGGGCGGGGGTCTTCCTGAGCCACGGTTCGAGCTCGGCCCGGTCCTTGGTGGGCACGACGTCCCGGACGGGCAGTCCGTGCGGGCCCTCGCGGCGCAGCACGGTGGAGCGGCCGATGGAGACCTGGGCGAGCTCGGTGGCCATGGGGTGCTGGGTGCGGTACGTCCAGGTGGTCGCCCGGCCGGCCCTGTCCACGTTGGTCGGCAGGCCGTTGGCGACGGCGGTGTAGCCGTTGGGCGCGGTGACCCGGATGGTGAACATCGCCTTGTCGGAGGGGTGGTCGTTGCACGGGAAAACCAGGTGGGCGGCGTCCGCCTGGTTGGCCATGGCGAGGCCGTCCGCGGTCCGCACCCAGCCGCCGTCCCGGCCCTCCTCGGACACCGGGTCGCTGGTGTGCCGGACGGTGATCCGCATCCAGCTGCCGGCGGGCAGCGCCTCGTCCGGCGTGACGACGAGGTCCTCACCGGCACTGGTGAACGTGGCGGGGTCGCCGTCCACCTCGACCGAGTCGACCTCGCCGTGTGCGAAGTCGAGGTTAATGCGGTCCAGAGAGGTCGTCGTCCAGGCGTCGATCGTGGTGACCGCGGTCAGCGGCTTGGTGTTGCTGCCGGGATAGGTGAAGGAGAGGTCGTACGACGCCACGTCGTATCCGGGGTTGCCCAGGTGCGGGAAGAGGCGGTCGCCGACGCCCAGCGGTGTCGCGGGAGCGCTCGCGGCGAGGAGGCAGACGGAGACGGCGGAGGCGAGGAGTGCGGCGGCCTTCCGGCGCCGGGGGGTCCTGACGCGGGCTCGGGGAGCCGGGGTGCGGGGGGTGAGCGGCATGGCACCACGGCTACCAGCGCGCGCGGGCCGTACGGCGACGGCGCGCGACCGGCCCACTCGAACGGGTAGGCCGGGTGACCGGCGGGTGACTCAGTCCCCGGGGGTCGGCGCCTGCGCCCGGCTCACGTCGTACACCCCGGGCACGTTCCGCATGGCGCGCATCAGGGCGGGGAGGTGCGCCGCGTCCGGGAGTTCGACCGTGTAGGTGTGGCGTACGCGCTGCTGGCTCGGGGGCTCGACGGTCGCCGAGACGATCTCCGCGCCCTCCAGAGCCATCGCCTCGGTGAGGTCCGCGAGCAGATGGGGGCGGCCGAACGATTCGGCGAACAGCGTGACCCGGCACCCGGTGGTGTCCCCCCAGCTCACGCCGACCTCCGCGCGCCCCGCGTCCGTCATGCGCGCCACCGCCGCGCACCCCACGCGGTGGACGGTCACCGCTCCCCCGCGCACGGCGAAGCCGGTGATCTCGTCGGGCGGTACGGGCGTACAGCAGCCGGCCAGGCGTACGGTCGTGCCGGGCTGGTCGGCGACGGCGTGCGCAGCGGCGGGGCGGTCGGCCGGCCGGGAGGCGGGGCCGTCGGCGGCGGGCCGGGCGGAGCTCTCGGTGGGCTGGGACTCCGCTTCCGAGATCCCCTCCTGCGCCTCGGCGGATGCCGGATGCGTGGTGAGCCACCGCTGGATGGCGATCCGCGCGGCGGGCGTGTGCGCGTGCTCCAGCCACTCTCTGGAGGGTTCGGAGGCCGGGTCCTGGCCCATGAGGAGCTGGACGGTGTCGCCGTCCCTCAGGACCGTGCTGAGGGTCGCCAGGCGGCCGTTGACGCGGGCGCCGAGGCACGCGTGCGCGTCCTCGCCGTACTGCGCGTACGCGGCGTCCACACAGGTCGCACCCTCGGGCAGGCCCAGGGTGCCGCCGTCGGGCCGGAAGACGGTGATCTCACGGTCCTGAGCGAGGTCCTCGCGCAGGGTGGACCAGAAGGTGTCGGGGTCGGACGCGCCTTCCTGCCAGTCGAGGAGGCGGGAGAGCCAGCCGGGACGCGTGGGGTCCGCCCGCTCGCCGTCGACGGGCTCCTCCGAAGGAGGAGCGTAGGGATTGCCGAGCGCGACCACGCCGGCCTCGGCGACCTTGTGCATCTGGTGGGTGCGGATGAGGACTTCGGCGACCTGGCCGTCGCCGCGGGCCACGGCGGTGTGCAGCGACTGGTACAGGTTGAACTTGGGTACGGCGATGAAGTCCTTGAACTCCGAGACGACGGGCGTCAGACAGGTGTGCAGCTCACCCAGGACGCCGTAACAGTCCGCGTCCTCGTTGACCAGCACCAGCAGGCGGCCGAAGTCGGCGCCGCGCAGCCGGCCGCGCTTGCGGGCGGTGCGGTGCACGGAGACGAAGTGGCGGGGCCGGATGAGGACTTCGGCCTGGATGCCCGCGTCGCGCAGGACGGCGCGCACCTCGTCGGAGATCTCGGCGAGCGGGTCGTCCGCGCGGGAGGCGTTGTCGACGATCAGCTCCCGCGTGTGCTCGTACTCCTCGGGGTGCAGGATCGCGAAGACCAGGTCTTCCAGTTCGGACTTGAGCGCCTGGACGCCGAGGCGTTCGGCGAGCGGGATGAGGACGTCGCGGGTGACCTTGGCGATGCGTTCCTGTTTCTCGGGGCGCATCACGCCCAGGGTGCGCATGTTGTGCAGCCGGTCGGCGAGTTTGATCGACATCACGCGGACGTCGTTGCCGGTGGCGACGAGCATCTTGCGGAAGGTCTCGGGCTCGGCGGCGGCGCCGTAGTCGACCTTCTCCAGTTTGGTGACGCCGTCGACGAGGAAGCGGACCTCCGCGCCGAACTGCTCGCCGACCTGATCGAGCGTCACATCGGTGTCCTCGACGGTGTCGTGGAGCAGAGAGGCCGTCAAAGTCGTGGTCTCGGCGCCGAGTTCGGCGAGAATCAGGGTCACGGCGAGCGGGTGTGTGATGTACGGCTCACCGCTCTTGCGCATCTGGCCGCGGTGCGAGGCCTCGGCCAGGACGTAGGCGTGGCGCAGCGGTTCGACGTCGGCGTCCGGGTAGTGGGCGCGATGGGCCTCGGCGACATGGCCGATGGCGTCGGGCAGCCGGTCGCGGGCGGCAGGGCCGAGCAGCGCGGCGCGGCCCAGACGGCGCAGGTCGATCCGGGCGCGGGCCTTCCTGCGGGGCACTGTGGGCACCACAGGGCCTGTGGTCACAGGCCCTGCCGTCGCAGGATTCGTGGCCTCCGCACTCATGGGCACCTCCGGCTGCGTGGACCGGCGGACGGGGTGCCCCATGGCGGACACGGCTCAGGGGATGGCATCGATTCCCCGTCCGGGCCGGTGCTTGATGCTACCGAGCCCACCACGTGCCGCTGACCGCCTCTCGTCGAGCGTGAAACGGATCACCCATTCGAGCGAAGGTTTGTAGGTTTACGGTTTCGCGCCACCTGACCAGCGGTCGGCCGTGATTTCGAACCGGCCGGGGCGTCTGTGGCTGCGGTTCCGGGTCTCCGGGACGTCCTGCCCTCACGATTCACGCGGTCAACGGGCGGCGTTTTCAAGCCAGTCCGCGTCGATCTCGCCCTCGGCGACGATCACGGCGGGGCCGGTCATCTCGATCTCGCCGTCGGGTCGCTCGGTGATCACCAGGGTGCCGCCGGGCACGTCGACGGTGTACGTCACCGGGGTGCCGGTGGCCGTCGGGTCGTCGCCGTCCCTGCGGGCCGCCGCGACGGCGACGGCGCACGCGCCCGTGCCGCACGAGCGGGTCTCGCCGGAGCCGCGCTCGTGCACGCGCAGGGCGACGTGGCGAGGGCCGCGGTCGACCACGAACTCGACGTTGACCCCGTCCGGGTAGGCGGACGCCGGGCTGAAGGGCGGCGGGGAGTACAGGTCGCCGGCGTGCGCGAGGTCGGCCACGAAGGCCACGGCGTGCGGGTTGCCCATGTTCACGTTCCGCGCGGGCCAGCTGCGCTCGCCGACGCTCACCGTGACGTCGCCTTCGGGGAGGCGGGCCTTGCCCATGCCCACGGTGACGGCAGCCGCGGCGGAGCCGCTATGGGACACAGTCTTCGCGATGTGGACGGTCTTCACGCCCCCGCGCGTGGCGACGGCGAGGTCGCCCTCGGTGATGTGCCCGGCGTGCTGGAGGTAGCGCGCGAAGACGCGTACGCCGTTGCCGCACATCTCCGCGATGGAGCCGTCGCCGTTGCGGTAGTCCATGAACCACTCCGCCTCGGCCGCCATGTCCTTGGCCTCGGGGTGTGCGGCGGATCGCACCACGTGCAGCAGGCCGTCGCCGCCGATGCCCGCGCGGCGGTCGCACAGGGCGGCGACGGTGGCCGGGGGCAGGTCGAGGGTGTTCTCGGGGTCCGGGACGATCACGAAGTCGTTCTCGGTGCCGTGACCCTTGAGAAAGGGGATCCGCGTGCTCATTCTTCGATGGTAGGTGAGGTCGTTCTTTGACCGCGGGCCGGTGGGGGCTGGTCGCGCCCACGAGGCGGAGCCGCATATCGACACAGCCCCGCGCCCCTGAAAGCCTTCAGCGCAGCCTTGCTACTCGCCACACGGCGAGGACCACCACCACAGCCACCAACAGCACGTATCCGAGCACGATCCGCCAGTCCAGGCGGCGGCCCGAGCCCCGCTGCGGCAGCCCAGGCCACGTGTAACCAACGCGGCGGGCCGCCATCATGCCCCACCCTGCCGCGCAGGAGCAGATCAGCAGACCCAGCATCGCGATCACCGCTCCGCTGTCGCCGAAGTCGAAGGCCAGCGGGAAGGCGAACATCAGGGAGCCGAGCGTGGCCAGGGAGACGATGGGCGCGAGCTGCCAGAAACGCATGCGGCGCTGTGGGCGCAGCTCGACCTCGACCTCGCCCGCGAACATCTCCTCGGGCTCGGGGCCGTCGGCGGTCACACCGCCCTGCACCTCGTCGGGCCCGTCGGGGCTCAGACGGTCCCCGTCCTGCTCCGTTTCACCGCTCTCGGCAGTGAGGGGCTCGGTGCCTTGTGCGGTGTCGCGAGGGCCGGCCTCCATCGCCACGCGCCCTCCCAACTCGGACTCCACTTGGTCGATCGAAGCTCGATGATGGCACGGCGCCGAAGGCCGGGATGGCGGCCGGAGCGTCCCGATGCCATGACGTGATCAGGCTGTAACCGGTCGTTCGACCAACGCCAGTGCGACCTGCGGAAGTTCTGTGAGATCCGCCGCAGCCCCACTCAACCAGTGCACCCGGGGATCGCGCCTGAACCACGAATCCTGACGGCGCGCGAAGCGTTTGGTGGCCCGCACGGTCTCCGCGCGCGCCTCGTCCTCGGTGCACTCTCCGGAGAGCGCCGCAAGCACCTGCTGATACCCGAGCGCGCGCGAGGACGTGCGCCCCTCGCGCAGCCCCTGCGCCTCCAGCGCGCGCACCTCGTCCACGAGGCCCGCCTCCCACATCCGGTCCACCCGGCGCGCGATGCGGTCGTCGAGCTCGGGCCGCGCCACGTCGACGCCGATCTGGACGGTGTCGTAGACCGAGTCGTGACCCGGGAGGTTGGCGGTGAAGGGTTTGCCGGTGATCTCGATCACTTCGAGGGCCCGGACGATACGGCGGCCGTTGCTGGGCAGGATCGCGTGCGCCGCCTCGGGGTCGGCGGCGGCGAGGCGCGCGTGCAGCGCCCCGGAGCCACGCAGGACGAGCTCCTCCTCCAGCCGGGCCCTCACCTCGGGATCGGTACCGGGGAACTCCAGGTTGTCGACGGCACCGCGGACGTACAGGCCGCTGCCGCCGACGAGGATCGGCCAGCGGCCCTCGGCGAGCAGCGCGTCGATCCTGGCGCGGGCCAGCTTCTGGTACTCGGCGACGGACGCCGTGACGGTCACGTCCCAGATGTCCAGGAGGTGGTGCGGGACGTCGCCGCGCTCCTCGGGCGTCAGCTTGGCGGTGCCGATGTCCATCCCTCGGTAGAGCTGCATGGAATCGGCATTGACGACCTCGCCGCCGAGACGCCGGGCCAGGAAGACGCCCAGATCGGACTTTCCGGCCGCGGTGGGTCCGACGACGGCGATGACGCGGGGGGCGGGGGGTGCGCTGCTCACCGCCCCAGTCTCGCAAACCTCAGGGCGTGGCCTCGAACGAGTTACGTGACGGCACGGGTGCGGGGTCGTTGCCTGTTGCGTGGTTTCCGCCGCCGTTTCGAAGAGGCGGCGATCCGAGTGGCGCAAATGGACGCACCGGGCGACGCGGGATTTCCCCCGCACGAGTAACGTATGGAGTGGATATGGGCGTTTTCGCACGACTTCTCCGGAGGTCGAAGGCTACGGAGGAGGCGTCAACCGCCGAGGCAGGGGCCGTCACACCGACGGCCGAGCCCGAGGCGGAGGAGGCGGCAGAGGCGAAGGGGTCGGACGAGGCCCTGGCCGAGGACACGGTCGAGGCGACGGCGACGGAGGCCGTCGAGGACACCGCCGCCGAAGGCGTCGAGATCCCCAAGCAGCAGTCCGCCGAGGAAGCGGCCGACAGCGAGGCCGGCGAGGGCGCCCGCACGTAACTGCCCCGCGCGGGAAGGTGAACGATGGGTCTCCTGAACAATTTGAAAGCCAAACTCAGCCCGGCCAAGGACAAGGTCTCCGGTCTCGCTCATCAGCACGGAGACAAGATCCAGCACGGCCTGGACAAGGCCGCGAAGGTCGTCGACGAGAAGACCAAGGGCAAGTACAGCAACAAGATCCAGACGGGCACGGGCAAGGCCAAGCACGCCATGGACCGACTCGCGCACAAGGACGGCACGGAGGGACCGGGGGGCGGCACCACGCCCCCTGCCTCACCACCGCCTGCTTCCTGAACGGCACGGCACATCGACGGACGGCCGCGGAGCACGACGCTCCCGGCCGTCCGCCGTTTCATCGGTGGGTCAGGACCAGGTCGCCACGACATACCCCACCCCGTACGGCGCGTTCTCGTACAGGAGCACGCCGACGAGGTCCGCGTCCTCGGCCGCGCCCGCGAGGACCTGCCAGGGCGCGCGGCCGGAGGCCTTCAGTTCGTACGCCAGCTCGGTGTCCAGCGCTTCGAGGGCCGCCACGTCCGCCGCCCCCAGCGCACGCGCGACCTCCGCGTCGAAGGGCGCCGCCCGCTCGTCGAAATAGCCGGGGGCCTTGAGCGTGCGGCAGGCACTGGCGTCGCCCATCACCAGCAGCGCCACCCGCTCGGCCCGGGCGGCGATGTCCCTCCCGACTTGGATACACCGCTCGGCGGCCAGCGGTTCCCCCACGCCGAGTCCCTCGATCGGGGCGTCGGACCAGCCGGTGCGCTCCAGCAGCCATGCGGCAACAGCGAGGGAGGGCGGCAGCTCGCGGTCGGATCCCGCGCCGCCGTCGCTGCCCAGCCGTACGTCGAGATCCACCCCGAAGCCGCGGAAGGACCCGGGCGTGCCCTCGGGGTGCGCTCCGCGCCCGTCGCGCTCGGCGGGCCCCACGACCACGAGCAGGTCGGGCCGGGCGGCGGCGAGCACACCCAGGGAGTCCGCGCAGGCGGCACGTGCGGAGTCCAGCTCGGGCGCGGCCCCCGCGGCGACCTGGGGCACGAGGAGGGGCGGGCAGGGGCAGACGGCGGCTGCTACAAGCATGATCGGCAGCCTACTTCCAGGCCTGGGGCCCGGACTCGGGATGGGTGCTCCACGCCAGTTCGGCGAGCCGGTACACCACCCGCTGCGTGGACATCAGGCCTTCGATGCTCACGTAGTAGGCGTCGCCGTCACCGATCCGGTAGACCTGCCGACGCTGCTGACGCAGGCCGAGGCGCGGGCGGTGGGTGCAGGCGATCTCGTACAGGCGGGCGCGGGCTTCTTCCCGGGTGCCCTCGAAGTGATCCACCTCGTCCACGTCGTGATGGTCCCCGAAACTGCGGTCGACGACGACCACCCAGCGCCCCATGCCCCGCCCCCGCCTCTCCTCCGTGACCGGCGTGCGCTCAGTGCGCCGCGCAGCCGCCCGTCGCCGCCGGGAGCGGCGCCGGGACGCCGATCTGCGGCAGGCCCAGCATCACGCCCGCCGGCTTCGCGGCCTCCGCGGCGTTCCGCTTCTCCCAGGCGTCGCCCGCGCGCGTGCGGCGCACGTCGAGGACGGGGCCCTCGGCGAGGAGGTGGTGCGGGGCGGCGTAGGTGATCTCGACGGTGACCACGTCGCCGGGGCGGACCTCCTGGTCCGGCTTGGTGAAGTGGACCAGGCGGTTGTCGGGGGCGCGGCCGGAGAGGCGGTGGGTGGCGCCGTCCTTGCGGCCCTCGCCCTCGGCGACCATGAGGTCGAGCTTGCGGCCGACCTGCTTCTTGTTCTCGTCCCAGGAGATCTCCTCCTGGAGGGCGACGAGACGCTCGTAACGCGACTGCACGACCTCCTTGGGGATCTGCCCGTCCATGGTCGCCGCGGGGGTTCCGGGGCGCTTGGAATACTGGAAGGTGAAGGCGTTCGTGAAGCGGGCCTCGCGGACCGCGTGCATGGTCTGCTCGAAGTCCTCCTCGGTCTCGCCGGGGAAGCCCACGATGATGTCGGTCGAGATCGCGGCGTCCGGCATGGCGGCACGGACCTTCTCGATGATCCCGAGGTAACGCTCCTGCCGGTACGAGCGGCGCATCGCCTTCAGGACCGTGTCCGAGCCGGACTGCATGGGCATGTGGAGCTGCGGCATGACGTTCGGGGTCTCGGCCATCGCCGCGATCACGTCATCCGTGAAGTCGCGCGGGTGGGGAGACGTGAAGCGGACACGCTCCAGGCCGTCGATCGTGCCGCAGGCCCGCAGCAGCTTGCTGAAGGCCTCGCGGTCGCCGATGTCGGAGCCGTACGCGTTGACATTCTGGCCGAGCAGCGTGATCTCGGAGACGCCCTCGCCGACCAGGGCCTCGATCTCGGCGAGGATGTCGCCGGTGCGGCGGTCCTTCTCCTTGCCGCGCAGGGCCGGGACGATGCAGAAGGTGCAGGTGTTGTTGCAGCCGACGGAGATCGACACCCAGGCCGCGTACGCGCTCTCGCGGCGGGTGGGCAGCGTGGAGGGGAAGGCCTCCAGCGACTCGGCGATCTCGACCTGCGCCTCTTCCTGAACGCGCGCGCGTTCCAGCAGGACGGGCAGCTTGCCGATGTTGTGGGTGCCGAAGACGACGTCCACCCAGGGCGCCCGCTTCACGATGGTGTCGCGGTCCTTCTGCGCGAGACAGCCGCCGACCGCGATCTGCATCCCGGGGCGCTTGGTCTTCATCGGGGCGAGGCGGCCGAGGTTGCCGTACAGCCGGTTGTCGGCGTTCTCGCGCACCGCGCAGGTGTTGAAGACGACGACGTCCGCGTCGCCGTCCGCCCCCTCGGGCGCCTTCACGTAACCGGCGTCCTCGAGCAGCCCGGACAATCGCTCGGAGTCGTGGACGTTCATCTGGCACCCGTAGGTGCGCACTTCATAGGTCTTAGATGATCGAACATCCACTGCCGGGCTCCGGTCGCTGCTGGTCATGGGTCAAGGGTAGGCGGTCCCGGGAGAGCACCTGTCTCACAGGGCGCTGACGAGGACGACGTGGACCGCCGTGCCGATGCCGACGCCCAGGATCGTGCGGCGGCCGAAGGCCCGGTGGACGCCGGCGGTGGCGGCGACCGCGAGCAGGGCGTACCCGGTCGCGTCCGGGGCGGACTCGATCGTGCCGTGCAGAGCGGTCACGGCAAGGATCGCGAGGACTCCCACCGGCAGCCACGCCGACAGCTGCCGCACGATCGCCGAGTCGGGGAGCCTGCCGAGGACGGCGATGAGTTACGAGGTGCCAGGCACCGGTGGCCTCCCGGGTGGGCCGACGGCACCGAGGCGACCTCGGCGCGGGAGCGGAACGCGTCCAGGGCGAGCACGGTGAACAGGACGCACAGGGCGCAGTCCAGGAGAAGACGTGCCGGAAGTCGACCACGAGGACGATCGGCGCGAGCGGGCTGACGGTGGCCGTCATGCCCACCAGCAGCAGCTCCAGGGAGCACGCGAACACGGAGAAGGAGTAGCGCAGGCCCGCGGACATCTGCTTCCGCCGGACAGCGGCCAGGGCCGAGAGGGGACCGGTGACAAGGGTCGGAGTGCGTTGCTGCACCTGTCCATTCACCACCGGCCCGTGCCACCGGCCCGTGCCACCGGCCCGTGCCACCGGCCCGTGCCACCGGCCCGTGCCTGCGGCGCGTGCAGCGGCTGGAGGCGGACGGTGTGATCCGCGGCTACCGGGCCGTCATCGACGCGGCCGCCGTCGGGCGGTCCTTCGAGGTGCTGATCGACCTGACCCTCGCATCCCAGGACGCGGAGACCGTCGAGCGCTTCGAGCGCTTCGAGCGCTTCGAGCGCTTCGAGCAGACCCTGGCACCGGCCGAGGAGGTCCTGGAACTGCGCCGGCTGTTCGGCAGCCCCGACTGCTTCGTCCGCGTGGCCGTCGGCGATCTGGCCGGCTGCGAGACCTTCCTCGGCACACGCGTCATGACCATCCCGCGCGTCAAGAACGTCACCTCGTACTTCACGATGAAGACCGTGAAGCCGGCTTCCTGACAGGGGCGGGCTCGCCCGCGGCCGCGTCGAGCAGGAGCATCGCGTCGTACGCGGGCGTCCCGGGCTCGGCGTGGTACGCGACCAGCCGATGGCCGTAGGTGCCTTCCAGCTCCATGATCTGGTAGCCGAAGGTGACGTCGCCGGCCCGGGGGTGGTGGAAGGTCTTGCTGCCGGTGGTGTTGCCCTTGACGTCGTACTGCTCCCACAGCCGGGCGAAGTCCGGGCTCTTGAGCAGGAGTTCGTCGACGAGGCCGATGAGGTCGGGGGCGTCGGGTTCGATGCCGGCGAGCGTGCGCAGGCGGGCGACACAGCCGCGGATCTGGTTCTCCCAGTCCTCGAAGAGCGTGCGGGCCATGGGGTGCAGGAAGACGTAGCGCACGACGTTGCGCCGGCCGGGCGGCCAGTCCTCCATCCCGGCCATCAGGTGCAGACCGCCGGGGTTCCAGGCGATCAGTTCCATCGTTCGGTCGACCACGTGGGCGGGGTGGGGGCGCAGGCTCTCCAGCAGCAGTTCGACGCCGGGGGCCACGGTCCGGCTGGGTGCCGCCGCGGGCTCGGCCGGGCCGCTGCGCGCGGCGCGGGCCGCGAGGTCGCGCAGGTGCTCGTGTTCGTCGCCGTCCAGCAGCAGGGCCACGGCTAGGGCGTCGACGACGGACGGGCTGGGGTTGGTCTCCTTGCCGCGTTCCAGCCGGGTGTAGTAGTCGATGCTGACCCCGGCGAGTGTGGCCAGTTCCTCGCGGCGCAGGCCGGGCGTACGGCGCAGCCCGGGCCCCTCCGGGAGGCCGACTTCGGCGGGAGTCACCCGCGCCCGGCGGGCCCTCAGGAACCGCCCCAGCTCGCTGCCGCCGTTGCCGCCACTGTGCTGCTCACGTGCCATGCGGTTCAGTCTGGCAGCCCTGTGACCTGCGGGACAGTAACGTGAGGGGCCCTGTCACACCCCCGAACGCCAGTCGCGCCACGCTGTCACCAGGTCGTGGCCACCGAGCGGAGCGCGGTCCAGGTGTCTCCCTCCCGGGCGTAGTCCATGGCCAGTTGCAGCCGCCAGTCCGCATGCGCGCCGTAGACCGTCGCGTCCGTGACGATCCGGCCGACCAGACGGGCCGTGTCTCCCTCGACCGCGACGGTCACGCTCTTCTCCACGACCCCGTGGTACACGAACTGTCCGGCGCGCATCTGCGACAGCCACTCGGCCTTGGGCTGCGCGTACCCGGTGATGTGGGTGAGGGTGAAGCCGTCGTCGAGCAGGTCGTCGAGAGCGTCGGTGTCGCCGTCGGTCATCGCTTTCAGGTGGGCGCGGTACGCCTCGACGACCTCGTCGTCCGTGCTCCGGTCGGATGCTGTGAGCCCATGTGCCATGCGATCCAGTCTGGCAAGCCGGTGATCCGCGGGACAGCGGAGTGAGGGGCCCTGTCACACCCCGGAACACGGCGCCCCGGCACGGCAGGGTCTGCCGGGGCCGTCCCTGCCCCTCCGACGGCTTCCCGCACGCCATGCGGGTCGGCCTGACGATCTCCGCGGTGCCACTGGCCGTAGTCTCGGCGGCGGCCCCGGCCTTGCAGCCCACCCGACAGAACAACCGAACGACTGAACGACTGAACGACTGAAGCGACCGAACCCGAACCCGACCAGCAGGGATCACCATGACCAGCATCGCCGTCATCGGAGCCGGACCGGGCCTCGGTGCCGCCGTCGCCCGCCGCTTCGGCCGCGAGGGCTTCGCCGTCGCCCTCGTCGCCCGCCGTCAGGAACGGCTCGACAGCCTGGCCGCGGAGCTGGCCGACGAGGGCGTCACGGCACGCGGTTTCGCCGCCGACGTACGCGACCCCGGGGCCCTCGCGGCCGCCCTCGGCGCGGCGGGCACGGCTCTCGGCCCGATCGAGGTCCTGCAGTACAGCCCGGTCCCGCAGCGGGACTTCATGTTGCCGGTGCTGGAGACCACACACACCGACCTCACCGGCCCGATCGAGTTCTCCGTCTACGGCCCCGTCGCCGCCGTCCAGCAGGTGCTGCCCGGCATGCGCGCACTCGGCCGCGGCACCGTCCTGTTCGTCAACGGCGGCACCGCCGTCGTCCCGCACCCCGAGCGCGCCGGGACGTCGATCGCCTTCGCCGCCGAGAGCGCGTACGGCCGTCTGCTGCACGACACCCTCGCCACCGACGGCATCCACGTCGCGCAGCTCGTCGTGCCCGGCGCGATCATCCCCGGGCACCCCCGCAAGGATCCGGCCGTCCTCGCGGACACCCTGTGGAAGATCCACCGGGACCGGCACGGGTTCCGGCACTTCGCCGACGAGCTCGACTCCTGACGGCGGTCGGGTCAGGGGTGTGCAGCGGTGGTCAACCCGTTGACGCTTCCCTGGCCGGGGCCGTCCGGGACGTGGACGGCTCGGAACCGAGCAGGTCGAGGAGGGCGAGGGCGTCGTACTCGGGGGTGCCGGGTTCGGCGTAGTGGGTGACCAGGCGGTGTCCGGGGGTGCCCTCCAGTTCCATGGACTGGTAGCCGAGGGTGAGGTCGCCGACCTCGGGGTGGTGGAACCTCTTGCGGCCGTGGGCGTGGCCCTTGACGTCGTAGCGCTCCCAGAGGCAGGCGAACTCCGGGCTCTTGAGGAGGAGTTCACCGGCGAGCCGGGTCAGGTCGGGGGCGTCCGGATCAGTGCCGGCCAGGGCGCGCAGCCGGGCGACGCAGCCGCGGACCTGGATGTTCCAGTCGTGGAACAGGTCCCGGGCGGCGGGGTGGAGGAAGACGTAGCGGGCGATGTTGCGCTGCCTGGCCGGCCACTCCGCCATGCCGGTGAGCAGCCGCAGACCGCTCGGATTGCTGGCCAGCAGGTCGTTGGTACGGCTGACGACGTGTGCGGGGTGGGGGCGCAGGCTCTCCAGCAGCAGTTTCACGCCGGGCCGGACGGTGCGGCTGGGTGCGGTCGGCTGCTCGGGCACCGTGCGCGCGGCGCGCACCGCCAGGCTGCGCAGGTGCTCGTGCTCGTCGTCCTCCAGGCGCAGGGCGCGGGCCAGACTGTCCACGACCGAGGGGCTGGGGCGGGTTTCCTTGCCGCGCTCCAGGCGGGTGTAGTAGTCGATGCTGATGCCGGCCAGGGTGGCCAGTTCCTCACGGCGCAGCCCGGGCGTG
>NZ_JOEY01000020.1 GCF_000718165.1 Streptomyces fulvoviolaceus | reverse complement strand
GCCGATGCTGATGCTGTCCCGGCACTCGCTGGACCGGGACGGACAGCCGGTGGAGTGGGTGCGGTCGGTGTGCCGGTCGAGGGGGAGAGGGGTGCGGATGGTGCGTGGGCGGGGTCGGAGCGGGGCGTGGAGGATGCGTGGGCGGAGCCGGAGCCGGAGCGGGTTGCGGGCGGCTTGTCGGCGGGGTCGGGGAGGGGGACGGGTGGTGCGTCGGCCCGGTGGAACAGGGGCGTGGAGCGTCCGTCGGCGGGGTCGGGGAGGGGCGTGGAGGACGAGTCGTCGCGGATCAGCCGCCGGAGGACCACCATCAGGCGTGAGCCGCTCGCGCCCAGGCCGTGGACCAGGTTGCGCAGGGCGGGGAGCAGGGACTGGGTGACGTAGGCGAGCGCGCCGACCAGCGCGCCCGTGGTGACGCCGCGGTCGAGGAGCCAGGGTGCGGCGGCGAGCAGCAGCACGATCGGCAGATGGCCGCCGATCGCGAGGGAGACCACGCGCAGGACGCCCCAGCGGGCGAGGGAACACGCGGCCCGCAGCTCGGCGTCGATGCGGCTCGCGGTGCCGGCGGCGACCCGTTCCTCCGCACCGGCCGCCGTGACGTCCCGCAGCCCCGGACAGACGGTGCCGAGATCCTCGGCCAACGCCTCGTCGGCGACGAGGAACGCCTCCTGCCGACGGGCCAGCGGCCGCAGCGTCGCCGCGAACAGGGCCATCCCGGCGAGCAGCGGAGGCCCGACGACCAGCAGGAGCAGCGGGGCGAGTGAGAACAGGCCGACGAGTGCGCCGGCGGCGGTGAACACGAACGAACGCGACACCATCACCAGTCCGGCGGACGTGTCCCGCGCGATCTCGACCTGCTGGGTGAGCCCCGACAGCGCCCCGGCGTCCGCCTCCCGCACCCCGCGTGTGACGACCCGCGTGACCAGCCGGTCCCTGAGCGGTTCGACCAGCGCGGCGACCGCGGAGTACACCCGAGACGTGCCGAACGCCCCGACGAGGACCCCGAGTCCGGCCACGCCGAGCCAGACGAGTCCGACGTCCGGCCGTCCGGCCAGAAACCCCTCGTCCAGGGCGCGGGCGGGCGCGTACCCGGTGAGGAAGGTCTGCCCGGTCTCGAGCACGGACCAGCCGCCGAGCCGCACCAGGACCCGCCACCGGGCCCGCAGGAAACGGACACCGTGCCGGTGGAGCCCGTCGGTCATGGCCGCTCCCGTCCGCAGGGGGTGAACCGCCTTCGGCCCGCGTGGGGCATGGCTGCACCCGGGCCGTGTCGGTCGAGCCGTCCGCGGACGCTGTGGGTCAGGGCCTTTTCCCATCCGCCTCGTCCAGGCCGCCCTCCGCCCGCGGCGGTCATCGGCGCTCCCCGTCCGTCCGCGTCGGTCACGGCTGCCCTCCGTCCGCGAAGACCGCCCGGTACCCCGCGACCTTCCACAGCTCTTCGTGCGGCCCCACCGCCCGGACCCGCCCGTCGTCCAGCCAGGCCACCGCGTCCGCCCGGGCCGCCGAGGCCGCGCGGTGGGCGACGAGGAGCCGGGTGCTGCCCGAACCGCCTTTCACCAGCGCTTCGGTGATCTGCGCCTCCGTCACCGTGTCGAGGCTGGAGAGGGCGTCGTCGAGGATGAGGAGGCGGCCGCCGTGGGCGAAAGCCCGGGCGAGGCCGAGGCGTTGGGACTCGCCGCCGGAGCGCGGGGCGTCGGCGACGGAGGTGGCGTAACCGGCGGGCAGGCGGCGCACGAAGTCGTCCGCGCGGGCCGTCACGGCCGCCGCCCGGACCCGGTCGGAGGAGGGGCACGCCAGGCCGAGGCCGATCTCCTCCTCGATGGTCCCGCCCAGCAGGGCGGGGCGTTCGAAGGCGTGGCCTATCGCCCGACGGAGGTCGTCGTGACTGAGTTCGTGCAGCGGTACCCCGTCCAGCAGGACCTCCCCGGAATCCGGATCGGCGAGCCGTCCGGCGAGCGCCGCGAGCAGCGACTTGCCCGCGCCGGACCGGCCGACCACGGCGAGTGTGGTCCCGCCGGGCACGACGAGGTCGACCTCGTCGAGTACGGCACGCCCGCCGCGCCGGGCGGTCACGCCGCGCAACTCCAACGTGCCCGGCCCGGGCGGCAGGTGGCGTGTCCCGTAGACGGGGGCGGGCTCCGCCAGGACCTCGCCGAGCCGTCCCACCGCCGCCCGGGCGCGGGCCAGTCCCGCGAGCTGGCCCACCAGCACACCGACCCCGGCGGCGAGGACCGCGTAACGCGAGGCCGCGAGCAACTCGCCCACGGTCAACCGGTGTTGGGTGAGCAGCACCCCGGCGACCGCGACGACGCCGAGCTGGAGCAGCGGGGCCACGGCGACCGACTGGCCGGCGGCCCGCCCCTGCACCTGCCACATGCGATACCCCGCCCGGGACAGTTCGGGCAGTGGCCGCAGGATCCGCGCCGTCTCACGGTCCGTCGTACCCGCCGCCTCGATGGTGCGATGCCCGCCGATGGCCTCCGAGAGCGCCGCCGCGATCCGCCCCTGCACCTTCTGGTAGCGCGTCACGCACTCCGTGGTGTCGCGCGCGAAGGCGCGCAGCAGCAGTGTGAGCACCGGTGTTCCGGCCAGGAACACCGCCGCGAGCCATGGGTCGATGAGAGCGAGCGCCACCATGGCGCCGACCGGCCCGGCGAGCGCGGCGACCAGCGCGGCGCGGGCGGCCGGTGCCGTACCGGCCTGCGAGGCGTTGCCGACGAGGCGGGCGACGAGGTCGCCGGGCCCGAAGCGGGCGGCGGCCCGCGGGCCCACGTCCAGGACGTGCCCGGTCAGCCGCCGGCGCAGCCACGCCGTGGTCCGGGCGTCGACCGTGCCGCCCAGTACGGTCTGGCCCGCGTCGAGCAGCGCGAGCAGCAGGACCAGCCCGGCGCAGTACAGCACCCAGCGGGTCGCGGGGGCATGCGCCAGCAGCAGGTCCAGGGCCCGGCCCAGCGCGGCGGGCAGCAGCAGACCGGCGCCGGTCGCGGCGGTGCTCAGCAGGCACAGGGCCACACAGTGGATGCCGCTGTGCCGGGCGGCCGGCGCCGCCAGGTCCTTGCCGGTATGGGTGGTCATACGGCCTCACGTCCGGGGCGGTGCGCAGGACCCCGGGCGGCCCCTCCCTCGCGGGAGCGGACCGCCCGGGGCCGTGGATGCGCGGTGCTCGTCAGAGACAGAGCGTGACGCTGGCCGTGCTCCAGCAGAGCAGCAGGCTGGCCGAGCTTCCGCCGCCGCCGTCGGTGTGCTCTTCGGACTCCATCGTCTGCAGGTCGAGAAGTGCCATCTCGTGTCCTTCCGTTGTGTCGTCCACTGTGTCGTTCACCGTGGGGACGGGGTTGGGTCACGACTCCGTCAGATTGCGGAGCCGCGTTCTGTGGGCCGCCCGAGCGGCGGCAGGAACGGCAGGTGCGCGGTGGCCCGGGCGCCGAGGGCCGCGCCGAGCGCGAGCAGGCACCCTGCCGTACCGGTGCCCAGATCCATCGACAGCCGCATCATCTGGTGTCCCGGGAAGGCCAGTTGGCCCTGGTAGGACATCGCGAACCAGCCGAGGCCGGCGATCTGCTCGTCGAGCCGTGCGGCGTCCGCGCCGGGCGTGGTGGTGCGGGCGAGGTGCAGGATCATCCCGGCGCGGCCCTGGAAGAGACCCGGCTGCGCGTAGAAGCGGGAGGTGGCGGCGGTCAGTACACCGGCGCGGGCCCGCTCGAACTCCCCGGTGTCGTCGGCGGCGTGGGCGAGGTAGTCGTCGATGACCATCCCGACGCCCGCGCTGCCGTCACCGAGGTACGGCATCGACCGCCACCCCTCGTCGACCTCCAGCGAGCCGCCCTCGCGCGTCACACAGCACTCCAGGTCCTGGCGCAGGGCCGCACGGGCCGCCGCCAGCAGGTCCGGCTCGCCGGTCCGTTCGTACTGCCGCAGCAGGAACAGCGCGGGCCCGGTGGCACCCCGCAGCAGTCCGGCCCGCCGCCGGGGCGTGGCCGGAAGCGGCTCCGCAAGTCGTCGTACGAGGAGCTGCGCGGCCTCGGCGGCCAGCTCGGCGAGTTCCTTCTCGCCGGTCCTGTCGGCCAGGTCGTCCAGGACCAGGCCGAGCCCGGCCAGTCCGCCGCGCAGGTCCGAGGACAGGTTCTGCCAGCGCTCCCGGAGGATCGTGTCGACCAGGTCGAGGGCCCGCTGCCGGTGGCCG
Organism: Streptomyces fulvoviolaceus; assembly: GCF_000718165.1. Classification (GTDB taxonomy): domain Bacteria; phylum Actinomycetota; class Actinomycetes; order Streptomycetales; family Streptomycetaceae; genus Streptomyces; species Streptomyces fulvoviolaceus. Next base: position 156,680 of record NZ_JOEY01000020.1, on the reverse strand, counting down.
AGCCGGTCCAGGACGTGCGCGACGCCCGCGAGACCGTCGTAGAGGCCGAGCGGGGTGCCGATCGGTGGTGGTGCGGTGTGGTCGAGGAGCCAGCGCTCGCCCTCCTCGTACCGTTCGGCGCCGACCGCGTCCAGCGCGTACAGCACACCGGCCGCACCGTGCGCGAGGCCGAGACCACCGCCGTCGGAGAACTGGGCGACGTCGCCGGGGAAGAGCCGGTCGTCGCGCTCAGGGGTGGCCGAGGCGAGCAACGCCTTGACCATGGAGTCGCGGCTGTAGGGCCAGTCCCCGGGCTCCACGAAGGAGACCGGCGGTGACGACGGCCGCGCGGCCACGTCCCGGGTGATCTCCGCGACCGCCTCGTCCAGGAACTCCCGCGGTACGTCCGGGAACTGACGGGCGATGACGTCCGCCAGGTGGGCCGCCTTGCCGCGATCCACCGCGAACAGTGTGGTGAGGGGCAGGAACAGGGCGAGCCTGAGACAGGCCAGCGCGTACCGGTCGATGTCGATGCCCGTGCGGTCCGGCGGGGCGACGAACCCGGGGTGGGCGACGACCTGGCGGCCCTGCTCGGACACGGGGGCCGCGGCCTCGAAGTCGAGCAGCGACACCGACTCCTCGTCGGGGCCGACCATGATGTTGAAGACATGCAGGTCGTTGAAGACGATCCCGCGCGCGTGCATCGCCTCCACCGCCCGCTGAACCGCCCGGTGGATGCGCACCGCCCACGCCGAGTAGGCGGACACCGCCGCCGGATCGGGGCTCGGGCCCATCAGCGGGTGCCGTTCGGCGAAGAACGAGTTGAGCGGGCGTCCCTCCAGGAAGTCCATGACCAGGAAACGGTGGTCCCCGAGCGTGAACCAGTCCCGCACCTCCGGCACCACACCCGTGCCCGACGCCTGCTCCAGGGCGTACTTCTCCCGCTCAAGGCGCGCGATCGCGTCCGCCCCGTCGGCGGCCAGCCCCGCGTGCGGCCGCCCCTCCTTGAGGACGACCTTGCTGCCGTCCCGGACGTCGGTGCCCGAGTACACCCCGCCGCCGTTGGAGAAGTGCAGTGCCTTCTCGATCCGGTACGGCAGCTCGCCCACCGTCGTGGTGTTCCGCGCCGCCAGATGCGGCTCGAGGAACGCCGGCAGCGTCACCCACTCGGGCACCTGGAAGGAGGGCGCCCGCCGGTCCGGCACCAGCCGCCCCTCGCCGTCCCGCACCGCCAGCACCAGCGAGCCGCGCTCGTCGACGACGAAGGTGCGCGCGAAAGCGCCGTGGCGGACGTACAGCGGACCGTCGTACCAGCGGAGATCGGTGAGGATGTACGGACCCTCGAAGCCCTCCAGGAGTTTGCCCAGCTCGCGCAGCACGACGTGCAGCTGCTCCTCGTCGGCCGGGTAGATCGTGACGAACTTGCCGCTGGAGTCGCGGGCCGCGTACTTGGTGTTGCGCAGGTGCAGCAGGTGCGGGCCCGGCACGAACTTGAACGGGATACGGCGGGGCACGCAGTACTCCCACACGATCGCGGCGATCTTCTCCGCGTTCGCGCGGATGGCCGAGGCGTGGATCTTCCAGCCCTGGGCGGGTCCGGACAGCGGGGCACCGTCCTCGTCGAGCGGTGTCAGTGTCAGCCAGTCGCCGATCCGGGCCGAGTCCCAGCCCTCGGGCACCTCGCGCCGCGCCGTCTCGTACAGCGGCGCCGCCTCCTGGCCTTCCGCGGACAGCCGGTCCGGCGTCTCGTAGAAATGTCTGTCGGCGAGCGCGTACACCTCGTACCGCTTGTCCATCAGTCCCCCTCTGTGGCCCGGCATCGAGCTTCCAGTGGGGCGACGGGCACGGACAGTCACGCCTGTCACGAGATCACCGTGCGGTACGCATGCGTAAAGATCTGTTCGGCGACTTTCGAGCCTGACCTCCGCAAACACTCCATGGAACGGTCACAGGGGCTGCGCAGGTGCCTCATAAGCGCTGTAATGGCGGACGTGGTCAGTGAGGGCGCTGCGGGACGCAGAACGAGAACGCTGCGCGCCGAAGTTGCCCTCAATTCGCTCACGGACGGTCCCGACTCGCCCGAACGGCTGCGCCGCGTACTCGAACAGGCGCTCGTCTTCGCCGGGGCGACGCTCGCCGCCGTGTACGAGCCGGGCAAGGACGGGGACCTGCTGTGCCTCGTCGAGTCCGCCGGCGTACCCAGGACGGTGTACGGACTGCGCGACAGCTACGCCCTCTCCGGCGGCTCCCCGCTCGCCGAGGCGCAGCGCACCGGGCGGCCGGTGTGGATCGGCCCGGAGGAACTCGCCGCCTGCGCCGACGCCCGGCGGGCGCCCGCGCGAGACTGCCATCTGGCCGTGCTGCCCGCGCACGGGGACGACGGCCGGGCCTGCCTCCTCGCGGTGAGCGAGGACACGGGCGGCTTCGACGACGAGGACCGCAAGTGCCTCGAACTGATCGCCGACGCGGTCGTCTGCCCCGCTCCCAGTGTGGCGGCGGAGGGCGAGGAACTGCGCTCCAACGCCTTCACCCTCGCCATGGACACCGGCCGGGTCGAGGTCGGCGACGGCATCCTGGAGCTGTTCGGTCTGAGCCGGGCCGAGTTCGACGGCAAGGTCGAGACCCTGCTGGGCCTGACCGTGCCCGAGGACCTGCCCTCGCTGATGAGCGTGGTCGAGGCCGACCACATGTCCATCGGTGACCGCGAGCTGGAGTTCCGGGTCCTGCAGCCCACGGGCCCGCCCAAGTGGCTCAGGCTGCGCGGACGCCTGCTGCCCGGCGGCGAGGGATACCCGACGCGGCTCGTGGGCACGGTCGCCGACGCCTCCACGCTGCGCTCCGACGTCACCGACGTGGCCCGCATCCAGCGCCTGGCCACCGCCCTCGCCTCCGCCGGCACCGTCCGCGACGTCAGCCAGGCCGTCGTCTCCGCCCTGCGCACCCCGCTCGGGGCCGACCGGATCGCGCTCGCCGAGCTGGAGGGCGACCGGCTCGTCGTCACCGTCCTCGACCCGCCCGAACCGGAGTCCTGGCCCGAGCTGTGGCGCCTGGAGTGGCGCAGCGAGTGGCCCGACGCACCCGTGCGGGCCATGCCCACCCTCGCCGCCGCCCTGCGCGAGGGACGCGCCCAGATCTGGCCCGCCGGCACCGCCCTCGAACCCGCGCTCGCCGAGGTCGGCCCCGGCGGCCTCGCCGTTCTCCCGCTGTCCGCCGCGGGCCGTATGGCCGGCGCCTGCCTCATCGGCTGGGACACCCCGCACGACTTCGGCCCCGACGAACGCGCCCTGCTCACCGCCTCCGCCGGCCTCGCCGGACAGGCCCTGATGCGCGCCCACGCCTTCGACGCCGAGCACGAACTCGTCGGCATGCTCCAGCGCCAGCTGCTCCCGCGCCGCCTGCCCAAACTGCCCGGCGCGGTCGCCGTCGCCCGCTACCTGCCGAGCACGGCCGGGCTGGAACTCGGCGGGGACTGGTACGACGTGATCCCGCTGCCCGACAACCACGTCGCCCTGATCATCGGCGACGTCCAGGGCCACAGTGCCGGCGCCGCCACCCTCATGGGCCAGATGCGCACGGCCCTGCGCGCCTACGCGGTCGAGGGCCACCCCCCGGACGTGGTCGTCTCCCATGCCAACCGCCTCCTCATGGACATGGAGACCGACCTCTTCGCCACCTGCGCCTACGTCGACCTCGACATGGAGGAGGGCACCGCCTGGTGCGTCCGCGCCGGGCACCTCCCGCCCGTGCTGCGCCACCCGGACGGCAGCACGGAGATCGTGGAGGCGGACGGTGGTCCGCCACTCGGTGTGATGGCCCAGGCCGACTTCCCGATGTTCCCGCTCGGGCTCCGTCCCGGCACACTCATCGCCCTGACCACCGACGGCCTCGTGGAGTCCGCCGAGGCCGACATCGACGAGGGCATGGACCGTTTCGCCCACGAGCTCGCCGTCTCCGACCCCGCCCACCTCGGACTCGTCGCCGACGCCCTCCTCGGCAACGCCCGTCGCGGCGACGACGTCGCCCTGCTCCTCCTGCGCTACGACGGCATGGCCTCCCGCCCCCTCAGGGAGAGCTGGACGGTGTGGCGCGTCCCCCAGGCCGTCGGGCACGCCCGCCGCTTCACCCGGCGCACCCTGCGCACCTGGGAGGTCCCGGCCGACGCCCTGGACACCGCCCTGCTCGTGGTCTCCGAACTCGTCACCAACGCCCTCGTGCACACCGACGGCAGGGTCCGCCTCGACCTCACCCTCGTCAACCACCGGCTGCGGTTCGCCGTCGCCGACGCCTCGCCCCGCACCCCCGCCAAGCCGACCAGCATCGGCTGGGAGGCCACCGGCGGCCGCGGCATCCTCCTCGTCGAGGCGGTGTCGGCGGCGTGGGGGAGCGTGCCGGTCAGCGGCGGCAAGCAGGTGTGGAGCGAGATCGCGCTGGACACGTGATCGGGCGACCAGAAGATCCGTTCGCGAACTGCAGCCCCGGGCACGCGAGTTCGGCCGCCGTCAAGATCCGGTGCCACAGATCCCGCACGAATGAGTGTGCGGACGCGATGCCCTGACGCCGCTCGCCGTGGTTTGGCCGTGCCCCTGCCGGGGACCCGGCGTCGAGAGCTCGGACGCGGAAGGAAGTCGAACCGTCGTGACCACGCAGACCGGAGAGAAACCAGTCGCCCGCCGGACCGGGACCGGCTGGTCCAGGACCCGCCGCGGCCGCGGCGAGGGAGCCCCGCGGACCTGCCTGCCGGCCGTCGAGGACCGGGGCGCGTCCGCCGCGGCTCACACGGGAGAGTGGAACATCGTCAGGGGCGAGGACTGACGTCCCACCGGCCGTAACCGTCAAGCCACCCCCTCGCCATGGCCGGTTCCTCCGTATCCGGGCTAGGGTGACGCAGATGAAGGCTCTCGTGCTGTCCGGCGGTGCCGGGACACGGCTGCGTCCCATCACGCACACCTCGGCCAAACAACTGGTGCCCGTGGCCAACAAGGCCGTGCTCTTCTACGGCCTGGAAGCGATCGCCGCGGCCGGCATCACCCAGGTCGGAGTGATCGTCGGCGACACCGCGGAAGAGATCCAGGAAGCCGTGGGCGACGGCTCGAAGTTCGGCCTGGAGATCACGTACATCCCCCAGGAGCGCCCGCTCGGACTGGCGCACGCGGTGCTGATCGCCCGCGACTGGCTCGGTGACGACGACTTCGTGATGTACCTGGGCGACAACTTCATCGTCGGCGGTATCACCGACCTCGTCGAAGGCTTCCGCGACAACCGGCCCGCCGCCCAGATCCTCCTCACCCACGTGCCCGACCCGCGGTCCTTCGGTGTCGCCGAACTCGACCCGGACGGGCAGGTGATCGGCCTGGAGGAGAAGCCGGAGAACCCCAAGAGCGATCTGGCCCTGGTCGGCGTGTACCTCTTCACCCCGGCGATCCACGAGGCCGTGCGGGCCATCAAGCCCTCCTGGCGCGGCGAGTTGGAGATCACCCACGCCATCCAGCACCTGATCGACGTCCGTGCCGATGTACGCTCCACGGTCATCAGGGGCTACTGGAAGGACACCGGGAACGTCACCGACATGCTGGAAGTGAACCGCACGGTCCTGGAAGGCCTCGACCGCCGACTCGACGGCGAGGTGGACGAAGCGTCCGAGACCGTGGGCCGGGTGGTGCTGGAGGAGGGCGCGCGCATCGTGAACTCCCGCGTCGTCGGCCCCGTGATCATCGGCGCCGGAACCGAGGTGCGCGACTCCTACGTCGGCCCCTTCACCTCCATCGCGGAGAACTGCCAAGTCGTCGACAGCGAGCTGGAGTTCTCCATCGTGCTGCGGGACTCGTCGATCCTCGGGGTGGCCAGGATCGAGTCCTCGCTGATCGGCCGCCACGTAGAGGTGACCCCGGCGCCGAGCGTGCCCAGCGCGCACCGCCTCGTCCTCGGTGACCACAGCAAGGTGCAGATCCACTCATGAACCTTCTCGTCACCGGCGCCGCCGGGTTCATCGGCTCGGCCTACGTGCGCAAGCTGCTCGCCGCGGACGGGCCCGACGCGCCCCGGGTCACGGTGCTGGACAAGCTCACCTACGCCGGCACGCTCGACAACCTCGAACTCGACCACCCCCGGCTGGAGTTCGTGCAGGGCGATATCTGCGACGCCGAACTCGTCGGCAGGCTGACGGCCGACGCGGACCAGGTCGTGCACTTCGCGGCGGAGTCCCACGTGGACCGCTCGATCACCGGCGCGGCCGACTTCGTCCGCACCAACGTCCTGGGCACCCAGACCCTGTTGGACGCGGCCGTGACGGGCCGCGTCGACCGGTTCGTGCACGTCTCCACCGACGAGGTCTACGGCTCCATCGACTCCGGCTCCTGGCCGGAGGACCATCCGCTGCAGCCCAACTCGCCCTACTCCGCCTCCAAGGCCTCCTCCGACCTGCTCGCCCTGGCCTACCACCGCACCCACGGCCTGGACGTCCGTGTCACCCGCTGCTCCAACAACTACGGCCCGCACCAGTTCCCCGAGAAGGTCATCCCGCTGTTCGTCACCAACCTCCTCGACGGGAAGAAGGTCCCCCTCTACGGGGAGGGGCTCAACGTCCGCGACTGGCTGCACGTCGACGACCACTGCCGCGGAGTCGACCTCGTGCGCACCAAGGGCCGCCCCGGCGAGGTGTACAACATCGGCGGCGGCGCCGAACTCAGCAACAGGGAACTCACCGACCTGCTGCTCAAGGCCTGCGGGGCGGACTGGGAGCGGGTGGAGTTCGTGGAGGACCGCAAGGGCCACGACCTGCGCTACTCCGTCGACTGGAGCAAGGCCCACGCCGAGCTCGGCTACCAGCCGCAGCACGGCTTCGTGGCCGGCCTCGCCGACACCGTCGACTGGTACCGGGACAACCGCGCCTGGTGGGAACCGCTCAAGCGACGCGCGCGGGGCCTGTCATGAGGCGGCCGGCCGCCCTGGACGTCACCCGTGTCGTCCGTACGATGCCCGAACCGGCGGCCCGCCGGCACACCCTCGACGCCGTCGACGACCGGCGCGGACGGCCGACCTGGAGCGCCGACGTCGCCGAGCGGATCACGAACCTCTGTGCGAAGCCCTGCCGCGGCGAGGCCTCACAGGGTATGTTCCGCCCCACCAGCAGCGCGGCCTTCCTCCGGCCCGCCCCACGCTCCGCCTACAGCGCCCTCGGGCACGACCGGTGGTCACAGGACGGCCTGTCCCCGCTCCGGGACCGGCGGCCCGCCCAGCACGAAGCACTGTCACTCATCCGCAAGGAGATTTCCCAGTGAAACGTCACGAGTTCCTGCGGGGGCTCCACAAGTCCAGCGCGAACCGGAACTACCTGGAGATCGGAGTCAACGACGGCCGCAGCCTGACGCTCTCCCGGGTACCCAGCATCGCGATCGACCCCGCCTTCAAGGTGGTCACGGAGATCCGCTGCGACGTCCACCTGGCCAAGGCCACCAGCGACGACTTCTTCGCACGGAACAACCCGCTGGCCCACCTCAAGGGCGGGCGTCACCCGCTGCGCAACCTGCGCCGGGGCCGCAGCCCCCTCGGCCACTGGCGCCGCACCACCCTAGACCTGGCGTTCATCGACGGCATGCACCTGTTCGAGTACGCGCTGCGCGACTTCATCAACATCGAGCAGCACTCGGACTGGGCCAGCGTGATCGTCTTCGACGACATGCTGCCGCGCAACGTCGACGAGGCGGCCCGCGACCGGCACACCAACGCCTGGACCGGGGACGTCTACAAGGTCATCGAGATCCTGAACCGCTACCGGCCCGACCTGGTGACGGTCCTGGTCGACACCGAGCCCACCGGCCAGCTGGTGATCTTCGGTGCGGACCCGTCGAACACGGTGCTCAAGGACAAGTACGACGAGATCATCGCGGAGTTCGAGGTCCCCGACCCCCAGAAGGTGCCCGAGACGGTTCTGGAGCGGACGACGGCGGTGAAGCCGGAGGCGCTGATCGACGCGAGCTTCTGGACGCCGCTGGTGCGTGCCCGCAACCGCGGGACGAAGCGGTCCCGTGGCTGGGAGCCCCTGCGTAAGAGCCTGCAGCCGCTGAGCAGCGTCAGCGGCTGAGGCAGCGCAGCAGGTCATAGGGGGCGGTCCGGGCTGGGAAGCAGCTCGGACCGCCCCGTCTCGGTGTGTGAGGCGGAACGGTCCGGCCCGGGCGTTGTCGTCGAGCGGTGCTACATCACGCCTTGGCCCCGGCGGCGGCCCTTCCCAGGAGCTCGCCGAGCACGCGCCGCGCCTTGCGCACGGCCCGCTGCACGAGAGAGGGCCGTGGGGCCCGCGCCGCCTGGATGCGGCCGGCCCTGGCGCGCAGGACGAACGGCAGCGGCAGGAAACGCGGCTCGTCGGCGCCGGGGGCCGGGCCCAGCGCGACCCGGACGGCACCCCGCAGCTCCTCGGCGGGCAGCACGGCCTCCAGCACCGACCCCTCGCCGTCGGCGGCGGGGGAGAGCGTGGCAGGTACGTGGTAGGCCGTGTCCGCGGTGAGTCGCAGCAGGACGTCGGTGTCGCCGGGTGCGTGGAGCGGCAGCGGCGCGCGCAGCCGGCCGTCGGACACGGTGATGTCCTCGGGAGTGAGGCGGCCGAGGTCCAGGCGCTTGCTCGCGCGGTCGACGTCCAGGGCGAGGTTGCCCTGCGGGCTCGTCCAGTACGGCAGGGTCACCCGCTCGGCGACGACACCGCCGGGCGCGGCCGTCCGGCCGGCCCGGGGGACCGGGCCCAGTCGGCACTCCTTGGTCCAGCCGCCCAGCTTGACGCGGACGAACACGTCCCACAGGCCGCCACGGATCGGGGCACCGTCCAGGGCCGTGCCGGGGTCGACGGAGGCCGTCCCGCGCAGCACCACACGGACGCGGCCGTCGTCCCCGGCCGGAACGAGCTCGCGGGTGAACTCCACCGGCTGGAAGTACTGAGCGGCGCTTGACCGTTCACGCAGCAGCAGGTCCACGGTGGCCTTGCCGAACTTGGCCACGGTGTCCGCCTCCACCCAGGCGATCGCCGCGGCGGCGTCCAACGGCGGGTCGGCCGGCGAGGCGCCCGCGCTGCCCGAGGGGAACGTCATCGGCTGGCGCTTGGACGCGAACTCGGCCGACAGCCCGATCCGCAGCGAACCGTCCTCCCACCGGATGTCCTCGGGAGTCGCCTTGGGAGCCACGGCGACCTCCCACTCGGCGAAGGCCACGAGGTCCTCGAACCGGTCGGCGGCGATCAGTGCGGCGATCACCTGTTGGGTCGGCGCGAGTCCGGCCGAGACGCCGGGCCCGAAGCGCTCGACGACGACCTGGCGGATCTCCTCGTACAGCTGCTTGCGATAGCCGTCGTCGGGGAGGGCGAGCAGGCGCCGCCCGCGCATCCGCTCGACCATCTCGTTGCGCAGCCAGCGGCGATAGAGCCGGTCCCGCACCGGCCCCGGCTCGGTGTACTGCTCGACGATGTCGAGGGCCTCGCGCAGGTTCTTGAAGTAGCCGATCGGGTCGAAGCGCTGGAAGCCGGCGTTGGCGGCGTCGTCCCGCTTGACGTGGTAGTAGCACACGTAGTCGCTGAGCACCGAGATGCCGTCCGCGCGCAGATACGCCTCGGTGACGAAGACGTGGTCCTCCAGACGGCGCCGGCCCTCGGGAAAGCGCAGGCCGATCTTGTCGAGGAACTCCCGTCGGAACATCTTGTGCGGGGTGAGGCTGTCGATGAGCGGGGCGTTCTCGACGGTCGCGTGCGGGTGGTTGCGCCGGAACAGCTCCACGGGCACAGGGCGGCCCTTGCCGGCCATCTTGCCTACGACGACGTCGGTGCCGTTGGCCACGGCGTAGTCGTACATGCGCTCGAGCGCTTCGTCGCCGAGGTAGTCGTCGTTGTCGACGAACATGACGTACTCGCCCTGGGAGGCGGCGATGCCGACGTTGCGGGGTTTGCCCGACCAGCCGGACGGCTCCTGGTGGATGACGGTAACCCGGGAGTTCTCTGCGGCGAGTGCGTCCAGGCGGGCGGGCGTCTCGTCGGTGGAGCCGTCGTCGACGAAGATGACCTCGTACTCGTCCGGAGGCAGCGACTGCGTCAACAGCGAGGCGATGCAGTCCTCGATGTAGATCCCCGGGTTGTAGACCGGGACGATGACACTGACCTTGACGTGCATCGGGCTCCGAGCCCCCTCGTTTCGCTTGCCGTGGACGGTGCGGCTCGTGCGTTTCGCCCGATGCTAACCCGGCGGAAGTGTCGTGCATCACTCGGCCTCCCGTCGGGGAGATCTCAGTTCCGGCTCAGTTGTGTGTCTTGGCGAGCAGCTCCAACACCTCGGTCGTCGTGCCCGTCTCGCCGAGGCGCGGGAAGATCCGCTCGACGCTGCCCCGGTGGGCCTCGGCGTCCATGTCGCTCATCGCGTCGGTGGCGAGGGTGACGTGGTAGCCGTGCTCGTGCGCGGCGCGGGCCGTCGACTCGACGCCGATGCTGGTGGCGATGCCCGTCAGCACGATCTGGGTGACACCGCGGCGTCGCAGCTGGACGTCGAGGTCGGTGCCGTGGAAGGCGCCCCAGTTGTGCTTGGTGACGGTGATGTCACCCGGGTGGCCGGCCAGTTCGTCGACGACGACGTCCCAGCCCTCCGGCCGCGTGCCGCCGGCGCGCGGGGCCTCGGTGCGGCCGGGGACGGCGTCCGCCCCGTCGGCGGCGAAGGCCACCCGGACCAGCACCACGGGCAGATCCCGGGCGCGGAAGGCCTCGGCGAGATCAACCGAACGAGCGACCACCTCGGACGCGGGGTACGGGGTGACGGGCGCCGCGACGATGCCCGCCTGGAGGTCGATCACGACGAGGGCGGTGCGGGGGTCGAAAGCCGTGAGTGCCATGGGGCAGGCCTTTCAGGGAGGTGCGAGAGCGGGCCGTGAGGGGGCGGGGTGGGCTTCGGCGTCACGGCTGCGTGAGCCGTTCCAGCAGGGCCAGACCGTCGAGCACCTTGCGTCGCTCGTCCTCGGTGTACCGGTCCTGCAGGGCACGGGCCAGCCACTCCTCGCGCGCCTGCCGGTCGCCCTCGACGCGACTGCGGCCGGCGTCGGTGAGCGTGACGAGCCGGCTGCGGCCGTCGTCCGGGTCGGGACTGCGCCGGATCAGCCCGTGCCGGTCCAGGGCGGCGAGCGTGGTGGCCATCGACTGCGGCCGTACGCCCTCGGCCGTGGCCAGCGCGCTGGCCGTGGCGGCCTCGTGCTTGGCGACCAGGGTGAGTGCGGAGACCTGGGGCGGTGTGAGCTCCTCGTCCTCCGCGACCTCCCTGATCCGGCGGCGCAGCCGGCTGAACACGACCCGCAGGTCGCGCGCGGCGCGGGCGGCGGAGTCGGTGATGCCCTCGGGAGGGTCGGTGGCCCATGCATCCATATCGTCACCGTAAGGCCGTCAGCCGAAACTGTCCAGTTCAGACTGAACAGTTTCACCTGAAGACCTGAGGACTTGTCCAACCGATCGACAACCAGGCTTTCCCTCAGGCGAGTTGGGCTACCGTGGGCGGCGACCGAGGCACGGTGGCGAGGGGAGCAGATCCACATGCACGAGCGCCCGACGGGTGGAATCGCGTCGTTCAACTCCTCCGTGGCGCATCCCGCGCGGGTCTACAACGCCTGGCTGGGCGGCCGGGACAACTACCCGGCGGACCAGGAGGCGGCCGAGCTCGCTGCCGCGGCCAATCCGCAGATCGTCCCCGCCGTCCGGGCCAACCGGGCCTTCCTCGGACGTGCCGTGCGCGAGCTGGCCGGGAAGGCCGGCATCCGGCAGTTCCTCGACATCGGCACCGGGATCCCGACGGCCGACAACACCCACGAGGTCGCCCAGCGCGTCGACCCCGGCGCCCGGGTGGTCTACGTCGACAACGACCCGATCGTCCTCGCCCACGCCCGCGCGCTGCTCGTCAGCACGCGGGAAGGGGCCACGGACTACCTGGAGGCCGACCTGCGGGACGTGGACCGCATCCTCACGGCCGCGCAGGAGACGCTGGACCTGTCACAGCCCGTGGGCCTCATGCTGGTGGCGATCCTCCAGTACGTCCCGGACGCCGACGACCCCCACGACATCGCGCGACGCCTCATCGAACGCCTCGCCCCCGGCAGCCACCTCGTCCTCTCCCACCCGGCCGCCGACATCGGGGCCGAGCAGGTCGCCGCGTCCATGCGCGTGTACAACGAACGCGCCGCCGACCACGCCGGCGCGACACCCCGTACCCATGACGAGATCACCCGGTTCTTCGACGGTACGGACCTCCTCGACCCGGGGGTCGTCGAACTGCCCGAGTGGCATCCCGACCCCGCGGACGCCGCGGCCCCCGGCGCCCTGCCCATGTGGTGCGGAGTCGGCCGCAAGCCCTGACGGGCCTAGGCTGGCCGTGTGCGCCTCCTGATCATGTCCGACACCCACCTCCCCAAGCGCGCCAAGGAACTCCCGGCTCAGCTGCTCGCCGAACTCCCGCGCGCCGACGTCGTGTTCCACGCCGGCGACTGGGTCGACGCGGCCACCCTGGACCTGCTGGAGGAGCGCAGCCACCGGCTCATCGGTGTGTACGGCAACAACGACGGCCCCGACCTGCGTGCCCGACTCCCCGAGGTGGCCCACGCCGACCTCGGCGGTCTGCGCTTCGCCGTCGTCCACGAGACGGGCCCCGCCCAGGGCCGCGAGACCCGCTGCGCCGCCCGCTACCCCGACACCGACGTGCTGGTCTTCGGCCACAGCCACATCCCCTGGGACACCACAGCCCCCACCGGTCTACGACTCCTCAACCCCGGCTCCCCGACCGACCGGCGCCGGCAGCCCCGCTGCACGTACATGACCGCCGTGGTGACCGACGGCTTCCTCACGGACGTGGAACTGCATCAACTGGTCAGGTGACAAGGGGGGAAACCCAGAGATCCGGGCCGCTCCGTGTGCGTGGAAGCGGCCCGGGCGCTGCGAGTGTGCGCTGTCACGGACCTCCTTCCCCATCGGAGGTGCCGACGAGGACACACCTGCCCTCGTCCGTTGTGCGGCCACTACCCGTCAGGACCCGCCTCACACCATGTAATTCGTTGGACTCCGGGGCCGTCGCCCCGCTGAGATGGGCCGCGTGCCGATCGATACCACGCTCGTACGCCGTTTGCTGGCCACCCAGTTCCCGCAGTGGGCCCATCTCCCCGTCACCCCGGTGCCGTGGTCCGGCATGGACAACGCCACCTTCCGGCTCGGCACCGACCTCTCCGTCCGGCTGCCGCGCTACGCGCACTGGGTGGGCCAGGTGGAGCGCGAGCACCGGTGGCTGCCGTGGCTCGCCCCGCACCTGCCGCTGCCCGTCTCCGAACCGCTCGCGAGGGGTGAACCCGGCGAGGGCTATCCGTACCCGTGGTCCGTGTACCGCTGGCTGGAGGGCGAGACGGCCACGACCGAGGACCTGGCCGACCCGGTCCGTACCGCGCTCGACCTCGCCCTGTTCGTCAACGCGCTGCGGGAGATCGACACCACGGACGGTCCCGGCCCCGAGCAGAGCAACGCCTTCCGCGGGGTGCCGATGGGCGACGAGCGGGACTCGCTGGCCGCCGACGCACGCGTCCGGCCCAAGATCGAGGCGCTGAAGAAGACGGGCCTCGTCGACACGGACGCCGTGACGGAGGTCTGGGAGGCGGCTCTCGCGGCGCCCGCCTGGCACAAGCCGCCGGTGTGGATCCACGGGGACCTCGCGACCGGCAACCTCCTGGCCAGGGAGGGCCGGATCAGCGCGGTCATCGACTTCGGGACGCTCGCGGTGGCCGACCCGGCGGTGGACCTGCTGCCCGCCTGGAAGTTCCTGCCCGCCCGGGCCAGGGATGCCTTCCGCGAGGCGGTCGACCTCGACGACGCGACCTGGGCACGGGGGCGCGGCTGGGCGCTCGCCGGGTCGTTGCCCGTGCCGGACGACCCCTTCTTCCAGGAGGACCCGGCCCGGGTGACGGCGGCTCTCCGGCACCTTGAGGCGGTCCTCGTGGACCACCGCAGCCACGGCTCCTGACGACTCAGGCGCGCCGCCACCGCCGTATCCGCACCGCCGCGAGCACCACGACGAGCACCGCCGCCACCGCGACCGCCGCGCGCTTGGCCACGGGCACACCGACGGCGCGCAGCAGGTCGAGGGAATCGTCCTCGGGCGGCTCCGCCGCCCTCGCCCTTTCCGGCTCGCCCAGCTGTTCGGACAGGGCCTGGGCGAACTGGCCGATCAGCCGGTCGCCCACCTCCGCCATCACACCCCGGCCGAACTGCGCCGGCCGCCCGGTCACCGTCAGATCGGTGCGCACCGACACGGCCGTACCGCCGTCCTGTCCGGTGAGCGTGCCGGTCACCGTGGCCCGTGCCGTGCCCTGGCCGCGCGTTTCCCGGCCGCTCGCGATCAGCACCATGCGGTGCGCGGCCTCGTCCTGCTCCTCGAAGACGGCGGTGCCCTTGTACGTCACGGTGACCGGACCCACCTTGACCTTCACCGAGCCGTTGACGGTCTTGCCGTCGTAGTCCTCGACGCTCGCCCCGGGCATGCAGGGCGCGACGCGCTCGATGTCGAGGAGCGCCCGCCAGGCGTCGTCGACCGGGACGGGAACCGTGAACTCGTGGTGCAGCTCCATGACTTCCTCCAAAGGGCCATGCGGTGCTTTACGTCGACGGGTGGATCGCTCCCCCCGCCCCGGTCAGTGGCGCGCCGCTGCCGCCCCACCGCAGCGCGACGATCTCGGCGGCGACGGACACGGCGACCTCCTCGGGCGTACGGGCCCCGAGGTCGAGCCCGACCGGCGAGCGCAGCCGCGACAACTCGGCCTCGGTGAGCCCGGCTGCGACCAGCCGTGCCGTCCGGTCCTCGTGCGTACGGCGGCTGCCCATCGCCCCGATGTACGCGGCCGGGCGGCGCAGCGCCTCCTCCAGCAGGGGCACATCGAACTTGGGGTCGTGGGTGAGGACGCAGATCACGGTGCGTTCGTCGGTGTCGGTGCCGCGCAGGTAGCGGTGCGGCCAGTCCACGACGACCTCCACACCGGCGGGGAAGCGTTTGGGCGTGGCGAAGACCGGGCGGGCGTCGCACACCGTGACCCGGTAGCCGAGGAAGTCGCCGATCCGGGCGACCGCGGCCGCGTAGTCGATCGCGCCGAAGACCAGCATGCGGGGCGGCGGGGCGAAGGAGTGCAGGAAGACGGTGACGGCGTCCTCGCGGCGCTCGCCGTGCGGTCCGTAGTGCCTCAACCCGGTGGCGCCGAGGGCGAGTTCGCCCCGTGCGTCGGCGATGACCGCCACGTCCAGGCCGGCCGTGCCCAGCGTCCCGGCGACCCGGTCGGGCCACACCGCCAGCGTGGCTCCACGCGGCGCCGGCCCGTCGGTGACCGTGGCGACGGTCACCGGTTGGCTCGCCGCGACGGACTCCGCGACCTCGCCGAAGGCCGGATCCAGGGCGGCCGTGACGGGACGGACGAGCAGGGTGATCTCGCCGCCGCAGGTGAGCCCGACGGCGAACGCGTCCTCGTCGCTGTAACCGAAGGTCTCGAGGCGGGCCTCGCCGCTCGCGACGACCTCCTGCGCGAGCTCGAACACCGCGCCCTCGACACAGCCCCCGGACACACTGCCCACGACCTCGTCGCCGGGGCCCACGGCCATCGCGGCGCCCGGATCGCGGGGCGTGCTACGGCTCACGGCGACCACCGTGGCCAGCCCGAACGGCGACCCCGCCGCATACCAGTCCCGCAGCGCCGGGAGAATGTCACGCACTGTCCGCTCCTCTCGCGAGGGGACTCCCTCGCACCACCGCCGCCAGACGCTCCAGCGCGGCCAGGCTGTGCCCCTCGACGAACGCGTCCACGCTCGGCAGCGCCGCCGCCATCCCGGCCGCCAAGGGCGCGTAACCAGGGCGCGCCTTGCGTGGATTGGCCCAGATCACCCGGTGCGCCAGCCGGTGCAAGCGTCGCATCTGGGCCCCGAGCAGCTCCGGATCGCCACGCTCCCAGCCGTCCGACAGCAGCACCACCACCGCGCCGCGTGCCATACCGCGCTGGCCCCAACGGTTCAGGAACTCCCGCAGCAGCTCACCCAGCCGGGTACCCCCGCGCCAGTCCGGGACGGCCGCCCCGACCGCGGCCATCGCCAGGTCCGGGTCGCGGTGTGACAGTTCGCGGGTCACACGGGTCAGCCTGGTGCCGATCGTGAACACCTCCGTGCGCGTCCCGCGGGTCGCCGCGTGCGCGAACCGCAGCAGCGCGTCCGCGTACGGCGCCATCGAGCCGCTGATGTCGACGAGCAGCACGGTCCGGCGCGGCTGCTCGGCCCTCGCCCGGTGCCGCAGCCGGGCCGGCTCGCCACCGCGCCGCAGCAGCTCCCGCACCGTCCGGTGCGGATCGACGTCCCCGCGCCGGGCCGGTCGCCGCCGGGCAGTCAGCCGCACCTCTCCGCGCCACGCGAGCACGGCCAGCAGCCGGCGCACCTGGGCGCGTTCGGCGGCGTCCAGTTCGGCCACGTCACGGCGGCGCAGGACCTCGGCGGAACTGGCGAGCGCGGGCGTGGGCGGGCTTTCTCGCTCGTTCTGTGTTCTGGTGCGGCCTTCGGCAGCCGCGTTCCGTACGACCAGCCGCAGCCGGGGACCAGGGGCAGCGGCCACCGCCCGCTCGACGGGCTCACGGGCGCCGAAGTACGCGGCGAAGACCCGCTCGTAGCGCTCCAGGTCGTCCCGGCTCCCGCACAGGGTCAGCCGTCCCGCCCAGTACACGTCCGCCCGCATCCCGGGCCGCAGTAGGTCCACCGCACGCAGGAAGGCGTGCACGCGTGCGGCACTCGCCTCGACACCGGCCGTACGCAGGGCGCGGGCGAAGCCGAGGAGAGCGGCGTCGGCGGCGAGCACACCCGTCACACCCGTCACGCCCCTCGGGCCGCGAGCACCGCCGCCAGATCGAGCCCCCGCGCCCGCTCGGCGTCCTCCCGGTACTTGAGCACCGACCCCAGCGTCGCCACCGCCAGCTCCGCGTCCACCTCGCTCGCCCCCAGCGCGTCCAGCGCCTCGGCCCAGTCGATCGTCTCGGCCACCCCCGGCGGCTTGAGCAGGTCCTGTCCACGCAGCGCTTGCACCAGGGCGGTCACCTGCTCGGCCAGACGTGCCGACACGCCCGGCAACCGCCGCCGTACGATGGCCAGTTCGCGGGCGAAGCCGGGATGGTCGAACCAGTGGTAGAGGCAGCGCCGCTTCAGGGCGTCGTGGACCTCGCGCGTGCGGTTGGAGGTCAGGACGACGACCGGGGGCTCCTCGGCGCGCAGCGTGCCCAGCTCCGGGATGGTGACCGAGAACTCCGACAACAGCTCCAGGAGGAACGCCTCGAACTCGTCGTCGGCCCGGTCGATCTCGTCGATCAGCAGTACCGAGGGCCGGGTCTCCAGGGCCCGCAGCAACGGCCGGGCGACCAGGAAGCGGCGATCGTACAGCTCGCTCTCCAGGCGGCCGGCATCCGTGACGCCGGCCGCCTCGGCGGCCCGCAGATGCAGCAGCTGACGGGGGAAGTCCCAGTCGTACAGGGCCTGCGAGGCGTCGATGCCCTCGTGGCACTGGAGCCGGATCAGCGGGGCGCCGAGGGCCTCGGCGAGGGCGGAGGCGAGCGCGGTCTTGCCGACGCCCGCGTCGCCCTCGCAGAAGATCGGCCGATGCAGTCTGAGGGCCAGGAAGCAGGCCATGGCCAGCCCGTCGTCGACGAGGTATCCCGTCTCCTCCAGGCGGGCACGGACCTGCTCCGGGCCCTCGACGTCGGCGATCGGCCTCACTCCATCCCCGCGGCGGCCAGCACGGCCCGCCTGGTCAGCACCCGCGCCAGATGCGCCCGGTACTCCGGCGAGCCCGACAGGTCCTGGGAGGGCTGGGTCCCCACCGCCGCCGACTCCGCGGCCCGCGCCACGTCCTGTCCGTCCCCGGAGCCGGTCAGGGCCTCCTCGGTCGCCGCGGCGCGCAGCGGGGTGGCGCCCATGTTGGTCAGCCCGACGCGTGCCTCGGCGATGTGCCCGTCGTCGCGCCGCACGAGGGCGGCCACGCCGACGATCGCCCAGGCCTGCGCCACCCGGTGGAACTTCTCGTAGTGGAAGCCCCAGCCGTCCGTCTTCGGTACCCGCACCTCCACCAGCAGTTCGTCCGGTCCCAGCGCGGACTGGAGATAGTCGACGAAGAACTCCCGCGCGGGGATCGCGCGCCGCCCGCGCGGTCCGACGGCGATCAGTTCCGCGTCCAGGGCCAGGACGACGGCGGGCAGGTCACCGGCCGGATCGGCGTGCGCGAGCGAACCGCCGAGGGTGCCCCGATGCCGTACGGCGGGATCCGCGACGGTCTCCGTGGCGGCCGCCAGCAGACCCGCGTGCCGGCGGACGAGCGGGTCGCGGATCACCTCGTGGTGGGTGGTCATCGCGCCGACGACGAGCGTGTCGCCCTCTTCTCGCACCCCGCGCAGGCCGGGGACACGCCCGACGTCCACGACCAGTTCGGGGAAGGCCAGCCGGAGCCGCAGCAGCGGCAGCAGGCTCTGCCCGCCGGCCAGCACCTTGGCGTCCTCGCCGACCTCGGCGAGCGCGCGTACAGCCTCCTCGACGCTGGTCGGTCGCGCGTACTCGAATGCCGGAGGAATCATGAGGAGGCCTCCTCGATCGCTTTCCAGACCCGCTCGGGAGTACAGGGCATCCGGATGTCGCGCACGCCCAGCGGCCGTAGGGCGTCGACGATCGCGCCCACGACGGCAGGGGTGGAGGCGATCGTGCCCGCCTCGCCGACTCCCTTGACGCCCAAGGGATTTGACGTGGCCGGCGTCTCCGTCCGGTCCGTCACGAAGTCGGGCAGGTCCGCCGCCGACGGCACGAGGTAGTCGGCCATCGTGCCGGAGACCAGGTTGCCCTCGTCGTCGTACACGGCCTCCTCGTACAGCGCCTGCGCGATGCCCTGGGCGAGCCCGCCGTGCACCTGGCCTTCGACGATCATCGGGTTGACGACCCGGCCGACATCGTCGACGCAGACGTACGACCGGATGTGTGTCCGCCCGGTCTCGGTGTCGACCTCGACCGCGCACAGGTGGGTGCCGTGCGGATAGGAGAAGTTGTCCGGATCGACCATGTGCCCGGCGTTGATGCTGGGTACGAGACCGTCGGGCACGTCATGCGCGGTGAACGTCTCGAAGGCGACCTCCTGGATCGTCCTGCGGGCGTCCGGGGAACCCTTCACGGAGAACACGCCGCCCGCGAACTCCAGGTCCTGCTCGCTCGCTTCGAGCAGATGCGCGGCCACCTTCCGGGCCTTCTCCACCACCTTCAGCGCCGCGTGGTGCACGGCCGTGCCGCCCACCACCAGCGACCGCGAGCCGTAGGTGTCCATGCCCTGCGGGGCCGCCCTGGTGTCGCCGTGGATCACCTCGACGTCGTCGAACGGCACTCCCAGCACGTCGGCGGCGATCTGGCTCCAGCAGGTCACATGCCCCTGCCCGTGCGGGCTGGTCCCGGTGACCACCTCGACCTTGCCCGTGGGCAGCATGCGGATGCTCGCCGACTCCCAGCCGCCGGCCGCGTACCGCAGATCCCTGAGCACCCGGCTCGGCGCGAGGCCGCACATCTCGGTGTACGTCGACACACCGATGCCCAGCCGTACGGTGTCGCCCCGGTCGTTGCGGTCCATCTGCTCGGCGCGCAGCTTGTCGTAGCCGAACAGGGAGAGGGCCTTCTCCGTCGCGGCCTCGTAGTTGCCGCTGTCGTAGGTCAGGCCCGCGATCGACGTGTACGGGAACTCCTCGTGCCCGATCCAGTTCCGGCGCCG
Organism: Streptomyces fulvoviolaceus; assembly: GCF_000718165.1. Classification (GTDB taxonomy): domain Bacteria; phylum Actinomycetota; class Actinomycetes; order Streptomycetales; family Streptomycetaceae; genus Streptomyces; species Streptomyces fulvoviolaceus. Next base: position 136,917 of record NZ_JOEY01000020.1, on the reverse strand, counting down.
CAACTCCACGGGATCCAGGCCGAGTTCGGCGGCCAGCTCGTCCATGATCCGTTCGATGGCGTACGTCGCCTCCGGGCGCCCCGCGCCGCGATAGGCGTCGGTCGGCGTCCTGGTCGTGAAGACGCCGGTGACGTTGAGCTCGTAGGAACCCATCTTGTAGATCCCGGGGTACATGAAGGCGCCCAGGATAGGGATGCCCGGGGTGACGAGCATCAGGTACGCGCCCATGTCGACGAGGAGGTCGACCTTCAGGCCCAGCAGCTTGCCCTCACTGGTGGCGGCGATCTCGACGTCCTGGATCATGCCCCGGCCGTGATGGGTCGCCAGATAGCCCTCGGAGCGGGACTCCGTCCACTTCACCGGGCGTCCGATGCGCCGCGCGACCGCGAGCGTGATGGCTTCCTCGCCGTACACCTGGAGCTTGGAGCCGAAGCCGCCGCCCACGTCGGGGGCGATGACGCGCAGCTTGTGCTCGGGGATGCCGGTGACCACGGCGAGCATGATCCTCAGGATGTGCGGGATCTGGGTGGAGGAGTAGAGCGTGTACTCGCCGGAGGCGGCGAGCGGGGTGACCACGACGGCACGGGGTTCCATGGCGTTGGGGATCAGCCGCTGCTGGTGGTAGCGGCGTTTCACCGTCACCTCGGCGCGTTCCCGTACGGCGTCGAAGTCCTCGCCGGTTTTCAGCGGCCAGTCGTAGCAGCGGTTGGTGCCCTTGTCGGAGTGGACCAGGGGGGCTTCCGGCTGCAGTGCGGCTTCCAGGTCGAGGACCGGGGGCAGCGGCTCGTAGTCGACCTCGATGGCCTCCAGCGCGTCGGCGGCCGCGTACTGGTCGCGGGCGACGACGACCGCCACCGGGTCACCGGCGTAGCGCACCTCGTCGACGGCGATCGGCGGGTGGTCGGGCAGCACGATGTCCTCGGTCACCGGCCAGGCACAGGGCAGCGATCCCATCCCCTCCGCGAGATCGCCGCCGCTGAACGCCGCGACCACGCCCGGCCGTTCGAGCGCGGGCGAGACGTCGATCCGGTCGATGCGGGCGTGCGCCATCGGGCTGCGCAGCACCGCCAGGTGCAGCATCCCGGCCGCGTCGATGTTGTCGGTCCAGTTGGTCTGTCCGGTGAGCAGCCGGGCGTCCTCCTTGCGGGGCCGGGACCTGCCGACCTCGGGCTCCACGATCTGCTCGGTCATGCCCTCACCCCCTGCTCGGAGGCTTCGGCGGCCGACAGGACGGCCCGCACGATGTTCTGGTAGCCCGTGCAGCGGCAGAGGTTGCCCTCCAGGGCGTGACGTACCTCGTCCGAGGTCGGGTGCGGGTTCTCGCGCAGCAGATCGCGCGCCGCCATGATCATCCCCGGGGTGCAGTAGCCGCACTGCAGCGCGTGCCGTTCGTGGAACGCCCGCTGCAGCCCGGTCAACTCCCCGTTGTGGGCGAGCCCTTGGACGGTGGTCACTTCGCTCCCGTCCGTCTGGACGGCGAGGACCGAGCAGCTCTTCACGCTCTCGCCGTCCAGATCGACCGTGCAGGCCCCGCAGTTGGAGGTGTCACAGCCGATCGGGGTACCGGTCAGACCCAGCCGGTCACGCAGGTAGTGGATCAGCAGGAGGCGGGGTTCCACCTCGTCCTGGTACGTCGTGCCGTCCACCTTCACCGAGATGCGGGTCATGTGCCCTCCCAGGATCACGGACGTGATGTGCGTCACTCTAGGGCTGCTCTGTGGAGGGGGCGAGGGCCGGGACAGCACTGGTTGAGCGTTAATCCGTTGCCGTGGCCGACCCGGAACTGCTGCACTTCGGGTGACCTTGTCGCCACACGACCCAGGAGTTGCAATGCGCGCACCGTTCATGTCCGCCCCGGAAGGAATGACCCCCTCTTCAAAGGACATGACGCTTCGTGCACTTGCTCAACCTCGGGATTCTCGCCCATGTCGACGCAGGTAAGACCAGCCTGACCGAGCGGCTGCTGCACTCGGTCGGTGTGATCGACGAGATCGGCAGCGTCGACGACGGCAGCACCCAGACCGACACCCTCGCGCTGGAGCGCCGGCGCGGCATCACCATCAAGTCGGCCGTCGTCTCCTTCGCGGTCGACGACGTCACCGTCAACCTCATCGACACCCCCGGCCACCCGGACTTCATCGCCGAGGTCGAGCGGGTGCTCGGCGTGCTCGACGGCGCCGTCCTGGTCGTCTCGGCCGTCGAGGGCGTCCAGGCGCAGACCCGGGTCCTGATGCGGACCCTGCAACGGCTGCGCATCCCGACCCTCGTCTTCGTCAACAAGATCGACCGGCGCGGGGCCCGGGGCGAGGGCGTGCTGCGGGAGATCGCCGAACGGCTCACCCCGGCGGTCGTGCCGATGGGGGAGGCCGTGGGACTCGGGACCCGTGGGGCCGGGTTCGTCCCCGGCCCCCTGGCCGTCGACGTCCTCGCCGACCACGACGACGACCTGCTCGCCGCATACGTCGACGGTTCCGTCTCGTACGACGGTCTGCACGCGGCCCTCGTCGCCCAGACCCGCCAGGCCCTCGTCCATCCCGTGTACTTCGGCTCGGCCGTGACCGGCACGGGCGTCCGTGAACTGATCGCCGGGATCCGGGAGTTGCTGCCCGCCGCCGACGGGGACCCCGATGGCCCGCTCTCCGGAACGGTGTTCAAGGTCGAGCGGGGCCCGGCGGGGGAGAAGGTCGCCTACGCGCGCGTGTTCTCCGGAACGCTGCGTATCCGCGACCGGATCCCTTTCGGCGACGCCCGCGAAGAGGGCCGGATCACCGCGATCAGCGTCTTCGACCAGGGGGCGGACGCCCGTCGGGAGTCGGTTCCCGCGGGCCGTATCGCAAAGCTGTGGGGCCTGGCCGACATCAGGATCGGCGACGCCCTCGGCGAACTCCGCAAGACCCACGGGCACTTCTTCGCCCCGCCCTCCCTGGAAACGGTCGTCGTCCCCGGTCCGGCCGCGGACCGCAGGGCCCTCCACCTCGCCCTGACCCAACTGGCGGAGCAGGACCCGCTGATCGGCCTGCGCCACGACGAGGTGCGGCAGGAGACCTCCGTCTCCCTCTACGGCGAGGTGCAGAAGGAGGTCATCCAGGCGACGCTCGCCGACGAGTACGGCCTCGACGTCACCTTCCGGGAGACCACACCCCTGTGCATCGAGCGGCCCGCCGGGACGGGAGCGACGGCCGAGTTCATCAAGAAGGACGACAACCCGTTCCTCGCGACCGTCGGCCTGCGCGTCGCCCCGGCCCCGGTCGGCTCGGGCGTGGGCTTCCGGCTGGAGGTGGAGCTGGGCGCCATGCCGTACGCCTTCTTCAAGGCCGTCGAGGACACCGTGCGCGCCACCCTCGGCCAGGGGCTGCACGGCTGGCAGGTCACCGACTGCACGGTCACCATGACGCACTCCGGCTACTGGCCCCGGCAGAGCCACGCCCACCAGGGCTTCGACAAGAGCATGTCCACCACCGGCGCCGACTTCCGCGGTCTGACCCCGTTGGTCCTCGTCGAGGCGCTGCGGCGGGCGGGCTCGCAGGTGTACGAGCCGATGCACCGGTTCCGCGTCGAGGCCCCGGCGGACACCCTGGGCGCCCTGCTGCCGGTACTGGCCGCGCTGCGGGCCGTACCGCAGACCACTGAGACGCATGGCGACAGATGTGTTCTGGAGGGTGTCGTTCCGGCGGACCGGGTACATGAACTGGAACAGCGGATTCCGGGACTGACCCGGGGTGAGGGCGAGTTGGAGGCCGGCTTCGACCACTACGCGCCCGTCACCCACGGCACGGTGCGGGAGCGGCCGCGGACCGACCACAACCCCCTGAACAGGAAGGAGTACCTGCTGAACGTGACCCGACGAGTCGGCGGATGAGGGCATCAGGACGGACATCCCGTCAGACATCCCGACGGAGAAGATGAAACTTACTCATCAGTCAGAAGTGTTGACGTTGTCCCGAAATCCTCGGACTGTAATGGACATGCCGAATATACGCGCGCGTCTGCTCGTTGTTCTGGTTGTCCTCTGTGGATTCCTGTCGGTGGCGGGCACCCCGTCCGCCTCCGCCGCCACCATCGCCGACTCCCTGTCCTTCGACGGCACCGCCCTCACCGTGGCGAACGGCCGCTTCGTCGACGCGAACGGCCGCGAGGTCGTGCTGCGCGGCTACAACGTCTCCGGCGAGACCAAGCTCGCCGAGAACGACGGCCTGCCCTTCGCCTCGGTCGCCGACGCGAAGAAGTCCGCGACCGCGCTGAGAGCCCTCGGCGGCGGCAACTCGGTCCGCTTCCTGCTCTCCTGGGCCTACGCCGAACCCGTGCGCGGCCAGGTCGACACCACGTATCTGGCCGCCGCCACCGAGCAGATGCGGGCGTTCCTCGATGCCGGCATCCGCGTCTACCCCGACTTCCACCAGGACCTGTACTCCCGGTGGCTCTTCGACTCCGACAGCTGGTACACGGGCGACGGCGCCCCCAAGTGGGCGGTGGACCTCGGGAACTACCCCGACGAGTCGTGCGGCATCTGCCTCCTCTGGGGCCAGAACATCACCCAGAACGGTGCGGTGAAGGCCGCCCAGTACGACTTCTGGCACAACGCCTACGGGCTCCAGGACGCCTTCCTCGCCACCGCTCAGACGACTATGACGTACGTCAAACAGCACCTGTCCGCCGAGGAGTTCGCGGGCGTCGTCGGCTTCGACCCTTTCAACGAGCCGTATGCCGGCACCTACGACTCCGGCCAGAACAGCCGCACTTGGGAACGTGACCTGCTGTGGCCCTTCTACGTGAAGTTCCGGGCCCGGATGGACGCGGCGGGCTGGCAGGACAAGCCCGCATTGGTGGAGCCGAACCTCTTCTGGAACGGCAACGTCAGTAAGGAGGAGGGCGGTCTCCTCGACGCGGGCACGCTCGGCTCCCGCTACGTCTTCAACACCCACTTCTACGACCAGAAGGCCATCTCCGGCATCCTGATGTGGGGCAACGCCTCCGACGGCCAGTACGTCACCGACTTCGGCACGGTCCGCGACCGCGCCTCGGCGGCCGGGACGACAGCGGTCGTCAGTGAGTTCGGGCACCCGCTCAACGGCTCGACCGCCGGCAAGGCGCCGACCGTCCTCAAGGCCATGTACCAGGCCCTCGACTCCCGGGTGAAAGGCGCCAACTGGTGGTCCACGCCCGCCACTTCGGGGCCGGTCCTCTCCGGAACGCAGTGGCAGTGGGACATCTACAACGGACGCCACAACGAGCTGATGAACGACAACCCGGACAAGGTCCTCACCTCGGGCGACGCCTGGAACGACGAGGACCTGTCGGCCGTGAAGCTGGACGACTCGGGGACGGCGGTGCTGCGCCAGGACGCCCGGCTCCTCGACCGGATCTACCCGAGCGCCACCTCCGGCACCACGGTGGCCTTCACCTACGAGGACCGTTCCCGTGACGGCTCCATCACCCTGACCTGGAACCCGGTCCCCAGCAGCCTGCCGAACGTGGCCTCGCTGGTCGGCGCCGGCCAGTACTCGCTGCTGGTGTGGCGCTCAGGCGGGGGCACGACCCCCACCGAACTGCACCTGCCCGCGTCCTTCCCCACCGCCACCACCACGGTCGTCTCCGACCTCGGCACGGTGTACGGCCCGCCCGCCTACACGAGCACCACGAAGATCGCCGCGGCCGCCGAACCGGGCGGCACGGGCAGCCGCCGCCTCCTGCTCACCGATTCCGACAGCGGCGTTCTGCACTACGCGCTGGTGACCAACGGGGCGACCGCCCCCTCGGCCACCGTGCTGAGCGCGGCTCGCACCGAGCTGTCCGCGTGGGCGGCGCAGCGGTTCGGCTGACCCTGCCAGTGAACGAGCCACTCCGGCACGGTTGCCGGAGTGGCTCGCCGAGTCTCAGGAAGCCGGTCCCGTCCAGCCCGCGGCCACATGACCCAGCCGCACCCGCTGCGGGTGGTCGCCCACCGCGACGGACACCGCCTTCTGGCCGGTGGCGAAGTCGATGGCCGTGACCTGGTCGGCGCCGCTCTCGGAGACGACACAGCTCTTGCCGTCGCCGCTGACGGTGGCCCAGTAGGGTTTCGAGGCGGTGACGAGCGGGCCCTCCTGGAGGGTGGCGCGATCGACGACGGTCGCGTAGTCGTCCATCGTGCCCGCGACACACAGCTTGGTGCCGTCCGGCTTCATCGAAATGCCGTGGTGGCGCGAGTCGTTGACCATGGTGGTGCGTTCGTCGCTGGTCGCCGGGTTCTTCGGCAGGGTCTTCGTGCGGGTGATCTTGTCCGTGGCGAGGTCGTACTCGAAGAAGCCGTTGAAGAACGACACCTGGAAGTACAGCTTCGTCTCGTCGGGCGAGAAGACGGCGGGCCGGACGGCGTCGGAGTAGTCCGTGAGTCCGATCGCGTCCAGCTTCTCCCGCATGTCGATGACCTTGACCTGCTGATACGTGGTCGCGTCCACGACCGTGATGTGCCGGTCGCCCTTCGTCCAGTCCAGCCACGGGGCGTCGGAGTCGGTGTTCACGTCGCCGATCGCCATGTTGTAGATGTACTTGCCGTCCTTGGTGAAGATGTTCTCGTGCGGCTTGTCGCCCGTGGCGAACGAGCCCAGCTGCTTGCCGGTGTCGATGTCCAGCACGTGCACGGTGTTCGCGGTCGAGGCCGACACCGCGACCCGGGTGCCGTCGGGGGAGACCGCCATGTGGTCGGAGCGGTAACCCGACACGGGGAAACGCCAGTTGATGTCCCCGGTGGCCAGGTCGATCGAGACGACGTCGGCGAAGCTCGGCCGGGACACCACCACCGACGTCCCGTCCGGCGTGGAGTACATGTCGTCGACGAACTGGTCGTGGCCCTCGCCGACGCTGTTGCGGATCGCCATGAAGTAGATCCACTTGATCGGATCGGCGTTGATCTCCGCCATCCGCTCGTCCTTGTCGGGGATGACGTTGATCCGGCCGACCTTCGCCAGATCGCCCGAGGACTTGATGACGTCGGCGGTGCCGTCCCAGTTGTTCCCCACGAACAGCACCTCGCGCAGGGCGGAGGCGTCCACGGCGGTGGCGGCGGTCGCGGGGGCGGCGACGGTCAGGACGAGGGCGGCGGCTACGGAGCAAAGGTGCCTGGGTCTGAAAGCAGGCATGACTGCTCTCTTCCTCTGGGAGGTGGGCGGGTGAGGGGTGCATGCCAAGCGGGCGAATCTGAACACGAGTGCATTCAGAGTCAACTTACTGAAAAGTAAGGAGAGTCGCTCTTCTCCACAAGACTGCGTACACGACAAAATTGACCTGCATACGGAAGGCCGGACGGACCGGCCGGACAGGGAGGTGCGGGTGACGGGCAGGCTCAGGGCGCCGACCGGCCGCTACGGCGGCAAGACCGCCGAGCAGCGGCAGGCGGAGCGGCGCCGCCGCTTCCTGGACGCGGCGCTCCAGCTCTTCGGTGACACTCCCGGCTACCGCGCCACGACCGTCGCGGCCCTCAGCGAGGCCGCGGGTCTGTCCACCCGCCAGTTCTACGAGGAGTTCCGCACCCTCGAGGACGTCCTGGCCGCCCTGCATCTCCAGGTCAACGCCTGGGCCGAGGAGGCCGTCGTGAGCGCGGTGGCGGGCGCGGGGCACCTGCCTCTCGCCGAACGGGCCGCCGCGATCTTCCGTGCCTACGCCGCGAATGTCACCGGCGATCCGCGCCGCGTTCGTATCACCTTCGTCGAGATCATCGGCGTCAGTCCGCGCCTGGAGGAGCAGCGCCTGGCCCGCCGGGCCCGCTGGGTCGACCTCGTGTGCGCCGAGGCGCGGGTGTCCGTGGAGCGCGGGGAGGCGGCGCCCCGCGACTACCGGATCGCCGCGACCGCGTTCATCGGTGCGGTCAACGGTCTGGTGCACGACTGGAACGCGGGGTGGGTGGACGCGACGCTGGACGAGGTGGTCGACGAACTGGTCCGACAGCTGCTGGGGATCTTGCAGCCGCCGGGGTGGGAGTTGTCCGCGGGGTAGGGCTGCGGGGGCTCGGTGGTCGGGTGGTCCGGCCACTCGATGGGTCGGCGGTCCGGTGGATGGGTGGTCCTGTGGCTCGGCCACCCGGCCACCGCGCCACTCGGCCACTCGTCGGGCCGGTGGGACCGGCCACGTGCCGCTGCCTTGCGGGCGGTTCGGCAGCGCCCTGAAGGGGCGCGGGGCTGGATCGATGTGCGGCTCCGCCGCGATGGGGTCCCCCCGCTCGGGCGAAGTCGAGCCGCTCGGGCGAAGTCGAGAGTCGGGGAGAAGCCGAGAGTGGGGAGCGACCCGCCACGACGGTGGCGCAGTGAAACGACGGCACATCGCGGCACTCCCGGCGGAGCGCTCAGCCTCCGAGTCGGTTCACCGCCTCCAACACCGGCGCCACGCCGTCCTCACCGCGAATGCGTACCCCCAAGGCCCGCGCTCGCTCCCGGTACCCCGCATCCCGCGTGGCCCGCGCCAGCGCCGACGTCAACGTGTCGGTGGTCAGCCGGCGCAGCGGCACCGCACGCGGCGCCACGCCCAGGGCGACCAGCCGGGCGGACCAGAAGCCGCCGTCGAACTGGATCGGCACCGGCACGGCGGGCACCCCCGCCCGCAGCCCGGCCGCGGTCGTGCCCGCGCCCGCGTGATGGACGACGGCGGCCATGCGCGGGAAGAGCGCGGAGTGCGCGACCTCGCCGACGGTCAGCATGTCGTCTCCCTCGGCCGCGAGCCCGGCCCAGCCCTGCTGGATCACCCCGCGCAGCCCGGCCCGGCGCAGGGCGCGCACGATGTCGGCGCTCAGCCGCTCGGGGTCCGGGACCGTCGCGCTGCCCAGGCCGACGTAGACCGGCGGCGCGCCCGCGTCGAGGAAGTCCCGCAGCTCGGGCGGGAGTTGTGCCTCCACGTCGTACGGCCACCAGTAGCCCGCCATGTCGAGGCCCTCCCGCCAGTCACGCGGGCGGGGCACCACCAGCGGACTGAACCCGTGGTGGACCGGCCACCCTCGCCGCTCCCGGGCCCTGAGCGCCGCGCCCGTTCGGACGCGGGGCAGCCCCAGACGTCTGCGCACCGCCGGGACGGTCGCGGCGAAGACCTGCTCCACGGCCAGGCCTACCCCGTGCCCGGCGACCCGGTTGCCGACGGCTCCCCAGGAGCCGCCGCCGAGCATCGGAGGCGCGAACTCCCTTGTGGGGGCGAGCGGTTGCAGATAGACGCCGATGCTCGGCAGCGACAGTCCCTCGCCGATGACATGCCCCAGCGGTGCGAGCGAACCGGACAGCAGGAGGACGTCGCTCGTCCGCGCGGCCGCCACCAGGTCGTCCGTTATCCGCCCGGCCACCGCTCGTGCCATGGCGACCGCTCGCAGCAGCTTCCCGGCGCCGGAGCCGCTGCGGTGCAGCCCTTGTCCGCGGGAGGACTCCAGCACCGCCCGCGGGTCCACGGGCAGCGCGTGGAACCCGAGTCCTGATCCCGTCACCAGCGGTGCGAAGGAACCGTGTGTGACCAGGGTGACCTCGTGCCCGGCCTGGCGGAGGCCGTACCCCAGCCCGGTGAACGGGGCCACGTCGCCCCGGGATCCCGCCGTCATGATCGCTACGCGCACGACGGCCAGTATGGCGCCAAGGTCCGCCGCCCGGCAGGAACGACCCGTGCACACCGGCGACTTCACGCCTGTCACATCCGTTGACTTCGGCCTCCCGTGGTTCTACGTTCGGCCCGCACCATGTTCGGATCACCGATCTGTGTTCGAAATCTCGACCACTTTTTGGCCGTTCCTGATGTTCCCCCGCATGAAGGAGCCGCATGAACCCCCCGCCGCGATCGCCTCGGAGAGGTCTGGCACGCCGCTGCCGGGCCGCCGCCGTACGCGCCCTCGTTCTGGTCCTGACCGCCACCGCCGCGCTGCTCTTCGCCCAGCCGACCCCGGCACAGGCCGCGACGACCCGTCAGATACCGGTGGCCTCCGCCCCCATGGGGTGGGCCTCCTGGAACAGCTTCGCCGCGGTCATCGACTACGACGTGATCAAGCAGCAGGTCGACGCGTTCGTGGCGTCGGGCCTGCCGGCCGCGGGCTACGACTACATCAACATCGACGAGGGCTGGTGGCAGGGCACCCGAGACAGTGGCGGGAACATCACCGTCGACGAGTCCGAGTGGCCCGGCGGCATGAGCGCCATCGCCGACTACATCCACAGCAAGGGCCTCAAGGCCGGCATCTACACCGACGCCGGCAAGGACGGCTGTGGCTACTACTACCCGACGGGCCGCCCGGCCGCTCCCGGCTCCGGCAGCGAGGGCCACTACGAGCAGGACATGCTCCAGTTCTCCGAGTGGGGCTTCGACTTCGTGAAGGTCGACTGGTGCGGCGGCGACGCCGAAGGACTCGACGCGCCGACGACGTACAAGGCGATCAGCGACGCCGTCGCGAAGGCCACGGCCACCACCGGGCGCCCGCTGACCCTCTCCATCTGCAACTGGGGCTACCAGAACACCTGGAACTGGGCTCCCGGCCTCGCGCCCATGTACCGGACCAGCACCGACATCATCTACTGGGGCAACAACCCGTCGATGACGAACATGCTGTCCAACTTCGACCAGGCCCAGCACCCGCTCGCCCAGCACACCGGCTACTACAACGACCCGGACATGCTGATGGTCGGCATGGACGGCTTCACGGCCGCCCAGAACCGCACCCACATGAACCTGTGGGCCATCTCCGGCGCCCCACTGCTGGCCGGCAACAACCTGGCCACGATGACGACCGAGACCGCGAACATCCTCAAGAACCCCGAGGTCATCGCCGTAGACCAGGATCCGCGCGGTCTCCAGGGCGTCAAGGTCGCCGAGGACACCACCGGCCTGCAGGTCTACGGCAAGGCCCTGTCCGGCACCGGCAACCGTGCCGTCGTCCTGCTCAACCGCACCTCCTCCGCGCAGAACATCACCGTCCGCTGGTCGGACCTGGGTCTGACGAACGCCTCCGCGACCGTCCGTGACCTGTGGTCCCGCTCCAACATCGGGTCCTACGGCACCGGTTACACCACCAGCGTCCCGGCCGGCGGATCGGTGATGCTCACGGTCACCGGTGGCACCGAGGCGGCGAGCAGCACCTACACGGGCACGTCGAGCTTCTCCGGTGTGGTCGCCGGGAGCACCGGGGTCAAGGTCGTCGACGTCGCCTACACCAACAACACCTCCAGCGCCCGCACCGCGACCCTCCAGGTCAACGGGCAGGGCTCGACGACGGTCTCCTTCCCGCCGACCGGCTCCTCGCAGGGCACGATCTCGGTCCAGGTCGGCCTGTCGAAGGGCTCCTCGAACACGCTGACCTTCACGGGCGCGCCAACGCTGGCCGACATCACGGTCCGCCCGCAGCCGGGCGCGAACGCCAACCTGGTCGTCGGGACGCAGTCCAGCCGCTGCCTGGACGTCTACAACAACACGATCACCAACGGCACCCAAGCCGAGCTGTGGGACTGCAACGGCGGCCAGAACCAGCAGTGGACGTACACCTCCCGCAAGGAACTCGTGGTGTACGGCAACAAGTGCCTGGACGCCTACAACCTCGGCACCACCAACGGCACCAAGGTCGTCATCTGGGACTGCAACGGCCAGAACAACCAGAAGTGGAACGTGAACAGCGACGGCACGCTCACCAACGTCAACGCCGGTCTCTGTCTGGACGCCTACAACAACGGAACGTCCAACGGCACACAGATGGTTCTGTGGTCCTGCGGCGGCGGCGCCAACCAGAAGTGGACGCTGACGTAGCGGCCTGAACTACACCCCGAGCTGCCGGGCGGCAGCGTCCACGGTCTGCTCCAGCAGCGTGGCGATCGTCATCGGACCGACGCCGCCCGGCACCGGCGTGATCAGCGAGGCCCGCTCCACGGCGGAGTCGAAGTCGACGTCGCCGACGTTCCCGGGGTTGTAGCCGGCGTCGATCACGACGGCGCCGGGCTTGATGTCCTGGCCCTTGAGGAGCCGCGGCCGGCCCACGGCGGCGACGACGATGTCCGCCTCGCGCACGGCCGCGGACAGGTCCGCCGTACGCGAGTGGCAGTAGGTCACCGTGGCGTCGCGGGCCAGCAGCAGCATGCCGGCCGGCTTGCCGAGGATCGCACTGCGGCCGACGACCACCGCGCGCTTGCCGGCCGGGTCGACGTCGTACTCGTCGAGCAGCCGCATGATCCCGCCGGGCGTGCAGGACACGAAGCCCGGCAGGCCGAAGCTCATGGTCGCGAAGGAGGCGAAGGTGACGCCGTCGACGTCCTTCTGAGGCGCGATCGCCTCGAACGCGGCTCGCTCGTCGATGTGCGCGCCCATCGGGTGCTGCAACAGGATGCCGTGCACGGTGGGGTCGTCCGACAGGGACCGGAGGGTGGCGACCAGTTCCTCGGTGGTGGTGGCCGCGGGAAGTTCCACGTGCCGCGACTCGATGCCGGCCTTGCGGCAGCGGTTCTGCTTCATACGGACGTACGTGACGGACGCGGGGTCCTCGCCGACCAGTACGGTCGCGAGACAGGGCGCCTGTCCCGTGCGCTCGGTGAGGTCGGTCGCCCGCTTCGCGGTGTCCTCCACGATGCGCCGGGCGAGCGCGGTGCCGTCCATGAGCCGGGCCTGAGACATGATCCACTCCTGAGCAGAATCGGTCGGATCGCCCAGGCGCACGGCATCTAGAGTGCGGGCCGCTCCCCGGTGGTACTCCACCTCAGCGCCAGTCACGGCCCGCCACCAGCCTAACCGAGCCCCTACGGCGGTCAGGACCCGCCTTCCTGGGGCGGTGCCGTCGGATCGGCCCCGAGGAGGAGGCCGGTCGCCTGAGCGTGGATACGGGCGGTACCGATGGCCTCGGCCCAGCGGGCGATCGCCGCCGCCAGCGCGGTCGCCCCGGCCTCGTCACCCGTGCCACGGGCCGGCACCGCCAGCAGCATCTGCTGCGTCAGCATCCCGGGGACCATGCCCGCCCGCGCCCCCAGGGCCGTGGCCCGCTGCCGGCGCTCCAGGGCGCGGTCGTGATCGCCGGCGTCGTGGTCGTGGTCGCCGAGGTGGCGCAGGGCCCCGCGGACCAGCAGGTCGTCGCCGCCCGACTCGCCGGCGTGGAGGGCGGCCTCGTAGGGGGCGGGCGAGGCGGCGCGGTCGCCGAAGAGGTTGTCGGCGATCAGTCCGGCGACCAGCCCGAGGTACATCGAGGCCAACCCCCGGCGCACTTCGTCGGGGGCGCCTTCGCGCAGGTCGATCGCGCTGCGCCGGATCCCCGAGAGTGCCTCGGGATCCTTGCCCTCGGGGCCGGGCCGGAACGTGCCCTCGCTGCGCAGCAGGCGGAGACAGTCGCGCCGCGGCCGTACGAAGTCCAGGTCCCGGTCGGGGCCCGGCGACTCCTTCGCCGCGTGCTCGGCACGGACGGTCGTGAGCTCCGTACCGCCGAACCAGTCGCTCTGAAGGGCGACTTCGGCCGACGCCAGGGCGAGGCGTGCGCGGTCCCCGGGGGCGGCACAGGTCGTGGCGTCCAGAAGGCGCAGCGCCCGGTCCCACCTTCCTGCCAGTGACAACTCACGGGCAGCGGCGAGGAGTTCGTGGAAATCGACGACGCCCTGCGCCGGCTCGGTCCGCCGTACACCGCGGGTCCCTCGCTCCTGGCCGACCACCTCGGACTGACCGGGGCGCGATGTCGGCGCGGCTCGGTCCGCTGGAGGAGGCCGGGCTGATCAGTCGTACGCATCAGAGCGGCGACCGCAGACGGGTGCGGGTCCGGCTCACCGAGGCCGGAAACGCCGTGTTCGAGCAGCACGTGGCGTCGGAGGAAGCGGGTGACGTCGCGCTCCTCGCAGCACTGTCCGCAGCAGAGCGGCAGACGCTCGCAGAGCTGCTGCGGAAGCTGGTCGTGGCAGCCGAATCCGGGCCGGACGCGGCCGTGCCGGCGTCGTCCGCGCCGAAAAGGTCCAGGTCAGCCGGGTCGTGATCTGGACCCCCGGCAGCTTTCTCCTTACTCGTCCCACGCCTGGATCATGGTCTGTTCGGTGATCTTGCCGTCGCGCAGCGAGATCATCGACTCGGCGAAGACCCGGACCCCGTCCGAGTACTCGCAGGACTCGGTGAACGCGGCACGGTCGCCCTGTATGACGCACTCCTCCAGCTTGTGCGCCTTGATGTCGCGGCTGTAGACGTCGCTGAGCATGCCGCTGATCTCGTCACGGCCGTGCAGGACCTTGGGTTGGCTTGGCTGGGTATTGCGGTCCACGACGCGAATCTCGGCGTCGTCCGCGTAGAGCGACAGAAGAGTCGCCGGTGTGTGTCCTTCGATGGCCCGGCGCAGCGTTTCGGTGCTGAAACCGGAGCTTGCCGCGGTGCCCATGGTGACCTCCTTGGAAGGCCGCGGCCCGACGAGGAGCGGGCCGTAGGCCTCTCCCTTCGAGACTCCTCCGCCCCGGCGGGCTCGGCAAGCGCAGCCGCTGCACTGCGCCTGACGGGTGAGGGGGACCGGGTGGCCGTGTCCGCGGCGGGCCCGCCGGCGTTGCTGAAAACATGATCTCAACTCGACGTATCGTTGCCGCCGTGGGTCTTGCCGTGGGCGTCACCGGCCTCACCGCTCCCCTCGCGAACGCAGCCGACGCGGCTGTCCCTGACACGAGCGGGCTCAGCCCCATCGCCGCGCTCGACTCGCTCGCCCTGAGTGACATCCCGGCTGAGCACAAGGACGAGATCCCGCTGGCCTCCGAGCAGCTCGCCCAGCTCAACCGGCTGAACGACCTCAACCAGCTGCACCAGCTCACGGACATGGCCGCTCCGGTCACCGGTCTGATTCCCGGCATCCAGTACTGACACCCGCGCACCACGAAGGGCCGCCCGGAAACGGGCGGCCCTTCGCGTTACCCGCGCCCTGCGTCCAGGAAGTGGAATCCCGGCCGCGGGTGCATCAGGAAGTCGTGGTGGGAGATGTTCCACGCGTAGGCACCCGCGAGTGAGAACACGACCCGGTCCCCGGCCCTGAGCCCGGGCGCGGGCACCCGTCGGGCCAGCAGGTCCTTCGGTGTGCACAGCTGTCCGGCGAGGGTGATCCGCGCGGACTCGGCAGCGGGGCGCGGCCAGGGATACGGCCAGGCGTCCACCTCGAGTACCGAGCAGGGCTGGTCGTGGCCCTTGGTCGCCGGGGTCCGCAGGTGATGGGTGCCGCCCCGGACGACGGCGAACTCCTCGCCGTGGCTGTGCTTCACGTCCAGCACCTCGGTCGCGTACCAGCCGCAGTACGCCGTCAGCGCCCGCCCCGGCTCGATGCGCAGCGTCAACTCCGGGTGCGCCTCCGTCAGTTGTGCGAGGCCGCGACCGTACGCGGCCCAGTCGAAGCGGCGTTCCGGGGCGGCGTAGTCGACGGTCATGCCGCCGCCGACGTTCACCTCGGCGAGGGGCACGCCGAGGCCCACGGCCCAGGAGACGACGGTCTCGGCCACCACCAGCTGTTCCGCGGCCTCCAGTCCGCTGGCCAAGTGGGCGTGGATGCCTTGCAGTTCGAGCTGCGGGTAGGTGCCGTCGGTGAGAGCCTTGACGAGTTCGAGGGCGCGGGTGGGGTCCAGGCCGAAGGGCGTCGGACGGCCGCCCATCGCCAGCGAGCTGCCCGCCAACGAGCCGTCGGCCACCGGGAGGTTGACGCGCGGCAGCACCGCCACCCGCCGCCCCGGCGCGACGCGTCGAGCCAACTCGGCCAGCATGCGCAGCTCGTACGCGCTCTCGACGTGGAAGCGATCGACTCCGTGTTCCAGCGCGGCCGTCACCTCGTCGGGCGTCTTGCCGGGGCCGCCGAAGGCGAGCGGCCGGCCCGGCACCGCCCCGGCGACATGGGCGAGTTCACCGCCCGAGGAGACCTCGTAGCCGTCGACGTACGGACCGAGCGCGGCGAGGATCTCCGGTTCCGGGTTGGCCTTGGCGGCGTAGTACACCTCGACCCGCTCGGGGAGGGCCTCCCGGACGGCGGCCGCGTGCGTGCGCAGAGCCGCCAAGTCGTAGAGGTACGCGGGCAGTTCGGCGGAGGGCAGGGACAGGGTGCGGTCGCGGACCGCGGGTGTCGGGTCGGTCATCGGGTCCTTCCGGTCGTGTCGCGCAGGATGTCCTCGGCGAGCGGGGACGGCAGCCGGACGTAACCGGCCTCGCGGTCGGCCTTGCGCTCCCAGCGGGTCAGCAGGTTGGTCTTGGCGGGCAGCGGAACCCCGGCGAGCAGGGCGGCGAGACGGGGCGGGCAGCCGTGCCGGTCGGCGTACGCCTGGAGCGTGCCGCGCACCCGCGCCCACAGCGCGGACTCCGCCCGCGGGTGCAGGTCGGCGAGGGCGGCGAGCAGCTCGGCGACGTGGTTGACCAGCAGGCAGTAGACGACACGGTCCCAGCCCCGCTGCGCGTCGTACGTCATCGGCCCCGCGACCTCCGGCGACAGGGCGGCCAGGGTGTCCGCGTGGTGCTCGGGGACCAGCTTGGTGCCCTCCAGGTCGCGGAAGAGGACCTGGGCGGGCATGCCGTCGCCGGACACGCACACCAGGACATTCTGGAGGTGGGGTTCGAGGACCAGGCCGTGGTCGAAGTAGGCGGCCAGGACCGGTGGGAGCAGCAGGTCGAGGTAGGCCGACCACCAGGCGAGTGCCGTCTGTTCGTCCGCGCCGTCGAGGAGGCGGGAGATGTGCGCGGCGCCGGTCGGGTACTCGTCGGCCACGGCGGCCGCCAGCAGGGGAGTGGTGCCGGGTGCGAGGCGCTGCGGCAGGCCTTCGCGGACGATGACGCCGAAGCCCTCGAACAGCGCGCGGTCCGGGGTGCCGTCGGGGCCCGGGAGGGCGAGCGTGCGGTAGGCGGGCTCGCGGAGTACGGCGCTGCCGGGGAAGCGTTCGGCGAGGTCGGCGAGTGCCGGAGCGAGGGCGCGGGTGAGGGCGACGGCGCCGGACAGCTCGTAACTGCTGTTCTTGCGCAGGCAGTTGGTGATGCGCACGTTCAGGCTGAACTTCAGGAACGTCTCGCCGTCGTACAGGGTGCGCACCGACGCGGTGGCGGCGAAGGGCTGACCGCCCGGGCCGAGGTCGAGGACGTCGCCGCGGTCGAGGGCCGCGCGCAGCGCCGGGTGCTCCCGGAGTGTCTCGTACTGCCAGGGGTGGGCGGGCAGCAGCCGGTAGCCGTCCGGGACGTCCGACCGCTGCCGGTCCAGCGCGGCCGGGGCCGACGGGTCCGCGGACTCCTCGGCGACCAGGTGCGTCCGGACCGCGAGATGCCGCAGGGGGAAGGAGGCCTGGGCCTCCGGCGCATACGCCGACCAGGACCGCGGGTCGCCGGTGCGGGCCTTGGGCGTGGGATGGAAGCGGTGACCGAAGAGCAGCGACTGCTCCGAGGCGAGGTAGGCGGACAGCGGACTGTCCGAAGAGCCGGAGGGGCGGGTGGCGGCCAGTGCGGTCGACACGGCCTCGTGGCTGGAGGCGATCTGCTCCAGGAACTCCTCGTTGCGCACACCGGTGCGCAGCGACAGCTCGTCGTGCGTGTACTCGGCCAGGCGCCGCCAGTCCATCTCCGACCAGTCGCCGTCCCGCTGTTCGCTCACCGGGCCCGTGAACCGGTGCGCGCCCAACAGCGAGGTGCGGCGCAGGGCGACACGCAGCAGGACCCCACGCCGCGGCAGCCGCAGCAGCAGCCGTCCGTCGGTGACGACGCTCTGGCGCTCGGGCCCCGACACCTCGCGCAGCAGACAGTTGAGCAGTGTGTGGGCCACGGCCTCGTCGGCGGTGGGCAGTTCGGCGGAGGTGGCGGTGCTGCTCCCGGGCGAGCGAAGCGAGAGGGGGGTCCCCTCGGACGAAGTCTGGGGGAGGGTCAGCGAGGGCATCAACGGCTCCAGCGGGTGCGGCGGTTCAGTGGGGGCATCAGGGTCGCGAGGGCCGTGACCGTGGCGGCGGCACTGCCGGTCAGGACGGGGGCGGTGGGGCCGAAGCGGGCGCTGCCCACGGCCGCGGCTATGCCGGCGGCGACCGCGCCGGCCTTGGAGAAGAACTCCAGTGAGCCGAACAGCCCGCCGGGCGCCCGCCCTTTGGCGCACTCGGCGGCCAGCACCTGCAGGCACACCAGGCCGAGCGTGAGTCCCACGCCCAGCAGGAGGCGTACGGCGATCAGCGCGGCCAGCGAATCGGCACCGCCGTGCCCGGCCAGGCCGAGGGCTATACAGGCGAACCCGAGGGCGATCCCGGCCCGCGGGCGGCTGTGGAACGCGGAGTGCACCGCCAGGGCCGCCACCAGGTAGCACAGGTGGGGCAGGGCGAAGAGGACGCCGGACAGGAGGGGTGACGTGCCCGGGAGCCGTTCGTCGACGAAGGCGATCAGATACGGGAAGGAGACGACGGTGGAGAACACGAAGGCGAACTCCAGGACGTACAAAGCCCTCAGTGACACCGTCGGAGGCGCTTCGGGAATCGTCGCGGGCTCGCTCTCCGACTCCTGGGCGGCAGGTCCCGGTTCGGGGAGAGCCGCCAGCAACAGCGCGGCCGTGAGCGGGAGTACGGCGAGCAACGCGTACTGGCGGTGCGGCGACAGCCAGCCCGACAGCGAACCGACCACGATCGGCGCGACGACCAGCGCGGCCCGCGCGCTGCCCTGCATCAGGGTCAGGGCCCTGGACAGTGCCGGTCCCTCCAGGGTGGCGCCGAGGTATCCGTTGGACGCGGCGAACGTGCCGCCCAGGATGCCCTGCAGGATCAGCGCCACCGTGAAGGTGGGCAGCGAGTCGGCCCAGCCCGCCAGCAGGAAGGACAGGGTCAGCCCCAACTGGGCGCGCAGCAGCAGCCGTTTACGGCCGTAGCGGTCGGCGAGCCGCCCCCACAGCGGGGCGAAGAGTCCGCCGAACACGGTCGGGACGATGTACAGGACACCCGCCCAGCGGGCGTCCCGGTCGCCCAGCTCCGGCAGGATCTCGGTGAGATACGGCGGCAGCCCGAGCGCCGCGAAGGAGGCGACGAAGTAGCAGCCCGCGACGGCGTGCACCTGGCCGCGAGCGGACGCGGCGCGCGGCATCCGCAGAGCCGCCCCGCTCATGCCGAACCCCCGGCCCGCAGCAGGTAGTTGGGCCCGGTGGTGTAGTGCTTGTTGATGTCGGCGGCGCCCGAACGCTCCTTGGACAGCAGCGTGCCGGCCGTGACCATCGCCTTCACCGGTAGCCGTGGCGCCTCCAGTACCCGGGCCCGCAGGACGGCGCCCGCGTCACCGCCGAGCCGGTCCACCGCCTCCGTCAGCCGGTCCCGAATGAGGCGGAGCAGTGCCGGACGGTGCTGGGCGAGCCCGAACGCGTAGGCCCCCGCGCACAGATGGACCGTGATGGTCGCGAAGAGATCGGCGACCGGCCCGTCCTCGGTGCCGAAGGTCCGCGTGTCGTCGAAGCCCCACGGCCCGGGGAGAACGGGCTCCAGGCGGCGGGTGTTGATGCGCGGCCCGTCGTTGTCCTTGAACAGCAGGCGCAGACTCCTGGGCCGCAGCACCAGCGAGACGTTCTGCTGGTGCGACTCCAGTGCGATGCCCTGGCCGAACAGCGTGGTCTGCCAGTCGAACAGGAGCGTCAGGCAGGCGTCCAGCAGGGCGAGCGGGTCGCCGCCGTAGAACCGGTCGGCCAGATGGTCCACGACCAGCCGCCCGTCGGGCGCCGGGGCGAGGAGCGCGGCCATCGGCACGACCACCGCGCCGTCGAGACCGGCGGGGTAGCGGCGGCACAGGACGGCGAGCAGCTCGTGCCCCCCGTGGGCGTAGGTGGTCTCGTCGGCGTGCAGGATCATGGCCCGGAAGCGGTGTTCCCGACGTGCCACCGCCTCCAGCAGGCGCTGTCCCGCCGCGCCGTCCACGAGGGTGCCGGGCTTGATGGACCGCTTGTTGCGCAGCCCCAACGTGGCGGTGGCCAGGGGGAGTTTGAGATGCACGGACGGGTCCGCGGCCGTCGCCACGGTCCGCATCGACAGGGTCGGTACGACCTCCAGGTACGCGCGCTCGGCGAGCACCGCGCTGTCCGTGAGGCCGGTGGCCCGCAACGCCTCTTCGAGCGGGGCGCCGACGGTCAACGGGTGCACGGGCAACGCCATATGGGTGCCCTGTACTTCGGGCAGCCCGAGCGACGCGGGCGTTGGCCAGAACGACGGAAGCGTGCCCGTCAGGGCGACCGCCTCGCGGGGCACGGCGAGCCAGCGCAGGGCGAAGCGCGGGTGGAACTCCGGGGCGTACGCCCGCAGTTGCTCCTCCGTGAGCCCCGAGCGGCCACGTGCGGTCGGGTAGACGGGATGGTCCAGGCGGGCGGCGAGCGTCTCGAACCCCAGCCCGCCGGCCAGGCCGGTCCAGCGCGCCGGGTCTCCGCCGTACCGTGCGGTCAGCCGTCCGGAGACCTCCGACTGCGTCGCCGCGTGCAGCCGCATCGTCTCCAGCGTCTGGCGGCACTCCTCGTCGAACGCGTCGAAGCCATCCCGGTCCACGGGCTCGGCGAGCTCGCGCAGCGCACCGAGGGCGCTCTCGTACGAGGTCAGCTCCTCGCCGTCGGATTCCCGTACGAGCAGCGGCAGCCGGGCGGCGTACTCGGCCTGGTAGCCGTCCTCGGTGACGGGCAGCAGCAGCGCGTCACCCTCCGGCGTCGGCAGCAGCAGCCAGTCGCCGTCCTCCCGTCGCACGAGCGTGCTGCGGGTGCGCAGCCCGACCACGTCCTCGCGGAGGAGAGCGCTCAGCACGCGGGTGAGCAGCTCCGCCGCGCAGGTGTCCGTGACAGCCGGCGCGCTCACGGCTGAATCTCCCAGCGCTGGGCCGCCAGGAAGTCGGCCGAGACCCGGTCCACGGTCGGCTGGTCGGTGCCGACGGCGCGCAGGACGCCCAGGTAGTCCCGGTTGGTGCGGTACAACTCGTGCCGCTCGCCGACGTCCCTCAGCGGACGGTACGTCAGATGGACGCCGTCGACGGCGAGTTCCGTGGCCGCGGGAGCAGCGGTCAGGGTTCCGGCGCGGTCGGCGCACGCGTACTCCAGGCGGGCGGCTCCGTCACTGCGGGCGTCCAGGTCGGCCGGGAGCGGCTCGCCGAGGTGGGTGCGCAGGATGTGCTCGAAGAGCGGGATGCCGAGCAGCC
Source organism: Streptomyces fulvoviolaceus (assembly GCF_000718165.1). Lineage (GTDB taxonomy): Bacteria > Actinomycetota > Actinomycetes > Streptomycetales > Streptomycetaceae > Streptomyces > Streptomyces fulvoviolaceus. The sequence continues at coordinate 115,863 of NZ_JOEY01000020.1, read as the reverse complement.
GGGCCAGCAGCAGGTCGCACTGGTCGCCGATGGCCCGGTAGTTGACCTCGATGATCCGTGCCCGCCCCTCGTGCACCACGAACTCGGTGTGACAAGCGCCGAACCCGACGCCCAGCGCGTCCAGTTGGGCGAGGACCTGCGCGACGACCGGCTCGGGGTGGGCCGGGACGAAGACGAGGCGTTCCTCGATGAAGTACGGCGGCGGCGACAGCTCGGTGTGGAAGCCGCCCAGGACATGACGGACGCGGCCGTCGCCGAGGGTCTCCAGGGTGAAGAGCTCGCCGGGGAGGAACTCCTCCACGACCAGGACGGTGCCCGGGCGCCGGTCCAGGATCTCCTTGGAGTGCGTCGCGAGTTCCTCCGGGCCGGCGACGAGGACGACGTCCTCGCTGGCCACGCCCTCGCGCGGCTTGACCACACACGGGTACGGCGCGTCCAGTGCGCTCGGCTCCGTGATCTCGGTCGACCAGACCGAGTCGACACCGGCGGCGGCGAGCCGGCGGCGCATCTCGGCCTTGTCCTTGGTGCGCAGGGCGGCCCGCCAGTCCTTGCCGGGGAGTCCGAAGTAGGCGGCGGCCAGGGCGGCCTGGGTCTGCAGGTGATCGCTGTTGGTGAAGACGGCGTCGGGCCGGTGGTGCGTGGAGATCCGGGTGATCACGGCCCGGAAGTCACGGACGTCGCACTCCAGGATCTCGACGTCCGGATACATACGGCGGTGCGCGTCGGGCTGGTCGGTGAGGACGGTGACGTCCAGGCCCAGCCGGGTGGCCGCGGGCAGGAAGCCCTCGGTGACGGAGTCGGTGGGATTGAGGGCAAGCAGGTACAGGCGCATGGCTGAGAGACAACTTCCGCTAGCGGGTGGGGGGTTGGGGCGGGCCGCGGCTGGTGGTCGCGGCCCGCCCCGAAATCAGCGGGAGTTACTTCGCGGGGAGCTCCACACCGGTGGCCTTCGCCACGTCCGCGAGCATCTGCTCCGCGGCCTGGACGCCGATGCCGGACATCCACGTCTCGTCCGGGACCTCGAAGACCTTGCCGTCCTTCACGGCCGTGAGGGACTTCCACACCGGGTTGGAGGTGACCTGCTTCTTCTGGGTCTTGTCCTCGGCGTCGGCGCTGGTGACGAAGATGAGGTCGGCGTCGGCCTGGTCGATCTGCTCGGGGCTGACGTCCTTCATCGTGACCTCGGGGTCGTCGGAGACCTGCGACGAGGGCCGCTTGAAGCCGATGTCGTTCAGGACGACACCGCTGTAGGAGTTGGACTGGTAGAGACGGGTCGGACCGGCGATGAAGCGGACCACGGACGCCGTCGGCATCGTGCCGCCGTCCTTCTTCTTGATCGCCGCACCCAGCGCCTTGGCCTGCGTCTCGTACTCCTTGAGCTTGGCCGCGGCCTCCTTCTCCAGGCCGAGCGCCTGGGCGTGGACCTTCAGGTTCTCCTTCCAGACACCGCCGGTGGTCTCGGTGAAGACGGTCGGGGCGATCGCGCTGAGCTTGTCGTAGACCGCCTCGTGCCGGACCTTGGACGACAGGATCAGGTCGGGCCTGAGCGAGGCGATCTTCTCCAGGTTGGGCTCCAGGAGGGGGCCGACGTCCGCCGTCCCGTCCAACTCGCCCTTCAGGTACGTCGGGAAGCCGCCCTCGGTCTTGAAGTGCGGGGCGACCGCGCCGACCGGGTCGATGCCGAGCAGGGTGACGTCGTCCAGCTCGCCGGTGTCGAGCACGACGACCCGCTTCGGCTGGGACGGGATCTTCACGTCGCCCATCACGGTCTTGAGGGTGCGCGGGAAGGCGGTCGACGAGACGCCGCTCGCCTTCGCCGTGTCGGCCTCGTCGGAGGAGTTGTCGCTGCCACAGGCGGCCAGGGCGGCCGTACCGAGCAGGACGGAGAGCAGCACGGCGAGAAGCCGGCCGAATCCACGCAGGGGAGAGCGCTGGAACATGGGGGGTCGGTCTTTCTGTGCGGGTTGTGCAGGGACGGTCAGGCGGACGCGGCGGAGTGCCGCATCGCGCTGCCCTTCGGGATGACCAGCGGGGTGCCGGTCTCCGGGTCGGGAATCACCCGGCAGTCCACGTCGAACACGGATCTGACCAGGTCCGCGTCGAGGATGTCGGCCGGGGTGCCCGCGGCGGCCAGGCGGCCGTCCTTGAGGACCACCATGTGGTCCGCGTAACGGGCGGCCTGTCCGAGGTCGTGCAGCACCATCACCACGGTGCGGCCCGCCTCGGCGTGCAGGGCGGCCACCAGGTCGAGAACGTCGAGCTGGTGTCGCAGGTCCAGGAACGTGGTCGGCTCGTCGAGCAGGAGCAGTTCGGTGTCCTGCGCCAACGCCAGTGCGATCCAGGCGCGTTGGCGCTGCCCACCGGAGAGCTGGTCGACCGGGTGGTCGCGCAGCACCGCGGTCCCGGTGCGTCCCAGGGCCTCGTCGACGGCCTTCTGGTCGGTGGCCGACCAGGGGCTCAGCAGCCGCTGGTGCGGGTAGCGGCCCAGCCGTACGAGCGCCTCGACGGTGATCGCCTCCGGGGTGACCGGCTGCTGGGGCAGCAGCCCCATCCGCAGGGCCAGCGCGCGGGCGGGCATACGGTGGATGTCGGCGCCGTCGAGCGTGACGCTGCCGGCGGCCGGGGCGAGCAGGCGGCTCAGACCGCGCAACAGGGTTGATTTGCCACAGGCGTTGGGGCCGACGATCGCGGTGACCGCGCCGCCGGGCAGCGTGAGGTCCAGTCCGCTGACGACGAGCCGGTCGCCGTAGCGCAGATCGAGGGCCTGCGTGGAGAGCTGGTTGGCGGCGGCCATCGGTGACTCCTGTTCGCCGGTCATACGGGGCTCCGGTGCGCCGGTCATGCGTGACTCCTCTGGACGGGCGAGCTCTGGCGGAACATCAGCACCAGCAGCCAGGGCGCGCCGAGCGTGGCGGTGACCGCGCCGACCGGCAGGCCCTCGATCGGCAGCAGGTGCTGCACCACCAGGTCGGAGGCGAGCAGCAGCACCGCCCCGGTGAGCGAGGCCAGCGCCAGGGACGCGGCGGTCGGCGGCCCTGTCACGAACCGCACGATGTGCGGCACGGCGAGTGCCACGAACGTCACCGGACCGGCGAGCGCGGCGGCCAGCGATGCCAACACGACGGCGATGACCATGAGTTGGAGCCGTGCCGTGGACGTGTTGAGGCCGAGGGCGCCCGCCGAGTCGTCCCCGAGGTCCAGCACGGCGAGCCGACGGTGCAGGACGAGCGCGGCGGTGAGCGCGAGCACCATGGCACCGGCCGCTCCCCACACCTCCGGCCATGTACGGCCGTAGACCGAGCCGGTGGTCCACTGCAGCGCGGAGCCCGCGAGTTCGGCGGGGAAGCGCACGATCATGAGGTTCACGGCGGCGGCGAGGCCCGCCTGGACGGCGAGGCCGGTGAGGACCAGCCGGGTGACGGCGAGCCCGGAGCGCCAGGCGAACACGCCCAACAGCAGTGCCGCGAGCAGACCGCCACCCAGCGCACCCAAGGGGATCAGGGTCTGCGAGGCACCGGCGGCGATCAGCGCGACCGCACCCAGCGAGGCACCGCCGGTCACGCCCATGACATCGGGAGACGCCAGGGGATTGCGGAACAGCCGCTGCAGCACGCATCCCGCCGCCCCCAGCCCCGCACCGGCGACGATCGCCGCCACGGACCGGGGCGCCCGGAACTGCTGCACCACCAGCACATCACCCGGGTCCCCGAGCCCGACGAGGGCGCGCAGAGCGGTGGTTGCGGGGATGCTCATCTCACCCGTCGTCAGGGACACGGTGAGCAGGACGAACAGAGCAGCGGCACCGGTGGCGGTGAACGCCAGGACACGGCGACGGAGGCGAGCACGCGAAGTGGCCCCCTTGCGAACGACGCTCGTCATCGGGCCACCTTCCGGGCGAGCAGCGCCAGCAGAGGCGCACCCAGGAACGCGGTCACGATGCCGACCTCCAGCTCCGAGGGGCGGATCACCAGCCGGCCGAGCACGTCGGCCGACAGGAGCAGCAGCGGGCCGGCGATCAGACAGCCGGGCACCAGCAGCCGGTGGTCGCCGCCGAGCAGGGGCCGTACGAGATGGGGCGCGGCGAGGCCGATGAAGGCGACCGGCCCGGCCACGGCGACCGCCGATCCGGCGAGCAGCACGACCGCGATGCCGCCCGCGAGGCGGATCCGGGTGACGGGAACCCCGAGCGCCTGAGCCGAATCGTCGCCCAGGGCAAGGGCGTTGAGTGCGGGGGAGACGGCCAGTGCGATCACCAGGCCGAGCATCAGGGTCGGCAGCACCGGCCACAGCACGTCGAGGGGCCGCCCGGACAGCGATCCGGCGAGCCAGAAGCGGGCCTCGTCGAGCGTGCGCTGGTTCATCAGCATCACCGCCGACGTCCAGGACAGCAGCACGAGTTGGAGCACGGTGCCGCCGAGCGCGAGCCGTACGGGATCGATGTCCCCGGCCCGGCGGGCCAGCGCCTGGGCGAACAGGGCGGCACCGGCCGCACCGGCGAACGCGAACCACACGTACTCGACAGGGTCGTTGAGCTTCAGCGCGAAGATCGCGACGACCACCGCGAAACCGGCGCCCGCGTTGATGCCGAGCGTGGTCGGCGACGCGAGCGGGTTGCGGGTGATTGCCTGCGCAACGGCTCCCGCCACGCCGAGCGCCGCGCCGACCGCGAGGCCGATGACCGTGCGCGGCAGGCGCAGGCCGGTCACCACGAGCGCGTCCCGTCCGTGGGCGTCGCCGAAGAGGGCGTCCGTCACCGTGGACAGGGGCACGGAACGGGCGCCGAGGGCGAGGCTCAGTGCGGTGCAGAGGGTCAGGGCTCCGAGGCCGACGAGGAAGAGGGTTATGTGCCTGAAGGCACGAAAGGGCACACCTGTGGTGGGTGCGCCCCGTTGGGTCGCGGTCACGAGGTGTGAGCTTAGGTTAGCCTTGCTTTACATTTCAACTGCCTGTGCGAGCGCCTTGACATGGAACTCCCTTGATCGCCCGCACGTTGATCTTAGGGGTAAGGTGAGCCTTACCTATCCAATTCTCTATGAATTCCTTGTGCAGGAGTGCCGATGTCCGTGGTTCTGAAGACTCAGCCGGACAATGCGGTCACGCACGCCCTCGGGGAGGTGTACCGGCGGCTGGCCGACGTCTGCGAGGCCTTGACCGTGCGCGTGGTGGACGGGACGGTTCAAGCGGGCGTGACAGCCGCCGATCTGATGGCGGACCAGGACCTGCTCGATGCCTTCGTCGACGCCGAGGCGACCCGAATTCACAATCGCTACGGTGTGCGCGTCCGCCGGGACGTCGCAGCCTCGCGCGCCCTGCACGACTACGCCTGGACCGTCGGCGTACTGATGGGCGGTGCCTGGTACCTGGAACGGCGGGTGCCCCGGATCCGTCCCGAGGACCTTCGGCTCGATCTCGCCACAGGTGCGTACGCGCTCACACCCGGCACCGAGCTCGCCTGTCTGGCCGGCGATCCCGTCGCCGGCCTTCCCGGAGTGCTGATGCTCCCTCAGGAGGAGCTGCTGAGGGCACAGTTGCGCATGGCGGTCGCCGACCACATGCGCCCGCTGCTGGCCGTGATCGGTCCCGTCGCACGACGCCGGGCGCGGGCCCTGTGGGGCATGGTCGCGGACGATCTCGTCTCCGGCATCTGGTATCTCGGCCGGATGCTCGGCCAGGAGGGCGCGGCCGTCCGCGCCGCCACCGAAGTGCTCCCGATCGGTGTGCCCCCGTACCCGGACGGCGCCGGCTTCCGGTACCTGGTGGGGGAGGACGGCCGACGGCACGCGACCCGGACCCGCACCGGATGCTGCATGTTCTACGCGATCCGTCCGGCCGAGGCATGCGGGACCTGCCCCCGTACGTCCGACGCCGCACGGCTGCGCCGACTGGAGAACTAGCCGGCCGTCGCGAGGAACTGCGTCGCCGCCAGCTCCGCGTACAGCGGATCGGCGGCCACCAGTTCGCGATGGGTTCCCACCGCGCGGACCCGGCCCGCGTCCATCACGACGATCCGGTCGGCCATCGTCACCGTGGACAGCCGGTGCGCGACGACCAGAACCGTGGTCGTACGGGAGACGTCGGCCACGGTGTCGCGCAGCGCCGCCTCGTTCACCGCGTCCAGCTGCGAGGTGGCCTCGTCCAGGAGCAGCAGGCGGGGACGGCGCAACAGGGCACGGGCGATGGCCACGCGCTGGCGTTCGCCGCCCGACAGCCTGGTACCGCGGTGCCCCACCAGCGTGTCCAGGCCCTTGGGCAGGCGGGCGATCATGCCGTCGAGCCGGGTCGTCTTCAGCACACGCGTGAGGGCGTCGTCGTCCGCGTCCGGGTTGCCCAGCAGCAGGTTGTCCCGCAGCGAACCCGACAGGACGGGCGCGTCCTGCTCCACATAGCCGATCGCGGAACGGAGCTGGGACAGCTCCCAGTCCGCGAGGTCCCGGCCGTCCAGCGTGACGGTCCCGGACTCGGGGTCGTAGAACCGCTCGATGAGCGAGAAGACGGTGGTCTTGCCCGCGCCGGACGGGCCGACGAACGCCGTCATGCCCTGGGCGGGTACGGCGAACGTCACCCCGTGGTGGACGTACGGCAGATCGTCGGCGTACCGGAAGCGCACGTCGTCGAAGGCCAGGGCGGCGGGTTCCGCCGAGGGGGCGGGCAACGGCGAGGGCAGGGAGGCCGGTTCGGCGGGCAGGCTCAGCGCCTCCTGGATACGGGCGAGGGCCGCGGCACCCGTCTGGTACTGGGTGATCGCGCCCACGACCTGCTGGATCGGCGACATGAGGTAGAAGACGTACAGCAGGAACGCGACCAGCGTGCCCACGTCGATGGCATCGGTCGCGACCCGTGCCCCGCCCACCGCGAGCACCGTGATGAACGCGATCTGCATCGCCAGCCCCGCCGTGTTGCCCGCCGCCGCCGACCACTTGGCGGCCCGCACGCTCTGCCGCCACGACTCCTCGGCGGCCGCGTGCAGCGTGCGCTCCTCCCGGTGCTCGGCGCCGGACGCCTTCACCGTGCGCAGCGCGCCGAGGATCCGCTCCAGCGAGGCACCCATCACGCCGACCGCGTCCTGCGCCTGCCGGCTGGCCCGGTTGATGCGGGGCACGATCACGCCGAGGATCGTGCCCGCGGCCAGGATCACCGCCAGCGTGACGCCCAGCAGCACCGGATCGACCAGACCCATCATGGCCACCGTCGCGACCAGTGTGAGGCCGCCGGTGCCGAGGCCTACGAGCGAGTCGGTGGTCACCTCGCGCAGCAGGGTGGTGTCCGAGGTGATGCGGGCCATCAGATCGCCCGGCTCGCTGCGGTCCACGGCCGTGATACGCAGCCGCAGCAGATACGACGACAGGGCCCGCCGCGCACCGAGCACCACCGACTCCGCGGTGCGCCGCAGCACGTACGAACCCAGCGCGCCCACCGCCGCGTTGGCGACCACCAGCCCCGACATGAGCACCAGCGCACCGGTGATGGTGCGGTCGTGCGAGAGATCGTCGATCAACTCCCGTGCCACCAGCGGCAGCAGCAGCCCGGTGGCCCCGGTGACGAGCGAGAGGAGGGCGCCCGCCAGCAGGGCCCACCGGTGCGGCCGTACGTATCCGAGGAGCAGCCGCCACGCGGGCGGACCGGTTTCCGACTTGGTGATGCTCACGGCGCTCCTTCGGGCCTGCGGGTGCGGCGCGTTCAGGCTACGTCGGCGTCCTCCCGCGGTGCCTGCCAGTTACGGGCGACGGACAGCACGAGCGGCCGGGCACCGCCCGGGGGCAGGCAGGCGCCGAGCATGCCCGCCAGCACCTCGCCCGGCCCCAGTTCCACGTAGGCGGTCACGCCGTCGTGGTGCATACGGCCGACCGCGTCCGCGAAACGGACGGGTTCGCGGACCGTGCGCACCCAGAAGTCGGGTGCGGTGGCCTGCTCCGCCGTGACCGGCTCGGCGGCGGTGTCGGAGAGCAACGGGCGGCGCGGAGCGCGCAGGTCCATGGTGAGCAGGGTGCGGCGGTACTCGTCCAGCAGGGGGTCGAAGCGTGGGGAGTGCGGCGCGACGTCGGCGCGCAGCACCTGCGTGCGGCGCCCGCGCGTCGCCCACTCCTCGCACACCTCGGCCACCGCCTCGGCGTCGCCCGACACGACCACGGACCGCGGTCCGTTGACCGCGGCGACCACCACGCCCCGCCCCAGGCGCAGTTCGCCCGGGGACGCCTCGACGGCCGCCATCCGGCCACCCTCCGGCAGCCCGGCCATCAGCCGCGACAGCGTGCCCATCGCACGGCAGGCGTCCGGCAGCGAGAAGACGCCCGCCGCGTGGGCGGCGGCCAGGTGTCCGGCCGAGTACCCGAACAGCACGTCCGGTTCGAGCCCCTGGCTCTCCAGGAGCCGGTACTGCGCGACCTGCAGAGCGAAGATCGCCGGAGCACCGAACGCGATGCGGTCGAGGAGCGCGGAGGTGGACGTGCCGGCAGGTGCGAACATCACGTCCCGGAGCGGCAGTTCGAGGTACGGGTCGAGGAGTGCGCAGGCCTCGTCGAGAGCCGCCGCGAACACCGGGAACGCGGCGTGGAGTTCACGGCCCATGCCCGGCTGCTGCGAACCGGCCGCGGAGAACAGGAACGCGGTCCGGGCCCGGGGGAGCGGCACCGGGACCGTGCTGGTCTTCACGGGAGCCGCCAGACGGTCGACCACATCCCGGGCCGAGCGGCACACCACGATCCGCTCCAAGTCGCCGGGATGCAGGAACCCCTCGTCCTGCGCGTGCTCCAGGAAGGACAGCAGCGGCTCGTAGAAACCGGACGGATCCAGCAGCAGACACGGCTTGTCATGGATCCGCAACTGCGCCCACGACAGCACCTCGATCAGCTCCTCCACGGTGCCCAGCCCGCCCGGCAGCGCCACGAACGCGTCGCCCAACTCGCCCATCCGGGCCTTGCGTTGATGCAGGTCCCCGACCACGTCCAGCCGGGTCAGCCCGGTGTGCGTGAGCTCGTACGGCAGCATGCGGCGCGGCACCACGCCGGTCACCGTCCCTCCGGCGCCCAGGGCCGCGTCCGCGAGCGCGCCCATGAGCCCGGTGCGGGCGCCGCCGTAGACCACTCCCAGGCCGGCCTCCGCGAGCGCGCGGCCGAGCTCCTCGGCGTTCCGCAGATGGTCGGGGCGACGGCCCGGGGAGGCGCCGCAGAACACGGTCACGGTGGTCACGGCGTTTACGGCCACAGTCCGTACCCCCGGGTGAGGATCCGGTACGGGTCGTGGCGGTCCTTGGCGTGGGCGAGATCCTGCCAGGCCGGGCCGAAGTGGCCGTGCCAGTCCGACGGGGTCATCGGGAGCGCGCTGACCGGGTGCAGGACTCCGCCGACGGCCCTGGCCCGTTCGTAGACCGTGCGGTTGGCGGAGACCAGCCGCCGTACTGCGGCCGGGTCCGTGGGCGGGGCCGTCCGCATCAGGGTGAGCAGGCACAGGCGCTCGTCCGGGGGCCTGCGCAGCAGCGGGGCCCGGAGCGTACGGCCCGTCAGCGGGCGGAGCTGGACCACACCGCAGGTGCGCAGCCCCTGTTGGTCCGGGTCGGCCAGCACGGCCGGCACGAAGGAGGCGGCGGCGTCCTCCGGGAGCAGCAGCGACAGCCACGGGTGCGGGCGCTGCCACTCGCCCGTGGCGCGCAGGAGGCGCTCGTCGCGGTCCGGACGGTGCAGGTACTCCTCGTAGGAGAGATCCTCGATCTCCACGGTGTCGCGGTCGTGGCCCAGGTTCCCGATCAACAGGTCGTCGTCGACGGGCAGTTCGGGTGTGTGCGGGGCGACCGCCTCGATCATGCAGGTCCAGGTGCCGCCGACCGAGGGCCGGACCTGTCCGCAGACGTGGCTGAAACGGCCGTCACGGCAGAGCCGCCGCTGGTCGGTGAGGTAGCTCTCCGGCGCGGCGTGGTACAGGCGGAAGCGCCGGACGTGTGCGGGGGCGGGGAGCAGCTGGAGGGTGGCCCGGACGATCAGCGCGCACTGGCCGAGACCGGCGAGAACGGCGTCGAACAGGTCGGGATGCCGCTGCCGCGAGCAGGTCAGCAGCTCGCCGGCACCCGTGACGACGTCCAACTCCCGTACCCAGTCCGCGACCAGGCCGTGCCGGTGACTGGTCGCGCCGAAGCCTCCGGTGCTCAGCACCCCGCCGAGGCTGGTGCCGAGATGGTCGGGGATCACCGGCGGCGCGAGCCCCTCGGCCAGGGCGGTCCCCACGACATCGCTCCACGTCGCGCCCGCCCCGGCGCTCAGCGTCCGGTCGCCCGGCTCACAGCGCACCTCGTTCAGCCGACCCGTGTCGACGACGTATCCGCCGTGCGCCTGCCCCTGGCCGTACAGCGCGTGTCCGCCGCCGCGCGCGGAGACCGGGAGTCCGCGCGGACCGGCGAAGGCCACCAGTTCCCGGATCGCGTCGGCGGAGTGCGCCGCGAGGACGCCCAGGGGCCGGGAGCCGACGATGTGACCGAAGTCGTCCGCCGCGCCCGTCATACGCTCGGCACGGGCGTCGGGCAGGGAAAGGAGATCGGATATTCCCTTCATGCCGCCCGCCCCCACGAACCGTGGCCGAATTCAGGTCCCGAAATCCGGTCCCCGAAGATGTCGCCGAAGATCCGGTGCTGCAGAAGTCCGTGCTCCGCGTGCCGTTCCGCGATCAGCGCGGCCATTCGGGTCAGGACGTTTTCGGACAGTTCCCCGTCGGCGACCTTCTCCACATCAAGTGAATACTTGGCGCAACATTCGAGCACGGCCTCAAAACCGTTGACGGAGGCCGCGAGCCGCCGCTGCCGGGGATCGTGCCAGAGTGCGGCCAGCTCATCGAGGAGGCTCCGGCCGGGGGCGGCCGGAGCGAGCATCGTGAACGCCCGGCGGGTGAGGGCGGCGACGTACGAGTCGTGGTCGGGAAGCGGGAGGACGCTGACCGTCAGCCGCCAGGGCAGCTCGGCCCGGCGGGCGGACAGCTCCCGCAGGAGCGAGATCGACCCCCCTTCGATGATCACCGACGGATGCTCCGCACCGAGCCGGTCCACCAGCTCGACCAGGGCATTCGTCGCCTCGACCGCGGACAGGTCGCCGTCCGCGAAGGTCCGGTCCCCGAGCCAGTGCCTGCACACGCCCGGCTCGTCTGCGCCCGCCCGGGCGCTTGTCGTGGCCAGGTCGGTGAAGCACTGCAAGCGGTCCGCGACGACGATCGGTGCCCCGCTCGCGCGGGCCAGCTCGGTGGCCGCCGCGCTCTTTCCGACGCCGGTCGGCCCCGCGATGAGATGGACCTGCGGACGCGCCTCCTGAGGCGTTTCCCTCTCCGTCATGACGGTGTCCCCTTCCGCTTTGTGTGCAGGGAAAGACGAGCGTCAACCTACGCGCGAGATGCGTGATCACGAACCAGGCGCGGACCTGGACGGGGCAAAGAGATAGCCACATTTCTGTGAGCTTGTTAAAGGTTAAAGTGCCCGGCTTTGCAAGCTTGCTGGAAGGGAATCCAGATCTATATGAATGAGCGTCCACGGAATTCTTGTCGAATTCTTGCCGTGCTCACGGAACTCACCCGCAGGAGGTCGCTCCCATGCAGTCCGACATGCTGCTCGCCGTCGCCGAAACCGTTCCCCCGTCCCCGACCGGTGATGGCAGCGTCGTCGTCGGCTACGGAACCGTGGAGGAACTGACCCGGTTCGCCGCCGACCCGAACTGGACCCTTCACGTGCCCGGACACCCCGTCGAGGTGCGGCAGGCGATCCTGGGCGCCGTCCGGCGCGGGGAGCGGGCCTACGTCCATGTCTCCGCCGAGTCCAACGCCGAACCGCGCGCCGCGACCGAAGGCTTCGAGCTGGTCCGGGAAGGGCTCGCCGGCGTGGTCCTCGCGGTGGGCGCCACGCTCGATCCGGTGCTCCGTGCCACGGCCGGACTGGACCTGGCCGTGCTCTACGCCCGCACCCTGCGGCCCTTCGACGAGGTCGGCCTGCGGACGGCCGTACTCGCCGCCGACCACGCGGACGTGGTGCTCGTCGGACCAGGGCTGCCCGGCACCTCGGCCCGCCATGTCGCCGAGACGCTGGTCCATGTGCCACACCGGTTGCTGTCCCTGGACGGCCGGGGCGGCCAGGACGGCCGGAGCGGCCTGGACGAGGAGGCCGTCGCGGGGGCCGTCCGGGACTTCCTGCGGTGACGGGCGTGGGCTTGCCGGGGCCACGGCCGTGGGCTTCCCGCGGGCACGGCCGTGACCGACGATCCATGCCGTTACTGATCAGTTACCCGTAGGGTCGGAAGGACGTACACCGGTCGAACGAAGGGGTCAGGACCATGGCGCAGGAGGTACGCGGGGTGATCGCACCGGGGAAGGACGAGCCGGTGCGGATCGAGACGATCGTCGTCCCGGACCCGGGACCGGGCGAGGCCGTGGTGCAGATCCAGGCCTGCGGCGTCTGCCACACCGACCTGCACTACAAGCAGGGCGGCATCAATGACGAGTTCCCCTTCCTGCTCGGCCACGAGGCCGCGGGCGTGGTGGAGTCGGTCGGCGAGGGCGTGACCGACGTGGCGCCCGGCGACTTCGTGATTCTCAACTGGCGGGCGGTGTGCGGGAAGTGTCGGGCCTGTCTGCGCGGGCGGCCCTGGTACTGCTTCGACACCCACAACGCGACGCAGAGGATGACGCTCGCCTCGACCGGGCAGGAGCTCTCCCCGGCGCTGGGCATCGGCGCGTTCGCGGAGAAGACGCTGGTCGCGGCCGGGCAGTGCACCAAGGTCGACCCGTCGGTCTCCGCCGCGGTGGCCGGGCTCCTCGGCTGCGGAGTGATGGCCGGCATCGGCGCGGCGATCAACACCGGCCAGGTCGGCCGGGGTGACACCGTGGCGGTGATCGGCTGCGGCGGGGTCGGCGACGCGGCCGTCGCCGGGGCCAGCCTGGCCGGCGCCGCGAAGATCATCGCCGTGGACATCGACGAGCACAAGCTGACCAAGGCGCGCGAGATGGGCGCCACCCACACCGTCAACTCGCGCGAGACCGACCCGGTCGAGGCGATCCGCGAGCTGACCGGCGGCTTCGGCGCCGACGTGGTCATCGAGGCGGTCGGCCACCCCGAGACGTACAAGCAGGCCTTCTACGCCCGCGACCTGGCCGGCACGGTCGTCCTGGTCGGTGTGCCCACCCCGGAGATGAAGCTGGAACTCCCGCTCCTGGACGTGTTCGGGCGCGGCGGTTCGCTGAAGTCCTCCTGGTACGGCGACTGCCTGCCGAGCCGTGACTTCCCGATGCTGATCGACCTGCATCTGCAAGGCCGCCTGGACCTGGAGGCGTTCGTGACCGAGACCATCCAACTCGACGAGGTGGAGAAGGCGTTCGAGCGCATGCACCACGGCGACGTCCTGCGCTCGGTGGTGGTGCTCTGATGACCGCGCGCATCGAACGCCTCGTCACCTCCGGGCAGTTCAGCCTCGACGGCGGCACCTGGGACGTCGACAACAACGTGTGGATCGTCGGTGACGACCACGAGGTCGTCGTCATCGACGCCGCCCACGACGCCGACGCCATCGCCGAGGCCGTCGGCGACCGTCGGCTGACCGCGATCGTGTGCACCCACGCCCACAACGACCACATCGACGCCGCCCCGGCCCTCGCCGACCGCACCGGCGCCACGATCTGGCTGCACCCCGACGACCTGCCGCTGTGGAAGCAGACCCACCCCGACCGCGACCCCGACGCGCACCTCCTCGACGGCCAGGTGATCGAGGCTGCCGGAGTCGATCTGAGGGTGCTGCACACCCCCGGTCACGCGCCCGGTGCGGTCTGCCTCTACGACCCGGGTCTGGCGACCGTGTTCACCGGCGACACCCTCTTCCAGGGCGGTCCCGGCGCCACCGGCCGCTCCTACTCCCACTTCCCGACGATCATCGACTCGATCCGCGACCGCCTGCTCGCGCTCCCACCCGAGACGAAGGTCCTCACCGGCCACGGCGACCCCACCACCATCGGCGCCGAGGCCCCGCACCTTCAGGAGTGGATCGCCCGCGGGCACTGATCGACCGGCGATACGCCACCTGCCATGACCTCCGACGAACTCGTGAACCTCCATGGCGTGGGCGTGCTGCGCTGCGCTTCCGACGGGCCGCAACTCGACGGCGAGGGCGCGGCGCTCGATCTGATCGGCGACGCGATGGGGCGGGACGCGCAGGTCGTCGCAGTCCCCGCGGAACGGGTCGGCGAGGAGTTCTTCCGGCTGCGGTCGGGGATCGCGGGCGCGATCATGCAGAAGTTCGTGAACTACCGGGTACGGCTCGCCGTCGTCGGGGACGTCTCCCACCACGTGGCCGGGAGCACGGCTCTGCGTGACTTCGTCCACGAGACGAGCCAGGGCGGCCACATCTGGTTCCTGGCGGATCTCGACGCTCTGGACGAGAAACTGCGCGCGGCCGGGTGATCCGAAAGAAAAGGTGACAGAGGTTGTCCGGCTTTCCGGTCATGCTCGATACGACATCGGGCACACGGGAGGTCGGACATGTCACAGCCGCTGCAGGGCAAGGTCGCACTGGTAGCCGGAGCCACCAGGGGAGCCGGACGCGGCATCGCCGTGGAGCTCGGGGCGGCCGGTGCCACCGTGTACGTCACCGGGCGCAGCACCCGGGAGCGGCGCTCGGAGTACGACCGCCCGGAGACCATCGAGGACACCGCCGACCTGGTCACCGGGGCCGGCGGCCACGGCGTCGCCGTACCCACCGACCATCTGGACCCGGCGCAGGTCCGCACGCTCGTCGACCGCATCGCCGCCGACCAGGGCCGCCTCGACGTCCTCGTCAACGACATCTGGGGCGGCGAGAAGCTCTTCGAGTGGGACAGCCCCATTTGGGAGCACGACCTCGACAACGGGCTCAGGCTGCTCAGGCTCGCGGTCGAGACGCACGCCATCACCAACCACCACGCCCTGCCGCTGCTCCTGCGAAACCCCGGCGGACTGGTGGTCGAGATGACCGACGGCACCGCGGACTACAACCGCGACACCTACCGCAACTCCTTCTTCTACGACCTCGCCAAGGCGTCCGTCCTGCGCATGGCCTTCGCCCTCGGCCATGAACTCGGACCACGCGGAGCCACGGCCGTCGCCCTGACCCCCGGCTGGCTGCGTTCGGAGATGATGCTGGACAACTTCGGGGTGCGCGAGGAGAACTGGCGCGACGCCCTCAACCGCGTCCCGCACTTCGCCATCTCGGAGACACCCCGCTACGTGGGCCGCGCCGTCGCCGCGCTCGCCTCCGACCCCGACGTGGCCCGCTGGAACGGCGAGTCCCTCTCCAGCGGCGCACTCGCCAGGACGTACGGCTTCACGGACCTCGACGGCAGCCGCCCGGACGCCTGGCGCTACCTCGTCGAGGTCCAGGACGCGGGCAAGCCGGCGGACACGACGGGCTACCGCTGAGGCTCAGGCCCTGTGCCGTTCACCGGCAGCGGCCAGCGCGCCGAGTGGCCGGGCGGCAGCGCCAGATCGTCCCGTACGGCGGCGTAGTAGCCCTCGCGTCCGGCGCGCTGCCGCTCCAGCAGGGCCTGCCACGCCGCCGGATCCCGCGTCCCCTCGCGCAGGAACCTCTCCATCTCCACGACCACGACGACCCATGCCCGGGCCCGCTCCACCACATCCGTGCTGCCCAGCAGGATCAGCGCCTCCCCGGCCGGGTCCCGCGCGACATCGGCCTCGGCCAGCAGCGGCGCGGCCTCCTCCGGAGACAGGGAATGCGGGTTCGGATCGTTGCCGAAGTGTGCGGCGAGCCGGTAGGTCAGCGTGACGGACCTCTTCACCGCCCGCGCGTACTCGGTGTACACCGCGAGTTTCCGCTCCTCCCAGCGCACCGCCTGCTCGCCCTGGAACCGGACGCGGTCGCCCCGGACGACCGCGAGATAGGAACCGAGCGCGCCGATGACGACGCCGATGAGCGCGGGGAGTTGCTGTATGAACGCGGACATGGGCGCACGCTATCTGCCCGGTTGATCTTTCCGGGACTACCTTCGAGCCCATGACGCACACAAAGCGCTTTGAGGGGTACGGAGTTCTCGTCACCGGAGCGGCTCGCGGTATCGGCGCGGCCATCGCCCGCAGGCTCGCCGAGGAAGGGGCGAGGGTGCTGCTGACCGACAGGGACGGCCCGGTGGCCGAGAAGACCGCGGCGGAGCTGCGCGAACAGGGGCTGACGGCGGAGGCGTTGGAGTGCGACGTGGCGGACCGGACATCCGTCGAGGGGGCCGTCGCCCACGCCGTCGACGCGTTCGGCTCGCTCGACGTCCTGGTCAACAGCGCCGCCAGCTGCACCCCCGCCGCCCCGCTCTTCGAGGACGAACCCGACGAGACGTGGGCACGCGACCTGGACATCACCCTGACCGGCCCGTACCGCTGCTGCCGCGCCGCCCTCCCGCACCTGGCCGCCTCCGGACGGGGCGCGGTCGTCAACATCGGCTCCGTCAACGGCCTCCAGGACTTCGGCAACCACGCCTACAGCGCCGCCAAGGCCGGTCTCGGCTCCCTGACCCGCACCGTGGCCGGACACGCGGCCGCCCGCGGAGTGCGCGTCAACCTGGTCGTGCCCGGCACCGTCCGCACCAGCGCCTGGGAGGGACGCGACGACGAACTCGCCGAGATGCGCAAGCTGTATCCGCTCGGCCGGGTCGGCGAACCCGAGGACATCGCGGCCGCCGTCGCCTTCCTCGCCTCCCGCGACGCGGCCTGGATCACCGGCACGACAGTGGTCGTCGACGGCGGCCTCACCGCGGTCAACAACGGATTCCACGCAGCGGTCCGACACGGTAGCGACACTTAAGGATCGCTGGAGATCTTTTCACTTGTCCTGTGAGGATCTCTCGGGCAGCGTTCTCGTGTGCCGACCGAATCCCCTTGGCGTACCGCCGACTTCCGCATCCTGTTCGCCGCGAGCACGCTCAGCCAGCTCGGCACGAACGTCAGCTACGTCGCCGTACCCCTGATCGCCGTCGTGGCCCTGGACGCCGACCCCGGCCAGGTCGGCGCCCTGGCCACGCTCAGCACCCTGGCGTTCCTGCTCATCGGGCTGCCCGCCGGGGCGTGGGTGGACCGGATGCGACACCGCGGGGTGCTCATCGCGGCGGACCTGGCCCGGGCGGTGCTGTTCGCCTCCGTCCCGCTCGCCTGGTGGGCGGACACACTCACCCTCGGCCAGCTCTACGCGGTCGTCCTGCTGAACGGCTGCGCGACCGTCTTCTTCGACGTCGGCTCGCAGAGCGTCCTGCCCGCGCTCGTGGGCCGTGAGGCCCTCGTGCCCGCCAACGCCGCCATGGTCAGCCTGCAGGCGGTCGGCAACATCGGCGGACGCAGCGCGGGCGGCGCCCTCGTCCAACTCCTCGGCGCACCCGTCGCCGTGCTCTGCGCGGCGGCGACCTATCTCGCCTCCGCGCTCCAACTCACCTTCGTCCGCCGCAAGGAGGCACTTCCCGCCCCGGCACACGACACCGGACTGCGCGCCCAGATCGTCGAAGGCCTGCGGCACGTCTTCGGCAACCCGGAGCTGCGCGCCCTCGCCCTCACCGCCACCCTCACCAACCTGGGCATGCAGACCATCAACACCATGCTCCCGGTCCTGTTCGTGCGTGAACTGCGGCTGCCCGCCGGTGCGTTGGGCCTGTTCTGGGCGGCCGGCGGGCTCGGCCTCCTGGTCGGCGCCCGCTGCGCCCGGTCCCTCGCCGGGCGCCTCGGGTACGGCCGTACGCTCGGACTGGCCGGAGCCGTCCTCGCACCCGCCGGACTGCTGGTTCCGCTGATCGACCGCGGACCCTGGCTGTGGCTCGCGGGCGCGGGCTGGATGCTGGCCCTGTTCAAGACGGGCACGGACAACGTCCTCGGTGTGAGCCTGCGCCAGCGGATGACCTCGGACGACCTCCTCGGCCGTATGAACGCCACGTTCCGCTGCGTGCTCACCGGAGCGCTCGCCATCGGCGGCGCCCTGTCCGGCCTCGTCGGTGAACTGGCCGGGGTGCGCGCCACGCTGTGGGTGGGCGGAGTCCTGCTGAGCGTCGCGTTCCTGCCGGTCTTCCTCTCCCCGGTCCGCACCCGCCGTGAACTCCCCGCCCAGCAGACCGTGTCGGCCGTCAGGCAACCGGCGGCGAGGTGAAGGGCGCCGAGCAGACGCGGAGGCCCTGGGTTTTTGTCACCGTTTTGTCGCAGCGCGTCCAGCAGTACAACGAAGGGGAGCGGGCACCGGTCTAGCTGGCAGGGATCACAGGACCGGGTGAAAGGGACAGGCCATGGGGGACATACGCAGACGGGCAGCCGTCGTACTGGGCGTCACCGGACTCGTCGCACCGCTCACGCTCGCGCTCGGCACCGCGCCGGCGCAGGCCGCGAGCTGCACGACGCAGACCGGGCCGTACCAGAAGCAGGTGGAGAAGTTCCTCGGCCGGCCGGTCGACGGCAAGCAGTCCGCCGCCGACTGCAAGGCCATCCAGGCCTTCCAGAACAAGCACGGCATCACCCCGAACGCCGGGTACGCGGGCCCCGTCACCTGGGGCGTCATGGACTTGATGAACAAGCAGAAGGCCGTCGGGAACAACCCCAACAAGGCCGGCAAGTGCCCGGTGAACAAGGGCCGTATCGCCTGCGTGAACCTGACCCTCCAGCTGAGCTGGATCCAGGACGGCAAGACGCTCGTGTACGGCCCCGTCCCGGTCCGCACCGGCCGCAACGGGTACGAGACCCGCACCGGCCTGAAGAAGATCTACTGGCGGAACATCGACCACGTGTCGACCATCTACAACGTGCCGATGCCCTACAGCCAGTTCTTCGACGGCGGCCAGGCCTTCCACTCGGTCAGTCTCAGCATGTGGAACCCGCCGGGCTCGCACGGCTGCGTCAACATGACCAAGGCCACCGCCAAGAAGTACTGGTCGCTGCTGAAGAAGGGCGACGACGTCTACGTGTACGGCCGCAAGCCGGGCACCTGAGGCAGGTGCCCGGCTTGCGCGCCCCGCTACTGGGGCGCGTCCCCGAAGTCCGGGATCTCCAGCCTCGCCCCGCCCTGCCGCGCGGACTCGTGCGCGACGATGCCCGGCAGGGTGTAGCGGGCCGCGACCCACGCGTTCACGGACGGCAGCGTCCGCGTGTTGACCGCGGTCACGAAGTCGTCCACCAGGAAGTGATGGCTGCCTTCGTGCCCGTTGTGCAGGTTGTCGAACTCCCGCGGCAGCCGCGACCGGTCGTGCACCGGCGCCGACCCGGAGGTGAAGGCGGCCCGCAGATCCGGCGCGATGTGCTGGAGGGAGGGATCGTCGGGAGACAACGTGGGCTTGGGCTCGAGGAGTTCGCTGATGTCCTTCACCCCCTTCTTGTCCTGCCAGAAGGCCACCGTGGCGAGCTGCTCCATACTCGCCTCCGTCCCGAAGAACCGGAAACGCGACTCCCGGATGTGTGAGGGATAGCCGACCCGTCGGAACTCGTTCGTACGGAACGAGCCGCCGCCCGCCACCTCGAACAGCGCGGTCGCGTTGGAGACGTCGTTGCCGAACTGGCTGACGTCCTTGTCGAACACGCCGTCCCCGCGGTCGTCGGTCACCCCGATCGCCGACACGCTCACCGCGTGCGTCTGCCAGGCACCCAGCACCCCGCCCACCGAGTGCGTCGGGTAGAGGAGCGGGGGATAGCTGGCGGTCGCCTTCCAGTTGTCGCCGCCGCTGTATTGGTACGCCTCGTAGAACCCGAGGTCCATGTCGTGGACGTAGTCGCCCTCGGCGTAGAAGATCCGCCCGAAGGCGCCCTCCGCGATCTGGTTGCGGGCGTGCACGGTGGCCGGGTTGTACTGGCTGGTCTCGCCCATCATGTACGTCAGTCCGGTCGCCTTGACCGCGTCGATGATCGCCGAGATCTCCTCCGTGGCGATGGCCATGGGGACGGCGGAGTACACGTGCTTGCCGGCATTGAGACCCTGCAGGACGAGCGGTCCGTGCGTCCAGCGCTGGGTGAAGATCGCGACCGCGTCGACGGCCTTCGATTCCAGCATCGCCTCGTACGACGGGAAGGTGCCCGTCAGGTCCTCGGCGGCGGCGAGCAGCTCGGCCCGGTCGGACAGGAGGTCGGTGACGTAGACGTCGCTGACGCCGGGGTGGGCCAGGAACAGCTTGGCGAACTGTCCCGAGAACTGTCCGGCGCCGACGATGCCGAGGGAGAACGTCATGGATGGCGTGCCCTTCACTGGTTGCTTCACTGGTCGAGGATCAGGTTGATCTGGCTGTTGGTCTGGTCGAGGCCGGTCACGGACTTCCCGTTGCCGAAGATGTCCTGCATGGCCGGGTGCATCAGCGCGTACACGTCGGCCGCGTAGTTGGTGATCGGATAGGAGAAGGTCGTGAAGTCCTTCTTGTCGGCGACCGGTTCGGTGAACGCGCTGACGTCGAGGCCCTTCTTCTTGTACGCCGCCACCGCGGCCTTCGTGCCGTCGGGTGTGGCCGGGAAGACGATCCCGTAACTGCCCACCGTCTTCTGGCACTCGTTCGAGGCCAGGTACTCGACCCACTTCTTCGCGCCCGCCTTGTTGTCGGCGTTCTTGGTGATCGAGTCGGCGAGGCCGTTCATCATCGTGGCGCGCTTGCCGGTCGGGCCGGCGGGCGTGACGGCGGTGTCCATGTCCATGCCCTTGAAGCCGGCGTACGACGAGATCATCCACGCCCCGTCGAAGGCGGAGGCCGCCTTGCCCGCGGCCACCTGGGTGTTGGCCTGGTTGGACTGGGAGTTGTAGTCGGTGAAGGGCACCATGTAGCCCTTGTTCGCCATCCCGAAGTACCACTTGATGACCGACTGGAAGGTCTTGCTGTCGTACTGGTACTTCGTGCCCCAGCGCTTCTGGTCCGTGTAGGTCCAGCCGGCGGAGGCGGTGAAGGTGCTCCACTGGGTCTGGCCGTCGCCGTCCCCGCCGCCGTTGGTGGCGAGGCCGTACACCTTGACGTTGTTCTTGTCGAAGCCCGGCTCGTCGCCCCGCCTGCCCTTGTTGTCCACCGTGAGGTGCGCGATCGCCTTCTCGAAGGTGCCGCCGTCCTTCGGGTTCCAGGACAGGTTGTTGAGCTGCTCGGCGGTGAGGCCCGCGTCCTTCGCCATCTTGCGGTTGTAGAAGAGGGCGACGGTGTCCCAGTCCTTGGGGGCGCCGTAGCGGTGGCCGTCCTGGCCCATCCAGTTGGCGCCGAGCCCCGGCTGGTAGTTCGCGTCGTCGATGCCCAGGTCATCCAGTGGTTCGAGGACCTTCAGATCGGCGAACTGGCCGAACTTCTGGATGTGGTCCGTGAACACGTCAGGCTCGGTCCCGGCGATGAAGCTCGCGGTGAGCTTGGTCCAGTAGTCGTCCCAGCCCAACTGGGTGATCTTCACCTTCAGCCCGGGGTTCTGCTGCGCGAAGTCCTTCGCGCACGCCTCGTAGGCGGGCAGCTGGTTGGCGTCCCACAGCCAGTACGTCACTGTGTTCGCCGACGACCCGGCACCCCCGCCCTGGGCGCAGCCGCTCACCAGGGACAGCGCGAGCGCCCCGGTCAGCGCGGTGACCGTACGCATACGAATCCGCATGTCCGTCCCCTTACTTGATGCCGGTGAAGCTGATGGTGCTGACGATGCGGCGCGCGAAGAACCCGAAGAGCACGAGCATGGGCAGGGCCGCGATGAGCGTCGCCGCCATCAGGCCCGACCAGTCGGTGCCGGTCTGCGGGGTCTGCGCCCGGAAGATGGCCAGCGCCACCGTGAGCACGCGCGAGGTGTCGCTGTAGGACACCATCAGCGGCCAGAAGTAGTCGTTCCAGGACGTGATGTACGTCAGCACCGCCAGGGTCAGGACCGGCGTGGACGCCATCGGCAGCAGCACCCGGAAGAAGATCCGCACCTTCCCGGCGCCGTCGAGCAGCGCCGCCTCCTCGACCTCCCTCGGGATGTTCATGAAGAACTGCCGGAGGAAGAACACCGCGAACGGCGTCATGAACATCGTCGGCAGGGCGATCCCCAACAGGGAGTCCACCAGGCCGAGTTCCTTGATGAGCACGAAGTTCGGCAGCAGGGTGAAGATGGTCGGCACCATCAGACCGGCGAGGAACAGGGCGAACACCTTGTCCCGGCCGCGCCAGCGCAGCCGTGCGAAGGCGTACGCGGCCATGGCGGAGAAGAAGATCTGGCAGACGGTGACGATGGTCGAAACGACCACCGAATTGAGCAGGTAGCGCCAGAACTTCAGCCCGCCGCCCGCACCGCCCTGGGCGATCGCCTCCTTGGTCGACTGGAGACCGAGCGCTCGCTCGAAACCGCCCGCGGTCATGTCGACCGGCAAGGGATCACCTGGGCTCGCCGCGAGTCCGGAGTTGGTGGACAGCGCGGTGCGCAGGATCCAGTAGAACGGCAACAGGGTGACGAGCACGATCGCGGCCATCACCGCCCAGGCCACGATCCGCCCGGGGGAGAGGCGGCGCCTGGCGGGCCGTATGTCGGTGGTCTGCGTCGTCGGGGCAGCTACAGCAGCCATGTCGACTCCTCCCGTTCAGCCGAGGTCGGTCTGACCGGCTCGGGTGAGCCGGTACTGGACGAAGGTGATCGCGCTGAGCACGACGAGCAGGGCGACCGACATCGCGGAGGCGTAGCCGAACTGGAAGCGGCCGAAGGCGGCGCCGTAGATGTAGTACTGCAGGACGTTGGTGGCGTCCGCCGGGCCGCCCCTGGTGGTCACGGCGACCGTGTCGAACACCTGGAACGAACCGATCACCGTCATGATCAGTACGACCGCGAGGACCGGACGCAGCAGCGGCATCGTGATCCGCCAGAACATCCGCCACTCGCTCGCGCCGTCCACCTTCGCCGCCTCGTACATGTCGTTCGGGATGGCCTGCAGACCGGCGAACAGCAGCAGCGCGGTGTAGCCGATGTGCCGCCACACATTGATCAAGGCGATCGTCGGGATCGCCCAGGTCTCGTCGGCCAGGAACGGGATGCGGTCGAAGCCGAGCCCTGCGATGATCTCGTTGCCGATGCCGAGCTGGGTGTCCAGGATCCAGAGCCAGACGATGCCGGCGACGACGTTGGACATCAGATACGGCGTGAGCACGACCCCGCGCAGCACTGCCGACTGCGTCAGCCGCTGCAGCAGCACGGCGACCGCCAGCGCCGCGACCGTCTGCACCCCGATGTTGATGATCACGTACACGACTGTGACCTTGAGGGAGTTCCAGAAGATCGGGTCGTGGACCATGCGGACGTAGTTGTCGAAGCCGACCCACTCGGCCGGGGTGAGCAGGTTGAAGCGGGTGAAGCTCAGATAGATGCCCCGCAGTGTCGGCCAGAGCAGGAAGACCACGAAACCCAGCAGGGCCGGCGCGATGAACACCGCGGCCAGACGCCCGTCGCCCCGGCTCTCACCTGCCCCTCGCCGGTCCGTCCTCGACTTGGTCAGGCCACCCTCTGCGCTGCCCAGCGGCAGACGCGACGGAGGGCTGCTGGAGGCGATGGTCATCGGGAGACTCCCTTGTCCGCGGCGGCTCGTCCTCGGTCACTTACTTTTGTGGCGAAAGAATCCAGGCGTCAAGGGTCGTGACAACATCTTTTCCAGGACGGGTTCGGGGTCCTAGAATGGTCATGTTGCTTTTACTGTGAAAAAAAGTGGTGGGGGAGACTGACCTTCATGACCGCAGTTGCCGCCAGCTGGCTTCCCCTGAGCCCGGGTGAACGCTCCGTGGCGATCGAGGTGCTCGTCCACGGCCCGCTGTCGCGCACCGAAATCGCCCGACGGCTGAACCTCTCCGCCGGCAGCCTCACCAGGCTGACCAAACCGCTGATCGAGTCGGGCCTGCTGATCGAGGTCCCCGAGGCGGGCACCCCGGCGGAAGTGCGCCAGGGCCGCCCGTCACAGCCGCTGGACGTCGTCGCCGAGTCCCGCGCCTTCATCGGCTTCAAGATCACCGAAGACATGGTCTACGGCGTCGTCACCACCCTCAGAAGCGAGATCGTCGCCCGCCACGACCGGCCGCTCACCACCCACGACCCCGCCGAAGTCGCCGACCTGCTCGCGGAGATGACGGCCGAGCTCGCCCACGACCATCCGCGCCTCGCCGGCATCGGCATCGGGGTCGGCGGCCTGGTCCAGGACCGTGCCGTGGTCGGCGAGTCCCCGTTCCTGCGCTGGCGGGACGTCCCGCTGGCCGAACTCGTCGAGGTGCGCACGGGGTTGCCGGTGGTCGTCGAGAACGACGTAGCCGCACTCGTCGAGGCCGAGACCTGGTTCGGCGCCGGCCGCGGCCTCGACCGCTTCGTGGTCCTGACCATCGGCGCCGGCATCGGCTACGGCCTCGTCCTGGGCGGCAAGCGGGTGCCCTGCGCCGAGGAGGACCGGGGCTTCGGCCGCCACTGGATCATCAACCCCAACGGCCCGCTCACTCCCGACGGCGAACGTGGCAGCGCCGTCTCCCTGTTGACCATCTCCAGCATCCGCTACCAGGTCCGGGCCGCCACCGGCCGTGACCTGATGTACGAGGAGATCCTCGAACTCGCCGCCGCCGACGAGTCGATGCCCGCCCGCGTCATCGACGAGGCGGCACGCGCCCTCGGCACGCTCGTCGCCCACATCGCCAACTTCGCCATGCCCCAGAAGATCCTGCTCGCCGGAGAGGGCGTCGGCCTGATGGACGTGGCGGGCAAGGCGGTCGCGGAGACCGTCCGGCTCCACCGGCATCCGCTGGCGCCGCCCGTCGCCCTGGAGACCAAGGTGTCCGACTTCCACGACTGGGCCCGCGGAGCTGCTGTGTTGGCTATCCAGGTGCTGGTCCTGGGTGCGGCCGAAGCGTGAACCGGAGCACGGATCCCGGCGGATGGACGTGATCAGCAACACGGTCCGTTATGTCCGGTTTCTCGTTCTTACTCACAGCCCCTTCACTTCCGGAGCCGTATGCTTCACACCATGTCCACCACCGTTGAACCCGCTACCGATCGATCGGCTGACGAGGTCAACGAGGAGATCCGGGCCCTGTGGCACCGATCGGGCGGGACACTGAGCGTCGAGCAGCGCGAGGAGTACCAGCGGCTCGTCCTCGAGTGGGCCGCCGCGGCCTGACCGCCATCTGAAGCCCGTCCTCTCCTCGTTCCGTACTTCCCCGCATCCGACGGGCGCCCCCTCAGCCCCACGTGGCCGAGTAGTAGCGCTGGTAGGCCTTGCGATCCTGTTCCGCGCGGATGTACCGCGTCGCCACCAGCGCGATCAGACTGCCCCCGATGACCAGCAGACCGGGACCGATGTTTCGGGTGTCCGTGAGCCGCGCCAGCAGTGTCGTGCCCAGCGCCCCGGCCCCGCCCGTCACCGGCGCCGACGCTCCCGGCGTAGCCGCACCGGGGGCGACCGAGCTCTGCGTCGAGGACGCGGACGGCGTCGGCGAGGGAGACGCCCCCGCCGCCGGGGTCGCCACGATCAACTGCACCCCGAGCTCGGACAACGCCTTGGTCACCGGCTGGAAGAACGTCGTGCCGCCCTGGGTGCAGTCCCCGCTGCCGCCCGACGTCACGCCGAGCGCGATCCCCTCGGAGAACATCGGCCCGCCGCTGTCCCCGGGCTCGGCGCACACGTTCGTCTCGATCAGGCCGCTGACGGTGCCCTCGGGATAGTTCACCGTCGCGTTGACCGCCGTCACCTGACCGTCGCGCAGCCCGCTCGTACTGCCGCTGCGGAACACCCGCTGCCCCACGGACGGATCGCCCACGCCGGTGATCTGCACGCCCCTGCCGTCACCGATGGACACGACACCCGCACCGTCACCGGCCTGTCCGTTGTCGTACTGCACCAGGGAGAAGTCGCTGCCCGGGAAGTTCTGCGTGATCGTCTTGCCGACCTGCCGGCTGCCTCCGGTGTCCGCGAACCAGACCGAACCCGTGGGCCCGCAGTGCCCGGCCGTGAGGATGAAGTCGCTCTGGCCGTTCGTCACGTTGAAGCCCGCCGAACAGCGTCCGGCGGTCGACAGGATCGGCTGTGCGCCGTTGAGACGCGTCTGGAAGGTGCCTTCGGTGCGCTCCATGCGGACGAAGCCGCCGATGCCGTCCGCGACCTGCGTCATCCGGGACCAGTCGGTCGAGGAGACCGTGCGGTCGCCCTGGACCACCACCTGGTTGGTCGTGTAGTCCAGGGACCAGGCCGTGCCGGCCACCCTGGGCGCCGAACGCAGCGTCGCCGTCGCCGACTTGAGCTCGTTCATGCTGTGCTCCACGACCTTCGCCTCGGCGCCCGCGCGCCGCACGTCGGCTGCCGCCCGCTCGTCGGTGACCGCGACCACCGGCTTGCCGCCGGCGCCGATCCAGGTGCCCGCCGTACGGGAGGTCCCGAGCCGCGACACCAGTCCTGCGCCCGTGTCCCCGGCCTCCTGGGCGTATGTACGCGTCAAGGCGGAGTCTCCCGGGGTTTCGCTCGCCACGGCCCGCGTGACCATCGTCCCCCCGAGGAGGAGTCCGCCGACGGCCGCCAGCCGTGTCACTCGCCGGACGACCCGTCGTCGTGCGTGCCTCATGCATGGCTCCCGAACCCGAACGCGCGGTGTGCACCGCGGGGCCCTCCGGTCGTTGAGCGCCCTCGTCCCATACGTGGCCGGAGGCGGACGCGTTCACGACAGCCGCTGATCTCGTGTCTTCGAGGGGTGCGTCAACTCCGTTGGGCCGGCCCGGTCGGCGCGCCGAGCCGCGCCCAGCTGCGCGCGTCGCCCCACACGGAGGCCGCGCCGACGTAGGGGCGCAGCAGAGCGGTCAGTGTCGCGTCGCCGTGTCCGTTCAGCTCGTCGGAGGAGATCTTGCGGGCGATCCCGGCGAGCAGGTCGGCGAGCATGACACGAGGATCGAGCCGGGCCTCCACGAGCCGGAGCCCGCCGAAGTGCGCACCGGATCGCCGGGCCGTCTCCGTGATCCAGTCGATCCGGTCCGGGGTCAGCATGTTCTGCCGGTCGTGCACCAACTGCACGGGACTCTCACTGCCCGCGCTCCAGTGGGCGGCCGTCATGACGACGGCTGACAGCAGCGGATTGAGGACCGGAATCAGCGAGAACCCGTCGGCCGCGATCCGCGCCCGATAGGCATCGGCGGCGGGACGGGCGGCCGCGAGCCGAGCCAGGGTTTCCGACACCTCCGCCGGGGATTCCGTGTGCCCCAGGGCGTCCACCGCCCGGAAGAATCCGTCGGCGGACTCATCCGGCTCCCCGCCGCCTCGCACCCGCAGCAATTGGTTGCTCGCCGTGAGGAATTCCCGCCACCGCTCGCGGCCGAAGACCAGTGGTCCCGCGCGGAACAGGGCGAGGGCCGCGGAGCGGTCGTCGAGCAGCAGGTCGACGGTCCGGTCCACGACGAAGAACGCCTTCTCGACGAGAAGCACATGAGCGTGTCCGTGGATCGGCCCCGCGGGTGCGAGGAACCATTCCAGTACCGCCCGGTGTTTCTCCCGCAGCAGTTGGTTCGCCTTGTACTCCACCGCGGGCGAGCGAATCCGGTCCCGTATTTCCCGTACGCACCCGGCGGCGGATTCCACGGACAGCCGCACACTCCCGTGCGCGAACACATCGGTGTTCCCGGCGAGCAGGTTCTCGCCGTCCGAACCCGATTCGTCGCACGCGACTTCCATGGTCCCGCCGGCGGACGCGGGCCCCGCTCCCCGTACCCCGTCCTCACGATTCCAGGTCACACCACAGCCCCCTATCTTGTGCCCCATGACCAGGATCCCGCACGCATCGTCCGGTGAACCGAATCCCCTGCGCGCACTCACCCTCGACCAGCTCCGATGTCGTACGAGCATGAAATGGCGCACCCACCCCGACGACGTCCTGCCGATGTGGGTCGCCGAGATGGACGTCCCCCTCGCCGAACCCGTCGTCCGCGCGGTCACCGACGCCCTCGCGCGCGGGGACACCGGCTACCCCGCGGGCTCCGCCTTCGCCGAGGCACTCGCCGACTTCGCCGACGAGCGATGGGGCTGGAAGGGGCTCGCGGTGGAGCGGACC
Organism: Streptomyces fulvoviolaceus; assembly: GCF_000718165.1. Classification (GTDB taxonomy): domain Bacteria; phylum Actinomycetota; class Actinomycetes; order Streptomycetales; family Streptomycetaceae; genus Streptomyces; species Streptomyces fulvoviolaceus. The sequence goes on along the minus strand of NZ_JOEY01000020.1, from coordinate 87,891 downwards.
GCGATCGTGCCCGACGTGATGATGGGCGTCGTCGAGATGCTGAAACTGGTCACCGGACCCGGCGATCCCGTCGTCGTGAACACGCCGGTGTATCCGCCGTTCTTCCATTTCGTGGAGCACATGGACCGGCAGGTCGTCGAAGCCCCGCTCGGCGCCGGCCTGCGCATCGACCTCGACCGCCTGGAGGAGGCCTTCCGGCGGGCCGTCGCGCAGGGGCGGCGGGCCGCCTACCTGCTGTGCAGCCCGCACAACCCGACCGGCACCGTGCACACCGCCGACGAACTGGCCGCCGTCGCCGGCCTCGCCGACCGGTACGGCGTGCACGTCGTCGCCGACGAGATCCACGCGCAGCTCGTCGTCGGTGACGTGGACTTCGTGCCGTACCTGAGCGTGCCGGGTGCGGAGAACGGCCTGTCGCTGATGTCGGCCTCCAAGGCCTGGAACCTGGCCGGGCTCAAGGCCGCGCTCGCCGTGGCCGGGCCCACGGCCGCCGCCGACCTGGCCCGGCTGCCCGAAGAGGTGAGCCACGGCCCGAGCCACGTCGGCGTCATCGCCCACACCGCCGCCCTGCGCGACGGCACCGCCTGGCTGGACGCCCTGCTGTCCGGCCTCGACGACAACAGGCGTCTGCTCACCGATCTGCTGGCCGAGCACCTGCCCGCGATCACCTACCGCCCCGGCGAGGCCACGTACTTCGCCTGGCTCGACTGCCGCGCGCTCGGCCTCGGCGACGATCCGGCGGACCGCTTCCTGCGCCGCGGCCGGGTGGCACTCAACTCGGGGATCCCGTTCGGCACCGGCGGTGCGGGGCACGTACGCCTGAATCTGGCGACGACGCCGGAGATCGTCGCGGAGGGGGTACGGCGGATGGCGGCGGCGCTGAAGTGAGACCGGCCGGATGTACGACGGGGGTGCCACGCTGCATAGACTCCCCGGTATGGACGAGAAGGCGCTGGACCGGCTCGGTGCGGGGAAGTACCTGCTGCTCACCAGCTATCGGAAGAACGGCACCCCGGTCGCGACCCCCGTCTGGGTGGTGCGTGACGGCGACACGCTCGGTGCCTGGTCGGCCGCCGACGCCTGGAAGGTGAAGCGGATCCGGGCACGCGGTGACGTCCTCGTCGGCCCCTGCGACCTGCGGGGCAACCCGACGGGCGACCAGATCCCGGCCACCGCGGAGATCGTCGACGCGGAGACCACCGCCCACTATCGCAAGCTCCTCGCCCGCAAGTACGGCGTCCTCGGCCGCCTCACCCTCCTCGGCAGCCGGCTGCGCCGGGGCCTGGACGGGACTGTGGGCATCCGCGTGACCCTGTGACGGAAGGGGCACGGACCTTGATCGGCCGTGCCCCTTCCGCGAAACGCGTTACGGCGCGTCCAGCACCGTGCCCGTCAGCACCGGACGGTCCGGCAGCGGCTCGGCGTCGTAGTCGGTCAGCGCCAGGCGCATCGACTCGGTCGGCTCGGCCACCTGGTCCTTGATGGTCGGCACCTCGAAGTCGATGCCCGTGCTGCCGGCCGGGATGCCCATCCACACCCACAGGTTCGCCTGGGACAGCGGGCGCTCCGGGTCGGGCACGTCACCCGCGTAGTCCAGGAGCCACTGCGGGTCCACGTCCTTGGTGGACAACTCGGCGCCCTCGGTGACCGGAAGCACCCGGACCGGCTGCCAGATCTCCACGTCGGCGGGCTCGGACAGGGACATCCGCCAGGCCAGCGTCTCCCCTTCGGTCACCCGGTCCGCGACCGGCGTCAGGGTGATCACCGGCTCGGGGTCGTCGTTCTGCGTGGTGACCCCGCCCCGGTGCGCACCGACGACGGCATTCCGCACCGCCTTGACGAGGACGTCGTGCTGCACGTCGTAGGAGAAGCGCGTGTCGCCCTTCACCTCGACCGGTACGTCGATGGCGTTGCTGCCCGGCCGTACCGTCACCAGCTTGTCCGTGCCCAGCCCGGTGTCCGGGTCGAGGACGTACACGCGGACCTGACCGCTGCCGTGCCCGGAGATGTCGACCGGTACGTGGTACGTGCGGGTTCCCGAGTCGCCCTCCTCGACCGTGAGCCGGCCGACGTCGACGCGGGGCAGCGCAGCCACCTTGACCGCCGGGGTACCGGGGGCCCAGCCCCAGGCGTCCATCAGCCAGGCCTGCCCCGACCGCGAACGCGGGGTCAGCTCAAGGGACTTGACGTGCTTCAGGTCGAGCCCGGCCCGGGTGGCCGCGGTCAGCGGGACGCGGACCTCACGTGCCCAGTACGAGGCGGTGCGGTCACTGCCGGGCAGCCCGTCCACCTCGACCCGGCCGAGCTCGACCCGGCGTCCGGAGGCGTCGGTGACGGCGACGTCGAGCTTCGTGCCGGTCGTGTTCGGCGGCACGAACACCCGCAGCGCCAGGTCCTTGGAACCGGCGAGGGAGAGCGGCTCGGCGGGGGTGACACGCGCCGCCGTGCCCGGCGCCGACCACTTCAGCGCGACCGCGCGGCGGCCGGACTCCCGCCCCGTCTCCCACCACGCGAAGTGCGGTGAGGAACCGGCGGTCTCGGGGTCCAGACAGGCGACGGCCGGGTCGGGGTCGATCGCCGAACACAGCCTGGCGCCGGTCACCTCGATCTGGCCGTCGGGCAGGAAGCCGGCGCCGCGGCGCGCACCCACCGCGTGGGTCAGCACCCGGGCGGGATCGGCCGAGGGGGCCCGCCTGCCCGAGCCGTCGAGCAGCGGACGTACGCGATCGTCCCCGCCGACGAACAGCCGGGCCGCGGCGGCGATGTAGGTGGCGCCCGCCTTGTGCTGCTGGTCGGCGGTCAGCCGGGTCGCGGTGCCTGCCGAACACACCGGGTCCGGCTGCTCCTCGTCCTCCCAGAAGTCGTCCCAGGACGGTGCCTCGGCCTGCCCCGGTGTCCACTCGCTGTTGAAGTAGTTGTGATTGGCGCCGATCATGTAGACGGCGCTGTGCAGTGCGGTACCCCGGCTGACCCCGCGCGTCCCGTCGACGTACACCTCGCCCTGGAGGTCGGACACGTCGCCGTCGCAGCCCGGCAGGATCGTCACGGACGGCACGTCGGCGACCGGATTCTGGCCGAAGATGGTCGGTCCGATGAGCACGGTGCCCCGCACCTTCCAGCGCACCGGGCCGCGATAGCCGTCCTGGGCCGCGGGCGGCGGGTAGAGGCTGTCCATGGCGGCCCGGTTGACGCCCTCGCCGCCGCGCGAGTGGCCGACGAGCAGGACGCGGGAGAGGTCCGCCTTCGGTGCGTTGCGTACGACGCCCGGGGCGGTCGCCGGGTGGGAGGCCCAGTCGGCCCAGCGGGCGAGGTGCTGCCGCACCAGCGACGAGCGCGCCTGCGCGCCGCCGTCCTCGGCCGTCCAGTCCTGGCTGTTGATGCCGTTCGCCGAGATCGACACCGTCACATAGCCCTGGGAGGCCAGGAGTTGCTGGTCGCGCAGATAGCCCTGGTGGCTCGGGATCGCCTTCATGTCGGCCTGGCAGGGCCAGTCGCCGGTCCAGTCGTCCTCGGTCCCCCCGGGCTTGTAGCAGGTGGGATGGCGGCCGTGCAGGAACAGTGCGAGCGGGCGACTGCCGGTGGCATCCTTCGGCGCCACGACTTCGGCGCGCATCTCCACCGGGACGTCGAACCCGGGGAGTTTCACCGGGTCCAGGTCGTACTCGCCGGTGACCGTGCGGTACGAGCCCGGTTTCCCGGGGTCGACAGCGCCGGGCGGAAGCGCGGCCGGAGGCTGTGCGGGGGCAAGCGAGTCCCGATTGCTCTCACTCGCCGCCGCGTCCAACCGCCGCCCGGCGGCCAGCACTTGAAGGTCCGTCAGCCGAGCCGTGGAGGCCTCGCCGAGGTCCAGCCGGAATGTCCGGCCGTCCTTCGAGGGCGTCGGCAACCCGAGCAACCGGTCCCCGGTACGGAACTCGACCCGGGCGTCCCCCATGGGCACGGGCTCCGGCGTACGCCAGACCAGCTCGCGCTCCGCACCCTCCCCACCGAGCCGCCAGCCCGGCGGCAGCCCGTTGTCGTCCGTCGCGCTCAACGGCCGTCCCGTGGTGGGCTGTTGGGCCTGTGCCAGTCCGGGCGATCCCGCCAGGGCCGCCAGTACCGCCACGGCGGTCACACATATTCGCCGGGCACGTCTCAATGGTCCCCTCCTCAAAACCCCTTGCGTGGGCGCCCCGTCGGTCTCGGGAGCCTCGCGCGTCACAGAGGACGGAAAGGGGTGTCTGTGGGTTGTCTGTGAGGAGGGGTGCTCGGTGTTCAGTGATGAGATCAAGCCAGCGGGAGCCCGGGGGACTGGCGGGGGCGGTGGTGGGGAAAGCGCTTGCCATGAGCCGAGCCACCCGCCACCGCGCAGCCGTCGTCGGCACCGGGCACCGCGCCCAGCTGTTTACCCGGGCCCTCGCCGAACGCCCCGACCACCGGGTCGCCGCCCTGTGCGATCCGAGCCCCACCCGTATGGACTTCCACAACGGCGTGCTGACCGCGGCCGGCGAACGCGCCGCCACCCGGTGGGATCCCGAGCACTTCACCGACATGCTCGCCAAGGAGGACATCGACGAGGTCGTCGTCACCACCGTCGACGCCGAACACGACCGCTACATCGTCCCCGCCCTGCAGGCGGGCTGCCGCGTCGTCACCGAGAAGCCGATGACCGTCGACGCGGACCGCTGCGCCCGCATCCTGGACACGGTCCGCGACACCGGCAACTCCCTGACCGTCGCCTTCAACTACCGCTTCAACCCCGTGCACGAGAAGGTCCGCTCGCTGCTCGCCGAGGGCGCGATCGGAGAGGTCCTGTCCATCCACTTCGAGTGGCTGCTCGACGTACGCCACGGAGCGGACTACTTCCGCCGCTGGCACCGCGAGAAGCGCAACAGCGGCGGCCTGATGATCCACAAGTCGAGCCACCACTTCGACCTCGTCAACTGGTGGCTCGCCGACGAGCCGAGCGACGTCTTCGGCTACGGACGTCTCGGCTTCTACGGCCGCACTGCGGGCGAACGCCACGGACTGCGCCGGAACTACGACCGCGCCCACGGCGCCGACCCTGCCGCCGCCGACCCCTTCGCCCTCGACCTCACGGCCGACGACACCCTGCGCGCCCTCTACCTCGACGCCGAGCAGGACAATGGCTACGTCCGCGACTGCAACGTCTTCGACGGCCCCGTCACCATCGAGGAGGACATGGCGGTCCTCGTCCGCTACGCCCAGGGCGCGACGATGACGTACCACCTCACCGCCTACTCCCCGTGGGAGGGCTACCGGGTCATGTTCAACGGCAGCGCGGGACGCCTGGAACTCGAGGTGGAGGAGAGCCGCTGGCAGACACCCCGGACCCGGATCAGGTCGAGCAGCGGCGCCCTGCACGAGGACACCGCGGCGGAACACGCGGGCGGCGCGCGCCTCACTCTGCGCCCGCTGTGGCAGCCCCCGTCAGAGGTCCCGCTGGTGACCGCCCACGAGGCCCACGGCGGGGGAGACCCGCGCATGCTCGACGCCCTCTTCGGGCGCGTCGCTCCCGGCGCGGCGCAGGACACCGGCGCCGCCTCCCATCCGACGGCCACCGAACGCGACGGCGCCCTCGCGCTGGCTGTCGGGCTCGGCGCGAATCAGTGCTTCGAGACGGGGCGGCCGGTGCGCCTACGGGACCTGGTGTCCGGGGTGTGGGAGCGGTGAGGCGGAGTCGACTCCCAGTCGGTCAGGGATTGTTGACGCCCCGTCAGGACCAGGCGCGGTAGGGCTCGTCGATCAGCTGGAACACGGGCTCGCCCCGGACCGGGTCCTTGGCGGTCGACAGCCGCACGCGGTCGCCGCTGTGGATGGCGATCGGCGGGCCCATGACCCGGCCGCGTACGACGAAGCCCTCGGCCATCTCGACCAGTGACACGTTGCGCGCACCGGGCGTGTTCCGGTTGACCACCGTGGCGTGGCGGACCGTCCCCGTGCCCTCGCTGCGCTCCGTGCGCAGGTCGCTGCCCTGGCAGACCGGACACAGCAGCCGGTGGTACATCGCAGTGCCGCACCAGTTGCAACGCTGGAAGAGGACGGTCTCCGTCGCCGGGCCGACGGGATCCAGTACGCCCGCCGTGGAGCCGGCTGCCTGACGAACAACGTTTCCTGAGGGGTGGTACACGCTGGTCAACTCCCTGCACTCGGCCGGAATCCCACGTGCGCGGGTCACCGTGCACGCACATGCGCGGTTCGCCGTGCCACCGTGCACAGCCTCAGCGTATGGCACTGAGTGCCACCCGTAAAGGCACTGCGTACCCCTGATTTTTCGCAGAGAGGGGAGCGGGCCGGCTGTGTGGGTCGGTCGTGAGGTCAGTCGCGACCGAGTGCGGACTCGATCTCCTGGACCACCCGCCACAGGGGTGCTCCGCGCCGCGACACGATCACCACCACGTCCTCGGGCTGCTCACCGGTGAGAGGTACGGCGGGAGGCACGGGGGCCGCACCGAACGCGGACTGCACATACCCCAGTGCGTGGTCCACCGTGTCGCTCGCGTCGCCCTGTCCGTCGGTGCGCAGCCAGGAGCGCAGCGCGTTGTTGTGCGCCGCGACCACGGCGGCGGCGATCACGTCGGCCTGCAGGGTCCCGTCGCGCCGGCCGGCGAAGCGCCCGCGCAGGTACTCGGCGAGGGCGCGCTCGTAGCGCCACACCACGGACAGCTCGTACGCGCGCAGACCGGGCACCTTCTTGGTGAGCCGGTAGCGCTGCACGGAGAACGTCGGGTTCTCGGCGTACATCCGAAGGACCAGCCGGGCCGCGTCGCAGACCCGCTGCACGGGTTCGTGCCCGTCGTCGCTCGCGGCCAGGAAGGCCGTCATGTCGGCCAGGCACCGTTCGTGGTCGGGGAAGACCACGTCCTCCTTGGAGGGGAAGTACCGGAAGAACGAACGGCGTCCCACTCCCGCGAGCGCCACGATGTCGTCGACGGTGGTCTGCTCGTAGCCCCGCTCCAGAAAGAGCTGGAAGGCTGCCGCGACCAGGGCGTCCCGCATGGGCGGCTTCGCACTGCTGGAGCTCATGAACGGGAACGTAGCACCAGGGTGGCGCATATGGCACTCAGTGCAGTTCCGCGGGGGAACTGAGTGCAGTGGCCTTGGTGACTCTCTCTGTGATCGTATCGATCGCAAACGATCGATACGACTGTGGGCGTAGAGTTGGTGATCCACGGGATCACGCCTGCCCCAGGGGGAACCATGCGACTGCACGTCGACCAGCGCCACGAGCGGGTGCTCGAACTCGTTCGGGAGCGGGGCAGCCTCCGTGTCTCCGAACTGGCCGCCGAACTCGGCGTCTCCGCGGTCACCTTGAGGCGCGACGTCGAGGCGCTCGCCGCGCAGGGCCGGGTGCACCGGCTGCACGGCGCGGTGGTGTGGCCTGGAGACTCGGCCGCCCCCGCGCAGGAACGGCCGCAGAGCGCCGAGGGCGCGGTGATCGGAATGATCGTGCCGACCACGACCCTCATCTTCGCCGACATCATCCGTGGCGCCCGCGAGGCCGTGGTGGCCCAGGGCGGCCGCCTCGTCCTCGGCGTGTCCGGGTACGTCGACAGCGAGGACGCCGTACAGGCCGGCCATCTTGTCTCGGGTGGCGCGGAGGGGCTGCTCGTGGCGCCCAGCTGGTTCGGCGGCGTCCCCGAGAGGGGGCAGGAGAAGTGGCTGCTGGACCAGGGTGTGCCGGCGGTCCTGGTCGAACGCTCGGCTCCGCCCGGCAACCCGGCGTCCGTTCTGGACCGGGTGTGTACCGACCGCGCCCATGGCGCCGCCGTGGTGGTCGATCACTTCGCGACGCTGGGCCACCGCAGGATCACCGCCGTGCTCCAGGAGGGCCCGCACGCCACCCAGATCTCCACGGGCTTCGAGATGGCCGTCCGGTCCCTGGGGCTCGAGGTGGACCCGGGGGCGCCGACCGTCCGTGAGCACGGGGACTACGAAGCCAGTGTCGACTACCTGGTCGAGGCGGTGAAGAAGCGGGGCGTCACCGCGGCGCTCGTGCACAGCGACGAGGACGCGATCGTGCTCGTGCCCCGACTTCAGGCGTGTGGCATCCGGGTGCCGGAAGACCTGGCGATCGTCGCGTACGACGACGGGGTCGCCGGCCTTGCCGACGTGCCGCTCTCCGCGGTCGCCCCGCCCACTCGCTCGGTGGGGGAGCTGGCCGCCAAACTGCTGCTGCAGCGGCTCGCGGAACTCCGAAACGGTCAGCGGCCCGGACCCCGTCAACACCTCGACCTTCTCCCGGAGTTGAGGGTCCGCAAGTCCTGCGGTGGCGAATCGATCACCGAATGAGCGTTGTGCGATCGTTTTGATTGTCTTGGTCGAACGCTCTTGACGTCGATCGTGTGTGCGCAAAAGATGTCCTGCGAACCGCCTCTTCCCGTACGAGGTCTCGTAGGAGACGTGCAATGACGCGCACTTCACGTTCGTTCCGTATGACCGCCACCGTCGCCGTGGCCGCCCTGGGTCTGCTGGCCACCGCCTGCGGCTCGGGCGGCGACTCGACCGACACGGCGTCCGACGGCAAGCCGGTCACCTTGAACTACTGGACCTGGACACTCGGCGCCAAGTCGACCGTCGAGGCGTTCAACAGAACGCACAAGGACATCAAGGTCAAGTTCAGTGAGATACCGAGCGGCACCGAGGGCTACAGCAAGCTCGCCAACGCCGTGAAGGCGGGCAACGCGCCCGACGTGGCCACCATCGAGTACCAGATGGTCCCGGAGTTCGCGAGCCAGGGCAATCTGATCGATTTGAGCGAGTACGCCGGGGAAACGGTCAAGACGAAGTTCCCGCAGTCGATCCAGGACCTGGTGACGTTCGGCGGCAAGACCTGGACCGTCCCGTACGACGCGGCGCCGCAGATGTACTACTACCGCACCGACCTCTTCGAGAAGTACGGCATCGAAGTCCCGGGGACCTGGGACGAGTTCAAGACCGCCGCCGAGAAGGTCAAGAAGAAGGACAAGGACGTCCGCCTCGCCTCCATGCCGAAGAGCGACCCGGCCCTGCTGGCCGCGCTCGCCTGGCAGGCCGGCGGGAAGTGGTTCTCCATCGACGGCGACGCCTGGAAGCCCGGCGTCGACGACGCCGCCACCAACAAGGTCGCCACCTACTGGGACGGCCTCATCAAGGATGATCTCGTCCAGACGTTCACCGGCTGGAGCCCCGAGGAGACCAAGGCCCGGGCCTCCGGAAAGACCCTCTCCTTCCTCGGCGCCTCCTGGTCCGCGGGCGGCATGAAGACCTCCATGCCCGACCTCTCCGGCAAGTGGGCCGCCGCCCCCATGCCGAACTGGGGCACAGCGGCCGGCGGCAACTACGGCGGCACCTCCTACGGCGTCCTCAAGGGCAGCGAACACACCGAGGCGGCCACCGAGTTCATCACCTGGCTCACCACGAACAAGGCCGGCGTCGAGGCCCGGCTCGCCGACCTGGAGTCCCCGAGCAGCGCCCTGCCGGCCAACCCCGAGATGCGCGAGGTGGCCGCCGCCAAGTTCGACACCGGTTACTTCAACGGCCAGGACATCTACCAGCTGGCCTCGGAGCAGGTGGACGCCATCGTCCCCGGCTGGACCTGGGGGCCGAACCAGATGGACGTCTACACGGCGATCCAGGACGAGACCGCCAAGTCCGGCTTCACCCAAGGCATCCGGGCAGGCCAGGAGAAGGCCGAGAAGGGCATCACGGAACGCGGCCTGGAGCTCGCGAAGTAGGCACGAACCGCGACCGGGCCGCCGTACCGGCACATCCCGCCGGCGCCCGTGCCCGACGCCGACACGGGCACGGGCCCACCGCGGCCCGGCCGCACGCTCCGCCCGTCGCCCGTCGCCCGTCGCCCGTCGCCCGTCGCCCGTCGCCCGGCCCGAACCGGCCGTCCCCACGCGTCCACCCCGCCAAGGAGTCACCGTGGCAGCACCATCCGCCCCAGCAGTGGGGCACAAGGCAGTACACGCACCCGCGGCCGGCCCGCCGGGCACCTCGCGTCTGCGGCGCGGCCAGCGCCGTACCGCCGCGCTCTTCATCGTCCCGTTCTTCGTCCTGTTCGCCGTGGTCATGGTGGCGCCCATCGGCTACGCGGTGTGGATGAGCCTGTTCGAGGAGCGCTCCTCCGGCCTCGGGTTCGGCGGCACCGAGCGGGCGTTCGCCGGCCTCGCGAACTACACCAAGGCCCTGTCGGACGCCGGATTCCGGGACTCCTTCGTGCACATCGCGCTCTACTGCGCCGTGTACATCCCGGTGATGATCGGCGGCTCGCTCGCCCTGGCGCTGCTGGTCGACTCCGCGCTCGCCCGTGCCAAGCGGTTCTTCCAGCTCGCCCTGTTCCTGCCGCACGCGATCCCCGGACTGATCGCTTCGATCATCTGGATCTACCTCTACACCCCGGGCCTGAGCCCCGTGCTCGACCTGATCGGTTCGTTCGGTGGCTCCTGGGACTTCTACAGCAACGATCACGTACTGCTCTCGATGGTCAACCTGTGCGCCTGGCAGTGGATGGGCTACAACATGGTCATCTTCTACGCCGCCCTGCAGGCCGTTCCGCGCGAAGTGATCGAAGCGGCCACAGTGGACGGAGCCGGAGCGTTCCGCACCGCCCTGCAGATCAAGGTGCCGATGATCGCTTCAGCGGTCGTCATGACCGTTCTGTTCACCTGCGTCGGTGCGATCCAGATCTTCACCGAGCCGAAACTCCTCAACCAGCGCGGCGCACCCTCCATCGACACCGAGTGGTCACCCACCTTGTTCATCTGGAAGGCGGGCTTCGTACAGCACGACTACGGGACGGCGGCCGCGGCCTCCCTGATGCTCGCCCTGCTCGGCGTCGTCCTCTCCTACCTCGTCACCCGGCTCGGCAACCGATGGAAGGCGGCGCAATGAGCACGCTCACCCACGACACCGCCCCCTCCGCCCGGCCCTCGGCCGCGCCCCGCAGGCCCGCGGCGACCGCCCGCCGCACCTCCCCGAACGCCCTGCTCTCCAAGGGCGTCGTCAACGGCTTCCTCATCGTCGCCGCGCTCTACACACTCATGCCCGTCAGCTGGCTGCTGTTCGCCGCCACCAAGAACCACCGCGACCTGTTCGCCACCTCCGGATTCGCGTTCGGCGACTTCAACCTCCTGGCCAACATCCAGCACGTCTTCACCTTCAACGACGGCATCTACCTGCGCTGGTTCGGCAACAGCGTCCTCTACTCCGTCGTCGGCTCCGCCGCCTCCACCTTCCTGTGCGTGGCCACCGGCTACGCCTTCGACAAGTACGACTTCCGGGGCAAGGAGAAGCTGTTCGGCCTGGTCCTCGGCGGCGTCCTGGTCCCGACCACCGTCATCCAGCTGCCGATGTACCTGCTCGCCACCAAGGCCGGAGTCGTCAACACCTACTGGGCGCTGCTCCTGCCCGCCCTGGTCAACCCCTTCGGCGTCTACCTCGCCCGCGTCTTCTCCGAGGGATACGTGCCGAACGAGGTCCTGGAGGCGGCCCGTGTCGACGGTGCGGGTGAACTGGGCACCTTCGCCCGTATCTCCCTGCCCATGCTGGCCCCGGGCTTCATGACGATCTTCCTGTTCTCGTTCACGGCCAGCTGGAACAACTTCTTCGGCGCCCTCGTCATGCTCAACGACGAGGAGCTCTACCCGGTCAACCTGGGCCTGTTCATGTGGAACAGCGTGACCGGGCAACAGCCCGAGTACTACTCGCTCGTCATCACCGGCTCCCTCGTCGCCGTCGTCCCGCTGATCGTCGCGTTCGTCTGCCTGCAGCGCTTCTGGCGCTCCGGTCTCACCGCCGGCGCGGTGAAGTGACGATGCCCGCACCGGAAGGCACCCTCCTGAACGGCCCGCACCCCCTGCCCGCCCCACCCCGCCCGCACACCGTCCTGGCCATGGACACCGAGATCCATCACCAGCTCCGTACCGAAGGCGCCCTGGACCGGCTCCCCTCCGTGGCCCGCGTCGACACCACGACCACGGTCACCGACCTCACCACCGCCGACCCCCGTCAACTCGCCCGCGCCGAGGTCCTCTTCACCCACTGGGGCGCACCCCTGCTGACCGAGGACGCACTGCGCCGCCTGCCCCGGCTGCGGGCAGTCGTCCACGCGGCCGGCTCCGTCAAGCACCACGTCACGGAAGCCGTCTGGCAGCGAGGCATCACCGTCTCCTCAGCGGCGGCCGCCAACGCCCTCCCGGTCGCCGAATTCACCCTCGCCGCCATCCTGTTCGCGAACAAGCGCGTCCTCGACGTCGCCCGCGCCTACGCCGAGAACCGCACACCGCCCGCCGTTCTCCCGTACTACCGCGGCCACGGCAACTACCACCGCACCGTCGGCATCGTCGGAGCCTCCCGCATCGGACGCCGGGTGATCGACCTGCTGCGCCCGCTCGACCTCGACGTCCTCCTCTACGACCCCTACCTCGACACCAACGAGGCCCGCGACCTCGGCGTCGAACAGGTGGGCCTCGACGAACTCGTCCGACGCAGCGACGTGGTGTCCGTCCACGCGCCCCAACTGCCCGAGACACGGCACATGTTCGACGCCCGCCGCATCGCGCTCCTGAAGGACGGCGCCACCCTCGTCAACACCGCACGCGGCTCTCTCGTCGACACCGACGCGCTCACCGCGCACCTGACCTCCGGCCGGATCCACGCGGTCCTCGACGTCACCGAGCCGGACGTGCCGCCCGCCGACTCCCCGCTGTACCGCCTGCCGAACGTGCTGCTCACCCCGCACATCGCCGGCTCCCTCGGCAACGAACTGGGCCGCATGACCCACTGGGCCGTCGACGAGGTGTCCCGGTACGCGCAAGGCCTGCCGTTCGCGTACGAGGTCGCGCCGGACGAGCTGACCCGATCGGCATGAGCGACCGCGCACGCACAACGATCAATGTGATCGGCCGCCGTACGAGTCGTATGAGAGGACTCCCATGACCCGCCCCGCCGACCGTGTCCTGGTCGTCGGCATCGACGGCGTGCGCCTCGACGTACTGCGCCGCCTGCCCACCCCACACCTCGACGCGGTCGCCGCCAACGGCTTCCTCACCCCCGTGGAGGTGGACGCGGAGACGCCCACCATGTCGGGACCCTGCTGGGCGACCGTCGTCACCGGTGTCGGCCCTGCCAAGCACGGGGTGTGGAGCAACGACCTCACCGGTCACCGACTCGACGTCTTCCCCGACTTCGCGACCCGCCTCGCGGTCCAGGACGGCCGCCGCACGTTCGTCGCCGCCGGCTGGCAGCCCCTCATGCAGGCACGGGACGGCGGTCCCCTGTTCCGCGCCCCGTCCAGAAGCGTGTACGTCTCTCCGACGGCGGACACTCCCGAGGCCTGGGACTACTGCGACGAGCAGATCACCGAAGCCGCCGCACGCGTGCTCGCCAACGACACCGACGACCTCGCCGTGTCGTTCGTCTACCTCGGCGCCCCCGACGAGACCGCGCACATCCTGGGCTGCGGCGAGGCCTACGAAACCGCGATCCGCCAGGCCGACGCCCGGCTCGGCCGTCTGCTGGCCGCGGTGCGCTCCCGGCCCTCGTACCGCGACGAGCGATGGACCGTGCTGGTCGTCACCGACCATGGCCATGTCGACGCGGGCGGACACGGCGGCCGTACGCAAGAAGAGCGCACGGCCTGGCTGGCCGCGTCGGGCCCGGGCATGGGCTCGGCACCACGGGCCGTACGCCATGCCGACGTCGCCGCGCAGGTGTTCGCCTCCCTCGGCCGCCACCCCGACCGGCACTGGACGCTGGACGGCCGCCCCTTCGCCGCGCCACCCCACGCCGTCCTCCTCGACATGGACGGCACGCTCGTCGACACCGAGTCGCTGTGGCTGCGCACGGTGCGCGAGGTCGCGCCGCGGATCGAGGTGGACGACCTGTTCCAGCTGCTGGGCCGCTCGGCCGCCGAGGCCGCCGCACATGTGCACCGGTTCACCGGCGGAGACGTACAGGAACTGGCCGCCGAACTGGAAGCCCGCTTCCTGAAGGCCGTCCAGCAGGAGGCGACCCCGATGCCGGGCGCCCTCGAACTCCTGGACCTGCTCCGGGAATCGGGCATCCCGACGGCCCTGGTCTCGGCCTCCTCACGGCCCGTCGTCGACGCCGTCCTCACCTCGCTGGGCGCCGACCGGTTCCGTACGACGGTCGCCGAGGGCGAGACACCCCGTACGAAACCGTCCGCCGACCCGTACCTGGCCGCCGCCCGCACCCTCGGCATGGACCCCGCGGCCTGTCTCGCCGTGGAGGACTCGCCCACGGGCGTCGCGGCCGCGGAGGCGGCGGGCTGCAGAGTGCTCGCCGTGCCGTCGTACGTCCCGATCCAGCCCGGACCACGACGGACAGTGCGCCGCGACCTCAAGGGAATCGGCAGGCAGGAGCTGTGGACGGCAGGACTGTGAACCGGCAGTAAGGCATTTGTTCGGTGGATGTTCTGCCGCATACGATCACCACTCCCTGTCCACCGAGGAGCCCCGTATGCCCCGCCCCCGCATCCTGTACGTCACCGACCTGGCCTACCAGGCCCGCGGGCGCCGCTACTGCGACGAGGACATCTTCCTCACCTCGCGACTGCGGGAGGACTTCGGCCTCGCCCTGTGCCATCCGCGGGACGCGGCCGGGCTGATGGAGGGCTTCGACGGCGTTGTCGTCCGCAACAGCGGGCCCGTCCTCGCCTATCAGGAGGCGTACGACGACTTCCGCGAGCGTGCGATGCGGAGCGGGGTGCGCGTCTACAACCAGCTCTCCGGCAAGGCCGACATGGCCGGCAAGCAGTACCTGCTGGACCTCACGGCCGCGGGATACCCGGTCATCCCCACGGTCGACCGACCGGAGGACGTGCGCCGCCTGCCGGAGACGGACGCCTACGTCGTCAAGCCCAAGCTCGGCGCCGACTCCATAGGCCTGCGGATCGTGCCCGCCGAGCGCGTGCGCGACCTGGTCGACGGAGACGTCCTCGTCCAGCCGCGCATCGACTTCGCCTACGAGGTGTCCTTCTTCTTCGTCGACCACGACTTCCAGTACGCCCTCTACGCGCCGCACACCGACCGCCGCTGGCAGCTGGAGCCGTACGAACCCACCTCGGACGACCTCGAGTTCGCCCGGCGTTTCATCGACTGGAACGGCATCGACCACGGCATCCAGCGGGTAGACGCCTGCCGGGCCCCGGGCGGCGAACTCCTGCTGGTCGAGCTGGAGGATCTCAACCCCTACCTGTCCCTGGACGCCCTGAGCGACAAGGGCAGGGACGCCTTCGTGACCGCGATGAAGGCGTCCCTGCACCGTTTCCTCGGCACCCCGGCCTGAAGGTCACCCCAGCTTGACGGTGATCTTCTGTGTGACGCCGACCGTCGTGGTCAGGTCGCCGAAGGTGAGCTGAAGTGAGGAGCCGGTCGTCGCCGAGGTCACGGTGGACGGCTTGGACGTCACCGCGGACACCGCCCGGTTCCAGGTGAGCGTCAGGCCCGTCCGCATCCGCATCGGATCACTGACACAGATCACCGCGGTGCCGTCGCTCTTCTCGCTGATCATCACGCAGCACGGATCGCTCGCGACGAGGTCCCCGACGGTGCCGCCGAACCAGAAGTTGACCCCGGTGAAACCCAGTGAGGGCACGGAAACGCCCTGCTGGTTGTCGGTGTTGGCGAGGACGGTCAGCCAGCTCGTGGCGGCGGCCCGCGCCTGGGTCTGGGCGGCCGTGGCGCCCGGCATGAGGAGGTAGGCGTAGGTGCCGTTCGTCGGGTTCGTGCCGTGGTCGACGTACATCGTGAGGTACTTGCGGTTGAGGACCGTCGTGGAGCCGCCCTTGTTGATGTCGCTCCACTTGCCGTCCCGCGCCTCGCGCAGTGCCTTGACGGTGGCGCCGCCGGGAAAGACGTAGCCGCCCATGCCGCCGATGTGGGCCCAGGTGGCGCCGGTGAGCGTCTCGGACCAGGGGTAGGTGGCCGACTTGGTCGTGCCGTCGACAGTGAAGGAGTGGCTGCCGGTGGGGCCGAGGTTGCGGTTCTCGATCGTCGACTCCACGACTGTGCCGTCGGTGCACTTGATGCCTGCGCCGAGGCAGACGATCGTGTCGTCGAGGCAGAACCACGACTTCTTCGCCATCAGGGTGGACTGCAGACCCTTGAGGTACTGGCCGATCGCGGCCCCCTGTCCGTCGGTGGCGCCACCCACCCAGTTCACGTCGGGCAGTGAGGCGCCCCAGTCGCCGCCGGCCGCGTCCGCGAGCGCCAGGCGCGAGGCGGTGGTGCCGGGGAGCCGGTAGGGGTCGACGGTGGGCCAGAAGGCGTCGCTGTACTGGCCGTTGGCGAAGGTGTCGCCCCACCAGTAGAGCATCCCGGAACCGGTGTGCCAGCCGCGCAGGTTCTCGCCGTTGCCCGTCTCGTAGTACGTGATCCGCCGGTCGGCCATGCTGATCGACGCGGCCCAGCCGGGTCTGCGGTGGGCGGCCCGGGCCATGCCGGTGAACAGCCGGTGGCCGGTCGGCTCGGCGATCGCGGTGACCGAGGTGTCGTCCAGAACCCCCTTGAGGCGGACGAGACCGGTCAGGCCGATCGAGGGGTTGCTCATCGGCGGGCTGTAGTAGTCGCGCTGCAGCCAGCCCTTCACCAGGCCGCGCCAGCGCGCGTTCTCCGTCGTGCTCGCGCCCTGCCCGAGCAGAACGATCGCCGCGAGGATCGGATGACCGCGCAGGTGATCGTCCTGCTGGATCTGCTTCGTGTCGGTCGCGGACAGGCCGCGGCTGATCGCCCGGCCCGCCACACCGTCCATGATCAGCCCGTTGTAGAGGAACGGCGCCCATGCGTTCTCCACCGCGTCGAACACGATCTGCCGGTTCGCGTCGGTGACCTCCCAGCTCGATCCGGCGAGCAGGGCGAAGAGCATCCCGAGCCCGCCGAGCATGACCGAGCCGTACGAGCCCGTGTAGGGAACGCTGGTGTGCTGGATGAACGACCCGTCGGTGTAGAGCCCGTCGCCGCTCGTGACGTAGGGGAAGACGGGGGAGAGGGCGTCCCGGGCCAGCGCGATCTTCGCGGAGCTCGCGCCGACGACCCCGCGCAGCGCCAGCACTCGGCACAGGTCCACCCGGTTGGCGCCGGTGCTGGTGCCGGAGTAACCGGCCACCGCCGAGTCGGGCACGAAGTGGTCCACCGCCGCGAGATGGTTGGCGATCTGCGTCGCCGACAGCTGGTCGTACATCAGCACACAGACGTCGAGCAGCGCCTGCGGGGCGCCGATCTGCCAGCTGTACCAGTTGCCGTAGCGGGTCTGGCTCGCGTTGTAGACCTCGGAGTGGAGATGGTCGAGCCCGGTGAGGATCGCGTCCGCGAGCCCCGCGTCGCCGGTCAGTCCCGTGCCCTGCTGGCAGTAGGCCTGCGCGAGCGTGCCCAGTCGGTTGTAACTGCTGTTGAGGTTGCCCGAGTAGCCGTACGACTCCTGGTCCGTGTCCGGCTCCGGATCCGCGTACACCAGGTCGGGCCACAGGGAGCCGGACGCCGGGGCCATGGAGGAGTACAACGTGCTTGCCGTGGTGCCCAGTTCGGCGAGCCGGCTCTTGAACGGCTCGGCGGTGGGGCTGAAGCCCTCGCCGAGGATGAGCGTGCGCCACTTCGCCCGCAGGGTCGCGAACTCGTCCGCGTCCGCGGCCGCGACAGCGGGGCTCGATGGGGTGGAGATTCCGAATGCGACAGCAGTAGCGGTGCTTGCGGTCAGGAAGCCGCGACGTGACCAACGAGTCGTCATGACGGCGGTTTCTAGCACGGTTGCGTTCAAACGCTCAATACGCCCGGCCTAATTGAGCGTATCGATCGTTTCGGGAGGTGGTGATGTCCGCACAATCCGCGAGCAGTTGCTGAACTCCGGGCGCCGCGGCCCCGTATCACTCCTCGGGGGAAGGCGGAGTCCCGCGCGTACGGGACGGAAGGGGAGCAGCATGCCGACACCGTCCGACCGAGGGCCGTCGCCGGACAGCCCGGCCCTCGAACCCATCCGTGTGCTGCGTCCCCGCCGCACCGACGCCCTCGCGGAGCTGCTCAGGGACCTACCCCGCCGGGGCACCGGGGAATACGAAGCCGTCGCACTGCCCGCTCCGCCGGCCGGATCCGAGGACCGCACGCAGGAACTGCCGCCCGTCACGGACGACGAGCGCGCGCTTCCGCCCGGCGCCTCCCACGGCCGCGGCCGGGTGCGAGGACTGCGGCGCACCGCCATCGCGGGCGCCGTCACCACGGCCGCAGTGATCGGCTTCGGCTGCGCACTCCTGTTGCCCGGCCGCGACGACGACACCGCCGCGCAGGCTCCCCAGCCGTCCGCGACCGCCTCCGCCGAGCCCACCGCGACGGCTTCCGGCGCGGCCGATCCCGACGGCCCAGGCACCCTCCGCGAAGGAGCCAGCGGCCCCGAGGTGACCGACCTCCAGCAACGCCTGCTGCGCATCCCGGACGTCTACGCGGGCGGCTCCACCAGCGGCAGCTACGACTCCGCCCTGAGGGAGGCGGTGGCCCGCTTCCAGCTCTGGTACGGCATCAGGGGCGACGAGACCGGCGTGTACGGCAACGACACCCGCCAGGACCTGGAATCCCGCACAGGCGGCTGACCGGCCGCCCTCGGCCTCGAACACCGGGCAACGGATCGGGGAAAGCACCGGCAACGGCCGGCTGCCCCGCGTCACCATGGGCGGCCGACGGGCGAGACGCCCCGCACGTCCCGAGACCGAAGGCCACGCCGATGAACGGCTCCCGCATCCCGGGCCTGGTGCTGCCCACCGCCTTCCTGCCGGCCCTGATCATCGGCATGTGCCGGTACTGGCGGCACCGTGGAGACGACTGAGCCGCGCCAACCGCCCTCGCCTCACTCCGCCCCGGACGGCACCCGGATGTCGAGGACGCAGACGTCGTCGCGCCGATCGCCCGCCAGCACCGTGGCGAGCAACGGGACCAGGGCGCCGGGCTCGTCCGCGTGATGCGCCGCGACCGCCTCGGCGAGCCGTGCCAGGCCGAGATCGAGGCCCTCCGTGGGCCGCTCGACCAGGCCGTCCGTGTAGAGCATGAGCCGGTCTCCCGGTTCGAGGCGGCACTCCGCCTCCTCGAAGGGCGGTGAGGCGCTCGCACCGAGCAGCATGCCGCCCGGACGGTCGAGATAGCGCACCTTGCCGCCGCGCACCAGCAGCGGCGGCGGATGGCCCGCCTGCGCCCAGACAAGGCGGCGCGCGGCGGAGTTGTAGCGGGCCAGGACCATGGTCGCGGTGCCGTGCGAGTCGCGCGAGTGCAGCAGCAGCGTGTTGAGCCGGGTGAGTGCGCCGGTCAGCGACGAACCCGTGATGACCATGCCCTTGGCGGTGAAGCGCAGTTGGGCCATCGTGGCGACGGCGTCGATGCCGTGCCCGGCGACGTCACCGACCACGAACAGGGCGTCGCCGTCGGGCAGTTCGATCGCGCTGAACCAGTCACCGCCGACGTGGATCCCCGACTGGGCGGGCAGATACGCGACATCGACGCGCAGCCCGGCCAGTTGGACCGGTCGGGTGGGCAGGGGCAGCAGCGCGTGCTGCAGCCGGGAGGCGAGCGTCCGTTCGGCACGCAGCACGTCGTGCTGGGTCAGCATCGCCTGTTCGCTCTCGACCAGAGCCAGTTCGGCGCTGCGCTGCGCGGTGAGGTCCTGCACGAAGCCGTGCACCTCCACGGGCGTGCCGTCGGTGTCCGCCACCGCCTCGGCGACCACCCGTAGATGACGCACCCCGCCCGCGACCGGGATCCGGAACGGAATGTCGAACGGCCGCCCCGCGCGCACGAGTTCCCGTACCACCCGGCTCAGCGCCGGCACGTCCTCGGGCAGCGCGAGATGGGGGAGGTCGAAGAGGCCCACCGCGCCGTCCTCGGGATCCCGGTCGAGGACGGAGAAGGCCTGGGAGGACCAGCTCGCCTCGTGCGTGACCAGGTTCCAGTTCGCCCAGCCCAGGTTCCCCAGCCGCTGGACGTCCGCCAGTCGCTGCTCCTGTCGGTCCGAGGAGGCGTGCCGGACCCAGGTGACGACCAGGCCGCCGCCGAGGCGCGCCGAGCGTACCGAGTACGTGGACAGTTCCGCGGCGCCGGCCACGATCTCCTGGTAGGCGAACGGGTCGCCCTCGAACGGCTCCCCGGTCGTCAGCGTGCGCAGGCAGCCGCGCCACAGCGCGTCCTCCGCCATGCTCGGGAAGCACTCAAGGATTCGCCGCCCGACCAGTTCCCGGCCGGTTCGGCCGACGATGTCGACCGCCTCCGCGGTGGCGGCGTCGATGCGGTAGTCCTCGACCTCTCCCGCGGTGGTACGCAGGGGTGTGAGCAGCATCGCCGCGCCCGGCAGCGAGTCGAACACCGCCTGCGCGGCGTCGGTCGCGGCGCCGACGACGATCTCCTGCCGGGTGCCGAACGCCTGGAACCAGCCGGCACAGAGCCGGGCGACGGCCCGCAGGAGGTGCCGGGTGCGCGGCGTGAACGGTCCGGCCTGCGCCCGCAGGATCCCGACGCAGACGTCGGCCTTGTCCGCGGCCGGCACCGGCAGCCAGGCGCGGGACAGCCAGCGCTCGGGCGGGTCCCCGATGAGCAGGTACCGCTCCCGGTCCCTCGCGATGTCCTCGAGCCAGCGCGGCTCCCGCGCCCGGAGGGCGTCGAGCGCGCCGACCCCGGTCAGCGGAGGGACCCGCTGCCACTGGGCGGCCAGGGTGTCGTCGATGCCGGCGTGGCCGACCAGCTCGAGTCCGCCGGCGGGCAGCCGCTGAAAGAGCATGACGGCTTCGGCACCCACGTCCGGCCCGAGGTGTTCGAGGAGGCAGTGGGCGAGGTCCTGCGGTGTCGCGACGCGGACGAGGGCCTTGCCGAGGCGGCCGAGAGCGGTGAAGCCCTCGTCCGTGTCGTCGGTGCCCCTGGTGGCCGGGATGCCGGGGCTCGGGTGGTCGGCCCCGAAGTCGCGCAGCCCGGCGCCGCCGGGGCCGGGGAGGGCGGACACGGATCCGCCGGGCAGGTCGTCGGAGAGGCGCGGCTCCGGGGTGGTGGGGTGCAGCGGGGGCACCAGACCGCCGAGGGTCATCCAGCACTCCTCGAGGAGGGTGCGGTTCGCGGCCTTGGCACGCTGCAGCAGTTCCTCGCCGGCGGCGACCGGGGTGCAGCCGGTCAGTGCCATGAGCGCGCCCTTGGCCCGCTCCAGGACGGCCGATGTCGCCGCCTGGTCCCGTAGCCGGTCCATCTCGGCGCGCTGCCGGGCGACGACCTTGGCCAGCTCGGCCATGTCGGGCGCAGTGCCGGACTCAACGGGGCCGGCGGGCTCGCTCGTCACGCGACGAGCATGGCACATGGAGCGTGGTTCGATCGCGGGCTTGTCGGTGATGGCTCACTCGACCGTGGGACGGTCCCCGCCCAGGGCCCGGTGATGGTGTCTGCCGAGGCACGATCAGCGGTTGGGCGGTGGAAACAGCCGCGGTCGCGACAGCCTGGCAAGGCCCGCGGCCCGGCGCGACGGTCAGCGACCGTGGGCGTGCTCGACCAGGGCCTCGGTGACCGCCCGCACACTGCGCGCGATGTGCTGCAACTGCAGAACCTCCGCCGCGTACAGCTTGATCGTGTGCTCGATGACCGACTCCGGCAGCCCGAGCGCCGGAAGGTCGGCCCGCGCGCTCTGCAGCGCGGTGCGGGCGACCCGGACCTCGTGCTGGACCTGGATCGTCGCGTGCCGGGCGAGCAGTACGGGGTGGCGGATCAGGGCCGGGTAGCTGGCGTAGCGCGCCGGTACCAGCTCGCGCAGCCACTTGGCCGCCGAGCGCTCCCAGTCGTAGCTGCCGGGCGTCTTGACCTGGCAGGGCCAGTCCGGGCTGATGCGCGTGGAGGTCCGCGTGGTCGTCACAGGCATGGTCGTCGCCTCCGGGTGTGCGGCGTCGTGAGGGGTGGTCCGACGGTTGGGGCGGCCCCGGCCTAGGGGATGACCGGGGCCGCCATGGGCGCTCGCGCAGGCGATGCCCTACCGAACACCCCGGGCGCCGACGCGGGTAGGAGACGGCGGCTTGGGGTGTCCGTACAGAAGCCCTGGAAGGCAGGGCGGTGCCCGCGCGGCGGATGGTGCAGCGTGCGCATGGGCGGACCGTCGGCTTTCTCGGGCGGATGCGGGGACGGGGGCACAGGTGCGGAAGGTGTCCCGGAGCGGTCCCGAGGCGCGATCCGTGAGAAGTATTTATATATGCCGTCTGCTTTGCAAGGCGTATGAAAACATTCATGCGCGATATGTGGCGAATGGTCCCGTTGTGACGCCGCTTGGCCGGAGTGGGATGCGGTGCCGGAAGGACCGCCGGGTCAGTCCCTCAGGAAGAACTGGTGCTGGTCGGAGATCTGTTCGTACTCCTCGAGCCGCGCCTGGGTGCGCTCCGGGTCGGCGTCGGTCATGGCCTGCAGCAGTGCGGCGGCGATCACGCCGGGCGCGGCGTAGGAGTCGAAGACCAGGCGGGAGCCCGTCCCGGTGCTGAAGACGACGTCCGCCTCGTCCGCCACCGGACCGAGCGCCAGGTCGGTGATCAGTGCGACGCGCAGCCCCGCGCTGCGTGCGACGCGGACGGCCGTGAGGGTCTCCTGGGCGTGCCGGGGCATCGAGAATGCGAGCACCCAGGTGCCGCCGGCCTCGCGTGACTGGAGCAGCGCGTCGTAGGCGACGCTCCCGCCGCGGGTCACCAGTCGTACGTCCGGGTGGATGCGGCGTGCCGCGTACGCGAAGTACTCGGCGAGCGACGCCGAGATGCGCAGGCCCAGGATGGTCAGCGGGGTCGACCCGGACATCTTGCGGCCGGTGTCGATCACCAGGTCGGGGTCGGCGAAGTCGCGGCGCAGGTTCTCCAGGTTCTCGATCTCCGCGTCGACCGCCGCCTGGAGCTCGTTGCTGCCGTTCTCCTCGTCCGGCCCGGGGCCGCCCGCGAGGGTACCGAGTGCGATCGACTGGAGCTTTTCGCGCAGCGCGGGGTAACCGCTGAAGCCGACCGCCGCGGCGAAACGCGTCACCGAGGGCTGGCTCACGCCGACGCGCTCCGCGAGATCGGTGATCGAAAGGAACGCCGCTTCGGTGATGTGTTCGATCAGGTACTGCGCGATGCGCCGCTGTCCCGGGGAGAGCCGGGGCCTGTCGAACAGCGTCCTGAGCTGAGAGGCCGGGGCGGCCTCCACCTCAGGTGCGGTCTTTCCCGAGGTGATCGCGGACGCCTGGGCACGTGCCTGCTGCGGCGATGGCACCGGCGCGTTTCCTTTGTCTCCCACAGCGACTCAACATAGCTCACACCCCACGGTGACCAGCGCTTGTCGGGCAGCATCCGGCAACCGCCGGAGAGGACGGATGTCCGGCCCCTGAACGGGCACCCGCCCCAATGCAGAGTCCGCGGGTGTCCCGGCAGGCGAAACCAGACCTTTCGGCAGGTGAGACGAGATGAGTGCGCTGAGCGCGCTGGAACAGGCCCTGGAGAACCGGTGGGAGGCGCTGTGGGCGCGGGTCTTCGACAAGGAGCCCGTCGAACTCCTGGACGCCCTGCGACGCGAGTGCGACAGCAATGTGGTCGTCTGCAGCGGGCGCCGGGTCGTGGTCCCGAACGCCTACGACATCGAACTCGCGGACTTCGTGCACGACGAACTCACGCGCCGGGGCAGCCGGGTGGGCCAGGCACTCACCGACAGCCTGGCCCGGCACGGCGAGCATCACGGCTACGAGTGGGCCGGCCCGCTCACCGTGCACATCACGAAGTCCCGGCGGGTGCCCAACGGCCGCTATCGCGTGGCCAGTCGCGTGATGCCGCACGTGAGCGCCGAGGCGTTCAGGCACCCGGCAGGTGGCCCGGCAGGCAGCCCATCAGGTGGCGATCACCGGCGATAGATCGTGATCGAATGACCGACCTCGTCGATCGGACGACTGCTGTCGATCAACTCGGCCAGCCGCCCCTTCGCCTTGGCGGCCGACGAGTCCGACACGACCATCAGCCCGTGCACGTCGTCGACGGGCACCTTGCGCGGGTCGGACGCGTCGACGCCGTAGAAGGACGGCACGCCACTGCCCTTGTACACGAGCCAGATCCGCTCGCCGGGGTACCGCTCGCGCAGCCGGTCGGCGAGCCGCCCGAGGTCCTGGCCCCAGTCGACGTTGGAGTCGTGGAGCCGCAGATGGGTCGTGGCCGGTCCGCCGAACGCCTCGTTGGAGTACGGCAGATAGTAGGGAAACGTCCGCAGTGAACTGACCGCGACGAACAGCACCAGCACCCCCGTCACGACCGGCGCCCACTTCCAACGCACCGTCAGGACGCAGCCCGCCGCCACCGCCAGGAACATCGGCAGGAAGATCGCGTACCGGGTGCCGAAGTCCCGTGACCCGTCCATGGCCGCGGCCAGCAGCACCCCGGCGGGGAGCAGCAGGTACGGCGCCGCCGGACGCAGCCGCCGTACCGCCGCCACCGCGACGGCACCGGCCGCCCACAGCGCGAGCATGCCGAGCGGGGTCTTCACCAGCAGTGCGGTCGGCAGGTAGTACCAGAGAGAGCCGGTGTACAACCGGCCGAACAGGAAGCCCTCCCACGGGTAGTTCTCCAGGCCGAACTGGATGCGCATCCCGTCCCGGTACGCCTCCGGGAACGGCAGCAGATCGACCAGCAGTCCGCGCAGCCCGTGCACCGTGGGCACGTGGTCCTGGGCGGCCCACCGCAGCCGCGGATCGACGACCAGATACGAGGCCCATACGACGGCGATCGCGGCCACCGCCATGACGCCCGCACCCGCGAGCGCCCACAGCCATGTCCTACGGAGCCCGAGGCCGCGGCGCGCGCTCCACACCGAGACGGCGGCCAGCGCCAGCAGCACGGGGACCGCCGGCAGCGCGCTCATCTTCGTGGCCAGGGCCGCCCCCAGCGCCAGCCCGGCGAGCGGCAGATACAGGCGTGGCCGCCGACGCGCCCGCCACAGCAGCCACACCGACGTGAGCAGGAACCCGGCCATCGGCACGTCGAGGGTGGCCAGCGAGCCGTGCGCGACGACATCGGGGGAGAAGGCGTACAGGGCGAGCGCCGCCAACGCACCCGCGGAGCCGGCGAGTTCCCGGGCGAAGGCGAACACGACCAGCCCGAACAGGAGCGTCAGCACGATCACCGGCAGCCGGGCCCACACCATGAGCTGCCAGGGGTCGTTGTCGGACTCGTAGAGCAGATGCTGCCCCAGCAGTGGCTGCGGACCGTCGAACGACGTGTCCACGTGCGGGTCGGCCAGAGCCACCCCGACGCCGATGATCAGCTTCCCCAGAGGCGGATGCTCGGGGTTGTAGCTCAGGCCCTGACCATGCAGATACTCGGCGGCCGTGCCCACGTACACCGGTTCGTCGATGGTCGGGGTCTGCTGCACGGCCGTCGTCACCATCGCGACGGCCATCTGCGCGAGCAGCACGACCACGAGGAGCGGCACCAGCCACCGCCTGCCGAACCACCGGCCGGCCGGACTCGCCGCCGTCCCCTCCGGCCGAGGCCGCTCGTCGCCGTCGAGCGGCCCGGGATCGAGGACCGTGTGCTGTTCGCTCGCCATCATCCGCCCCGCGGAGGCACCGGGCGGGCGGTGGCGGGAGTGATCCGGAGGCACTTCATGGCGCCTACTCTCGCATCAGCTCCCGCCACTCGGGCGTCACCGCTTCAGGAGTCGTACCGACAGACCTTCCGCCGTGTAGACGGGTACGGCCCGCAGTGTGTCGGAGTTCAGTTCGACGCGGTCGAACTGGCCCCGCAGCCCGGCGGCGCCGAGGACGCGCACCGTGCTCCCCGCGGCCGGCGGCTTGTCGGCGTCGAGCCGCAGCGACAGCACGCTGCCCGCGCCGAGCACCGCGCGCCGCGTCACCTCAAGGGCGGGCCCGCGGCCCGAACGCAGCGTGACCTCCAGCGCGGACGACTCCTGTGCGTACGTGCCGTGGATCTGCACCGACGACTTGGTCGCCACCCGCAGTGTGCCGCCCGACACCCGGACGTCCCCGTGCCCGAGCGCGTGGGCCGAACCGGCGGCCAGCACACCGTCCTTCAGCACGGTCCCGCCCGTGTACCGGTTGTGGCCCGTCAGCGTCAGCGTGCCGGTGCCCCGCTTGGTCAGGGAGCCGCGCCCGTCGATGTCGTTGCGCCAGCTGTCGGCCGCGCCGAAACCGCCGGCGGCCGCGTCGAGCGTGACGGTCACGCCGGAGTCGAAGGCGCCGTAACCGTCGGCCGCCGCGAAGAGGTTGAGCCGACCCCACTGCTCGAAGCCGTCCAGCAGGACGTACCCGGAGGGCAGCGCGGTGGTCCTGAGGACCTCGCGCCGCTGGGCCGCGTCCAGGTACGGCAGCCGCGTCTCGAGCAGCACCTCCGCGCCCTTCGGCACGGTCAGGGGCTCGTTGCCGCCGTCCCGGTTCAGCACGTACGTCAACCGGGGCTTGACGGCCTGGGCGTTGTCGTCCCGGTCCGCGTACTGGTCGTCGGCGTCCGAGTGGGCGTAGGCGAAGAGCGTGTCGGCCGTGGTGCCCGTCTGCGCCTGGAAGTAGGCGAGGGCCTGGGCGCGCGCGGCGGCCTTGAGGTCGGCGTTCGCTGAGTCGGCCAGAGCGGCGGCGGCCAGCGCGGTGGCCATGATGCGGCCGCCGAGGACGTCGACCGTGGAGTGCATGCCCGACATGATCCGGGTGTGGCTGAGCTCGAAGGCCCGGGTCACCAGCTCCTGGAAGCGCTCCGGTACGGCGTACGCGAACGCCAGGCCCGCCAGGTGGAAGGCGTTGGTGTGGCCGCTGGGGAAGCCGCCGTCCTCGGCGCCGTTGGTGCTGCGCTGCCGCAGCAGCTGCGTGACGACGACCACCTCCGAGTCGTACACCGGGTAGCCGAGCGCGTCCTTCGCCCCCGTGTCGACGACCTCGCTGTCCTCGTTCATGCGCCACGGACGCGGGTACTGGAAGGCGAACTTGCCGGGGTTGCCCGAGGCGTACGGGCCGCGCACCGTGTCGACCAGCTTGGCCACCTGGCCGAGCGCCGAGTCGTAGGAGCCGGCGCCGAGCGCGGATCCGGCGGGGGCGTCGGCGGGCACGGCGTCGCTGATCGTGGTCGCGGGCGTGGTGTCCGGCGCGCTGGTGATCGAGGTGACCGCCTTGGCACCGGACTTGTACAGGTCCGCCAGCGGGCCCAGGGCGGCGATCATCGCGTAGCTCTGGTGCTGCCGGTCGTAGACGAACGCCTCCTTCGCCTGCGCCTCCGTGCGCGCGGACGTGATCCGGGCGCAGTAGCGCATGTTGGCGCGCAGCACCTCGGGCCGCAGCGGCGTGCCGGTGTTCCAGGCGGCACCCGTCTTCCACACCTCGGCCATGCCGCCGAGGACGCGGACCACGGCGTTGGTCTCGGGCGTCAGGTTCGCCACGACGTTGGACTTGTAGTCGTCCACGAATGCGGCAGCTGCCGTGGCGGCCTTCGCGTCCGCGGCGCCCAGCCAGGAGGCGAAGGTGGGCGCGGCCAGAACACCGGCCGAGGCGCCCAGGGAGGTCTTGAGGAAACCCCTGCGCTTCATGGCGCGTTCGGTGACCGACACGGGGGAGTGGTGCCCGGCGGGTGACGGCATGCGTCTGCCTCTCTTGAGTTCAACGGCCGTGCGGCCGGGGGAGGTGGTGCGATCGATGCGGCTCATGGTGCGGCAGATGACACAGGAGTCGAATGCGTTTTCTCAAGCCGTACGAGCGAAGATCTACGGGCGAGTTGTGTCGGATCGGGGCTGATCCGGTGACCGACACCTGTCATACGAGTGAACGGGCCATCGCCACCGCTCCGTCGACCGGAGCCGCGCGCAAGGGCCTCGGACGAGCCCTGGGCACGCGTTCGGCCAGGGACGACACGAAGGCGTCGTACAGGGCGGGTTGGGCGAGGATCGTGCTGCCCGCGATCACCACGTCGTCCACGGGCACCCCGCGCGTGGCGAGCCGTTCGACGAGAGCGGCGAGCGCGTGTCCGCCCTCGGAGATGACGGTCCGGGCGAGCGGTGAGCCCGCTTCGGCGGCGGCGAACACCACGGGTGCGTGCCGGCCCCACTCGGCGGAGATGTCGGTGGCGCGCTCGAGCGCCGCTCCGAGCGCCGGTACCTCGGCGACACCGAACGCGCTGATGAGGCCCTTGGCCAGTGCGTCCGGTTCCGCGCCGCGGTCGTGGGCCGCCCATACGGCTCGCGCGGCCTCCCGGACGAGACCGGCCGCGCCGCCCTCGTCGCCGAGGGCCGCGCCCCAGCCGCCGACCTTGACGGGGCTGCCGTCGCCGAGGCGGCCGACCGCGACCGAACCGGTGCCGGCGACCAGGCCGACGCCCCGGTCCAGACCGCCGGCGGGTACGAGGAGTTCGGCGTCGCCCATGACGAGCGCGGGCGCGTCGAAGTGGAGTTGCAGGGCGGTGCGTATCTGGGTGCACTGCCGGGGTGTCTCGCAGCCGTGCCCGCCCACGGCGACCGCGGACGGGCGGGAGCCCGCCGGCAGTGCCTCGGCGATCAGCGCGGCCAGCCAGCCGGCGGCGGCAAGGGGGTCGTGCGGCCGCCAGCCGCTGCTCGGCCGGACGTGATCGGCGACGGAGTGCCCGCCCGCGAGGGCGCGCAGATGCGTCTTGGTGCCGCCCACGTCGATACCGACCACGAGAGGGTCAGAGGGGGGAGCGTCCTGCACGGGTCCTCTTTCGTCGTTGCGCAAGGCTTCGACGGTGGGCGAACCGTACCTGGAACAGGGTGAGTTGAAGAACTAGGGAAGCCCCGGGACGGGCTTCTGACGGACCACGGCAGGCGAGTACCGTGACGTTCGTTAGGAAGTTAACTAACCAAGTACAGTGCGTCAAGAGGCATCGCACACCCGATCCTCGCGGCGGCTTGTCCAGACCGCCGCGGGACGGGAAACCGCGAGGCCAGGGCATCCCATCGCCGCACCCTGCTCAGACGACCGATCCGGGCGTGCGGCCCTTGACCTGTGTGGGAGAACTGTGGAACACGACGTGGCGAAAGCCCCCCGCCTGACCGAGAGCGCGAGCGCGGTGTTCGCCGTGCTGGCGGGGGCGGGCCGGGCGACCCGGCCGCAGCTGGCGAGCCTGGCGGGCCTGTCGAAGCCGACGGTGTCCACCGCCGTGGCCGAACTGGAGACCGCCCGTCTCGCCGCCCATTCCGGCACCGCCTCCAGTGGCACCGGACGCACCGCAGCCGTCTACCGGCTCGGTCCGGCCGCCGGGTCCGTGCTCGCCGTCGATCTCGGCCCCGCCCTCACCCGGGTGCGCGGCTGCGCCCTCGACGGCACCCTCCTCGCCCAGGCCACCGGCGCCCGTGAGGACGCCGCCGACGTGGTGCGCGAGGCCCTCGAAGCGTTGCCCGCCGACGCGCCGCTGCGCACCATCGTCGTCGCCGTCGGTGACGTCACCGCCCAGGAGCAGGAGGGCGCCGTGGAGCGCCCCGCGACCGCGAAGGCCCGCCCCGTCTTCGACGCCATGGCCGTCGCGCTGCCCCCGGGTGTGCCCGTGCACCTCGAGAACAACGTGAACTGCGCCGCGCTCGCCGAGCTGCACGAGGGCGCCGCCCGCGGCCAGCACTCCTTCGGCTATCTGCGGATCGGCGTGGGCATCGGCCTCGGCATCGTCGTCGGCGGCCATGTGCTGCGCGGAGCGAACGGCGCCGCCGGAGAGCTGGCCCGGCTGCCCTACCCCTGGGACGACGACCGCGAGCCCCGCCAGGAGGCCCTGGAGGAGTACATGGGCGCCCGCTCCCTGCTGAGACGGGCCGCCGAGGCCTGGCCGGACGGCGACGGGCCCTTCCCTGACACCGCCGAGCGGCTCTTCGCCCTCGCCGGGGAGGGCAGGGCCGCGGCCCGCGACGTCGTCGGCCGTCATGCGGCGGACGTCGGCCGGCTCGCCGCCGCCGTGACCGCCGTACTGGACCCGGGACTGATCGTGCTGGGCGGGAGCACGGGCGCGGACCCGCAGCTCCTGCCGGGGGTCCGTACCGAACTGGAACGGCTGAGCTGGCCCACCGAGGTGGTCAGCAGCACGGTCGGGGACCTGGGCACTGTTGTGGGCGCCGCCCGCCTCGCGGTCGCCCGGGGAGTCCAAACCGTGACCGCATCCGGGCGGACGAAGGATTGACGGTTTCGGACTCGGTCTGCCAATGTCCGGACAAGCGCTTTCTAAGTCGGCCGGGACGTCGGCTTGGGCGAGCGTCCCGCCCGTACTCGACGTACGGCAACCGCACCAGGGCGTGCTTGTGCGGCGACGGCCACAGCGGCCGGGGACCCTCACCCGTCAGGATGACGCGGCCGGGCGAGGCCGCGCCCTCGGAAAGCGAACCTTCCTGACAAAATGCACCCGTGCCGCTTCGGTCGGCGCCGTGCTCCGTCCCCTACGACGAAAAAGGGATCGAAGATGACCACTGTAGGTGTGCGGCGCTCTCGCCGACTCGGCCGCGGCGGTATGCGCCGCATGGTTCCCCTCGCTGCCGTGGCCACGGCAGGTGCTCTGCTGCTCTCCGCCTGCGGAGGAGGCTCCGACTCGGGCGGTACCTCCAAGTCGCTGACGTTCTGGATCTCCACGGTTCCGGGGCAGGACGCGGGCTG
This sequence comes from Streptomyces fulvoviolaceus, assembly GCF_000718165.1. Taxonomy (GTDB): domain Bacteria; phylum Actinomycetota; class Actinomycetes; order Streptomycetales; family Streptomycetaceae; genus Streptomyces; species Streptomyces fulvoviolaceus. The sequence continues at coordinate 57,315 of NZ_JOEY01000020.1, read as the reverse complement.
GAAGAAGATGGTGGCGCAGTACAAGAAGGAAACCGGCGTCGCCGTCAAGCTCGTCAACATCCCCTACGACGGCTACACGACGAAGCTGCACAACGCCGCGCAGGCGAACTCGCTGCCCGACGTGGCGGCCGTGCCGGCGCTGGACCCGATCTGGTCGAACAAGCTGATCGACCTCAGCTCCATCGCCAACAACAAGACCAACAAGATCAACGCCAACTTCGTCGCCAAGGACTCGTCCGGGAAGGTGCTGTCCATCCCCTCGGACGTCACCGCGTCCGGCATGTTCATCAACAAGTCGCTCTTCGAGAAGGCCGGCGTCTCCTTCCCGACCTCGCCCTCGAAGACTTGGACCTGGACCGAGTTCATCAAGGCGGCGAACGAGGTCCGGGAGAAGACCGACGCCAAGTACTCCCTGACGTTCGACCAGTCGCCGTCCCGGCTCCGCGCCATGGTGTACGAGATGGGCGGCCAGTACGTCCACGCGGACTCCTCGGGCAAGTTCTCGGTGGACGCGGCGACCAAGAAGGCCGTGAACACCTTCGTCGGATGGAACGACGACAAGGTCATGCCGAAGTCGGTGTGGACCAGCGGCGCCGACCCGGCGGCCATGTTCCAGAGCGGTGACGTCGTCGCCTACTGGTCCGGCGTGTGGCAGGTTCCGGCCTTCGCGGACAGCATCACGAAGTTCGAGTGGGCGAGCGTTCCGACTCCCGCCCAGCCGGTGCAGGCCAGCGATGTCAACAGCGGCGGCATGACGGTGGGCTTCAACAACAACGCGGACGCGTCCAAGGCCGCGACGAAGTTCTTGTCCTGGCTGTACGAGCCGGCCCACTACAAGGCGCTGTGCGAGGCGTCCGGGTTCCTGCCCGTCGAGAGCGGTCTGAACCCGACGTACCCCTTCAAGTCCGAGGCGGCGCAGGCGGCGTTCAAGCTCTACAACGAGTCGATCCCGCTCTACGCCCCGATCTCCGGCTACTTCAACAGCGCGCAGACGAACTGGGTGCTGAAGGGCAAGAGCCTCACCGAGGACCCGACCAAGACGGAGCTCGGCAAGGCGATCAACGGCCAGCAGTCGGCCGACAAGGCCCTGCAGAACATCGTGGACGGCTACAACCAGCAGGTCGGCGGCTGAGCGTAGACCAGAGGGCCGGGCGGCGGGTCGAGATACCGCCGCCCGGCCCTGGGCGCCTACGCGATGCCGGGCTCAATGCGTGAGCCCACAGCAATCCAATCCACCAGCACGGAGTCAGGAAGATGACAAAACGCGCCTCGGACGTGTCCGTGAGCTCGCCCAGGAGACGCAATAGCTACACCATTGCGCCGCTCGTCCTCATCGCGGCCAATGTCGTGCTCTTCTCGCTGTTCTTCGTCTGGCCGGCGGTGATCGGGCTCGTCTACTCCTTCACGAACTACACGGGCGTAGGGGCGTTCCAGTTCGTCGGACTGGACAACTATCAGAACCTGTTCGGCGACTCCATCTTCTACGACGCGCTGTTCCGGACGCTGCTGTACGCCGTGCTCGTCGTTCCGCTGAACTTCGCGCTCTCGCTGCTCATCGCCAACCTGGTGGTGAGCAAGCAGGCCAAGGGCGCGTCGATCGCCCGTGTCATCTTCTTCATCCCGTGGCTCATCTCGCCCATCGTCGTGGGTGTCCTGTGGCGGTGGCTGTTCGGTGAGAACTTCGGACTGATCAACTACGTCATCGAGAAGCTCGGCGGGAACGCGATCGCGTGGCAGTCGAACGCGGACCTGTCGCTGGGTGTGGTGGTGATGGCGGGCGCCTGGTGGGGAACGGCCTTCTCGATGCTGTTGTTCATCGCGGCGATCAAGAACGTGCCCACCTCGTACTACGAGGCGGCCTCGCTCGACGGCGCGGGGCCCTGGCGCCAGTTCATCAGCATCACACTGCCGAGCATCGCGCCCACCTCCTTCATCGTCATCCTGCTCAACACGATCAACGCGATGAAGGAATACCCGCTCTTCCTCGCCCTCAACAACGGCGGACCGGGAACGTCCAACAACCTGATGGTCCAGTACATCTACCAAACCGGCTTCAAAACGGGCCAGATCGGCTACGCGAGCGCCGCGTCGTTCGTGCTCATGCTCATCCTGATGGCCGTCGCGATCATCCAGCTGATCGTCAACCGGCGGATGGAGAACCGATGACCACCACAGACACGCCGCGTAAGATCGACGCCGGTTCCGTACGGGCCCTCTCCAAGAGGCGGCCCCGCAACGCGGGCAGCGGTGGGCTTCGGCGAGCGGTACCCGCGACGACCCTGCTGTGGATCCTGGCGGCCCTCTACGGGCTGCCGGTGCTGTGGTTCGTCCTCAGCTCCTTCAAGCCGGCGGGAGACCTGTTCTCGCTTCCGCTGACGGTGCTTCCGCACAACCCCACCCTGTCGGGTTACGAGGCAGCGTGGGACAGCGCGAATTTCTCCCAGTACTTCATCAACACGGCCATCGTGTGCGTGATCACGACGATCCTCACGGTGGGAGCCAGCTGCTGCACCGGGTACGCGCTGGCCAAGTACGACAACAAGTGGCTCAAGGTCTTCTTCATCTGCATCCTGGCCACCACGATGCTGCCGTCCGAGGTCATGCTCGCCCCGGAGTTCCTGGTCGTCCGCGACCTCGGCCTCTACAACTCGTTCGGCGGCATCATCCTCCCGGCCGTGCTCACCGCGACCGGATGCTTCATGTTCCGCCAGTTCTTCCTGACGGTCCCCGACGAGCTCATCGAGGCCGCCCGCATCGACGGCGCCCGCGAACTGTCGATCTTCCTGAGGATCATGGTGCCGATCTCCCGGCCCATCATGCTGACCCTCGCCATCCTGTCGTTCCAGTGGCGGTGGAACGACTACATCTGGCCGCTGCTGATGCTCAACGACCCCGACAAGTTCACCGTGCAGATCGGCATCCAGAGCCTCGTCGGGGCGCAGAACATCAACTGGTCGGTGCTGCTCGGCGGATCGGTCATCTCCATGATCCCGCTGATCGCCGTCTTCCTGGTTTTCCAGCGTTACGTCATGAGCGCCGACATCAATGCCGGACTGAAGGACTGACCTTGCCCACCCCGCTCGACCACGAGTTCGTCCGCGCGGTGGCCCGCGCGGCCGACCGGCCGGCCGCCCCGTTGGCGGCCGGCCCGGACGTGGAACCCGCCGGTGTGACCCACCGCGTTCTGGCCCGCCGGGTGAAGACCCTGGTCGCGGCGTACCGTTCCCCGGACTCGGCACTGCACGGCAGCAGCCAGGCCGTCGCCGCCACGATGACCCATCTCCGTGCCCTGCGGGCCGTGCAGACGGCCTCCGGCCTCTTCGCGGGTGGCGACAACGTGCAGTCACCGCCGGACTCCGCGTTCACCGTCAACGACGTGTGCGACGCGCACGTCCTCGCCGCCGGCGCGGGGCCGGAACTGCACGACGTCACTGCCGCGCTCGCCGAGATCGTCGGCGCAGCCACCGCCGGTCTCCTGACGGGTGGGGTGCACACCCCCAACCACCGCTGGGAGCTGTGCGCCGCGCTGGCCCGGCTGCACCGGTCATTCCCGGACGGCCGGCTGCTCGACCGCGTCGAGGAGTGGCTCGCCGAGGGCGTCGACATCGACGCGGAAGGCCTGTACTCGGAACGCAGCGCCAACTACGCGGCCCATGTGTCCAACCCGTCGCTGCTGCTGCTGGCCGAAGTGCTCGGCCGCGCCGACCTCCTGTACACCGTCGAACGCAATCTCGCCACCACCCTGGACCTGATCAGGCCGGACGGCACGGTGGAGACCGTCCACTCGCGACGGCAGGACCAGTACCGCCCGTTCCCGTTGGCGCCCTACCTGCCGCACTACCGGCTGCTCGCGATCCGCACCGGCCGGGGCGACTTCGCCCGGGTGGCGCGGCTGGCGGCCGCCGGCGGTATCGACGACCCCGACCTGCTCGCCGAGACACTCCTCACCCCGGACCTGTGCCGCGCCCTGCCGGCCCCGACTGCGGAGCCCCTTCCGCGCGACCGGTACCTCACCACCGCACGCCTCGCCGCACGCGCCTCGGCCACCGCGCACACGGTGGTGTACGGCGGCTCCGACGTGCCCGAGCACCGCCGCATCCGCTCGGGCCTCGCCTGCAACCCCACCTTCCTGCGTCTGTTCGCCGGCGACGCCGTCCTCGACGCGGTCCGTCTCTCGCGAGGCTTCTTCGACCTGGGCCCGTTCCGCGCCGCCGACATGGAACAGCTCGCCGCCAACCGGTACCGGCTCACCGAAACCCTCACGGCCGCCTACTACCAGCCGCTGCCGAAGGGCGAGAGGCGGGACGACGGCGTCTACCGGCTGGTGGACGAGGGACGCTTCTCGGCCGCGATGGCCTTCCCGGACCGGCCTCGGGACGAGGTCTCGCACACGACCCGCGTCGAGGTGGACCTGAGGGAAGACGGTGCCGACCTGCGGATCGACATCAACGGACCACGGGTGCCCTGGGCCCTCGAACTGACCTTCCGGCCGGGCGGCGTGGCAGAGGGCGCCGTACCGATCGGCGACGGACGCTGGTGCCTGACGACCGGGCCGATGACCTACCGGGTCGGTGACGACGAGATCCGGGTCGAGGCCGGCGTCGAGGCAGGCGAACCGCTTGCCGGGCCGGACCGGAGTGACGTACTGCGGTACGACCCGGGTCAGGACTACACCGTGGTGGGCGGCACCGACGCGACGACCGGGAACCGCGTCTACATCGGTGGACTCGGCCCGCAGACACTGACCGTCGCAATGCACGCCCGCCGCCCCGCACCCGTCTTGTGACCCCGACGACCCACGCCATGGCCACCTCCGGCATGAAGGGCTGATCCACCCGTGCACCTCCTCCACCAGCGCGGCCCGCTGCACGACCTCCCGGATACCCCGGAGGCGTACGACACCGTCCTCGCCGACGTCGTCGAGCAGGCCCTGGCCCGGCTCACGCCGGAGGGCAACCTCGAACACCCCGACTGCGTCGACGACATCGGCGACACTGCCCTCGGCATCACCTCGCTGCTGGCGCTCGCCTGGCAGCGCGGCAAGGACCCGCGGCTGCCGGAGGCGGTGCACCGCAGCCTCGACTTCCACCTGAACGAGCGGGTGTACACCGAGGACAACGCCGGCTACCCGAACCTGAGGGTCCGCAACTCCGGGCTGCCGTATGCCCGTTACACCCTCGCTGCCGGAGCACACCCCATCGGCGACTGGCCGAGCACGGTGTGGGCGCTGCTCCAGGCGGTCAACGTGCTGGACGCGGCGGACGGACTCGTCGACGACGAGCAGCTGTCGCGGTTGCTGGACGTGGCGCGCGGTTACTGGCGCTGGCTGACCGAGGCGACCTTCTTCAACCCGCAGGAGGCAGGCAATCAGGCGATCGGCTGTGTGGTCGGCGGCCTGATGCTGGCGGCCCATCTGCCGGGCCCGGAAGGGGAGTCGGTCCGCGCGCGGGCCCTCCAGCTGTACACCGAGAAGATCCGTGCCCACCGGGTCGAGGACCGCGGCGCGGCCCTGCCCCCCGAGCACGGCGGCGCCTACGACAACAACTACGGCCCGATCTCCCTGTCCTTCCTCGCCCAGGCCCACCGGGTCAGCGGCGAGGAGATCTTCGCGGAGGACGGCGAGGCGCTCGCCCGCTACATCGACGCCCGCCTGACGAACGGCGGCTTCGACAACGGCGGCCCGCGCTACAGCGAACAGCACTCCGCGTTCGAGTCGGTCCTCGGCCTGCGCTACTTCGGCGCCCGTATCGGCGCCGACCTCGGCCGCTACCGGGGCGACAGCCGCTGGGCCCGGCACGCGGTCAAGGCGGACGGCGGGGTCGACGGGCACTTCGCGTGGATGCTGGTCTGGCAGATCCAGGACACCACGCGCTGGCACCGGGAGCCGTCCACGGCGATCGCCCGTCACCAACTGCGCGCGGGCACCGTGTCGGTGGCCTTCGACACCAGGATGACTCCGGCGGTCGTCGAGGCCGCGGGCACCTACTACCTGCCGGCGGCCGTCAACCGACAGCACGGCTTCGGCCCGGTCGTCGACGGCTTCCTGCTGTGCCGTCCGATGGGCGAGGTCCGGGTGCGTGACGTGCGCGCCGACGGCCTCGCGGCCAAGCTGGTCACCAAGCCGGTCGTCGGCCGCGACCACGTCCTGCGCCACATCCAGTCCCTGTACGTCACCGACGGCACGAGCCTGTGGGTGACGGTCGCGGTGGAGCGGCTCCCCGGGAGGCCGTACCTCCTCGCCGGACTGCCGTACGCCACCGACGACGGCGACCGGGTCCTCAGGACGGCGGAGGGTGAGGTCACGTCGGCGGGCGAACTGCGGCTGACGCACCCGCAGTCGGAGGGAGCTCACCACTTCGACGCCCGCGCGGAGCTCACCCAGGAACAGGCGGCCTTCGCTCTCGCCGCCGACCCCCGCGGCTACGGCAACCCGGACGAGGGCTGGCGTCACCTGGTTTCTTCTACGGCACTGGAGGCGGCCCCCGCCCCCGGCGCACCGGAGGACCTGCACGTCTTCGCCGTGCGCTACGGGCCCGGCGGTCCGTTCGCGCCGGCGTTCGAGCGCGACGGGGAAGTCCTGACGGTCCGCACCGAGGCGTTCACCGCGCGGCTCGGAGAGGTCGCGGGCGACGCCCACGGCGAGCCGGTACTGACACTGTCCGTCTGAGTCACAGGGGAAGGCCGAGCGATTTCTCGCTCGGCCTTCTCACACTTCCGCGTCCACGCGCGGCAGCGCAGTCATCGGCACCACCAGGTCCGCCCGCCCCCGCGTCCCCGCGACCAGCTCGGCGTTGCGCTGATCGGTGCGGAGCACCCAGGCCACCGCCTCCTCGTGGGCCTTGCCGAACTCCTCGTGCCGGGCGACGAGCCGCCGGACGCGCTCGTCCTCGTCGAGCGCGCAGAACCACACCTCGTCCAGTTGGGGCCGGAGCAGGGCCCACGCACCGGTGTCGAGGAGCAGATAGTTCCCCTCGGTCACGATCAGCTCGGCGGTCGGCGGCACCGGGATCGCCCCCGCGATCGGCTGCTCCAGCACTCGCTCGAAGCCGGGCGCGTAGACGATGCCCCCGTCGGTCTCCTCGCGCAGCCGACGCAGCAGAGCCGCGTACCCGGCCGCGTCGAAGGTGTCGGGCGCGCCCTTGCGATCGCGCAGGCCGAGCCGGTCCAGCTCGACGTCGGCGAGGTGGAAGCCGTCCATGGGGACGTGCGCGACCCACGGCTCACCGGACCCGTTGAGCGCGCGCACCAGATGCTCGGCGAGCGTCGTCTTGCCCGCGCCGGGGCTGCCGGCGATGCCGAGGATCGCGCGCCGCCCGGGCCGTGTGAGGCCGCGGGCGCGCGTGAGGAGGTCGTCGAAAGTCAGCCGCACACCGCAGAGTGTGTCACCCGGCGTCGAGTCGATGACTTCAGGAACAGGGCGCAGTCTGGTCAGTGAGGGGGAGGAGGGAGCCCGCACCTTGCCCGACGACGAAACGCAGATCCGCACCCTGATCACCCGATGGGCCGAGGCCGTCCACCGGGGCGACCTCGACGGCGTCCTCGCGGACCACGCCGAGGACATCGTGATGTACGACGTACCGCCGCCGCACGACGGCATCCGAGGCCTCGACGCCTACCGCGCCGCCTGGCCGCCCTTCTTCGCCTGGCAGGCACAGGGCGCCTGCTTCGACATCGACACCCTCGACGTGACCGCCGGAACCGACGTCGCCTACGCCCACGCCCTGCTGCGCTGCGGCACCCCGGAGGAACTCGCCGCCTACCCCACCCTGCGTCTGCGCCTCACCTTCGGCCTGCGCAAGGAGCGGGGCCGCTGGCTGGTCGCACACGAGCACCACTCGTTCCCGCACGACTGAGCGCGGCGCCGCCTTGGCGGGAGTCCGGTCGGTGATCAGGCCCAGGGGGACGCGGGCATGCTTGCCGCGCTCCTGGTGTCGGGCTGTCGGGCGTGGCCTCGGACCGGATCGGCCGCGAGACGGTGCTGCTGCCCGCGCCGGCCCTGCCCGCAGCGACGATCGGGCTCTCGGCGATGTTCGCATGCGCCGGGCTGCGGGCGCGCTGTTCCCGGCCACGCGCCGTGAGGCGTCAGGCACCTGGCCGAACTCCACCCGGCACGCCTGTCCGATACGGGTTAGTTTGCTGATGTTTTCCTGCTCCGGCTCCCGTCTTCGGGTCTGAGAAGCCCTACGACGTGTAGGGGTGAGGGGTGGACGATGGGTCACGGCGAGAACGCGATGCTTGTCGGTATGCGACGGCGCGATCCGGCGACCGTGTCCGGCGCGTCCCGGCGGGCGCGGGGTGACGGCCTGCTCGCCGTGGTGGCCGTCGCCTTCACGGTCGCCCAACTCGCCCTTGTCCGCCCGGGCATGGGCCTCGGCTGGGACGAGACGGTCTACGTCAGCCAGGTCGGCACCCAGGCCCCGGCCGCCTTCTTCAGCGCACCGCGCGCCCGTGGTGTCTCCCTGCTCGTGGCCCCGATCGCCGGCTGGTCGGACTCCACCCCGCTGCTGCGCGTCTATCTCGCGCTGCTGTCCGGCCTCGGCCTCTACCTCGCGCTGCGCGCCTGGCGCGGACTGTTCCCCGCCCGCGTCCTGGCCGCCGCCGGCGCCCTCTTCGGCTCGTTGTGGGTGACGCTGTTCTACGGCCCGCAGGCCATGCCCAACTACTGGGTCGCGATCGGCGCGCTGGCCTGCGTCGGCTGCTTCCTGCGGGCCCGGGCGGACAGGATCGACCGCGCGGCCCTGTGGGGCGTCGTGGCGGGCGCCGCGCTCATGGCGTGGATGCGGCCCACCGACGCCGTGTGGGTCACGCTCCCGCTCCTCGTCCTCGCGGCCGTGGCCCGCCACGGCCGGCTCGCCGCCGCACTCGTGGGCGGACTCGTCGTGGGCGCCGGCCAGTGGGTGATCGAGGCGTACGTCGGTTACGGCGGCCTGGGGCAGCGTCTGTCCGACGCCTCCCGGATCCAGGGCGGACTCGGATGGCATTTCGCCGTCGACGACCAACTGCGCAGCCTCGTCGGCCGGACCCTGTGCCGCCCGTGCACCGGATCGATGCCGCACCCCGCGGTCATGGCCTGGTGGTTCGTCCTCCCGCTGCTCGCCGCCGTCGGCCTTGCCGTCGCGGTCCGGGCCCGGCGCACCGGGCGCACCTCGCTCCCGCTGCTCTGCGCCACGACGGCCGCCGTGCCGTACCTGTTCATGATCGGCTACGCGGCGCCCCGCTTTCTGCTCCCCGCCTACGCGTTGCTCGCGATCCCGGTCGCGGACGCGCTGTTCCACCTGGTCACCACGCCGAACGGCCGATGGCGCCCGTTGGCGGCGACCCTCGTCGCGCTCGGGTTGGCCGGACACCTCGCCGTGCAGTACGCCGTCCTGGACCACACGGCGCGGCGCACCACGGCCCTCCACCGCGACTGGGCCCGCACCGCGGCCGAACTCCACCGCCTCGGAGTGCGCCCGCCCTGCCTGCTCATCGGGCACCGGGCGATCCCGATCGCCTACTACACCGGCTGCTCCTCGGCTGCGACGCACGGCAACAACGCCAACAGCACCAAGGCCGACATCCTCCGCACCGCCCGCCGCATGCCGGTGGCTGCCATCAGCCGGCCCGGCGACCCGCCACCCGCGTACGCCCGCGACTGGGTGGCCCACCGGTCCGCCCCCCTGCACGTCCACATCGCGCCGAGCGCACGCGAGGACGGGCCCGCATGACGTCCGAGCAGATCACCGTCGCGCCCGCCCGCAGACGCGCCCACTGGCACACCGCCCTCACGCTCGCCGTCCTGGTGACCGCGGTCTGCCTGGCCCGACGCCACTGGCCCGTGCTGGAGACCGGGGCCCTGCGCCTCGCCGTCGCCGACCACGGCTGGCTGCTCGTCGCCGCCACGGCCGCCGCCGCGACCTGGGCGTGCGCCGCGCTCGCCCAGCAGGGCGCGGTGCTACGGCCACTGCCCTCCCGGCGGCTGGTGGCCGCGCAGTTCGCCGCCTCCGCCGCAGGCCAGCTGTTGCCCGCCGGTCTCGGCGCGGGTGCGGTGAACCTCCGCTTCCTCATGCGCTGCGGGCTGCCGGCGGGCCGCTCGGCGACCGCGCTCGCGGTCAAGGCCACGGCCTGCGGGGTCGTACGGGGAGCCCTGATCGCCGTACTCGCGGCAGCCTGTCCCGGCACCCTGGGGCTTGCGCACCTTTCCGCCGGCTGGATCGCCCTGGCCGTCGCGGCCATCGGCCTGATCGTCCTGCTGGGCGGCGCGCTGTGGCCGCGGTGGCGACGGGCGCCGGCCCTGGTGCTCGCGGACATCCGGGCCGTTCACGCGCGACCGCACCGGGCGGCTGCCCTGTGGGGCGGTTCGCTGGGCTTCGCCGTACTGCACGCGCTTGTGCTGATCGCCGTCACCCGGGCCGTCGACCTGCCCCTGGCCCCGGTCCGGGTGGCGCTGCTCTACTTCGCCGCGAGCAGCGCGGCCGCCCTGCTGCCCACCCCGGGCGGCCTCGGCTCCCTCGACGCCGCGCTCGCCCTCGCGTTCACCGCCACGGGAGCGCCGGCCGCTGCGGCCGCCTCCGCCGTGCTCGGCTACCGGCTGCTGACCGTGTGGCTCCCGCTGGTCCCGGGTCTGGTCGTGCTCGGGGTGCTGATCCGGCGCAAGGCCCTCTGAGCACGACCGGTGTTTCCCGTCCCCCGGGTCCTGGTAGGACTTCCGTTGTCGGCCCGGAGGCGAGGGGGAGTGCCATGACGTGGAACGAGAACGGCGGGCGGTTAGGGGAGGAGTTCTTCACTCCCGGGACCTCGTCCTTCGCCGATTTCCTGGCGGCACACCGGCCGGAGCTGCTGAGCACACGCCGCGTCCTCCCCGACGGCGTGGTGGCCGCACCCGACCAAGTGCCGCACGGCACCACCGTGCTGGCCCTCGCCTACCGCGACGGCGTGCTGATCGCCGGCGACCGCAGGGCCACCATGGGCAACCTCATCGCCCAGCGCGACCTGGAGAAGGTGCACCCCGCGGACGACTACACGGCGGTCGCCTTCGCCGGTACCGTCGGACTCGCCCTGGACATGGTCAAGCTCTACCAGGTCGAACTGACGCACTTCGAGAAGATCGAGGGCGTCGCGATGAGCCTCGACGGAAAGGCGCGGCGCCTGGCCGGCATGATCCGGCAGAACCTCGGCCAGGCCATGCAGGGCCTCGCCGTCGTACCGCTCCTCACCGGCTACGACGCCTCGGCCCCCGAGGGCGAGAAGGGCCGCATCTTCAGCTTCGACGTCGCCGGCGGACTGTACGAGAAGACGGACTTCCACGCCGAGGGCTCCGGATCGCCGTACGCCCGGGGCGCGTTGAAGAAGCTGTTCCGCAAGGGCATGGACCGGCGCGAGGCCGCCCTGTCCGCGCTGCAGGCCCTGTACGACGCGGCGGACGACGACTCCGCGACCGGCGGCCCGGACATCAACCGCCGTATCTTCCCCATCGTCTCGGTCATCACCGAGGACGGCTTCGAGCGCCTGTCCGAGACGGAGACCGAGAACCTGAGCCGCGAGATGGTCGAGCAACGCAGCAGCAGGCCGGACGGACCGAACGCGAGCCCCTGACAGGGGACTTTCCCCGCTCATGGGGAAGACGTGCCACGGCCTTTTACTGCACACGCCTAGCAAGTGGGGCAGGACGGCACAAGGCTGCTGATCGCGGCCGCACGCCGAAAGGAAGAACCCCCGCCCGATGACGGCCGCCCCTGACTCCGCTCCACCCCTCCTCCCCGCCACCGCCCCCGAGAGGGGCTCGGCCCGGCACCGCGTCCGTGGCTCCATGACGCGGCAGGAGTGGATCAGGGCGGGCGGCACGCTCCCGTCGCGGTCAGTGGCCGACGGGCCTGGCCGCCGGCGGGCTCCAGCCCGTCGCCCCGGCCCAGCGCTCGGCGGCCCTCATCAGGACCACGGTCGCCGGAGCCTTGATCTGCCCGTTCGCCAGGAGGTCGGGCACGCTCCCCGCCAGCCGCCGTTTGAAGTCGCCCCACGCCGCACGGGCCACCGGATCGGCCCGCAAGTAGTCCCGGAACAGCAGGGCGAGGCGCGCGCCTGCGCCCCCGTCCTCCCGGACATGCACATTGCACCGCCGCGCTCCGACGGGCGGTGCGAAGACCAGCTTCCGGCACTCCTGTCCGGACGACGTCTCCGACCGGTTCCACGGCTCCGGCCGCAGCCGGAAGCCGATCGCGCCGAACAGCCGGGTGACGCGGACCTCGTCGATCCGCGCCACCCGCACCTGGACGTCCACACAGTCCTTCGCCGCCAGCCCCGGCACGGAGGTGGAACCGACGTGGTCGACAGCCAGGGCGACACCCCCCAGCGCCCGGGCCACCTGTGCGGCGATCACCTCGAACTCCTGCCGCCACTCGGGCCGGTGGTCCACCACGGTCGCCGTGCTCGGCTCATCGGGAAAGGGCATGGCACGGTCCTACCCAACGTGCAGTGATCATCCCCGCACCTTGAACTCCTTGCGCCACTTGGTGAACTGCTGCTCCGGGTCCCCGGTGTACGACCACGGAGTACGCGTGGCCCGCGGCCCGAGCATCCGCAGCAGCGGGGCGGCGACGTCCGTGAGTCCCGCGTGACAGGCCGCGTGGGCAAGGTAGTTGAGGTCGCGCAGCTCGCCGGGGATGACGACGCTCTCGGGCCGGCCCGAGATCCAGCGCTGCCAGGTGCGCCGTACGTCGCTCACGGCCCCGTCGTTGCTCCAGTGCTGCCCGAACCCCACGGCCGCCTGCCCGCCCTCGGCCACGTCCAGGGCGTACCGGTACTCCTCGACCCGGGCGTACTGCACCAGCACCGGCAGTGCGCAGCCGGGCGGCGCCACGCCGGCCGCGTCGCGGGCGAAGTCGTACATCAGACCGTGCGAGCCGTGCCAGCGTGACGAGTAGTAGTGCAGCACCTGGAGATGGCCCTCCACGCTGTACGGGTCCCGTCCGTGCAACTGGTCCCACCAGCGCGCCAGTTCCTGCCTCCGCACCCCGGACGGGTACAGCCGTGCCACGGAGATGAGCGAGACCCATGGCGTCGGGTCGTCGAGGTAGGCCTCCGCGGCCTGGAGACAGGTCAGCACGGCGGCGTCGATGCGGTTCGGGTCGATCGGCACGCCTCGCCCCGCGGAGATGGCCAGGTTGAACGCCCGGGCCGTCTCGGTCGCCGCGCGCAGCAGCAGCGCGTCGGCGCTGTGCGGCTCCGCGGCCAGCCACGACTCCGCCGTCGAACTGTCCGCACAGGCCTGGGCGAGCACCCGGACCCGGTGGCCCCGGGCGAGCCAGTCGGGGCCGGTGGCCCGCAGCAGCTCGCGCAGTCCCTGCCAGCGGCCGATGACGATGTCCTGGCGGGCGGTGGTGAGGGGGACGTCCCCGCAGTCGGGATCGAAGTCGGGAGCGAAACGGCCTCGCGCCATCGGAGTACCCCTCAGAAGTCGGTGGGGAGACCCTGGTGGACACGGGAGGCCCCGGCCGGCGCGCCCACCGGGACGTAGTCCACCTGGACGGTGCGGCTGGCGTCCAGTCTTGCGGGCCGGTAGTACTCGCTGCCCCGCTTCCAGTACCAGAGCATCGGGACCAGGCCCACGGCCAGCCCGCCGATGCCGATCACGACCGCGGCGGTGTCGAGCTCGCCCAGCGACTCGAAGAAGATCCAGAACATGAACAGGGCGCCGAACAGCGGCCACAGCCCGCCCAGGACGAAGTCGGTCACCGACTTCAGCAGCATCTTGCGGTAGGCGACGACCACCGCGAGTCCGGCCAGTCCGTAGTAGACGGCGATCTGCAGACCGATCGCCGAGATGGCGTCGGAGAGGATGTCGCCCACCGTGCCCAGGGAGTTGGCGGCGATGAACATCACCAGCGCCACCGCCCCGACCACCACGATCGCGACCCAGGGCGTGTTCCACCGGCGGTGCACCCGGCCCAGCGCGGACGGCATCGTACGGTCCCGGCCCATCGCGAACAGCGAGCGCGTGACCTGGATGAGCGTGGTCTCCAGCGTGGCGATGGTGGAGAGCATCACCGCCACGATCAGCAGCTTGCCGCCCCAGCCCGGCCAGACCTCCTCGCCGAGCACGGCCAGCACGTTGGCGTCGTTGTCCTCGATCTGCCGTGAGGAGAGGATGACGTTCACCGCGATGGTGAACACCTCGAAGAGCAGGAAGACGATGCCGACCCCGATCAGCCCCGCGAGTCCGGTCGTACGGCGGCTGTTGCGGGTCTCCTCGCTCAGGTTGCTGGTGACGTCCCAGCCCCAGTAGTAGAACGCGGCGATCAGCGCGCCCGAGGCGAAGCCCGCCATCCCGTCGAAGTGGCCGAAGCCCAGCCAGGACCAGTCGAACGCACGGGCGTTGCCGGTGTGGAAGAAGGCGAGCACCGCGAACACGGCCAGAATGGCCAGCTCGACACCGGACATGAGGAGCTGCGCACGGACGGTGAGGCGGGCGCCACCGAGCACCACAAGCAGCATGACCAGGAACCAGCCGGCCCCCACCACCGTGGACAGCGCGGTGTTCTGCGCGAGCTTGTCGTCGAAGAGGGCGAGCGTCATCGACCCGGCGGGCAGCGAACCGGCCACCATGAAGATGGTCGCCGAGATCACCAGCGCCCAGCCGCTGATGAAGCCCAGAAAGGGATGCAGCGTACGCCCCACCCAGGAGTAACTGGCGCCCGCGTTCACGTCGATCCGGCCGAGATAGCTGAACGCGAGCGCGATGCCCAGCATGGGTATCGCGCAGTACAACAGGGCCGCCGGGCTGGCCAGTCCCACCGCACCGACCAGCACCGCGGTGCTCGCGGCGATCGAGTACGCGGGTGCACTGCCCGCTACGGCCATCACCACGGTGTCGAACGTGCCGAGGGCATTGGCCTGCAGCCCTCTGCCCCTGCTGTTGCTCATGGTCGCGCTGCTCTCCGGTCAGGGGCGGTGAAGGGTGAAGGGTGAAAGGAGGGGAGAAGAAAGGGGTGTTGAATACCGTCCGGTCGCTGCGTCGACGGACGGTCACTCCGTGTGTGCGAGTGATGATAGCCCTATTTCTTGACCTTTCAAGATTAACTGGGGGGTAACGTTCCGAACCGTCGAGGGCCTTGAGCTCAGTCCCCGATCCGGTCGATCTGGCGGAGCTTGTTGGTGGCGTCCAGAGCCGCGATCTTGTAGGACTCCGCCAGTGTCGGGTAGTTGAACACCGCGTCGACCAGATAGTCGACGGTGCCGCCGCAGCCCATCACGGACTGGCCGATGTGGATCAGCTCGGTGGCCCCGGTGCCGAAGCAGTGCACGCCGAGCAGGCTGCGGTCCTCGGGGGAGACCAGCAGCTTCAGCATGCCGTGCGAGTCGCCGATGATCTGTCCGCGGGCCAGTTCGCGGTAGCGGGATATCCCGACCTCGAAGGGGACGCATTCCTCGGTGAGTTGGTCCTCGGTCCGTCCCACGAAGCTGATCTCCGGGATGGTGTAGATGCCGATCGGCTGGAGGTTGTGCATCCGCCCGACGGGCTCTCCGCACGCGTGGTACGCCGCTGAGCGTCCCTGTTCCATCGAGGTCGCGGCGAGCGCCGGGAAGCCGATGACGTCGCCGACGGCGTAGATGTGCGGCACCTCGGTGCGGTAGTGCTCGTCGACCGTGATCCGGCCGCGCCGGTCCGCCGACAGGCCCGCCTTGTCGAGGTCGAGGTCGTCGGTGAGCCCCTGCCGGCCCGCCGAGTACATGACCGCGTCGGCGGGGATCTTCTTGCCGCTCTCCAGGATGGTGAGCGTGCCCCGGGGGTGGCGCTCGACCGCGGCCACCGTCTCCCCGAAGCGGAACGTCACGGCGAGGTCCCGCAGGTGGTACTTGAGCGACTCGATCACCTCGATGTCGCACATGTCGAGCATCCCGGCACGCTTCTCGACCACGGTGACCTTGCTGCCGAGCGCGGCGAACATGGACGCGTACTCCATGCCGATGACACCGGCGCCGACGATCACCATGGAACGTGGCACCCGTTCGAGGTTGAGGACGTTGTCGGAGTCCATGATCGTGCGTTCGTCGAACTCGACGCTGTCCGGCCTCGCGGGCTTGGTCCCGGTGGCGATGACGATGTGCTCGGCGCTGATCAGACGTTCATGGCCGGTGACCTCGCGCAGGGCGACGGTGTGGTCGTCGACGAAGCGGCCGGTGCCGGCGTAGAGGGCGACGTGGTTGCGGGAGAGCTGGCTGCGGATGACGTCGACCTCGCGGCCGACCACGTGCTGGGTGCGGGCGGTCAGGTCGGCGACGGTGATGTCGTCCTTGAGCCGGTAGCTCTGGCCGTACAGATCGCGCTGGGTGAGACCGGTCAGGTAGAGGACCGCCTCGCGCAGGGTCTTGGAGGGAATGGTGCCGGTGTGGATGGAGACCCCGCCGACCATGTCGGGGCGGTCGACGACGGCGACCCGGCGGCCCAGCTTGGCCGCGGCGATGGCGGCCTTCTGGCCGCCCGGACCGGATCCTATGACAAGCATGTCGAAGTCGGGCACCCTCAGGAGTCTGGCAGCCGGAAGACCCTTTTCGAAAGAGTGAACAGGTAACCATTGCCCCGGTGAAGTGCCGGATCGCGAGCGGAAGTTGCGTGGGCGCACCACGATGCCTCCGTCTCTCCACGGGGACAGACCGGGCGGCGCCGCGCGATAATGCGCCTATGGGTCACCGACTCGCCGACGCGAGCACACCGGCCCGGCTGGCCGCCCCTGACGAGGGCATCGGCCGGGACGAACTGGCGCTCGCCACCCGCAACCACGGACTGCCGCTCGAAGCCCTGCGCTACGACCTCACCCCGCCGGGCCTGCACTACGTCCTGACGCACTACGACATCCCGTACGTCCCCGAAGACACCCCGTGGCGGCTGGCCATCGGCGGCCGGGTCCGCCGCCCGCTGACGCTGACCCCGGCCGACCTGCGTACCTTCCCGCAGGTCACCACCCGGGTCACGATGGAGTGCGCGGGTAACGGCCGGGCCCTGCTCACCCCGCGGCCGGTCAGTCAGCCCTGGCTGGTCGAGGCCGTCGGCACCGCCGAGTGGACGGGCGTACCGCTGCGGCTGCTGCTCGCCGAGGCCGGTCTGGCGACCGATGCCGTCGACGTGGTGTTCACCGGCGCCGACCACGGCGTGGAGCGCGGCGTCGAACAGGACTACCAGCGGTCCCTTCCCGTCGACGTGGCCACGGGTGACGAACCTGAAGTGCTCGTGGCGTACGCGATGAACGGCGCCCCGCTGCCCCCGCAGCACGGCCACCCCCTCCGGCTGGTCGTGCCCGGCTGGTACGGCATGGCGCACGTGAAGTGGCTGCGCGAAGTCACCGTCACCGACACGCCGTTCACGGGATTCCAGCAGACCGTCGCCTATCGCCTCAGGCAGCACCCCGGGGACGAGGGCGAGCCGGTCACCCGGATCGCACCGCGCGCCCTGCTGGTCCCGCCCGGATTCCCGGACTTCATGTCCCGGGCCCGCGTGGTCCGGCCGGGCCCGGTGACGCTGGAGGGGCGCGCCTGGTCGGGGCGGGCACCGGTGACACGGGCCGAGGTCAGCACGGACGCGGAACGCACCTGGCAGGAGGCCGAGTTGGAACCGGACAGCGGTCACCGGTGGGCGTGGCGCCGCTGGCGTATCACCTGGACCGCGACACCGGGCGAGCATGTGCTGAGCGCCCGGGCCACCGACGCCGAGGGTCACACCCAGCCGCTGGACCAGCCCTGGAACCGCGGCGGCTTCGCCAGCAACCTGGTGCAGCGGGTGCCGGTGCTGTGCCTGGACGAGGACGCACCGGACTGAGGGGCCCGGCCGGTGCCGGGCCCTTGGGGTCGTGGGGTCAGGGCAGCAGCTTGTCGAGGGCGGCGGGGCCCTCGGTCTCCAGCTTGCGCCGAGCCCATTCGAGGTTGCGGGGGGTGATGTCCTTGCCTGAGGCCAGGACCAGGTCCTCCGGCGACACGTCGCCGCCGGCTCCGGTGTGCAGCAGGGCGTCCGGGGTGGCCCGGTCCTCGGACGGCCCGGACGCGTCGGGCTGTGACGTCGGCATGATTCTGCTCCTCGGGTCCGGATCGCTTCTTCGGCCCCCGGTGCTGTCATCGGGTCCGATATCACCATTCACCGCGGGAGCGCGCCGTGCATCCGGAGACGCCGTACGACGGTCTTTTCCGGGCGCCGCAGGAGTACCGCCGACGGTCCGGACGTAGCCTCCGAGCCGCCCGCGTCCGGGATGCCGCGATGATCGGCCGGGCGTGTAATGGAGGTATCGCGAACGAAGGCCAGGGTCATGTCACCCACCCGCAGCACCACGAGGGACGAGGGGACCACCGCCGCCGGGGGACTGCGGCGGCTGGGGGAGTGGTGCGCCCGCCACTTCGTGATCGTCATCGTGGCCTGGCTCGTCGCCCTGGCTGCCCTGCAGACCCTGAACCGGTCCGTCGGCGGGGAGTACTCCGACGACTTCTCCCTGCCCGGTGTGCAGTCCCAGCAGGGCCTGGACGTCCTGCAGAAGCACGACCCGGCCGCGGGCGGCTACAGCAGTCAGATCGTCGTGCACGACGGGCAGAAGGCCCTCACCTCGCTGGACTCCCAGATGTCGACGACGGTCGGCGACCTGCAGAAACTCCCGCACGTTCTGGCGGTCCAGAACCCCCTGACCGGCTCCGCGTCGGCCGTCGGGCCGCTGTCCTCCGACGCCAAGACGGCCTACATCACCGTCCGCTTCGACGTCCAGCCCTCCACCCTCGGTGACGACTACCTGCCCGGAGTGGCTGACGCGGTGCAGCCGCTCCGGGCGGCGGGCGCCGATGTCGAGTACGGCGGACCGCTCGGCGAGCTGGCGCGGCCGGCCGCCGACGACCGGGTGAGCGAATTGATCGGCTTCGCCGTCGCGATCGTGGTCCTGCTGGTCGGCTTCGGCAGCGTGATCGCCGCGGGCCTGCCCCTGGTGACTGCTTTGATCAGCGCGGTCGGCGGGCTCGCCTGCCTGGGGCTGCTCGCCGCGGCGTTCACCTTCGCCACCGTCTCGCCGACCCTGGCCACGATGATCGGGCTCGGCGTCGGCATCGACTACGCCCTGTTCCTGATCACCCGTCACCGGCAGAACCTCATGGACGGCGCCGACCCGGTGACCTCCGCGGGCCGGGCCACCGCCACCAGCGGCCGCGCCGTGCTCGTCTCAGGCTGCACGGTGATCGTCGCGCTCGCGGGCCTGTCGGCGTCCGGAGTGTCCTTCATCGGCAAACTGGGGCTCGCCGCCGCCGTGACGGTGGTGTCCGCCGTGCTGGGCGCGCTCACCCTCGTCCCCGCCCTGCTCGGGCTGATCGGCACCCGGATCGACCGCTACCGGATGCGCCGCCCCGTCGCCGAGACCGACGCGGCCGAGGGCGCGGCCTCGCAGGGCACCTGGCACCGGTACGCGCAGCGCGTCGAGCGGCGGCCCTTGCGCTACCTGGCCGCGGGCGTCACCGCCGTCGTCGTGCTCGCCATCCCGGTCTTCTCGATCCAGCTCGGCCACATCGGCGACGGCGCCGACCCCACCTCGTTCACCGACCGGCGGGCCTACGACCTGATGACCGACGCGTTCGGCCCCGGCTCCAACGGCCCGCTCACCGTCGTCATCGACCAGACGGCCGTACCGGACTCGGGGCGCTCCGCCCTCGCCACGCAGGCGCAGAAGACCCTCGACGGCGTGTCCGGCGCGGCCGCCGTCACCCCGCTGACGCCCACGACGGACGGCGACGTCCTGATCGGCACCGTCTACTCGAAGGAGTCCCCGCAGAGCGCCGCCACCACGGACCTGACGAACCGGCTGGTCGACCGGACCCTGCCCGACGCGGTCTCCGGCACCGACGCCAAGGGCTATGTCACCGGCACGACAGCGGCCCAGGTCGACTTCCGAGACATCGTCTCCAGCCGGCTGCCCCTGATCATCGGCGTCGTCGTCGCCCTGGCGTTCCTGATCATCCTCGCGGTCTTCCGCGGCCTGCTCGTCGCCCTCAAGGCGGCCGTCCTCAATGTCCTGTCGATCGCGGCCTCCTACGGCGTCGTCGTCGCCGTCTTCCAGTGGGGCTGGGGCGGACCCGCGCTCGGGGTCTCCGGCAAGGTGCCCATCGAGAGCTATGTGCCGATGATGATGTTCGCGATCATCTTCGGACTCAGCATGGACTACGAGATCTTCCTGCTCTCCCGCATCCATGAGGCGTGGCTGCGCACCGGCGACGCCAAGGCCTCGGTCGCCCACGCGCTGGAGATCACCGCCCGGGTGATCACGTGTGCGGCGCTGATCATGGTGAGCGTCTTCGCCGCGTTCATCGTCAGCGACAACATCGTGGTCAAGATGCTCGGACTGGGCCTCGCCGTGAGCGTGCTGATCGATGCGACCGTTGTGCGTCTGCTGATGGTTCCGGCCGTGATGACCCTGCTGGGGCGGCACGCCTGGTGGACACCCCGGTGGCTCGACCGGATCCTTCCGCACATCGACGCGGAGGGGGAGCACGAGGCGGACGCGACGGTCAGTGGGACTCCGGCGTCCCGGGCGTCAGGACGAGCATCGTGACGTCGTCCTGGAGCGTACGGCCGTACCGGACGAGGTCCGCCCACACGCGCTCGGCGAGGACGGCCGGATCGTCGTCGGCGAACCCCGGGAGCCGCTCGGTGAGGGGATAGAAGGCACCGGTCCCGTCCCGGGTCTCCCACACGCCGTCCGAGGCCAGGAAGAGCCGGTCCCCGGGCCGCAGCGACACCGTGAACCCTGTCGGAGGCGAGGCGTCGGACAGGCCCAGGCCCAGCGGGGTGCCGGACGGAACCTCGAGCTCGACGGCCCGGCCGTCGCGCAGCAGCACCGGGGCCGGATGCCCGCACGCCACGAACCGCACCTCGGTCGCGTCGGCGGAGAACTCCAGCAGCAGTGCCGTCGCGAACAGCTCCGAGTGCCGCAGGCCCGCGGAGTCCACCTCCAGCCTGCGGTCGAGGCGCGCGGCCACCGACTCGGGGCCCGGCTGGTCGAGCACCGCCTCCCGGAACGCCCCCAGCAGCGAGGCGACCGTCGCCACGGCCGACAGCCCGTGCCCCTGCACATCGCCCATGACCGCCCGCACCCCGTGGGGACCCTCCCGTACGTCGAAGAAGTCACCCCCGACCAGCGTCCCGCGCTGCGCGGCCCGGTACAGACCCGCACACCGCACCGGCCCCACCCACTCGGGCAGCGGAGGCACGACCGCGCGCTGGGCGGCCTCGGCGACGGCACGCTCGGTGACCAGCTGGGCGTCCCGCCGGCTGCGGACGAAGGACACGGCCACGCTCAGCGCCGCGACGAAGCCGACGGTCAGCAGATCGGCGCTGCCCGGATCGTCCAGCCGGAAGGCCGGCACGAGCAGCACGGCCACCACGAGCCCGCCGAGGACCGCGGTCGCCGCAGGCCCGTACGACAGCACGGCCAGCGGCGGGATGGCGCCCAGCAGGAATCCGATGTCGAGCGGGTCGGGGCTCGCCAGGGTCGCCGCGCACACCCCCGCCAGCAGAGCGGCGGGCAGCACCCGCACCCACCCTGGTGGCGGCGCGCCCCGCAGCCAGCTTCGCCGGTCCCGGTCGTGGTGCGACGACCGGCCGCGCAGTCCGCTCACACCACTACGCTGCTACGACCCACCCGGCACCGCACGCCGAACCGTCTAGAACGGCGTGAGCGTCAGCCGGATCCCCGTCGGCGCCGTGTCCTGGATGTACGAGGCGAAGTCGGCCACGTCGTCGAAGGCGAAGCCGTACGCCTTGCCGTCCTCGGTCACCGCGTGCATCGCCTTGGCGTAGTGGTTCGTGAGCCCGGTCCGGTAGAAGGACGCGGGATCGGTCGTCGGCTGCGCGGCCTGGGCGACCAGCGTCGAGCGGTTGAAACCGGCGCCGAGCACCGCGGCGACGGGTCCGGTCGTGCCGTCGTTCGGCGCGGCCAGGTTGCCGTCGCAGAAGAGCACGTCCCGCGTCGACGGCCGGGCGAAGGAGACCTGCGCGGGCCCGGCGAAGGTGAGCTGGTCGCCGCGTACCCGCCCGGTGAAGGTGCCCGCGTTGGTGGTGACCGTGAGGTCCTTCCCGGTGTAGGTGCTCCACACCTCGTCGATGTACGGCGCGAAGTAGTCGCTCGGGAACAGACCGGCGTCCAGACCGTGCCCGGGTGCGATGACGCGCGTGTCGTCCACGACCAGCGGCGCGAACTCCTCGACCTGCCGTACGGCCGCGAAGGCGTCCGCCCGCCCGGAGGCACGCAGCGTCCCCGTCGTCTGGTCCTTCGCCCCGGTCAGCCGGATGCTCAGGGGTACGCTGAACATGTCCACCATGGTCGTGTTGCAGAACATGCCGGCCGAGTTGTACGTGAACTCCGCACAGTCGTGCAGCACCGCGTAGTTGGGGTCCGAGGTGACCCAGCCGGCCGGGTACTGCAGCGCGGCGTTGCCGTTGCCGTCCGTGACGGCCTTGAACCTGAGCTTCGCGCCGAGCGACACATAGATCCGGCCGGAGAGGTAGGGGAGGGACAGCGTGGTCTCGCCGCTGCCGGCCAGGCTGATCGCGTAGTCGGTGTAGCCGTCGGCGCCGTTGTCCGACAGGGCGATGGGCGCGAGTGTCCCGTCGGGGGTGACCCGCACCTGCCTGCCGTCCAGGTTGCCGACGACGTAGACGTGGACGTTCGCGTTGTCGAAGGAACCGGTGTTGTTGACGATCGTCAGCGGGAGAGCGCCCGCCACTGTGGTGGCGTTGCCGTCCGCGAGCGCGTAGGGGGCCATCGCGGCGACGGCGGGAGCGGCTGCAATTGCGCCGCCGAGGGCGAAGAGGACTTTGCGGCGTCCGGGACTGCGCTGGTGATGAGGTGTCATGTGGGGGGTCTCCTCGGGTACTTGGGGGGATTCGTCGCCGACGTGGGAGCGTGCGAAGGGGAGTTGAGAGCGCTCTCACGCTGTCGTTCGGCCCCGATGCTACGTACGGTCGTGCCGCCCGTGCACACGGCTGCGAGCGTTTAATTCGGCCTTAAGGACCGCTTAAGCGGTGTACGGTGAGGCGCCACGCCCCGAGACCGACGGAAGGAGGCGAGTGCCGTGCAGTTCACAACTCTCCAGCGCTCCCTTGCCGTTGTCCCGGCGTGCTTCGTCTGATCCGACCGGGAGCGCTCCACGCAGCATGTATCCCGGAGGAATCCATGACCGACACGGTCATCCGCGCGCTCGACGAGCGCGACGCCCATCTCTTCGACGCACACCCCGACCCGCTGGGCGCGGCCGAGGCACACCGGCGCACCCGGCACCGGCCCGACTGGAAGCGTGTCGCCCTGCGCGACGGCGAGGTCGTCGCCCGCGGCGCCTGGTGGGGCGGCCCCGACGACACGGAGCCCCTCAACATCAACTGGTTCGACGTGGCCGAAGGGGAGGAGGAGGCCGGAGCCGAACTCCTGCGCAGCGCCCCCTGGCAGGTCGAACTCGAAATGAACCTGCCCGGCGGCTGGCGCGAGGATTCCGGCCTGCGCTCCGCCGCCGAGGCCCGCTTCACCGCCGTACGCAAGGCCGGATACGAGCTCCTGGTGGAGCGCTTCCTGTACCGGTGGACGCCGGAGCGCGGGCTGCCCGAGCGGCCGGGCCGCCTGGTGTTCCGTCCGGAACCGGACGACGCCGTGTTCTTCGACGCGCTGCGCCGCATCCACTCCGCCACCCTGGACACCCATGCGCTGCGGGCCGTCGAGGAAGGCGGGCTCGACCAGGCCGCCCAGGAGGAACTCGACTTCTTCCACTGGTGTCCCTCGCCCCGGGAGTGGTGGCAGGTCGCGTACACCCCGCAGGGTGATCCGGTGGGCATCCACATTCCGGCGCACAACCCGTCGGGCCCCTGCATCGGCTTCATCGGCGTGCTGCCGGAGCATCGGGGGCGCGGCTACGCCTACGACCTCCTGACGGAGTGCACCCACTTCCTGGTCGAGCAGGGCGCGGACTTCGTCTCCGGCGCGACGGACCAGGGCAACTTCCCCATGGCCGCGAACTTCACCAAGGCGGGCTTCCCCGTCGAACGGGAACGCCTGAACTTCCACGTGCCCCGCACCGGTTCGAGCCACTGAGCCCACACTGACGGGCGGCTGCATCCGGCCGCCTGTCAGTGCCCGGTGGCATGCTGGTCATCGGCTTGATCGACTGCGGACGGGCGGAGGCGGAGTGGGGTTCGAGGGCGAGGTCTGGCGGGTGCGCAGTGGCGACGAGGCCGTGGGGGAGATCCTCATCGACGACGCCGACTTCCCCTGGCTGTCGGGCCGGTTCACGTCCGGTCCCGCCTTCAGCGCCGTACAGGAGCTGTTCGCCCGCGAACTCGCCCTGACGGAGCGGGACGAGGCAGGGCACTGGGGCGAGTGGGAGTCGGCCTACGACGAGATCCGACGGCGCGTGTCGCTGCTGTCGCCGGACGGACCCGTGCCCGAGTTCCTGCTGCACATCGAGGGCGACCGGGCCTGGTTCCGGTGGAGCGACGAACCGTTCGGGGACGACGCGTGACGCAGGTCAGCGGGCCTCGCCGCTCAGGAGCTCGTCCGCCGTCGCGAGGATCTCCGTGACCCGCAGGCCGAACGCGGCGTCGCACGGGTGCGGGCTGCCGGTGCGGGCGGCGTCGAGCAGCGCGTCCGCCGCGCGGACGAGGGCGGGGACGGCCCCCTCGGAGGTTTCCGGCAGCAGTGTCACCCCTGCCGTGCCCCGCAGTTCCACCACGGCCCCCGCCGCGGCGGGCGGGGCCGTGAGGCTCAGCGTCAGGGTGCTCGACGCGCCACTGGCGTGCTGGAGGACGAGGTGGACGGTGTCCCCGGGACCGTGCACCGCCGCGGCTACCTTCCGGACGTCGCCGAGCACCGGCAGCAGCACGGACAGAGCATGCGGACCTACGTCCCACAGAGCGCCCTTCTCGCGCCGCCACGGCGAGTCGGCGAACGGGCTGTCACTGGTGAAGACCGAGCCCAGCCACTGCGCCCGAGCCGTGAACCAGCCCTCCTTGCCCGCCTGTTCGCCGATCCACGCCTCGGTCTCGGCCACGAAACGCGTGGTGAAGAAGACCACCGAGGCGACCCCGGCCGACTTCACCGCCTCGACCACCGCCCGCCCCTCCTCGACCGTCGCGGCAAGAGGCTTGTCCAGCAGCAGATGGCAGCCCGCTCGCGCGGCCCGTGCCGCGAGCGGGGCCTGGACGGCCGGCGGCAGGGCTACGGCGACGGCGTCCACGTCGGCGAGCAGCGCGTCGACGTCGTCGTAGGCACGCGTGCCGTGCTCGTCGGCCAGTTCCTTGGCGGCGTCCGCACGGCGGCCCCACACCCCGACGAAGTCCAGTTCGCCGTGGCCGCTCAGAGCGGGGGCGTGAGCCATCCGGGCCCAGGGGCCGGTGCCGAGCAGTCCGATGCGCATGCCGCTGCCTCTCCACGATGCCGAAGCTCATGACGACCGGTGCCGGGGCGCAGGTCGGTCGAGGCTGAGCGTGTCACAGGGGCGGGGTGGACGCGCAACCAGGTTCCCCTGCGCGGGCCACCGGGATTCAGTTGCCCGATCGCTGAATCCGTTCACTTTCTTCTATTGGACCGTCGGCGTCCGGGCCAGCCACGCTGGTACGAGTCCGGCGTCGCCGTCATCCCCCGTGCAGTGGCGCCGGACGCCATCGGGTTCCGTGGGACAGCCGAAAGAGGTCGCAGCACATGCACACTCGCCGCATCGGTGATGTCGAGGTCAGCGCGATCGGCCTGGGCGGGATGCCCATGTCCATCGAGGGACGACCGGACGAGGCACGGTCCATCGCCACCATCCACGCCGCGCTCGACGCGGGCGTGACCCTGATCGACACCGCCGACGCCTACCACCGGGACGCCGACGAGGTCGGTCACAACGAGAGCCTGATCGCCAAGGCGCTCGCCTCCCACGACCTGGGCCGGGACGTCCTGGTCGCCACCAAGGGCGGACATCTGCGTCCCGGCGACGGCAGTTGGACGCTCGACGGCAGCCCCCGCCACCTCAAGCAGGCCTGCGAGGCCTCGCTGAGCCGCCTGGGCGTGGAGGCCATCGGGCTCTACCAGTTCCACCGCCCCGACCCCCGGGTGCCCTACGCGGACTCCGTCGGTGCTGTGCGGGAACTCCTCGACGAGGGCAAGATCCGCCTGGCCGGCATCTCCAACGCGAACCCGGACCAGATCCGGCTGGCGAACGAGATCCTCGGCGGCCGGCTGGTCTCCGTGCAGAACCAGTTCTCCCCGGCCTTCCGCTCCAGCGAGCCGGAACTGCGCCTGTGCGACGAACTCGGCATCGCCTTCCTGCCCTGGAGCCCGCTCGGCGGCATCTCCCGGGCCGGCGAACTGGGCTCCGCCCACGCCCCGTTCGCGCGGATCGCCCAGGCCCACGGGGTGAGCCCGCAGCGCGCGACCCTCGCCTGGATGCTCGCCAAGTCGCCGGTGGTCGTACCGATCCCGGGCGCGAGCCGTCCGGAGACGATCCGCGACTCGGCCGCGGCGACGGAACTGGTCCTCGGCGCGGACGAGATCGCGGAGCTGGACGGGGCCTAGCCGGCAGTTTCGGTGGTCGTTCGTTCGGCGTCATCGCCCTTCGCCCGAGGGCGGACCGTCAGCGGATGACGTCGAAGACGTTCTTCTGCAGGCCGTTGGCGTACACCTCGGACTCGACGAGCTTCAGCTGCTGGGTGTCCTTGTCCGTGGTGCTGAACAGACGCTTGCCCGTGCCCAGCAGCAACGGGAAGACCAGCAGGTGGTAGCGGTCGATGAGGCCGGCGTCGGAGAGGCCGCGGTTGAGGGTGGCGCTGCCGTGGATGATGATGGGGCCGCCCTCGCTCTCCTTCAGCGCGGCGACGTCGTCGAGCGAGCGCAGGATCGTGGTGTCGCCCCAGTCCGAGACCAGGTCGTCCTCGGTGAGGGTGGTGGAGACGACGTACTTCGGCATCACCTTGTACTCGGGGAAGTCCTCCATGTTCGGCCAGATCGGGCTGAACGCCTCGTAGCTGACGCGGCCCATCAGCATTGCGGTGGCTTCCTTCTGCTCCCGGCCCTTGATCTCGTACGCCTCCGGGAGGAACTCGATGTCCTTGAAGGTCCAACCGGAGTTCCGGTAGCCGGGCTCGCCGCCCGGGGCCTCCACGACGCCGTCGAGCGAGACGAAAGCCGTGCTGATCAGAGTGCGCATCTCGGGTCTCCTGGGTGTGTCTCGTGGCTGGTGCTCAGCCGGTTCTCACTGACAGACTCCGGGGCGTGGTGAAACTCATCGGCCGTCGCCTACGAACGCGGCGGCGATGAGCGGTGCGTCCCCGCCTCGGCGGGCGGCGCGGTGCGTGACCGGTGACGGCGTACCGCGTCGCGGTTGGCACAGCGTGGGGAGCAGTAGCGCTGTCGTCCGGTGCGTGAGGTGTCGGCGAAGACGACGGTGCACTCGGTCACCTCGCAGCGCCGGAGCCGGTGCATGCCTCGCCCCGCCAGGTGCAGTGCGGTGCCGACGGAGATCAGGGAGAAGAGCAGGGAGCCGAGCGGCTGCCGTTCGTCACGGTAGTGCAGGTGCCAGCCGGTGCCGACGTGGTTGGTCATCCGCGGGTAGGTGGCGGCCGCCGCCAGCATCCGGTTCAGTAGCTCGGCGCGCTCGTGCTCGTCGGTGGTGTCGACGACCTTCTCCCACGCCTCCAGCACCTCCTGGGTGCGCTCCAGATCCTGTCGTGTGACCGGGAGCTCCAGCACCAGTCCGGCGGCGCGGCAGCGGTCCGCGAGTTCCTCGGCGTCGGCCGGGCGCCGGTTGACCAGATCGGCGGCCAGGTTCACGACGTCCTCGCCGTAAGGGTTGAGGTGCATAAGGGCATTACATCAGCCTGGTCGGCATGGGACAACGCACCGGACACCGGCCCGACGTACGCCAGGCGAGGGAGTACGACCTCGTGGAGCTCGTACGCCTGCGGGCCTTGCTCTTCGACACCCTCGGCGGGGACTTCTTCGATCCGGCGTCCGGTGACGACGACTGGCTGGACGCCCTGGCCGTCGTACTGAAGGAACAGCTGACCGCGGACACCGTGCGCATCCTCGTCGTGGACGGCGACGGCGACGGCGACGGTGGCCTGGCCGCCTGCGGCATCGGCACGATCGAGCAACGGCTGCCCGGCCCGCACCTGCGCAACGGCCGGATCGGGCAGGTGATCGGCGTGGTCACCGACCCGGCGCACCGGCGGCGCGGCCACAGCCGCGCGATCATGCGAGGGCTGCTCGACTGGTTCGGGGACCGCGAGGTCGCGCGGGTGGATCTGTACGCCTCCGCCGAAGGCGAACCGCTGTATCGCGAACTCGGCTTCACCCACCACCCCGACCCCTCGCTGTACCGGCGCCCGTGAGGGGCGGTGCGCTGCGGTACCGGTGGATCGTCCTCGGCATCGCGACCTTCACCCAGGCCGCGTCCGGCTTCTTCGTGCAGGGCATCGGGGCACTGGGCATCCACCTGCAACGTGATCTGAGCCTGAGCACGGCCCAGTTGGGGCTGCTGATCTCGGCGGCCCAGCTGGTACCCCTGGTCGGGCTGCTGGTGGCGGGGGAGTTGCTGGACCGCTGCAACGAGCGGTGGGTCGTCGGGGCGGGCGCCTGCGTGGTCGCCACGGGGCTCGGCGTGGGAAGCATGGCGCCGGGATATGTGTCCCTGCTCTGCGTGCTGTTGGTCGTCGGCGCGGGATACAGCACGGTCCAGCCCGGCGGGAGCAAGTCGGTGGCGTCCTGGTTCGACAGCTCCCGGCGAGGGTTCGCGATGGGTGTCCGCCAGGCGGGACTTCCGTTGGGGGCCGCGCTCGCCTCGGCCGTACTGCCGTTCCTGGCCGGGGAGTTCGGCTGGCGGGCCACGCTCGTGGCCGGCGGGCTCGTCGCGTTGCTGGGGGCCGGTGTCTTCATGGGCTTCTACTGCCGGCCGCCCGTCCCGCAGGACAGCGAGCCGCACGCCTCCCTCACGGTGCAGCTCGGCGCCCGGCGGCAGTTGGTCCGCGAACCGTCCATGGTGAGAACGATGCTGTCCGGGACGAGCCTGATCTCGGTGCAGTGCGGCGTGGGCATCCTGACCGTGCTCTACCTCCACGAGGTGACGTCCTTCGGAGCCGGCCCGGCGGCCCTGGTCCTGGTGGCGGTCCAGATCGCGGGCGTCGTCGGCCGTGTCTGCCTGGCGGCCTGGAGCGACCGCAGCGCGTCCGGACGCCACCGCTTGGTCGGCGTGTGCATGGTCGCCGTCATCGCCGGGATGACCGTGCTGCTGACCCCTGCGGGGCGTTCACCCGCCGCGGCCTGCTGCACGTTCGTCTGGCTCGGCTTCTTCGGATACGGCTGGTACGGCCCCTGGGTCGCCCAGGTGACCGAAACGGCGCCGCCGGGCAGGACGGGATTCGCCCTCGGACTCGCCATGTCCGTCAACCAGATCGCCATCGTCGTCATGCCCCCCACGCTCGGCCTGCTCAAGGACCTCACCGGCAGCTTCGCCCCGGCCTGGGGCCTCCTGATCACGATGACCTTCGTCGCGTTGAGGGTCTCGGCCCGCACAGAGCGTCGCGCGGGTACCGACTCCCCACGAAGCGGAGCCACTTCATGCCCCGGCTGACACCCGAGACCCGGCCACAGCGTGTGCTCGCCGCCTCCAACTTCGTCTACACCGTGGGCAGCGGTCTCTACCTGACGGCCGGCGTCCTGTACTTCACGCAGGCCGTGCACCTCCCGGCGGCCCAGGTGGGGCTCGGACTCGGAATCGCCGGATTCGTTGCGATGGCCGTGGGCATCGCCGTCGGCCACCTCGCCGACGTGTACGGAGCGCGCGGCGTCCATGCGGCCACCCTCGTCGTCCAGGCGCTGGCCACGGCCGGCTTCGTCCTGGCGGAGAGCTTCTGGGCGTTCGTCCTCGTGGTGTGCGTGGCCGCCGGGGCGAAGGCGGCAGGCCTCGCCGCGCGCAGCCCGCTGATCAGACACTACGGAGGAGACCGGCCGCAGGAGTTCCGCGCCTATCTGCGTGCGGTGACCAACGTCGGCATCTCTCTCGGCGCCGTGGGGGCGGGCTGGGTCGTCCAGGTGGGCACCCTCACCGCCTATCACCTCATGGTCATCGGGAACGCCATCGCCTTCGCGGTCTCCGCGGCGATCGTGCTCCTCCTGCCGCCGGTCGCCCCCGGTCCTGTCGTCGGCGGCCCCCGCTGGATCGCCCTCCGGGACCACCCCTATCTGCTGCTCACCGCCCTCGACGGCATCATGGCCAGCCAGTTCAAGGTGCTCACCGTGGCCATCCCGCTCTGGCTGGTCGGGGCGACCACCGCGCCGCACTGGCTCATCTCGGGCACGATGCTCACCGGCACGGTCATCGTCGTCGCTTTTCAGGTGCGGGCGAGCCGAGGCGTCGATTCGCCCGCGGCCGGCGGCAACGCCTACCGCCGAGCGGGCGTGGCCTTCCTCGTCTCCTGTTCCCTGATCTCGCTGGCCGCGGGTGTTCCGGCGTGGGCTGCCGGCGCGCTCCTCATGTCCGCCGTGGTCGTCCACACGGTCGGTGAACTGTGGCACTCCGCCGCCGGATTCGAGGTGTCCTTCGCCCTCGCCCCCCACCACGCCACCGGGCAGTACCTGGGCGTGTTCGGCCTGGGCGCCGGCCTCGCCGAGGCCCTCGGCCCGGGCCTGCTCATCGCGCTCTGCATCACCTGGGGCCGCCCCGGTTGGTACGTGGTCGGAGCGTTGTTCCTGCTCACAGGCCTGGCGGGACCTCCCGCGGTCCGCTGGTCCCTACGCCGCCAACTCGCCCGGCCGCCCTACCTCGCCGTGCGCTGAAGGTCGGGGGAGCAGGTCCACGGCCCGGGCGAGGACCTGCGCGTGAGCGAATACGGGGCGGTTTGCGTACCACCCATGACGACCGTCGGCCGGATGCGAGGATGGGGCGCCATGACAGCAGGGTGGTGTTCTCGCACAGTACGCGCCGCGGTGTTCGCGGCCGTCTGTGTGCTGCTCGCCTCCCTGGGCCACGTCATGATGTCCGGCCGTCACGTGCCGGCCTGGGTGCTGGCCGCCGGCGTGGCTGTGACCGGTGCAGTGGGCTGGTTCCTCGCGGGGCGTGAGCGCGGGCTGCCGCTGATCGTGGCGGTCGTGGTCGCCGCACAGACCGCACTGCACTCGGCCTTCTCGCTCGCTCAGTCATCAGGTCGGGGAACGGCCGGATCGGCGACCGCTGACATGACCTCCATGGACATGGGCTCGATGCACATGCACTCCATGGACGCCATGGACATGGGCGTGAGCCACTCCACGAGCGGCTCGTCGACGTTCGACATGCTCGCCGCCCACCTGCTGGCCGCACTGTTGTGCGGCCTGTGGCTTGCCTACGGCGAGAAGGCGGCGTTCCGCATCCTGCGGGCCGCGGCCGGACGGCTGGCGGCACCGCTGCGGCTGTTGCTCGCCCTGCCCCTCGTACCGGACCGTCCGCGCCTTCGCGTGCGCCGCCACGGCTCGGACCGGACGCCGCGCCTTCTCCTCGTCCATGCGATCACCTCTCGGGGGCCGCCCCTGGGGACCGCTGTCGCCTGACGACAGCCGGAACCCCGAGGTCGCCTCCGCGTACCTCGGGTATCGGTCGTACGCCCGCGCAGGCGTCGTACGGCCGTCTCCCCACGGATGACGAGAAGGACACCAGGTGATCACTTCTGTCTTGCCCGCCTCCCGCGACAAAAGCGGGAGAACGGCGTCGGCCGACGAGGCGACAACCGCATGGGCGCTCGCCGCACGGAGCGGCGACGCGGACGCGGTCGAGCACTTCGTGCGTGCCCTGCACCGCGACGTCCGGCGCTATGTCGCCCACCTCTGCGGCGATCCCCAGGCGGTCGACGACCTGGCACAGGACACCTTCCTGCGCGCGCTCGGCAGCCTCCACCGGTTCGAGGGCCGCTCCTCGGCCCGCTCCTGGCTGCTGTCCATCGCCCGCCGCGCGGTGATCGACAGCTATCGGCACGCCGCGGCCCGGCCCCGCCTGTCCGACGTACCGGACTGGCAGCTGGCCATCGAGAACGCGCAGCCGCGGGACCTGCCCGGCTTCGACGACGGCATCGCACTGCTCGACCTGCTGTCCGCGCTGCCCGACGACCGCAGGGAGGCGTTCCTCCTCACCCAACTGGTCGGTCTGCCCTACGCGGAGGCGGCCGAGGTCGGCGACTGCCCGGTCGGCACGGTCCGTTCACGCGTGGCACGGGCTCGGGCGACCCTGATGGATCTGCTGGACGAACCGGAGGAGCCCGTCCTGCAGGCGGCCTGATCCCGCTACCGTGCGCGCCCGACCGCGCGCGTTGTCGTGACCCTGCTCCGGCCCTCTTCGAGAGTTGCCGCCAGCCGGTCGAGCAGGGTCTCCAGCCGTGCGCCCTCCTCCTCGCCGAGGTCGCCGAGTAGCGGCTCCAACTCCGCCCAGTCGGCCCGTACTTCACGCACCAGCTGCTGCCAGCGCTGCACGCCGCGCGGCGTGAGGTGGGCCAGGACGCGGCGTCGGTCGGCGGGGTCGACGCGGCGGTAGACGAGGTTCTGGTCGACGAGGTGGTCGATCAGCTTGGTCAGGCTCGGTGCCGGCAGGAAGGCGTGGTCGGCGAGGGCCGTCATGTTGTGGCCCTGCCCGTCCGAGAGCAGGTCGAGGACCCGCCACGCCTCCACCGAGCAGTCGAATTCGTCCAGTACGGACTGCACTCGGCGTACGGACAGGCGCTCGGCCCTGGTCAGCAGGTGGAGCAGTTCCTGGGGCCGCCTCGCCATCGCACTCCTCCGCTCGAAGCCCTGGTTCCCCGTGCGGGGTTGCCACGAGCCTACCTTCGATCATCTCGGCCTTGACAAGAGGAACAGGCAAAACAGATCCTTTCCGCAGGAAGTATTAATTGCCGTTGCTGAGATGTCGTCAAGTGCGCATCCCCGGCAACGGTTCTGTCTTTTTGGCCCACGTTTTTACTTCCACTGGAAACTGTTCTTCAATTGCGCCGAAACGCGGTGGAAACAGTTTCCTCGCAGGCTGTGGACGCACTTCAGCGACCAGCCCGGACCGGCACCCCGATACGGCTGGGGGATCCGTGCGTCAACGCCGCCGTTTCTGAAGCGTGTTCCACCCATTCCCTCCCCAGAGTCATTCCGCTCTCTTCGCAACTCCCTTCGGGGTATGGAGGTCTTGTATGTCCGGGCTCAGCATCAGCAGGCGTGGTCTGCTGGCCGGTATGTCGGCCGTCGGCGCGTCCGCGGCCCTCAGCGCCTGCGGCGCCAAGACCGGCAGTGACACGTCGTCGGACTCCGCCGCCAAGGCGGACACCTCCGGCAGCACCGTCAAGGTCGGTCTGCTCAACTCGCTGTCGGGCACGATGGCGATCAGTGAGGTCACGGTCCACAACTCGCTGCTGCTGGCCATCAAGGAGATCAACGCCGCCGGCGGTGTGCTGGGCAAGAAGCTGAAGCCCATCAGCCAGGACGGCGCCTCCGACTGGCCGACCTTCGCCGAGAAGGCGGAGGCCCTGATCACGGACGACAAGGTGGTGGCCACCTTCGGCTGCTGGACCTCGGCCAGCCGCAAGGCCGTCAAGCCGGTCTTCGAGCGTTACAAGTCGCTGCTCTTCTACCCCGTGCAGTACGAGGGCCTGGAGGAGTCGCCGTACATCTTCTACATCGGCGCGACCACCAACCAGCAGATCGTCCCGGCCCTCGACTACCTCAAGAAGCAGGGCCTGACCAAGCTCTACCTGGTCGGCAGCGACTACGTCTTCCCGCGCACCGCCAACAAGATCATCAAGGCGTACGCGAAGGCCAAGGGCATGACCGTGGTCGGCGAGGACTACGCGCCGCTGGGCTCCACGGAGTTCGGCACCATCGTCAACAAGGTCAAGGACTCCGGCGCGGACGCCGTGTTCAACACCCTCAACGGCGACAGCAACGTGGCCTTCTTCAAGGAGTACAAGTCCTCGGGGCTGACCGCGAAGAGCATGCCGGTGCTGTCGGTCTCCATCGCCGAGGAGGAGGTCAAGAGCATCGGTACCCAGTACCTGGAAGGCCAGTTGACCGCCTGGAACTACTACGAGACCACGCCGGGTGCGGCGAACACCAAGTTCGTGAAGGCGTACCAGGCCGCGTACGGCAAGGGCAAGCCGACCAGCGACCCGATGGAGGCCGCGTACATCTCCGTCTACCTCTGGAAGGAGATGGTCGAGAAGGCGGGGTCCTTCGACGTCGCCAAGGTCAAGACGGCATCCGACGGCATCACCTTCGAGGCCCCCGAGGGCAAGGTCACCGTCGACGGCGCGAGCCAGCACGTCTACAAGACCGCCCGGATCGGCAAGGTCGCGGCGGACGGCCTCATCGAGGAGGTCTGGAACTCGGGCGGCCCGATCAAGCCGGACCCGTACCTCAAGGGTTACTCCTGGGCGTCCGGCCTGTCCTGACCCCCTTTTCGTAGCCGGACCCGGCCTCCTCGCAGGCCGGGTCCGGCCCCGCGCCCGCACTCCCGTCCCCGACCCGGAGCCGCTCCATGACGGTCATCCTCAACCAGTCCTTCACCGGCATCAGTATCGGTGCCGTCCTCCTGCTCATCGCGCTCGGCCTGACCCTGACCTTCGGCCAGATGGGCGTGA
The DNA here is from genome assembly GCF_000718165.1 of Streptomyces fulvoviolaceus. Classification (GTDB taxonomy): domain Bacteria; phylum Actinomycetota; class Actinomycetes; order Streptomycetales; family Streptomycetaceae; genus Streptomyces; species Streptomyces fulvoviolaceus. The sequence continues at coordinate 22,721 of NZ_JOEY01000020.1, read as the reverse complement.
TCAACATGGCGCACGGCGAGTTCATCATGGCCGGCGCCTACACGACGTACGTCCTGCAGAAGTCCATCAGCAGTGCCGGCGTCTCGCTGCTCGTCGCCCTGCCCCTGGCGTTCCTCGTGGCCGGAGCGATGGGCGTGCTGCTCGAATGGCTGCTGATCCGGCGCCTCTACACCCGGCCACTGGACACCCTGCTGGTCACCTGGGGCGTCTCCCTGATGCTCCAGCAGCTGGCCCGTGACATCTTCGGCGCCCCCAACGTGCAGACCAGCGCGCCCGATCTGCTCACGGGCAACATCTCCCTGGGCGGCGGCATCACCTTCGCCAACAGCCGGCTGTTCATCCTCGGCCTCGCGCTGCTGTGCGTCCTCGCGTTGACGCTGATCCTGAAGCTCACCCCGCTCGGCCGGCGCATCCGCGCGGTCGTGCAGAACCGCGACCTCGCCGAGGTGTCCGGCATCGCCACCGGCCAGGTCGACCGCATGACCTTCTTCATCGGCTCGGGCCTCGCGGGCGTCGCCGGCGTCGCGCTCACCCTGGTCGGCCCGATCGGCCCGACAATGGGCACCAACTACATCGTCGACGCCTTCCTGGTCGTCGTCGTGGGCGGCATCGGCCAGCTCAAGGGCAGCGTCATCACCGCCTTCGCGCTCGGCGTGCTCCAGTCGGTCCTCGAGTACTCGACGACGGTCAGCGTCGCGAAGGTCATGGTGCTCGTGGCGATCGTCGCCTTCCTCCAGTGGCGACCCCAGGGCCTGTACACACTGCGCACCCGGAGCCTGGCATGACGACAACGACCCCCTCGGTGACCTCTGTGCCCCTGCTGGAACGCTTCCGTGTGCCCGGCGGGTTCGTCCTCGGCGCCGTCCTCCTCCTCGGCGTCGCCCCGCTCGCCCTCTCCGACTTCCGCCTCTCCCTCCTCGCGAAGTACCTGTGCTACGCGATCGTCGCCGTCGGCGTCAGCCTCGCCTGGGGCCGGGGCGGGCTCATGGTGCTGGGCCAGGGCGTCTTCTTCGGCCTCGGCGGCTACGCCATGGCCATGCACCTCAAGCTCGCCGACGCGGCCGCGACCGGCGAGACCCTGCCCGACTTCATGCAGCTCTACGGCACCGGCGACGCCCTGCCCTGGTGGTGGAAGCCCTTCGCCAACCCGGCCTTCGCGCTCGCCATGACCGTGCTGCTGCCCATGGCCGTCGCCGCGGTGCTCGGCTTCTTCGTCTTCCAACGCCGGGTCAAGGGTGCCTACTTCGCGATCCTGAGCCAGGCCCTGGCGGCCGCCCTGTCCATCTGGCTGATCGGCCAGCAGGCGACGACCGGCGGCACGAACGGCCTCACCGACATCCAGGGCTTCTTCGGCTACGACCTCAACGACCCCGTCAACCAGCGGATGGTGTACTTCATCATCGCCGCCGTGCTGCTGGTGCTGATGGCCATCGCCCGCCAGCTGTTCGTCAGCCGCTACGGCGAACTCCTCATCGCCGTACGGGACTCGGAGGAGCGGGTCCGCTTCCTCGGCTACAACCCGGCCAACGTCAAACTCGTCGCCTACGTCGTCGCCGCAGGGATGGCGGGACTGGCCGGCGCCCTCTTCGTGCCCGCCGTAGGGATCATCTCGCCGGCCCTGATCGGGATCGTGCCGTCCATCGGCTTCGTCATCGGCGCGGCGGTCGGCGGCCGGGCCTCGCTGGTCGGCGCGGTGCTGGGTGCGATAGCCGTGGCCTGGGCGCAGAGCACGCTCTCCGACGCCTTCCCCGCGGCATGGACGTACCTCCAGGGCCTGCTGTTCGTCGTGGCGGTCGGCTTCCTGCCCGGCGGCCTCGCCTCCCTCGGCGTCGTCCTGCGCAAGCGTCGTACCCGTACGACCCCGATCCCGACGGGAGAGACAGCATGAGCGGCGAGGGACTGACCGTCCGCGACCTGCGGGTGACGTTCGACGGCTTCAAGGCGGTCGACGGCGTCGACCTGGACATCCGGCCCGGTGACCTGCGCTTCCTCATAGGCCCGAACGGCGCCGGCAAGACCACCCTGGTCGACGCGGTGACCGGCCTGGTGAAGGCCACCGGATCAGTGACCTTCGGCGGCGAGGAACTCCTTGGCAAGCCCGTGCACAAGATCGCCCGCCTGGGCATCGGCCGCACCTTCCAGACGGCCACCGTCTTCGAGGAACTGACGGTCCTGCAGAACCTCGACATCGCGGCGGGCTCCGGACGCGGCCCGCTGACACTGCTGCGGCGCCGCAAGGGCGTACCGGAGTCGGTGACGAAGGCGCTGGAGACCACCGGCCTGACCGACCTGCGCGACCGCCCGGCGGGCGTGCTGGCCCACGGCCAGAAGCAGTGGCTGGAGATCGGCATGCTGCTCGTCCAGGACGTGAAGCTGCTGCTGCTCGACGAGCCGGTCGCCGGCATGAGCCACGACGAGCGCGAGGCCACCGGCGCACTGCTGCAACGGGTCAGCGAGGACCACACCGTCGTCGTCATCGAGCACGACATGGACTTCATGCGCTCCTTCGCCCGCAGCGTCAGCGTCCTGCACGCCGGCAAGATGCTCAGCGAGGGCACGGTCGCCGAGGTCCAGGCCGACGCCAAGGTCCAGGAGGTCTACCTCGGACGCGCCTCCGAACCCGAGCCCGCGGCCGTACCCGTTCCCGAGGAGGCGTGACGCCCATGCTGGAGATCAGCTCCGTCCAGGCCGGCTACGACCGCACGACCGTGCTGCACGGTGTGACCGTCTCCGTCCCGAAGGACGGCGTCGCCGCCGTCCTTGGCCACAACGGCGCCGGCAAGAGCACCCTGTTGCGGGCCGCCATGGGCCTGATCAAGCCCACCGGCGGTACTGTCCGGCTGGACGGCGAGGACATCACACGCCTCGCCCCTCACCAGCGCGTCGCCAGGGGCATGGCCTACGTCCCCCAGGGCCAGCAGTCCTTCCCGCACCTCACCACCGCCGAGAACCTCCAGCTCGTCGCCGACGGCCGCCCCGACGGCAAGGAGGCGGTCGCCGAGGCCCTGGACCTGTTCCCGGTCCTGAGCGAGCTGTCCGGTCGCCGCGCCGGCCTCCTGTCCGGCGGCCAGCGCCAGCAACTCGCCATCGCCCGCGCCCTGGTCACCCGGCCGCGGCTGCTCCTGCTCGACGAGCCGACGGAGGGCATCCAGCCGTCCGTCGTCGCCGAGATCGAGGAGACGATCCTCACCCTCGCCGGGCGCGGCGGGCTGTCCGTCCTTCTCGTCGAGCAGCACGTCGGCTTCGCCATGCGGGCCGCCCAGCACTACTACGTCCTGGAAGCGGGCCGGGTGACGTCCTCGGGCGAGGGCGGAACGGGCGCCGAGCAGACGGTGCGGGCGGCGCTCAGCGTGTAAGGCGAAGGGCGGCCGGTGCCCGCACCGGCCGCCCCTGCCTCAGAAGGCGCCGGAAGACAGCTGACCGCGGACCTCACGCGCCGCCGTCACCAGGTTCTCCAGCGACGCGCGCACCTCGGGCCAGCCGCGGGTCTTGAGACCGCAGTCGGGGTTGACCCACAGCCGTTCGGCCGGGATGGCCTCAAGTCCCTTGCGCAGCAGGGCCGTTGCCTCGGCCGCGCTCGGCACCCGCGGTGAGTGGATGTCGTACACCCCCGGTCCCGCCTCCCGCGGATAGCCGTGCTCGGCGAGTTCGCGGGCCACCTGCATATGGGAGCGGGCCGCCTCCAGGCTGATGACGTCGGCGTCGAGGTCGTCGATGGCCTGGACGACGTCCCCGAACTCGGCGTAGCACATGTGCGTGTGGATCTGCGTGGCCGGCCGCGCGCCCCCGGTGGTGAGCCGGAACGCCTCGGTGGCCCAGGCCAGATACGCGGCCCGGCCGGCGGCCCGCAGCGGCAGCGTCTCGCGCAGCGCGGGCTCGTCCACCTGGATGACCGAAGTCCCGGCCGCCTCCAGGTCGTTGACCTCGTCACGCAGGGCGAGGGCGACCTGGCGCGCGGTCTCCGAAAGGGGCTGGTCGTCGCGGACGAAGGACCAGGCGAGCATGGTGACCGGTCCGGTGAGCATGCCCTTGACCGGGCGAGAGGTCAGCGACTGGGCATACGTCGTCCAGCGCACCGTCATCGGCTCCGGACGGGAGATGTCCCCGGCGAGGATCGGTGGGCGGACGTAACGGGTCCCGTAGGACTGGACCCAGCCGTGCCGCGTGGCGAGGTAGCCGGTCAGCTGCTCGGCGAAGTACTGGACCATGTCGTTGCGTTCGGGCTCCCCGTGCACCAGGACGTCGAGCCCGGCCTTCTCCTGGAAGGCGATCACCTCGCGGATCTCGGCCTCGATGCGCCGCTCATAGGCGGCCGTGCCGATCCGCCCGGCCCTCAAGTCCGCGCGGGCTGTGCGCAGTTCACCGGTCTGCGGGAAGGAGCCGATCGTCGTGGTGGGCAGCGGCGGCAGGTTCAGGTGGGCGCGCTGAGCGACCGAGCGTTCGGTGTACGACGGGGAGCGGCGGGTGTCGGCCACGGTGACCGCGTGACTGCGGGAGCGCACGGCCGGGTCGTGGGTGATGGGGGAGCCGGCGCGGGAGGCCAGGTCGGCACGGTTGGCGGCGAGTTCGGCGGCGATGGTGTCGGTGCCCCGGGCCAGGCCGCGCGCCAGGGTGACGACCTCGGTGGTCTTCTGCCGGGCGAAGGCGAGCCAGCGGGCGATCTGCGGCTCGATGTCGCGCTCGGCGGCGGCGTCGAGCGGGACGTGGAGGAGGGAGCAGGAGGCGGACACGTCCACGCGGTCGGCGAGACCGAGCAGGGTGCCCAGGACGGACAGGGACCTCTCGAAGTCGTTGATCCAGATGTTGCGTCCGTCGACCACCCCCGCGACCAGCCGCTTCCCGGGCAGCCCGCCGACCGCCGCGAGGTCGTCGAGGTTGCCGGCGGCCGGACCGGTGAAGTCCAGCGCCAGCCCGTCGACAGGCGCCTTGGCCAGGACGGGCAGGGCTTCCCCGAGCCGGTCGAAGTACGAGGCCACCAGCAGCCTCGGCCGGTCGGTGAGCGTGCCGAGCTCGCGGTAGGCGCGGGCGGCGGCGTTCAGTTCGGCCGGGGTGCGGTCCTGGACCAGGGCGGGCTCGTCCAGCTGTACCCACTCCGCGCCGGCGGCCCGGAGATCCGCGAGCACCTCGGCGTAGACGGGCAGCAGCCGGTCCAGGAGCGTCAGTGGCTCGAAGTCGTCCGGAACTCCGGGTGCGGGCTTGGCCAGCAGCAGGTACGTGACCGGGCCGACCAGGACGGGCCGGGCGGCCAGGCCGAGGGCCAGGGCTTCCCGCAGCTCACCGACCTGCTTGGCGGAGTCCGCGGCGAACACGGTGTCGGGCCCCAACTCGGGCACCAGATAGTGGTAGTTGGTGTCGAACCACTTGGTCATCTCCAGCGGCGCCACCTCCTGGGTGCCGCGAGCCATGGCGAAGTAGCCGTCCAACGCGTCGGCCTTGACGGCGGCCCGGTGGCGGTCGGGGATCGCGCCGACCATGACGGTGGCGTCCAGGACGTGGTCGTAGTACGAGAAGTCACCGGTCGGCACCTCGTGGACACCGGCCTCGGCCAACTGCCGCCAGGCGGACCGGCGCAGCTCGGCGGCCGTCCGGTGGAGCGTGTCGGCGGTCACGCGGCCCTTCCAGTAGCCCTCGATCGCCTTCTTCAGTTCCCGGTCCGGGCCCTGGCGGGGGTAGCCGTACACGGTCGCGCGTGCTGCCGCGGCTGCGGACTTGGCTGTCACGGAACTCTCCTTCGCGAGCTGTTCTCGTCGAACGACCCCGGCGACGGAGTGAAGGGGCGAAGGAAACGGCCGACCGGGCGGACGCACGAAACCCGTGCCCGCCTGGTGCGTACGCCGACCCGCCCTCGAGGTCACCGAGATCTCCGCGCACGAGTGGGTCGTACACGGGCAGTGGCAGGTCTTCGGACTCGCGAGCACGCCTCGTGTCGTACGAGGCACCTACTGGCCGTCGCTTCCCGGACCCGCTTGCCGGATCCAGTGCGTATGACGGCGGTCGTTCCCGCTCACCGCTGCGGGGCAGTCCCGGATTCCCACCGGGTTCCCTCTTACGACGCGCCTGCCGTGGGGGTCCCCCCATGCCTTTAGGGCTATGGGGGAGGACAGGGCGAACCAGCTGCACCGTTCAGCCTACACAGACCCCCACCGGATCACCCGCGGACTGGCATCGGTGAAGCCCGCTTCTCTAGGATGTACTCCCAGTCCTGCCAGGCCAGTTGGCAGCTCGAAGCTGGGGGAAAGATGAGTACCGGTAAGCAGCTGTCCACGTCGATCGACGCCACCGTGCCCACGGCCGCGCGGATGTACGACCACTACCTGGGCGGCAAGGACAACTACGCGGCCGACCGCGCGGCGTGCGAGGAACTCGACAAGGTCGTGCCGAGCACCCGCCGCCTCGCCGTGAACAACCGGCGCTTCCTGCAGCGCGTGGTGAAGACGCTCGCCGCGGAGCACGGCATCCGGCAGTTCCTCGACCACGGATCAGGCCTGCCCACCCAGGACAACGTCCACCAGGTCGCCCAGCGCATCGACCCCGCCTCGCGCGTGGTCTATGTCGACAACGACCCCATGGTGCTGGTCCACGGCCGGGCGCTGCTGGAGCAGGACGAGCGCACCGCCGTCATCCACGCGGACATGCGGGAGACCGAGGCGATTCTCGCGCACGCCGACACTCAGCGCCTGATCGACTTCAGTCAGCCCGTCGCCGTGCTCTTCAACTCGGTCATGCACTGCATCCCCGACAGTGACACCGACGGGCCGCTCGCCGTGGCCCGCCGCGTCGCCGAGATGCTGGTGCCCGGCAGCTTCATGGTGATGTGTCAGCTGGTCAGCGAGGACCCCGAAGTACGCGACTTCGTCACCAACTTCATGGACCAGGCGACTCAGGGGCACTGGGGGAGGGTCCGGGAGCCGAAGGACGTCGCAGAGTGGTTCGAGGGCCTCGAGATCCTCGAACCGGGCCTCGTCGAGGTCTCCACCTGGCGACCGGACTCCGAGGTGGCGCCCCGTCAGCTCACCCACGAGTGGATCGAGTTCGGCGGCGTGGGCCGCATCCTCTAGGGGAGTGGGACCGCTTCAAAAGCCCCTCGCGATCTCGCGAGGGGCTTTCGTTCAGTCGCGTACGGCGTAGCGCTGCTCCATCGTGGTGCGCAGCAGCTCCAGGGACTCGCGCGGCTTGAGGGCCTCGTCGGCCAGCCGGTCCAGGGCGAGCCGGTACTCCTCCGTCTCGTCGCGGTCCTCGAGGAAGTTGGCGCTCTTGATGTGCTCGAGATAGACGACGTCCGGCAGGTCGAGGCCGCCGAAGCGCAGATAGGTGATCGGGATGGCGGGCGCGGACGCGTTCGTCACGTCCAACGGCACGACCTGCACGGTCACGTTGGGCCGCTGTGCCATGGCGACGAGGTGCGCGAGCTGCTCACCCATGATCTCGCGGCTGCCCAGGACGCGCAGCAGCACCGACTCGTCGATCACCGCCCACAGTTGCGGGGCATCGGCCCGCAGCAGCAACTCCGCGCGCCGGGTGCGCAGTTCGACGCGGCGCCCAACCTCGCTCGCGGCCGCGGTCGGCAATCCGCGCTCCACCACCGCGCGGGTGTAGTCCGGAGTCTGCAACAGCCCGGGCACGTACTGGATCTCGAAGGTACGGATGGCGGCGGCCGCCTCCTGCAGCCCGACCAGCCGGTCGAACCACTCGGGCATGAGCCGCTTGTCGTAACGCTGCCACCAGCCCGGCTCACCGGCGCGCTGCAGCAACTTCAGGAGTACCGAGGCCTCGTAGGTGTCGGTGCCGTACAGCTTCAACAGCGCCTGGACGTCGCTCTGCACCGGAGGCCTGCGACCCTTGCCCGACTCGATGCGGGACAGCTTCGCCGGACTGAACCCGAGGGCTCGCGCCGCCTGGTCCTGGGCGAGCCCGGCATCCTCGCGGAAACCCGCCAACTGGACGCCGACCAGCATCTTCAACAGAGTCGGAGCCGGCTCGGGCCGGTCCAGATAAGGTTCCAGACGGGAGATGCGATGCGACGCGGCAGACATCCAGGCTCCCAATAAACCGGCATAGAGGCGACTCAGACTATCGCACTCGGCCGGGCCGCACCGCATCAACCCGTACAAGCCTGTAGCAGCAAGGGAGTTGGGCCAACCTCACACGAGAGGCGGACCGACCTCACAGGAGGTGATCGAACTCACCCTCCTTCGCGCCGGCCAGGAACGCCGCGACCTCGGCCGGCGTGTACACGAGCGCAGGACCGTCGGGATCGCGGGAGTTGCGTACAGCGATGCCCCCACCCATCAGTGAGGCCACTTCGACGCAGTTGCCCTCGGCGTTGCTGTGACGGCTCTTGACCCAGCGGGCGTCCAACGAACTCGCCCGCACTCCGTTCTGCACTGGTGGCACGGCAGTCTCCTTGCTGTTCACGTTCCTCGCCCGGCGCTGTGCCCGGCCGCCCGGGAGGGACGGGGCGAACTTCCGCAGCCCCTCCCGCCCCACCCGTCTTTCGCGCAATTTCTCGTGCAATTGCACGCGGGCGCTTTCAGCGTGGATAATAGCTGCGGCGTCAACCCTCGTGGTTGCGCCCCGCCTTGACGTCGCATCAGGGAGATGCCGTGCCATCACCTGCGAACCACGTGCTCCGGCCGCCGAGCCAGGCTGGGTCGGAGGCGGGGAGTGCGGCCATGGCCGGCGCTGTTCCGTCACGGCCGGGACCGGCCGACGCGCAGGGACAGTCCTCCCCGAGGCCTGCGACCCCGGGCGGCGCGGAGAACTCGGCCGCCCTGCTCATCAGCTGCAGCGGGGAGGGATTCGCCCGCGCCCGTGCCTTCACCCGCGACACCCTGCGCTGCTGGTCGCTCGACCATCGCGGCGACGACGCCGCCCTCGTGATCACCGAGCTGGCGGCCAACGCCGTCGCGCACGGGGTACCCCGCGCCGTGACGGGTGAGGCGGAGGTGTGGCTGGGGCTCGTCCTGGACCCCGCCCACCTGCTCCTCACCGTCTCCGACCCGGGCGAGGAGCCGCCCGAGTGCGCGACCGCCGACACCTCCGGGCTGCTGGAGCACGGGCGTGGCCTGTACATCGTCGACGCCCTGGCCGAGGAGTGGGGCTGGACGCTGCGGCCCCCGGCCGGCAAGACCGTCTGGGCCAAGCTGTCGACCTCACCTCCACCCTGACAATGACCGCCGCGGAAAGGCCCCCCATCATGCGCACCGCTCCGGACCAGCCGAGCACCGAGCGCACAGACTGCCCCGTGTCGTCGACCGGGGTGGCACGGACCACGCCCCTCATGGCTCTGAGCCGGGTGCCGTGGGGCGAGATCCAGGACTCCACCGGCAGCGCGGCGGCCATCCCCCTGCTCCTGAACAGCGTTGCCTGGGGCGACGCCGGCACCGCCAGCGCCGCACTCGGCGACCTGCGCAAACGGATCTGCCAGTACGGCTTCGTGGTCGAGCAGGCCACCGCCGCCACCGTCCCCTTCCTCTGGGAGCTCGCCCAGCTGCCCCGGGTGACCTGCCGGGCCGAGATCATCCAGCTGCTCAGGAGCATCGCGGGCGCCCGCCAGTGGGAGAGCACGGCCGCCGTCTACCCCAAGCTGCTCAACCACCGCGAGAACCCCGTGGTCTGGGAGCGCGAGGCGAGGCAGGCCGTCCACGCCCGGCGCGGCGCCCTGCGGCGGCTGATGGACGACGAGGACACCGTCGTCGCCCGGGCAACCACGGAACTCGCCCGCACGCTGGGGGAGTAGCAACCCCGAGTGTGCCCCCCTGGCTGGTAGAGCCCCTCCCCGAATCGCGTCCCCTGTCTGGTGTACTCCTCGTCGACAAGGGAAGAAAGCGCTTGCCCTCGATCCGGCAACTGGGGAGGACCACCGTCGATGGCATCGTCGTCGGAGAAACCACTCGACCATCGCTACCGGGGCGAACACCCGATACGCACCCTCGCCTACCTCTTCCGCGCCGACCGTCGCCAACTGGCCGCGGCCGTCGTGGTCTTCACCGTCAAGCACAGCCCTGTCTGGCTGCTGCCCCTGATCACCGCGTCCATCATCGACACCGTCGTCCAGCACCAGCCGATCGGCAGGCTCTGGACGAGCACCGGGATCATCCTGTTCACCCTGCTGGTCAACTACCCGCTGCACGTCCTGTACGTGCGCCTCCTGTACGGCAGCGTCCGCCGCATGGGCACCGCCCTGCGCTCCGCGCTGTGCACGCGCATGCAGCAGCTGTCCATCGGCTACCACTCACGCGTCAGCGCCGGCGTGCTGCAGGCCAAGGTGGTGCGCGACGTCGAGACCGTCGAGCAGATGGTGCAGCAGACCGCCGAGACCGGGCTCGGGGCGACCACCGTGCTCGTCGGCGGCCTGGTCATCATCGCCGTACGGACACCGGAGTTCGTCCCCGTGTTTCTCCTCGTGGTGCCCGCGGCGGCCCTCGTCGTGGCCCGTCTCAGGGCCCGGCTGCGCACCCACAACGAGCACTTCCGGCATGAGGTGGAGACCTTGTCGTCCCAGGTGACGGAGATGACCCGGCTCATCCCGGTCACCCGCGCCCACGGCCTGGAGGGCAAGGCGCTGCGCCGTATGGACGGCACCCTGCGCAGCCTGCTGACCTCCGGGATGCGCCTCGACCTGGTCAACGGCCGCTTCGGCTCGCTGGCCTGGGTCGTCCTCAACGTGGTCGGCGTGCTGGTCCTCGCCGGGGCCGCGCTGGTGTCGTACTACGGCGTCTGGGGTGTCACCGCGGGCGACGTCGTGATGCTCAGCGCGTTCCTGACCACCCTCACCAACTCGACGACAACGTTGGCAGGGCTCGCACCCGTCATCACCAAGGGCCTCGAATCCATCCGCTCCGTCGGCGAGGTCCTCCAGGCGCCCGAACTGGAGGACAACGAGGGCAAGACCGAACTCACCTCACTGCGCGGTGCCGTCACCTTCGCGGGTGTCGGGTACGCGTACGAGGACGGCAACCGTCCCGCCGTGCGCGACTTCACCCTCCGCGTCGAACCCGGCGAGACCGTCGCCCTCGTGGGCGCCTCCGGCGCGGGCAAGTCCACGGTCCTCAACCTCGTCATCGGTTTCATCCGGCCGACCTCGGGCCGGCTGCTGCTCGACGGGACCGACATGAGCAGCCTCGACCTGCGCACCTACCGGCGCTTCGTGTCCGTCGTACCGCAGGAGTCCGTCCTCTTCGACGCCACGATCCGCGAGAACGTCGCCTACGGCATGGACGAGGCCGACGAGGAGACGGTGCGGGCCGCGCTGCGCGACGCCAACGCGCTGGAGTTCGTCGAGCGGCTGCCGCAGGGCCTGGACACCCTGGTCGGTGAGCACGGGGCCCGGCTGTCCGGCGGGCAGCGGCAGCGCCTGGCCATCGCCCGGGCCCTGATCCGGGACCCCCGGGTCCTGGTCCTCGACGAGGCGACCTCCGCGCTGGACACCCGCTCCGAGGCGCTCGTCCAGCAGGCGCTCGCCCGGCTGCTGCGCGGCCGCACCACGTTCGTCGTGGCGCACCGGCTGTCCACCGTGCGCGGCGCCGACCGCATCGTGGTGATGGGGGACGGCCGGATCCAGGAGATCGGGACGCACGAGGAACTCCTGCGCCGGGGCGGGGCCTACACCGCGCTGCACGCCGGACAGGTCGCCTGACCGCGGCCGCCGGGAGGTCTCACGCGGCGCTGCTCCGCGGGACCCGGCGGGGGCAGGTCGCGTCGTGGTCGGTGCCGAAGCTCGTCCACCAGCGCTCGCAGCACGCGGCGTCGAGCTCGGCACGGACGATCAGGTCGGCGGCCCCCTCGCCGGACCCGCGCGCCCGCTTCCTGAGGTCGGCCACCGTCCGCCGCTGCTCGCAGATCACGCTCTCGCGCACGACGGCGATGACCGGGACCAGACTGGCGGCGGCGAACAGACAAGCGGCCCACAGGGGGCCGTAGCGGAGTTCGAGGACCGCGGTCCAGGCGAGTCCGGTGCTGGTGGTGAGGTAGAGGGCGCTGAGCAGGCCGAGTGAGCGGTTCATGGCGTATACCGTTCGTGGTGCGAGGGATGCCCCTTGTCCAACGTTTTGAGGCGCTTGGGGAAGCGGGTGGTGTCGTGCGGTATTGCGCCAATTGCGTGTCAGGGGGCGGTGGATGGGATTGCCCCGGCGCAGGTGGGGCATAGGCAGCGAAAAATCGAGAGAGGGGCGCTTCGTGCTCGTTCCGGACCCGAAGGTCATCAGGAAGCTGCTGACCCGGTATGCATCGCTGCGGATCGCTCAGGCGGAGAAGGAGAGGCAGGCGGCGGCACGTGAGCTCGTCGACCTCAGCTACACCCTGTGCGTGATGATGGGCGTCACCGACGTCCACGAAGCGATCGCCAAGGCGGACGCCCTGCTGGCGGACGCCGCACGTACGGCGGACGCGGACGGGGAGAGCGGTCTGCCGCTGGCCGTGTGAGGTGGCGTCGTCCCGGCCCTTCGCTCAGGAGTGCGCCGCCGGGACGGCGTCTCTTCCGTGGAACGCCGAGCGGTACGCCTGCGGTGTGGTGCCGACCACCCGGCGGAAGCGCTCACGGAACGCGGTGGGCGAGCCGAACCCCACCTGCTGCGCGATCCGTTCGACCGGGTGGTCGGTGTTCTCCAGCAGGTACTGGGCGCGCCGCACCCGCGCCCGCAGCAGCCACTGCAGGGGCGTGGTGCCGGTCTGCTCACGAAAGCGGCGGCTGAAGGTGCGCTCGCTCATCCCCGCGCGGGCCGCCAGCGTCGCCAGGGTGATGTCGCGGGCCAGGTTGTCCTCGATCCACTCCAACAGCGGCTCGAGCGTCGAGCCCCGGGGTACGGGCGGGTGGTCGTGCACGATGAACTGGGCCTGGCCGCCCTCCCGTTCGAGGGGCATGACGGACATCCTGGCGGCATGCGCGGCGACCGCTGACCCCAGGTCCCGGCGGATCATGTGCAGGCACATGTCGAGGGCCGCGGCGGCGCCGGCGGAGGTCAGGATCTGTCCGTTGTCGACGTACAGGACGTCCGGCTGCACCTCGACGTCAGGGAAACGGTGTGCCAGCGCGTCGGCGGCCACCCAGTGGGTCGTGGCGCGCAGCCCGTCGAGCAGCCCGGCCTCCGCCAGTACGAAGGCGCCCACGCACACGGAGGCGATCCGTGTGCCCGCCTCCGCGGCCCGGCGCAGTTCCGCCAGGACGCGCGCGGAAGGCGGCCCGGCCGCGGGGGAACAGCCGGGGACGATGATGGTGTCGGCATCCGCGAGGGCTTCCAGCCCCTGATCGATCCGCAGGGAGAAACCGCCGTCGGCGCGTACCTCCGGTGACTCGGCGCACAGGCGGACCCGGTAGGCGGGGCGGCCGTCGGGCAGCCGAGTCCAGTCGAACACCTGCATGGGGGCCGCCATGTCGAACGGCACCACGTCGTCGAGAACCAGGATCGCCACGGTGTGCATGACGGGCACGATAGGTGGATTCCCGCCACCTCCACGAGGCCCTGCTGAGGTGGGATTCCCCACGGGGCATTCCTGAGTACAGGGTTGGCGAGAACCCGTTGAAAGCTGTCGTTCCAGCCTCTGTGTGATCACTCGCCGGCTTCCTAGGGTGGGCCGGGCACCGCCGACCGCGCCACAGAAGGACACGCCACCCGATGACCAAGTTCCTGCTGACCCTGCACGTCCTCGCCGCTATCGTCGCCGTGGGCCCCGTGACCGTCGCGGCCAGCATGTTCCCGCCGGCCGCGCGCCGCGCCCACGCGAGGGCGGACGGTCCGGACGCGGTGGGGGCGGTCACCGTGCACCTTCTGCACCGCATCTGCCGTGTCTACTCCGGCATAGGCCTCGCGGTGCCCGTCCTCGGTCTCGCCACCGCGGCCGCGATGGGCGTCCTGGGCGACGGATGGCTCACCACGTCCATCGCCCTGACCGCCGCGGCCGCCGGCGTTCTGGCCGCCTTCGTCCTGCCCCGCCAGGGCGAACTCATCGAGGAGCTGGGCACGCGCGGGAGCGTGGAGCGCGGCAGGACGGTTCAACTCGCCATGTTCACCGGCATCTTCAACCTCCTGTGGGCGACCGTCACCGTCCTCATGATCGTCAGGCCGGGCTCCACCACCGGCGCATGACGGCTCGACCGGCGTCAAGCCCAACGCGGGAATTCGTACGCCGGTGTTCAGGGGCGCCTACACTCGTCAACTGTGCCCATGCCGATGGGCCAAGACGCGAAAGGCGTGTTGACGGGTGTTCCAGGATTCCCCCATCTACGACCGACTCGTCGCCGAGCGCGGCGACGTCCCCACTCAGGCTCGCAGGGAGGCCGAGCGCGTGAGCAGGGAACTGGAGTACGTCATGCGACCGATGCAGCGCCTCGACATGCCCCCCGCCGACCGCTCCGCCTCCCAGGGCGCGGGATGGGAACGGGCGGCCCTGCTGCCGGGATCCCGGCCCTTCTGATCCGACCTCATCACGGCACCGTGGTGTTCCTGCCGTTGACGCGGGACCGCCGCTCCGGACCGGGCCGGGCCAGCCACTCGGCGACGCTGCGTGCGATCGGCTGGCCTGTCTCCACCTCGACGAAGCCGAACTGCCCCGACTGGTTGCACTCCAGGAACCACCAAATCCCGTCTCCGTCCTCGGCGAAGTCGAAGGCACCGTAGGCCAGTCCGGCCTCACGGAGATAGGCCCGCACGGACGTGGCGACGCGCGGCGGAACATCGGTGGGACGCCAGGGCGTCGCGGCCGGTGCGAAGCGGACGTCCACGTCGTCGGGATCCCCGTCCGCGGGGGTCGCCTTCCGGGCGGCCAGCATCCGTTCGCCCGCGACGGTGAGACGGATGTCGGCCCGCTTCGCGACGAGCCGCTGCAGCAGGGTGGGGCCGAACGCGACCGCGGAGAAGTCGGTGTCCGGAGCCACGCGGCTGGTGGGCACCGCCCTGGGCGGATCCTGCGGATGGGCGCCGGAGACCGGCTTGACCACCAGATCCGGGAAGCGCTCCGCGAACTCCCGGGCCGCCTGCGGAAACGTCGTGATGAGCGTGGCCGGCACGGGCAGGCCGCAGTGCTGGGCCAGCCGCAGCTGCCAGGGCTTGTGGCGAGCACGGTGGGCCGCGTCCGGGTGGTTCATCCAGTGGGCGTCGCAGCCGCGGAGCATGCCGTAGAGCGCCTGGGCGGACTCCTCGGTCAGCCAGGCGGACGGCTCGGCCGCCCGCGCGGCCGGTGTGCCCGGCCTGCGCACCCAGACGGAGCGCAGGCCGGAGAGGCTCACCAGGCGGCCCCCGGCCGACAGATGGCCGCGGAAGGTGCCGTGCACGTACTCGCCGGACAGCGCGGCCCCACCGGTCAGATCGGCGGGATCGAGCCGGACCACCGGTACCCCGAGCGCGTCCAGGTGCACGACCACCATGTCCGCCGTCACGTCCTCTTCGCAGGTCAGAATCAGCACGGTCATCGTCGCCGGTCCGTGTTCAGTCGTCGAAGTGCGTCTTCGAGCCCGCCGTCGAGGTCGTCGTCCCCAGTTCTCTCAGCAAGGCGTGGTCACGGGCGGCGATCCGCCCGTCCCGGAGCACGTTCAACTGCAGTCCCGAGTCGTAGGCGTACGGAATGGTGGCTTTCAACTCCGCTGCCGGACGTGCGTAGTTGAGCGCGAACGGTTGCATCGTCTCTCCCCTGCCGGTGCTGTTCCGATCAAACGACGGTCACCCCACGACCGCGCTTGGTCCGCCGACTTCCTTCGGCTTCCAGAGACTTATACGAATCGAACGGGTGATTGGTTTCCTTGCGCTGCGTAATCATCGGCGGCGGGGCACCTCCCGACGCTGCTCGGCGAGCAGCTCGGCAGCCCGGTCGGCGGGGGCGGCGCGCAGGGTGCGCAGCGCGAGCAGCAGGACGCCGATGTCGTCGAGGTACACCGGATCGACCAGCAGATCGGTCGGCAGCACCAAGTACAACAAGGCACCCCAGAAGACCCAGCGGGGTCCGGTGGGAAGTCCCGCACGCCTGAGGCTGCGCCGGGTCCGCACCAGCCGCACCAGCACCCCGACGGCCACCGCCAGGACCAGCGCCGCGAGCACTGCGGCAACGACGATCACAGTTGTGGTCGTATCCAACGGGCGACCCTCCTTCTCACGGCGCCGCGATGCGTGCGCTCTCTTTCGGATTCCCGGTTACGGCTCCCGTATGGCCTGCCGAACGGGCGCAGCTCATACCCGTGGCCCACCCGAGTGGCACGGCGCGGCACGGCCGCTTAGGAAGGGGGCACCAACACCGCGGGTCGCACGGCGGGGGCGCAGCAGCGACCGCACTCTTCCTCTGGAGCAGAGCAATGACCACCCGCTCGTCAACAGCTCACTCGAACGAACCCGGCATACCCACCGGGCAGGCCGCCGGCACCGGCGCCTCGTCGTACAGCAGCAGCGAGTCGTCGTACGGCGATCCCGTCGACGACCTGGTGCGTGCCGCCGTGGCCGACCGTCCCCTGGAGGACATCGTCCATCTGGTCACGCTGTTGGAGCAGTCGCCCGAGTACGCGCAGGCCACGGCCGCCGCACTGCGCGCGGTCGGCGTGGACCGGTCCGTGGAGGACGTCACCCGGCTCGTCGCCCTGCTGACCAGCCCGCCCCGGGACGCGGACAGCGCGGACGAGGCGATCCGGGCCGCGGCCGCGTGCCGCCCGGTGGAGGACGTGACGCGCCTGGTGGACCTGTTGCACAAGGCCCCGTTGGAGCCCCACTGCGGTCAGGAGGCGGTGCGGGCGGCCGCCACCGGCAGGCCGGTGGAGGACCTCGTGGAACTGATCGGGCGCCTGGCCGCGGAGCCTCGCGTCAGCGTGGACGCACCGCCACAGCTTTCGATCGAGAAGGAAGTACCGGAGAGTCCGGCGCCGGATCACCTCGTCCGCACTGTCCGCGTCCCGGGCCGGACGGGCAGGCCGCCGGCCTGGCCGAGCCGGCTCGCCGCCATGGCTCTCCTCGTGTGCGCACTCCTCGCCTTCCCGCTGCACCGGGACGGCGCGTCCCTGCGGGCGTACGGGTTCGCGCTCGGTGTGTCGGCGCTGTGCGTCGTCCTGGCCCTGCTGGTGAGGGTCCGGCCCGTCGTGCCGGTGCTCGCGGTGGCGGTCGTGGTGCCGGCGGCGCTGGCCGCGGGCCAGTTGCTCGAGGGCCGGTTCCGCTCCGCGCGGCTGTCCCGGGTCCTGGACCTCGCGTTCGCTCCGCCCTGGCTCGCCGGTACGGCTGCCGTGTGCGCGTCCCTGGCGGCACTGACCGCCCTGGTCGTGCGGCTGGCTTCGCAGTCCCCGGGGAACGACCCGACGATGCGGGCGCTGGTCGAGGCGGGCCACAAGGCGGACTGAGCCCCGCACGCGGGGCGCCGTATCCCGGGAAACAGACGTCCGTGCCGCTGCCTGAGCTGCCGTCATGACCGCGGAACCCGGGAACCGAACCGAGCCCGCCGAAGTGCTGCGCGCCGCCTACGAGGCCTTCGCATCCGTCGTCCGCCCCCTCGGGGACCAGGAGTCCTGGCTGTCGACCGGGTGCGAGGGCTGGGCGTCCGCGACCTGGTCTTCCACTGCGTCGGGGACGCTCAGCGCGCCCTGGTCGCCCTGCACACGCCGGCCCCCGGCCCGCCCGACCGCGACGCCGTCAGCCACTGGCGGGACTGGGAGCCGAACCCGGTCGGCGCGGCGAACGGCCGGCGCTGGATCCGGGTGAGCGCCGGCATGTTCCTCGACGTCGGACAGCTGCGTGAGCTGTACCTGGAGACCGCGGCGGCCACGGTGAGCGCGGCCGCGGCGACCCGGCCCGCCGACCTCGTCGCCACCCAGGGGCACGTACTGACCGCCGGCGACCTGATGCTCACCCTCGCCGTCGAGGCAAGCATCCACCACCTGGACCCCGTCACGGAGCTGCCCGCCGCTCCCGGCCCGTCGCCGACGGCGCTGGCCCCCGTCCGCGTCACCCTGGACGGCCTCCTCGGCCGTCCCGTTCCGCTGGGCTGGAGCGACGAGTACTACGCCCGCGCCACCACGGGACGCGTACCGTTCACGGAGGCGGAGCGCCGCGCCCCGGGAGCCGACGCCGACCGCTTCCCGCTCTTCAGTTGACCCGGTGATCCGAGGCGCCGTCGGAGGGGCCTTCCTCGCGCCCGGGACGGCGTGTGCCCTTGAGCCGGCCGAACGTCCGGGTCAGCTGCTGGAGCGGGGACGCGGCCTGCGTGTCCAGCGGACCCTGCTCGAGGGCGGGGGCGTTCGCGCGATAGGCGGCCAGCGCCTCGCTCGCCTGCTCGGCGGCCTCCCGGTACAGGTCCCGGGACTTCGTCATGGCCTCCAGCGCCTCGGCGTACATGGTCACGAGCGCGCGCTCCCGGGCGAGTTCCTCCTCGAGGGTCAGGAGCTTCCACTGTTCCCGCAGGGCGGTGACGGCGTCCCCGGCACCCTCCGGCTGCGGCTTCGGCAACCCCGCGAAACGCGTCACGACCTCGATCAGGTCGGTCGGCTCCGAGCCGTCGAGAAAGACACTCCGTACGGAGAAGTCCTGGTCGTCGTAGCCGGGCGGGACCGGAGTCCCGGGCAGCACCACGGCACCTCCCCGCGGCACCTCGACGCCGAAGTCCCGCAGGGCCCAGTTCACGACCCGCAGCTGCTGAGGCTCCGCGCGATGCTCCACCACCCGGTGCCTGAGGCTCGGCGGCAGCAGCCGGGCCAGCGGCCTGCGGCCGCGCTGATCGGTGGTCATGGCCTCGTGGACGACGACATGAACGGCCCAACTGCCGCGCACGGCCTGCCGGAGCACCCGCCGGACGTCCTTCTCGTCCGAGGGGAGCAGGCTGAGGTCCCGCAGACGCAGCCCGGTGGCGGCCTCACGGTCCCAGGGGACATCCGGCGAGTCCGGCCAGAACATCGTGGCGGGCGACGGCCACCGCTGGTCCCACGGTTGTTCCGCCTCCGCCGCCAGCACCCACTCCTGCCCGCCGCTCGACACCCGGGCAAGCGTCAGCCGGGCACGCACGGTCACGTCCTCGGCGACCCGCCAGCGCGCTTCGAAGACCCGATCCTGCACGTCCTCGGCTTCAGGTTCGGGCTCGGGCGGCGTGGAGAAGTCGTCGACGACCTCGCTGTCCTTGAGCCGCCGCAGGTTGCGCCGGAGTACGTCCTCGGCGTCGGATCCGAGATGGCGGCCGCGGGCCAGCCACACCGTAGGGGGAGTGGTGGGGGTGCTTGACATGAGTCCATCTGTGAGAAGGGGTAGGTGTGACTGCCAAGTATCCTCGCCGTGGCCCGCCGGAGATCAAGCGGGGTCCGGGTGGTGGACCGGAGATCGCCGGCCTCCGCACACGGGGCGCATCAAGTCCGCTCCGGGCAACGGCCGTTCACTCGTGCCGCGACCGTGGCCCGCCCGCCAGAATGACCCCTCGAACAGGGCCCGCCCACCATCCGCTTCGGGGCGGGTCCTGTTCGCGGCCACGGTTCCTGCGGCGCGGTACCGCCTGGTGAATTAGCCCAAGTCATGGACATGTCGTTGTGACAGACTGCCGGGACGGTGAGTGACGGGGGCGCCGGTGAGTCCGAAGCGTGTGCGGAAAATGCTGCGGCGGATGGAGAGCGGGGAGCCCGTAGAGCTCAGCCTCGCCATGACGACGATGAAGGGGCTCACTCGACTCGCCTTCATCGCCGAGCAGTTCGGGTACGAGTACGCGGACCTCTCCATGACCGGCGACAACAGGATGGTGCTGCGCATCGTGCCGGACCCGAGCCCACATGCCCGGGAGCGCGCCACGCAGAACCGGGCGCGGTATCCCGACGCGAGCGACGGGGGCGCGCTGCCGCCCGTCGTGCCCGAAGCGATCGAGCTCCTCAAGGCCCGCATGGTGTTCGACCTCGGCCGCCAGTACACCGAGAAGCAGCGGACGGCGATCGCGGCTTTCTTCTTCACCGCGATGGCCGTGGCCATCGGCTACAGGTTCGCGGAGGGCATGACCGGTGTCGTCATCACGGTCGCCGTCTGGGCCGCTTTTGTGGCCCTGCTGCCCGTCGGGCTCGTCGTCAGCCGGCATGACAACGCCAAGTACAGCGCCCAGCTGCAGGCCGCCGGGTTCACGGCGGTAACCGACCCGAACGGGCGGCTGCGGTACGTGCCGCCGGGCGGGCGGCTTCCCGGACACGGCAATCCGTTCGCCTGAGGGTGTAGGCGCCCCGGGCCGACCGAGGCCCGCCCAGCACCCCGCCGCGCAGCGACGCGCCGGTGACTCGGCGACGCGCAATATATCGGTAGCCGAGATATCATGGCTCCATGGCATCGAGGAACATGACTCAGGCGGCGTTCTTCGTCCTCACCGCTCTGGCCGACCAGCCCCGGCACGGCTACGGCATCCTGCGGGAGGTCGAGGAACTGTCCGACGGCGAGGTGCAGTTGCGCGTCGGCACCCTCTACGGCGTGCTGGACCGGCTCACCGCGGACGGACTGATCGTCCTGGACCGCGAGGAGGTGCACGAGGGCCGGCTCAGGCGCTACTACCGCCTCACCGACGAGGGGATGCAGGCCCTCGTCGCGGAGGCGGAGCGCATGGCGGCCGGAGCCAGCGCCGCCAAGCGGCGCATCGCGGAAGGGCGCCAGGCGCCGCACCCCTCGACGGGCCCCGGACTCGCGGGGGGCCTCGCATGACGACACTGCTCGAAGCCCGCTACCGCACGGTACTGCGCCTGCTTCCCGCCTACTACCGGCGCGAGCGCGAGGACGAGATGGTCGAGACGTACCTGTGGGACGTCGACCGGGAGACACAGGATCAGAGCAGGCCCACGGCGGGCGAAGTGGCGAGCGTCGCGGCCCTCGCCCTGCGCAGCAGGCTGGCCGCCACCGGAGCGCCCCGACGGTACGACCTGCTCGGCTCGGCCGCCCGCCACTTCGCTCTGTTCGCCGTACTCCTGCAGGCGGCCGCCGCGGTCGTCGACCGCGTGCTGGCGCTGACCTGGGCGACGACCCACGGCCCGCGGGAATGGGACCTGTTCCTGTCGGGATTCACCGGCCGCGGGGTGCCGACCGGCGTCGTCGAGGTCGCCCAGTGGACCCTGCCCCTGCTGTGGACGGTCGGCTTCTTCGCCCTCGTGCACGACCGTCGGCGACTCGCCCGGACCGCCGTGTTGCTCGCCGCACTGCCCACACTCTGGCCGCTCGTCGGCCCGCTGGTGACCGAACTCCTGCCGCCGGATCCCTGGTCCGCCACCGCCACCGCGCTGTTCGCCTGGCTGTCGGCGCTCGCCCTCTGCGCGGCCTACCACCGGGACGCCCCGCCGGCCTCACTGCCCGTCGGCACGCCCGGAATCGTCTTCACGGCCTGCTGCGTGGTCATGGGCGGGTCGGTCGTCCTGCTGCCCGCCATGCCCGACACGGCATGGGCGCCGGCCACCTGTTTCGTCGTCGGCGCACTCGGCTGGCTGCTGCTGCGCGGCCGCCGCAAGGACCAGAGCGTCGCCTGCGCGGCCGTCGCCCTGGCAGCCCTCGGCCTGCTGCTCCTGGCGGTGCGGGTCGCCGCGCTGCATCCGTGGCTCGGCCTGCCCCTCCCCGCCGCGTTCGTCGCCGGCGCCGTCGGTCAGGTGGCCGCGCTGACCCTGCTGACCGCGACCCTTGCCGTCGTGGCCAGGCGCGACCTGGTCACCCGGTGACCAGGCCGCGCCACCGGCTCAGCCGTGGTACTTGATGTAGCCGTTGTTGTCCGGGTCGGAACCGCTCTTGGTGTACGAGTGGACGTCGGCGCGGCTGCCGGACGGCTTGTAGACGTAGATCGTGTCCTTGTCGTTGTTCCACATGAAGTTGCAGTTGTCGCGGTAGACGACGTTGTTTCTGTCCGAGTCGGTGCCGTTGCCGCCGCGGAGCTTCACGTAGTCGCCGGGCTGCAGGTAGTGGTTGGCCGTGAACTCGAAGCGGTTGCCGGCCTTGTCCTTGACGCCGTAGCCCTTGAGGTTCACGGTCTTCGTCGACGAGTAGTTCTTGATCGCCAGGTACTCCTCGTCGGTGTTCCCGGTGGAACAGCTGTTGGAGTCGCTGCCCGGCGCGTCGTACTGGATGCCGCGGATCTTCAGCGCGGACGTGTACTCGGCGGCGTGGGCCGGTATCGCGGTCAGCACGGTCAGTGCGCCGGTGGCGGCGGCCGTGACGGCGACAAGGCGTATGCGCATGATGGAGTCCCCCCGTGAAGTTCTGGTGAAGAACCTGGAGCGTATACAAGCGGGGGTGGCTCGGAGGTCGATTCACCGAAAGCGGCGCTACCGCATCGCCTCGGCCCAGACGTCGGTGTCCCACGTCAGGAGCCGGGCAAGGTCGTCGTCCCCGGAACCGGTTGCTCCCCGGCCCGCGGGGGACGGGGCGTGGACGCCGCGGGAGATGTTTCCGCTGACGGTGATGTTCTGCTCCACGCGTGGACGACGCAGTGCTTCGTAGAAGGAGAGCGCGGCATCGGTGTCCGGCGCGTCGCGCAGGGACTTTGCCAGGATGACGGCGTCCTCCAGTGCCATCGACGCACCCTGGCCGGTCGCGGGGGAGGCCGCGTGGGCCGCGTCGCCGATGAGGAGGGTTGGGAGCTGCTGGGGTGTGGCTGGGTGGGAGTGCGTTCTGGCGCGTGGGTGAGCGTGGAGGGTCCCGGCGGGCGGCTGGGTGCTGTCGTCCCGGGAGGGGAATCGGGGTTCGTTCGTCGAATGTGTGACCTTTCCGTGCGGGGGTCGTTGGGTGTGATGAGCGGGTTATTCGAGGGGCTGTGTGGGGGTGTGGGGTGGGTGG
>NZ_JOEY01000019.1 GCF_000718165.1 Streptomyces fulvoviolaceus | reverse complement strand
CGGAGGCGGTGCTCGCGACGAGGCCGCCCACGAAGAACGACCAGAGCAGCAGGTTGGCGACGACCGACTTCACGGTGGCGAGCAGCGACTTCACGGGTTCTTTCCTTCGGGGTGGGGGACGCGTGGGTCTCTTTCGATCTCTGTCCACCACGATCCCGTCGCCCGCCCGCCGCCACGAGGGACCGTCCTCCCGAACCCATGGTGCAGCCCGCTCCACCATGGGGTGCGTCGCCCGCCGGCCTGATGCCACGCTGCATGGGTACGACGGACGGGAGGCAGAGATGGCGATCGCCGCGTTGGTGCTGGACGCGGGTGGTGTCCTGGTGCGCCAGGGACCCATGCACGCCCGGGCGGACTGGGAGACGGATCACGGCAGGCCGCCCGGGTTCCTGACCGAGGCGCTGGGCCGCGCGATCGGTGCCGGTTGGGAAGGCGGCCGCTCGTTGGACGCGATCCATGGCGCACTGCTGTCGCTCACAGGCCTCCCGGCGGCCGAACTCCCGTCCCTGTTGGACGTGTTGGGCGCCCACGAGGTCCTGGATCCGGGCCTCGTGGGGTTCCTTCGGAGGCTGCGGCCCCGCTACCGCACCGCCATCCTGGCCAACGCCGGTGCGGGCCGTCGCGCCGAACTGACGCGCCTCGGTGCCGTCGAACTCGTGGACCTGGTCGTCGTGTCCGCGGAGGAAGGCATCAGCAAGCCGGATCCCGACATCTACGTCAGGACGGCCGGGCGGCTCGAAGTGCCGCCCGGGGAGTGCCTGTTCGTGGACGACAAGCCCGCGAACGTGGCGGGCGCGAAGGACGCCGGCATGCGGGCGGTGCTGTTCACCGGCGCGGACGACCTGCGGGACACCTTCGACCGGCTCGCCCACGAGACCGTCTGACGCCGCCGCGGCCCGGGCCCCATAGGCCGGGCCAAACACTCTACTTATGCTTTCCGTTCCCAAAAGATATTGTTCAATGAGAAGTGGTCGGCGAGGGAAGTGAAGGCCATGGCGGAGAGTGTGCGGCCGGTGGTCAGCAGGCGCCGGGAGCTCGGTGACGTCAGCGCGCGGTCGCTGCTGACGACGATGCTCGGTGAGTACGTACTGCCCCAGGGCACCCCGGTGTGGACCTCGGCGCTGGTGGACGCGTTGGCGATGTTCGGTGTCGAGGAGAAGTCGGCCCGGCAGGCGCTGGCCCGGACCGCCGCGGAAGGGTGGCTGGCCTCGGAGCGGGTGGGCCGCCGGGTGCGCTGGGTGCTCACGCCGCCGGGGCGGCGGCTGCTGACCGAGGGCGCGCAGCGCATATACGACTTCGGCAGTGGCGAACGCGCCTGGGACGGAACGTGGTTGGTGGTCCTGGTCTCGGTGCCCGAGTCCAAGAGGGATCTGCGCCACCGCGTCCGCACGCGCCTCACCTGGGCCGGCTTCGGCTCCCCGGAGCCCGGCGTCTGGATCACGCCCCACGCCGATCGCGAGGCGGAGGCCCTCGGCGTCCTGAAGGAACTCGGGCTCGCCGACGACGCGATGTCCTTCACCGCCACCTACGGCGCCGTGGGCAGCGAGGCGGCGATGGTGACCCGCGCGTGGGACCTCAGCGAGGTGGAGGACCGCTACGAGGCGTTCATCGACGAGTTCACCGGACTGCGCCCGCCGGACGGTGACGCCGTCCTGCAGGCTCAGACCATGCTGGTGCACGAGTGGCGCCGCTTCCCGTTCCTCGACCCACGGCTGCCGCCCAAGCTGCTGCCCCCGGGCTGGAGCGGCGCCAAGGCGGCCGGCCTCTTCCACAGCAGGCACGCCGAGTGGAGTACGGCGGCCCAGCGGCGCTGGGAACAACTGGAGGGTTAGACACCCAACCCGGGAAACACCTTGGCCGCGTTGCCCGACAACACCGCACACAACGTCTCCTCGGGCAGCCCCAGTTCCCGCAGCGCGGCGACGTTGCGGGACGTACCCGGGACGCCCGGCCAGTCGGTGCCGAAGATCCACCGGGTGGCCAGCCTCGGCAGGTCGAAACGGGCGTAGTACTCGGGCAGTTTGCGCGGTGGCAGTCCTGCGAGGTCCAGCCAGACGTTCGGCCGGGTCAGGGCGAGGAAGGCCGCGGTGTCGTACCACCAGCCCCGCCCGCCGTGCGCGAAGACGAACTGCACGTCCGGGAAGTCCTCCACGGCGTCGAGCAGCAGCTGCGGATCGCCGAACCGGGCCCTGGCACCGGGGAAGCTGGACGTGCCGGAGTGCACGATCACCGGCACACCGCGCTCGGCACACCGTGCGTACAGCGGGTACAACTCCTTGTCGGCGGGATCGAACCCGCCGTGCACCGGGTGGAGTTTGACGGCGACCGCGCCCAGGTCCAGTTGCCGTTCGGCCTCCGCCACCACCGGGTGGTGCAGGTGCGGATTGATGTTCGCCACCAGGCGGAAGCGGACCGGGTTGTACGCGACGATCGGCAGCAGGTCCTCGATCGGCTGGATGCCGGTGACGCGCGGACTGTACTCGCAGAACAGCAGCGCGCGGTCCACGCCCTCCGACTCCAGCAGGGCGTCCAGCCGCTCGGGCACGGGGTCGCCCCGCGAGTCGTAGGCGTCGCGCCACGGATAGCCCCGGGAGAAGGTCTGCGCCCACTCGAACCAGTCCGGCTTGAGTGTGGACAGCCGCGGGACGTGGACGTGCGCGTCGACCACGGTCTCGCTGTCGATCACCGCGCCTCCTCCGCCCAGGAACCGTCGCGGACCATCGCGCGCAGCACATTGCGGCGGATCTTGCCGGTGGCCGTACGGGGCAGCTCGGGCAGCCCGATGACCGCGCGCGGGCGCTTGAAGGCGGCCAGGCCTTCGCGGCACCAGGCGACCAGGGCGTCCGGGTCGACCTCGTGGCCGGGGCTCGGCACCACGCAGGCGACCGGCTTGTCCAGGCCGTCCGCGTCCCGCGCACCCACCACGGCGACCTCGGCCACGTCCGGATGGGCCAGCAGCCGCTCCTCGACCTCGGCGGGCGAGACCCAGATGCCGCCCGCCTTGAGCAGGTCGTTGGTGCGGCCCATGCAGGTGTAGGTGCCGTCGCCGTTGCGGACGTAGGTGTCTCCGGTGCGCACCCAGTCGCCCAGGAAGACCTGACGGCTGGTCTCGGCCCGGCACCAGTATCCGACGGCGGCGGACTCCCCGCGCACGTAGAGCTCGCCAGGCACGCCGTCGCCCTCCACGATGCGGCCCTCGACGTCCCGCAACTCCACGGTGTACCCCGGAACAGGTGCGCCGGAGGAGCCCGGATGGACCTGCCCCTGCCGGTTGGACATGAAGATGTGCAGCATCTCGGTCGACCCGATGCCGTCCAGCACCTCGACTCCGAACCGCTCCAGCATCCCCCGGTAGATCCGCGCCGGCAGCGCCTCACCGGCCGAGACACCGAGGCGTACGGTCGCGAACGCGTCGTCCGGCACGTCGAGGCTCGCGAGCAGCGCCCCGAGGAACCCGGGCACGCCGAACAGGACGGTGGCCCGGTCGGTCGCCGCCCGCTTGGCGAACAGCGCGGGGGAGGGGCGGGCGGGCTCCAGTACGGCCGTCCCGCCCACCGCCAGCGGGAAGAACATCGAGTTGCCGAGGCCGTAGGCGAAGAAGAGCTTGGCGACGGACAGGCAGCGGTCCTCGGGACCGATGCCGAGCACCTGCCGGCCGTAGGTCTCCGCCACGAACCTGACGTCGGCGTGCCGGTGCATCGCCGCCTTGGGTGTGCCCGTGGTGCCGGAGGTGTACAGCCACAGGGCGGGGGAGTCCGGCCAGGTGGGATACGGCTCCTCGTCGGTGCCCGCGTCCAGCAGTCGCCGCCAGTCGCCGCCCAGCACGAGGTGCTCGACCTCCGGGGCCTGCTGCACGGCCGTCCGCACCACCGAGACGAACTCCGCCGACCCCAGCACCACTCGGCTACGGCAGTCCGCGATCAGGCTGCCCAGTTCCGCCCCGGTGAGCATGGTCGAGGCGGGCACGGCCACCGCGCCGATGCGGAAGGCGGCGAGGATGCCGGTGAACAGCTCGATGTCGTCCGCCATGCAGAACAGGACGCGCTCCTCCGGCCGCACACCGAGGGCACGCAGTCCGGCGGCCACCCGGCGGACCTCGCCGGACAGTTCCTCGTAGGACAGGCTCCGAGTAGGAGTGACCACGGCCGTACGGGCGCCGTTGCCCTCTCTCGGATGCCGGTCGACCAGCCACTCCGCCGCGTTGAACACCTCGGGCATCCGGACCGCCTCACACCAGTCGGACGTACTCGTAGTCGAACGGTTTGCCGTTGATGCCGTTGACCGGCGGTGCCACCCAGCTCGCGATCTTCCCTCGCTCGTACACCGGCTGCATCAACGACCGTACGAAGGCCAGGTCCTCGGCGGTCGGGAGCCAGCGTCGGCGGCTCGCCTCCCAGGTCTCCTCGTCGAGGATCGTGCCCTCAGGGGTCACGTGGTGACCGGCGGCCAGGCCGACGTGGCGGTTGAAAGCGGGGTGCGGGAGCTTCAGCCGGATGTCGATGCCGTGCTCGTCCAGGATCCGGTTCCAGCGCTTGACGCCGGTCTGGCAGTCGGCGATGTACTCGTCGCGCAGGTCCAGGTTGAGGGCGAGCAGTGCGGGGACCTCGTCGACCGCCCAGGCGCCGTCCTCGCCCGGCTTGTCCAACCGGACGCCGTCCTCGGTGAGCCGGTGGTCGTCCCCCCGGCGCTCCTCCTGCCAGCGGCCCTTGAGCCCGGCGGTGTAGTAGTTGGCCGCGTTGGTGGAGGTCTCGCCGCCGAAGAGGTCGAGGGAGACCGTGTAGTGGAAGTTGATGTACTTCTGGATGATGTCCAGCGGGATGCCGCCGCAGGCCGCGATGTCCAACGTGTCGTGCTCGCCGATGAGTTGGGCGCTCCGGGTCACCACCCGGTCGACACCCGTCGTGCCCACCATCATGTGGTGCGCCTCCTCCTTCAGCATGAAGGTGCAGGTGCGCGACAGCGGGTCGAAGGCGCTCTCCTTGAGTGAACCGAGCTGGTACTTGCCGTCCCGGTCGGTGAAGTACGTGAACATGTAGAAGGCCAGCCAGTCGGCGGTCTCCTCGTTGAACGCGCCCAGGATGCGCGGCGAGTCGGGGCTGCCGGAGTTGCGGTAGAGCAGCGCCTCGGCCTCCTCGCGGCCCTCCCGGCCGAAGTAGGCGTGCAGCAGGTAGACCATCGCCCACAGATGCCGGCCCTCCTCCACGTTGACCTGGAAGAGGTTGCGCAGGTCGTACAGGCTCGGCGCGGACAGGCCCAGCAGGCGCTGCTGTTCGACGGAGGCCGGCTCGGTGTCGCCCTGTATGACGATCAGCCGCTGCAGGTCGGCGCGGTACTCGCCGGGTATCTGCTGCCACACCGGCTCGCCCTTGTGCTCACCGAAGGCGACACGCCGGTCGGGGGTGGGCTCGGCCAGGAAGATGCCCCAGCGGTAGTCGGGCGGGTTGACGTGGTCGAAGTGGGCCCAGCCGTCGCGGCCCACCGACACGGCGGTGCGCAGGTAGACGCCCCGGTTCTCCAGTGAAGGGCCCATCTCGCCCCACCAGTTGAGGAACTTCGGCTGCCAGCCCTCAAGGGCCCGCTGCAGTCGGCGGTCGTCGGCGAGGTCGACGTTGTTGGGGATCCTCGAGTCGTAGTCGATCTTCGTGGGCATCGGCTCACACTCGCTTCCGGTCGTGGACCGCCTTCTGTCCGGTGCCGTAGCGGCGCAACGCGCCTTCCGGGCCGGAGGCGTTGGGGCGTATGAAGATCCAGTTCTGCCAGGCGCTGAGCCGGCCGAAGATCTTGGTCTCGATGGTCTCCGGGCCGACGAACCGGTGATTGGCCTCCATGCCGGTGAGGGCGTCCGGGCTCAACGCCGCCCGGCCTTCGAGGACGATGCGGATCTCGTCCTCCCAGTCGATGTCGTCGGGTGCGTCGGTGACGAGGCCGAGTTCGCGGGCCTGGGCGGGGCTCAGGGGCTGCCCGGCCTCGCGGCGCAGCCAGTCGAGGTGGTCGTCCTGCTGATAGAAGCGGGACTGGAGGCGGGTCAGGCCGTTCCCCATCGGGAAGGCTCCGAAGTTCGCCTCGGAGAGGGCGAGGTGGGCGCGCAGGTCGCTGTCGGGGTCCTCGATAGGCGGACCGTCCAGCATGTACTGCAGATCGCAGGCCAGGGCCAGCTCCAGCAGCAGTCCCGCGAAGCAACTTCCCGGTTCTATCAGGGCGATGAGGCTGCGGCTGGTGACGTCGAGGCGTTTCAGCGTGCGTTTGTAGTAGTGCAGGATCTCGTTGGAGAACCAGTCGCCCTGTGGGCTCAACAGGGCCTGCTCGTGGGCCAGTACGCGTGCGGAGTCGCCCTCCGTGCGCAGCACCCAGGTGCCCATTTCGGTCTCGTTGGTCCTCAGCCGCAGGATCAGGTCGTCCAGTTCGCGGGTCATGGCCAGCAGCCAGCCGTCGGCGCCCTGGGCGTGCAGGGAGGACGGGGCGTCCTCGTCGGGCCCTCGTACGGTGATGCGGACCAGGCTCAGCGGACGGTCGTACTCGGCGCGTACGTATGTGTAGGCGATGCCCGCCTCGCTGATCTCCCGCTCCAGTGGAGGCAGTTGAACACCCCGGGCGTCCGCCGGACGTGTGCTCCCCGAGGCCGCCTCGAGGGCCCGCTGCTCGACCACCGCCCGGAACTCCCGGCGCGGCACGACCTCGTCGACCAGCCGCCAGTCCACCGCCGTCTTGCCCCGCACGCCGTCGCTGCGGGTGGCGAAGAGGTCGGCCAGGTCCTTGCGGACGCGGCGCTTGTCGACCACGCGGGTCAGCCCGCCGGTGCCCGGCAGGACGCCGAGCAGAGGGACTTCGGGCAGGGCCACCGAAGAGGAGTTGTCGTCGACCAGCAGGATGCGGTCGCAGGCGAGCGCCAGCTCGTAACCGCCGCCCGCGCAGGAGCCGTTGACCGCGGCGATGAAGGTGATCCCCGAGTGCTCGGAGGCGTCCTCCATGCTGTTGCGGGTCTCGTTGGTGAACTTGCAGAAGTTCACCTTCCAGTGGTGCTCGGAGGCCGCCAGCATGCGGATGTTGGCCCCGGCGCAGAAGACCTTGTCCTTGGCGCTGGTCACCACCACCGACCGCACCTCGGGATGCTCGAACCGCAGGCGCTGCAGGGCGTCGTACAACTCGATGTCCACGCCCAGGTCGTAGGAGTTGAGCTTCAGCTCGTAGCCCGGCACCAGGCCGCCCTGCTCGTCGACGTCCAGCTCCAGCCAGGCCACCGGTCCGTCCGTGCTGAGCTTCCAGTGCCGGTATGCGTCCGGGCTCCGGTCGAACGACACCACCACCATGACGAGCGCCTCCTCGCGCTAGCACGGGTACCGATACAGGCATCCTCTACAGGGTTTCCGTTGTGCGTCAAGGTTCTGTAGAACTATTGGCGCTGTGGGCCATAGGTCGCGGCGCAGCGGAAGTTCGTTGCGTCGTCCGTACTTCCGTGACCGGTGTAGCGGGGGACGGTGGGCCAGAGGCACAGCGGCCGGGTGAGGTCCCCGTTCCGGCCGGCCAGGGTCTTCGGGGCCTTGCCGTCCTCGACCCACTTCACCAGCGCGGCGAGCGGATCGACGGGAGCGGCGCCGGGGCCGCCGTTGCAGTGCTCGACGCCGGGCGCCATGAACAGCCGGGCGAACTGCTCGGTGCGGTGCGGCCCGCCCATCGCGGAGGTCAGACGCTGGTAGTAGTCGATGGTGCCCTGCGGGAAGATCAGCTCGTCGGCCCACCCGTGCCAGAGGATCAGCTTGCCGCCACCGTTCCGGAAGGCGCCGAGGTCGGGGTCGTCGGTGCCGAGAACGTCGTGGTACTCGGCCCGGGACCGGTCGAAATAGTCGGCGAAGTCGGCCGTGGTGACGGTACGCCAGTCGAAGTCCGGGTCCTTGGCCAGCCACCAGCGGAACCAGTCGGCCGTGATCGGGAAGGGTTCGGGTTCCAGCGCGGAGGTGCTGCCGGCGAGTCCGGTGAACGGGGCGCCCGGCTCCAGGCCGTACCAGAGGAAGGAGCCGTCCTGTCGACGCGGTCCCTGCCAGATCTTCTCGACGACGGCCGCGTCCTCGGCGGTGATGGTGCCGCAGGGTGTCTCCTTGCCGATCAGCACCGAGGGATCGAAGCGGCAGGTCCGGGGATCCACGATTCCGTCCGGCACGCCGTCCTTGGCGTCGCAGGCGGCGACGACCGCTTCCTCGACCGCCTCGAAGACGCATGGGGCGACCACGTGGCCGCTCTCCCGCATCACGATCTGCGGCCACAACTCCGAGGGGATGAACCGGTCCCAGTTGATGGCGGGTGCCGCGGAGAGGATGCCGTCGTAGTCCTCCGGGTGGCGCTGGGCCTCCATCAGGCCCTGCCTGCCGCCGGTGGAGCAGCCGTTCCAGTAGGAGTGGGCGGCCGGGCGGCCGTAGTAGGCCCGGGTCACCGTCTTGCCCTTGAGGGTCATCTCGTGGACCGAACGCCGGGCGAAGTCGGTGATCAGGTCCTGCTTCATCCCGGTCGGCGACCATGCCCAGGCGCCGGACAGCGGGGATCCGGTGTGGCCGGTGTCCGTGGCCGCCGCGGCGTAACCCGCTGCCGCGGCGTCGTCGGGTGGCGTGAGGACGCCCGCGTAACCGCCGCCTCCGACGCCCTGGAAACGTCCGTTCCAGTCGTGCCTCGGCAGGGAGACCGCGATGTTGATGCTGCCGGGTACGAGCAGCCGTACGTGGCAGATCGCGGCCGTCTCCTCGGCGCCGGTGACCCGGGTGCCGTCGGAGAAGGTCAGCTCGGTCAGGCTCGCGCAGGATCTGACCGGATCACCGGGCGCCGAGACGGCACGACTTGCCGGGGCCAGGACGGTCAGGCCGATCGTGAGGACGAGGCCGGACAGGACGGCACACCACGAACGGGACGGTTGCATCGACTCTGCTCCCTCTCTCGGCGGACCGTGGGCAGGGGCACATCTCCGACCACGGCTCGTACGTCCGGGTCAGCCCACGCCGAGAAGGCTGTGGGCCCGCTCCCGGTCCTGGCGGAAGTCGGCGGTGGAACTCCGGTGCACGATGCGGCCCTTGCGCATCACGGCCACCTCGTCGGCGAGGCGGAAGGCGAGGTGCAGGTCCTGTTCCACCAGCACGGCCGCGATCCCCTCGCCGCGCAGGCCTTCCAGCAGCCCCGCGATCCGGTCGACGACCGCGGGCGCGAGGCCGTCCGAAGGTTCGTCCAGGAGCAGCAGCCGCGGGTTCCGCAGCAGCGCCCGGCCGATGGCCAGCATCTGCTGCTCTCCGCCGGAGAGTTGGTCGCCCCGGTGGGCGCGCCGCTCGGCGAGCGGGGGCATCAACTCGTAGACCCGCTCCCGTGTCCAGGCTCCGTGCTCGCCCCTCGACCCGATGCGCAGGTTCTCCTCGACCGTGAGGGGCGCGAACACGCGGCGGCCCTGCGGCACGATCGCGACACCGTGGCGGGCGACGGTGTGCGCGGCCGCTCCGGCGAGTTCGTGACCGTCCACACGGATGCTGCCGGAGTACGGCTTGAGCAGGCCCATCACCGTGTGGACGAAGGTGGTCTTGCCGACGCCGTTGCGGCCGAGCAGCGCCACGACGGTGCCGGCGGGAACGGCGAAGTCGACGCCGTCCAGCACGGTGGTGCCCGCGTAGCCGGCGTGCAGGTCGCGCACAGCGAGCGCGTCGGTCCCGGTCATCCTGGTCCTCCGGCCTCGGTGAACAGGTCCTCGGTCCTGGCCGCGCCGAGATAGGCCCGCCGGACCTCCTCGTCGGCCCGGATCTCCTGCGGCGGTCCGGAGGCGAGGACCCGGCCCAGGTGCAGCACCGTGACCCGGCGGGCGAGGCGGAACACCACATCCAGGTCGTGCTCGACGACGAGGACGGTCAGCTCCTCGGGGAGACGTTCCAGCAGGGCCACGAACCGCTCGGTCTCGGCGGCGGACATCCCCGCGGTGGGCTCGTCGAACATCACCAGGGCGGGTTCGGCGGCGAGCACCATCGCGACCTCGAGCTGCCGCCGCTCGCCGTGGGACAGCGCGGCCGCCTTGTCCCGGGTACGTCCGGACAGCCCGACCGAGTCCAGATGGCGGCGCGCCTCGGCCTCGGTGCGCCGAAAGCGCCGTGCCGCGCGGTCGCAGCGATGGGCCACCCGATGGACGCGCTGGACGGCGAGCGCGACGTTGTCCAGTACGGAGCAGTCGAGGAACAGGCTGGAGTGCTGGTAGGTGCGAACCATGCCGCGCCGGGCCCGCTCCGCCTCCGGCAGTGCGGTGACGTCCTGCCCGTTCAGCAGGATGCTCCCGCCCGAAGCGCGGAGCGTTCCGGCCACGGTGGCGAACAGGGTCGACTTCCCGGCTCCATTGGGCCCGATCAGCGCGTGCCGCTCGCCCCGGGTGATCGCCAGGTCCACCTGATCGACGGCCGTGAGCGAGCCGTAGGAGCGGGTCAGCCCCCGTAGTTCCAGAAGGGGAGTCATGAGGGGTTCTCCTTACGGCGGCGCGCGGCGGCGAGGATGCGGGCACCCGTGAGGCCGGCCAGGCCGCGCGGCGCCAGCAGGACCACGGCGATGAACACCGTGCCCAGCACCAGTGGGCCGTGGCCGCCGATCGAGGGGGAGAGGTTGTCGCGGACGAGCAGGACGAGCGCCGCGCCCAGACAGGGCCCCCACAGGCTGCCCGGACCTCCGACGACCACGCTGAGCAGTGCCAGTGCCGCGACCTCGAACCCCATGTCACCGGGCGAGACGAACCGGGCCTGCTGCGCCCACAGGGCACCGCCCGCTCCCGCGACGGCACCGGCCAGACAGAAGACGCCGTACCTCGCGAGTGCCGGGCGGTAGCCGAGCGCCCGCATCCGGGCCTCGTTGTCGCGGATTCCGCGCAGCGTCCTGCCGTACGGGGAACGGACGACCAGCGCCACCCCCGCGAACACCAGGACCGCCACGGCGAGCACCCACCAGTACACGAACCCCGCGGCCGTCAGCGGTGGACCCCCGAACAGGCTGATCGGGGGCATCCCGGCAAGCCCGTTGCTGCCGCCCACGGTCGACCAGGTGCCGGCCAGCTGGTGCACCGACTCGCCGATCGCCAGGGTGAGCATGAGGAACACGATGCCGCGGGCGCGTACGGCGACCCATCCGGTGACCGCGGCCGCCACCAGGCCCATGACGAGGCCCCCCAGCGCCTGCACCATCGCGTCCGGCGTGAGGTGGATCCCGATCAGCACCGCCGTGTAGGCGCCGACACCGAAGTACGCCGCCTGCCCCAGCGAAGGCAGCCCGGTGACACCGGTCAGCAGGTCGACGCCGAGCACGAGCACCGCGAACGCGAGCATCCGGGTCATCGCCGTCACCGGATACGGGCCGAGGAACAGCGGGGTCGCCGCCAGCAGCGCGACGACCGCGACGGTGACCACGGCCCGTCGGCGCCCCGGCCGGTCGGCGCCGTCGGCGGTGCCGGTCCGCAGGGGTTCCACGGCGGGTGTTGTGCCGTCGAGCATCGCCTTGGCCGCCTTCACGCGTGCACCGCCGACCGCGCGGGGAGCAGACCCGCCGGCCGCAGCAGGAGGACCAGGGCCATCGCCGCGAAGACGAGGAACGGCGCGTACTCCGGCAGCAGTGCGGTCCCGAGCGCCTGCACCTGTCCGATCAGTACGGCGCCGAGCAGCGCGCCACGGACCGAGCCCAGGCCGCCGATCACCACCACGACCAGCGCGAGCAGCAGCACCTTCTCGTCCAGGCCGGGCTGGGCGCCCAGGATCGGGCCGGCCAGGACGCCGCCGACCGCGGCCAGCGCCGCCCCCGCCGCGAAGACCCCGACCAGCACCCGGCCGGTGTTGACGCCGAGCGCGGCGACCATGGCGCGGTCGGCGACGGTGGCGCGGATGAGCGAGCCCAGCGGGCTGCGCTCCACCAGGACGTACACGGCCACCGCGAGCACGGCGCCGAACCCGATCACCAGCAACCGGTAGACCGGGTACGTCTCGCCGAGCACCGTGACGCCGCCGCCGACCGGCGCGGGGGCGGCGATGGAGTGCACGTCGTTGCCGAAGGCCGCCGACAGTACTTCGGCGACCACCAGGGCCACGCCGAGCGTGAGCAGGGCCTGGTCGAGGTGGTGGGGCGTGGCCCGCGTCAACGTGGCCAGCAGGCCGCCGAGCAGGGCCCCGGCCACGGCGGCGGCCAGCACGGACAGGACGAAGGGCGCCACCCCCGCACCGTCTCCGACCAGTGCCACCGCGACATAGGCACCGACCAGGTAGACCGCGCCATGGGCGAGGTTCAGCACGTCCATCATGCCGAACACCAGGGACAGGCCCAGCGCGATCGCGAACAACAGGGAGCCCATCGCCAGCCCGTTGAGGACGCTCACCAGATAGGTAGTCATCCCGGCCCGCTCAGCCCAGCTCGCCGAGCACCGTGTTGACGGCCGTGCCCGCCTCGGCACGGACCTCGCGCAGGTAGTACGTCTGCTCCGCGTTGTGGTCGGCGTCGAACTTCCAGGTGCCCCGGGGGCTGTTGATCGAACCGATGCCCCTCAGTGCCTCGACCAGTGCCTTACCGCTGTCGCCACTCGCCTCGGCCAGCGCCGTGTCGAGGACTCCGGCGGTGTCGTACCCCTGCACGGCGTAGACCGTCGGTGACTTCCCGGCCTTCTCGGTGTAGGCGTCCACGAACTCCTTGTTCCGTGCGCTGTCCAGTTGGGTCGAGTAGTGCAGGGAGGTCTTCACGCCGACCGCGGCCGTGCCCTGTGCGGCGAGCACCCCGCCCTCGGTGAGGAAACCGGTGCCGTACAGCGGTGTCCGGCCGGCGAGCCCGAACTGCTTGTACTGCTTGACGAAGCTCACCGCCTCGGCGCCGGCGTAGAAGGCGAACACGGCCTTTGCGCCGGACTTGCGGATGGCCGACAGGTAGGGCTGGAAGTCCTGGGTCGTACCGAAGGGGGTGTACTTCTCACCCGCGACCTTGCCGCCGGCGGCCTCGAAGGTCTTGCGGAACCCCGCGACCATCTCCTTGCCGGCGGCGTAGTCGGCGGCGATGAGGTAGACGCTTCCCTCGGCCTCCTCGGCGACGGTCGGGCCCAGTGCGGCGGACACCTTGCCGTTGCTGAAACTCGTACGCCACACGTAGTCGGACTTGCGGGTCCCGGTGATGTCGTCGGCTCCGGCGTTGGCGATCAGCAACGGCTTCTCGGACTCGTCGAAGAAGTCGCGCAGACCCAGTGCGGTGGCCGAGTTGACCACCCCGGCGACCGCGGTGACCCGGTCCTGGGTGACGAGTTTCTGAGCGGCGGGCACGCCGGTCTGCGGACCCTCGCCCTCGTCGGCGGTCACGAGTTCGACGTCGCGCCCGCCGAGCTTGCCGTCGTGCTCGTCGAGGTAGAGCTGAAAGCCGTCGCGCAGGTCTTCGCCGATCGGTGCGTAGACGCCCGACAGCGGTACCAGCAGCCCGATCTTGACCGTGCCGTCGGACCGGCCGTCTCCGGACCCGTTCCCGCCGTTCTCGTCGAGGCTCGACCCACAACCCGTCAGCAGGAGGGCACCCAGGGCGAGTCCGGCGATCGTTCTGTTCAGAGAGAAGGCAGAGACAGCACCCATGACAGCTCCTGAGGTGGGCCGGGGTGTGCAGGATGCCGCCAGAATCTACAACTCTTCGCCGTACCGTCAAGACTCTGTAATAGGTGGACCGGGCATCCGCATCACCGCATTCGGTATCACCGGCCGTGACCACCCGCTGAAAGCGGCCGTTGGCGAGGGCATGATCCACATCAAGCGTGGACTCGCCACGGCCGCCGTAGCGGTCGCTGTCATCTGAGGCCTCGTGGCCCCCGCCACCGACAACGTCCCCTGCCACAGCCCCACCCAGAGGAACCCGACCGACCCCAGCACCGGTCGGGCATGGCCGGACACCGAGGTCAGGTACTGCAACCTCACCCGCGGGGTTGGGCATCTCGAACAGGGCGGTGCCGCCAAGTGGTTCGTCACGGAGATGAAGGGCGAGACCTACCGGGACGGTGCCGCCGAGAACTACTGGTGGGGCAGCACGATGGCGGACAACGGCAGGTGGGGCTGGGTGCCGGAGGTCCACTTCGCGGGCGGCGACAACAACGAGGACGCCGCCGGCCTGCTGATGCCCGGCACCTACACGTGCGCCAACAGCTGTCCGCCGCTGCCGTTCTGGGCGCGCTGACCTGTCGTTTCTTGACGTCCCACCGCGCTCTGCCTAGCTTCGAGCGGACACCTCCGGACAGGCAGGCAGGCGATGGTGGACTCCTCGACATCGGACTCTTCGACAGCGGACTCTTCGCATTCCCAGGACGGCAGATCCGCGGGCCGGCAGCTCCAGTTGGAGACGCACGGGCTCGACGTGATCGGTGACGCCGAGCGCAAGGGCACCCCGCGGACGCTGTTCTGGCCGTGGTTCGGGGCCAACGTCTCGATCCTCGGCCTGAGTTACGGGGCCTTCGCGCTCGGGTTCGGGATCTCCTTCTGGCAGGCGCTGGTCGCCGGAGTGATCGGCATCGTCTTCTCGTTCCTGTTGTGCGGTTTCGTCGCGGTCGCCGGCAAGCGCGGCTCGGCGCCGACGATGGTGCTCAGCCGCGCCGCCTACGGCGTGCGCGGCAACCGCCTCCCGTCGGTGGTCTCCTGGGTCCTCACCGTCGGCTGGGAGACCGTGCTGTGTGCCCTCGCCACCATGGCCACCGCGACCGTGTTCGGCCGGCTCGGCTGGGGCGGCGGTACCGGGACCCAGGTGGTCGCCCTGATCGTGGTCGCCGGGCTCACCGTCGTCGGCGGCGTGATGGGCTTCGACCTGATCATGCGCCTGCAGACCGTGATCACCGTGGTGACGGGCGTGCTCACCGTGGTCTACATCGCGCTCGTCGCCGACCACATCCACTGGAGCACCGTCAGCGCCCTCCCGGCGGGCTCCGCCCAGGAGTTCATCGGCGCGCTGGTCTTCATGATGACCGGCTTCGGCCTCGGCTGGGTCAACGCCGCCGCCGACTACTCCCGCTATCTGCCGCGCACCTCGTCCGGCCGGGGCGTGGTCGGCTGGACCGCCTTCGGCGCCTCCGTGGCACCCCTGCTCCTGCTGGTCTTCGGACTGCTGCTGGCCGGCTCGTCCAGCAAGCTCAACGCGGCCGTCGCCGCCGACCCGATCGGCGCGCTCACCACGATCCTGCCCACCTGGTTCCTGGTCCCGTTCGCCGTGGTCGCGGTCCTCGGCCTGGTCGGCGGAGCCGTCCTCGACATCTACTCCTCCGGACTCGCCCTGCTCTCCGCCGGCCTGCGCATTCCCCGCTACCTGGCCGCACTCGTCGACGGCGTCCTGATGATCGCGGGCTCGATCTACATCGTGTTCGTCGCCGACGACTTCCTCGGCCAGTTCATGGGCTTCCTGACCACCCTCGGCGTCCCCATCGCCGCCTGGTGCGGCATCATGCTCGCCGACCTGGCCCTGCGCCGCCGCGACTACGACGAGGCCGACCTCTACCGCCCACGCGGCCGCTACGGCGACGTACCGCCCACCCCGCTGCTGCTCACCCTCGCCGCCACCGCCCTCGGCTGGGGCATGGTCACCAACTCGGCCGCGAGCTGGCTGGAGTGGCAGGGCTATCTGCTCGGCCCGTTCGGCCTCGGCGGCAAGACCGGCGCCTGGGCGTACGCCAACCTCGGCGTCCTGGCCGCCCTCGCGCTCGGCTTCCTCGGCACCCTCGCCCTGCGGCGCGGGCGCGTCCGCGAGCAGGAGGCCCAGGCGCCGAGCCCCACGGTGGACGAGGGAGCGATCGTATGACCACCGGGTTGCTCGCCGTCATCGACATGCAGCGCGTCTTCGCCGAGCCCGACAGCCCATGGGCCGCCCCTCGTTTCGCCGAGGCGGCGGCAGGTGTACGACAACTGCTGCCGGCGTTCGGCGACAGGGTGACGTTCACCCGCTTCCTGGCGCCCGACAAGCCCGTCGGAGCCTGGCGGGCCTACTACGAGCAGTGGCCTTTCGCGCTCCAGCCGCCGGACGCCCAACTGTGGGATCTGACCGAGGAGTTTGCGGGCCGTGCCCCGCATGTGCTGGACGCCACCACCTTCGGCAAGTGGACCCCGGAACTCGCCGCCCGCGTCGGCCTGGAGGGCCGTCTGGTCCTGGCCGGTGTGAGCACCGACTGCTGTGTGCTGTCCACCGCCCTGGCCGCTGCCGACGCGGGGGTCGAGGTTCTCGTGGCGGCCGACGCGTGTGCGGGGGCGGACGACGACTCGCATGCCAGGGCGCTGCACGTGATGGATCTGTACCAGCCACTGATCCGGGTGGTCACGGTGGCCGAACTGCTCTGAATCCGAGGCGGTATTGGCCTTATCCGGTCGGTACCCGGAAGCGCTTGCCGTGTTCAATCACTCGTATCGCATCACGAACGGACGGCCCCACACGTCAGGAGGCATCGTGATCGCCGTACCCGAACCCGGTCTGACCGAGCGCGAGATCGTCGAACGGGCCGTGGCCCTCAGGCCCGCCCTGCTCGAACGCCAGCCGGAGACCGAACGGCTCACGCACTACCCCAAGGACACCCACGACGACTTCCTGCGCGCCGGCTTCTACCGGATCCTCCAGCCGCGGCGTTACGGCGGCTACGAGTTCGGCCTGCCCGTCTTCTACCGCGTGGTCGTGGAGATCGCGCGCGGCTGCCCCTCCACCGGCTGGGCCCTGTCCCTGACCGCGGCCCATGTGCTCCAGGCCGCCGGGGTCTTCGAGGAGAAGGCGCAGGACGAGTTCTTCGGCACCGACGGCGACTTCCGGGCAGCGTCCACGGTCCTGCCGATCGGCGTCGCCCAGCCCGACGGCGACGACCACGTCGTCCTGGACGGCACCTGGCCGTACTCCTCGGGCGCCCCCTACTCCACGCACTACGTCGGCCAGACCCTGCGCGCCCCCGACCGGCCCGGCGATCCGCCGGGACCGCCGGTGCTGTTCGTCGCCCCGCGCTCGGTGTGGACGGTGCTCGACGACTGGCACGGCGTGCTCGGTCTGCGCGGCACCGGCTCCAACAGCATCCACATGGAGCAAGCCCGCATCCCGGCGTACTTCACCCGTGAGGTGAGCCTGCTCGACCTGCCGACAGTGGGCGGCAGCGTCGGCTCCGCACTGCACGGCAATCCGATGTACGCGGGGCGGGCACCCAGCTTCTTCCACGGCGAGCTGGCCGCCATCATGATCGGCACCGCGTACGCCGCCGCCGACGAGTACGCCCGGATCGTCGCCGCGCGCCCGCTGGCCCTGGAGCCGGACCGCACTCGCGCCGAGCTGCACGACTACCAGCGGCACCTCGGCGAGGCGCTGGGCCTGATCCACACCGCCGAGGCGGCGCTGCGGCAGACCGCCGAGGACTGGATGGAGACCTGCCGCCGCAACGTGGCCGGGGAATCCCCCTTCACGATCGTGGAGGACAACCGGTTGGCCCTGATGTTCCTGAACGCCGGACGCATGGCCTGGGACGTGCTGCAGGGGATCCTGTTCCGTACGGCGGGCTCCCGGTACGCCCGCGACGGTGAGCGGATGCAGCGCTACTTCCGGGACGCGGCCACGTACTGGACGCACGTCGGGGCGAGCATGGCGGAGCCTCTCGTGCGCCGGGTCGGCTGCGACCGCCTGGGGCTGCCCTCGGAGCACATTCCCCTGATTCCGTGAGCGCCGGAGGAATGCTCCGGGCGCGGTCGGGTACGCGAGCAGGACCGTACCCGGGGAGATCTTGCCCCGGGCGGCACGTACGACCGCCGCTACCAGGGGATCTGCCATGGACATACCCGCCAACGACCACACCGCCACCCCGGCCCAGCGG
The DNA here is from genome assembly GCF_000718165.1 of Streptomyces fulvoviolaceus. GTDB lineage: Bacteria > Actinomycetota > Actinomycetes > Streptomycetales > Streptomycetaceae > Streptomyces > Streptomyces fulvoviolaceus. The sequence goes on along the minus strand of NZ_JOEY01000019.1, from coordinate 146,032 downwards.
GCGCTGGACGCGCTGACGCAGAACACCGAGGACATCGCGGCGCTCGACACCCTCGCGACCAGTGAGGTGCTCGTCCCTGTGCCCGACGACGCCGCCGACGAGGACGTCGCCGTGGCGCTGCCCGTGCTGGAGCAGCAGGACGGTGCTCCGGTGGTGCCCGTGTTCACCTCGGAAGTCGAGATGGCCGAGCTGCTGCCGTTCGTCTCCCGCTACCGCCTGGTGCCGCTGGGCGCGCTCGCCGCGCAGTGGCCGGATGGTGACCTCTCGCTCACCATCGACGGCAGCTCGACGCATCCGCTGACCCTCACGTCGGAGGGCGTGCGCACGCTGCTGGCCCGGCCGTAGGGCTGAGCGACCCGCAATGCAGTGGGGCCCGGCCACCGTGACTCACGGATGGGGAGCGGCCGGGCCCGCGGGCGCGGGCCGTCTCCCGCTCCCGCACCCGGGTTCTCGTCGGCGCCCGGGATGAGCGGCGCCGACTCCGCCCTTCCTCGGCTGCCCGCGATTACCGTGCCCCGAACATAGGCCCGCACCCGTCGTCCCGTCGCTCCGGCAAGCGCGGAAACTGTCCGCAAAACGCGGCGGATCGCGGCAGATGGCATCAGGCGGCCCGCAGTGTCTGCGAGGGCGACTCCCCGAACCGCTCCCGATAGCGCCGAGCGAACCGGCCGAGATGGGCGAACCCCCACTGGTAGGCCACGTCCGAGACGGTCGTCGTCCCCGGTGCCGAGGCCCGCAACTGGCCGCGGACCCGCTGCAGGCGCACCTCGTTGACGTACGCCATCGGCGACATACCGACGTGCCTGCGGAACGCTTCCTGCAGGGTACGCACACTGACCTGGGCGATCTCGGCGAGGCGGGCGGCGTCGTACGGCTCGGCGGGACGTTCCTGCACGACGTCCATGACCCGTTTGACGGAGGCCGGGCGCATCGGTGGCGGAGGGGCTGCCAGCTCCTCGCGACAGGAGTGGTCGGCCGCCAGCAACACGCCTTCGAGCAGGGTCTGTTCGAGGCGGCCGCGGATCAGCGGGCTGCGCAGCAGCCCGTGCGAGACGTCCCGCTCCAGCAGACTCCAGTGAGCCAGCCGAGCCCAGCTGCGGCCGGGCCCCCGGGTGACGTCGAAGCACGGTTCGAAGGACGGCGACCGCGGCACCGGTCTGCCCAGCAGCAGCTCCAGCTGATGGTGCACGGCCGCCTTGTCGATCTTCACGGTGAGGACGTGGCAGTCGGCGGACCAGGCGTCGACCCGGATGTCCCGCTCCGGATCGAAGAAGAGGGCGCGCCGGGTCGTGCCGAACACAGCGTCCCCTCGCCCCTGTTGGACGCTGCAGCAACCCTCCAGGGGAACACCCACGTGGTAGAAGCCAGGCTCGCCGAAACCCATCCGGATCTCCGTGCCGAAGCTGACGTCGCCCACCGTCAGCGCGCCGAGGTCGACGACGGTCATGTTGGTGGAGAAGTCCGCGGTCGCGCCCGCCACTTCGAGGCGCAGGTCGTAGTAGTGGGCCGCGATCGCGGCGCGGGACTCCTCCAGGGAGCGCGTCGTATAGAGGCTGAACTCGGCGACCCGGTCCTCTCCCACGGCTTCCACGGCTTCCATGGACAAGGCGTTGTCTCTCCGTCCCCTGCGCGGTGTTTTTTGTTCAGCATGGCACCGCGAGCGGCCGGGGAGGCCTTACTTTCTAGGGGGTTCTCACAGGCTTTTCCCAGGATTGAGGATCCCGTGAGGGTCGAACACCTCCTTGAGTCGCCGCTGCAGTCCATGGGCGGCGGGCCCGAGTTCCTCGGCGACCCACTGCCGCTTCAGCGTGCCCACCCCGTGCTCGCCGGTGATCGTCCCGCCGAGCCGCAGCGCCAGCGCGAAGATCTCGCCGGCCGCCTCCCACGCCGCGTCGGGCAGCCCGTCCAGCCGCGGGTCCACGACGATGATCGGGTGGAGGTTCCCGTCCGCCGCGTGCGCGATGGTGAACACGGGCACGTCATGGCGTGCGGAGATCGCCCGGATCTCGCGCGCCGCTTCCGCCAGCCGGGACCGCGGGACCACGATGTCCTCGATCAGCGGCCGGCCCAGCCGCTCCAGCGCGGGCAGCGCGAGGCGCCGGGCGGCCAGCAGCGCCTCGGCCTCGGCGGGATCCTGCGTCGTCTCCACGGTCGAGGCGAGGGGAGCGAGCAGCCGGGCGACCTCCGCCGCCTCGAGTGCCGCACCCGCGCCGTCGCACTGCACCACCAGCAGCGCGGCGCCCCGCTCCCGCAGCGCCGGATCGATCGCCTGCAGCACGGGCCCGTCGACGAGCTCCGCCAGCGCGGGCTCGACCCCGGCCCGGCTGATGGCGTACGACGCCTCGGCGGCCGCCTCGAAGGAGGGGAAGTACGCGGCGAGTGTGGCCGTGGCCACCGGGATCGGGCGGAGCCGCAGGGTCGCCGAGGTGATGACCGCGAGGGTGCCCTCCGAGCCGGTGAGGAGTGCGGTGAGGTCGTAGCCGGTGACGCCCTTGACCGTACGGCGGCCCGTGCGCACCACCGTGCCGTCGGCGAGGACCGCCTCCAGGCCCAGCACGCTGTCCCGGGTCACCCCGTACTTCGCGCACCGCAGCCCGCCCGCGTTGGTCGCGATGTTCCCGCCGATGGTGGACAGGGCCGCGCTCGCCGGATCCGGCGCGTACCGCAGACCGTGCGCGCCCGCCGCCCGGTCCAACTCGGCGGTGATCACGCCCGGTTCGACGACGGCGAGCTGGTCGTCGGCCGACAGGTCGAGGATGCGGTTCATCCCGGACAGGTCCAGCACCAGGGAGCCCTCGTCGGCCGTCGCCCCGCCCGACAGGCCGGTGCCCGCCCCGCGCGGCACGACCGGCACGCCCAGGGCGTCGGCGTGGCGGAGTGTGACGGTCACGTCCTCGGTGCGACGGGCGTGCACGACCGCGAGGGGTTCGCCGCCGGGCCGCGTGCCCGAGCGGTCGGTGGCGTGCGCGGCGAGTGTGGCCGGGTCGGTGGTCAGCCGGTCGGGCGGGAGATCGCGGGCGAGCAGGCCCAGGAACTGCGCGGACACGGTCGTTTCCGGTGCTGCTGTCACGGGTTCAACGCCTTCGTTCCGATCGCGAGCAGGGAGATGTCCTCCTGGGGCGCGTGCACGGGCGAGCACTGGATGTCCCGGAAGTGCCGCTCCAGCGGGTTGCCCCGGGACAGCCCCGGGTTGCCCAGCAGCCGTACGGCCAGCTCCACGGCCCGTACACCGTGCCGGTCGGCCAGGACGCGGGCGCCGAGGGCCTGTTCGGGGGTGTACTTCGGGTCCCGCGCGTCCACCCGGGCGGCACCGTCGAACACCAGCTGCTCGGCGGCGGCGAGCAGCACCTCGATCTCCCCGGCCGTGCGCCGGAAGCGTTCCGTACGGGCCACCGGGTGACCGAGGTTGGCGGGCACGCGCGCGTGGGCGAAGGTGTGGAAGAACGCCTGCGCGGCCCGGGCGACGCCCAAGTAGAGGGCGGCGAGCGGGAGATGGAGGGCAGCGCCCGCCCGGTTGTCCTGCTCGGCGGCCGGGCCGTGCGGGCCGATGCCGATGACGTACTCGTAGGGGATCTCCACATCCCGGAACGTCACGTCGTGGCTGCCGCTGGCCCGCAGCCCCAACTGGTCCCAGCGGCCCGTGATCTCGATGCCGGGCGAGCCGCCGGGCACCAGGAAGGTTCCCACGCGAGGCTCTGCCTCGTCCGTGGTCGCCCACACCAGGAACCAGTCGAGCCCGTCGGCACCCGTCACGAACCGCTTGGTGCCGCTGACGGACCAGCCGTCGGCAGTGCGCCGCGCCCGGGTGGCGGGCAGCCCGCCCCGCGCGGGGGAGCCCAGTTCGGGTTCCACGCGCGCGTGGTTGATGAGCACGGGCCGCGCGAACGACTCCTTGAGCACGCGCGCGTACAGCTCCTCCGGCCAGTGCGGCTCGGCGGCCTGCCGGGCGTGGGTGTTGAGGGTCATCGCCGCGATCAGGGCGACGGACGGGTCGCCCTGCCCCAGGGAGTGCAGGATGCGTGCGGTCTCCTCGACACCCGCGCCCCGGCCGCCGTACTGCTTCCCGATCGTGGCGGTGAGCAGGCCGGCCTCGTGGGCGATCCGCAGGGGCTCGGCGGGGAAGGCGCCCGATCGGTCGTAGCCGGCGGCCAGTTCCGCGATGCGGCCGGTCACCGCGCTTTCGGTCACAGCGCCTTCTTCAGCTCGGCGTTGAGGTCGGTGGTCCAGAACGACTTCACGTCCAAGTGCTCCTTCAGCGCCCCGAGTTCGGTGAACACGTCGGCGACCTTCTGCTGGGAGGCGATGGTGTCGTCGCCGACCGTGCGGGCCTCGGTCGGGCGCTGGGCCTGTGCGGCGACGAGGTCCTTCTTCGCCTGGGCGAGCGGCTGGTGGGTGGCGTCGGCGGTGACCTTGGCGAAGCCGTCCTCGTGTCCGTCGCGGACGTAGGCGTACGCCTTGGTGATCCGCGCGATCAGATCGGCGGCCGCCGCCTTCTGTGCCGGGCTGTCGAGGACGTTGTCCCGCGCCGACCAGAGGAAGTTGCCGGACAGGATGTCCTTGCCCGAGCCGACCGTCGTGGCGCCCTGCTGGTGGGCGGTGATGATCGAGGTGCCGTAGGAGGCGAAGGCATCGATGCTGCCGCCGTTCAGGGCGGCCAGCCCGTCGTTGGGCAGCAGCGGCTTGGCGTCGACGTCGGACCACTTCAGGCCCGCCTGCTTGAGGAGCTCGTACAGGAAGTAGTGGGCGGTGGTGTTCTGGACGTAGCCGACCTTCTTGCCCTTGAGGCCGGCGATGTCGGTCACCTTCGAGCCCTTGGGGACGACGACCTCCTGGTTCAATGTCGCGCCCTTCTGTACGGCGACGACCTTGAAGTTGGGGCTGCCGTCGGCGGCGGCGAAGATCGGCGGTATCTCGCTGGAGGAGGCGAGGTCGAGCGCTCCGGCGCGGATCGCCTGGAGCTGCTGGTCGCCGCCCTGGAAGAGACTCCACTTGACCTTGTACGGGGTGTCGTCGAGGTCGGCGTACTTGAGGATCGCCTCCTCGGTCTTCCAGCCGGTCGCGCCGACTCTGAGGGTGACGTCGGCCTGGGAGTCGGCTTCCGCGTCACCCCCGCAGGCCGCGGCGAACGGCAACAGCAGGGCGAGCAGGGCGGCGGACGAGCGCAGGGTACGGCGGAACAACACGGGGTCTCCATCAGGCGGCTTGGGCGGTGGTGGCGCGGTGGGCGAGCTCCTGCCGGACCAGCGGCAGAACGTGACGGGCGTAGTCGATGGCGTCGTTCAGCGGGTCGTAGCCGCGGATCGACAGCAGGTCGCAGCCGATGTCGACGTAGTCGAGCAGGGCCTTCGCGACCGTCTCGGGGGAGCCGACCAGGGCGGTCGAGGCGCCGGCGGCGTTGGTGGCGACCGCCGGGGCGGTCCACAGGCAGCGGTCGTGGACCTCGCCCCGCTCGGCGATGTCGAGCAGCCGTTGCGAGCCGACGTTCGCCGGGCGGCCCGTGGTGCGGTAGTGGCGGAGCAACTCGGTGTTCTGAGCCTGGTCCTTGAGCACGCCCAGCGTGCGGTGTGCCTTCTCCCACGCCAGTTCGTCGGTGGGCGCGATGATCGGGCGGAACGACACCCAGATACGGGGACGCGGGCGCCCGGCGGCATCCGCGACCGCGTTCACGGCGGCGATCTGCTCGGCCGTCTCCTTCAGCGGCTCGCCCCACAGACCGAAGATGTCGCCCTGCTGACCGCCGACCCGGTACGCGTCCTGCGAGGAGCCGCCGACGGAGATCGGCACGAGCCCGTTCACGGGCTTCACGTCCGAGTAATAGCCCTCGAACCTGAAGTACTTGCCCTCGTGCGACACCGGCCCGTCGGCCTGCCATACCTTCCGCAGGATCTGGATGTACTCGTCCGAACGCTCGTACCGCTCGGCCTTGTTGAGGTAGTCGCCCTCGCGGTGCTGCTCCTCGTCACTGCCGCCGGAGATGATGTGCAGCGCGAGCCGGCCGTCGCTGATCTGGTCCAGGGTCGCGAGAGCGCGGGCCGCGTGCGTGGGGAAGATGACGCCCGGCCGGTGCGCCAGGATCGGGCTGACGCGTTCGGTGTGGGTGGCGACGAACTGGGCGACCTGGAAGGCGTCCGGCGAGGCCGAGTGGTAGGCGACCAGAGTGTGATCGAAGCCGCCGTCGTCCAGCGCGCGGGCGTACTTGCGGAGATAGGCCGGGTCGAAGCCGGTGCGGCCGGCGGCGGCGGGACCCGAGGCCCCGGAGTCGGTGTGGACGGCGCTGATGAACTCGACAGGCATGGGCAACTCCTCTTCGGAAAAGGTCACTTGAGAAGAGACGTGTCGGACGACTTCGCCACGTCGACGTTCGGGTCCAGGACACCGATGCTGTTCATGAGGTCGGCCACGCCCTGGACGGTCGTGTCCACGTCGGAAGTGATCGGCAGGACCTTGCCGTACGCCGCCGAGGCCAGCGTCTTCGCCACGGAGGCGTCGGCGCCGTTGCGCTCGACGATGGCCTTGGCATAGGCGTCCTTGTGGGTGCTGGTCCACTTCAGGGCCGTACCGAGGCGCTTCAGGAAGTCGGCGAGCGCGGCCTTCTTCGAGGAGTCGGCGAGGGCCTTGTCGGAGGCGTTGATGAAGCCGAGGCCGCTGACCCGGCCGTCCCCGCCGTCCACGAGGAGCTTGCCGCCCTGCTCCAGGGCCACGGCCTGGTAGACGCCGAAGATCGCCCAGGTCTTGATCTTCCCGGAGGCGAACGCGGCCTGTGCGTCGGTCGGCAGCAGGTACTGCACCTTGACGTCCTTGTAGTTGAGCCCGTTCTGCTTGAGCACGTTGGCCAGCAGGTACTCCGAGACGCTGCCCTTGGCCGAGGAGACCACGACCTTCTGGCCCTTGAGGTCCTTGACGCTGTCGATGCCGGAGTCCTTGCGGACGACGATGCCGACGTGCGTGCCGTCGTTCTTCAGAGCGGCGACGTTCTTGATCTGCACGCCGCCGCTGAGTGCCTGCAGCGCCGGCAGGTCCGCGGAGTAGCCGGTGTCGGCGGCGCCCGCCTGCACGGCCTGGTAGAGCGGGGCAGCGCCCTCGAACTCGGCCCACTTCACCTTGTACTTGGCGCCCTTGAGGGCATCCGACGCGGCGACGATCGTCTGGAGGGTCTTCGCCTGGTCGCCGATGGTGAGCGTGACCTGTTTCGAGGAGGCGTCCGCCGAGGAGTCCGCGCCGCAGGCGGTCAGCGCCAGCAGGGAGGTCAGGCTCAGTGCGGCGGCTGCGATTCTGCGTATCACGACGGGGTTCCTTCCAGGGTGCGGGTCACGCCCAGCCAGTTCAGGAGGCGGGCGCGCAGGGTCACGAACTCGGGGGCCGTGAGATCGCGGGAGCGGGGCAGGTCGACGGTGAGCTCGTGGGCGATGCGGCCCTCGTCCATCACCAGGACGCGGTCGGCGAGCAGGAGCGCCTCCTCCACGTCATGGGTGACCAGGAGGATCGCGCAGCCGTGCCGCTGCCACAGTTCGGCGACCAGCTGCTGCACCTTGCCCCGGGTGAGGGCGTCCAGTGCGCCGAACGGCTCGTCCAGGAGCAGCAGTTCGGGCTCGCGCACCAGAGCGCGGGCCAGGGAGACGCGCTGGGCCTGGCCGCCGGAGAGCGTCTTGGGCCAGACGGTCGCGCGGTCCGCGATCCCGACCTCGTCGAGAGCTCGGAGAGCGAGCGCCTTGTCGGGTCGCCCGGGCAACCCGAGGACGACATTGCGCCACACCTTCAGCCAGGGCAGCAGTCGCGGCGACTGGAACGCGGCACTGCGCCGCGCGGGGACGGTGACCTCGCCGCCGATCTCCTCGTCCAGCCCGGCCAGGATCCGCAGCAGCGTCGACTTGCCGCAGCCGCTGTGCCCGAGCAGCGCCACGAACTCGCCCTCACGGATGTCGAGATCGAGCTCGTGCAGGACGGTGTGTCCGTCGAAGGCCCTCGAAAGCCCCCGTATTTCCACGCTGTTGGCCATGACGCTCACGCCTCGCCCTCGAAGTTGGCCCGCCAGGTCAGCAGGCGGCGCGAAAGGATCCGTACGGCGAAGTCGCAGGCGAGACCGAGCAGCGCGTACACGGCGAGGCAGAGCACGATGACGTCCGTGCGGAAGTACTGCTGGGCGTTGCTCATCAGATAGCCGAGCCCGGCGTCCGCGTTGATCTGCTCGGCGAAGACCAGGGCCAGCCAGGCGGTGGACAGCGCGTACCGGAGCCCCACGAGGGCGCCGGGCAGCGCGCTCGGCAGGATCACGTACTTGATGAGCCCGAGCCGGCCGAGCCCCATCATCCGTGCGGCTTCGACGAGTTGGGAGTCGGTGGAGCGGATGCCGCCGTAGATGTTGAAGTACAGCGGATACGTCACACCGAGCGCGACCAGCGCGATCTTCGGCGTCTCCTCGATGCCGAACCAGACGATGAACAGCGGGATCAGGCCCACCCAGGGGATCGCCCGGAACATGCCCATCGAGGAGTCGATGACGTCCTCGCCGAGCCGGAACAGCCCGGCCAGCAGGGACAGGCTCAGCGCGACGGTCGCCCCGATCAGAAAGCCGGTGGCGGCCCGGCGGCCCGACGCGGCGATGGCGCTGGGGAGTTCGCCGTTCTTGGTGAGCTCGACGGCCTGCTGGATGACGTCCACGGGAGAGGCCAGCACGGATTCCGGGAGGACGCCGGTGGCCGAGGTGAGGAACCACAGGAGGACGAGTCCCACGGGCCCCGCGGCCCGGCGAACGGAACGCGGGACGGAGAAGCGGCGGCCGGTCTTGGCGGTGCCGCGGATGGTGATGCGCGCGGGTGCCTGTTCGGTCGGAATCACCGCGTCCAGAGATGTCGTCGTCATGGCCGGCTTCCCTTCGCGGCAGGGCGGGACGGGTCTGTGGACCAGGCCGACCAGGAACCCGGGAAGAGCACCGCCTCGAACCCGGCGATCTCCAGCGCGGCGATCTGGTGGGCGGCGGTGACGCCGGAGCCGCAGTAGACGCCGATCCGTGCGGCTGATCCGGCACCCTTCTCCTCGAACCGCTTGCGCAGCAGGTCGGCCGACAGGAAGGTCCCGTCCGCCGTGAGGTTCTCGCCGGTCGGCGCGGAGACCGCCCCCGGGATGTGGCCCGCCCGGGGGTCGACCGGTTCCACCTCGCCGCGGTACCGCTCGGCGGCCCGCGCGTCCAACAGCAGTGCGAAGGCGGCGAGTTCGGCGGCGCCGTCGGCATCGGTGATCGGCAGTGCGCCTTCGCGCAGGACGACGTCGCCCGGCGGCGGGGCGTCGGGAAGCCCCGACTCCAGGGGCAGTCCGGCCGAACGCCAGGCACCGAGCGCACCGTCGAGCAGGGTCACCCGTTCCAGCCCCGCGTACCGCAGCAACCACCAGGCCCGCGCCGCGGCGGTGTTGCCCAAGTCGTCGTGGACGACGACGGGTTGGCCCTGCCGGAGTCCCCACCTGCGTGCCGCGTCCTGGAGCTCCGCGATCGCCGGCAGCGGGTGTCGGCCTCCCTCGGGGCTCGGCGGCGCGGCCAGTTCGGTGTCCAGGTCGACGTACACCGCGCCCGGGATGTGGCCCTCGGCGTAGTGCTCGCGGCCGTGCGGATCGCCCAGCGCCCAGCGGACGTCGAGCACGGCCGGGGGAGCGTCGGAGGCGAGCAGCTCACGGAGCTCCGCGACGGTGGTCGTGACGGTCATGCCCGCTCCTCGGCGATCGGCGTCAGCTCGGGGGACAGGCGCAGCCGCTCCAGGAAGAGCACGACCGTGGCGGCAGCGGTGCGGTGCAGGGCGTCGTTGAGGACGTCGTGCCGGCCGCCGTTGAAGAGCACCGTCGGCACCTCGCCGTAGGCGCGGAGAGCCTCGTCGACCGGACTGACCGCGTCGTCCTTGCCGTGCAGGGCCAGGACGGGGACATCCACGTCGGCCAGTTGGAGGTCGGGCAGAACGGCCAGCGCGTCCCGCCGGAAGTCCGGGTCGTTCGTCAGCCGCCCCTGATGCGTGGGGCAGCCGGTGCGGGCCTCGGCCTCGGCCTCCCAACTCCCGGACGTCCAGGGTGAGGTGGGCAGACCGGCCAGGATCAGGGCGTCGACACCCGCACCCCGCTCTGCGGCCAGCTGGGCGGCGTACAGCGCGCCCGTGTCCGAACCGACCAGCACCTTCGGGCCGGGCAGCGACTCGTCGGCGAGGAGCTTGGCGGCCTCGTCGAGCACGGTCGGGTCGGCGGACGGGTCGCCGAGGGCGCGGACCCGGTAGGCGTCGAAGGCGAGCCGACGGCCGAACCGCTCGTACACACCGCCGTGTTCGCCCCGCCCGGCCAGCACGATCAGCGTGCCGCGCGCGGCGAGGCCTTCGGGTTCGTCCCAGGCGAAGGATGAGGACATGAGGGGGCAACTCCCGTTTCGGGGCAGGGGGAATCCAGGGAAAAGGGCAGCGGAAAGCGGCTGTCACGTGTCAGCGAGCAGGAGGCTTACGCGACTCGGACTGCGAAGAGGGGGCCGGTGTGCGGCGGAGGATCAGCGACAGCGCGCGCTGCACGCCACGCCGAAGTCGATGACTCGGCGCTGCGTCAGAAGGGCAGCAGAAGCGGTCGCGTGCAACATGCGTTCATCATGACGGGCCGCGGCGGACCACGTCCAACGACGATTCCGCATCGAAACCGATCAGGGATCGCGATCGATCCCCTTCAGCGGCTACTGTCGCGGCATGCCCCAACCCGTCCTCGACATCGTGGCCCTGCGCAGCCTGACCGCGATAGCGGACTGCGGCGGCTTCCATCGCGCCGCCCAGGCGCTGACCCTGAGCCAGTCCGCGGTCAGCCAGCATGTGCGCAAACTGGAGAAGATCCTGGGGCGGCCCGTCGTCGAGCGTGAGGGGCGCGGCACCCGGTTCACCCCCGAGGGCCGCCTGCTGCTCGAGCAGGCCCGCCGGATCCTCGCCGTCCACGACGAGGCCGTACGCACGCTCCTCGGCGCGGACGGCGACATCGTGACCATCGGCTCCACCGAACACGCCGCCGACCAGTTCCTGCCCCGGCTGACCGCCGCCGTCCAGGAGGTGCGCCCCGGCTGCCGGGTCCGCTTCCGCATCGACCGCTCCGCCCGGCTCGTCGAGGCCGTGGAGCGCGGCAGCGTCGACGTCGCGGTGTACGTCACCGAGGCCGCCGCCACCGAGGGCACCCCCGTCGGCGGCCTCCCGCTCACCTGGCACGCCGTGCCCGGCTGGGTGCCGCCGACCGCCCCGGCGCCCGTGCCGCTGGTGGCCATCGAGGACCCGTGCGCGATCCGCCGCCGGGCCATCGCGACCCTGGCCGCACGTGGGGTGCCGGCCGCGGTCGTCGGCGACGCGGGATATCTCGCGGGCGTTCTGGACATCGCCCGCACGGGCCAGGGCGTGGCACTCCTCGCGGCGGTCGGCCCCGCCCCCGACGGGCTGACCCCGTACGGCGGCCTGCCCGGGGTCACCCCCATCCCGATGAGCGCCCTCGCCCGCCCCGGCGCGGACCCGGCGACGGTCGAGGCCGCGTTCACCGCCGTACGGGATCTGCTGCGCTGACGCCGATGAGGTCCTGAGCGGCCTTGGTGAGGGGCGCGTGGCTGTACCGATATGCGGCTCCGCCGCGGGGGCGCGACCAGCCCCCCACCGGGCCGCGGATTCGTCCCCGCGCTTCCGGCCGAGCGCCTAGGCCCCCAGCATGCGGGCCAGTACGTCGCGTTGCAGCGGCAGTACCTCGGCGTGCAGATCGCGGCCCTTCTGGGTGAGGGCGACCCACACACCCCGTCGGTCCTCCGCGCACACGGAGCGCTCGACCAGACCGTCCTTCTCCAGTCGGCCGATGAGCCGGGACAGCGCGCTCTGGCTGAGATGCACCCGTCCGACGAGGTTCTGGACCCGGCACAGGTCGCCCTCGGCGGGGGACTCCGCGGCCAGGATGTCGAGCACCTCGAAGTCGCTCGCGCCCAGCCCGTGCGGGTGCAGCACGCGGTCGATCTCGCACATCGTGCGCGCGTGCACCGACAGGATGTCCCGCCACCGTTCCTCGAGGCCGGCCTCGACCGTGTTCACTGCCATACCGGCACGGTAACACCGATCCGGCCATTCATTGAGTGTGCAATTAGTGCGCTTGCAAGTAGTGCGACGTTCCCGGAGGGCCCGCTCGCCCGGCCGGCGAGACGTCTAGGCGGTCGGATCCTGCGTCAGGCCGATCAGGTTGCCGTCCGCGTCCTTCACGAAGGCGATCAGCTTGCCGCCGCCGACGTCCTGGACGTCCTGGAGCGGTTCCGCACCGGCGGTCAGCAGGGCGTCGAGGGTCGACCTGATGTCGGTCACGGTCCAGTAGGGGACGGGACCGGTCATGCCCTTCGCGTGTCCGTTGGGGTCCAGGCCGACGTCCTGTCCCGAGTCCTTGAACCCGACGTAGTACGGCTCGTCGGCGTACGGCTCCACGCCCAGCAGGGCGCTGAACAGAGCCTTCGCCCGGGCGAGGTCCTTGACGGGGTAGATGATCGTGTTCAGGCCGGCGGTCATGGGGTGCTCCTCGGTGAGTCGGTGTCGACGGTTTTCGTCGCTGGTTTCACGCTAGGCCGGGGAGCGGGGTGTGGCTTCTCCGATCCTGACCGGTTGCCGGACGACCGCCCGTCGGAAGTGGGGACATCCGGCGAGGTCCTCGTGAGCACAGCTCAGCGCACACTCGACGAGGTCGAGAGAGGCCTGCGCCGCGGCGATACGGGCACGCAGGGCCTCGGCCTCCCGGCGCAGCACCGCCCGGCGCGTGTCGGCGTCGCCCACCGTCATGGTCCGGATGGCTTCGAGGGACAGTCCCGCCTCCTTGCCGCGCAGGATGACGGCCACCCGCACCTCGTCGGCGGCGCCGTACCGGCGGCGGCCTGCCGTGTCGCGGCCGGGGGCCAGCAGCCCCACCGACTCCCAGTGCCGCAGCACGTGCGGTGCCAGACCGAAGCGCTCCGCGAGAGCGCCGATGCCGACTGCTTCGCTCTGCTCGCTTGACCTCATGCCGACATTAAGTCGCAGCCTGAGGCCCATGACCAAGAGCCGTACACGCACCGAAACCGACGACCTGATCGCCGGACTCGACGCCGCGGACAGCCTGCCGGGCGCACGTGAACTCCGGGAACTCTCCTACGAGTTGCTAGGCGACGTCTCTTCGGTCGTGGACGTCGGATGCGGCGCGGGCCGGGCCGTCGCCGAGCTGACCGACCGCGGCGTCGAGGCCGTGGGTGTCGACCCCGACGAGCGGATGATCGCGATCGCCCGGACCCGGTGGCCCCATGCCGACTTCCGTCGCGCGGACGCGTACGCCCTGCCCCTGCCGGACCACTCGACACAGGGCTGCCGCGCCGACAAGGTCTTCCACGAACTCGCCGACCCCGCACGCGCGTTGGCGGAGGCCCGGCGCGTCCTCGTGCCCGGCGGACGCGTCGTGCTCGTCGGCCAGGACTGGGACACCCTCGTCATCGACTCGGACGACCCCAGCTTCACCCGCGCGATCGTGCAGGCCCGCGCCGACCTGGTCACCGCGCCCCGCGCCGCACGGGCCTACCGCAACCTGCTGCTCGATGCGGGCTTCGAGGACGTGGAGGTCGAGATCCGTACGGCGGTGCTCACGGGGCCGGAGACACTGCCGCTGCTCGTGGGTCTGGCCGAGGCGTCGGCAGACCGAGGGCGCGCCGACGACTGGATCGCCGGGCAGCGCGCGCGGGCGGAGCGGGACCGGCTGTTCCTGGCGCTGCCGATGTTCGTGGCGTCGGCCACGAGCCCGTACCGCACCGTGCCTACGTCGACTCCCGCTTGACCAGCTCCGTCGGCAGGATCACCGCCGCCGGATCCTCGCCCCCGATCTGGGCCAGCAGCACCCGCACCATCTCCGCGCTGATGCGGTCCCAGGGCTGCCGGATGGTGGTGAGTTCGGGGCGGGCGGCGAGCGCGGCGGGGGAGTCGTCGAACCCGCCGACCGCGACGTCCTCGGGGATCCGTCGCCCGGCCCGCTCCAGAGCCGTCAGCACGCCCTGCGCCATCAGGTCGGAGGCGACGAACACGGCATCCATGTCGGGTGCCTGCGCGAGCAGCCGGTCGGCGCCCGCCTCGCCGCTCGCCCGGCTGTAGTCGCCGGAGACGACGAGCCGCTCGTCGACCTCGACGCCCGCCTCCGCGAGCACCTCCTTGTAGCCGGCGAGACGCTCGACACCGCCCGGGGTGTCCAGCGGGCCGGTGACCACGCCGATGCGGCGCCGGCCCAGGGACAGCAGATGGCGCACCATGTCCCGGGCGCCGTCCCGGTCGTCCGCCGCCACGTAGCTCACCCGGGAACCCAGCCCGATCGGCTTGCCGCACGCGACCAGCGGCACGCCCGCCTCGCGCAGCTCCTCGGCGATCGGGTCGCCGGAGTGGCTGGAGACCAGCAGCACCCCGTCGACGTGGCCGGCCGTGATGTACCGCGTGATGCGCCGCCGTTCGTCCTCGGTGCCGGCCAGCATCAGCAGGAGCGGGATGTCGTGCGTGGCCAGCGCCTGGGTGCAGCCGCGCAACAGGACGTTGAAGTTGGGGTCCTCGAAGAACCTCTCCTGCGGCTCCGTCAGCAGGAAGCCGACCGAGTCGGAACGCCCGGTGATCAGCGAACGGGCGTGCCGGTTGACGACGTATCCGGTCTTGCGGATGGCGGCGTTGACCGCCTCGGCGGCGGCGGGGCTGACGTAGTGCCCGCCGTTGAGCACACGTGAGACGGTGCCGCGAGAGACGCCCGCCTCGCGGGCGACGTCGTGGATCGTCGGTGGTCGGCGCCGGCCCCCCGCATTGTTCATGGTCACGACTTTACGGCCCCGGAGGGCGGATGGTGGCCGCCTGGAACGCGGGATGACACCGGCCGGGCCCGCCATGCTGTGATCGTGCACAGCAAACCCTGCATCGCGGCACTTGGCAAGCCTCACCTTCATGCGGTTATCTTGGGCCGCGCGCTGTCTAAGCTGTGTGTGCACGTTCCCAACAACTGGAATCGGGAGAGACCCATGCCGGAGACCACCCCCAGGGGCCTCACCAGGCTTGCCTTCGGCGGGGACTACAACCCGGAGCAGTGGCCGGAGAGCGTCTGGGACGAGGACGTACGGCTGATGCGCGAGGCCGGCGTCACCATGGTGAGCGTAGGGATCTTCTCCTGGGCGCTCCTGGAGCCGGAACCGGGCATCCATGACTTCGGTTGGCTGGACCGCCTCCTGGATCTGCTCCAGGAGAACGGCATCCGCGTCGACCTCGGCACGCCCACGGTGGTCCCGCCCGTCTGGTTCTACCGCGCCCACCCCGAGGCACTGCCCGTGACGGCCGACGGCATCCGCCACGAGTTCGGCTCGCGCGGCGCCATCTGTCACAGCAACGCCGACTACCGGTTCGCCGCCGCCGACATCACCACCCAGCTCGCCGAGCGCTACGCCGGGCACCCGGCCCTCGCGATGTGGCACGTGCACAACGAGTACGGCGTCCCCGTCTCCGCCTGCTACTGCGACTCCTGCGCCGCACACTTCCGCCGCTGGCTGCAGACGACGTACGGCACGGTCGAGGCGGTCAACGAGGCCTGGGGCACCGCCTTCTGGGGCCAGCGCTACACCGGCTTCGAGCAGATCAACCCGCCGCGCACCGCGCCCACGGTCGGCAACCCGGGCCAGGCGCTGGACTACAAGCGGTTCGCCGACGCCACCATGCGCGAGAACTTCGTGGCGGAACGGGACATCCTGCACCACCTCTCGCCGGGCATCCCGGTCACGACCAACTTCATGACCGCCCTCAGCCAGTGCGACTCCGTCGACTACTGGGCCTGGGGCCGCGAGGTCGACATCGTCACCAACGACCACTACCTCATCACCGACGGCCGCCGCACCCACGTCAACCTCGCGATGGCCGCCGACCTCACCCGCTCCGTCGCCGGCGGCGCCCCTTGGCTGCTCCTCGAGCACTCCACCTCGGGCGTCAACTGGCAGGCCCGCAACCCTGCCAAGGCCCCCGGTCAGATGGCCCGCAACTCCCTCGCACACGTCGCCCGCGGCTCCGAGGGTGCGATGTTCTTCCAGTGGCGGCAGTCCCGGCGCGGCGCCGAGAAGTTCCACTCGGCGATGGTCCCGCACGGCGGCACGGACACGCGTGTGTGGCGCGAGGTCGTCGAACTGGGCGCCTCCCTCGACGCGTTGAGCCCGATCCGCGGCACCCGCACCCGGGCTGACGTCGCCGTCCTGTGGGACTGGCACTCCTGGTGGGCCCAGAACCTCCAGTGGCGCCCCAGCGAGGACCATGACGCCCGCGAGCGCGCCGACGCCTTCTACGAGGCCCTCTACGACCGCCACCTCACGGTCGACTTCGCCCACCCGGAAGCCGACTTGTCGGCCTATCCCCTTGTCGTCGTCCCCGCGCTGTACCTGATGACGGAGGCGGCCGGGAACAACCTCAGGGAGTACGTCGAGAACGGCGGCACGCTCGTCGTGTCGTACTTCTCCGGCATCGTCGACGAGCACGACGCCGTGCACGAGGGCGCCCACCCGGGCGCGCTGCGTGACGTGCTAGGCCTGACCGTCGAGGAGTTCTCGCCGCTGCTGAGCGACCAGCTGGTGCGGATCACCGGCCCCGACGGCTCGGAACTCACCGGCGACGTGTGGACCGAGTTCGTGGTGCCGCGCGGCGCCGAGACCGTGTGGACCTACGCCGACGGCCTGACCGCCGGCCACCCGGCCGTCACCCGGCACCGCCTCGGCGAGGGCACCGCCTGGTACGTCTCCACGCGCCTGGCCGCACAGGGCCTCGACGCGCTGCTGGGCTGGGCCGTCGAGGACGCGCGGATCGCCCCGCGCGCCGACCTGCCCCGCGATGTCGAGGTGGTGCGGCGCGCCGGCGAGTCGGGCACGTTCGTGTTCGTCGTCAACCACACGGCGTCGGAGGCCAAGGTGACCCTGGAGGCCGAGGGCACCGAGCTGCTGACCGGCGAGCGCGCCGCGGGCCGCCTCGCGGTCCCCGCGGGAGCCGTCCGGGTCGTACGACTCGACGGCTGAGCCGACACCCCTCCGCTCCCCTCCGCCCGTGCGAGCGCACCAGCCGCGGGCGGAGGGGCTTCTCCCGTCTCCCGGCGGACGTACTCCTGCCCTCCCGACTGATGTACAGGCTGAGCAGCTCTTCGTCGCAGAGGAGTTCGATACCGGACAAGCTTGGTGACTCCCGGACAAGGTGGCGTCGACTGCGGGACAGTGGGCACACGCGATACGAGGTCGCTCAGAAGGAGGGGACGGAGGGGAACGAGATGCTGAGGACTCCCACCGGCGAGAGGCGCCTGGACATCCTGGAGTGGCTGAAGGACCCGGCCGTGCACTTCCCGCGGCAGCGCCACGCCGACCTCGTCGAGGACGGGGTCACCGCCGAGGCCGTCGCCGACAAGCTCGGCGTGTCCCGCTCGGTCGCGGACACCCACCTCAACCTGCTCGCTGACATCGGTCTGCTGCGCACCAAGAAGATCCGGTGGCGCACCTACTACCGGCGCGACGAGATGCGGATCGCCGAGGTGGCGCGCATGTTCGAGAAGGGCTGGTAGGGACAGGGCAGGCCTGGCGCACGACCCACGGGAAGAGCAGGCAGACATGAGCCGTCCCACCGCACTCGTCCCACGCCACTGCATCGCGATCGGGGGCCGTGGACCCGAGGACGTCGTGGCCGACGCCCGGGGCCGCGTCCTGACCGGCGTGGAGGACGGCCGCATCCTGCGCCTCGACGGCCTGACCGACCCCGAATCCGCGCGGGTCGAGACGCTCGCGGAGACCGGCGGCCGCCCACTCGGCCTCGAACTCCTCCCGGACGGCGCCCTGTTGGTGTGCGACGCCGAACGCGGACTGCTGCGCGTCGACCTCACCGACGGCACCGTGCGCATCCTCGCCGACTCGGTGGCGGGGGAGAAGCTGCGCTTCTGCAGCAATGTGGTCGCCCTCTCCGACGGCAGCGTGTACTTCACCGTCTCCAGCCGCCGCTACCCCCTGGAGCAGTGGATCGGCGACCTGGTCGAACACATTGGAACAGGCCGGCTCCTGCGCCTGGCCCCCGGCAGCGACACCCCCGAAGTCCTGCTGGAGGGCCTCCAGTTCGCCAACGGTCTGGCCCCGAGCCGTGACGAGTCCTTCCTGGTCGTCGCCGAGACCGGCGCCTGCCGGCTCACCCGCTACCGGCTCACCGGGCCGAAGGCCGGCCGCGCCGAGCCGTTCGCCGAGCACCTGCCGGGCATGCCCGACAACATCTGGCGCGGCGGACCCGACGGCCCGATCTGGGTGTCGCTCGCCGGACCCCGCGTCCCCGCGCTCGACCTGCTGCACCGCAGCGCCCCGTTCGTCCGCCGCGCCGCCGCCCGCGTGACCGTGCGCGCTCCCTTCCGCCCCATGGGCGCCATCGGAGTCCTCGCGTTCGACGACGACGGTGAGACCGTCCACCACCTCGCCCGCCGCCGCTCCGGCTTCCGCTTCGTCACCAGCGTCTGCGAGGCCTCCGGGCACCTGGTCCTCGGCAGCCTGTGGGAGCAGGGCATCGCGCTGTGCGAGCCGCCCGCCACGAAGTGACCCGGGCGTACGCCCGGAGTTACGCTGTTCACCGGTCGCGATCACCCTCGCGGCGCGGCGGTGGGGCCCGCCGTACCCAACCGCGGCAGGTGCCGCCAACGGTCCCTACTTGCGATGGAGCGCGCCCGCATACCCGGGCCCCGGCGAGTAGGAGAGGCACGACCCATGACAGCCCCGGAAGCCGAGAGCCTCCGCGCCCCCGGCCGCAC
The DNA here is from genome assembly GCF_000718165.1 of Streptomyces fulvoviolaceus. Classification (GTDB taxonomy): domain Bacteria; phylum Actinomycetota; class Actinomycetes; order Streptomycetales; family Streptomycetaceae; genus Streptomyces; species Streptomyces fulvoviolaceus. Next base: position 127,243 of record NZ_JOEY01000019.1, on the reverse strand, counting down.
CCCACGCCCCTCCGTCCGGCGAGGCCAGGCGCCGGTGGTCGCGGTGGTCGCTCTCGGTGGCGCCCTCGGCGCGAGCGCCCGGTACGCCGCCTCCCTGTGGTGGCCCGTGCAGCCGGGCGGATTCCCCTGGGCGACCTTCTGGACCAATGTCGTCGGCTGCGCCGTGATCGGCGTCTTCATGGTGGTCATCACCGATGTGTGGGCCGCCCACCGGCTCGTCCGGCCCTTTTTCGGCACCGGCGTGCTCGGCGGCTTCACCACCTTCTCGACCTATGCCGTCGACATCCAGAAGCTGGTCGACTCCGGCCACCCGGGCACCGGGCTGGCCTACCTCGCCGCGACCCTGCTCGCGGCCCTCACAGCGGTGTGGCTCGCGGTCACGGCGGCCCGCCGCGTCCTGAAGTGGAGGCAGCCATGACGAGGCTGACCGGCACCGCCCTGCGCGTGACCGTCTTCGTCGGCGAGAACGACACCTGGCACCACAAGCCCCTCTACACCGAGATCGTGCACCGGGCCCTCACCGCGGGCCTGGCGGGCGCCAGCGTCTTCCGTGGCATCGAGGGCTTCGGTGCCTCCTCCCTGATCCACACCTCGCGACTGCTCTCCCTGAGTGAGGACCTGCCGGTCGCGGTCGTGATCGTCGACACCGAGGAACGCGTACGGACGTTCCTGCCGCAGCTCGACGAGCTCGTCACCGAGGGCCTCGTGATCCTCGACGACTGCGAGGTCATCCGGTACGTGGGTCGCGACGCGAGCCCGGACAAAGCGGGCGTGAAGGGTAAGAAGTCGTTGTGAACTGGCTGCTCGTCGTGACGGGTGCCATGGTCGGCGCCCCGCTCCGCTACCTCACCGACCGGGCGGTGCAGTCCCGCCACGACTCGGTCTTCCCCTGGGGAACCTTCGCGGTGAACGTCGCCGGCTGCCTGATCCTCGGCCTGCTCACCGGCGCCGTGGCCGCGGGAGCCGCCGGATCCCGCCTCCAACTGCTCATCGGGACCGGCCTGTGCGGGGCGCTGACGACGTACTCGACCTTCTCCTACGAGACCCTCCGACTGACCGAGACCGGGGCCCGCTTGTACGCGGCGGTCAACGTGGTCGCGAGCGTGGTGGCCGGTCTGGGGGCGGCGTTCGCGGGCGTGGCGCTGGCGCAGGCGGTGTGGGCGTAAGACCTCGGGACATGTGCGCGTGTAGTAAGACTGTCCCCGCCGCACCCGCCTTCCCCTGAGAACTCCCTGCAGAAGAACTGGATCCCATGAGTGTCATCAGCGTCGGTCAGGCCGTCGTCCTCGGAGCCGTCGAGGGGGTGACCGAGTTCCTGCCCGTCTCCTCCACCGGCCATCTGAAGATCGTCGAGGGGCTGATGGGCATCCCCGTCGACGACGACGCCGTCGTGGGGTTCTCGGCCGTGATCCAGGTCGGCGCGATCGCCGCCGTGCTCGTGTACTTCTTCAAGGACATCGTGCGGATCGTCTCGGCGTGGGGCCGTGGTCTGCGGGACAAGGAGGAGCGCTACCACCACGACTACAAGTTCGCGTGGTGGGTGATCTGCGCGACGATCCCGATCGTCGCGGTGGGCCTGGCCGCAAAGCCCCTCATCCAGGGCCCGCTCGCCTCGCTGTGGGTGGTCGCGGGTTCGCTGATCGTCGGCAGCGGTGTGATGTGGGCGGCGGACCAGATGGGCCGGCACAAGCGCGGTGAGGACGACACCACGTTCAAGGACGCGATGCTGGTCGGCAGTTCGCAGATCCTCGCCCTGCTCTTCCCCGGCTTCTCGCGCTCCGGCGCCACCATGTCCACGGCCCTGATCCTCGACCTCGACCGCGTGGCCGCCACCCGCCTCTCCTTCTTCCTGGGCATCCCCGCCCTGACCGGCGCCGGCATCTACGAACTCAAGGACGCGCTGGGCACCGGCGCGGGCGCTGCCCCGCTCGCCGTCGGCACGGTCGTCTCCTTCGTCGTCGCCTACGCCTCCATCGCCTGGCTGCTGAAGTTCGTCGCCAAGCACTCCTTCAACGCCTTCGTGGTCTACCGGATCGTCGTGGGCCTGCTGCTCTTCGGCCTGTTGGCCACGGGAACGCTCAACAGCTGAGGCCGGGGGTCGAGGCGAGAGGCGAGTCCACCTGTACGCCGAACGCCCCGGTCGTCCAGACGACGAACTCCGCCGCCGCCGCGCGGATGGCCTCGACGGCCGCCGGGATCAGGGGGTTGGGGTCGGTCGCCCGATGGACGGCGAGGACCGTCCGGCGCGGGCCGCGCGAACGCAGGCGGCGCATCGTGATCGTGCGGTCGATGCCCAGCGAGAGGGCGGGGACCAGGGCGACACCGAGGTTCTCCCGTACGATGCCGCGGATCACGTCGAAGTCGTCGCTGGTGAAGCGCACTTCGGGCTGGAAGCCGGCCTGGGCGCACAGCCGCAGGAGGTTGTGGTGGCCCGCGGTGTCCTCGCGGTTGGCCACCCAGATCGCCCCGGACAGCTCCCGCAGATCCGTGTGGACCGGGTCCTCGGTGAGCTGTTTCTGCCCGCACAGGACGACCAGCTCCTCCTGGAGGACCCGGCACAGCCGGAGTTCGTCCGGCCACGCCTGGGGGACGAGGTCGTACTCGTAGACCAGCCCGAGGTCCGCCCGTCCCTCGCACACGGCCCGGGCCACTGCGGCGGGGTCGCCCCCGTCGTCCTGGAAGGACAGTTCGGCCTGCGGGAAGCGGGCGACCAGCCTCCCCAGCGCCTTGGGGAGCAGTTGCGCGCTGACGGTGGCGAACGCCGCCACCCTGAGGCGGCCCTGCTTGCCCTCGGCGAAGGCCCGTAGTTCCTCCTCGGCCTCCTCCAGCCTGGAGAGTACGACCGCCGCGTGGCGGCCCATCTGCACGGCCGCCGGTGTCGGCCAGAGGTTGCGCGGGCCGCGTTCGAAGAGCTGCACCCCGAGCGCGCGTTCCAGGGCGGCGATCTGCTGGGAGACCGCCGACGTGGTGTAGCCGAGCTCCTTGGCGGCCCCGCTCAGTGAGCCCGTGCGGAGGACGGCCTGGAGGGTCTGGAGGTGCACCAGGTTCAACACGTCAGGATGTCCCGCCCCGAAGCCATCCGATGAGGGTGAGCGCATCCCAGACGGGGCGGCCGGTGGCGGCCTTCACGGCGCCCGAGTAGGGCGGAAGGTTGGTGCACTCGAGGACGAACGCGCCGATGTCGGGGTGCGTGGCGACCGCGGCTCGTGCCACGGCCACCACCTCGGCCTCCGCGCGCCCGACGTCGAGGGACGCGCCGTCGCCGGTGACGACGGGGAAGAAGTGCTCGGTGTGCTCCAGGCCCGTCAGACGGACCCGGGGACGCATCGAGGGTCCGATCCCCACGGCCTCCAGATGGGCGTCGGTGAGCGTGCTCGCGTTGGCGGTGAGCACGCACACCGACTGGTCCCGGCGCAGGGTCCGCAGGACGAGAGGGACCTGCAGGAGGCTGGAGGTGGCGACCGGCACGTCCAGCTCGTCAGCGAGTTCGCGCTGGTAGACCGCGAGGAAGCCGCAGCAGGTGGTCACCGCGGCCGCGCCGTCCTTCTGCAGTGCGGTGGCGGCTTCCGTGACGGTGGGCAGCAGACCGGCCGCCGAGTGCTCCACCACCTGCCGGGTGTCCGCGCCCGCGGCGACCGCCATGGCCACGGGGAAGTCGAAGCTGGCCGGATTGCCGACGTCCCCCACGGGGCGGGGGATCCGGTTGTCCAGCATGACGATCCCGATCTCCGCCATCCGCTACCCCTTACTCCATGGTGAGTTGCGTGCGATGCGTCTCCGTCAGCGCCGCGATGCAGATCAGTGACACGACCGCCGCTCCGATCACGTACCAGGAGACGGCGAGACTCGAACCGGTCGCCGAGACCAGCGCCGCGGCGACCAGCGGCGCCGGGGCGCCCGCGACGACACTCGACATCTGGTACGACACCGAGGCACCCGTGTACCGGTACCGGGTCGGGTACTGCTCCGCGTAGAGGACGCTGTTCAGCGCCCCGGTCGGACCGTACCCGAAGACCAGCGCGAGGATGATCGCCAGTGGGATCAGATACCGGTTGCCGGTGTCGAGCATCCAGAAGAACGGGATCGCGAACACGGCGATGAACAGGGTGCCGCCGAAGTACACGGGACGGCGGCCGATCCGGTCCGACAGGGCGGCGTACAGCGGCATCGCGACCAGCAGGAGCGCGGCGCCGACGAGCACGCCGGTCAGGGCCCAGGACTTCGGCTTCCCGAGGTCGCTCTCGACGTACGACAGCGAGTACACGGTGAAGAGGTAGTAGCCGATCGTGGCGGCCGCCTGGACGAAGATCAGCAGGACCGTCGGCTTCTTCGCGTGCCGCAGCACCTCCGCGATGGGCAGCTTCGGACGCTGCTGGGCGTCCTTGAGCGCCTGGAACTCGGGCGGCTCCGGCAGTCGCGTGCGCAGGTACAGGCCGAACGTGACGAGGACGGCGCTGAAGAGGAACGGGATCCGCCAGCCCCAGCTGAGGAACTGGTCCTCCGGCAGGAGGGAGAACAGCGTCACCAGGCCGGCGGAGGCCAACTGCCCCGCTGGTACGCCGAGTTGGCACGCGGAGGCGTACAGCCCTCGGCGCTCGGCCGGGGCGCTCTCCACGATCAGCAGCGCCGCACCGCCCCACTCGCCGCCGAGCCCGATGCCCTGGAACATGCGCAGCAGGATCAGCAGCACCGGAGCCAGTACGCCGACCTGTCCGACCGTCGGCAGCAACCCGATCGCGAAGGTGCTGAGCCCCATGATCAGCAGGGTGGTCACCAGGGCCTGCTTACGGCTGAGCCGGTCGCCGAAGTGGCCGAACACGAGGCCGCCGAGGGGGCGGAAGAAGAAGGCGACGCCGAAGGTGGCCAGCGAGGTGAGCGTGCCCGCGGTGGTTCCCAGGTCGTCGAAGAAGACCTTCGGGAACACCAGGGCGGCCGCACTGCCGTACAGGAAGTAGTCGTACCACTCGATGGCGGTGCCGGCGAAGCTCGCGCGGGCTGCCCGCATGGCGGTGCCGTGGTCGATGACGGGTGGGGTGGGGGCCGGTGGTGTGGGCCGTATGGCCTGAGCCTCCATGAGCGGATCCTTCCGGGAACCTGCGCGAGCGGGGAGGGGCGAGTGGGGGATGGGTCAGTGGACCGGGCGGGTGGTGGTCCGGCCGGCCAGGGCGGCCGGCCAGGGCGCGACCGGGGGCGAGGCGTCCTTCTGTTCGGGAACGGGGACGTGGATCACCGCGGGGCCGTCGTGGTCCATGGATCCCTCGACCAGCAGTTCCAGCTGGTCGAGCGTGGTGGCCCGCGCGCCGGGGATGCCCATGCCGGTGGCCAGGAGCACGGCGTCGACGGGGCCGGGGTCGACCCCGAAGCAGCGCTGCTCCAGGTAGAGGTGCTGAAGCGTCTTGATCCAGCCCGTGGAGGTGTTGTCCAGCACCACGAAGGTGATGGGGAGGGCGAGGATGACGCCGGTGTCGCCGGGAACGCCGAAGACGGTGTCGACGCCGTGCGAGACGAGCGTGTCGACGAGGACTTCGGCACCTTTGGGACAGGAGGCGGTGGTCTCGGAGGTCACGGGAGGGCCCTTCCGCTCAGAAGACCGCGGTCTCGAGTTCGAGCGATTGGTCGGCGAACCGCGACAGGCGCAGCGCGGAGAGGTCCAGGGGAGGGGCGCCGGTCAGCCACCATTCGGCGAGCGTTTCGCCCACCGCCGGAGACTGCATGAAGCCGTGCCCGGAGAACCCGGCCGCGACCCACAGCCCGGGCACCTCGTCGACGGGGCCCACGATGGCGTGGTCGTCGGCGGTCATCTCGCGCAGGCCTGCCCAACCACGCGTGACCTCCAGCCCCTCCAGACGGGGGAAGCGGTGCGTCAGCGCGGCGGCGAGGGACTCGACCCGGGACCAGTCCACGGCGGCACGGTCGCTGCTGGGGGCATCCCGGTCGTTGCCGCCGATGATCGCCGTACCGGACGCCTCCGGGTGGACGTACGCGCCGCTGGCCATGTCGACGGCGAGCGGCAGCCCTCCGTGCAGTTCCGGCAGGGGCGCGGTGGCGAACGCCTGCCGGGGGTGCGGGTCGACGGGGATGTCCACCCCGCACAGCCGGCCCACGGCCCGCACCTGGGGCCCGGCGGCCAGCACCACCAACTCGGCGTCCAGGGTGCCCGCGCTGGTGCGGACAGCGCGCACCGCGCCCTCCGCGTCCGTCACCAGGCCCAGGAACTCGGTGTTGCGGCGCACCTCGACTCCGCGTCCGGCCGCGCCGCGCAGATAGCCGGCGACGGCGTCGGCGGGGGAGGCCGACCCGTCCTCGGCCGAGTACGTGGCGCCGAGGAGATCGTCGGTCCGCACGCCGGGGTGGACGTCGGCGGCCTGTTGCGGGTCGAGTACCTGTACGTCCACGTCGAGGGAACGCTGAAGCTCCGCGTTTCGCTCGAATACGTCGAGGGTGTCCGGGTCGGAGATGAGGAAAAGGTAGCCGTGCTGCCGGAAATCCATCGGCGCCCCGGTCCGCTCCTCGAAGTGCCGCCAGAACGGCAGTGAACGCCGGGCCAGTTCGATATTCACTCGGGTCGAGAACTGCTGCCGGATTCCTCCGGTCGCGTCCGCCGTCGTTCCCTCCCCGGGCAGGCCGCGCTCGATCACGGTGATGTCACGATAGCCGCGTTCGCCGAGGTGGAATGCGATCGAGGTGCCGATCACGCCGCCACCGACCACGACGACACGTCCACCGTTCAGGGTTTCCCGGCGCAATGAGGGCCTCCTGGAGGGAATGCGGGTACCGACGTGGTCTTTTGTAGGACGTGGTGTCCAACGGGAACAAGAGGGGGGAGATGCAGTGCTGCTTCACACCCCTTCAAGCAGATGTGGAACATCGGCCTGGGTGATTGAGACGTAATGTTCTGAAAACTCGGCGATTGTTTTCCGGGCTCGCGTATTTCCGTCGCGTTTCCTTGTGGATCCACCCGGGGCGGCATCCGTCCGCGCCTTGACAGTCCCTCCCGCTCACCCGGAGTATCACTCCCGTGAACCTGTCAGACAGCCGGACAGCCGGACAGCCTCCGCGGCGCATCAGCGCCATGGAAGCGGTGCTCGCCCACCTCCGCGACGCCATCGAGCGCGGTGAGTACGCCATCGGCGACAAGCTCCCCTCCGAGGCGGAGCTCTGCCGCGCCCTGGAGGTCAGCCGGCCTGTGCTGCGCGAGGCCCTCAGGGCCCTGCAGACCATGGGCCTGACCGTCTCCAAGACCGGCAAGGGCACCTTCGTCGTCGCCAACGCGGTGGAGGACCCCACCTTCGGCGACTACGCGGCCAGTGACCTGCTGGAGGTGCGCCGGCACGTCGAGATCCCGGTCGCCGGGTATGCGGCAGTGCGCCGTACCCCGGAGAACCTCGACCACCTGGCCCACATCCTCGACCGGATGGAACGGGAGACGGACACCACCGCGTGGGTCGCGATGGACACGCTCTTCCACCTCGCCGTCGCCGAAGCCGCCCAGAACCCGGTCTTCCGCCGGGTCATCGAGGAGATCCGCGACGCGCTGGCCCGCCAGTCCGCGTTCCTCAACGAGCTGGGCGGCCGTCGCGAGCAGTCCAACCGCGAGCACCGGGCCATCGTCGAGGCGCTGATCGACGGTTCCGAAACCGACGCGGTGGAGGCCATGTCCCACCACCTCGACCGCGTCGAGACCACCCTCACCGACATCGTGCGTCCCCCGCGCACGGACACCCCCACGGAAGGCGGACCCGAGGCGTGAGCGAGCAGTCCCTGCAGGAATCCGCAGAAAAACGGTCCGTACACGTCGACGCAGGCGACGCGGGCTACAGCAAGTCCCTCAAGTCCCGCCACGTCAACATGATCGCCATCGGCGGCGCGATAGGCACCGGCCTCTTCCTCGGCGCCGGCGGCCGCCTCGCCGACGCCGGCCCCTCCCTCTTCATCGCCTACGCGGTCTGCGGAATCTTCGCCTTCCTCGTGGTCCGCGCCCTCGGCGAACTCGTCCTGTACCGGCCCTCGTCCGGTGCGTTCGTGTCGTACGCCCGGGAGTTCCTCGGCGAGAAGGGCGCCTACGTCGCGGGCTGGATGTACTTCCTGAACTGGGCCACCACCGGCATCGCCGACATCACCGCGGTGGCCGTCTACACGCACTACTGGGGCATGTTCTCCGACATCCCGCAGTGGGTGATCGCGCTCATCGCGCTCGCCGTCGTCCTCACCGTGAACCTCATCTCGGTGAAGATGTTCGGCGAGCTGGAGTTCTGGTTCGCCATCATCAAGGTGGGCGCGCTCGTGGCGTTCATGTTGATCGGCATCTTCCTGCTGGTCACCCAGCACGAGGTCGGCGACACCACCCCAGGCCCGTCCCTGATCACCGACAACGGCGGCGTCTTCCCCAACGGCCTGCTGCCCATGCTGCTGATCATCCAGGGCGTCGTCTTCGCCTACGCCTCCGTCGAACTGGTCGGCGTCGCCGCGGGCGAGACCGAGAACCCCGAGAAGATCATGCCGAAGGCGATCAACTCGATCATGTGGCGCGTCGGCCTGTTCTACGTCGGCTCGGTGGTCCTGCTGTCGATGCTGCTGCCCTGGAACAAGTACACGTCCGGCCAGAGCCCCTTCGTGACCGTGCTGTCCAACATCGGCATCCCGGCAGCCGGCGGCGTGATGAACCTCGTCGTCCTCACCGCGGCCATGTCCTCGCTCAACTCCGGCCTGTACTCCACCGGCCGCATCCTGCGCTCCATGGCGATGTCCGGCTCGGCGCCGAAGTTCACCTCGGTCATGAGCCGAAGCCAGGTTCCGTACGGCGGCATCCTGCTCACCAGCGGCATCTGCGTCCTCGGCGTCGGCCTCAACTTCGTGGTGCCCGCCGACGCGTTCGAGATCGTGCTCAACTTCGCCGCGATCGGCATCCTGTCCACCTGGGGCATGATCATGGTCTGTCATCTGCTCTTCTGGCAGAAGACCGAGAAGGGCGAACTCGACCGCCCCAGCTACCGGTTGCCGGGATCCCCCTGGACCGAACTCGTGACGCTGGTCTTCCTCGCCACCGTCCTGGTCCTCATGTACGCCGACGGCGGCGCCGGCCGCACCACCGTGCTGTGTCTGCCGCTGATCGTCGGAGCCCTGGTCGCCGGATGGTTCGCCGTCCGCGGCCGGGTCGCACGCAAGTCCATCCAGAACGAATCCACCGGAGCCGATGCGTGACCCACGCACCGCTCCCTGACAAGAGGCAGTGATGTACAGCAGTCTCGTCGCGGACCCACCCCTTATCCGCGAGCCCCTCCACGCCCCCGTCGCCCACCTGATACGCGGCGGGGTCGTCGAGGGCATCCACTACGGCTCCGTCGTCGTCCTCGACACCGACGGACACGTCCAGCTCCAGATCGGCGACATAGAGGCCGCCTTCTACCCGCGCTCGGCGCTCAAGCCCGTCCAGGCGGTCGCCCTGGTGCGGGCAGGGCTCCCGCTCGACGGCGAGCTCCTGTCGCTCACCGCGGCGAGCCACTCCGGCGAGGAACGCCACCTCGCCGGCACCCGGCGCATCCTCGAGCTCGCCGGGCTCACCGAGGACCATCTGCGCAACGTCACGGACATGCCGTTCGACCCGGTCGTCCGGGACAACTGGATCCGCGAGGGCCGCCCGGCCTCCCGGCTCGCCCAGAACTGCTCGGGCAAGCACGCGGCCATGCTCTACACCTGCCGACTCAACGGCTGGTCCCTGGACGACTACCTCGACCCCGGCCACCCTCTCCAGCAGGCGATCGCGGAGATCGTCGAGGACCTCACCGGGCAGCGCATCGCCCAGGTGACCGTCGACGGCTGCGGCGCACCCCTGTTCTCCGTGTCCCTGCACGGTCTGGCGCGGGCCGGGGCCCGGATCACCACGGCCCCGACGGGCACCCCCGAGGCGCGAGTCGCCGACGCCATGCGCGACCACGCCGAGATGGCGTCCGGCTCCGGCCGGGACGTGGCCGCGCTGATGCGAGCCGTGCCGGGGCTGCTCGCCAAGGACGGCTTCGAGGGCGTTCAGGTCGCCGCTCTCCCGGACGGCCGGGCCGTCGCCGTGAAGATCGCCGACGGGGCGAACCGGGCGCGGGTGCCGGTGGCTGCGGCTGCCCTTGCCTGGGCCGGCGTCGATCCGTCGCTGCTCACCGAGTTCGCGGGGGAGCCACTGCTCGGTGGCGGGGAACCGGTTGGGTGCGTGCGCCCTGTACGGGCCCTGGACCCGGTCGCTCTGTCGGCCTGCGTCTGACGGCATGCCGGTCGACGACGTAGGGGCTGTTGTGTTCGGCCGGCTGCGGCGGCGTCGTGGCTGGTCGCGCCCACGCGGCGGAGCCGCATATTGATACAGCCCCGCGCCTCTAGGTATGCCGGACGCCGCCGGTGTCGTATCGCTCGCCCTCCTCCTGCTCCATCCGCTCGTTCACCCTCCCCCTCAGAAAGAGGACCCGCACCCTCATGACCGCCCTCACCCGCAGCGAACACGACCTGCTCGGCTACCGGGACGTTCCCGCCGACGCCTACTGGGGCGTCCACACCCTGCGCGCCACCGAGAACTTCCCCATCACCGGCACCACGATCTCCGCCTATCCGCACCTGATCGAGGCCCTCGCCGCCGTCAAGGAGGCCGCCGCCCTCGCGAATGAGGAGCTCGGGCTGCTGGAGCCCCGGAAGGCCGCCGCGATCGTGGAGGCCTGCCGCGAGATACGCGACGGCAAGCTGCACGACCAGTTCGTCGTCGACGTGATCCAGGGCGGCGCCGGTACCTCGACCAACATGAACGCCAACGAGGTCGTCGCGAACCGGGCGTTGGAGCTGCTGAGGTTCGAGAAGGGGCAGTACCAGCACCTGCACCCCAACGAGGACGTCAACCTCGGGCAGTCGACCAATGACGTCTACCCGACCGCGGTCAAGATCGCGACGGTCTTCGCGGTGCATGGACTGCTCAAGGCGATGTCCGTACTGCAGGACGCCTTCGCCCGCAAGGCCGTCGAGTTCCGCGACGTGCTCAAGATGGGCCGTACACAGTTGCAGGACGCGGTGCCCATGACGCTGGGGCAGGAGTTCTCCGCATACGCCGTCATGATTGACGAGGACCGCAGCCGTCTTGACGAGGCCGTCGAGTTGATCCATGAGATCAACCTGGGCGCCACGGCGATCGGCACGGGTCTCAACGCCCCCGCCGGATACGCCGAGTCGGCCCGCCGCCACCTCTCCGACATCACCGGGCTGCCGCTGGTCACCGCCGCCAACCTGGTCGAAGCGACCCAGGACTGCGGGGCGTTCGTCCAGATGTCCGGCGTGCTCAAGCGGATCGCGGTCAAGCTCTCCAAGAGCTGCAACGACCTGCGCCTGCTGTCCTCCGGGCCGCGCGCGGGCCTCGGCGAGATCAACCTGCCCCCGGTGCAGGCCGGTTCGAGCATCATGCCCGGCAAGGTCAACCCGGTGATCCCCGAGGTCGTCAACCAGGTCGCCTTCGAGGTGATCGGCAACGACGTCACCATCACCATGGCCGCCGAGGCCGGACAGCTCCAGCTCAACGCCTTCGAGCCGATCATCCTGCACTCCCTCTCGGAGTCCATCACCCATCTGCGGGCCGCCTGCCTGACCCTCGCGGAGCGCTGCGTGGACGGCATCACCGCCAACACCGAGGCGCTGCGGGCGAGCGTCGAGAACTCCATCGGCCTGGTCACCGCCCTCAACCCGCACATCGGCTACACGGCGGCCACGGACATCGCCAAGGAGGCTCTCACCACCGGACGCGGTGTGGCCGAACTCGTCCTGGAGAAGGGCCTGTTGCCCGCCGAGACCCTCGCCGACCTGCTGCGGCCGGAGGTCGTCGCGGGTTCGGGCTCGCCGTCGGCCTGAGCAGCGGATGCGCACCAGGACCGGCCCGGAGGCACAATAGTGATCATGACCTCGTCCCAGACCTTCGCGCCGGTCCTGGAGCGCATCGCCGCCGAGATGGAGCGGACGCCCGGCCGCGGCCGGTGCGCCGACTACATCCCGGCGCTCGCCGCCTGTGACCCGCGCAGTTTCGGCATGGCCGTCGCGGAGCTGGACGGCACGGTGTACGGCGTGGGGGACTGGCGTGAGCCGTTCTCCACGCAGTCCATCACCAAGGTCTTCACCCTCGCGCTCGACCTGGCCCGCGAGGGCGACGAACTCTGGGAGCACGTGGGCCGCGAGCCCTCCGGCAACCCCTTCAACTCCCTCATCCAGCTCGAGTACGAGAACGGCATCCCGCGCAACCCGTTCATCAACGCGGGCGCGCTGGTCGTCACCGACCGCCTCCAGACCCGTACGGGCGACGCCGCGGGGGAACTCCTGTCCTTCCTCCGCACCGAGAGCGGCAATCCTGCCCTCGACTTCGACAAGGACGTCGCCGCCTCGGAGTCCGCACACGGCGACCGCAACGCCGCCCTGGCCCACTTCATGGCGTCGTACGGCAACATCGACAACCCGGTGCCGATGCTCCTCGACCAGTACTTCCGCCATTGCTCCCTCATGGCGTCCTGCGCCGACCTCGCCCTCGCCACCACCTTCCTCGCCCGCCACGGCATCCGCGCCGACGGCACCCGCCTCCTCACCCAGAGCCAGGCCAAACAGGTCAACGCGGTGATGCTGACCTGCGGGACGTACGACGCGGCGGGAGAGTTCGCGTACCGGGTGGGCCTGCCCGGCAAGAGCGGGGTCGGGGGCGGCATCATCGCCGTGGTGCCGGGCCGTTGCACGCTGTGCGTGTGGAGTCCGGGGCTGGACGAGCGGGGGAATTCGGTGGCGGGGGTGGCGGCCCTCGAGCGCTTCACGACACTGACCGGGCTGTCAGTGTTCTGACGGAACTTGTCGAGGAGGGACGCGGCCAACCCACCCAGGGGCGCGGGGCTGTATCAATTTACGGCTCCGCCGCGTGGGCGCGACCAGCCCCCACGGACCCGCAGCCGGCGAACCACCCCCACCACCCAGTCACATGGCAGCCCCCACCTGGAAGGCACCGCGTCGCTTTCCGGCCACCCGAAATTGCCACGCTACCCAAGTGTTGGCCATGGCTTTCCCCATCGATATCCGCCGCTGCCAGATACTCGGCCTGGCCGGCACCGCCGTCCTCGCCGCAGGCGGCGAAACAGCCGGCGCCCTGCCCGTACGGGAGCTGTTCACCCCCGCCTCCGCACAAGCCGCACTAGGCCTGGTCGGCGTCTACTTCGGCGTCGTCCTGCTGATAGCGGCCTGGGCCCTGCTCGGGCGATTGGTGCACAGCCCCGAGCCCCCGAGCCCGCGCGCGCTGATGGCGGTCCTGGTGATCTGGGCGACCCCCTTGCTGCTCGCTCCGCCGCTGTTCAGCCGGGACGTGTACAGCTACCTCGCCCAGGGCGCCATGGTCGACGCGCACATGGACGTGTACGCACATGGCCCCGCCCAGCTCGGCGGCCCGCTTGCCGACGAGGTCGCCCCCGTGTGGCAGCACACCGGCGCCCCGTACGGCCCGGTGTTCCTCGCCGTCGCCTCCGCACTGGCCGGCCTCACTCGTGGCGAACTCCCCGCCGGCCTCTTCGGGATGCGGCTCGTCGCCCTGCTCGGCGTGGCGCTCATGGCGGCCGCTCTGCCCAGCCTCGCCCGCCACAGCGGCGCCGATCCGGCCGCCGCCCTCTGGCTCGGCGCCCTCAATCCGCTCGTGCTGCTCCACCTGGTCGCGGGCGCCCACAACGACGCCATCATGCTCGGTCTGCTCGGCCTCGGCCTGGTCGCGGCACTGGGCCGGTGGCCGATTCTGGGCGCCGTACTGGTCACCCTCGCCGCCCTGGTCAAGGCGCCCGCAGCGCTGGGCCTCGCCGCGATCGTCGTCCTGCGGATGCGGGGCGGCCACCCTCCGGTGAAGGCCGTCGTGACGACCGCCGCCGCAGCCGCCGCCACCACCGTCGCGGCAACGGCCGTCGCCGGCACGGGCTACGGCTGGATAGGCGCCCTGAACACCCCCGTGTCACCCCACAACTGGGCCCTCACCAGCCTCCTCGGCCGCGCCACCCGAGCCCTGCTGGAACGCCTCGGCAGCGACCTGGCGCCCCTGGCCATACCGGCCTGGCACGCAGTCGGGGTCCTCGCAGCCGTCGTCGCCGTCCTCTTCATATGGCTGCGCCTGCGCCCGCGACCGGTCTACGCGCTCGGCCTGAGCCTCGCCGCGGTGGCCGCCCTCGGCCCGGCGATCCGCCCCTGGTACGCCCTGTGGGGACTGTTCCTCATCGCCGCGGCGGCACCCAGCACCTCGGTACGGCACCGGGTGGCCGCCGTGACGGGAGTACTGGCGCTCTCCGTCCTGCCGAGCGGTGGCCCCGCGGACATCGGGCAACTGGTCCTGGCCGTCTCCGGCGGCGCGCTCGCCCTGGTCGTGCTGATACAGGCCCACCAGACGGCACAGGCCCCGGAGTTGGGACGTACGGCATGAGACTGCCCGACACCGACCGCGGGCGGCTGCTCCTGGTGCTCGCCCTGGCTGCCGCCGTCACCGTCTTCACGGCGACCGTGCCGTTGCTGCGCGACTGGTTCGACCTGCGTGTCTACTACGGTGCCGTCGACAGCTGGGTCCATCACGGCGGACGGCTCTACGACTACCGGGTGCCCGGGACGGCGTACGGCTTCACCTATCCGCCGTTCGCGGCCGTCGCCATGCTGCCGATGGCACTGCTCGGCCTGCACACCGCGATCGCCATGGCCCTGCTGCTCAACCTGGCGGCGCTGGTCGTGGTGCTGCGCATCCTCATCGGACCGGCCTGGCGCCGGTACGGCTGGTACGGCTGTGCTCTCGGGGCGTGTCTGCTGGCACTGTTCGAACCGCTTCGCGACACCTTCAGCTTCGGTCAGGTGAACGTCCTGCTGCTGGCCCTCGTGCTCGGCGATGCGTGGCTGCTCGCCGGCGGCCGTGGACGCCGGGCGGGGATCGGGATCGGTCTCGCCTCCGCGATCAAACTCACGCCGGCCCTCTTCATCGGCCTGCTGCTGGTCACCCGGCGATGGCGGGCGGCCGCGACCGCGACGGCGGTGGCCGGAGCGGCCACGGCACTCGCGGCCGTCGCGGCCCCGGACGCCTCGCGCTTCTACTGGACCGAGGCGATGTGGGACACGACCAGGGTGGGCCGCCTGGACTACGTCTCGAACCAGTCCCTGCAAGGAGTCCTGGCCCGGCTGGGCGCACCGGACCGCGCGGTGTGGGCGGTGGCGGTGCTTCTCGTCCTGTGCGTCTGGGCGGGGCGCGCCCGCCGGGCCGCCGCGGCGGGGGACTGGACCGCCGCGTTCGCGCTCACCGGGCTGACCGCCTGCCTGGTCAGCCCGATCACCTGGGTGCACCACCTGGTCTGGCTGCTGCCGTCCTTCACCGTCCTGGTCCGCGCCGGGCACCCGCGGATCGCGGGCGCCCTGTACGCCGTGCTGTGCACCAGCGTGGTGTGGCTGTGGTTCCACGACGCGTCCGGCGTCGACGGCTTCCTGGGCAGCAACATCTACACCTGGATCACCCTCGGCCTGCTGCTGTGGCTGCCGGTCGGTCAGCCCCGCGTCGGCCGGCCGATCCTGTACCGCAGGACCAGTGCGACGGCGCCCGCGCCCAGCCCGGCGGCTCCGGCGATCGCCCCGGTCTCGGACCAGCCGGACCCGTCGTCCCGCGTCACGGCTGCCGCAGCGGGCACGACTTCGGGCCCCGACCGAGGCCTCACACGCAGGGCGTCGAGCGACCCCACCGGATCCACCCGCCCGGCGGCGCCGAACCCCCAGTCGAGCAGCTCGCGCGCCTCCTCGTACACGGCGAAGCCGCCGCCCGACTGAGGGTTCATCACCGTGACGACGAGGGTGCGCCCGCCCCGGCGGGCGGCGGCGACAAGCGTGTTGCCGGCGTTGCTGGTGTAGCCGTTCTTGATCCCGATCAGCCCCGGGTACCGCTGCACGCCGTCCTCGCCGGTCAGCAGCCGGTTGGTGTTCTGGATCTCGTACGACCATCCGCCGCCGCCCGGGAACTTGGCATCGACGGTGCCGCAGTAGCGCGCGAAGTCGGCGTTGCGCAGCCCCGCCCGGCCGAACACGGCGAGGTCGTACGCCGACGACACCTGGCCCGGTGTGTCGTAGCCGTCGGGCGACAGCACGTGCGTGTCGTGGGCGCCCAGGGCCCGGGCCTTGGCCTGCATGCGCGTGGCCGCGTTGCGCCAGCCGCCGCTCAGCCGGGCCAGCACGTGCACGGCGTCGTTGCCGGAGTTGAGGAAGACCCCGCGCCACAGATCGGCGACCCGGTACGTACGCCCCTCGGCGACCCCGACCAGGCTGCTGCCCGGACCGATGTCCGCCAGTTCGGCCTCTTTCACCTTGTGCCGGATGCCGCCCGGGAGTGCCGGCAGCACCGTCAGGGCGAACAGGGTCTTCAAGGTGCTCGCGGGCGGCAGCTTGCGGTGGGCGTTGTGCGCGGCGAGCACCTCGCCGGTGCGTGCGTCGGCGACGACCCACGACCGCGCGGAGACGTCGGGGACCTCGGGCGCTCCGGGGCGCGGCCGGACGTGCGTGCCGGACCGGTACAGCAGGGAGGGTTGTGCAGTCGCCGCCCGCGGTCCACCGGCCGCACCCGGATCGGTACCGGTCCCGGCCACCGCCGTGGCGGGCGCGAGCGCCAGCAGGCCGGCCACGCAGAGAGCGCAGGTTGACACGGCAGCCCGGGAAGTCAATCCGATTGTCATATCGCAAACGTAGGAACGGACTCGCCGTACACCGCGCTGCCCCGGCCGAACGAAGCCCGTGAACACCCGGACGGGGGATGCGCGAACGACCCGTCAGCCGGTGGGCAGCGTCGGCTGGATGCGGCGCAGGAACGTCGCGTTGTCCGGGGTCGCGCGCATGCGCTCCAGAAGGGTCTCCAGGTTGGTCTGGCCGTCGCGGGTGTGCAGGGCCCGGCGCAGGCCGCGTACGGCGGTCAACTCGGCCGGGGAGAGCAGGAGTTCCTCGCGGCGGGTGCCGGAAGGGTTGATGTCGACGGCAGGGAAGACGCGGCGGGACGCCGGGTCGCGGCTCAGCCGCAGCTCCATGTTGCCGGTGCCCTTGAGCTCCTCGAAGAAGAAGTCGTCGGCACGGGAGCCCGTCTCCACCAGTGCGGTGGCGAGGATCGTGAGCGAGCCGCCCTCCTCGGCCAGGCGGGCGGCGCCGAAGAACCGCTTGGGCCCGAGCAGCGCGCCCGCGTCCACACCGCCGCTGAGCGTCCGGCCGCTGGAGGAGGCCGCGTTGTTGTGGGCCCGGCACAGCCGGGTCAGGGAGTCGAGGAGGATCACGACGTCCTCGCCCGCCTCGACGAACCGTTTGGCCCGCTCGATCACGAGCTCGGCGAGCGCGATGTGCTGCTTCGGACCCTGGTCGAAGGTCGAGGCGTACACCTCGCCGCGCACGGAGCGCCGCATGTCGGTGACCTCCTCGGGCCGCTCGTCGAGCAGCACCACCATCAGGCGGCTGTCGGGGTGGTTGCCGGCGACGGCGGCCGCGATCTGCTGGAGGATGACGGTCTTTCCGGTCTTGGGCGGGGCCACGATGAGCCCGCGCTGGCCCTTGCCGACGGGTGCGAGCAGGTCGAGGACGCGCCCCGTCAGCCCGGCCGCCGGGTGTTCGAGGCGGAGCCGCTCGTTGGGGTGCAGCGGCGTCAGGTCCTGGAAGTGGCGGCGGCCGCGCAGTTCTTCGGGCTTGCGCCCGTTGACCCGGGCGACCTCGGTCAGAGCGCGCTGGGTGCCGCGCACGCCGTCGACGCGGTCGCCCTTGCGCAGGCCGTACTTGCGGATCAGTGCGGGGGCGACCTGGAGGTCGGAGGACGAGGGCAGCAGGCTCTCGGCGCGCAGATGCCCCTTCCCGTTCGCGTCGATGTCGAGGACACCGGTGGCGACCCGGGCGGGGGTCTGCTGCTGTACAGGGGGGTGTTCGAGTGTGGTGGTCATGATGGTGTGTCCTTTCAAGGACGGAAGGCATGAGGCATGCGAAGGAAGGGGGAGAAGTCGCGCGGGGAAGGCGGACAGTGCGCCTTCGGGCGGCGGGGAAAACAACACCTCGGGTACGACGAAAGGCCCTGCTCACGAGGTGGTGCTGGGATGCTGGTGTGCCGGTCGCAGAGCGACGGACGGGTCAGCCAACTGAGGAGGAACTGGCACCGGCGCCCGAAACGGGGCGTACACGAGTGCTAGTCGCACAGTAGCACGGGGTGTCCGGCCACGTCTGTGAGATACGGCTCAGCGGCCGGCCAGGAGGCCGTACAGGAGTGGGATGCGCGGCTCGGGAAGCCGCCACCAGCCGGACGGCGTCCGCGTCATCTGCGGCCAGCGCGGCCAGGGAAGCTCGTCGCTCTCGCGAAGGCGCCGGACGGTGAGTCCTGCCCCCGTCAACGCGCTCACGACCTCTCCTATTCCGTGCATCCACTCGTAGCTTTCCGTGGCGCCCGCCACCGCCGGGCCGTCGGTGTAGGTGTGGGTCGCGTCCCGGTGCACGGGGCCGTCGCCGCCCAGGTAGTCGTGGCGCAGCAGAAGCTCCGGACCCTCGCCCGGAGTGGGCTTCGGGCCCAGCGAGTTGAGCAGCGGATGGAACTCGACCACGTACAACAGGCCGCCCGGACGCAGGAGTTGGGACACCACGCCGGCCCAGCGTTCGAGGTCGGGCAGGTAACACAGGGCGCCCTTGCCGGTGTAGACAACGTCGAACCGCCGCCCTCCCAGGGCCTCGACGGCGTCGTACACATTGGCCTGTACGTAGTCGACGTCCACGTCCGCCTTCGCCGCGATGTCGGTCGCGGCCGCCACCGACGCCTCGGAGAAGTCGAGGCCGACGGCGCGGGCCCCGCGCCGGGCGAGGGCGATCGTCTCGGTGCCGAGGTGGCACTGCAGATGGAGCACGTCGCGGCCGGCCAGGTCGCCGAGGTCCTCCCACTCGAAGGCGGCGAACCAGCGCTCGGGGTCGAGGTCCTGATCGAGGCCGTAGAACCGGCTGGCGAGGTGGACGGGTGTGCGGGCGTCCCAGTTCGCCTGGTTGGCCCGCATCAGCCGTGCGTGCTCGTCGGTGGTCATGACGCCATCCAACCGCGAACGGGACCGCGGCGGCGGGAAGAAGTCCGGATCGGCCGCGGTTGGCGTGGGGCGAGCGGCCTACGACGAGAAGGGCAAGCCCATGCGCGCACTGATCGTGAACCCCGAGGCACCCGGACGGCTGAGCCCGGGGGAGGCTCCGGACCCGGAACCGGGTCCCGGCCAGGTCCTCGTGGAGGTCCGGCACACCTCGCTGAACGCGGCTGAGCTGTACTTCGCGGAGCGCGCCGAGCCGGGCGAGGTGATCGGCTTCGACGCGGCCGGGATCATCGTGGCCGCCGCGGCGGACGGCAGCGGGCCCACGGTGGGAAGCCGGGTCGTCGGATTCGGGGAGGGCGGCGGGTTCGGCGCGCTGCGCGCCATGGATGTGGCCGACGTCGCGGTGGTCCCGGCCGGTGTCGACCTCGGGGAGGCCGCCGCCCTGCCGGTCGCGGCGGGCACCGCCCTGCGGGCCCTCGAACAGGCGGGGCCGCTCCTCGGCCGCCGGGTACTGGTGACCGGGGCGTCCGGCGGGGTCGGCGGGTTCGCGGTACAGCTCGCGGCGCTCGGTGGGGCGTACGTCATCGGGGTGGCCGGTTCGGAGGACGGGCGCCGGTGGGTCACGGAGCTCGGGGCGGACGAGGCGGTGGCCGGCGTCGATCGGGTCACGTCACCCGTCGACGTCGTGGTCGACACCGTGGGAGGCGACCAACTCGTCGCCGCGTACAGTCTGTTGGCGCCGGGCGGCAGTCTGCAGAGCGTCGGCTGGGCCGCGGCGCGGGAGGCCGTGCTGCCCGTCGGGTCCACGCTGGGCAGCAGGACGCCCAAGACCATCGTCTCGGTCTACAACGGTGGCGGGCTCACCGACCGGCAGGCCCAGCTGGACCGACTGCTCGCGCTGGCCGCCGCTGGGAAACTGCGGGTACCGGTCGGCTGGCGCGGGCCGTGGGGCAAGATCGCGGATGCGGTGGAGGCCCTCGGCAGCCGCAGGCTGCGCGGCAAGGCGGTGCTGGACGTCGAGTGACAGCGGGACGACGGTCGCCCCTGGCCGCATACCAGCCATACGAACCCCCGATGGCGTATCGCTGACGCTTTTCTTGTTCCGGCGAAAGGCCCTCCCTACGCTGCCACCACCGCACTTCGGCGGCATGGGACAAGGGACTTCGCGAACATGGGTCGACTGGCCGGAAAAATCGCCTTCATCAGTGGAACAGGAGCCGGAATAGGCCGGGCCGCCGCGCAGATATTCGCCGCGGAAGGCGCCACCGTATTCGGCTGCGACATCGACGAGGGCAGTTCGGCCGAGACCGTGGAACTCGTCGAGAAGGCCGGCGGAGTCATGCGGTCCCTCGCACCCGTCGACCTGTCCACCGAAGCCGGAGCGCGGGAGTGGATCGAGGCCGGTATCGAGGTCTTCGGCGGGATCGACATCCTCTACAACAATGCGTCGGCGCTGCGGAACGGCCCGTTCGAGAGCATGCCCGCCGAGGACTGGTACTTCACCATCAAGAACGAGCTGGACATTCCGTACTTCTGTACGCAGGCGGCCTGGCCGCACCTGATCGCCCGCGGTGGTGGCGCCGTCCTCAACGTCGCCTCCGTGGCCGCCGTGCGGGGCGCTCCCTTCATGCCGATGGTGCCGCACGGTGCTGCCAAGGGCGGGGTGCTGGCGATGAGCATGCACTTGTGCGCGGCCGGCGCCCCGCACCACATCCGCGTCAACACCGTCGCGCCCGGCATGACCCGCACCTCGGCCACCGCGCCCTTCCTCGACGACCCGGACGGTCCGAAGGCCCAGCTGGAGGCGCGGATCCCCGTCGGACGCGTCGGTGAACCCGAGGACATCGCGCGCGCTGCGGCCTTCCTGTGCTCCGACGAGGCGGCCTTCGTGAACGGCGCCAACCTCATGGTCGACGGCGGCGACAGTGCCATGGCGGGCTGAGCGACCGTGACCACCCGACTCGACCACGTGGGCGTCAACGTACGCGATCTGGCTGCCCAAACCGCCTGGTACAAGGCCGCGTTCGGGCTGAAGACCGTCTTCGAGTTCCGCCTCGACGGGCTCGGTCTCAGCGGCGTCGTACTGGAGCATCCGCACGGCTGGCGCATCGAACTGCTCGCCAGGCCCGGTTCCTCGCCGGGGCTGCGCGCGCCGGACCCGCCGACCGCCGTCCTCACCGAGGGATACGGCCACTTCGCGGTCACCACCCCCGAACTCGATCCCGTCTACGGGGCCTTGGTGGCCCACGGGGCGGGCGAGGTCATGAAACCCGGGCCGTCCCCCGAGCCCGGAGTGCGCATGGCCTGGGTCAACGACCCCGAGGGAAATCTCATCGAACTCATAGAACGCAGTACCGCTCTTTCCGCGTGAGATGGAGTACGGAATGACGAAGGTTCTCAACAGACTCGACAGGGGCACCCTCATAGCCTGCTGTCTGGCAGTTGCAGCCGCGCAGCTGTGTATTACCGTTCCCTCGCCGATCAACGGGGAAATTCAGGCCGCATTCGGTGCGTCGGGTTCCCAGGTCGCGTGGGTCACCTCCGCCTTCATTCTGCCCACCGCGATTCTCGAGCTGAATTTCGGTGTGGTGGGCGACCTGTTCGGCCGTAAGCGCCTGCTGGTGCTCGGCGGACTGGTGCTCGCGCTCGGTGAACTCCTCAACGCCACCTCGCAGAACATCACCATGCTGTGGATCGGCCAGGCCCTGGCCGGCATCGGTGCCGCCGCGCTCTTCCCCAGCTCCCTCGCGGTGATCGCGGCTGCCACGCCCGACGGGAAGGACCGCGCCAAGGCGGTCTCCACCTGGGCGCTCAGCATCTCCCTCGCCTCGGCCCTCGGCCCGCTGTCCTCCGGTGTGCTCGCCACGGTCGCCGACTTCCGCTGGGCGTTCGTGCCGCCGGTCGTGCTGGGCCTCGTGGTCGCCGGCGCGTGCTGGAAGCTGGTCACCGACTCCAAGGCTCCCGAGGGCCGCAGCCTGGACTGGCCCGGTCAGATCACCATCGCCGTCGGCCTGACCGCCCTGCTGTGGGGCATCATCGAGGGCGGCGAGCGCGGCTGGAGCAGCCCCGCGATCGTCGGCTCGCTGACCCTGGCCGTGGTGGCCCTCGTCGCCTTCGTCGTCGCCGAGAAGCGTTCCGTGTCGCCCATGTTCAACCTGGACCTGCTGAAGATCCCGTCCTTCGCCGCGGCGGCCGTCGTCGCGCTCGCGGGGATGTTCGGCTTCATCGGCACCGCCTACTGCGTCTCGATCCGGCTCGGCGCCGTGATGCACCTCAGCGCACTGCGAGCCGGCATGCCGTTCGTGATCCTGCAGCTGGTCCCGCTCCTGCTGGCACCCGTGCTGAGCAGGATGCTCACCCGAGTGGACGCACGCTGGCTCCTCATGGGCGGCCTGCTGCCCATGGCCGCGGGCCAGTTCTGGATCGCCGCCCTGCCCATCACCACCACCTCCCTGGCCGCCTTCATCGGCCCGGTGCTGCTGCTCGGCATCGGCTTCATCTGCGTCGTCTCCTCGCTGACCTCCGCGGCCGTCAACGCCGTACCGATCCACATGACCGGCATGGCCAGCGGCGCCACCAGCCTGGTCCGCGAGTTCGGCCAGGGTCTCGGCCCGGCCGTGATCAGCACGATCGCCATGAGCGCCGCGTCCTCGGCGCTGGTCGGCAAGCTCAGCGGGGCGGACGCGGGCATGGAGGCCGCGGCCGGACCCCTCGCGGTCGTCAACGCCGGCAGCGACAGCGCCAGGGCCGCCGCCCAGACCGCCCTCGGCCACGGCATGGCCCTCGGTGTGGTGATCTGCGGCTGTGCCTCCCTGCTCGGCGCGGTGGTCACCCTGTTCCTGGTGCGCAAGAACACCGCGCGCTCGACGGTGGAGGCGGCGGTGCAGCCTGCTTCCGTCTAGTCGGCGGTAGATCATCCAGAGGCCGGGGCCCGTGCCCCGGCCTCTTTTTTGTTTCGGGTGAGGGTGTCGATTCGGCTCGGTCCCGTTCGTCGGTCGGGTGTAAGAAGCTCAAGAGGACCGGGAGGACCCATGAAGTACATGCTGCTCGTCTGCGGCGACGACACCGCCGACGCCTCGGGCATGGCACCCGTCGAGCCCTGGGTGGAAGAGCTCGGGGACCGCGACGTACGCCTGCACGGCCACCGTCTCGCCCAGCCCGCCGAGGCCGTCACGGTGCGGGTGCGCGGCGGCGAGGTGCTGTGCACGGACGGCCCCTTCGCGGAGACGAAGGAGTACGTGGCCGGATTCGACATCCTCGAGTGCGACAGCCTGGAGGAGGCGATCGAGGCGGCCGCGAAGCATCCCGTGGCCGGCATCGGGGCCATGGAGGTGCGCCCGTTCTGGGAGGACGAGGACGCCGAGGGGGAGATCCGCCGTATCGACGCGGAGCTCACTCGCGCCGCCCGGGACCGGGACATCGAGGGGATGCTCGCCCACTACGCGCCGGACGTCGAGGTGTTCCACCCCATGGCCGGCCTGGAGGAGCGGGGGCTCGACGCCTTCCGCAAGGCCCAGGAGTGGTGGTTCTCGACGGTGACCGGTCCGGTGGAGCGAGAGGTGCTGGAGTTCCGGCTCCGGGTCGACGAGAGCGTCGCGTTCAGTCACGCGCTCGTGCGGACGCGAGCCACCCTGGCCACGGGGGAGCCGCTGGACAGCACCGTGCGGGTGACCACCGGCTACCGGCTGCCGGCCGATCGGTGGCTGATCGTCCACCAGCACGCGTCAGTCCCGTTCGACGCCGGAATCGAGAAGGAGCTGTCATGAAGTACGTCCTGTTCATCTGCACCCCCGTCGACGGCGAGGAGCTCAGCCCCGCGGAGATCGCCGAGGACCCGCGCTTCGCCTCGTACATCGACGAGGTCCGCAGCCGCGACATCGTGAAGGGCGGAGCGCGTCTGCGCCCGCACACCGACGCCACCACCGTGCGCGTCCAGGGCGACGAAGTCCTGCTCAGCGACGGGCCGTTCATCGAATCCAAGGAGTACGTCGCCGGTATCGACATCATCGAGGTCGCCGACCTGGACGAGGCCATCTCGCTCGCCTCCCGGCATCCCGCCGCACTGGCCGGCGGCTCGGTCGAGGTGCGGCCGGTCTGGGAATGACGGAACTCGATGCAGAAGAGGTGGAGGAGGCCGTCGCCGCCGCGTTCCGCGAGGAGTGGGGCCAGGTCGTCGCCACCCTGATCCGGGTGACCGGCGACTGGGACCTCGCCGAGGAGTGCGCGCAGGACGCCTTCGCCCAGGCCCTGGACCGGTGGCGGCGCGACGGGATCCCGCGCCGCCCCGGCGCCTGGCTGACCACGACCGCCCGCCACCGCGCCCTGGACGTACTGCGCCGGGAGGCGGTGGGAGCGGCGAAACTGCGGGAGGTGGCGGTGCTGGCACGGGACGAACCGCCGTACGAATCCGAAGACGACAGTGGCGACAGCGGTGTCCACGACGACCGGCTGCGGCTGATCTTCACCTGCTGCCACCCGGCCCTGCCCATCGAGGCCCGGGTCGCCCTCACCCTGCGCACGCTCGCGGGGCTGACCACACCGGAGATCGCCCGCGCCTTCCTCGTCCCCGAGGCGACCATGGCGCAGCGACTGGTGCGGGCCAAGAAGAAGATCCGCAACGCCGGCATCCCGTACCGGGTGCCGCCCGCGCACCTGCTGCCCGAGCGTACGACCGGGGTGCTCGGCGTGATCTACCTCCTGTTCAACGAGGGATACGCGGCCACCTCCGGCGCCGACCTCGTCCGCCGGAACCTCTGCGCTGAGGCCGTCCGCCTCGCCCGCGTGCTGGCCCGTCTCATGCCCGACGAGCCCGAGGCGCTGGGCCTGCTCGCACTCCTGCTCCTGCACGACGCCCGCCGGGACACGCGCGTGGACGCGGCGGGCGAGCTGGTGACACTGGAGGACCAGGACCGCACGGCGTGGAACCACGCCGAGGCCGACGAGGGTGAGGCCCTGTTGCGGACCGCGCTGCGCCGCGGCCGCCCGGGGCCGTACCAGATCCAGGCAGCCATCGCCGCCTGCCACACCACCGCCGCCACGGCCGAGGAGACCGACTGGGCGGACATCGCCGCCCTGTACGGCGAACTGCTGCGGTTCGTGCCCTCCGCCGTGGTCCGCCTCAACCGGGCCGTGGCGGTCGGCGTGGCCGACGGCCCGGAGGCTGGCCTGGCCCTGCTGGCCGAGTTGGAACAGGAAGGCGAGCTGGCCGGGTATCACCTGCTGCCGGCCACCCGCGCCGATCTGCTGCGCCGCAGCGGTCGTACGAAGGAGGCGGCCGAGGCGTACGAGCGGGCCCTGGAGCTGGTGGAGAACGACGCGGAGCGGAGGTTCCTCGAAAGGCGGCTCGCGGAGTGTCGATCCGCGTAGGGGTCGTTCGTCGGTCGGGTGAGAGCAGTTGACCACGACAGACACCGGAGGCTCCCATGACCCGCACGATCCGTCGGCTCCTCGGCCTGATGCTCGGCCCGAAGCCGCACCGGGTACCCCTGTCCGACGGTCCCGGCACCCCGGACGTCTGGCTGGCCGGCCTGCGCCTCGGAGGCTGACCGATGACCGCCACCGACTCCCGCCGCTGGTACGCCCTCGGTCTGCTCTGTGTGGCCGGGTTCATGGTGATCCTCGATGCGCAGATCGTCCTCCTCGCCCTGCCGTCGATCGCAGACGGCCTCGGCCTCTCGGCGAGCGGCGCCCAGTGGGTGATGAGCGCCTATCTGCTGAGCTTCGGCGGACTGCTGCTCCTCGGCGGCCGCACCGCCGACCTGCTCGGCCGCCGCCGCGTCTTCATGACCGGCACGCTGCTGTTCGGGCTGTCCTCGTTGCTGTGCGGGTTCGCCTGGACGGCCGGGATCCTGGTGGCGGCACGCGCCGTGCAGGGCGTCTCGGCCGCTGTCATGGCGCCGACCGCCCTCTCGATCCTGCTGAACACCTTCGAGGAGGGCCACGAACGCAACAAGGCCCTCGCCATCTGGTCCGGCAGCGGCGGCTTCGGCGCCACCGCCGCCCTGCTCATCGGCGGCCCCGTGACCGGGGCACTCGGCTGGCAGTGGATCTTCTTCCTGAACGTGCCGGTCTCCGTGCTCCTGCTGGTCCTGAGTCCGATCCTGCTGCGTGAGAGCCGCACCGAGGAACGCGCCCGCTCCTACGACCCAGCGGGCGCTCTCACCGCCACCGGCGCCCTCGTCGCCTGCGTGTACGCCGTCGTCGAGGCGCCCCGCGCCGGCTGGCTCTCGGCGCAGACGACCGGCCTGCTCGTCGCAACCGTCGCCCTCGCTCTCCTCTTCACCCGGATCGAGGCACGGTCCTCGGCACCCCTCGTCCCCCTGCGTCTGCTGCGCTCCCGTTCGGTGAGCGGCGCCAACCTGGTGGTGTTCCTGCTCGGCGCCTGCGCCTTCGGGATGTCGTACACGCTGTCCCAGTACGGACAGGGCGTACTCGGCTACTCGCCGCTGGCCTTCGGCCTCGCCAACGTCGTGATGCCGGTCGGGGCCGTCGTCGGGTCGTACGCCGGACAGGCCCTGGTCACCCGGATCGGCGCGTGCCCCGTCGCGGTCGGCGGCCTGGCGTTGGTCGGCGTGGGCAGCCTGCTGCTGGCCGGTATCCCGGTGGACGGCAGCTTCGTCCGCGACCTGTTCCCGGGGCTCCTCCTCTTCGGCCCGGGCCTCGGCGCCTGCGCGGTCGCCGGATCCATCGCCGCCCTGACCGGAGTGGGGGAGCGGGAGTCGGGGGTCGCCTCCGGGATGAACACCGCCGCCTTCCAGATCGGCGGAGCCTTCGGGGTCGCCGTCGTCACGTCGGTCGTGGTGTCGTACACGAGTGGCCCGGAGCGGCTCGCGGCACTGACTGCGGGTTACCAGGCGGCGTTCGCCGCGTGCCTGGTCCTCGCTGCCGTCGGGACGGCCTGTGCGCTGGTGTTCCTGCGCGGGCCGCGCAGGCAGCCCACGCCACCCGCACCGGAACCGGTGGTCACGAAGCGTCGAGTGCGTTCGTGATCGCCTTCACCCCGCCGTGCGCCGCGTAGCCGCCGTCGACCGTGATCTCCGCGCCGTTCACGTACGACGACTCGTCGGACAGCAGATAGACGACCAGCGGTGCCACCTCGTCGACCGAGCCCGCACGCCCCTGGGGCGTCATCGCGAGATGCGCCTGGACGAACACCGGGTTCGCGGACGCCATCAGCGGGGTCTCGATGTAGCCGGGGTGGACGGTGTTCGTACGGATCCCGTGCGGGGCCAGCTCCAGCGCCGCCACCTTCGACAGGCCGCGCAAGGCCCACTTGCTGGCCGTGTACGCGACCGCGTGATGGGCCGTGAGGGCGGCGACCGAGCCGACGTTCACGATGGAGGAACCGGCCGGCATCAGCGGGGCCAGGGCCTGGATGCCGAGCAGGGCGCCGGTCGTGTTCACCGCGAACGCCCGGTTCCAGTCGGCGAGTTCGACCTCGCCGAGCCGGGCCCGCATGGCAATCCCCGCGTTGTTGACGAGGCCGTGCACGATCTCCAGCTCGCCCTTGAGCGAGGCCCAGTCCTCCGGCGACGACACGTCCAGGTGCCGGTAGCGCACCTCCAGGCCGTCGGCGCGCAGGGACGCGGCCAGCTTCTCGCCCGCCTCGTCCAGGACGTCGGTCGCGATGACCGTCGCGCCCTCCCGGGCGGCCGCCGCCACCTCCGCGGCTCCCTGCCCCTGCGCGGCTCCGGTGACGACGACGGTACGGCCCGCCAGACGCGTACGGCTCACGGCTCCTCCACTCGCTACGGGATGTGTCCCGTCCACGCTAGGAAGCCGCGGTCAGCTCCGGAAACGCGTCTTCGTCATGGCTGTCATCCGCGAGAGCGATCTCCTGCCCGAGGGAGGTCCCGACCTTCCGCACCGTCTCCCGCAGCCACCGGTGCGCCGGATCCGAGTGCCGATTGTGGTGCCAGTACATGGCCTCCACCAGCGGCACGTCCGGGAAGGGCGCCTCTACGACGGCACAGCGCGCGAGACCCTCGTAGCGGCGGGCCAGCCGCTCGGGCACGAGGGCCACCAGGTCCGTGCCGCTCACCAGGAACGGCAGCACGCTGAAGCCCGGCGTGCTGACCTGCACCCTGGGCGTGATGCCGAGGGTCTCCAGCTGGCGGTCGGCGGGTGTGAGGCTCTTGCCTATGGCGCACGCGGCGTGCGGCATCTCCGCCAGGTCGCGCAGGGTGAGGTGCCCGTCCACCAGCCGCGGATTGTCCGGGTCGACGAGGCACACGAACCGGTCGTGCATCACGGCCTCGCTGACCCCCGGCAGCTGGTAGCCGAGCGGCACGATCATCAGGTCGTGGCAGCGCAGGTGCGTCTCCGTCTCCAGCTGCCCGTTCACGATCGGATGGAAGTCGATGCGCACGCCCGGAGCCTCCTCGGCGAGGGCTCGCAGCAGCGGCTCCACCAGCACCGTCATCACGTAGTCGGACATCACGACCGAGAACCGCTGCAGACTGCGTCCCGGATCGAAGTGCCGGGTCAGCGACAGTGCCTCCTCCGCCTTGTGGAGGGAGGCCTGGACGACGGGCAGCAGCCGCTCGGCCAGCGGCGTCAGCTCGTACTCCCGGCCCACACGCACCAGCAGATCGTCGTTGAAGTGCCGTCGCAGCCGGGCCAGCGAGCCGCTCATCGCGGACTGGCTGGTGGACAGCCGGATGCCGGCGTGTGTGACGTTCTTTTCCTCCAGGAGGGCTTCCAGTGCCACCAGAAGATTGAGATCGATTGCTCCGAGACCCATGAGTGTCCCCTTCCGGCCGCGTCTTTGAAGCCTGGTGAACGGGAGCGTAACTTCCGTGTTGCGCCCGAGGAAGGGGCCGGGGTGAACTCACAGGGATGCGATAAGAACCATCCGACCAGCGAATACGAGCAGGTCAGGCGCTGCTAGGGCCGTGGAGTGCGTCCTCGCTTGCGCGCCCGCGGCAGATATACGTCCGTGCGCCCGGGCACCACGCGGTTGGAGAGGCTGCCGAGCCGCTCCACGGTGAGTGTCACCTCGTCGCCCGGCGTGAGCGGCGGCGGCGTGCGCTCCCCGAGCCGCCCCCAGAACTCCGCCAGCGCGCCCCAGCCGCACGTGCCCGAGCCGAGAACGTCACCGGGCCGCACCCAGGTGTCCCGGGCGGCGTAGGCGATCATCTCCTCGAAGGTCCAGGACACGTTGGCCAGAGTGTCGCGGCCGATCAGCTCGCCGTTGAGGGTGACCGTCATCTCCAGGTCGAGGAAGCCGTCCGCGTCGCGTCGGTCCTCCACCTCGTCCGCGGTGACCAGGTAGGGGCCGAGCGTGTTGGCGAAGTCCTTGCCCTTGGAGAAGCCGAGCCCGAGGTTCTTCTCCGGCTTCTGCAGGTCGCGCGCCGACCAGTCGTTGAAGACGAGGTAGCCGACGATGTGCTCACGGGCCTGCTCCGGCGTGAGGTCGCGGCCACTGCGGCCGATCACCGCTCCGACCTCCAGCTCGAAGTCGAGCACCGAGCAGCCGGCCGGGATCGGCACGTCGTCATGGGCGCCGTAGGCCGCGTGCGGGTTGGTGAAGTAGAAGTTGGGTGCCCGGTACCACTCCTCGGGCACGTGCTCCAGCCCGTCGAGCGACTTCGACACGCCCTCGATGTGCGCCTCGAAACCGACGAAGTCACGGATGGACGGCGGCTTCAGCGGGGGCAGCAGCCGTACCTGATCCACCGTCAAGTCGCTGGTCTCGCGCAGGGCTTCGGTGCCGGCGGCGTGCAGCACCTCCTGCTCGATCAGCGTCAGGACGGTGACTCCCTCGGGCAGCGGATGGACGACCCCGTCCCGCACCACCCCGGCGCGCTCCACGCCCTCGTACTCGTATGTCGCGAAACGCATCGCTCACTGCTCCCAGTGGTTGGTGTTGGTGACGGTCCCGGTGCTCAGATAGCCGGCGAAGAGGCCCTTGGGGTCGCGCACCGCCCGGATCTCCTGGAGCCGACGCCACTGCTCGTCGCCCATGAACCTCAACTGTCGTACGGTGAAGTCGGAATCACCCAGGTACTGGCCCGCGGTCACCGGCTGCATCGCCGCCATCGCCCCGTCCAGCCAGGTGCGCAGCTCGGCGTCACGCTCGGGCTCGTCGTGGACGACGTAGGTGGCGCAGTAGATCTCCGACTGCAACGAGAAGGCCATGTCCGGCAGTTCGCGCAGCGGGGCCATCGAGAACCAGATGGTGAAGGTCTGCCGGGTGGGGTGCTCGGTGAACGCCTTGCGGATCGCGGGGACGACCCGGTCGGCCGGGCCGGTCAGCCAGGCGTTGTCGACGAGGTAGCGGTGGCCTTCGGGGTTGGCGGCGCGCTGGTTGAGGAGCTGCTCGGCGAGCGTGGTCGGCTGCGCCTCGATCCGGAAGAGGGCCTGGTCCGCGTACGGGTTGGCGTGCAGCGGCGCGAGCGCCTCGGCGGCCTGCTCCGGCGTGTCCGTCATCGACACGCCCGTGACCAGCAGCACCGGTTCGTCGTGGTCGGGTGGCGTCTGGGTGAGCGCGACGATCTCCACGAGGTCCGAGACGGTGTGGTGCATGCCGTGCAGCCAGGTCATGACCTCGTCGAAGAGGGCGAGCGGGTACGCGTGCACCGTGTGCCCCAGATGCTTCGGCAGCGGGTGGGTGCGCAGGTGGAAGCGGGTGACGACGCCGAAGAACCCGGGGCCGGCACCTCGCGCGGCCCAGAACAGGTCGCTGTTCTGCGTCTCGTCGGCCCGCACGAGCTCACCCTCGGCGGTGACGATGTCCAGGGCGACGATGTTCTCCGCCGCCCAGCCCCACCCGCGCGCGTTCCAGCCCTGCCCGCCCTGCAGCAGGAAGCCGCCGATGCCGACGGAGGGACAGTGTCCGCCGTTGAAGAGGCGCCCGAACTCACCCAGATACGGGTTGAGTTCGTCGCCGCCCTTGACGCTGGGCGTCGCTGTCACGATCCCGGTCTGTGCGTCGTACGCCATCTCGCGGAAGCCCCCGAGATCGATCAGCAGGGCGTCCCGCCGTACCGACCAGGCGGCCCAGCTGTGCCCGCCGGAGCGGACGGCGACCTGCCAGCCGCGTTCCAGGGCGAGTCGTATGCCTTCGACGACGTCCTGCTCCGTGCTCGCTTCGAGTACGGCGGCCGGCAGACGGTCCGAAGGGCGCCGGGCGTTGAAGACCCGGCCGAGGCAGGCCTCCTCGAAGTCCGGGGAGTCGGGGAGATGGAGTGTGCCGGTGAATCGGTCCACGGGCGTCCTCACTTCACGGCGATCGGATTGACGGGTGCACCCACCGCGCCGGTGACCGGCAGCGGCGCCGCGACCAGCAGGAACTCGTAGACGCCGTCGGCCGCACAGTCCTCGGCCAGCCCCTCCAGGTCCCACATCTCGCCGAGCGGCAGGCCCATGTTGGGGATCGCGATCTGGTGCAGCGGGGACATCGCGCGCTCGGCGAACTCGTACGGGCGCACCTCCAGACCCCAGGTGTCCGAGGCGATCGCCGCGATCTCCGTGCGGTGCAGCCAGCCGAGCGTGGTGAAGGAGAGGCCGGGCGCGTCACCGGCGGCGTAGCCGCCCCAGTCGCCCAACCGCCGTACGCGGCCGAGCTGTCCGGTCCGGACGAGCACGAGGTCGCCGCGGCGGACGGTCGAGGTCGCGCCCTGCGCGTCGATCGTGGCGCGCAGATGCTCCTCCAGGATGGGGAATCCGTCCGGGAGTTCACCGAGTTCGTCGCCGACCGCGCGGCCGACGTCCAGGAGGACGCCTCGCCCGGTGAACGCGTCCCTCATGTGCTCGATGCCGGTGACGGAGTCGCCGTCGCCGTTGACGATCGTGCACGGACGGCCGTTCCAGGCCTGCTTGTTGTCGTAGATGTGGCCGAGGCCGTCCCACTGCGTGGAGGCCTGCAGCGGCATCACGACGTGGTCGTCGGCCCCGCCGAAGCCGTGCGGGAAACCCTGGGTGCCGGCGGCCGCGTCGGAGCCGGTGTCCTTCATGTAGTGGACCGGGTTGATACGGCCCCGGAAGCCGCGCTGCGGACCCGACTCGTTGAACTCCTGGGCGAGCGAGAAGGCCCGCCCGCGCCGGACCAGGCTCACCGCGTGGGCCCGTATCGCGTCGTCGAGGAAGTTGAGCGTGCCGAGCACGTCGTCCTCACCCCAGCGGCCCCAATTACGGTAGGCGGAACGGGCCTTGGCGAGCTCTTCCTCGACGGGGCCGAGGGTGCGACCGGGGGTGGGACCGGAGGTCATCTGGTACGTCCTTTCAGCAGCAGGTCGAGAGCGTTGCCCCCGGCGACGGCCTCGCGCTCCGCCGGGGCCAGCCCGGCGGCGTCCAGGCGGGCCAGCGGGTCGTCGACGCCCATGTCGAAGGGGTGGTCCGTGCCGAGCACGACCCGGTCCGCGCCGACCTCCTCGACCAGGTGGCGCAGGGCGCGCGGGGTGTAGACGAGCGCGTCGAACCACATGCGCCGCAGATAGGTGCTCGGCGGTTCGGCACAGCCGCGCGCGTCCTGCCGTACGTGCCAGGCGTGGTCGGAGCGCCCGATGTACGTCGGCAGATAGCCGCCGCCGTGCGCGGCCACCAGCTTCAGGCGGGGGAAGCGGTCCAGGACGCCGGTGAAGATCAGGTGCGAGAGGGCGACGGTCGTCTCGACCGGCTGCCCGACGGTGTTGCCGAGGTAGTGGGTGGCCAGCCGTTCGCCGAGCGAGCAGCCCCACGGGTGCACGAAGACGACCGCGCCCAGCTCCTCCGCCTTCCGCCACACCTCGTCGTGCGCCGGATCGGCCAGCTCCCTGCCCTCGACGGTGGTGGAGACGCTGATCCCGTACAGGCCGTACTCGGCGACCGCCCGGTCCAGCAGGGCCACCGCGAGATCGGGGTGCTGGAGGGGGACCGTGCCGAGGCCGTGGAGGCGGTCGGGGGCCTCGGCGCAGTGCGCGGCGACGGCCTCGTTGACGGTACGGGCCAGACGTGTGGCGAGCTCCCGGTCCGCCCAGTAATGGTGCATGGGCATCGGGCCGACGACCTGGACGTCGACGCCCATGGCGTCGAGGTCGGCCAGTCGCGTGGTCACGTCCGTCAACCTGGGTGCCAGGCGCTGCAGTTGGGCCCGGTTGACGGTCAGCGACTCGGGGGAGTGCGCGCGCTGTTCCGCCGCCAGCTCGGCGGCCAGGCCCGGTGTGCCCGCGACCAGGGCGTCGGCGGCCGGGACGGCGAGGTGGCCGTGGAAGTCGACTACCGGCGTGCTCACGCGACCTCCGTCAGCGACTGGAGCGTCTGCGACATGATCCGCCCGGGATCGGCGCCGGGAGTCTCCGGGTGGATCTCCCAGTCGGCCAGCTGGAGCGAGTTCTCCAGCACCATCCGCACGCGCGGCAGCCGCCGGTTCATGAACTGCTCCAGCGCCTTTTCCAGCGGCTCGTCCCCGGTGACGTACTCGGCCAGGAGCACCGCGTCCTCCATGCACATGGCGGCACCCTGCGCGATCAGCGGCGGGCAGGCATGGGCGGCGTCGCCGATGACCATCGTGCGGCCGCGGTACCACGGCTCGTCGACGAGAATCGCCTCGATCCAGCGGTAGTCGACCGCCGTGTCGTCGGGCAGCGAGGCGATGATCCTGCCCCACATGCCGCCGTAGCCGGCGCCGCGCTCGCGCATCAGCGCCAGGGACGCCCGCGGGCCGATCAGGGAGGCGTCGAGGTTCTCGTCCAGGAGGTAGGCGTAGCAGCGGTCCTCGGCGATCGGGCTGTAGCCCGCCTTGTAGCGCGGGCCGCCGTAATAGACCTCATGGCAGACCATCTCGGCGGGGCGATGCGCGACCACGCGGAAGATCGACATGCCGACCGGGGTGGGCCTGGTCGTGATGCCGATCAACTCACGCATCCGTGAGTTGATCCCGTCGGCACCCACCATCAAGTCGTAGCGGCCGGTCGAGCCGTCGGTGAAGGTGACGTCCACGTGATCAGCGGATTGATCCAGACGCTCAATGGTGAGTCCGAGGCGGACGGTGACGCCGTGCGCGTACACCGCGTCGCACAGCGCGTTCTGCAGGTCCGAGCGCATCGCGCCCGCGGTCGACGGCAGCTCGGGGCCACCCGTATGGGGGGTGGGCAACTCCGCCATCAACGCGCCGTCGGCGCGCAGCAACCGCAGCATGTCGAACGGCACGGCCCGTTCGAGGACCCGGTCCAGGACACCCACGGTCCGCAGCGCCTTGAGCGCGTTGCCCTGGAGCGTGATGCCGTGGCCCACACCGAACCACTGGGGGGAGATCTCGACGAGCTCGACGTCGGCGCCACGCTGGGCGAGCGCGACGGACAGCACGCTTCCGGTGATGCCGCCGCCGACGACGAGCACCTTCTGTACGGGCATGGGCGATCCTTGCGAACGTAGAGGAAGTGGGGGTCAGCCCGAGAAGCGAGGGCCGAGCTCGTGGTAGTGCTCGACGGCCGGCGGCTCCGCGAAGTACGGGCCGACCAGGGCACGCCAGCGGCCGAACCGCTCGGACTGGCGGAAGCCGACCGTGTGCGCCTCGACCGACTCCCAGCCGACCAGAAGCAGAAAAGTCTGCGGCAGCTCGTCGCAGCGCAGCAACTCGGCCCAGCGGAAGCCGTCCGCCTCGGCGAGGACCACGCGGGCCTTGCCGAAGGCCTCCTGGAACTCGTCCTCCCGGCCGGTCTCAACGGTGAGCCGGGCATGCTCGACGACCACGGTGAACTCCTCGGGATTGGGTGCTCCGAGCCTGCGGGGCGGTCGATGCAGGGTCAACGGATCGAGGCATCGCCAAGGGGGACGTCATGCATCCCGTACGGCGATGGAGCCGCAGTTCATAAGGCTGAGCGGGCCCGGCGGGCCGGTGATGGCAGGCATCGCGGATCGCCATTTCCGCCGCCCGGCGCGGATGCCTAGCGTCGAGGGCGAGCCCCCGCATCCGTATGAGGAGAGCCGCCCGTGCCCGACCCACTTCCCACCCACGCCGGTCCCTTCGCGCTCGGCACCTTCGCCGGCGACTCAGACGCGTTCCCCGGCCTGGTGACCGGGGCGCGTGTGCGCGACCTGTCCGACCTGGTGCCCTCCGTACGCGCCCTGGTCGAGGACTGGGACACCTGGCTGCCCCGCCTCCATGAGCTGTCCCAGTCGGCCGACGGCACCTGGCACGACCTGGCCGCCCTGCGCACCCTGACCCCGATCGAACCGGGCCTGGTCCTGCAGAGCGGCGCCAACTACCGCAAGCACGTGGTCGATCTGGTTGCCGCCGAGAAGGAGAGCGTGCACGGCGCGACCCCCGAGGAGGCCCGCGCCGACGCCGAGAAGATGATGGACGAACGGATCCGCAGCGGAGTGCCGTACGTCTTCCTCGGCTCGCCGCGCGCGATCTGTGGTCCCTATGACGACATCGTGCTTCCCGAGCTCGGCGAGCAGCACGACTGGGAGCTCGAACTCGCCCTGGTGATCGGGAAGTCGGGCCGGAACATCGCGGTCGAGGACGCGCTCGACCACGTCGCCGCCTACACGATCTCCAACGACCTCACCACTCGCGACCGCCTCTACCGCCCCGACCTCAAGGCCATCGGCACCGACTGGTTCACCGCCAAGAACGCGGACACCTTCCTGCCGACCGGCCCCTTCCTGGTCCCGGCTGCCTTCGTCGGCGACCCCTCCGACCTGCGGATCACCCTGCGCCACAACGGAGTTGTGCGCCAGGACGAGTCGACCAAGGACATGATCTTCGACATCCCGCGGCTCATCGCATACGTCTCCACGACCACCACCCTGCGCCCCGGCGACCTGCTCCTCACCGGCTCCCCGGCCGGCAACGGCGCGCACTGGGGCGTCTTCCTCAAGACCGGTGACGTCGTCGAGTCGGAGATCACGGGCCTGGGCCACCAGCGCAACACCGTCAGGAGCCACGCATGAGCTTCCAGCCCATCACCCATCTGCGCCATGTCGACCTGGCCGTACCGGACTTCGAGGGGCAGCGCGCGTTCTACGGCTCCACCTGGGGCCTGACCGAGGTCGCGAACGACAGCGGCCTCGCCTTCTTCGCAGCCGAGGGCAGCCCCGAGCAGTACATCGTGCGGATCCGCAAGGACGAGCGGAAGCGGATGGACCTCGTCGCCTTCGGGGCCGCCACGCCCGCCGCCGTCGACGAGCTGGCGGTGCGGCTCGGGCGTGCCGGGGTGCAACTCGTCCATGAGCCGAGGGTGTTGGACACTCCGGGCGGCGGATACGGTCTCCGGTTCTTCGACCCGGACGGACGGGTGGTCGAGGTGTCGGCCGACGTCGCCACCCGCACGCACCGCAAGATCGAGGAACGCGAGGCGATCCCCGTACGGCTCTCGCACTGCGTGGTCAACTCGCAGGACCCTGAGGGCCTCAGGGACTTCTACGTCGAGCACCTGGGCTTCCGGCTCACCGACACCCTGTACTCCACGCACATGGGCGACCTCATGTACTTCCTGCGGTGCAGCCCTCTGCACCACTCCTTCGCCATCGCCCGCGGCCCCCATGTCTCCCTGCACCACGCCTCGTTCGAGATGCGGGGCGTCGAGGAGTACATGCGCGGGACGGGCCGTGCGCTGCGCGCCGGGACGCGGCTCACCTGGGGCCCGGGGCGCCATCTCGCGGGCGACAACACCTTCTCGTACTTCCACGACCCGCACGGCAACACCGTGGAGTACACCACCGAACTCGCCGTCCTCGAAGAGGACCTGTGGCACCCGGGCCGGCACGACGTCGACGACCCGATCACCCAGGACCAGTGGGGCACCGCCGACCCGATGAGCGAGTCGGTCGCCAAGGAGCAGTTCAACGACCCCGACGTGCTGTTCGTAGCGCCGCCCGTCTGATCCGTTCCCCATCTCGCTTGAGAAAGGCCGCAGTTGTGTCAGAGATCCTGAAGCACGCCGTACCCAAGGCCGAGGTGACCGCCTCCCTCGCCCAGGTGCGTGAGACCGTGACCGGCGTCATCGCGGACATCCGCGAGCGCGGTGACGCGGCCGTGCGCGAGTACTCCGAGAAGTTCGACAAGTGGAGCCCGGACTCCTTCCGGCTCTCCGACGAGGAGGTCGAGAAGATCGTCGCGTCGGTGCCCGAGCAGGTCATCGCCGACATCCGCTTCGTCCAGGACCAGGTCCGCGCCTTCGCTCGCCACCAGCTGGACTCCCTGCGGGAGTTCGAGGTGGAGACCCTGCCGGGTGTGCGGCTCGGGCAGAAGCACATCCCCGTGCAGGCCGCCGGCGCCTACATCCCGGGCGGCCGCTACCCGCTCACCGCCTCCGCCCACATGACCATCATCACCGCCAAGGTCGCCGGCGTGCCGCGGGTCGTCGCCTGTACGCCGCCGATCCGTGGCGAGATCCCGGCCGCGACCGTCGCCGCGATGCGCCTGGCCGGAGCGGACGAGATCTGGCTGCTGGGCGGAGTGCAGGCGGTCGCCGCGATGGCGGTCGGGACGGACTCGATGCGGCCCGTGAACCTGATCGCCGGACCCGGAAACGCCTACGTGGCCGAGGCCAAGCGCCAGCTCTTCGGGGAGATCGGCATCGACCTGTTCGCCGGGCCGACCGAGATCCTCGTCCTCGCCGACGAGCAGGCCGACCCGTTCGTCTGCGCCGTCGACCTGCTCTCCCAGGCCGAGCACGGCCCGGACTCCCCGGCCGTCCTCATCACCACCTCCCGCGAGGTGGCCGAGAAGACCATCGCCGAGGTCGAGCGGATCCTGCCCGGCATGCCGACCCGCGACTTCGCGGAGCCCGCCTGGCGCGACCACGGCCAGGTACATGTCGTCGACTCCCTCGACGAGCTGTACGCGCTCGCCGACGAGTTCGCCTTCGAGCACGTCGAGGTGCTCACCGCCGAGCCGCGTCTCGCACTGGAGCGCATGACCCAGTACGGCGCCCTCTTCCTCGGCGAGGGCACCTGCGTGTCCTTCGGCGACAAGGTCATCGGCACGAACCATGTGCTGCCCACACGTGGTGCCGCCCGGTATACCGGCGGGCTGTGGGTGGGGAAGTACCTCAAGACGGTCACTTACCAGGAGGTCAACGACACCGGGTCGCAGGCACTGCTCGGCCGGCTGTGCGGGCGGGCCTCCCGCGTCGAGCTGTTCGAGGGACACGCACGTTCCGGCGACGTACGCGCCGCGAAGGCCGCCGGTGACGAGCTGCCGTGGAACACCGCATGAGCCTGAGTGGGCGTACGGCGCTCGTCACGGGCGGGGGAGGGCCGCTGGGGCGGGCGTTCGCGCTCGCCCTGGCGGATGCCGGGGCCCGGGTCGTCCTGGTGGGGCGCAACGAACAGGCCCTCGCGGACGCGGCGGCCCGGGTGGTCAAGGAGGGCGGGCAGGCCCGTACGGCGGTGTGCGACGTCTCCGACCCGGAGTCGGTGCGGCGGCTCTCCGCCGAACTCGCGGACGAGGATGTGTCGTTGCTCGTCAACAACGCCGGCGTCGCGGGCCCGGTGAAGCCGCTCACCGACATCGAGCCGGACGAGTGGGACGAGGTGTTCGCGGCCAACGTCCGCGGGGTCTACCTCATGTGCCGGGCCTTCCTGCCGCCGATGATCGCGGCGGGCCGGGGCGACGTCGTCAACGTCGCCTCGGTCAGCGGGAAACGCCCGCTCCTGAACCGCACCCCGTACACCGCCTCCAAGATGGCGCTGATCGGCCTCACCCGGACGCTGGCCGGAGAGGTCGGTCCGCTGGGCGTCGCGGTCAACTCCCTTTCCCCGGGCCCGGTTCGGGGCCCACGCATGGACCGCAACTTCCGACTGACGGCCGAACTCACCGGCTGCACCGTCGAGGAGGCCGAACGCGACTTCGCCACACGGGCCGCGCTCGGCCGGCTCGTCGAGGAGGACGAGGTGGCCCGGGCGT
Organism: Streptomyces fulvoviolaceus; assembly: GCF_000718165.1. Lineage (GTDB taxonomy): Bacteria > Actinomycetota > Actinomycetes > Streptomycetales > Streptomycetaceae > Streptomyces > Streptomyces fulvoviolaceus. Next base: position 88,351 of record NZ_JOEY01000019.1, on the reverse strand, counting down.
TGGTGGCGATGCTGGCGATGCCCGGCCTGTGCGGAGCGGACATCGATCTGTCGGCCGGGATGATCGCACCGTCCTGACCAGGGCTGTTGCCACCCTGTGTAATCGCCATGAAGTGGGCCGTGCGATCCGAGCCATCGGGTTCCCAGATGTGAGCGCACGGCCCCTTTTACCTGGTAAGGCAGGCTGATTCACTCCCTCGTGCGCACCAGTCGGATGCCCCCGCCCGCGCCGTCGTGACCATGCTGCCGACGGCGGGACCGTCACGCTCCGCGACGGCATGCCCCACCCCTCGGAAGGCAGGCAATGACGCTGATCACCCGACGCTCGGTCCTGCTCGCCGGCACCGCCACGGCCGGCGCAGTCCTGATCCCGGCGGCCTCCGCCACCGCCGGCACCAAGGCTTCCGGCAAGCGGATCACGATCGGCTCCGGAGAGACGTACGAACTCTCCGCGACCACCCGCGTGAGCCTGCGGCGTGGTCGTGCGACTGAACAGCGGCTCCGCGTGGACGGTCACCGGCACCTCCTATCTGACCTCGCTCACCCTCGCCGCCGACGCCACCGTCCGGGCGCCGCGCGGCAAGTCGGTGGCCATGACCGTCGACGGCACCGCGACGGAGCTGACCCCCGGGCCCGCCCTGTACGGGAGCCATCACGCTGGCCCTCGTGTGATGCCGAGGCGGAGGCGCGCCCTCACCCGAGCCGCGCCTCCGCCTCCTTCGCGATCTGCTCGAACTGTGCGCCCATGGCCGCCGACAGGGCCTGCGCTCCGGACAGCGGACGGACCATGACCGTGAACCGGTCGATCAGGCCGTTCTCGTCGAGGTGGATGAAGTCGCAGCCGTCGACTCCACGGTCGCCCACCCGGGTGGCGAAGACCAGGGCGTGGTCGCGGCCGTCCTCGCTGCTCAGCTCACTCACGTAGCGGAAGTCCTCGAAGACCCGCGCGACACCGCGCAGGATCGCCGCCGTGATGGCCTTGCCCTCGTACGGCTTGAACACGACCGGACTCGTGAAGACCACGTCCTCGGCCAGCAACGCCTCGGCGGCGTCGAGGTCCTGCGCCTCGATCGCTTCTCGGAATGCGCGCATCGAGCCCTCCATAGTCGATGGGATACTCAATTTGTTGAGTAGGTGTGGAGTAGATTAATCACCTACTGCTAGCGTGTCCATATGTCGCTCAAGTACGCCGTCCTCGCCGCCCTGCTGGAGGGAGAGGCCTCGGGCTACGAACTGTCCAAGGTCTTCGACGTGTCGCTGGCGAACTTCTGGCCCGCGACGCCGCAGCAGCTCTATCGCGAGCTGGAGCGCCTCGCGCAGGACGGGCTGATCGAGGCGCGGGTGGTGCAGCAGGAACGCCGGCCCAATAAACGGCTGTTCACCCTCACCGACGCGGGCCGGGGCGAACTCACCGCCTTCGCCGCCGAGCCGACCCGGCGGCCCACCGCGCTCCGCGACGAACTCCTCATCAAGATCCAAGCGATGGACGGCACCGACCCCGAGGTGACCCGTGCCCTGGTCGAGGAACGCATGTCATGGGCGCGCGGGAAGCTCGCCCGCTACGAACGCGTCCGCGACCGGCTCCTCGACGGCCGCACCGAGGAGGAGTACCTGCGCGAAGCCGACCGCATCGGCCCCTATCTCACCCTGATGGGCGGGATCGCCTTCGAGTCGGAGAACGTCCGCTGGTGCGAGCGCGTTCTCGCGATCCTGGGCAGGCGTGTTCCCCTAAGCTGACGCGGATGTTCAGCCCCGAAGGCCCCAGTCTCCGCGAACTCGCCGTCCAGGCGCTGTCGTCCGTCGAGCGCGGTTACGACCTGCTCGCCCCCAAGTTCGACCACACGCCCTTCCGTACGCCGGACTCGGTGCTCGACGCCGTGGCGTCCGCGCTGCGACGGATGGGGCCCTTCGAGGACGGGCTCGACCTGTGCTGTGGCACCGGCGCCGGGGCGGAAGTCCTGACGCGGGTGTGCCGGAGCAGCGTCACCGGGGTGGACTTCAGTGCCGGCATGCTCGCCGTCGCGCGCGAGCGCACACGGTCGGCCGGGCCCCGCCTCTCCTGGGTGCGCGCGGACGCCCGCGCCCTGCCCTTCGGCCCCGCCTTCGACCTTGTTGTGAGCTTCGGGGCGTTCGGACACTTCCTGCCGCGCGAACTGCCCGGACTGTTCTCCCGGATCCACGCCGTGCTGCGGCCGGGCGGCTGCTTCGCCTTCCCGGTCGTCGCCCCGCCCCGCCCCTGGTCCCGGGCCTACTGGATGCTGCTCGGCTTCGACGCGGTGATGCGGGTGCGCAACGCGGTGTGGCGGCCACCGTTCGTCATGTACTACCGGGCGTTCCGGCTCGGCGACGTACGCCGGGAGCTGGAGTGGGCCGGCCTGAGGGTGGAGTTGTACGCCCTCCCCGAGTTCGGCCTGCGCCGGGACGGCAGCCCGCGCGTCCGGATGGTCGTGGCGCGACGCGCGGCCTAGAGGATTTGTTTCCGAACCGCAGCCTGTGTCTGCACCGACCACCAGGGCGGGCGGCCGGTCGTCATCGGCTCGGCCCTGTTCGGCCCCGGCCGGCCCGGACCGCCGTACGACGAACAGCCGGCCCCGGGCGTGCCCGGCCCCGTCGAGCTGCCGGGCCATCTGGCCCCCTTCGCACGGCAGTTGGAGATACGGCCGGCCACCGCCGACCTCCCGCCCGCCGGTGGTGGCCGGGCCGTGCTCGTGGCCTGGGTGCGCTTCCCGGGCGCCCGTCCGCTCGACGTGGCGACGGTGGTCACCCTCACCGACGTCCTGCCGGCCGCGCTGTACGCCGTCTGGTACACCCCACGGCCCGTGCCCACCGCGCAGCTCACGGTCCACTTCACCGACGCCCTCGACGACAGCGCGGTCTGGTCGGCGGACGGACGCCTGTCGGCAATCCCGGGCGATCCGCGGCGATCGGGCCGTCAGCCGCTGACGAAGGCGAGCAGATCCTGCCGCCGGGGATCAGAGGTCAGCCTCCAGGATCCCGTTGCCCAGGGCCAGTCCGATCGCCGCGTCCGCCCCCAACTCACCGCCCTCACGCACCGCTTCGGCGAAGCACGCGTCCCCGAGAGAGACACGCAGCCGACGCTCGTACTCCCGGTGGAAGACGGTCGCGTCGGGATTCCCCAGCTGCGGCAGGCCCGCCGTGTGCCAGAGGCGTCTGCTGATGCCAAGCAGGCGCGCGGCGAGCTCGTCCTCGCCACGCGAGGCCTGCGCGGCCACCAGCAGGTCGGCCACCGCGGCGGCGCCGAGCCGATCGTGCACCCGCCACTTCGCGGCCAGCGCCGCACGCGCCGGACGCAGTGCCTCCTCCGACCGGCCCAGACCGATCCCCGCCAGCGAGACGAAGAAGTCGCCCCAGGCCCGCATCCACAGCTCACCGCGCTTGGCGCAGGCCGCGCGCAGCCGCTCGGCGACCGCCGCGCACCGTTCGAACGCGGCCTGGCTCGCCAGGAGATACGCCTCCAGGGCCAGCGTCAGCAGCTGGTGGAACTCGGCGCCGCCGTCGCCCCCGGGAGTCTGCCCGGTGCCGCCGTACAGCACGGCCGACCGCGCCGACTCACCCCGCACGGCCAGGCTCGCCCCCGTCAACGGCAGTGCGGGCACGGGCAGATGGCGCTCCTCGGCCAGCCACACATAGGCGGCGCTCACCGACTCGGCGGCCTCCAGGTCGTCCGGTACGACCGTGACCAGCCGATGCGCCCACACCGACAGGGGATATTCGGGCCCACCGCCCTCCGGAGCCCGGCGCAGCGCGCGTTCCAGATAGCCGCGGCCCTCCTCCGCGAGACCACAGGCGAACCAGAAGTACCAGAGGGTGCCGGTCAGTTCGAGGGCCGTCTCGGGCCCGGGTGCCGCCAGACACTCCTCGATCGCCAGCCGCAGGTTCGCATGCTCCGTGGTCAGCCGCTCGGCCCACATCCGCTGGCCGGGACCGAGCCACTCCGCCTCGCCCTGCCGCGCGATCCACCGGAAGTAGTCCCGGTGCCGCCGTCTGACCGCCTCCTCCTCGCCGAGCCCCGCCAGCCACTCGGCACCGAACGAGCGGACCGTGTCGAGCATGCGGAACCGCACCGCCGTACCGTCGTCGTCCCGGGTCACGATGGACTTCTCGGTGAGCGAGGCGAGCAGTACGAGGATCTCCTCGGCGTCCAACGGCCCGCCGTGACACACGAATTCGGCCGCCTCCACGTCCCACCCACCCGCGAACACCGACAGCCTCGCCCACAGCAGCCGCTCCAGCGGAGTGCACAACTCATGGCTCCAGCCGATGGCGGTGCGCAAGGTCTGATGCCGGGCCAGGCGCGGCCGCGTGGACGACACCAGCAGGTCGAAGCGCGAGTCGAGACCCTCCATGAGCCGGTCGAGCGGGAATCCGCGCAACCGGACGGCCGCGAGTTCCAGCGCCAGCGGTATCCCGTCGAGACGTGCACAAACCGCCGCCACATGCGCCCGGTTGACCTCGCTCAGCGCGAACGACGGCACCGCCGCCGCGGCCCGCGCCACGAACAGCGCCACCGCGTCGTCGCGCTCGCCCAGCGGCAAGGGCGCCACCGTCAGCAGGTGCTCGCCCGGCACGCCCAGCGGCTGCCGACTGGTGGCCAGTACGCGTAACTCGGGGAGGTTCGCGAGGAGTTCCTGTACCACCTTCGCGCACTCGTCGAGCACATGCTCACAGGTGTCGAGCACGAGCAGCGGCGCCGGCCCCGCGAGATGGCCGCAGACCGCCTCGATCAGCGGGCGCAGCGTCTGTTCGGTCAGCCGGGTCGCCTGCGCCACGGCGTTCGTCAGCAGCCCCGGGTCCCGCAGCTCCGACAGCTCCACGAACCAGGTCCCGCCCGGGAACCCGGCCTTCGCGGCATGCGCCGCCCGCAACGCCAGCCGGGACTTGCCGACACCCCCGGTTCCCGTCAGCGTCACCAGCCGCTCGGTGGCCAACAGCCCTGAGATCTCCGCGAGTTCGAGCAGCCTCCCGACGAACGCATTGGCCTCGGAGGGAAGATTTCCGGTTCTGCCGCTGTGCAGTGAGGCCGCCATCGTCCCCCCTTGCCCGGAGCCCTGCGGAGAGTCACCCTAACCTCTCACGGGCGGCCTGTACCGGGCGTAGCGTGGATGCGGCCCGGCGCACCGAGGGAGGTGTGGGCATGGCCGTCGTACCCGCCCTGCGAACCGTGGGGCAGATGCGTCACGGAGACCATCTGCTCCTCGGCTACGACACGGACGAGGAACGCGAGACCGTGCTCGCCGCGTTCCTGCTCGACGGCCTGGCCAGCGGACAGCGTGGCCTTCTGCTGACGTCCGTCGAGATCCCGGCGGGCGTCGCCCTGTCCTTCCTCGAGACGTACGGTTGCCGGGTCGACGACGAGGTCGCGGCCGACCGGCTGTGCGTCGACGCCCACCTCGCCGCCCCTGACGGCCTGTGGGACCTGGACGAGGTCGTCCGCCGGGAGGTACGGCGTGCGGTCGGTGACGGCTTCCTCGGGCTGCGTGTGTGCATGGAGATCCTGCGCACGCAGGCCGGCAAGGGGCTCAAGACGCTGCACGACAGCGAGTTGCTGCTCGACTCCGCGTTCGTGTCGCTGCCCGTCCTCGGCATCTGCCAGTTCGACTGCCGGCTCTTCGACGAGGCCGAACTGGTCCTGCTCGACGGGCTGCACCACGGCCGGGTCGGTGCCGACGACGTCTGGCGCGACGGCCTCCTGTCCATCACCCGCACGTTCGCACCCCCCGGCCTCGCCCTCGCCGGGGAGGTCGACGACACGAACGTCACCGCAGTCGCTCGCGCCCTGCAGGCCGAGACGGCACGTTCCCGCGCCCGTTCCACGGACGGCGTCCGTATCCGTCTGGACCTGCACGACCTGCACTTCATCGACGTGGGAACCCTGCGCCTGCTCGTCTTCACGGCGCTCCGCCTGGACTCGTCCGGCGGCACCCTTGTGCTGATCGGCGTCGCCCCCCACATCCGGCGGATGATGCGGGTGACCGGCTGGGACCGCGCCCCGGGTCTGCGCATCGAACATGCGGGACGCGCACCGTGACCCGCGGCGGACGTCACAGCCCGGCCGTCGCACGCCGACGTCACAAGGCGCTGTACAACGCGTCGACCAGTGCCATCTTCCGCGGATCGTCGGCGATATGAGGCCCCATCCGGTTCATCACGTACCCGAGTGAGACCCCCTCCTCCGGGTCCGCCAGACCGCACGAGCCGCCGAAACCGTCGTGCCCGAAGGCCCGCGGGTTGGGCCCGTACGAGCCGTTCGGCCCACTGAGCCACAGACCGAGCCCGATCTCCGTCTCTCTCCCCAGACCGGCGCCGAGCACCAGGTCGCGGCAGCTGCCCTGCCCCTCACGGACGCCCTCGGCAGCTTCGGGGGAGAGGACGCGGTGGCCGTCGTAGGAGCCCCGGCCGGCGAAGATCCCGTAGAGCGCGGCGACGGCTCGTGCCGTGCCGTGTCCGTTGGCGGCCGGGATCTCGGCGGCCCGCCACTCGGGTGTGTTGGCCTCACGCGCGCCCGCCACGGGGTTGATGAGCGCGGCCAGGGCCGCAGGCGCCAACTGGCTGAAGATCTCCGCCTGTTCGCCGGCCGACGCGGCCGGCGGATGCACCAGCTCGGCCGCCCGCCCCGACTCCTTCTCCGGGAGCCCGATGGTGAAGTCGATCCCGAGCGGCCGGGTCACCTCACGCTCCAGGAACGCACCGGGAAGCAGCCCCGAGATCCGCCGTACGACCTCCCCGACCAGGAAGCCGTACGTGAACGCGTGATACCCGGACCGGCTCCCCGGCTCCCACCACGGCTCCGTCGCCGCGAGCCGCTGTGTGGTCAACTCCCAGTCGCAGAGCTGGGCGAGCGAGTGCGGCTCGCGCAGGCCGGACAGCCCGGACCGGTGCGACAGCAGGTGCCGTACCAGGACCTTCTCCTTGCCCGCCGCCGCGAACTCGGGCCAGTACGCGGCCACCGGTGCGTCGAAGTCGAGCAGTCCCCGGTCGGCGAGGAGATGCGCGCACAGTGCGACCGGTCCCTTCGACGTCGACCACACATTGACCAGCGTGTCGCGCTCCCAGGGCCGGGTGCGCGCCGAGTCGGCCCAGCCGCCCCACAGGTCCACCGCGGTCTCGCCGTCGACCGTGACGGTGACCGCGGCGCCCAGTTCGTCACGGTCGCGGAAGTTCTCCTCGAACGCCGTCCGTACGGCCGCGAAGCGCTCGTCGCAGTGGCCGTGAACCTGTGGATCGTGCTCGGACATGGGCCCTCCGTCGCTCCCGGAAGCCCGAGCCGCGACGCTGCGACCCGGGCTCCACGAACGTACCGACTGGTCGGACTGGACGGAAGGTGCCCGGCGCGACGGAGTTGCCGTAAGAACAACGCCCTCAGGCGTACGAGCGCAGCCAGCGCAGTTTGGCCGCCTCCTGGTAGGGGCCGCCGCCCTCATGGTCGTTGAAGTCGTACACCTCGATCGCCTTGTCGGCGTGCGTCCAGGCGTTGAAGGCCGCGAACACGGTGGAGGGCGGGCAGGTCTGGTCCTCCAGGGCCGCCGAGAAGAGGGCCGGAGCCCGGCCGCGGCTCGCGAAGTGGACGCCGTCGAAGTAGGAGAGAGTGCGCAGGGCGTCCTCGGAACGGCCGCGGTGAGTCTTGAGGAACAGGCCGATCTCCCGGTACGGGTGACGGTCCGTCATCGTCGCCGCGCGCGGGTAGTCGCACAGGAACGGCACGTCCGGGGCGACAGCCGCCAGGTCCGGGACCAGCCCGCCCACCGCGATCGAGATGCCGCCCCCCTGGCTCGCGCCGAGTGCGACCGTGCGCGCCGGGTCGGTCAGCGGGTGCGAACGGGCCGCCTCCACGGCACGCACCCCGTCCGTGAACACCCGGCGGTAGTAGTAGTTCTCGGGCGCGTCGATGCCCTGGGTCATGAAGCCGGGGAACGAGGGCGCACCGCCCACGGGGTCCGCAGTACCGCCACCGCCGCCCCAGGCGCTGCCCTGGCCCCGGGTGTCCATCACGAAGTGCGCCCGGCCCGAGGACGCCCACAGCAGATGCTCGTGCGGCAGCCCGCGCCCGCCGCCGTAGCCGACGAACTCCACGACCACCGGTACCGGCGCGGAGACCTCGGCCGGGATCGTGAACCAGCCCTTCACCGGGTGGCCGCCGTATCCGGCGAACGTCACGTCGTACACCTTCACCGTGGACAGGCCCGTGTCGACGAGTTCGAAGCGGGCATCCAGATCGTGCTCGCGGGCCTCCTGGAGCGTCTTGGACCAGAACGCGTCGAAGTCCTCGGGCTCGGTCGACGCGCTGCGGTACTCGCGGAGCTCGTCGAGGGGAAGGTCGAACAGGGCCATCGAGGACCGCCTTTGTGAAGAGTGAGTGCGGATGATCACACCGTACGTGGGTGGTCGGACGTATCGCCAGGTCCTTGCCCCGGTACGCGCCTACGATGACCGCATGACATCTGCCGCCGACATGCCGGTCGACGAAGTAGAACTGCTGGTCAGGGATGCCGAGCTGCTCGTCGTGGACGGAGAGCGGGAGATCCCGGGCGGCTGGGTGGCCGTCGTGGATGGTCGGGTCACCGCCGTCGGATCGGCAGGAACGGAACCCCGGGCCCGTACGACCGTCTCCGCGGCCGGACGCCTGGTCACCCCGGGCCTGGTCAACACGCACCACCACATCTACCAGAACCTCACCCGCTCCTACGCCCCCGCGGTCAACGGCTCCCTCTTCGACTGGCTGACCACCCTGTACCCACTGTGGGCCGCACTCGACGAGGAGGCCGCCCACGTCTCGGCGTACGTCGGCATGACCGAGCTGCTGATGGGCGGCTGCACCACCTCCTCCGACCATCTCTACGTCCACCCGCGCCCCCGCCTGGTCGACGCCGAGATCAGTGCCGCCCGTGACATCGGCTTCCGCTTCCACGCGACCCGCGGCTCGATGACCCGTTCCGTCGAGGACGGCGGACTGCCGCCCAGGAGCGTCACGCAGACCGAGGAGGAGGTCCTCGCCGACAGCGAGCGCCTCATCAAGGCGCACCACGACCCCTCGCCCGGCGCGCTCATCAGGGTCGCCCTCGCTCCCTGCTCACCGTTCTCGGTGACGAAGGAGCTGATGACGGCGACCGCCGAACTCGCCGAGCGCCACGACGTACGACTGCACACACACCTCGCCGAGGACCGCGACGAGGACACGTACTGCCTGGAGACCTACGGCTGCCGTCCCGTCGAGTACTTCGAGGAGACCGGGTGGATGAGCGACCGTACCTGGGTCGCCCACTGCATCTATCCGAACGACGCCGAGCTCGAACGCCTCGCCGCCGCGGGCGTCGGTGTCGCGCACTGCCCGAGCTCCAACATGCTGATCGGCGGCGGCACCGCCCGGGTGCGGGAGATGCGCGAGCTGGGCATGCCCGTCGGCCTCGGCTGCGACGGCTCGGCCTCCACCGACCACGCCTCGCTCTGGATGGAGACCCGCAACGCGCTGCTCCTCGGGCGCTACCGGGGCGGGCCCGGCGCGATGACCGCCCGGGACGCCCTGGATCTCGCGACCCGGGGTTCGGCGCGCTGTCTGGGCCGCGCGGACGAGCTGGGGCATCTGCGGCCGGGGGCCTGCGCCGACCTGGTCGTGTGGGACCTCCACGAGGTCGCGCTTGCCGGCGCGTTGACCGATCCGGTGGAGGCGTGGCTGCGCTGCGGGCCCGCCCGCGCGTGGACCACGGTGGTCGCCGGGAAGGTACTGGTCGACCGGGGCGAACCCGTTCTGCCGGGGCTGGCGGACGCGCTGCGGACGCACGGGACCCTCGCACGCCGCATGCAGCGGATCTCCTGACGGAGCCTGGTCAGGCCCGGCGTCGGGTCCACTGCGGCTCGGTGAGCGCCCACTCCCGTTCCCACTCGGTGAGCCGGCGGCGGGTGGCCGCTCCGCGTGCGACGGAGTGCCCGAGGAGCACCACGGCCACGGCACCGCCCGCGGCGCACGCGCCGATGGTGAGGGTGTGCTGCCAGACCGCGGTCTCAGTCGGGGGCGGGGGCACGCTCCGGCCCCGGGAGTCGAACCACACGTCGACCGCCTCGCCCTGGCGGGTGCCCGCGGGTACGCGTGCCGTGGCCGTCCGCGCACCGCCGCCGGGCTCCGTCCAGCGGACCGTCACACGGTAGGAGTGCTCACGGCCGGCCTGCACCGAGGGCAGCGACCCGGGGGGCCTGCCGACGACCTCGGCACGGACCCGATGGCTTTCGGCACGCTGCTCCGACGCGACCGCGCGTGCCTCGCCATGGGCCCACCAGCCCGCGATCGCCCCGGCCAGCGGAGCACCCAGGAGCAGCAGCAGGGCGACGGCCAGGACCGTCCACGCCTCGACGACATCCGACCGGCGCCTGAGCGGATTGCGCCGCCAGCGCCAGCCGCGCACCCGGGTTCGCATGTCGACCTCCGCACCGCGCACGCCTGCGAGTGCCCACACAGTTCTGGTACCCCTTACCGTCGTCGTTCACCACCGCGGAGCTGCCGGAGAAACCGGCTTCCGTCGTCGCTCAGGAGTGCCCAGCAGTGGTGCGGCGAAACGCCGGGGAGGTCCGGCGTCGTGCGATCCGGTCGCGGAGCCCGTCAGCCGAAGCGTTCGATCCGGATACGGTCCACGGGCTGACCTGCCTCGACCAGGAGGCGTGAGGCGTGCTCGGCGAAGGCGTTGGAACCGCACACATAGGCCTCCCACCCACCAGTGGGCCGCTCGGCCAGGAGCGGCGCCACATGTGCGGCCGCCATACGTCCCACGGGCACACCCTCGGACGCGCTGCGCGTGAACACGGGCGTCGTCTCGGCGTCGAACTCCCGCGCGTAGATGAGCTCTTCGGGGCTGCGCGCGGACACCAGCAGCCGCAGCGGCAGGGACAGTCCGCGCGCCCGGTGGTGCCGCACCATCGACATCAGCGGTACGACCCCGGACCCGGCGCCGATCAGCAGCGCGGGCCGGTCCCCGGGCCAGGCGAAGAAGCCGCTCAGCGGGCCGCGCACCTGCACCTCGTCGCCGGGCTTGGCGATGGTGTGGAACCAGCCCGAGACCTCGCCGCCCTCGACATGGTCCAGGGTCAGCTCGATATGGCCCGCGTCGTCGGGGGCGGACGCGATCGAGTAGTGACGCTGGGCCGCGTAGCCGTCCTCTGCGGTCAGCCGCAGCATCAGGTGCTGGCCGGGCAGGTGTCCCGCCCAGGCGGGCACGGCGAACCGGAACGTGGAGGCGTGCGGGGTCTCGCTGCGGATCTCGGTCAGCGTGGCGGTCTGCCACACCGCGGCGGCCCGGTTGCTCACGGCGATCCGCCCGGGCACGGCGAACCGCGTCGAGGGAGTGAAGGTCTCAGTCACCGGAGTACCGCTGCTCCTCCCACGGGTTACCCCGTGCGTGGTAGCCGTTCTGCTCCCAGAAGCCCGGCTCGTCGTGGTCGAGGAGCCTGAGGCCAGCGACCCACTTGGCGCTCTTCCAGAAGTACAGGTGCGGCACCAGCAGTCGCGCCGGGCCACCGTGCTCGGAGGCGAGCGGCTTCCCGTCGTACTCCCAGGCGATCCAGGCCCGTCCGCCGGTCAGGTCCGCGAGCGGGAGATTCGTGGTGTAACCGGTGTGCGAGTAGGCGACGGCATGGGTGGCGGACCCATGGGGCCGCACCACATCCAGGAACGCGTCCAGCGACACACCCCCGAACCGCACCCCGAACTTCGACCAGCTCGTCACGCAGTGGATGTCGCCCTCGTACGCCGAGGCGGGCAGCTCGTGGGCCTGCTCCCAGCTCCAGGTACGCGGCTGTTCGACGAGCCCGTCGACGCGGAACGTCCAGTCGGCGGGCGCCAGGTCGGGCGTGACCTCCGCGGACAGGACGGGCCAGTCGTCGCCCGCGTCGTACTGGCCGGGCGGCAGACCGGGATTGTGGACGCGGGCGCGCCCGGTGAAGCCTCGGGTGACGTTCATATGGGTCCAGCGTGACAGGGGTGATTGCTTACGTGTTCAACCGTACGTCCATGTCAGACGTGCGCCGACCACGGGGCCGTCCGCCGATCATTAAGGCCGTATGAACTGTCGGGCGCCCCGGGAATAGCCACCCGCCACTCCAGCTTGCGGTGACAGCGGCGACAGCGAAGGAGAGTGGGAGCAATGCCCAAGGCGTACGTCTTCACGCGGTACGGCGGTCCGGAGACCGAGGCCCTCGTCGAGGTGGACCGGCCCGTGCCCGGCCCCGGTCAGATCCTGGTCGCGGTGCGCGCCGCGGGTGTGAACCCGGTCGACTGGAAGCAGCGCACGGGGTACCGCCGGCCCGGCGAGAGCGGCGAGCGGGACTTTCCCGCAGTCCTGGGCAACGAGGTCTCCGGCATCGTCGAGGAAACCGGCGAGGGCGTCGAGGGCTTCGCCGTCGGGGACGAGGTCTTCGGCACCGCGCTGACCGGCGGCTACGCCGAGTACACCCTGCTGCCGGTCGCCATCGCGGCGCACAAACCGGCCGAGCTGTCCTTCACGGACGCCGCGACCCTGCCTGTCGCCGCCGCGACCGCCTACGACGGCGTCCGTCAGCTCGATCTGCCGTCCGGGGCGACCCTGCTGGTCACCGGGGCGGGCGGCGGAGTCGGCGCGGCCGCCGTACAGATCGCCCGCTCCCTCGGCCTGCGGGTCGTAGGTGTCGCGAGCGAGGGCAAGAAGGACTTCGTGGAGTCGCTGGGCGCCGTCCACGTCCCCTCCGGGCCCGGCTGGGCCGCGCGGGCGCGGGCGGCCGCACCGGACGGCCTCGACGGCGTCTACGACCTTGTCGGCGCCGACGTCCTGACCGAGGCCGTCGAGCTGCTCGCCGACCGGACGAAGCTGATCACCGCCGGTGCCCCGGAGTCGGACGTACAGCGGCTCGGCGGCGCCCGCGTGACCCGGGCCCGCAACGCGGCCGTACTGGAGGCGGTCGCTCAACTGGTCATCGACGGCGACCTGAACCCCCACGTCACCGCGACCTTCCCGCTGACCGAGGCCGGCGAGGCGCTGCGCACCGTCGAAGACGGCCACGCCCGCGGCAAGGTCGTGATCGAGGTCGCCCGATGAGTGACGGCATACCCCACGTCCTGGACAACCCCGCGCTCGCTTCGCTGACCGGCCCGCACGCCCTCTTCGCCGAGCGCCGTGGCCGGGTATTGCGCTACCCGGTCGACGTGTCGCCATGGCTGGCCCTGCCCGACGAGCCCGACGCCGACGACTGGGCGGACCTCGCGGCGCTCGCCGGGCCCGGCGCCGAGGTGCCACTGCCGGGCTTCCGCGGACAGGTCCCCGACGACTGGGAGATCACGTTCCAGGTCGAGGGCGTGCAGTTCGTGGACGACGGGCTGGCCGCCGCGCGCGACCCGGAGGCGATCCGCCTCGGCCCCGCCGACGTGCCCGAGATGCTCGACCTGATCGAACGGACCCAGCCCGGCCCCTTCCTGCCCCGCACCATCGAGATGGGCACCTACCTGGGCATACGGCGGGACGGCGCCCTCATCGCCATGGCGGGGGAGCGGCTGCACCCGCCGGGCTGGACCGAGATCAGCGCGGTCTGCACCGACCCCGCCGCCCGCGGCGAGGGCCTGGCGACCCGCCTGATCCTCGCCGTCGCCCACGGCATCCGGGAGCGCGGCGAGACCCCGTTCCTGCACACGGGCGCCGGGAATGCCAATGCCATACGGCTCTACGAGTCCCTGGGCTTCCGGCTCCGCCGTAGGACCGCGTTCCTCGCGGCGCGGGCGCCGGAGCACCGGGCGGCCGTACCGGTGTCGTAGCGGCTGGGGCGGTCAGTTGTCCTCGGGAGCGGGCGCCGACCAGGCGTTGTAGCGCACGAGATACCCGGCGAACCGCTCCAGATCCTCATCCGGCCACTCCGCGAGCCGCTCCCCGACGGCCGCCCGGCGGCTCACGGTGACCTGGGCGAGGATGCGGCGGCCGGCCTCGGTCAGGTGCAGTACCTGGACGCGGTGGTCCTCCGGGTCCAGGCGCCGCTCGATGAGTCCGGCACGCTCCAGGGCGCCGACCTGGCGGCTGACGGTGGACTTGTCCAGGGCGTAGTGCGCGGCCAGGTCGGTCGCCCGGCAGCCGTCGCGCTCCTCCAGATGCCCGAGCAGCGTGTACGACACCAGCGACAGCTCGGGGTGCATCCGTCCCGCCGAGGCCCGGGCTCGGCGGGCGAAGGCCGTCATCTCGCGCTGGATGGTCTCCACCGCCTCGGCTGCTGTCACCGGACCTCCCTCGCCGTTCTTGTTGCACAGTACAACTCATCTGCGCTTTTTTCCCGCCGCCCGGGTGCGTCGGCGGTGTAAAGTGGCCGTCCGGCTGAGGGCGGTCCCAGTCGTGAGGTACCGAGGAGGTGAGACCCATCAACGCTGTGTCAGATCGGGTGCTCGCCTCTCGGATTGGCGCGGATCACCGTCGGTAGGTGACCGCTGGAGCGCCCTTCGGCTCTCGAAAGGCCTTCGGCTTCCATGCCTTCACTCTCTCCCTCGTCGTCGTTGTTCTCCTCCCCTGACCCCGTCGTCGCCGCGCTGCGTGCCGCGGGCTGTGTCTTCGCCGAGGACGAGGCCCGGTTGATCCTGGCCGCCGCCCGTACGCCGGACGAGCTGGCCGACATGGTGGACCGCCGTGTCGCCGGCCGACCCCTCGAACTCGTCGTCGGCTGGGCCGAGTTCCGCGGGTTGCGCATCGCCGTCGCACCCGGTGTCTTCGTGCCCCGCCGCCGTACGGAATTCCTCGTCGAACAGGCCCTCGTCCAGGCGCCGGACGCCTCCGTCGTCGTGGACCTGTGCTGCGGCTCGGGTGCGGTGGGAGCCGCACTGGCCGTGGCGCTCGGCCGGGTCGAACTGCACGCCGCGGACATCGAGCCGGCCGCGGTGCGCTGCGCCCGCCGCAACGTCGCCGCCGCCGGCGGTCACGTCCACGAGGGCGACCTGTTCGAGGCGCTGCCCGGCGGGCTGCTCGGCCGCGTCGACATCCTCGCGGCCAACGTGCCGTACGTACCCACCGGCGAGGTCGGCCTCCTGCCCGCGGAGGCACGCGATCACGAACCGCTCGTCGCCCTCGACGGCGGGGCCGACGGCCTGGACGTCCTGCGCCGGGTCACGGCCGAGGCACACCGGTGGCTCGCCCCCGGCGGCTGCCTGCTCGTCGAGACGAGCGAACGCCAGGCACCGGCCGCCGTCGAGGCGTTCACGCGTGGCGGCCTGACGACACAGCTGGCCGTCTTGGAGGAGTGGTACGCCAACGTCGTAATCGGAACGAAGCCCTAAGAAGCCCACCGCGGGGCCCAAGTTCCCTCGCCGGCCCGCTGCGAGCGGAGGTGGGCGCGGAGTGCCGTGAGCGTCGGATGCGGGTTGTCGCCGCGCCAGAACAGCGAGTGCGGGTAGACCGGCGTCGGATCCCGCACGGGAATGCGCCGCAGGTCCTGGTGGGCCGGCCAGACCAGGCGGGTCAGCTCGCCGACGAAGGTCGCGAGCGTCGCGGAGTCGGCGATCGTGTCGAGGAGCGGCTCGGTACCGAAGTCGGGGCCGGTCGCCTCGATGGTGAGCCCGAACTCGGCTGCCAGGTCGTCGTAGTAGGCGGCCCACTCGGTACCGGCGACGAGGCCGGGCATCCAGATGCGGTGCCCGGCCAGCAGCCCCGGTCGTACGGTGCGGGCCGCGGCGAGTTCGTGGGCGGGGCCCGTGACGAGCTGGAGCGGTTCGTCGTAGACCCGCGTGGCCTCGAGGTCGGCCGGGGGCTGCCGGGTGAGCGCTCGGAAGGACGCGTCGATGGCCCCGGAGCGGACCGCGGCGATGGCCGCGTCGGCGTCGAAGAGGGTGACGACGTCGAGCTCGGCGTCGGGATGCGCGCGGTGGAAGGCGCGCAGGAGTTCCGCCGGCGCGAGCCGCCGCCCGATCACGTCGACCCGCAGCGCGCGGCTGCCGGGGCGCACGGAGGCGGCCGCCCGCTCCTCGGCCCTCAGGAGTTCGCGGGCGTGGGGCAGGAACGCCTGTCCGTCGATGGTGAGTCGGGCGCCGCGCGCGGTGCGGTCGAAGAGTCGCACCGCGAGCTCCTTCTCCAGCCCGGCGACCCGCTTGGAGACGGCCTGCTGCGTGATGGTGAGATGGGCGGCGGCCTCCTGGAAGCGCCCCGCGTCCACGACGGCGACGAAGGTGCGTACGGCATCGAGATCCATGCGGTCAGCCTAGGTGCACAACGCAGGGTTGTAGTCGCGGGGCAAGATGGTTGTTTGATCTGGGCACCTGCCGCTCGGTTTGATGGTCCCGATCAACGTGTGGTTGTCGGGGGAGGTGCGGGCTTGAGCGGGAAACGGTCGCTGGGGCGGCGGTTCGGGTGGCTGTGGGCGGCGTATGGGGTCAGCGTGTTCGGTACGCGGCTCGCCTTCGACGCCTTCCCCCTGATCGCGGTCCTGGTGCTGCACGCCGGGCCGACCGAGGTGGCGGCGCTGGCGGCCGCGGGACTGGCGGTCGGGGCCGTGGCGGCGGTGCCGCTCGGGCCGTGGGTGGAGTTCCGCCGCAAGCGGCCGGTGATGGTCGCGATGGACCTGATCCGGTTCGCCGCCCTGCTGAGCGTCCCGGCCGGGTACGCGCTCGGCCGGCTCAGCCTCTCCCAACTCCTGGTCGTCTCGGTGGTCGTGGCGGCGGCCGACATCACCTTCAGCGCGGCCTCCGGCGCCTTTCTCAAGGGGCTCGTACGGCCGGAGGACCTTCTCCTCGCCAACGGGCGGTTCGAGGCCACGACCTGGACCGCGACCGTGCTCGGACCTCCTGTCGGCGGAGCTGCCATCGGTCTGTTCGGGCCCGTGACGACCCTGGTGGCCGACGCCGTCAGCTACCTGCTCTCGGCGTTGGGCATCCGCGCGATCGGCGGCGGGGAGCCGCGCCCCGAGCGCACCGCGGCACCGACGGGTTTTCGCGCGAGCGCCCTACTGGAAGGGTGGCGGTACATCCTGGCCAGTCCGGCACTGCGCCCGCTGTTCTTCAACACGGCCCTGTACAACGGCCTCCTCATGGCGACCTCGCCGCTGCTCGCCGTCCTCATGCTCGGCCCGCTGGGCTTCGCGCCCTGGCAGTACGGCCTCGCCTTCGCGGTGCCCTGCCTCGGCGGCCTGGCCGGCTCACGGCTGGCCCGTCCGCTGGCCGCGCGGTTCGGACTGCACCGCGTCCTGCTCGTCTCCGGCACGCTGCGGGCGTGCTGGCCGATCGGGCTGGCCTTCGTCCGGCCGGGCACGGCCGGGCTCGTGCTGGTGATGGTCGTAGAGCTGGGGGTGATCACGTCCTGTGGCGTGTTCAACCCGGTGTACTCCACCTACCGACTGGACCGGACCCCGACGGACCGGGTGGTCCGCACCCTCTCCGCCTGGTCGGTCACCGGCAAGCTCTCCACCGCGTCCCTGACCGCCCTGTGGGGTCTGCTGGCCGGCTTCGTCGGAAGCCGTACGGCGATCGCGGTCGCCGGTCTGCTGCTCCTGGCCACTCCGCTCCTGCTGCCACGACGGGAGCAGGCACACCGCGACGAGGCCGAACCGGTCCGTACTCTCTAGCCCGGCAGGCCTCGCTCCGCAGGGCCACGATGCCAGTCCTTCTCCCAGTCGCCGGTGATGACCTGCGCCGCGTTCCTGGTGTCGTCGTCGGAGCGGGTGCCGGTCACGTAGACCGTCTCGCCGTCATCGAGAGCGTCGGTTCCCGAGTCGGAGGAGTCGTCCCCGAGCACGGTGGTGTCGTCCTCCACCGTCCACGTCCACTCCGCGCCGTCCTCGCTCTTGACGGTGACCTGGTCGCCGTCCACCTTCTCCACGGTGCCGCGCTGCCAGACACGGACGACCCAGTCGCCGTCGAGATCCTTGACGGTCGCCTCGCCGTGCACGCCACCGCCGCCGAGACCGGACCACGGACCGCGGCCGTGCCGGTGTTCACGGTCGTCCGGCGAGGCCGAGCCCGAGGCGGACGCGGAGGTTCCGGCCTCGCCGCTGGAGCCCGTCGAGGTTGCGGCATAGGCCACCGTGCCGCCGGCGGCGAGTACGGCGACCGTGGTCGCCGCGATCACCGCACGCGTGCGTACGGACTGCCCCCGCCACCGCTCGTGAAGGGCCGACCGTTTCGGTTCGGCTCCGCCCGGCCCAGTCAGGACCTCCTGGTCGATCGGGGTGTGTTCCTGATCCGGTTCGTGCGTCACGGCTCGCTCCCCTCGGCCACGGCACCCGGCATCTCCACGCCAAGCCTTGGTCCGATTGTGGGCAACGAACCTTAAGGAAGAGGTAATCAATCCCTATGAGTTGAGGGCCTCGGTCCCTTCAGCCACAGGCGTCTGCACCCGGGCGATCAGCAGGGCCACGTCGTCGGAGTTGTCCGGCTGGTGCAGCGTGCGCAGCAGCAGGTCGCAGAGCTCCTGCAGCGGGCGGTCCGGACCCTCGAGGAGAGCGAGAAGAGCGTCGAGGCGTTCGTCGAGCGGGTGTTGACGCGTCTCGACGAGGCCGTCCGTGTAGAGCACGAGCCGGTCGCCGGGCGCGAGGTCGACGATGGTCGTGGAGAAGGCGACACCGCCCACGCCCAGCGGGGCCCCGGTGGGCAGTTCGAGCAGTTCCGGCGGACGGCCGGGACGCAGCCGGGCCGGTGGCAGGTGGCCGGCGTTGGCGATCCGGCAGTGGCCGAGCCGCGGATCGTAGACGGCGTACACGCAGGTGGCGATCGAGTGGTCCAGGCCCTCGGTGATCCGGTCGAGGTGTTCCAGGAGCTTGGCCGGATCGAGGTCGAGGGAGGCGAGGGTGTTGGTCGCGGTGCGCAGTCGGCCCATCGTCGCGGCGGCGTTGATGCCGCTGCCCATGACATCGCCGACGACCAGCGCGGTCTTGCCGCCGTCCAGCGGAATCACGTCGAACCAGTCGCCGCCGACCTCGGCGGTGGCGCCCGCGGGCTGGTAGCGGGAGGCGACCTCGAGGCCGCCGGTCACCGCGGGGTGGCTGGGCAGCAGGCTGCGCTGCAGGGTGAGGGCGGTGTCGCGGGCGTTCTGGTACCAGCGCGCGTTGTCGATCTGCACGGCCGCGCGGGCCGCCAGCTCACGCGCCAGCAGCAGATCGTCCTCGCCGAACGGCACCGGATTGCGCGTCCGCTTGAGATCGAGGGCGCCGATCACCTCGCCGCGCGCGATCAGCGGCACGGCGAGATAGGAGTGCACGCCGGCCCGGGCCAGCAGCGTGGCCGCCTCCGGGGAACGGGCGATGCGGGGGAGGTCCTCGGTCCCGACCTCCGCCAGCAGGACGGGCAGCCCCGTGCGTACGCACTCGGTGACCAGGCGGTCGGGAGCGTACCGGGCCACCTCGCCGGGCGGGTCGGCCGCGCTCAGGGCGTCCGGGACGCGGTCCGCATCGACGGCCAGGGCACGGATCACGGCTGCCTCGGCGGGGCCGAGCGTGCTGGGTCTGCCCTGGACCACGGCTTCCAGGAGGTCCACGGCCGCGACGTCGGCGAGCTCCGGCACGGCTACACCGACCAGCTCGCGGGCGGTGCGCTCCAGGTCCAGCGTGGTGCCGATCCGGGCGGAGGCGTCGGCGACGAGGGCCAGACGGCGCCGTGCGGCTTCGGCCTCGACCGCCGCCCGGTGCTGCTCGGTGACGTCCACGACCGACCCGGCCAACCCCAGCACGGTTCCGATCGCGTCCTCCAGCCGGTAGAGCGAGATCGACCAGGCATGTTCCGCGCCCGGATCGGCCGCGGTCCGGCCCACCGTCTCCTGGTCCACCAGCGGTCGGCCGGTCTCCAGCACCTCATGTGCCGCCGACTCGATGGCATCGACGTCGAGGTGCGGCAGGACCTCTCGGATCGTCCGCCCGATGTGCTCCTCCGCCGGTATGCCGTTGAGTTGCTCCAGCGCCGGATTGACGGAGACGTACCGCAGGTCGGTGTCGAAGACGGCCAGCCCGGTCGGGGACTGGGCGACGAGCCGCGTGGACAGCGCCACGTCCCGCTCCAGCCGGCGCACGGTCGACTGGTCGGCGGCGAGCCCCAGAGCGTAGACGTCGCCCCGGTCGTCCAGCAGCCGCATGTTGCGGAACTCCACCAGTTTGGTGCTGCCGTCCTTGTGCTTGATCGGGAAGGCGCCCGCCCAGCCCTGGCCGGTGTCCATGACATCGGCGAACAGCTTGACGACCAGGTCGACGTGCTGCTCGTGGATCATGAGCTGGGCGGCGTACTGCCCCAGGGCCTCCCGCGCCGTGTAGCCGAACAAGTCCTCGGCCTGCGGGCTCCACAGCACGATGCGTCCCTCGGTGTCGAGGACCACCGAAGCCACGCCCAGGACGTCGAGCAGCCCGCTCGGTCGTACCGTCCCGCGCAGGGGCTCGTCGCCCTCGGTCACGGGAATCCCGGCTGCACCCATTGCACGAACCGCCTTCGACCGTCTCGCGGCACGTCGTTCCCCCGTGCCGACTCCCCTTGTTCTACCGCGCTCAACCGTCTCCGCGACTGCGCCGTCGCGTTCTTCCACCATCTCTCAACACGGCGGCGGCCGTCCGGCGAAGCGGGTGCGCGTGGGCGTGTGCGATCCGACACCCTCTGTTTTCAAATTGGCCTGTACATGGCGACATGGCCGCGCCAAACTGGCCGCCGAGCCCCCACCGCACCCCCCATCCCAGGAGTCGTTCCCATGCCCCTGCGCGCCCGACAGCGTTGTCACGCGGTCCTGGCCACCCTCGTCTCCCTCACGGCGACGGCCGTCCTGTCCGCCGCCCCGCCCGCGTCGGCGGCCGATACCTGGACCGAGGTCGGCTCCGACCGCGCCGACCCGCTGACCGAGAGCCAGGGCCTCACCTCGGTCGAGGTCCCGGCCGGCAGCGCGAACCGCTACACGGGCATCGGCACCATCCCCGTCGACCTGAGCAGCCGCGGCTGGAACCACGTCGGCGACCCCGACGCCTCCTACGACGGCTACTACGTCGAGCCGTACCAGGCGGACTCGGGCACCGCGAAGATGTTCCGGGTGCAGGCCCCGAGCGGCACCTGGTCGGAGTACGTCCACACGCTCAGCAGCGGGGAGGCGCTGAACAACTCCTGGGTCGCGATCTCGCCCGGCGGTCAGTGGATGCTGGCGGGGGAGTACGGCACCATGAGCCGGCTGCTGGTCTTCCCGACCCCGGGCGTCAACACGAGCACCTCGCCCTCCGCGAACCTCCCGCAGGCGTCCACCGTCAACCTCGACCACGCCGTACGTGACGTACAGGGCTGCGACTTCGTCACCGCGACCCAGCTGCTCTGCTCCTCCGACGACCCGGCGGGCACGCTGTTCGGCATCACCAAGCCGTTGCTCCAGATCGACCTGTCCGCCGAACCGAACGGCACGGCGAACGTCTCAGGTCATGTCACCGCGTTGCGGCAGCTCCCGCTGCGCAGCTCCTGCACGGGCACCTTCGAGGCCGAGGGCATCGACTACGACCGCCGGGACGGCACCCTGCGCGTGATCGTCGTGTCGCCCGGGTTCTGTGTGCTCACGGACAGCAAGACGTACCGGTTCACGAAGAGCTGATGCCCGCGCTGGTCCCGTCGGGGCAGTGGTGCTTTTCTGGGGATGTGACGCGGTTCGCGGGGAACCCGCACGGCCGCGCCACCGCCACGAGAGGAGCGATCACGATGGATCGCCAGCGATCGCACGAGGAGTCCGTGTCCCTCGAGATCAGCGGATGCAACAAGGAGGACGCCCGGATCGTCTTCGACACGCTGTGCACGTGCTTCGAGTCCGACCGGGGCGCCGAGGACGTGCCGCAGCAGCTCCACGAGACCCGTCCGATGGTGTGGCTCGGCACGTTCGAGGTCACCGACGCCCACGCATGCCCGCCTCCGGCCCGGCTCTCGTCCTCCGTCGAGGCCGACGCGCAGGGCGGCTACTGGGCGATCGAGCGGCTGCGCACCACGCTGGACTCCCTGTTCATGGTGCGCGACCTCGCTTCGGCCTCCGGCGACCAGGAGCGGGAACTGCACGTACGCCTGGAAAGCCGGTAGCGCTCCGCTGGGGTGCTGTGACGTGTCTGCGGCCCGGTGGGGGCTGGTCGCGCCGTTCCCCGCGCCCCTTTGGGTGGGCTCAGCTCAGGAGGGTCAGTACGGCCCGTAGGTAGATGGCGTGGACTGCGGGCAGGTCCTTGAGGCCGGCCCGCTCGTCCACGCCGTGCAGCCCTTCGTACGGCACCCCGAAGCCGGCCGTGGCCGCGATGCCCTCGCCCGCCAACAGGTTGCCGATGTTCGACGGGCCCGCGGTCTTCGCCCGGACCGGCAGGCCCTCCCGGGCCGCGGCGTCCAGGAGCGCGGCCGCGGGCTGCTCGTCCTCGGCCAGCCGGAACGCCGGCCAGGCGGCCACCGGGGTGATCCCGGTCGGCCGCGGGGCCGGCAGCCGTGCGTCCAGCTCGGCCGCCGCGGCCCGGACCAGGGCCTCGGCCGCCCGGGCGTCGAAGCCGGGGGTGGTGCGGACGTCCACGCCCAGTTCGCACAGGTCGGGCACCACCGAGAACCCCTGGCCGCCGTGGCAGGAGGTCACCGACAGTTTCGGCGGCAACGGGAACTCCCCTTCCGCGCCCGGGAGTTCGGTCTCGTCCAGCAGCCGTACGAGATGGGCCGCCCGGGAGACGGCACCCACGGTGACCCTGCTCGACCCCGAGTGTCCCGCGGCCGCGTGCACCGCGACCGTGGCCCGCCACAGCCCTCGCCCGCCCACCACGACCTCGTCCACTCCCGGGTACCCGATCATCACCCCGGCCGGACGGGGCACCGCGGGGTCGGAGAGGTAGGCGCGCGCACCGCCGAACCCGCCGGTGTGCTCGTCGACGTCGAGCAGGACGGCGAGCCCGCCGCGCAGTTCGTCGGCCCGGCCCCGCAGCTCGGCCGCGATGTGGCAGAACATCGACGCGGCGAGCTTGGAGTCGGCAGCGCCCCGCCCGAGCAGCCATCCGTCCACGACATCACCGCAGACCGGCGAGAACGACCAGGCGTCCTCGTCGCCGAAGGGAGCGGTGTCCATGCAGGCGTCCAACGCCCACCAGGGACCGGGCCGCCCGCCCGCGACCTCCGCCAGCAGCCCGACGAGCCCGCCCGTGTCGTCGTAGAGGCGCCGATGCGGTAGATCCCGTGCCGTCAGCCACTCCTCCAGGACGGCCAGGACAGGGCCGTAGTCGTCGATCCCGCCACGGCTCGGGCGGCGGATCAGCTCCTGCGCGAGCCGCACGACGGAGGCCGTCTGCCGAGGACTGCCGCTCACATCTCTCCCACCGGTCGACGCCTACCAGGCCGTCCTGGACCATACGGCGGTGCGGACTTCCCCACCCCCTGACGTGGCTCGGATCACCCCGTCCTGGTTGTGCAACTAGTTGCACAAAGCCGTCGCGGTCCTCTACAACAAGAGGGCACACCGCCGCGCACGGAGGGGCCCGATGAGCCGTTACCCGCACCTGCTGACCCCGCTCGACCTGGGCTTCACCACGCTGCCCAACCGCGTCCTCATGGGCTCGATGCACGTCGGCCTGGAGGAGGCCGAGCGCGGCTTCGAGCGCATGGCGGAGTTCTACGCCGCCCGGGCGCGCGGAGGTGTGGGCCTGATCGTCACCGGTGGCATCGCGCCCAACGACGAGGGACGGCCGTACGAGGGCGGCGCCAAGCTCACCACCGACGCGGAGGCCGAGCAGCACCGGGCGATCACCGAGGCCGTGCACCGCGAGGGCGGCCGCATCGCGATGCAGATCCTGCACTTCGGCCGGTACGCCTACCACCAGGACCTGGTCGCCCCCAGCCCGATCCAGGCGCCGATCAGCCCCTTCCCGCCCCGCGAGCTCACCGACGCCGACGTCGAGCGGACGATCGAGGACTATGCCCGCGCCGCCCGCCTCGCCCGGCAGGCCGGTTACGACGGTGTCGAGATCATGGGCTCCGAGGGCTACCTCATCAACGAGTTCATCGCCGCGCAGACCAACCACCGCACCGACCGCTGGGGCGGCTCGTACGAGAACCGCATGCGCTTCCCCGTCGAGATCGTCCGGCGGGTGCGCGAGGCCGTGGGCGAGGACTTCATCATCGTCTACCGGCTGTCCATGCTGGACCTCGTCCCGGGCGGCTCGACACTCGACGAGGTGATCACGCTCGCCAAGGCCGTCGAGGCCGCCGGAGCGACCATCATCAACACCGGCATCGGCTGGCACGAGGCCCGCATCCCCACGATCGCGACCTCCGTGCCGCGTGGCGCGTACACCTGGGTGACCAAGCGGCTCATGGGCGAGGTGGGCGTGCCCCTCGTCACCACCAACCGCATCAACACCCCGGAGCTGGCCGAGGAGTTGCTGGCCGACGGGTGCGCGGACATGGTGTCGATGGCGCGTCCGATGCTCGCCGACCCCGACTTCGTCGCCAAGGCCGCCGCCGGGAAAGCTGAGGCCATCAACACCTGCATCGGCTGCAACCAGGCCTGCCTCGACCACACCTTCAGCGGGAAGATCACCTCCTGCCTGGTCAACCCGCGCGCCTGCCACGAGACCGAGCTGGTGCTGTCCCCGACCCGGATGCGCAAGCAGGTGGCGGTGGTGGGCGCGGGCCCGGCGGGCCTGGCGTGTGCGGTGTCGGCGGCCGAGCGCGGCCACTCCGTGACTCTCTTCGACGCCGCGGCCGAGATCGGCGGCCAGCTCAACGTCGCCCGAAAGGTCCCCGGCAAGCAGGAGTTCGACGAGACCCTGCGCTACTTCCGCCACCAGCTCGACGCGCACGGCGTGGATGTACGGCTGAACACCTGGGTGTCCACCGAGGACCTCTCCGGCTACGACGAGGTCGTCGTCGCCACCGGCGTCACCCCGCGCACCCCCGACATCCCGGGTGTGGACCACCCGAGCGTCGTCGGCTACCTCGACGTCCTGCGCGACGGCGCCCCCGTCGGCGACCGGGTCGCGATCCTCGGCGCGGGCGGCATCGGCTTCGACGTCGCCGAGTTCCTCACCGACGGCGGCGACAAGGCGAGCGAGGACCCGGCGACGTACTTCCGCCAGTGGGGCGTCGACATGGACTACGCGGCACCGGGCGGCCTTGCCGCCCCCGAGCGCCCCGCCCCGCCCCGCACCGTGCACCTGCTCCAGCGCAAGACCAGCAAGGTCGGCGCGGGCCTCGGCAAGACCACCGGCTGGATCCACCGCACCGAGCTCAAGCACCGTGGCGTCACCATGGTCCCGGGCGCGCGCTACGACCGTATCGACGACGCAGGACTGCACGTCACCGTCGGCGAGGAGAGCACGGTCCTGGAGGTCGACACGATCGTCCTGTGCACCGGTCAGGACCCGCGCCGCGGCCTGTACGAGGAGCTGCTCGCCGCCGGCTGCAGTGCGCACCTGATCGGCGGCGCCGACGTGGCGGCCGAGCTGGACGCCAAGCGCGCCATCAAGCAGGGCACCGAGGTCGCGGCCGCCCTTTGAGCGGTTCCGGCAGCGCCCTGAAGAGGCGCGGGGCTGTCGCGATATGCGGCTCCGCGGCGTGGGCGCGACCAGCCCCGATGGCGCCGCAGACGCACCGCGCGGCACCTCGGGCGGAGCGCTTGGGTACCGTCCCTAGGATGACTTCATGTCACTGCCGCACGCGATCCTCACCGCCCTGCTCGAGAAGCCGTCGGCGGGGCTGGATCTGACCCGCCGGTTCGACAAGTCGATCGGCTACTTCTGGTCGGCGTCGCACCAGCAGATCTATCGCGAGCTGGGAAAACTGGAGGCGGAGGGCCATATCCGCGCGCTGCCCGCCGAGCAGCCGACCCGCGGGCAGAAGAAGAGCTACGAGGTCCTGCCCGCGGGCCGCGCCGAACTGGAGCGGTGGACGTCGGCGGCACAGGACCCCAAGCCGCACCGCGACGCGCTGCTGCTGCGACTGCGCGCGGCGGCCGTGGTCGGCACCGCGGGCCTCGAAGCCGACCTGTGCCGCCATCTCGACCTGCACCGACGGCAGTTGGCCGAGTACGAGGAGATCGAGAAGCGCGACTTCCCGCCCGGCAACGACAGCGCGCAGGCCAGGCTTCAGCACCTGGTCCTGCGCGCGGGCATCGAGCTGGAGACCTTCTGGACGCAGTGGCTCGCCGAGGCTCTGGAGGAGTTCGCCGAGCTGCCGGGTGAGAAGGCGTAGGGGGCGGTCAGAGGCGGTACGGCCTGGCGCGGCGACGCAGGAACCAGGCCGCGGCCAGGCCACCGACAGCCACCAGGCCGCCGCCGGCCGCCAGCGTCAGCGTGCCGTAGTCCTTGGCGGCACCGCCCAGGCCACCCATGACACCGAGGGAGGGTGAGGCCGTGGCGGAGATCGTGGGGGTGGAGGCGGCCGAGACGATGACCGACTGGGTGCCCGCGGGAGTGTCGCTGTTCGCGCACATGACGATGACGGTGTAGGTGCCGGGGCTCACGCTCGACCAGGCGGCCGACTGCAGGGCGCTCGACCCCGACAGGGTCACCTGGCGGCCCTGGGCGAAGTTCGCCTGGCTGCTGGTGAGCAGCGAGGCGGTGCCCCAGCTGCCACTGACCTGGGTGTTGCACGCGCTTGTGGTGACGGAGACGTTGGAGCCGGTGGTGCTCACCGAGATCCCGGAGCCGGCGGATGCCGGACCGGCGGTCAGGGCGATTGGCAGCGCGGCGGCGGCCGCCACGGTCAGGCCGGAGCGGACGAGTAGCTGAGAGTTACGCATGTGACTGCCCTCCGGCGGCACGGTTGGCGGTACATCCCTTGCGCCGCCGAGGGTCGGGGAACGCCCGTGCTGCCTCAGACGAAGCCAACGTGCACATCGCCCGGCCCGCATGTGCACCGACCCGTGCAGGTGACGGATTCCATCGTCCGGCGGATACCTGAGGCGCGGTCACGGGTGCGTGGCGCCGCCCGTGGTCACCGTCCGCTCGGCCGAGAAACCGCCCCAGGTGCCGTCCGGCAGCCTGGCCCGGATCCGCACCCGGTGGCCGACCCCGGCCTCGCGCCCCAGATAGAAGCTGTACGTCGCCCGCTCGCGCGGTGCGGTCCCGCCGAACACGAGGGAGGTGGCCGCGGTGCCGTCGAGGTGGACCTGGTACTCCGTGACCATGCCGTCCGTGCGGGGCGGGACCCAGACGAGGTCGAGGTAGTACGCCCCGTGGGCGCGCCGGGTCGTGGCGTGGAAGTCGGTGGGGGCGGTGTCCCGTCCGTCGTCACTGCCGGGAGTGGTGAGAGGGACGGTGCCACCGGCCGGGGAGAGGTTGTCGGCCGCGTCCCGCGCCCGGACGGTGAACGAGTAGCGGGTGCCCGGACGCAGCCCCGTGACCACGGTCGCCGTCTGACCGCCGCCCACGCTGTGGATCTTCGCCGGGCCTTGATAGATGTCGTACGACACCACGTCCCGGTCGTCCGTCGAGGCGGACCAGGACAGCTGGACCGCGCGGCTGCCGACTGTCCGGCCCTGGATCCGCCCCGGGCGTGTCGGGGCCCTGTGGTCCGCCGCCACGGCCGCGGGAGTCGTCGCCCGGACCTCACGGCTGTGCGGGCCGAGCCGCCCCTCGGTGTCGCGGGCCCGCACGGTGAAGGCGTACACGGTGGCGGGCCTGAGCCGGGTGACATCCATCATGTGCTGTGAACCCGGTACTTCCTCGACCTTCGTGGTGCCGCGATACACCTCGTAGACGCTGACGCCGGAGTCCGTGGACACGGCGTTCCACATGACGTGCACGCTCGTCGCACTGCCCGCGGAGGCGGTGACGCCCCCGGGCGCCGCGGGCAGCCCGCCGGTCTCGCCCTCACCTGTGCCGCTCCACGAGCAGGAGACGGTCAGGGCGAGTGCTCCGCAGAACACGGCGGCACGGCGCGGGGGAACGGGAACGCCTCGCACGTCTCTGCCTCCCCGGGAGGACACCACGGCAATGGTCCGGACCAATATGGCGCCGTTGGTGCGCTCACATCAAGAGGGCGGTCCTTGGATGTCTCTCGGGCGGGTTACGTATGCTGAAGCCCTTCGCGGCCGAACTCTCCCCGAGGACTGGGTAGTTCGTGCCGGTGGCGCGGACCGCTGTCGTCGCTGATCCCGCGCCGGTGCGGGTGGCCGGGAGGCCGGGTCTGTCGAGGCTCGGGCCCCCGGCCCCTGCCGGGAATCCGGGGACGTGCACCGTCCGGCCCCCCAACGGTGGCCTCGGGACTGAAACGGCATCAGATTTGGCTGAGTGTCCGTCGGTGTCCCCCAGGAGAGGGTCCCTTATCGTGCGTGTCCAGTCGCTGACACTGGCCGCGGCAAGCGCCGCTCTGCTCGCCCCGACGACGCTTCCCGCCGCCGAGTTCCGCGAGGCCTCGGAGGAGGCGGTGGTGCGGCAGGAGGGCGACGTGAGTGCCGCCGACCTGCTGGCCAAGGCGCGGGGCTGTACCCCCGTCTCGCGCGGCCGTTACCGCAGTGACGACGGCGCGCCGGCGAACATTCCGGTCTGCGGCACCCGGGACGCCGTCTTCTGGAAGGCCGACATGGACATCGACTGCGACGGCCGGCCCGGCCGCCGCTGCAACCGCCGTACCGACCCGCACTTCTCCGACACCACCGCCTACCAGCAGTCCGACGGCCGTTACTTGAGCGCCGAACGCCTGCCGTACATCGTTGTGCCCGGCGCGAGCCGCATCTGGAACCACCGTGACCACGGCGTCCGCGGCGGTGCGGTCGCGGCCGTCGTGTACCGCGACCGTGTGCAGTACGCGGTCGTCGGGGACGTGGGTCCCCAGCGCATCATCGGCGAGGCGTCCTACGCCACCGCCAAGGCGCTCGGCATCCGCCCCGACCCGCGCAGCGGCGGCACGCCCTCCGGCGTCACCTACATCGTCTTCAAGGACTCGCAGGTGAAGCCGATCGAGGATCATGCCGCCGCCGTCGCGACGGGGGAGCGGCTGGCGCGCCTGTTCGTGCGCGGCAGGTGAGCCCTTGAGGGGGCGTCAGACCGCCGACCAGCCGTCGTCGACCGGAAGGATCACGCCGTTGATGTTGCTCGCCGCGTCCGAGGCGAGGAACACGATGGCCGCGGCCTGCTCCTCGGGCTGGGCCACGCGGCCGACGTTGACGAAGTGCGGGCCGAGCGCCGCAGGGCCGTGCGCCTCGCGGTCGGCGTCCACGACGATGCCGGTCGCCGTGCCGCCCGGCGCGATGGCGTTCGCCCGGATGCCCTGCTTGCGGTACATCACCGCGAGGGACTTCGTCAGACCCACCACGCCGTGCTTCGAGGCCGTGTAGGCGGCACCCGCCGCACTCCCGCGCAGCCCGGCCTCGGAGGCGGTGTTCACGATCGCCCCCTTGCCCGCCGCCAGCATGTGCGGCAGCGCGGCCCGGGTGAGCAGGAAGGGAGCGGTCAGGTTGACCCGGATGACCCGCTCCCACTCCGCGTCGTCCACGTCCGCGAGCGCCGACATGCGGTCCATGATCCCGGCGTTGTTCACCAGGACGTCCACCGCGCCGAAGCGCTCGACGGCGGTCTCCACGACCTGGTTCACGACGGCCTGCTCGCTGAGGTCGCCCGTTACCGCGACCGCGGTGCCGCCCGCCTCCTCGATCTCCTTGACCACGGTCTTGGCGCCCTCGGCGTTCAGGTCCGCCACCACGACCCGGGCGCCTTCCGCGGCGAAGGCCAGGGCGGCGGCGCGCCCGATGCCCGAGCTCGCTCCGGTGACGATGACGCTGCGTCCGTCGAGTCCACTGGCCATGGCAGTTCCTATCCGTGCGTTACGAGGGCTCTGTGCCCAGTGTGGTCACACTCTACGACTTAATGTCTGTGAGTGACATAAAGTCTTGATGGAGAATCCGGGGAGAGCGATCACCGGAGCCGGAGGAACACATGACCGCAGCCAGCGGACGCACGGGACGACCGCCCCTGACCGAGGAGCGCAGGGCCGAGATACGGCTGGAGATCGCCCGGGCCGCGGTGGACCTGTTCGTCACCCAGGGGGTCGCGGCCACCACCGGCGAGCAGATCGGGCAGGCGGTCGGCGTCTCGGCACGCACCGTCTGGCGCTACTTCCCGAGCAAGGAGAGCTGCGTACGGCCGCTGTTCTCGGCGGGCATCGACGTGATCGCCGCCTGTCTGCGGGACTGGCCCTCCGGGCAGCCCCTGGAGCAGCTCTTCGACCGGACGCTGGCGTCCGAGCAGCACTTCGTCGCAGGCCCGGAACAGGCCACGGTCGGCGCGCTGGTCCGGCTCACCCGCACCGAGCCGGGCCTGCGCGCCGTCTGGCTCCAGACGTACGACGAGGCGGAGCCGGCGTTCGCCCGCGCTCTCGCCGAGCGCGCCGGACTGCCCGCCGAGGACCTGCGGCCCACCATCCAGGCGGCGATGTTCAACGCGGCCCTGCGCGCGGCGGTCGAGTACTACGCCTGGCGCACCGCCGACGCGGAGCCCGACCCCGCGAGGGCGGAGGCCGAGCTGACGGCGACCATGCGCTCGGCCCTCGCCGCCGCGGCGGACGGGCTCGCCTGAGACGAACTCTCAGGCCCTGCGGCAGGTGGGTCCGCCACACGGCGGAGGGGCTCGCCGCAGAGGTTCCTCAGACCTTCCGGTACGTGTACGCCTCCGCGGCCGCCGCCTCCACCGCCGCGAGGTCAGCCCCCGTGGCCGCCGTGACGACCGCGGCCACCGCCCCCTCGACGAAGGGGGCATCCACCAGACGCGTACGGTCCGGGAGTTCGTCGCCCTCCGCGAGCAGCGCCTTCACGGTGAGGACCGCGCTGCCCAGGTCGGTGAGGACGGCGACCCCGGCACCCCGGTCCACGGAAGCGGCCGCGGCGGCGATCAGCTCGGCGCTCGTCCCGAGCCCGCCGCCCTCGGTGCCGCCGGCCGGGGCGACGGGCACCGCCGTGCCACCGCCCGCGAGCCCCTTCGCCAACTCGGCGACCGACGCGGCGACCTCCGCGCTGTGCGACACCAGCACGATCCCGACCAGCTTCTCGTCACTCACCGGCAACCTCCGCAAGAGCGGCGACCAACAGGGACGCCGAGGTGGCCCCCGGATCCTGGTGCCCGATGCTGCGCTCGCCCAGATAACTCGCCCGGCCCTTGCGGGCCTGCAACGGCGTCGTCGCCAGGGCGCCCTCCTCGGCAGCCGCCCGTGCCGCGGCGAAGCCGGCACCGAGCGCGTCCACGGCCGGCACCAGCGCGTCGATCATGGTCTTGTCGCCCGGCGCGGCACCGCCGAGGGTCATGACCGCGTCCACACCCTCCCGCAGCGCCACGGCGAACTGCTCCTCGGTCACCTCACCCGCCTCCCCGAGGGCCTTGCCCGTACGGCGCAACAACGTCCCGTACAAGGGCCCCGACGCACCGCCGACCGTCGAGATCAGCCGCCGCCCGGCGAGCGTGAGGACCGCACCGGGCGTGTCCGGGCTCTCCTTCTCCAGGGTCGCGGCCACCGCGGTGAACCCGCGCTGCAGATTGCTGCCGTGGTCGGCGTCCCCGATGGGGGAGTCGAGGGCGGTGAGCCGCTCCGCCTCACGGTCCACGGACACGGCGGTCGCCGTCATCCAACGGCGGAAGAAGTCGGCGTCGAGCACTGGATCTCC
This sequence comes from Streptomyces fulvoviolaceus, assembly GCF_000718165.1. Classification (GTDB taxonomy): domain Bacteria; phylum Actinomycetota; class Actinomycetes; order Streptomycetales; family Streptomycetaceae; genus Streptomyces; species Streptomyces fulvoviolaceus. The sequence goes on along the minus strand of NZ_JOEY01000019.1, from coordinate 56,817 downwards.
TTGCGTGGTCGGTACGTTGATCGCCTGCCCGCGCCCGCTCACACTCCCCAGCGCAGCCCCGCCGTCTTCACCGGCGCGTTCCACAGGCGCAGCAGCTCCTCGTCGATCTGGCACAGGGTGACCGAGGCGCCGGCCATGTCGAGCGAGGTCACGTAGTTGCCGACGAGCGTGTGGGCGACGGTGACACCGCGCTCGGTGAGCACCCGCTGGACCTCGGCGTTGAAGCCGTACAGCTCGAGGAGCGGGGTCGCGCCCATGCCGTTGACCAGGAGGAGCACGGGGTTGCGGGGCGTCATGTCGTCCAGGATCGCGCCGACCGCGAAGTCGGCGATCTCCCGCGAGGTCATCATCGCCCGCCGCTCCCGGCCGGGCTCGCCGTGGATGCCGACACCCAACTCCAGCTCGCCGGGCGGCAGATCGAAGGTGGGGCTGCCCTTGGCCGGCGTGGTGCACGCGCTCAGTGCGACACCGAAGCTGCGGGAGTTCTCGTTGACCTGATGGGCGATCGACTGCACCCGCTCCAGGGGTTGGCCCTCCTCGGCCGCGGCCCCCGCGATCTTCTCCACGAACAGCGTGGCGCCCGTACCGCGCCGCCCAGCCGTGTACAGGCTGTCGGTGACCGCCACGTCGTCGTCGACCAGCACCTTCGCGACCTGGATGCCCTCGTCCTCGGCGAGTTCGGCCGCCATGTCGAAGTTGAGGACGTCGCCCGTGTAGTTCTTCACGATGAACAGCACCCCGGCCCCGCTGTCCACGGCGGCCGCCGCCCGCACCATCTGGTCCGGCACCGGGGACGTGAACACCTCGCCGGGGCAGGCCGCCGAGAGCATCCCGGGTCCCACGAAACCGCCGTGCAGCGGCTCGTGCCCCGAGCCGCCACCGGAGACCAGGGCGACCTTCCCGGCGACGGGAGCGTCCCGCCGCACGATCACGCGGTTGTCGACATCGACGGTCAGCTCGGGATGGGCGGCCGCCAGGCCACGCAGCGCGTCCGCGACGACGGTTTCGGGGACGTTGATGAGCATCTTCATAAGAGCCTCCCGGCGGTACTGGTGGATGACCTCCGCTCGGAAGTATCGACGCTGAGCGAGCGCGGGTCACGTGTGCGGACGTCAACCGGCGTGTGTGAGTCGCCCGGCGTGTTGTGCGGGCTCGCCGTACGCTTCGGCGGTTTCGCGGTGCCGGCGCTGTCCGACATCGAGAATCTGACGACTCGCCGGCGATCCGGCACCCCAACTGGACGAGACCTTCGCCAACACCGAACGACTGAGGGTGGAGCGGACCAACGCCCTCACACAACTCCCGCGTGTCAAAGCCCGGTTGAAGGGCTGAGGTGGCTCAGGCCCGAGAGCGCAGGGCGCGGGACAGGCCCAGGGCCGCGGTCCGGACCGCGGGGGCCAGTTGGGCCGGCTGGAAGCGGCCGCGCGGCACGGCCACCGACAGCGCGGCCACCGCGACCGACCCGTCGAACACGGGGGCCGCGATGCAGCTCACTCCCAGCGCGGCCTCCTGTTCCTCGTAGGCGAGACCCGACACCTGAGCCTGTTCGACCGCCGTGCGCAGACGGTCCGGATCGGTGATCGAGTGCGGCGTGAGGCTGGGCAGAGGTGCGGCCAGCACCTCTTCGGTCAGTTCCGGGCCGGAGAAGGCCAGGAGGGCCTTGCCGACGCCCGTGCAGGTCAGGGGGAGCCGACCGCCGATGCGGGACGGCAGCCGTACCGCATCGTGGCCGTGGATGCGCTCGATGTAGACCACCTCGTGCCCCTCGCGCACGCCCAGGTGCACGGTCTCGTGGGTGGCCTCGAAGAGGTCCTGCAGGAACGGCAGGGCGGTCTCCCGCAGATCGTGGCGGCGCGGCACGAGCGAGCCGAGCTCGAACAGCTTGCCGCCGAGCCGGTAGACATCGCCCTGCCGTTCCAGCCAGCCCAGCCGGACCAGGTCCCCGCACAGGCGGAAGGCCGTGGTCTTGGTCAGCCCGGAGCGCGCCGCCAGTTCCGTCAGACGGAACGCACCGCCGTCAGGGCGGAAGCAGTCCACGATGGCGGTGGCCTTGTCCAGCATGTTCCCTGCGTCGCTGTTCCGTGTCACGGAACATATTTTGCCGGATCGTCGGCCGGACGCCTATACGTGGTTCCCGCTCCCCGATTCTTTTTCCGCAGGAGGTCTTCCATGTCCGCAACGCATCACCGGTGTCCCTCGTGAGTACCCCCGTCGTCGCCAAGGTGGCGTCTCTCCTGGACGAAGCCGCTCGCACGGGCGTCCCGATCCCTCCGGTGCGCGACCTGCTCGTGGGAACCGACGGCATCGACACCGCCTACGCCGTCCAGCGGCTGCGCGTGGAGCGGGGCCTGGCCGCCGGACGCCGGCTCGTCGGCCGGAAGATCGGCCTGACCTCCCCGGCCGTCCAGCGCCAACTGGGCGTCGGCCAGCCGGACTTCGGTGCCCTGTTCGCCGACATGGCGGTGCCCGACGGCGGGCGGATCGCCGCCGGCCGACTGCTCCAGCCGAAGGTCGAGGCCGAGGTCGTACTCGTGCTGGGAGCCGATCTGCCGCACCGCGAGTGCACGGCCGCCGACCTGCTGCGCGCCACGGACTTCGCGCTGCCCGCCCTGGAGATCGTCGACAGCCGGATCGCGGACTGGGACATCAGCATCGTCGACACGGTCGCGGACAACGCCTCCTGCGGCCTCTACGTCCTCGGCGGCACCCCCGTCCCGCTGGACCGCGTCGACCTGCGCGGCGTCCGGATGACCCTGGAGCGGGGCGGCGAGACCGTCTCCGAGGGCACCGGCGCCGACTGCCTGGGCGGCCCCCTCAACGCGGCCTGCTGGCTCGCCTCCACCCTCGCCGCCCTCGGCGACCCGCTCCGGGCCGGAGACATCGTCCTCACCGGCGCGCTCGGCCCGATGGCCCCCGCGACCGCCGGTGACGCCTTCGTGGCCCGCATCGAGGGCCTGGGCACGGTCGAGGTCGGCTTCGCGGCCCCCGCCGTAGAAGCAACATCGGAAGGAACCACCGCATGAGCACCACCAAAGTCGCCGTCATCGGCTCCGGCAACATCGGCACCGACCTGATGATCAAGATCCTGCGGCTGTCCGAGTCCCTGGAGATGGCGGCGATGGTCGGCATCGACCCGGAGTCCGACGGCCTGGCCCGCGCCCGCCGCCTGAAGGTCGCCACGACCCACGAGGGCGTGGACGGGCTGCTGCGGCTCGACGAGTTCACCGACGTCCGCATCGTCTTCGACGCCACCTCCGCCGGCGCCCACCGCCGGCACGATGAAGTGCTGCGTGCGGCGGGCCGCACGGTCATCGACCTGACCCCGGCCGCCCTCGGCCCGTACGTCGTCCCCCCGGTCAACGGCGACGCGCACCTCGACGCCGACAACGTCAACATGGTCACCTGCGGTGGTCAGGCCACCATCCCGATCGTCTCCGCCGTGGGCGCCGTCACCCCCGTGCACTACGGCGAGATCGTCGCCTCGATCTCCTCGCGCTCGGCCGGACCCGGCACCCGCGCCAACATCGACGAGTTCACCGAGACCACCTCCGCGGCCATCGAGAAGGTCGGCGGCGCGACCCGCGGCAAGGCCATCATCGTCCTCAACCCGGCCGAACCCCCGCTGATCATGCGGGACACCGTGCACTGTCTGGTCGGCGACTGCGACGACGCGACCGTGGCCGCCTCGGTGGAGGAGATGGTCGCCCGGGTCCAGACCTACGTGCCCGGCTACCGCCTCAAGCAGAAGGTGCAGTTCGAGCGGGTGGCGGCCGACGATCCGCTGCGCACCCTCGCCCCGGCCGCGGGCGAAGCCGTGAAGGTGTCGGTGTTCCTCGAGGTCGAGGGCGCCGCCCACTACCTGCCCGCCTACGCCGGCAACCTCGACATCATGACCTCGGCCGCCCTGCGCACCGCCGAGCGCATGGCCGCCCACCGCTTCACGGAGGTCGCATCCCGATGAGCACGCGCCCCACGACCCACCTGTACGTCCAGGACGTGACCCTCCGGGACGGCATGCACGCCGTCCGGCACCGCTACACCGTCGAGCAGGCCCGCACCATCGCCGCCGAGCTCGACGCCTCCGGGGTCACCGCCATCGAGATCGCTCACGGCGACGGCCTGTCCGGCTCCAGCGTCACCTACGGCGTCGGCGCCCACACCGACTGGGAGTGGATCGAGGCCGTCTGTGACGCCGTCACGCACGCGGTGCCGACGACTCTGCTGCTGCCCGGTATCGGCACGCTGCACGACCTGCGCCAGGCCCACGCCCTCGGCGTCCGCTCGGTGCGCATCGCCACCCACTGCACCGAGGCCGACATCTCGGCCCAACACATCGCAGCCGCCCGCGAGTTGGGCATGGACGTCGCCGGATTCCTGATGATGTCCCACATGGCCGAACCGGCCGAACTGGCCCGCCAGGCCAAGCTCATGGAGTCCTACGGCGCCCACTGCGTCTACGTCACCGACTCCGGTGGCCGCCTCACCATGGACGGGGTCCGCGCACGCTTCCGCGCCTACCGCGACGCCCTCGACCCGCGCACCGAGACCGGCATCCACGCCCACCACAACCTCGCCCTCGGCGTCGCCAACACCGTCGTCGCGGTCGAGAGCGGCGCCACCCGCGTCGACGCCTCCCTGGCCGGCCAGGGAGCGGGCGCCGGCAACTGCCCACTGGAGGCGTTCATCGCGGTCGCCGACCTGATGGGCTGGAAGCACGGCTGCGAGCTGTTCCCGCTGATGGACGCGGCCGACGATCTCGTACGACCGCTGCAGGACCGCGAGGTGCGGGTGGACCGGGAGACCCTCACCCTCGGCTACTCCGGCGTGTACTCCAGCTTCCTGCGCCACGCCGAGGGCGCGGCGGCCCGGTACGGCCTGGACACCCGCGCGATCCTGGTCGAGGTCGGCCGCCGCAAGATGGTCGGCGGCCAGGAGGACATGATCACCGACATCGCCCTGGACCTGGCAGCGGCACGCGACGCCGTGCCGGCCTGACAGGAACGCCGGGACGGACACGGCTGACGGGGCCGTGCCCGCCCCGGTGCCGTGTCACCCCATCGGGCTGGAGCTGCGCCCCGGAACGTGTCGTACACCAACAGTCGCGCCCGACGGGCCGGATGATCACGGCATGGCCGCCGACAGTCCTTCCGACCACGCCCGCACCGCCGCCGGGGCGACCGCAGCCGCGCTGCTGCGGCGCCCCAGGCTGTGGGTGATCCCCGCCGTGCTGAGCGGTCTCCTCGCCCTGTTGCTGTCCCTGCTCTACATGGGCGGCATCGTCAACCCGAACGGTGACCTGAAGGACCTGCCCGTCGCCCTCGTCAACAGCGACACGGGCAAGCCCCTGACCGGGCAGAAGCAGAACCTCGGTACGCAGATCGCCCGGTCGATCGCCGCCGACACCTCCGGCAAGGCCGACTGGCGACAGCTCACCCGGGCCAAGGCCCAGGACGAACTCGACTCCGGCAAGATCTACGGCGCCCTGGTCATCCCCGCCGACTTCACCGCGTCCGTCGCCGCACTCACCACCGCCGACGCCACCGCACGGCCGACGATGACGGTGCTGACCAACCCGGGCATGGGCAGCTTCGGCTCCTCCCTGGCGAGCAAGCTGACCACGGCGGCCGCCCAGCAGGCATCCGGGGCCATCGGCAAGCAGCTGACGGCGGCCGATGCCCAGAGCGGCTCCACGGCCAAGCTGCTGCTCGCCGATCCCGTCCGGATCGAGACCCAGGTCGGCCACCCCATCGGCGACCACAGCGGACTGGGCCTGACCGCCTTCTACTACACCCTGCTGCTGGTCCTGGCCGGCTTCATGAGCGCCAACCTGATCGGCACCGGCGTCGACACCGCGCTCGGGTACGCCGACAACGAGATCGGCCCCTGGCACACCCGCCGTCCCACCGTGCCCATCAGCCGCACCCAGACGCTGCTCTTGAAGATGGGCATGACGGCAGGCATCACCGTCCTGACCACCACCCTGGTCATGGTCGCCACGATCGCGATCCTCGACATGGACGCCTCGCATCTACCGCTGCTGTGGGTCTACTCCTACTGCGCCGTCCTCGCCGTCGGTCTGGGCGTGCAGGCCATCAATGCCGCGTTCGGCGGGATCGGCCAGCTCATCTCGATGTTCGTGTTCATCGTCCTGGGCCTGCCGTCCTCCGGTGCCACCGTGCCGTTGCACGCCGTCCCGGGCTTCTACCGCTTCCTGTCCCACTTCGAGCCCATGCGCCAGCTCAGCGACGGTGTCCGCGCCATCCTCTACTTCGACGCGCGCGCCGACGCCGGGCTCACCCGGGCGTGGAGCATGATCGCAATCGGCGCCGCCGTAGGGCTGCTGTTCGGCTTCTTCATGACCCGCTACTACGACCGCAAGGGCCTGCACCGCATGACCCCGCAGCCCGCCTGACGCGACCTGCTCAGGCCCCCAGAGGGTTGGCCCGTGCCGCCGCCAGCAGGTACCAGGCGGTGGCACCGGTGTGCCGGTACGGGTAGTAACCGAACCCGAAACCGGTGTCGAGCGGGCTGCTCGCGGACACGACTCCGGCCCGCTCGGCAAGCGCCTTGCCCCCGATGGTCTGACCGCCGCCGAGCAGGTCCTGGGCCCGCTCGACGGAGGCGAGCAGGCGACGGGCGCGGGCCTCGTCGCGGGAGGCGTGCCGGTGGCGCAGGGCGAGGGCCAGGTGGGCCGTCCCCTCGAACCACACGCCGTTGCGGTCGGGCCTGGGCTGGCCCTCGGCGATCGGGGCGTCCTCGTTCGCCAGGAGGCTCGCGGAGCTGAAGGTGACTCCTTCGTACGACTGGCCCGCGGGGACTGTGCTGTTGGGGCGGTCCGGTGTGTCCAGGACGGCCAGTTCGGTCGCGGCCCAGTCCAACGAGCGGTTGTACGTGGGGGAGTTGAGGGCGAGGTGGGTCCAGGTCTGGGTGTCCTCGGGGATCGGGGACTTGTTGATCGTCACGCCGTCGTTGGTGCCGGTGTAGAAGAAGCCCCCGGCGGGCTCCCACATGTTCTCGACGAAGGCCTCGGCACGTGCGCGCCGCTCGAGCCACCCCCGGTCCCCGGTGAGCCGGGCCAGCTGCCCGAAGAGGCCCACCAGGTCGGTGTTGTGCTCGGTCGAGGTGAACGGCAGTTTCTCGTCGGCCCCGTTGACCCCGAACTTGTAGCCGCCGAGAGGCTCGTCCGTGCGGCCGACGCGCTCGATCCACTCGCCGATCCGCACGGCGCCGGTGAGGAAGCGACGCTCCCCGGTCCGGCGTGCGAGGGCGCTCAGCGCGATGCCGGCCCAGGCCATGTCGCCCACAGCGGTGCCGGTGAAGCCGAACTGGGAGCCGACATTGGCCGTGCCGTCCGCGCGCACGAAGCCGTCGGGCTGCGGCGAACCGTCGTAGAAGGTGTAAGGCCCGACGTTGTAGGCCTGACGCAGCCTGCCGTCGTCGTACACGGGGTCGTGGTCCTGGGCGTGGAGGAGCGCGTCACCGAGGGCCGTGGCCCGGGAGCGGCCGTTCGCCGTGCGGGAAGCGAGGTGGGCCAGGACGGCGAGGGCGTTGTCGTAGGTGAACGCGGTGCTGAACAGCCCGGCCTGGTCGGTGTAGCTCTGGGCCAGTCGGATCGTGCCGTGGTCCGGGTAGGCGTCCATGGCGGCGGCGAGGAAGGAGTACGCCCGGCGCTGGGCGAGCGGGTCGGCGCCTGCCGCCTCCGCCGCCCTGGCCGTGCCGGAGCCCGCCGCCGTGAGGGCAGCGGCACCGGCACCGAGGCCGGTCCCGATGAGCGCGCGACGGCTGAGGGCCGGGCCTTGGCTGCCGATCATGGGTCTCCTTGCAGATGCGGGGGAAGCAGGTGTCTGAGAGCGCTCTCAAGAACGCGCGCCCATTCTGCTGTTGCACCGGGTTCGGGTCAACGCCTGTGCTCCGCACATCAGTTGGACACGGCCGTGGCCCCGCTCCCGGTCAGGCGGGAACGGGGCCATGTCCAGGCGTGGTTCAGAGGGCGGCCGCGGCGGTGTGCAGGTTCTTGGCGGCCAGGGCGAGTCCCTCGGTCTGGGAGTAGGCAGCGTCCTCGTGCTCGATGTTCACGGCCATGTCCGGGTCGATCTCGGCGAGGGCGCGCAGGAACTCCGTCCAGAAGGGGACGTCGTTGCCGATGCCGACGGCGACGAACTTCCAGGCCGGGTTCTCGGGCCAGGCGTTGCACCAGAACCCGTAGCCGGTGGGGACCTTGCCGGGCGCGTCGGCGGGCACGCGGGTGAACGACGTGTCCAGCACGCCGCGGATGTCGGCGCCGGGGCAGAGCGTCGCGTCCTTGGCGGCGGCGTGGAAGACCAGCGGGCCCAGCCACTTGATGGCAGCGATGACATCCATGCCCTGCCACATCAGGTGGGACGGATCCATCTCCGCGCCGACGTTGGTCGCGCCGGTCTCGTCGACGAGCCGCTTGAGGGTGACCGGGGAGAACACCAGGTTGTGCGGGTGCATCTCGATGGCGACCCGGACGTCGTTCTCCCGGGCCAGCGCGTCGATCTCCTTCCAGAACTCGACGGCCACGCCCCACTGGTAGTCCAGGACGTCCATGTAGACGCCGTCCCACGGATTCACCACCCAGGACGGGTACTTGGCGTCCGGGTCGGAGCCCGGCGTGCCGGACATGGTCACGACGTGCCTCACCCCGAGCAGGCCGGCGAGCCGGATGGTGCGGCGCAGGTCGTCGGCGTGCTTCGGGCCGACCCCGGGGAGCGGATTGAGCGGGTTGCCGTTGCAGTTGAGGCCGGTCAGTTCCATCCCGCGGTCGGCGAAGGTCGCCAGGTACTCCTCGCGCGCGGTGGCCGAGGACAGCAGCAGGTCGACCGGGCAGTGCGGGGAGGGGATGAAGCCGCCGGTGTTGACCTCCACCGAGGTCAGACCGTTCTCCTTGAGGATGTCGAGGGCCTCGGTGAGGGGCCGGTCGTGCAGGCAGGCGGTGTAGGCGCCGAGCTTGAGGGCCATGTGGGTGCTCCTTCGATGCGTGGGGGTCAGGCGGCGGGCGGAACCGTGACGGCGGCGCCACCGCCCAGGGAGGAGGCGACCACGGCCTGGATGATCTCCATGGTCCGCAGTGCGTCGGCGAACGTGGCGCAGGCCGGCAGCGGCTCGGTGACGCCCGCGACCTGGTCGAGGAAGGCCCGGGCCTGGTAGGTGAAGTTGTCGGCGTTGCTGGCGCCCACACCCGGCGCCTCCATCGGGACCCCGCCCGCGAAGTACGGCATCTGCGGCCCGGCGATGATCTGACGGGCGCCGCGGGTACGGGCCTCGGGCTGGGCGTCGTCGAAGAGGTATTCGGCGGGCCGGTGCTGGTCGAACGCGGCCCGGCCGCCGACGCCCAGCACGTCGAAGGAGAGCCCGTTGGGCAGACCGAAGCCGGTGCGCGTCACCGAGAAGGTGCCGACGAGACCGGACTCGAAGCGAACGGTGAAGGACGCGGTGTCCTCGTTCTCGACCTCGCCCACCTCGTCGGAGACGGGCGCCGCGTTGTGGCCGACGACCGCGCCCAGCGGCAGCGGCCGCTTGGTGATCTGCGTCGACAGCGAGGCGCCGGAGACCGAGGCGATCGGCCCGGCGACATACTCGGCGGCGTCGATGACGTGCGAGCCGACGTCCCCGAGCGCGCCGGAACCGGGGCCGCCCTTGAAGCGCCAACTCAGCGGCCCGTTCGGGTCGGTGGCATAGTCGCACCAGTAGCGTCCGCTGAACAGCGTGAGGTCGCCCAGCTCGCCGCGCTGCACGTGGTCGCGGATCGCGGAGATGCCGGGGGAGCGCCGGAAGGTGTATCCGACAGCGGTCACGACATCGGCGACGCGCTCCAACTCGGCCATCGCACGGGCGTCTTCGAGCGAACCGGCCAGCGGCTTCTCGCACAGCACGTGCTTGCCCGCGGCGACCAGAGCCTCGGCGATCGGCCGATGCAGATCATTTCCCACGACGATGCTGACCGCGTCGATCGTCGGGTCCTCGGCGACGGCCTCCCAGCTCGGCAGCGCCTTCTCGTACCCGTAACGGCGGGCGGCGTCCTCGCCGAGCGCGACGTTGGCGTCGGCTATCGCGGCCAGCCGGACCGGCGGCAGACCGGCCCCGAAGACCGTGTTGACATTGCGGTACCCGGCCGCGTGGCTGCGGCCGGCCATGCCTGCGCCGATCACGGCGACGGAGATCGGCTTGCTGGACGAAGTCATGGTGGGTCCTTAAGTCCTCAAAGGGTGGTCAGTTGGAGGTGGGGAAGTTGAAGCCGGCGCTCACCTGCTGGGCTTGCTGGGGCCAGCGGGTGGTGACGACCTTGGGGCGGGTGTAGAAGCGGATGCCTTCGGGGCCGTGGATGGGGTTGTCGCCGATGAGGGAGTCCTTCCAGCCGCCGAAGGAGTAGTAGGACATCGGGACGGGCACGGGGACGTTGATGCCGATCATGCCGACGTGGATGTTGCGCTGGAATCGGCGGGCGGCTTCGCCGGAGGCGGTGAACAGGGCGGTGCCGTTGCCGTAGGGGTTGGCGTTGATGAGGTCGATGGCCTGGTCGAGGGAGTCGGCGCGGACGATTGCCAGGACCGGGCCGAAGAGCTCTTCCTTGTAGGCGTCCATGTCGGTGGTGACGTGGTCGAGGAGGGACGGCCCGGTGAAGAAGCCCTCTTCGTGGCCGTCGACCTTCAGCCCACGCCCGTCCACGACGACGGTGGCGCCCTGGGTGGCGGCGGTGCCGACCGCGTTCTCGACGCGTTCCTGGGCGGCCTTGGTGACCAGGGGACCCATTTCGGTGCCGGGGGTGTCGCCGGGGCCGACCTTGACCTCGCGGGCCTTGCGCTCCAGGATCCCGGCCAGCCGGTCGGCCGCGTCGCCGACGGCGACGGCGACGGCGACGGCCATGCAGCGTTCACCGGCGGAGCCGTAGGCGCCGGCGGTGATGTGGTTGGCGGCGAACTCCAGGTCGGCGTCGGGCAGGACGACGGCGTGGTTCTTGGCGCCGCCGAGGGCCTGGACGCGCTTGCCGTGCGAAGTGGCCGTCTCGTGGACGTACTTGGCGATCGGGGTGGAGCCGACGAAGGAGACGGCTTCGATGCCGGGGTGAGTGAGGATCGCGTCGACCGCGTCCTTGCCGCCGTGCACGACGTTGAAGACGCCGTCCGGGAGGCCGGCCTGCTTGTAGAGGTCGGCGACGAAGTTCGCGGCGGACGGGTCGCGTTCGCTGGGCTTGAGGATGAAGGTGTTGCCGGTCGCGATGGCCATGGGGTGCATCCAAAGGGGCACCATGGCGGGGAAGTTGAAGGGGGTGATGCCCGCGACGACCCCGAGGGGCTGGCGGAAGTTGTGGACGTCGATGCCGCGGGAGACCTGGTCGGAGAAGGATCCCTTGAGGACGTCGCCGAGGCCGCAGGCGAATTCGACGACCTCCCGGCCGCGGGTGATCTCGCCGCGGGCGTCGTCGACGGTCTTGCCGTGCTCGGCGGAGATGATCCGGCCGAGCTCCTCCTCGTGTTCGACGAGGAGCTGGCGGAAGGCGAACATGACCTGGGTGCGCTGGGTGAGCGAGGACTCCGACCAGGTCTCGAAGGCGCGGGCGGCGGCGGTGACAGCGGCGTCGACGTCGGCGGCGCTGCCCAGGACGACCCGGGCCTGCTCGGCGCCGGTGGCGGGGTTGAACACCGGGGCGGTGTCCGTGCCGTCGGCGGGGGAGCCGTTGATCCAGTGCTGGATGGTCTTCACGTGAGGGTGTCCTTACAGGTAGTGCCGCTGGGCGAGCTTGTGGGCGGCGTACGTCTCGTACGCGGTGCGGGTGGAGTCCAGGGCGGAGGTCTGGCTGACCGGTACGTCCCACCAGCCGTGTCCGGGCGGGTTGGGGCCGTAGAGGTCGGTCTCTACGTGGACGACGGTGGTGCGGGTCGCGGCCTTCGCCTTCTCCATCGCCGAACGGAACTCCTCGACCGTGGCGGCGTGCAGGACGTCGGCGCCGAGGGAGGAGGCGTTCGCGGCCAGGTCGACGGGGAGCACCTTGCCGTCGAGAAGTCCTGAATCGCCTTGCCGGTAGCGGTATTTGGTGCCGAAACGCTGGGAGCCGAGGGACTCGGAGAGGGCGCCGATGGAGGCGAAGCCGTGGTTCTGGACGAGGACGATGATGACCTTGAGGCCTTCGGAGACCATGGTCACGATCTCCTGGGCCATCATCAGATAGGAGCCGTCGCCGACGAGGACGACGACCTCGCGGGAGGGGTCGGCCATTTTGGCGCCGACGCCGGCGGCGACCTCGTAGCCCATGCAGGAGTAGGCGTACTCGACGTGGTAGGCCTTGGGATCCCGGGCACGCCACAGCTGTTGGAGATCGCCGGGCATGGAGCCGGCCGCGTTGATGACGACGGCGCGGTCGTCGAGGACATCGTTGAGGGCACCCAGGATCTGGGTCTGGGCGGGGAGGTCGCCCGTGTTTCGGTCGGGCGCGAAGCATTCCTCCTCGATCTCCCTTGTACGGGCGATCAGTTCGCGGGTGCGGTTGCGGTACTCCTGGTCCACTTCCCAGTCCGTGAGCGCGCCGGCGAGGGCCTGGATGCCGAGTCGGGCGTCGGCGACCAGCGGTTCGGCGGAGTGCTTGACGGCGTCCAGGCGGGCCACGTTGAGGTTGACGAAGGTGACGTCCGGGTTGGCGAAGACGGTGTGGCTGGCGGTGGTGAAGTCGGAGTAGCGGCTGCCGATACCGAGGACGACGTCGGCCTCGCGGGCGAGTTCGTTGGCCGCATGCGACCCGGTGGAGCCGATGCCGCCGACCGCGTAGGGGTGGTCCCAGGGGACGGCGCCCTTGCCGGCGTGGGTGTCGGCGACCGGGATGCCGGTGGCCTCGGCGAAGGCCCGCAGGGCGGTTTCGGCCCCGGAGTAGACGGCCCCGCCGCCCGCCACGATCAGCGGCTTGCGGGCGCCGCGCAGAAGTCGCGCTGCCCGTTCGACGGCGGCGGGCTCCGGCACCGGGCGGCCCACGTGCCAGACCCGGCGCCGGAAGAACGCGACCGGCCAGTCGTACGCCTCGGCCTGTACGTCCTGCGGCAGCGCGAGCGTGACTGCGCCGGTCTCCACCGGGTCGGTCAGTACCCGCATGGCGGCGAGCGCGGTCGGGATCAGTTGCTCGGGGCGCTGGATGCGGTCGAAGTACTTGGATACGGCGCGGAAGGTGTCGTTGACGGTGACGTCGCCGCCGCGGGTGTCTTCCAGCTGTTGGAGGACGGGGTCGGCCGCGCGGGTGGCGAACATGTCGCTGGGCAGCAGCAGCACCGGGATCCGGTTGGTGGTGGCCAGCGCCGCGCCGGTGATCATGTTGGTGGAGCCGGGGCCGGTGGACGCCGTGCAGGCGAAGGTGGCCAGCCGGTCACGCATCTTCGCGTACGCGACCGAGGCGTGCACCATGCCCTGCTCGTTGCGGGCCAGGTAGTAGGGGAGATCGGCTTCGCCGGTAGTGGCGGCCTGTAGGAGCGCCTGCCCGATGCCGGCGACGTTGCCGTGTCCGAAGATGCCCCAGACGCCGGGGATCAGCCGCTGTTCCTGGCCGTCGCGCTCGCTGTACTGGTTCGCGAGGAAGCGCACCAGTGCCTGGGCGGTGGTGAGCCTGATCGTTTCCATCACTCGTTCTCCTCGGCGCCGAACGGCAGCCGGTCATCGATGTCTTGCGTGTCCCAGGTCGTGCGGACCCAGCCGTGGGCGGGGTCGTCGCAGATCAGCCAGGCGCGGTCCTGGCCGGGTCCGGCCATGACGTTGAGGTAGTAGAGGTCGTAGCCGGGCGCGGCGATCGACGGGCCGTGCCAGCCGTGCGGGATCAGCACGGTGTCGCCGGAGCGGACCTCGGCGAGCACGTCGATGGGCCGCTCGTCGGTGCCGTAGACCCGCTGGTAGCCGAAGCCGTTCTCGCCCGCGACCTCGAAGTAGTAGATCTCCTCCAGCTCGGACTCTTCACCCGGCCGGGCCTCGTCGTGCTTGTGCGGCGGGTACGAGGACCAGTTGCCGCCCGGGGTCAGTACCTCGCACACCAGCAGCTGCTCGGCGTCGAAGGTGCCGGGCAGGCAGTAGTTGTTGACCTGCCGGGAGCAGGCCCCGGCGCCGCGCAGTTCGACGGGCACGTCTTCCTTGCGCCCGTGCCGAGCGGGAAACCCGCCCCGCTCGGCACAGGCGGAGGGCAGCGCGAACAGACCTCCCTGCGCGCTGCTGATGAGGGCCTCCGACTCGCGCGGCAAATAGGCGAAGTCGGTGACCGAGGCGAACACGCCTGTCCGGCCTTCGAGTTCGAAGGTCCTGCCGTCCGTGGTGACGGTGCAGGAGCCCGTCATCGGCAGGACCAGGAACTCGGAGTCGTGCGTGGACAGGGAGTGCGCCTCACCCGGCCCCAGGGTCAGGATCCTGAGGCCGGAGTATCCCCAGCCGGCCGACTCGGGTGTGACCACGAGTCCGTACGGGCCGTCGGCCGAAGTGCCTTTCGGCAGGTGGTACTTGCTGCTCACAGCAGGCTCACCGCCTTGTCGACCGCGCCGGCGACGTCGCCGTTCGAGGGGTAGAGCAGGGAGCGGCCGACGACCAGGCCCTGCGCGGTGGGCTGCTTGAGCGCCTTGCCCCAGGAGGCGAAGGCCGCCTCCGGGTCGGTGACCTCACCGCCCAGCAGCAGCGCCGGCAGGGTGGAGGAGGCCAGGACGCGCTCCATGTCGTCGACGACCGGGAGCTTCAGCCAGGTGTAGGCGGTGCGGCGGCCCAGCCCCGAAGCGATCGTGATGGACTTGACGACGGCGTCCGTCGACAGGTCGTTGCGGATCCTGCCGTCCTGCCAGGTGGAGAGGAACGGCTCGACCATGGCGATGAGTCGACGGTCGTTGAGCTCGTTGACGGCCCGTGCCGTCTCGGACAGGGCTGCCGGGGTTGCCGGGTCGTCGAGCGCGATACGGGTGAGCATCTTGCCGCCGTCGAAGCCCATCGCGGCGATGGCCTCGGCGTCGTACCCGGTGAACCGGTCGTCGATCTCGAAGACCGAACCCGCCAGCCCCGCCCGGTTCATGGAACCGAAGACACTCTTGCCGTCCAGGACGCCGAGCAGCAGCAGGTCCTCCAGGATGTCGGCGGTGGCCAGCACGCCCGTCACGCCGGGCCGCTCCAGGGCGACGCAGAGGCGGTCGAGCAGCTCGAAGCGGTCTGCCATGGCGTTCGGGTCGCTCCCCACGCCGTTGGCGCCACGCGCGGGATGATCCGCCGCGATGATCATCGCCTTACCGTGCTCGCCGAGCAGCGAGGTGGCCTTCACGCGGCGTGCAGCGGCCGCCGCGATGGCGCCGGGATCGCTGACCCGGGCCTGCACGATCCGGTTCACGTTGTCGGACAGCACGTCGTCACACCCTTCGTTCGGAGGAGGCATCGGTGGAGGCGAGTGATGCCTCGCGGAGCTTGGTGTCGACCTCGGCCTCGGTCGGCATCGCGTCGGAACAAGCCAGGCGGCCTGCGACGATGGCGCCGGCGGCGTTGGCGAAGGAGACCGTGCGCCGCGTGTCCCAGCCCGACAGCAGCCCGTGGCAGAGCGCGCCGCCGAAGGCGTCACCGGCGCCGAGTCCGTTGACCACATCCACCGGCACCGGCGGGATCTCGGCGACCGAGCCGTCCCGGTCCATGGCCAGGACGCCCTTCGGGCCCTGCTTCACGACCGCGAGCTCGACCCCGGCGGCGAGCAGGGCCTTCGCGGCCGCGTACGGCTCGCGCTCGCCGGTGGCGACCTCGCACTCGTCGAGGTTGCCGACCGCCACGGTGGTGTGGCGCAGACCCTCCGCGTAGTAGGCACGCGCCTGGGATGGGTCGGACCAGAACATCGGCCGCCAGTCCAGGTCGAAGACGGTCGGCCCGGCCTTGGCCCGGTGTGCCAGCGCGGCGAGGGTGGCCGAGCGGCTCGGCTCCTCGCACAGCCCGGTCCCGGTCACCCAGAGGATCCGCGCGTCCCGCACGGCTTCCAGGTCCAGCTCTCCCGGATCGATGTCCAGATCGGGGGCCTTGGGCAGTCGGTAGAAGTACAGCGGGAAGTCGTCCGGCGGGAAGATCTCGCAGAACGTCACCGGCGTCGGCGCGATGTCCGACGTACCGACGAACCCGCTGTCCACGCCGTACCCGTCCAAGGCCGTACGCACGAAGGCTCCGAACGGGTCGCGGCCGGTCTTGGTGATCACGGCGGAGGAGTGGCCGTAGCGGGCGGCGGCCACGGCCACGTTCGTCGGGCTGCCGCCCAGGTACTTGCCGAACGAGGTGACCTCCGCCAGCCCCACACCCGTCTGGAGCGGATACACGTCCACCCCCACACGGCCCATGGTCAGCACATCGAACGGCATCACACCGGTTTCCCTTCTGAGTTTAAAGCGCTTTAAAAGATGGCCGAAAAAAAGGTGGTCACCGCGAGGTCGCCAGATGGTCGGTGATCTTCTCGCGCATGAACACCGAGGACTCCTTGGCGCGTTCCTCCCACGCGAAGACGCAGGCGGTCAGCGTGCCGTCGAAGCCGTTCGCGCGCAGCTCGCGGAAGAGTTCCTCGAAGTCGACCTCGCCCTCGCCGATGTCGAGGTGCTGGTGGATCCGGGCCGTGCTGCCGGGAGGGTTGAGGATGTAGCGGTTGCCGGATGAGGCCGTGTGGTCGAACGCGTCGGCCAGGTGGACGTGGGTCAGGAGATCACCGGCGTACTTGATGATCCCTGGGGCGTCGTTGCCGATGTGGAAGGTGTGCGGCGCGCAGTAGAGGAACGAGACGCTCGGGTGGTTGATCCCCCGGATCAGGTTGACGGCGTCGTAGCCGTTCTCGATGAAGTCGTCCGGATGGGGTTCCAGGGTGAGGCGGATGCCCTCCCGCTCGAACACCGGCAGCAGCTCGTCCAGCGACTTCCAGAACTGCGCCTCACTGCGGTCGGACTGCTCAGGGCGGCCGTTCAACTCGGAGATCATGCTGTCCACGCCGAGGTCTGCCGCGATCTGTATGGAGCGCTTCCAGTACCGCACGGCTGCCTGACGGTCGTCCTCGTCGGGACCGGACCAGCGGAACAGCGGCAGCAGCGAGGAGATGCCGACACCCGCCGCGTCCAGCGCCTTGCGGAACTTCCGTACGGTGGCGTCGTCGACGCGCGGGTGACGGAAGAAGGGGATGAAGTCCTCGCGGGGGGAGAGCTCGATCCACTCGTATCCCAACTCGGCTACCACGGAGGGCAGTTCGAGCAACGGGACGTTGCGGATCATGTAGGGGTCGAGGGCGATCTTCACGAGTGCGTGCCTTCCGGTGTAGTGGCCGTGAGGTCTTCCTCTTCGGGGAGTTCTTCGACGTCCACACCGCGTACCTGGGCCAACTCGTGTTTGAGGGCCGCGAGTTCGGTGCCGCCGGCCATGTGGTTGGTGAGTTCTTCGAGGCTGACCTGGTCGCGGGCGGCACTGAGTTCCATGGTGCCCAGGCGCAGGACGCTGAAGTGGTCGCCGACCATGTAGGCGTGGTGGGGGTTGTGGGTGATGAAGATGACGCCGAGGCCGCGGTCGCGGGCGGCGGCGATGTACTTGAGGACCACGCCGGACTGTTTGACGCCGAGGGCGGCGGTGGGCTCGTCCAGGATGAGCACGCGGGCGCCGAAGAAGACGGCGCGGGCGATGGCCACGGACTGGCGCTGGCCGCCGGAGAGGGTGCCGATGGGCTGGTTCAGGTCGTCCAGGACGATGCCCATGTTGCGCAGCTCTTCGTCGGCGGTCTTCTTCATCTTCTCGATGTCGAGGCGGCGCAGGGGCCAGGGGCCCTTGGTCATCTCGGAGCCGAGGAAGAAGTTGCGCCACACCGGCATCAGCGGGACGACCGCCAGGTCCTGGTAGACGGTGGCGATGCCCTTGTCGAGGGCTTCACGCGGGGTGGTGAAGCGGACGGGGGCGTTGTCGACGAGGAACTCGCCCTCGGTGTGCTGGTGCAGTCCGGAGATGATTTTGATGAGGGTGGACTTGCCGGCGCCGTTGTCGCCCAGCACGCAGGTCACCTTGCCGGGGTGGACGGCCAGGCTCACGCCGTGCAGGGCACGGATGTTGCCGTACGCCTTGCCGGTGGCCTTCAACTCGACGACCGGCTCTCCGTCGGGCACGGTCTCGTCGGGCGTGGTCTCAATGGTGGTTGCCATGGGGGTCACCTCCGGGTCGCCGTGCGGCTGACCCACAGATTGATCAGGACGGCGCCGAGCAGCATCACGCCGAGGAACGCCTTGAACCAGTCGGGATTCCAGCCGGCGTAGACGATGCCCTGCTGCACCATGCCGAACATGAACGCGCCGAAGACCGGGCCGATCGCGGAGCCGGCGCCGCCGGTCAGCAGACAGCCGCCGATCACCGCTGCGGAGATGTAGATCAGCTCCTGGCCGACGCCCTCGCCGGACTGCACGGTGTTGAACGAGAACAGCTGGTGCATGCCGACGAACCAGGCACCGAAGCCGACCAGCATGAACAGCGAGATCTTCGTGAACGTCACCGGCACACCGACGGCCCGCGCCGAGTCCTTGTTGCCGCCGACCGCGAAGATCCAGTTGCCGTACTTGGTACGCAGCAGCACCCAGGTCGCCAGCGCGGCGAAGACCAGCCACCACACCACGGTGATCTTCACGTTGACGCCGCCGATGGTGAAGGAGGAGGCGAAGAGCTTGCTGGCCTGCTCGAAGCCGTCCATGTCGCTGATGTCGTCGGTGGCGACGTTGCCGGTGACCAGCTTGGTCACCGCCAGGTTCACGCCCTGCAGGATCAGAAAGGTGCCCAGCGTGACCAGGAAGCTCGGCAGCCCGGTCTTGACCACCAGCCAGCCGTTGAAGAAACCGACCCCCAGCGACACCAGGAGCGCGGCGACCACACCGACCCACACGTTCGCGGTCAGCTGATAGCTGAGCATGGCCGCGGTGAGCGCCGAAGTGATGACGGCGACGCCCGCCGACAGGTCGAACTCGCCGCCGATCATCAGCAGCGCCACGGGCAAAGCCATGATCCCGATGGTCGACGACTGGTACAGCACGTTCGCCATCGAACTGCCGTCCCGCACCGGCGGGGCCGAGATCAGGAAGAACACCCACACCGCGACGGCTCCGAGGAACACGCCGATCTCGGGCCGGGCCAACAGCCGCAACGCCAAGGGGCGTTCAGCGGTCCGGCCGTCGGTCTCCTTCGGGCCGGGGGCCGGCGGTGTGCTCACCGCCGGCTCGGCATGCTGGGTCATGCTCATCACCGGGTGCCCTTCGCAGCGAACTTGGCGACCGCGTCGACGTTGGACTTGTCGACGAAGGCCGGCCCGGTCAGCACCGGCTGCTCACCGCCGCCGCTGAAGTTGCCGTTGGTCTTGTAGAGCCAGAGGGAGTCGACTGCCAAGTAGCCCTGCAGATACGGCTGCTGGTCGACCGCGAACTGGATGCTGCCCTTCTCGACGGCGGAGACGAGGTCCTTGTTGAGGTCGAAGGTGGCGATCTTCGCCTTGCTGCCCGACTCGGACACGGCCTGCGCGGCGGTCAGCGCGATGGGGGCGCCGAGAGTGACCACCTCGTCGATGGACTTGTCCTGGGTGAGCTTGGCGGTGATCGTCGACTTCACGGACGGCATGTCGGTGCCGTTGACGTAGAGGATGTCCGTCTCGCCGCTGAAGGTCTTCTTCACTCCGGCGCAGCGTTCTTCGAGGTTGACGTCGCCCTGGGCCTGGATCACACAGAGGGCGTGCTTGCCGCCGGTGCTGTTGAGCTTGGTGCCGAGTGCCTGGCCGGAGACGGACTCGTCCTGGCCGAAGAACGACAGCAGGCCCTGCTCCTTCCAGACGCTCAGGCCCGCGTTGAGGCCGACGACCGGGATGCCGGCCTTCTCGGCCTTGGCGACCACGGCCTTGAGGGCGTCCGGTTTGGCGAGGGTGACCGCGATGCCGTCGACCTTCTGGTCGATGGCGTTCTGCACCAGGGCGGCCTGGTCGGCGGCGGTCTCGTCGTTGGAGTAGATGAGCTTGATGTTGTCCTTGGCGGCGGCCGCCTCGGCACCCTTGCGGATGGTGTCCCAGAAGGTGTCGCCGGAGGGCGCGTGGGTGACCATCGCGATCGTCAGGCGGGGAGTGTCGGCCTTGCCCGCGGAGACGTTGCCGGCCTCCTCCTCGGACTTCTTGCCGCCGGAGCTGCTGGAACAGCCCGCGAGGGTCAGGGCGGCCGCGGCGGCCACGGCCACGACGGGGACGATTCTGCGGGACCGAGGCAGGGATGTGCGGTTCATGACGGGTGCACCTCACTGTGCAACTGGGAGGGAAGTGGATCGGCTGGGAGGGACGTGGATCGACGGCTGCTGGGCGGGCCGACGCCTTGTGGGCGCCCGGTCGGCTGTACTCCCGAGCTGACTTCGTCGGAACATCAGGACAATTTAAAGCGCTTTAAGTCCTGGTACTATCAGCCTTGTTTCGCGAGGGTGTCAAGGGTGTTGCACGAGGAGATTTGCCGCGGGGAGGCACTGGTGGACGACGGCGGTTCCGCACGTCACGGGAACGGCGTGAGCAGGCGCCCCCGGCTGGAGGACGTGGCCGCACGGGTGGGTCTGTCCACCGCGTCGGTGTCGCTGGTGCTGCGCGGTGTGGCCGGTCCCAGTGAACGGACCAGGCAGCGCGTACTCAAGGCGGCCGCGGAGCTGGGCTACCAGGTGGACCGCACGGCGAGCATGCTGGCCAGCAGGCGCACCAGGCTGCTCGGTGTCATGGTCGACATCCACAGCCCCTTCCACGCCGAACTGGTCGAGCACCTGCACACGGCCGCCGAGGAGGTCGGCTACGACCTGGTGCTGAGCACCCTCACCCGCACCCGCGACGAACACACCGCGGTCGACACGCTGCTCGCCTTCCGCAGCGAGGCCCTGATCCTCCTCGGCCCGACCGCCCCCGCCGACACGCTCGCCGCCCTCGACAACAAGGCCCCCGTCATCGCCGTCGGCCGCCGGATCGCCGACGCCGACCTGGATGTCGTACGCACCGCGGACGACGACGGTGTGGGCCAGATAGTCGACCATCTCGTCGGCCTCGGTCACCGCGAGATCGCCCATGTCGACGGCGGCAAGGGCGTCATCGCCACGGACCGGCGCCGCGGTTATCGCACGGCCATGCGCCGCCACGGTCTCGACGACCACATCCGGATCCTGCACGGCGACCACACGGAAGAGGCCGGCGAACGCGCCGCCCGCCAGCTCCTCGATTCGGGCCGGCTGCCCACCGCCGTCGTGGCGTTCAACGACCAGAGCGCCATCGGTGTCCTGACCGCCCTGGCCCGTGCCGGGGTCGCCGTCCCGGGCGAGGTCTCCGTGGTCGGGTACGACGACGACACGCTCTCCCGGCTGAGCTGCTTCAACCTGACCACCGTCAGCCAGGGCGCCCGGGAACAGGCCCGGCACGCGGTGACCGCCGCCGTCGAACGCCTCGACCAGGGCCGCACCGAACCCCGCGAGGTCGTGCTCGCCCCGCACCTGGTCGTCCGTGGCACGACGGCCGAGCCCGCCTGACGCGGGCGCCGATCCCGGGGGCGGGCCTCGGCCATACGGCCGGTGTCGGGGGGAGTCCGGTGCCGGTTCCCTGGCCGAACGGCTGATGTCGCAGGTGGGAGCGCTGCCAAGAATGGATCAGCAGACGGCGCTGTCCTGATCACCGTGAAGCGTCGAACCGCTGATCGGAGACGTCCCCCATGGCAGCTGCTGTCGAGCTCCTCCCTGCCCCGAAGAACGGAACCGCACCTCCTCGCAGGGGGCCTCGGCGCCGAGGCCGGGCGGTCCTCCTCCGTCGTCGTGTCCCGCTGCTCGCCACCGTGACGATGCTGCCGCTGTACATCGTGTGGGCGTTCTTCCGGGCCAACGGCGGCGGCGACCTAGCGGCCCAGGAGACCTGGGCCCGCTTCGCCGTCCAGCACGGCGACTCGGCGTACGGCCTGTTCTGGTTCGGCGGGGTCCACACGGCCAACTACAGCCTGCTCTCGCCGTACCTGATGGGCTACTTCGGCGTGCGCACGATAGCCGTCGCCTCCGGGCTGGCCGCCGGCTGGCTGGCCTCGGTGCTCCTGGTGCGGTCGGGGATCCGGCGCCCGCTGCCGCCCGCGCTGCTCGCCGCGTTCGGTCTGTGGGTCAATGTCGCGGCGGGGCGTACGACGTTCGCGCTGGGTGTCGCCTTCGGGGTTGCGGCCTGTGTGCTGCTGGTGGGGCAGCGGCGCGTGGTGCTCGCTGCGGGGTACGCGCTGCTCGCGACGGCGGCGAGTCCGGTGGCCGGGCTGTTCCTCGTGGTGGCGGGCGCGGCCTACGGACTGCGCCGCGACTGGGCCCGGGCCGCCGCGCTCCTGGTCCCACCCTTCGCGGTGGTGGCGACGACCACGCTGCTGTTCCCCTTCCACGGCCAGGAGCCGATGGCGGCGGGGCGGATCCTTTGGCCGGCCCTGCTCGGAGCGGCGGTGGCCCTCCTGGCGCCGCGCGACTGGCGCGTGGTGCGGCTCGGCGGCGCCGTGTACACGGTCGGGGTCGTGCTGTCGTACCTGATCTCCTCGCCCATCGGCAGCAACGTGGAGCGGTTCGCGCTGCTGTTCGCGCCGGCCGTGCTGCTCGCGGCCCTGCTCTCGGTGGAACGGCGGGCGCGGTACCGGCGCGGTGCGCTCGCCGTCGCGCTGGCGGCCTCCCTGTTCTGGCTGGGGTCGGGGACACCCACCTCCTTCCTGCGGGGGAGCGCCGAGGTCCCGGCGTGGGCCGCCGACACGCACGGTGTCGTACGGGCCCTCGACCGGCTCGGCGCCGACCGCGCCCGCGTGGAGGTCGTCCCGACCCGCGACCATCGCGAGGCCGACGTGCTGTCGCCGTACGTCAATCTGGCACGCGGCTGGAACACCCAGCTCGACATGGACCGCGGGCGGCTCTTCTACGACGGCACGTTCTCCGCGGCGAAGTACCGGACCTGGCTGGACCGTTGGGCCGTCGGCCTCGTCGTGCTGCCGAACGCCGAGGCGGACCGGTACGGGGAGGCGGAGGCGCGCCTCGTGCGGAACCGGCCCGCCTGGCTGGAGCCGGTGTGGAGCGACGCGCACTGGCGGGTCTACCGGGTGCGGGACGCCGTGCCGCTGGTGTCGGCGCCCGGCGGAGTCGTGCGCACCACGGACGCCGAACTCGACGTACGGATGCCCGGGCCCGGCACGGTGACCGTACGGGTCGCGTACTCGCCGTGGCTGCGCGTCGAGGGCGGATGCCTGTGCGAGGAGGGCGAGTTCACGCGTCTGACGGTCGGGGCGCCAGGCGTCTACCGGATCGGCTCCGCCTACCTCGCGCCGGAGTCGGAACCGGCCGGCTGCCGGTCGGCCGCGTGAGACAGTACGGCGTGGCCCACTACCTGCGCTTCTTCTTCGAAGTCGGCGTCCCGGACACCCCGTTGTGGCCGGAGGACATGGACAGCCCGTACGGGCATCCCACCGACCTGGCACGCCTGCCGATCACCCCGGAGACCCGGGCCGAGCTGACGAGGCTGTGCGAGTGGTTCGAGTCGTCGCTCGACCAGGCCTACCCCCCGAACCCGTGCCCGTGGCCCGACGCGGAGAAGCAGTTGTTCAAGCAGCAGGCGTACGCCGCACTGGAGGCTCTGCGCCGTGAGCTGGGCGCGGGATGGGTGGTCCGGGACGAAAGCCTGCTGGACGCATGCCTGGCGTGAGGGCGACCTGCTACGCGGCGGCAGGGCACCGGCGACCAGGTGCGGGCGGCCTGCTGGAGCGCCTCGCGTACGCGGATCACGTCCGGGCTGGCGTCGGCGCCAGGGTGCTGGACGAGGAAGAGCGTGTTGAGCGGAGGCTCCTCCGGGTCGTGGAGCAGGGCGAGTCGGCCCGCCACGAGGTGTTCCTCGCACAATGAGCGGGGCAGCACGCTGTAGCCCGATCCGGCGGTGACCGCGGAGACCACGGCGTGCAGGTTGGGCACGGTGAGCGCGGCGAGCGGCTTGCCGAAAACGGTGCGCCGGTAGCGGCGGGCGATGGCGCCGACGGGGACCACGTCTGACGTCGAGGACGTCGCCAGGTGGCGGCGGCAGCCGCGGGTGGCGATGATGCACCCACCTGCAGCGACCCAACCCCTTGAGGAGAGACCATGGCGAAGATCCTTTTCGTGATGACCGGCGCCGACCAGTGGACGCTGGCCGACGGCGGCAAGCACCCCACCGGCTTCTGGGCCGAGGAGGCCGTCGTCCCCCTGGAGGCGTTCAAGGCCGCCGGACACGAGGTCACGGTCGCCACGCCGGGCGCGGTGGTGTCGCCGGTCGACCCGGGCAGCCTGAGCGACGGCGCCAACGGCGGTCCCGAACAGGCCGCCCGGATCAGGAACGTGGTGGAGACCGCCCCCGAGTTCGCCCAACCGATCGCGCTGACGGACGTACGCCTCGACGACTACGACGCCGTGTACGTCCCCGGCGGCCACGGCCCCATGGAGGACCTGGCGGTGGACGCCGACTCCGGACGCGTCCTCGCGCGGGCGGTGACGAGCGGAATGCCGGTCGGTGTGGTGTGCCACGGCCCGGCCGCACTGCTCGCCGCGGTCAAGGAGGACGGCACCAACGCGTACGCCGGCTACCGCATCACCGCCTTCACCAACGCCGAGGAGCAGTTGGCCGGGAGCGCCGACAACGCCAAGTGGCTGCTGCAGGACCGGCTGACCGAGGTGGGCGTCAAGGTCGAGGTCGGTGCGCCGTGGGCGCCGCACGTGGAGGTCGACCGCAACGTCGTCACCGGCCAGAACCCGGCCTCTTCCGCCCCGCTGGCCGCCGAACTGCTCAAGAAGCTTGCCTGACACCCGACTTGCGTACCCCTGAAGGACGCCCCGCATGACCACGCAGAACGCGATCGACTGGCCCGAGGAGTACCTGCCCGGCACCGGCGACAACTTCGTCTCCAACGAGGTGACCGTGGCCGGTGCGACCGCCGCGAACGTCTGGCGCCACCTGGTCGGCACCTCCGAGTGGGACGGCTGCTACGACAACGTCGCCGACATCTCCTTCCCGCAGGGCGGCGGCCCCGAGCTGAAGGACGACCTCGTCCTCAGCTTCGGCACCTTCGGCTTCCCGCCGCTGGACGCGCACGTCGTGGAGTTCGCGTCCCCGGTCGAGGGCGTCCCCGGGCGTCTGTCGTGGACCGCCAAGCAGGACGGCACCCTCGAGGAGCGGCTCGACGTGCTGCACGCCCGGCCGGTCGAGGACCTGCCCGGCGGCCGGGTGCGGATCCTGATCCAGGAGGCCCGCATCGGGCATCCCGCCGCCGCGCCGGCGGGCGAGCGCCCCACCCCGATGCTCGACGGCCACCAGGCCTGGCTCGACGGCCTCGCCTCCGCTTCGAAGTAGGTGCGCCCCGGGTGCGTCCCATGGAACAGGGGCGCACCCGGTCTCGTATGGTCTCCAAGGCCAGCAGGACCGTCATCTCGCAGCACTGATGAGGAAGTTGACGTCATGACCGACAAGCTCACCGTGAGTGTTCTGGGCACCGGGATCATGGGGGCCGCGATGGCCCGCAACCTGGCTCGGGCCGGACACACCGTCCGTGCCTGGAACCGCAGCCGCGCCAAGGCCGAACCGCTCGCCGCCGACGGGATCGGGATCGCCGGCACCCCCGCCGAGGCCGTCGAGGGCGCGGATGTCGTCCTCACCATGCTGTACGACGGTCCCGCCGCCCTGGACGTCATGAAGCAGGCCGCCGCCGCGCTGCGTCCGGGCACCGCGTGGGTGCAGTCGACCACCGCCGGCATCAAGGCGATCGGCGACCTGGCCGCCTTCGCCCGCGAGCACCGACTGGTCTTCTTCGACGCCCCGGTGCTCGGCACCCGGGCCCCCGCCGAGGCCGGACAGCTGCTCGTCCTGGCGGCCGGTCCGAGCGAGCACCGCGACGCCGTGCACCCCGTCCTCGACGCGGTCGGCGCCCGCACGGTGTGGACGGGCGAGGACGGAGCCGAGGGCAGCGCCACCCGGCTGAAGCTGGTCGCCAACAGCTGGGTCCTCGCCGTCACCAACGCGGGCGGCGAGGCTCTCGCCCTGGCGAAGGCTCTCGGCGTCGACCCGCAGAACTTCTTCGACGCGATCGCCGGCGGCCCGCTCGACATGGGCTACCTGCGCGCCAAGTCCGCGCTCGTCCTCAACGACCAGTTGACACCTGCCCAATTCGCGGTGTCGACGGCGGCCAAGGACGCCCGCCTGATCGTCCAGGCCGGCGAACAGAACGGCATCCGCCTCGACGTGGCCACCGCGAGCGCCGAGCGCTTCGAGCGCGCCGCTGCCCAGGGCCACGGCGACGAGGACATGGCCGCCGCCTACTTCGCCAGCTTCGACGAGAAGCCGACTGCCTGAACCTCAACGGCCCACAAGTCCAGAGGAGTTCGTACAGGACGACACCTGTGCGACCCTGATACCTCGTCTCATCGAAAGGGCTGACCGTGACGCTCGGCATGGTTCTCGGCGACTTCCGTTCCCGCGCTTCGACGCGGGAGCAGTAGCCGCCACCTGCCTCAACCCCTCACGCCTGACTGCCGGACAGTCGGGCGGCGGTCCGGTCTGCTCCTGGTCGAAGTGCTCTTCGTGTCCCGCACTATCGATCACGAGGAGTTCGTGGTGTCCACGATCAACTGGGCTGAAGACCACACCCACCGGTCCGCCGGTTGGCATTCCGAGAACGGCACCCCCGCGCCCCGCCGGGTCGTCGTCGCCGACGACCGGACGCAGGCCCGTACCGCATATCGCCTGGCCTGCGAAGGTACGGCCCTGCTCTGGCGGGGCGACTACCACAACGCGCGTCAGCTGATGCAGGCGATGAGCCGCCGTATCGACCGCAAACCGCCCAGGCCCGCCGGCACTCCGGCCGAGTCCTTCCACCTGCACCGCCGCGACCGCAGCCATCGCGCCCACGTCCTGGGCATGCTCCTGGTACCGCTGGAGGACGACTACACCGTCTCCCTGCGGCGGGCCCCCGACGTCCGCCAGGCCTGCCACGAGGCGTACGGCCCGCCGACCGGACCGTCGGTCGTCTCGCTCAGAGAGCTGCTGGGAGTGATCGGCGCCCACCAGTGGCGTACGAAAGGCGTCCACGTGCCGGCGCTCGGCACCCGGATCCACCCGCACTACGGCGTGTTCGCACCGGTCAGAGGGGAATACGTCGACCTGGTCGCCCATGCGCCACTGCCCGAGGCGGTGCGGCAGAGCCCGGGTGCGGGCACGGCCTTCGACCTCGGTACGGGAACCGGCGTCCTCGCGGCGGTACTTGCCGGGCGCGGGATCCAGCGCGTCACGGCCACCGACATCAGCCCCCGTGCCTTGGCGTGCGCCGAGGAGAACGTCCACCGGCTCGGGCTCACCGGTCGCATCGACGTGATCGGCCCCTGTCTGTTCCCGCCGGGCCGTGCCGACCTCGTCGTGTGCAACCCGCCCTGGCTGCCGGCCCGACCGACCTCACCTCTCGAGCAAGGGGTCTACGACGCGGACGCCACCATGCTCCACGGCCTCCTCGAAGGACTGCCCGCGCACCTGACGCCGGGCGGCGAGGGCTGGCTCGTCCTGTCCGACCTGGCAGAACACCTCGGTCTCCGAACGCGCCGACACCTGCTTGCCGCCATCGAGACGGCGGGGCTCCGGATCGTGGACAGGATCGACACCAGGCCGCGCCATCCGCGTGCCAAGGACACCGACGACCCTCTCCACACCGCACGCGGCGCGGAGACGACGTCCCTCTGGCGCCTGGCACCGGTCGTGTGACAGGTACTCACGCGAGCCCCGGGTGGACCAGACGGCCGTGGGCGATCAGGGACGCGGCCTGCTTGAGTCGGCGGACCCGGATGCTGACGCTGTAGCCGTCGATGCCGGGGACGGCGGCCACGCGGGTGGTCAGATAGCGGTAGAAGTCCTCGGCGTCACGGCAGTTGACGATCGACAGCACGTTGTGGTCGCCGCTGATGGCACCGGCGAAGGCCACCTCGTCGTGGCCGGCGAGCTCGTCCCCGACGCGGTGGAGGTATGCGGGCGCGACGCGCAGCCAGAGCATGGCGTTGAGCTGGTGGCCCAGGCGCTCGGGGAGCAGGTCGACCTCGTAGGAGAGGGTGCCGGAGGACTCAAGGGAGTCGAGCCGGCGGGCGACCCGGGCCTTGGACCAGCCGGTGAGCTCGGCGAGTTGGGTGTGGGTGGTGCGGCCGTCCTCGGCGAGGGCGTCGAGGAGCGGGGCGTCCTCGGCCGTGAGCGGCAGGAGGGGGCCGCTGGGCGCCGGGGGCCGGTCCGCGGTGAGCCGGCGGATCTGCTCGGGTGTGAGGTGTCCGCCGTATCCCGCCCATACGGCGGTGTCGGCGGCGCCGAAGGGGTGGATGATCAGGTCGATGCTGACGTCCAGGACGGAGGCCGATTTCGGCAGCTGCCTCAGCAGGACGTCGTCGCGCTGGACCTCGACCGCGGAGTGGATGACGCAGATGATCTCCGCGCCGCCGGAGACGAGACCCGCGTAGGCGATGTCGGGCCGGCGGGCGAGGGCCTCGGCGAGCGGGCCGACACGGTCGGGGCGGCAGCGGATACGGGCGATCCAGCGCGCCTGTCCGTGCACTTCGGGATTGACCAGGCCGATCACCCGCATGACTCCTTCGCGCCGCAGGGCGTGGTAGCGGCGGGCCGCGGTCTGCTCGGAGACTCCGGCCACCTCGCCGATGAGCCGGAACGAGGCACGTGGCGCGTAGTGCAGCGCGCGGAGGATTTTCCTGTCGATGTCGTCTGACATGAGGGAAGTGTGCCAGCCGGGAGGCTGTGGATGGGGATGTGTGGTCACTTCCGCACGCTGCGTTGGTGATCTGTCGCAGTGGGGCCGATGCTGGGGCGCCGATCCGTACAGGAGCGGCACAGCAACGATCGAGCGCGGCGTGGTGCGCGCCGCAAAGGAGAGTTCCTCCGTGAACGTCACGACCCCGGCGAGCGGGCCTGCCGACCGACGGGCGGCCACGCTCGTCATGGCCTGCCTCGGCGTCTTCGTCGCCTATCTGCCGGTCACCACCGTCGCCGTGAGCCTGCCCGCCATCCAGGCGGCGCTGAGTGCGTCGACCGCCCAACTGTCATGGGTCCAGGACGCGTTCGTCCTGCCCATGGCCGCGTTCATCCTCACCGCCGGTGTCGTCGGCGACGTGCACGGGCGCAAGAAGGTGTTCCAGTCGGGCCTGCTCTTCTCCGCCGCCGGTGCCGCCGTCGCGTTGGCCGCACAGTCGGTACAGGTGCTGTGGATCGGCCAGGCCCTCGCCGGCCTCGGTGCGGCCACACTGCTGCCCACCACACTGGCGCTGATCAGCCACGCCGTGCCCGACCACCGGGAGCGCGGCAAGTTCATCGGCCTGTGGGCCACCTCGCTCATGGCCGCACTGGCCGTCGGCCCGCTGATCGCCGGAGTGATCCTCGATCACGCCGCCTGGCGCTGGATCTACCTGCTGTCCATCCCGGTCTCGCTGATCGCGATGGCCGTCGCCGCACGGCTGCTGCCCGACTCGCGGGTCCCGCACGGCCGCAGGCTGGACTGGCCCGGGCAGATCACCGCGACGCTGGCGATCACCGCGCTGGTGTACGGCGTGATCGAGGGCGGCGCCGGTTCGTTCACGGACGTCAAGGTCATGATGGCCCTGTTCACCGCTGTCGTCGGCGGTGTCGCGTTCGTCCTCGCCGAGCGGCGCAGCGACAGCCCCATGCTGGACCTGGCCCTGTTCCGCAGCCCGGCGTTCACCGCCACCACGCTGGTCGCGATGATCGCCTTCCTGGCGCTGATCGGCTTCTTCTTCCTGCTCAGCCTGTACTTCGGCCTGGTGCAGCAGCTCGACACGCTCCAGGCGGCCTGGCGGCTGCTCATGGTCACCGCGGCGGCCATCGTGGTCGGGCAGCCCGTCGGGCGTCTCATGCACCGGATCTCCGCCCGCGCCCTGATCACCGGTGGTCTGCTGGTCATCTCCGGCGCGCTGTTCTCGCTGACGACGATCGGCGCCGACACCTCGTTCGCCTCCATCGCCTGGCGGCTGGCGCTGCTCGGCCTGGGCATGGGGACCGTCCTGACGCCGATGACCGCGACGGCGGTCGCCTCCGTGCCGTACCAGCTGGCCGGGATGGCCGCGGCGGGCAACAACGCCTTCCGTCAGGTCGGCGGCGCCCTCGGACCGGCCGTCCTGGGCGCGCTGCTCACCACCAAGGCCCTGGACACGTTCCCCGGTCACCTCACCGACGCGGGCGTGACGGGCGTGGCTCAGGAACGCATCGTCGCCGCCGCGGACGCCGGGGGACTGGGCGCGGTCGCCCAGCTCGACCTCGGCGCGGACACCGGACGGGCCCTGGGAGCTCTGGGGGACTCCTTCCTCGACGGGCTCCGGCTGTGCCTGACGGTGGCCGGGTCACTCACCCTGCTCGCCGCCCTGGTCGCCGTGGTGCTGCTCCGCCGTCCGCGACAGGCATCGATCGCCGCCGCTTCGAACACCGCGGGCCGCGCCCCGTCCGCCGAGGCGGTCACGGCGGTGGGACAGCGGGAGGGCTGACGGCCCCGACAAGAGGGCCCCGTCAACCGCTGCTGCTCCCGTCCCAGCGGGGCCGTTCCTCCGACGAGCCCCGCCGGGACGGCGAGTTGCCGAAGCCGGGCATCTGGTGCGGTGTCAGACGGTGCTCACTCCTCGGCACCTCGTCGGGCTCCCGGTTCTCCCGGACCTCACCGACCGGACCACCCTCCGGCAGCCGCGGCTGCTCCTCGGGAGTCGGCGGGGGCGGCTCGCGGCGCTTGACGCGTGCGCCGTACCAGAAGGCGCCGATCAGCACCGCCACGACCGCCACTCCCGCAACGGCCAGCCCGATACCGAGGGCGCCGCGGCCCGCGGCGATGTCCATGGCCATCCATGCTGTGTCCATGGCGCGCGAGTACCCCTGGCCCCATCGGTGAACCGGCCGACCACCCTCCCGAGGGTCCGGAAGGCCGGGGAAACCGTCGGAAACAACGGGTTTGGCGCCACCGGCTCCGGCTACCCGCCCGGTGTGACATCGATGACGACCCAGCAGGAGCTCTTCCAATTCCTGGAGGACCGTTTCGCGTGCGCGCAGGCGTGTACCGAGTGCGCACGCGCGTGTGCCCTGCGCGCGAGCCTCATGGACCCGGACGGCACCGAGGAACAGGAACTCGTACGACGCAAGGGCATCATGTGCGCGGAGGTGTGCGACGCGACCTGCCGTGTGCTGGCCGAGCAGAACCGCCTGGACGAGGACGGCATACGCGTCCAGCTGGAGTGGTGCCGGTCGGTGTGCCTGGAGTGCGCGCAGGTCTTCGAGCGGCAACCGGGCGGCGAGGAAGGCGCCAAGGCGTGCCGGGACTGCGCGCAGGCGTGCACGGACTTCATCGCCACGCTCGCCTGACACCGAACGCTCCATCGGCTCCCGTCGAGGGGCGCCTTCGCCATTCACAATTTCTGAAACACGTTCTACCGTGTGCGCCGTCAGGACCGGCCTTGGGGAGCCTGGAGGCGCCGTGCATCTCGACCACACGCCCGAGCAGCAGCGGCTGCGCACCGAACTGCGCGTCTACTTCGCCGATCTGGTCCCGGACAACGCCCACGCGCGCTTCACCGACCGGGCCGCCCAGAAGCGCTTCTACCGCGACACCATCCGGCGCCTGGGCATGGACGGCTGGCTCGGCGTCGGCTGGCCGAAGGAGTACGGCGGACGCGGCCTGACCGCGATGGAGCAGTTCATCTTCTTCGACGAGGCCGCCCAGGCGGGCGTCCCGCTGCCGCTGATGGCGCTGAACACCGTCGGCCCGACGATCATGCGGTACGGCACCGACGAGCAGAAGGCGTACTTCCTGCCGAAGATCCTCTCCGGTGA
This sequence comes from Streptomyces fulvoviolaceus, assembly GCF_000718165.1. Classification (GTDB taxonomy): domain Bacteria; phylum Actinomycetota; class Actinomycetes; order Streptomycetales; family Streptomycetaceae; genus Streptomyces; species Streptomyces fulvoviolaceus. The sequence continues at coordinate 24,953 of NZ_JOEY01000019.1, read as the reverse complement.
GATCGACTTCGCGATCGGCTACAGCGAGCCCGACGCGGGCACCGACCTGGCCTCCCTGAAGACGCGCGCCGTGCGGGAGGGCGACGAGTACGTCGTCAACGGGCACAAGATCTGGACCACCAACGGCGACACGGCCGACTGGGTCTGGCTCGCGGTCCGCACGAACCCGGACGCCCCGCCGCACAAGGGCATCACCATGCTCCTGATGCCGACCACCGACCCCGGTTACTCCTGCACCGTCATCAACACCCTCGCCTCGCACGACACCACGGCCAGCTACTACGAGAACGTCCGCGTCCCCGTCTCCCGCCGGGTCGGCGAGGAGAACCAGGGCTGGCGGCTGATCACCAACCAGCTCAACCACGAGCGCGTCACCCTCGCCGCCCACGGCACGATGGCGATACGCGCCTTCCACGACGTACAGCGCTGGGCGATGGAGACCAAGCTCGCCGACGGCCGCCGCGTCGTCGACCTGCCCTGGGTGCGCCGCCGCCTCGCCCAGACCCACACCAAACTGGACGCCCTCAAGCTCCTCAACTGGCGGATGGTGAACGCCGTCCAGGACGGCACCCTCACTCCGCAGGACGCCTCCGCGGTCAAGGTCTACGGCTCCGAGGCCCGCCGGGACGCCTACGCGTGGCTCATGGAGATCGTCGCGGCGCCGGGTGCGCTGAAGGAGGGCTCGGCGGGCGCGGTACTCCACGGCGAACTGGAGCGCGGCTACCGTTCCGCGGTCATCTTCACCTTCGGCGGCGGAAACAACGAGATCCAGCGGGAGATCATCTCGTGGATCGGCCTGGGGATGCCGCGGGTACGGCGTTAGCCTGCCGGTATGACGGGTGATCCGGGATTGTTCGGTCCATCCTCCGTGACGTGGCAGATGCACGGCGACCCGATGATGTGGGTCGCCGGCGTCCGCGCTCTCTACCTCCAGGCCCTGCACCCCCGCGCGGTACGCGGCGTCATGCAGAACTCGGACTTCCGGCGCGATGCCTGGGGACGCCTCATGCGCACCGCCAACTTCGTCGGCACCACGACGTACGGCACCACCGAGGCCGCCGAGAAGGCGGGCGCCCGCGTCCGCAGGATCCACAGTCTGCTCGGGGCGACCGACCCCGACACCGGCGAGCGCTACGGCGTCGACGAACCGGACCTGCTGCTGTGGGTGCACTGCGCCGAGATCGACTCCTACCTGCACGTCGCACGCCGCTCCGGCTTCCGCCTCACCGACGCCCAGGCCGACCAGTACATCGGCGAACAGCGGCTCAGTGCCCGCCTGGTGGGCCTCGACCCCGACGTCGTACCGGCCAACCAGGGCGAGATGAACGCCTACTTCGAGAAGGTGCGGCCGGAACTCGCCGTCGGACCCGAGGCACGCGCGGTGGACGACTTCCTCCTCCGTCCGCCGACGCATCCCCTGCTCGTCCCGGCGCGCGAGGTGCTGTGGCGGCGCGTGGCACACCTGGCGTACGCCGCCCTGCCGCCGTACGCCCACGAGTTGTACGGCAGACCGGCCCCGAAACCCACCACCGTCACCCGCCAGTTGCGCGCCACGGGCACCCTGCTGCGCTGTGTTCCCGCACGTCTGCGCTGGCAACTCCCGCCCAAACACATCCTCCGCGCCATGGCCCGGATGGGCCCCGGCTCCCGCCCGGCCCCGTACAAACTCGGACGATAGCTCGCCATACTGGACGAGCCAGGGGTGGGCGGGACGAACGCGGGGCATACAGCGACGGGGGCGATCGCAGAAGATGGGGGACAGCAGGCTCATCCAGAGCCGGTACCGGTTGCTCGATCTGATCGGGCGCGGTGGCATGGGCGAGGTGTGGCGGGCACGCGACGAGTCGCTCGGCCGCCATGTCGCCGTGAAGTGCCTCAAGCCGCTGGGCGGGCACCACGACCAGACCTTCACCCGGGTCCTCAGAGAGCGGTTCCGGCGCGAGGCACGCGTGGCCGCAGCACTCAGTCACCGCGGGGTGACCGTCGTCCACGACTTCGGCGAGTTCGACGGCGTCCTCTACCTGGTGATGGAGCTCCTGGACGGCCGCAACCTCAGCCAGCTCCTGGAGGACAACAAGCAGCACCCGCTGCCCGTCGGCGACGTCGTCGAGATCGCCGACCAGGTCGCCGCAGCCCTCGCCTACACCCACCAACAGGGCATCGTGCACCGGGACCTGAAACCCGCGAACATCGTCCGGCTCACCGACGGCACCGTGAAGATCTGCGACTTCGGCATCGCCCGCCTCGGTCACGACATCGGCTTCACCTCCCGGCTGACCGGCACCGGCATCGCGATGGGCACTCCGCACTACATGTCGCCGGAACAGATCGGCGGCTCCGAGGTCGATCAGCGCAGCGACCTGTACTCGCTGGGCTGCGTGCTCTACGAAATCGCCACCGGGGCCCCGCCGTTCGACCTCGACGACGCGTGGGCCATCCTCGTAGGGCACCGCGACACGCCGCCCCGCCCGCCGCGCAGCCACCGCGCCGAACTGCCCGAGTACCTGGAGAAGGTCATCCTCGACCTTCTGGCCAAGCTGCCCGAACAACGCCCGCACGACGCCCGCGAGTTGGCCCGCCGGATCACTCTGGGCCGCACCACACCGACGTACGTGCCGACCGTGGTGACCCCGCAGCCGGACTTCCGGCCGCCCGAGCCGGCCCGCCCCCGCGAGACCCGCCTGCCCTCCTGGACCCGCGGCATGACCACCGGCCACAAGGCCACCGGCGCCGGCCTCGGCAGCACACCCCCGGACGCCGGAGCCGGTCTCACCGGCGAGTGGATCGCGAGGCCCGCCATCGCCGCCGGGGCCGGGGAGCCCCCTCCGGACGAGCCGCCGCCCGCGCCCTCCTCGCAGGCCGTCACCGCACTGGCCGGACGACACAACGCGGGCCTCAGCCTGGGACGGCTCGGCCGCTGGGCCGAGGCCGGCGAGGTGCACCGCGCGGTCGCCGCCGAACGCGAGCACCTGCTCGGCCCGGACCACCCCGACACCCTCGCCAGCCGCTACGAGGTCGCCTTCACCCTCAGCCGTACCGGGCGCGCCGCCGACGCCCTGCGCGAGTACAAGCACGTGGCCCGTGCCAGGAGCCTGGCGCTCGGCCCCGACCACCCCGACACGCTCGCCGCCCGCCAGGAAATGGCCTACGTCCTCGGCCAGTTGAGCCGTCACTTCGACGCCCACCAGGTGTACACCTCCGTGCTCGCCGCCCGGGAACGCGCGATGGGCCCCGATCACCCCGACACCCTCCGCTGCCGCCACAACCTCGCCTTCAACCTCAGCCGGCTCGGCCGCCTGGAGGACTCGTACCGCATGGCCTGCGAGGTGGCCGCCGCGCGCGCCCGGGTGCTCGGCCCGCACCACCCCGACACCCTGGTCACCCGCTACGAAGTCGCCTACGCACTCGGCCAGTTGGGCCGCTGGCCCGAGGCCCTGCAGACCTATCACGAGGTCGCCGAGGCCCGCGCCCAGGCCCTCGGCCCCGATCACCCCGACACCCTCTCCGCCCGCTACGAGGTCGGTATCAGCCTGGGCCGGCTCGGCCGCAGCGCGGAGGCGCTCCAGCTGTACCGCGAGCTGATCGACGACCGCACCCGGGTGCACGGCCCCGCCCACCCCGAGACCCTGCGCGCCCGCCACGGCCTCGGCGTCAACCTCGGCCGCCTGGCCCGCTGGGAGGAGGCCCTCGCCGAGTCCCGCGACGTGTGCGCGGTCCGCGAGCGCATCCTCGGCCCGGACCACCCGGACACCCTGGTCAGCCGCCGCGAGGTCGCCGTCGGCCTCGGCTGGCTGGGCCGCTGGGCGGACGCCCTCACCGAGTACCGGCGGGTGGCCGCCGCCCGCGAGCACGTCCTCGGCCCCGACCACCCCGACACCCTCGCCAGCCGCAACGACGAGGCGCACTGCCTGGAACAGCTCGGGCGGGGCGCGGAGGCCGTCGAGCTGTACCGGAGGGTGGCGGTGCTGCGGCAGCAGCGGGCACAGGGTGGGAGCTGAGGGCGCGCGCCGTGCTCCGGGACTACGCCGCGTTCGGCGGATCGGTGGGCGCCCGCCCCGGTTCGAGCGACCCCGGGTCGGCCGTGGTGGTCGAGCCCGGGCTGAGGATGCGCTGGTACAGGTTGGCCAGTTGAACCAACGTGGACGCCTTCGTGGGTTCCTTCGTCAGCTCGAAGCTGATCTCGCTCCGGGAGGTCTTGCGCTTCACCTTCAGGCTCACCTTCGTCTGAAGAAAGGCCACCAGGGCGACTAGCACGACCAGACCGGCCGACACCTCGACCACGGCCAGTTGATCGTCGACGGGCGGCTCGGCGAGCAGCGGCTCGGCAAGAGGGCGCGTCTGCGGGTCGTCGGCCAGCGCGGCCAGGAGCCGCAGGCCGGCGGTGAGGGCTTCGGCATCGTCGTCGAACAACCACGCCGCCGATGACGGGGCATCGGCGTGCGCGAGCAGATTATCGATGATCGCCAGGGCCTCTTCGTCGTTCTCCGACACCAGGCCGTGGTCCGCGGCGAGGTCCTCGGTGATCTCCTGGAGCGCCAGGACGACGGAACGGCGGGCCATGGGCGGCGGGGTGGTCATAGGGACTCCTTTGACGGCGTGCGGCCGGATGGACGGGTCAGCGCCAGTCTCCGGTCAGGGTGAAGGCGCCCCAGTGGAAGAAATGGCCCAGCCAGGGACGGTCGGTGTCCTGGGCGAGCTCCCGCTGCGCCTCCCACAGTGCGCGCCAGGCGGGTGCACCCCTGCCGAGGCGCCGATAGAAGGAGGCGAGCAGCTCGCGGGAGCTCTCCTGGTTCACATCCCAGCGCGGTGCGATGACACTGCGACTCCCCGAACGCAGGAATGCCCAGGTCAGCCCGGTGAGATCGGCTCCGGGGTGGTCGGCCTCGCCCCAGCCCGCCGAGCAGGCACGCAGCACCAGACGGTGCGGTGCCGCGTCCGCCACCGTGATGTCCCGCGCGCGCAGCAGATACCGGGCATGGGCGGGCAGGTTGTGCGGTTCCCAGTTCCTGCTGGGGCGTGTCACACCGTCGGAGAAGAGCAGCGCCGTGTCCAACGGGTCGCCCGTGTCCGCGTAGCCGTGGGCCGTGACATGGGCGAGTTCGGCGTGAGCGAGTGCGTCGCGCACGGTGGTCGGGGTGGCGTCGAGCCCGGCCACCCGGGACACCGACCGCCAAGGACCGTCACCGAGGAGAGCGTCGTCGTGTTCGAACAGTGCCGTGTCGTCCTCCTGTCCGGCACATCCGACCGCGACCGCCGTGCGGGGCGGGACGGCAGCGTGCGCCATCAGGTAGCGCAGGCTGCTCACGCCTGGGATGTTGACCACGGCGTTCGTTTCCCCCAGGCGCCGGCCCGACGGGAGGGGGAGCGCGGCGAACGGTACGCCGGCCAGCGGGCCGTGGGCCGATACGGCCACGAGCCGTCGCTCGGCCAGGAGATCGGCGAAGGGCTCCAGAAGGGGTGTCAGCTCGGCGAGGAAGCCGGTGTCGCGCTTGTCCGGCCGCCGGGCGGGCAGCGGACGGAGTAGAACACCGGAGGGGTCCCGGCCGCCGTTGAAGACGGTGCGCAGCCGCCGGGAGACGGCCTCGATCCGGGCCCGGCCCAGTGGCACCCGGTGCATCCTCAGCGGTTCGTGGTCGGACGTCAGCACGAAACAGTAGGTGTCGCGTTCGCCGCAGAAGTAGGAGGCCAGGAGCATGCCCTCGGGCGGGGCGTGCTGCTCGACCAGCGCGCGAGCCTCGCCCAGATGCGCGGGGGCTCCCTGCCGAAGGTGCGCGTACTCCGGGGAGTAGGTGCTGATCGCCGAGTGCACCGCCGACAGCCGTGTGGTGAGTCTGTCGGCGGACCCGTCGGATGCGGGGCCCAAGGCGCCCACGGCCGACCGGCTGAGATCGTGCCGCAAGGTCGTCAGCAACTGCTGCTCCTCGGAGAGCAGCTGTGCGGGTACCCCCGGAGGCGACGGCAGCGGTCCGAGGGACAGATCGGTCAGCAGGTCTCGCGCCTTCACCTCCTCATGGAGGTCGAAGCACTGCTCGGGCACGGGGCGGTCGTCGGGGAGCGGCAGGTCGTCGCCGTGGTCGTGGAAGAGAGCCAGCAGTTCCTCGTACGTGCCCAGCGCCCGGCCGCCGGCCTCGGCGCGCAGCACGGGCCAGGGTGTGTGGTCGATCCGGCGCAGGGCCGCGTCACGGCACCACTGCGCGTACCTGAAGCATTCGTCGAGCAGGTCGGGCCGGTCACGGAAGGCTTCGACGAACCTCTGCCGCTCCTTGTAGCCGGCCAGATCCGGTTGGACGTCGTCGGATCGGTCGGCCCTCCGGTCGGCCTGGGCGATGAACTGCCGGCACAGGTCGGCGGCCTCCGCCCAGCGATCCAGGCCGCAGAGACACGACAGCAATGCGTTTCCGGTCAGGAACTCGTCGGCGTGGCCGCCCAGTTTCTGGGCATCCTGACGGAGCTGGGTGAGTTGCGCGAGCAGTTCCTGCGCAGTGCTCCGGCTTCCGTCCCGTTCGATGCGGCGTCCTAGTGTGACGGCCAGCAACGACGCGCCCTCCATCGGGCGGCCGAAATCGAACGCTACTCGGTAAGTTTCTTGGAACCAGGCCATGGCCTGTTCATGGTCACCGCGCGCTTCAGCGACATTGCCCAGTCCGAAGAGGCAACCGATTTCGTTCGCGTTTCGAGTGGCCCGCCCAAGACGCATTTCCGCCAGCGCCAGGCTGTACTGCTCCTCGGCCTCGTCGAGGTACCCCATGGCGCACAGTTGCTGAGCGAGGGCACAGCGGAACGTGTGCGCCCTGAGGATGCCGCCGCGAAGGCCCGTCGTGAGGTTCTCCTCGAAGATGCGCAGCGCCTCCCTGCTCCGGCCCCTGGAATTCAGCGAACTGGCCAATAGCGCGCGGGCCTCGAGTGCGATCTCAGCTTCGTGGAGGGTGTCGGCGATCTCAGCAGCTTCACGGAGGTCTGCTGTGGCCGATGGCAGAGTGCCGTTGTGCAGGTGGGTGTTCCCGCGGTCGATCAACAGGCGGACCTCGAACGCGTGCGGACGGCCGTTCGCGAGTTCGCGGACGGTGCGCAGAGCCTGATCGAAGTGGATCAGCGCGGCACGGGCGTGACCCATCGCCGACATTTCGATGGCCAGCGCCCGGTCGAACTCCACCCACCGTTTCCGGTCGTCGTCCAGGTGGCGCAGCTGCCGCTGGCAGTCCAACAGCACACGCAGCCCCTTGCGACGGTCGCCCAGGCTGCGGTGAGCCTGGGCCAGCATTCCGTATGCCCAGTAGGCGACCTCCAGATCCTGTTCAAGGTGACCGGCGGCATGCAACTCCACGACAGCGCGGCCGGCATGGAACAGCGCACGACGACGGTCGCGCACCCCGAGGACATCGGCCCGCCCGAGCGTCTCGTCCTGGTTGGCTCGGTCCATCAGGCCGAACGCCCACCACGTCCGCGCTCTTACCGCGGACAGTGGTGCGTCAGGGACGGCCATGGCCAGGGCAGCGAGCACCGCCGAACGCTGATGGGCGGTGATGCCGTGGTAAGAGCCCAGCAGGTTCTGGGCGACCGTCACCGGATCGTCGGGCAGAGTATCGCGCTTGCTGCGGAAGGCGAGAAAGGCGTCCAGCAGACCGTCCAGGCGGACGACTCGGTCCAGGAGTGCCGCAAAAGCGGGTTGGCCGGCGTCGTGCCGCAGGGGCCCCCACTCCTGGCGTGCCTGTCCGACCAGCAACGCCAGCAGTTCCGCCTCGGCCGGACGGCCCGCTTCCGCCGCCGTCTCCGCCCGTTGCTGGAGAGCGCTCTGGATGGCGGGCCTGTCCTTCTCGAATATCCGTTTCAGGTTGACCAGCAATGTGTCGACGTTTGTCGAGTGCGTCATGAGAAAGTCGACGACCCTGTTGGCGATGTCCGGCGTGGTCACCCTGCCGCCTTCCTCATGCGTGCGGTGTGGGCGATGGTGAGCCCGAGGGCGGCCAGATCCCCACAGTCGGCATCCGACAGCGGCCCGTCTGCCAGGTCCAGTGCCGCCTGGGCCTCTGAGCGCAGGCCCCTTTCCAGGTAGGCCAGGGCCGCGTTCACGGCGCAGTGCGGCTGATCCGGGTGGGCTCGGGCGAGAAGGAGCAGCCGGCGGCGGAGTTCCGGACCTGGCTCCGCGTCACCGGCGTGCTCGGACAGGAAAGAGAGGATGCCCGCGGTGTGCTGCAGCTCTAGGTCGCGTATCTGACGGCTACCTTCGTCTGCGGCTGCGCCCTCCCGCAACACGGCCGAGTCGGCTGACACACGGTGGAGTCTCCTACGTGCCCGCGCCTGCTGTTCCCGGTCGCGGGCGCCCGCCTGCAGATGCATCCCCACCAGGAGTTCCAGGGCGACCTTGCCGTGTTCCTTGTCCTCCCCCAACGGGACCAGAACATCCTCCGCGGCGTCGTAGTCGGCGATCGAGTGATCGAGGGCTCCGAGCGCCAACAAGGACTTGGCGTGTTCCAGTCGTTGAACGGGCGTCGCCTCGCCGCGACCGGCCAGCTCCTCGAAGTAGGCGACCCGCAACCGCTGCAGCGATCGCTCCTGCTTCCGCCTGGAGAGAGCGCCGTACAGCATCTCACCGCGGCGGTACAGCTCAAGAGGTTCCTCGTCCGGCCTGGCGGTGCACTGGGTGGCCTTCATCAGCTGGTTCATGCCGAGGTCCCAGAAACCGCAACGCACCGACGCAGTGGACAAGTCGGCACGCAAAGCGCGCAGCACCGGGTCGTCGCTCCCCGGCGGCAGTGGGCCCTCTCTGTCACCGCCCTGCGCCTGCGTAGCCTCGTACTCCGCCTCCCTGAGCACCATCCAGGCGGAGAACGGCATGCCCACGGACAGCAGCAGCACCCCGTGCGCATGACGGTGCTTCACTCCCCGATCGACCAGTTGCCTGGTCGTCGTCACCGCACGCCAGGCCTCGTGCTCGTTCCGCGCAACCCATTGCGTCAGGGCGGCGCTGTCGGGAAACAACCGAGCCGAGAACGGAACATGCCACGCCGCCGACGGATCCTGCATGCGCGCCCCCTGACGCCAGGTACACCGAGTGACTTCAGCTACTACAACGGCACGGAAGTGGCAGCTGGTTCCCGGGTCCGGCGCACTTCTGCCCGCGCGCTGTCGCAGACCTGAGTGCTCCGCATGCCTGGCCGACCTAGATCACCGCGTGTTACGAAGAACCATGCCTGCACACGAAGGACACGGGACACACCGAACATACGACGCCGTCATCGTCGGCGGGGGCCACAACGGCCTGGTCGCCGCCGCCTACCTGGCCCGGGCCGGCCGGTCCGTGCTGGTCCTGGAGCGGCTGGACCACACCGGCGGCGCCGCCGTCTCTACCCGGCCCTTCACCGGCGTGGACGCCCGGCTGTCGCGCTACTCGTACCTGGTCAGCCTGCTGCCGAAGAAGATCGTCCGGGATCTCGGCCTCGACTTCCGCGTCCGCACGCGCACCGTCTCGTCGTACACCCCCGTCGAGCGCGACGGCCGCCCGACCGGCCTCCTCGTCGGCGGTGGCGAACGCCGCACGCGGGAGGCCTTCGCCCGGCTCACCGGCGGCGAGCGCGAGTACGCGTCCTGGCAGCGGTTCTACGGCATGACGGCCCAGGTCGCCCAGCGGGTCTTCCCGACCCTCACCGAACCGCTGCCCACGCGCGACGAACTGCGGCGGCGGGTGGACGACGAGGAGGCCTGGCGGGCCCTCTTCGAGGAGCCGATCGGTGTGGCCGTGGAGGATCGCTTCGCCGATGACCTGGTCCGGGGCGTCGTCCTCACCGACGCTCTCATCGGAACCTTCGCCGACGCCCACGACCCCTCGCTCAGGCAGAACCGCTGCTTCCTCTACCACGTGATCGGCGGCGGCACGGGCGACTGGGACGTGCCCGTCGGCGGGATGGGCGCCCTCACCGACGCCCTGGCGACCGCGGCGCGCGAGGCGGGCGCCGTCATCGCCACCGGGCACGAGGCCGTACGGATCGACACGGACGGGAACGCCGCCGAGATCACCTACCGCACAGCCGACGGGGAGGGCGTCGTCGCCGCCCGGCACGTCCTGGTCAACGCCTCCCCGCAGGCACTGGCCGCGCTCACCGGCGACGAGCAGCCCGCCCCCGCCGAGGGCGCCCAGCTCAAGGTCAACATGCTCCTCAAGCGCCTCCCGCAGCTGCGGGACACCTCGGTCGACCCGCACGAGGCCTTCGCCGGCACCTTCCACATCGCCGAGGGCTACGAGCAGCTGGCCGCCGCCCACGCCCAGGCCGCCGCCGGTGAACTGCCCGCCGCCCCGCCCTCCGAGATCTACTGTCACTCCCTCACCGACCCGACGATCCTCGGCCCGGATCTCGTCGAGCAGGGCTACCAGACGCTGACGCTGTTCGGCCTGCACACACCGGCCCGGCTCTTCGAACGCGACAACGACGCCGTACGCGAGGAACTCCTGAAGTCGACCCTCGCCCAGCTGGACGCCCACCTCGCCGAGCCCCTCGCCGACTGCCTGGCCACCGACGCGGACGGACTGCCCTGCATCGAGGCGAAGACGCCGCTGGACCTGGAGCGGGACCTCCGCCTGCCCGGTGGCAACATCTTCCACCGCGACCTCTCCTGGCCGTACGCCCAGGAGGGCACCGGCCGTTGGGGTGTGGAGACCCGGCACGCGAACGTGCTGCTGTGCGGGGCCGGCGCGGTGCGCGGGGGAGGGGTGAGCGGGGTGCCGGGGCACAACGCCGCCATGGCGGTCCTGGAAGGCTCCGACTAGGCCCGGGCACCTCCGTCGACCTGGAGCACCGTCCCGGTGACGTAGGAGGCGCGGTCGCTCAGCAGCCAGGCGGCGGCCTGGGCGATCTCGTCCGGTTGTGCGCCCCGGCCCAGCGGGGTCTGCGCGACGAGCTGTTCGACGATGCCCGGGGAGCTCGCCTCCCACTCGTCGATCATCTCGGTCATGGTCGTTCCGGGCGCGATCGCGTTGACGCGGATGCCCTCCGGGCCATACGTCGCGGCGGCCGACGCGGTCAGGCTGTTCACCGCCCGCTTCGCGGCGCCGTACGCGGGCAGCCAGGGGTTGGCCATCAGGCTGCCGACGCTGGAGTTGTTGACGATCGCGCCGGTGCCCGCAGTAGCCCGGATCGCGGCGATCTCGGCGTTCATCGCCAGCCAGGGACCCTTCAGATTGACCGCGACGACGTGGTCGAAGTCGGCTTCGGCCAGCTGGTCCATCGGGCCGGGCTGCTGGCCCGTGGCCCCGTTGTTGAAGGCGATGTCGAGCCTGCCGTACAGCTCTACGGCCCGGTCGACGGCGGCGCGGACGCTCGTCGGGTCTGCCAGGTCGCACCGTACGTAGTCGGCGGTGCCGCCGGCGGCCCGGATCTCCTCGGTCACCGTCTTGAGCTGGGTCTCCGTGCGGGACGCGAGGAGCACACGGGCGCCTTCCCGGGCGAACAGCCGGGCCGCGGCGGCGCCGATGCCGCGGCCGGCGCCGGTGATGAAGGCGACCTTGTCGGCGAGCAGTGGTGTGGTCGTGGTGTTGGTCATGCCGTCGAGCCTGCGCCCGGCCGCGATCCTCATCCAGGCACCGGCAGTACCTGGCTGGGCTCCGGGGCGCCCCGCACACTGGGGGCGTGGACCGACAAGAACTGGCCGACTTCCTGCGCAGCCGGCGCGAGCGCATCACCCCCGCTGACGTGGGGCTGCCCGCCGGGCCGCGCCGCCGCACCCCGGGACTGCGCCGCGAGGAGGTGGCGCAGCTGGCGTACATCTCCACCGAGTACTACACGCGCCTGGAGCAGGCTCGCGCTCCGCGGCCGTCCGGGGAGGTGCTGGTCCAGATCGCCCGCGCCCTGCGCCTGTCGGACGCCGAACGCGACCACCTCCACCACCTCGCCGGTACGCCGCCGGGCCTGCCGCCCGGGCCCTCGCGCGAGGTGCGGCAGTCCATCGTCGACCTGCTGCACCGGCTGCCGCAGGCCGCGGCGATCGTCACCTCGGCGGCCTGCGAGGTCATCGCCTGGAACGATCTGGCCGCGGCGCTCATGGAGGACTTCTCCGCCCTCTCCCGCCGCGATCGCAACCTCATCCGGCGGGCCTTCCTCGGCCCGCATCCCGAAGGGCGGCGGTTGTACGGCGTGTCGGACGGCGAGGAGTTCGCCCACTCCTCGGTCCAGCAGCTGCGCGCCGCCTCCGCCCGCTACCCCGACGACCCCGAGGTGCGCGGCCTGATCGGGGAACTCCTCTCCGGAAGCGAGGAGTTCGCCCGTCTGTGGGCCGCTCACGACGTCACCGCCCGCCCCACCCTCTGCAAGTCCTTCGACCACCCCGTCGTCGGCCTCGTCACCGTCAACTGCGATGTCCTGGACATCGCCGACCGCGACCAGCGGGTCGTCATCTACACCGCGACTCCCGGCACGCCGTCAGAGGAGGCGCTGCGCCTCCTGGCGGTCGTGGGTACGCAGCGGCTGGACGTGCCCGGCTGAGCCGTCAATCCCTGGATACGACCCAGCCGTCGGCCTCGATCCGTGCCGCGTCCGCCGGACGGGCCGCGTCGAAGAGGACGTCCTGGGCCGTCTCGACGCGTAGCCCGTCGGCATACGTCCCGCGGCCGACGTACAGCTGGTCGGTCGCGTAACGCCAGCGCAGAGCCAGTTGCCGGGCTGCCGGAAGGTCCGCCGTGAGCCGGTGCCAGACCCGGCCCGACCAGCCGGTGACCGTGCCCGCCGGGTACTCCTGCCCCGCGGTGGTGAACGGGACGGCCTGCCAGGTCGCGCCACCGTCCGCCGTGGCCTCCAACGCGAGCACGTCGGCCTGGGGTTCGGTGTCCCACCAGAGGGTGCAGCGCAGCCGCGCGTCGCCCGTCGACGTGTCGAGCGCGGGCAGCGTGAGTGTCGCGGTCGTGGCACTCGCCATTCCGGAGAACCATGCCGTACGGCCGTACCGGGGCCGGACCGCCACCGCGCGGGCCATGTTGTTCCCGGCCGCCACTCGGGGAGCGGAACCGGAACGCCAACTCCGCACGGGATGCGCCGAGTTGCCGAGCAGGATCAGGAACGAGTCGGTCGTCGGGTCGAGGACCAGCGAGGTGCCGGTGAAGCCGGTGTGTCCCGCCGTGCGCGGAGTGGCCATCGCGCCCATGTACCAGTGCTGGTAGAGCTCGAAGCCGAGTCCGTGCTCGTCGCCGGGGAAGGCGGTGTTGAAGTCGGTGAACATCAGCTCCACCGACTCCGGGCGCAGGATGCGCGCCCTGCCGTAGACGCCGCCGTTCAGCAGCGTGCGACCGAGTACGGCCAGGTCCCAGGTGCACGAGAACACCCCGGCGTGCCCGGCGACCCCGCCGAGGCTGTAGGCGTTCTCGTCGTGCACCTCGCCCCATACGAGCCCCCGTTCCAGGCCGGACCAGGGCTTACGGGCGTCCTCCGTGGCCGCGATCTTCGGTTTCCAGGAGGCGGGCGGGTTGTAGCGGGTCCGGTCGAGGCCGAGCGGTTCCGTGATCTCGTCGCGGAGGAGGACGTCCAGCGGGCGGCCGGTGACCCTCTCCAGGACCAGCTGGAGCGAGATCAGGTTCAGGTCGGAGTAGAGGTACTTGGTGCCGGGTGGGTTGAGCGGTGCCTCGTTCCAGATGAGTTGGAGCTTCTCCTCGTACGTCGGCGCGTTGTACAGCGGGATCCAGGCGCGGAAACCCGAGGTGTGGGTGAGGAGCTGACGGATCGTGATGTCCTGCTTGCCCGCCGCGCCGAACTCCGGCAGGTACGCGGCGACCTTCCCCTCCAGCTCCAGCGCGCCCCGCTCGATCTGCTGCACGGCGAGGATCGAGGTGAACAGCTTCGACACCGAGGCCAGGTCGAAGACGGTGTCCTCGGCCATCGGAATCTGCTCTTCTGCAGGGAACTCGACGCCGGTGTCCGTCTTCTCGTCGTACGACGCGTAGCGCACCGCCATGCCGATGGGCTGGTGCAGGGCCACGGTGCCGCCGCGTCCGGCCAGCAGGACTGCGCCCGCGTACCAGGGGTGCTTGGGGGAGGGGCCGAGGAAGGCCTTGGCGTCGGTGACGAGTTGGTGGAGGTGGACGGGGAGGAGACCGGCCTGTTCGGGGGAGCCGTGGTGCAGGGTGGGACGACGGGTGGTCGGCTCCGCCGCCGGCGCCGGTCCTGCCGGGAACGGGGCGATCGCCAGGGCGCCGCCCAATGCCAGGGCCCGTCTTCCCAGTTGCCGCCGGGTCAGTCTGCCGCCGCCTGCCGTGCCTTCGGTCATCGAGGCCTCCCGCCACACCGCTGAAAGTATCTTTCCGGGATCACCTTGTGCGGTGAAACTTTCGTGTCAGGTGTGCGGTGTGTCAACGGGGCGTGCGGGCGGCCAGAAATCTGACGGAGCATCAGAAAATCCCTTCCGTCGGCCGGAGGACTGCGGCATTCTGCGGCCATGCAGACGGAGCTGAGCAAGAACCTGGGAGTCGAGCACGCCATTTTCGGCTTCACGCCGTTCCCCGCCGTCGCCGCGGCCATCAGCCGGGCCGGCGGCTTCGGAGTGCTCGGCGCGGTCCGCTACACGGCACCCGACGACCTCAAGCGCGATCTCGACTGGATCGAGGCGAACGTCGACGGCAAGCCCTACGGCCTGGACGTCGTCATGCCCGCGAAGAAGGTCGAGGGCGTGAGCGAGGCCGACGTCGAGGCGATGATCCCGGAAGGCCACCGGCAGTTCGTCCAGGAGACCCTCGCCAAGTACGGCGTGCCCGAACTCGCCGAGGGCGAGGCGTCCGGGTGGCGGATCACGGGGTGGATGGAGCAGGTCGCCCGCACCCAGCTCGATGTCGCCTTCGACTATCCGATCCGGCTGCTCGCCAACGCCCTGGGCTCCCCGCCCGCGGATGTCGTGGCCCGGGCCCATGAGCAGGACGTGCTCGTCGCCGCGCTCGCGGGCAGTGCCCGGCACGCCGTCAAGCACAAGGAAGCGGGCATCGACATCGTCGTCGCGCAGGGCTACGAGGCCGGCGGCCACACCGGTGACATCGCGTCCATGGTGCTCACGCCGGAGGCCGTCGAGGCCGTCGATCCGCTGCCCGTCCTTGCGGCAGGGGGGATCGGGAGCGGTCAGCAGGTGGCGGCGGCGCTGGCGCTCGGCGCCCAGGGTGTGTGGCTGGGCTCCATATGGCTGACCACCACGGAAGCCGACATGCACTCACCCGCCCTGACCCGCAAACTCCTCGCCGCCGGCTCCGGCGACACCGTCCGCTCCCGCGCCCTGACCGGCAAGCCCGCCCGCCAGTTGCGCACCGAGTGGACCGACGCCTGGGACGCCACCGACGGTCCCGGCACCCTTCCCATGCCGCTGCAGGGCCTGCTGGTCGCCGAGGCCGTCTCGCGCATCCAGAAGTACGAGGTCGAGCCTCTGCTCGGCACGCCCGTCGGCCAGATCGTCGGCCGGATGAACAGCGAACGCAGCGTCCAGGCCGTCTTCGACGACCTCACCCGCGGCTTCGAGCGGGCCGTCGACCGTATCAACCGCATCGCCGGAAGGAGCGGCCAGTCGTGAGCACACCCCCCGCCGGATTCTGGGCCCAGGCCACTCAGGACCCCTCACGCACGGTCCTCGTCGCCCCCGACGGCGAACAGTGGACCGCCGGGCGCCTGCACGCGGCCGTCAACCGCCTCGTCCACGGTCTGCGCGCCGCCGGGCTGGAGCGCGGCGACGCCTTCGCCGTCGTCCTGCCCAACGGGCCCGAATTCCTCACCGCCTACCTCGCCGCCTCCCAGGCCGGGTTCTACCTGGTCCCCGTCAACCACCACTTCGTCGCCCCCGAGATCGCCTGGATCGTCGCCGACTCCGGCGCCAAGGTGCTCCTCGCCCACGAACGCTTCGCCGCGCCCGCCCGACAGGCCGCCGACGAGGCCGGCCTCCCGGCCACCCACCGGTACGCCGTCGGCGAGGTCGAGGGCTTCCGGCCGTATGCCGAACTCCTCGACGGACAACCGGAGTCGGCCCCCTCCGACCGCACCCTCGGCTGGGTCATGAACTACACCTCGGGCACCACCGGCCGCCCGCGCGGCATCCGGCGCCCGCTGCCCGGCAAGGAGCCGGAGGAGGCGTACCTCGGCGGCTTCCTCGGCATCTTCGGCATCCGGCCGTTCGACGACAACGTGCACCTCGTCTGCTCGCCGCTCTACCACACGGCCGTCCTCCAGTTCGCGGGCGCCTCCCTGCACATCGGCCACCGTCTGGTCCTGATGGACAAGTGGACGCCGGAGGAGATGCTCCGGCTGATCGACCGTGAGAAGTGCACCCACACGCACATGGTGCCGACCCAGTTCCACCGGCTGCTGGCACTCCCGGAGGAGGTCAGGGCGCGCTACGACGTCTCGTCCATGCGGCACGCCATCCACGGCGCCGCTCCCTGCCCCGACCACGTGAAGCGGGCGATGCTCGACTGGTGGGGCCCGTGTGTGGAGGAGTACTACGCGGCGAGTGAGGGCGGCGGGGCCTTCGCGACCGCAGAGGACTGGCTGAAGAAGCCCGGCACGGTCGGCAAGGCCTGGCCCATCAGTGAACTCGCGATCTTCGACGACGACGGCAACCGGCTGCCGCCCGGCGAACTCGGCACCGTGTACCTGAAGATGAACACCGGCGGCTTCGCCTATCACAAGGACGAGGCCAAGACGAAGAAGAACCGCATCGGCGACTTCTTCACCGTCGGCGACCTCGGCCTCCTCGACGAGGACGGCTACCTCTTTCTCCGCGACCGCAAGATCGACATGATCATCTCGGGTGGGGTCAACATCTACCCGGCGGAGATCGAGTCCGCCCTCCTCGCCCACCCGGCCGTCGCCGACGCCGCCGCCTTCGGCATCCCGCACGACGACTGGGGCGAGGAGGTCAAGGCCGTCGTCGAGCCCGCGCCCGGCCACGCGCCCGGCCCCGACCTCGCCGCCTCGATCCTCGACCACTGTGCCGAGCAACTCGCCGGCTACAAGCGGCCCAAGAGCGTCGACTTCATCGCCGACATGCCCCGCGACCCCAACGGCAAGCTGTACAAGCGGCGGCTGCGGGACCCGTACTGGGAGGGCCGTACGCGACCTGTGTGACGTGGGGCGCAGTGGGGAGCTGTCATGGGGCGCCCCAGTCGGCCTGTCCTGATGCTGGAACGTCCTGGGAGACACCGGGGTTCGGCTGTCCAAGAGTGTCGGCACCGCCCCGAAGGGGCGCGGAGCTGTATCGATGTGCGCCTCCGCCGCGTCGGCGCGACCAGCCACGATGGCGCCGCAGCCGAGGGACTACCCATCGCGGCACTTCCAGCGAAGCGCGGCCGCGCCCGACGCGGTCGTGACCATGCTCACCGCCACCCCGCAGCTCTCCGCTCAGGGCACCTCTACGGGCCTTCCGAAGAAGGCGCCCACTGCCCTCGCCATGCTCACCGTCGGCGGCTGGGGCGTCGCCTTCATCGACGGGCTGCGCCGTGCGGACAACGCGCCCGCCGCCCTCACCCTGAACTGGCGCCCCCCATGCCACCTGGCGCGACGGGTGCGCGGCGGAGTTGACTGGTGCCGTCACCACGCACTGAGGGGCCATCACATACGGAATGCTGCCACCGCACACCGAACGACAGGGAAGGACACGGGAATTGGAAACACCGGAGCCGGCGACCGAGCAGTTCGAGACCCATCGCCCCCTGCTGCTCGGGCTCGCCTACCGGCTGCTCGGCAGCATGTGGGACGCCGAGGACGTCGTCCAGGAGGCCTACCTGCGATGGTCGGCCACCGATCGCACCGGGATCCGCGAACCCCGGGCCTTCCTCATCACCGTCGCCTCACGGCTCGCCCTCGACCAGCTGCAGTCGGCGCGGGTGACCCGCGAGGCCTACACCGGGCCCTGGCTGCCCGAACCGGTGGCCACCGACGCGCTGGGCCCCCTGGACACGGCGGAGCTGCGGGACACGGTCGCCTATGCCACCGTCCACTTGATGGAGTGTCTGTCACCCCCCGAACGGGCGGTGTTCGTCCTGCGGGAGGCCTTCCAGCTGCCGTACGGCGAGATCGCCCGCATCCTCGACACCACCGAGACGAGCTGTCGTCAGATGCACCGGCGCGCCGGGCGCCGACTCGCCGCCGGACGCGACCGGTTCGAGCTCGCCGAGGACGCGCACGCCAAGCTCCTCGTCCGGTTCCTGGAGGCAGCGCAGAACCGCGACCTCGCCGGACTGGCCGAGCTTCTGACCGAGGACGTCGTCGCCTGGAACGACGGCGGCGGCAAGGTCAGGGCCGCCCTGCGGCCGGTCGAGGGCCGCGAGCACGTGGTCGCCTTCGTCGCGGGCCTCGTCGCCCGGTACCCCTTCGGCCCACCCCGTCTCGTGGACGTCAACGGCCGGCCCGCGCTGGCGCTCGCGGTCGACGGCATCGACCAGGTCGTCACGATCGACGTCTGGGACGGCCGTATCGACGGCGTCTACGCCGTGCTCAACCCGGACAAGCTCGGCCACGTGACGGCGTGATGTGCAGTGTGGTCCCGCCACATGTGTGACGGGACCACATCCCTGCTCAGTGCTCGCGGACGCGGACGATCCGCAGCGCGGGCGAGGACAGGATGTCCTTCTCGCAGAACCGGGACGTCACCCACTTCTCATCCGAGAACAACCGGGTCTGGTCGCTGAAGTGCGGCGAGTTCGGGTTCGAGGACTGGGAGTACGTCAGCAGCGTACGTGCCACCGGGCAGCGGCCGCCGTCCCAGCCCACGGCCTGGATGTAGCTGGACCCGGTCGTCACCTCCGGGTAGCCGCCGCCCGCCGCGTTCCACACGGGCTCGACCTTGTTCCACACGCCCAGCGACTCCGTGCCGCCGGAGACGGGGATGCGCTGACCGTTCCGTACGACGAACTGGTGCTCCCCGAGAGAGGAGTTGAGCGGGATGCCCGCGGCGTGCAGCTCGGCGACCGTGTCCGCGAGGGCCGTGGCGAAGGCCGGGGCGTCCGTGTTGAGCGTGTTCGGGGTGCGCACCGGATCCGCCGCCGAGAACGGCACCTTCCACAACTGGGACGTGGGCAGCTTGCGCCACAGCCGGTCGAAGAGCAGCGCGCCCCTGCTGCCGGTGTTCACCGAGTGGTCCCAGCCCGCGAGTACCTCGCAGGCCTCGCCGACGTCAACGGCCTTGCCGTCGCTGCCCGTTGCCGTACCGCCGGGCAACGCGGCGCAGGCCCTCGCCGCGTCGGCCGCGACCAGGTCGCCCGCGGGCACCCGATTGGCGAACTGCTGCGCCTGCAGGTCCCGTACGGTCAGACCGCCCTTCAGGGCCATCGCCGCCACGTCCTCGATCGCGCCCCGCGTGCGCATCGAACGCTGGGTTCCGGTCGTGCCGAAGACCCGCTCGTAGCCCGTCAGCGGCCGGTCCGCGTTGGCCAGCCACGCGCTGTCGTTGGAGTTCTCCGCGTACGGGGCGTCCTTGAGGACCGGCATTTTCGCGGGCCCGAAGATCCCCGGCTGTACGGCGTCCGGGTCGCTGCCGAGCGCGCAGTCGCCGCGCGAGCCGTCGAGGACCGCGACCCCCGAGGCGGGATAGGTGACCCTGCCCAGGGGAGTGGAGCAGCGCTGGGCGATGTCGTCGGTGATCCGGGGGAGCACCTGGGACTGGGTGAACAGTGTGTGGCCGCGTGAGTCGGCGGCGATCGTGTTGACCCAGGGCAGGCCCTGCGTGCGCTTCAGCGAGCCGAGCACGTCGTCCGTACTGCGGGCCTTGCTGAACCCGAGTGCCGTGTCGGAGGCGCGCAGGTTCGTGGAGTTGGGGTCGTTGAGCGCGTAAGCCGTCGTGGCCGTCCACGGGAGCGGCAGCGAGGCACCGAGCGAGGTGACCACCGGGCCGTACCGGGTCCACCACTGGGTCCGTGTCACCGGAGAGCCGTCCTTCACCGCGACGGTCACCGTGCGCTCGGTCATCCGCTCGGGCTTGCCGTCCACGAGGTACGTCGTCGGGTCGGCCGGATCCAGGGTCAGCTGGTGGAGGTTGAGCGTGATGCCCGTGGCGACGGTGTGGCTCCAGGCCACATGTGCGTTGTGACCTATGGACACCGTCGCCGAGCCGAGCAACGAGCCGCCGGAGACGTTCAACTCGCCGGGGATGGTCTGCTGCGACTGCCAGAAGCGCCGTCCGCCCTGCCAGGGATAGTGCGGGTTGCCCAGCAGCAGTCCGCGGCCGTTCGCCGTCGTGGCCCCGCTGAAGGCCACGGCGTTGGAGCCCATGTCGGCGGAGTCCGTGGCGAAGAGTTCGCGGGCGGCCCGGGCGGTGTCCTGGGCGTCGGGAGCGACCGCGGAGGTGGTCGAGGCCGGCGGCTGCGCGGCCGTGATGCCGTCCACGGCCCGGCCCTGGCCGCCGAGCACGGCGAGCGCGAAGCCGCGCGCTGCCACGTCGAGGGTCGTCACGGGACGTACCCAGGCGGCACCCTTGCAGGCCGGGTCCGTGATCCGGTTCTGCTTGAGCCAGGCGTTGAAGCCCGCCGCGAAGCCCCGCATCAGGTCCTTGACCTGTCGGCTCGGGCCGACCGGCGCCGGTTCGGCGAGCAGCTTCTCCACCGTGCCGGTCTCCCGCACACCGCGGAAGTACAGATCGCTGGCAAGGTTCTTCGAGGCGGAGGACAGCGCGGAGTCGGCGGCCGCGTCGGGTCCGAAGAATCGCGAACGCTCGCCGCGCACGGTCACGAAACCGTCCGCGAGCGTGCACACCTGGTCGGCGGCCTGCGCCCATCCGGTGCCGAAGCCGAGGTTCGTGTAGTCCTTCGCGACGATGTGCGGAATGCCGTATTCGGTGTAGCGGACGACGGCGGACAGACCATCGTGGGACGGGTGTTCCTGTCGGTCCGGGCTCTGTGCGGCGGATGCCGGCAGTGCGGTCCCGGCGGTGAACAGGGCGACGGCCGCGACGACGGTGCGTCTCAGGCGGGTGCGCATGGTGCCTCCCAACGTCATTGAGGGAAGGAGCGGTTGAGCGTACCAACGGGTATGTGTCCGAGCCCCCCTGGTGCTTGACCTGCCTCGGCGACAGGCCGAGGATCATGAGGCATGACGCAGGGACACGGCAGTACGGTTGACGGGGTGCTGCGGCGCAGCGCCCGACGCACCCCGGCGCGCGTCGCGCTGGAGTACGGCGACCGCTCATGGACGTACGAGGAACTCGACGAGGCCGTCTCCCGCGCGGCGAGCGTGCTGCTCGACCAGGGCCTCGACCCCGGCGACCGGGTCGGCGCCTACGGCCACAACTCGGACGCGTACCTGATCGGCTTCCTCGCCTGCGCCCGCGCGGGCCTGGTGCACGTGCCGGTCAACGAGAACCTCACCGGCGACGACCTCGCGTACATCGTCGGCCAGTCGGGCAGCGCGCTGGTCCTCGCCGACCCGGACCTCGCCGGTCGACTCCCGGACGGGGCCCGTACGTTGCCCCTGCGTGACGCCGACGACTCGTTGCTGGCCCGGCAGGCCGCGGCGCCGGCGTACGACGGCCCGGAGGCGCGCAGCGAGGACCTGGTCCAGCTGCTGTACACCTCGGGGACGACGGCCCTGCCGAAGGGCGCGATGATGACCCACCGCGCCCTGGTGCACGAGTACCTGAGCGCGATCACCGCCCTCGACCTCAGCGCCGGCGACCTGCCCGTGCACTCGCTGCCGCTGTACCACTCGGCGCAGATGCACGTGTTCCTGCTGCCCTACCTCGCGGTCGGGGCCACCAACACCATCCTCGACGCACCGGACGGCGACCGGCTCTTCGACCTGATCGAACAGGGCCGCGCGGACAGCCTGTTCGCCCCGCCCACGGTGTGGATCGCCCTGTCCAACCGCCCCGACTTCGCCACCCGCGACCTGAGCGGACTGCGCAAGGCGTACTACGGCGCGTCGATCATGCCGGTGCCCGTCCTGGAGCGACTGCGCGAACGGCTCCCGAAACTCGCCTTCTACAACTGCTTCGGCCAGAGCGAGATCGGCCCGCTGGCCACGGTCCTCGCACCCGACGAGCACAAGGGCCGGATGGACTCCTGCGGCCGCACCGTCCTCTTCGTCGACGCCCGCGTGGTCGACGAGGACGGCAAGGACGTCCCCGACGGCACAACCGGCGAAGTCGTCTACCGCTCACCGCAGTTGTGCGAGGGCTACTGGGACAAGCCCGAGGAGACCGCCGAGGCTTTCCGCGACGGCTGGTTCCACTCCGGCGACCTCGCGGTGCGCGACGCACACGGCTACTTCACGATCGTCGACCGGGTGAAGGACGTCATCAACTCCGGTGGCGTACTGGTCGCTTCACGCCAGGTCGAGGACGCGCTGTACACGCACGAGGCGGTCGCCGAGGTCGCTGTGGTCGGTCTGCCCGACGAACGGTGGATCGAGGCCGTGACGGCTGTCGTCGTCCCCCGTGGCGAGGTCACAGAGGCCGAACTCGTCGACCACGCACGCGAGAAACTCGCCCACTTCAAGGCGCCGAAGCGGGTCGTGTTCGTGGACGAACTGCCGCGCAACGCGAGCGGGAAGATCCTGAAGCGGGAGCTCAGGGACCGGTTCGGAGGTTGAGGGGCCGGTCACGTGGTCAATGCGGGCGCAGATCCACGATCCGCCGGATCTTGCCCACCGACCGCTCCAGCGACTCCGGTTCGACGATCTCCACGGTCACCGACACGCCGATGCCGTCCTTCACGCCCGCTGTGACGGCCCGCGCGGCCGCCTCCCGGTCCTCCGGCGTGGCACCCGGGCGGGCCTCCGCCCGTACGGTGAGGGCGTCGAGGCGGCCCTCGCGCGTGAGCCGGAGCTGGAAGTGGGGCGCGACGCCCGGCGTGCGCAGCACGATCTCCTCGATCTGGGTGGGGAACAGGTTCACCCCGCGCAGGATGACCATGTCGTCGCTGCGGCCGGTCACCTTCTCCATCCGCCGGAACACGCGGGCCGTGCCCGGAAGCAGTCGCGTCAGGTCCCGCGTCCGGTAGCGGACGATCGGCATCGCCTCCTTGGTGAGCGAGGTGAAGACCAGCTCCCCCTTCTCACCGTCCGGCAGCACCTCACCGGTGATCGGGTCGACGACCTCGGGGAAGAAATGGTCTTCCCACACATGCAACCCGTCCTTGGTCTCCACGCACTCCTGCGCGACCCCCGGGCCGATCACCTCCGACAGCCCGTATATGTCGACGGCGTCGATAGCGAACCGCTCCTCGATCTCCCGCCGCATCTCCTCGGTCCAGGGCTCGGCACCGAAGACACCCACGCGCAGGGAGGTGCCGCGAGGGTCGACGCCCTGCCGCTCGAACTCGTCGAGGATCGTCAGCATGTACGACGGCGTCACCATGATGATTCCGGGCTCGAGGTCCTGGATCAGCTGGACCTGGCGGGCCGTCATGCCGCCGGACGCGGGGATGACCGTACAGCCGAGTCGTTCGGCGCCGTAGTGGGCCCCGAGCCCACCGGTGAACAGCCCGTATCCGTACGCCACATGCACCGTGTCGCCGGGCCGCCCGCCCGCCGCGCGGAGGGAGCGGGCCACCATGTCGGACCACAGGGACACGTCGTTGTCGGTGTAGCCGACCACGGTGGGGCGGCCGGTGGTGCCGCTGGACGCGTGGATACGGCGGATGCGGTCCCGGGGCACGGCGAACATCCCGTACGGATAGTTCTCGCGCAGGTCCGCCTTGGTGGTGAAGGGGAAGCGGGCCAGGTCGGCGAGGGTCCGGCAGTCGTCGGGCCGGACACCCGCCTTGTCGAAGGACTCCCGATAGAAGGGCACGTGCGCGTACGCGTGCCGCAGCGAGGCCCGCAACCGCTCCAGCTGCAGCGCCCGCAGCGCCTCGGCGTCCAGCCGTTCCCCCGCGTCCAGCAGCTCCGTCGCATCCGCCATCGGGACGTCCTCCTCACCAACCGCACCATTCCGGGCGACCGATCATTCGGTCTGGGTACTGGGGATCAGTAATCCAGTCGACGATGGCTGAGGCAAGGGGGCTGCTCGCACTTTCTGTTCGTGGCGCCGCGCAGAGCACCGCCGGCTGCGAGAAGTCCGTTGCGGCGGCAGCGGCCGGCGGTCAGGATCGGCACCATGCCGACCTTCACTGCGTCCGACGGGACCGAACTCGCCTATCGGTCAGGGGCGAGGGCACGCCGCTGATCGTCCTGCCGGGCGGTCCCATGCGGGCTTCCGCCTACCTCGGAGACCTGGGCGGACTCTCCGCACACCGCCGGCTTGCTCTGCTCGACGTGCGCGGTACCGGTGACTCCGCGGTGCCGGCGGAACCGGCGACGTACCGCTGTGACCGGCTGGTGGACGACGTGGAGGTGTGGCGGGACCACATGGGGCTCGACCACATGGATCTGCTCGCGCACTCGGCTGGCGGCAGTCTCGCGATGCTGTACGCGGCCCGGTACCCGCAACGGGTGCGGCGGCTGGTGCTGGTCACCGCCAATCCGTGGGCGCTGGGCATGCAGCCCACGGCCGAGGACCGGTTGGCCGCGGCGTGGCTGGGGCAGGGCGAGCCCTGGTTCGCGGAGGCATTCCCCGCGTTCGAGGCCTGGCTGGCCGGGACGGGCGACTTCGACCCGGTGTTCGCGCCCTTCTTCCACGGCCGCTGGGACAAGGCGGCCGAGGAACACGAGGCCCGCGCCGACGAGCAGTTCAACGACGCGGCCGGCGACGTCTACGGCTCCGACGGCGCCTACGACCCACCCACGACCCGCACCGCCCTCGCCCGGCTGACCGCCCCGGTTCTCGTCCTCGCCGGCGAACTCGACGGAGGCCCGCGCCCCGCCCTGGCCCGCCGCGCCGCCGACGTGTTCCCGAACGCCGAGTTCGCCGTCCAGCCGGGTGCCGGGCACTACCGTTCCTAAAGGCTGAGTGGGGGTGAGTCCTGTTGCCAGGATTCGTGCTCAGCCGAACGCTCCGAACGGTGTTGGGCGTTCTGGTTGCCCGCGTTCGCTCCGCGGTCCGGCGGCACGGATCGTGTCCGTGGTCCGGGAACGGGA